>NZ_JBITTC010000001.1:912249-1201235 GCF_044541565.1 Streptomyces sp. NPDC085596 | reverse complement strand
GGGGTGATGGGTGGCTGGTCGTTGTTTGAGAACTGCACAGTGGACGCGAGCATCTGTGGCCAAGTTTTTAAGGGCGCACGGTGGATGCCTTGGCACCAGGAACCGATGAAGGACGTGGGAGGCCACGATAGTCCCCGGGGAGCCGTCAACCAGGCTTTGATCCGGGGGTTTCCGAATGGGGAAACCCGGCAGTCGTCATGGGCTGTCACCCGCTGCTGAACACATAGGCAGTGTGGAGGGAACGAGGGGAAGTGAAACATCTCAGTACCCTCAGGAAGAGAAAACAACCGTGATTCCGGGAGTAGTGGCGAGCGAAACCGGATGAGGCCAAACCGTATACGTGTGAGACCCGGCAGGGGTTGCGTGTGCGGGGTTGTGGGATCTCTCTTCTGTCGTCTGCCGGCGACAGGACGAGTCAGAAACCGTTGATGTAGACGAAGGACATGCGAAAGGTCCGGCGTAGAGGGTAAGACCCCCGTAGTCGAAATGTCAACGGCTCGTTTGAGAGACACCCAAGTAGCACGGGGCCCGAGAAATCCCGTGTGAATCTGGCGGGACCACCCGCTAAGCCTAAATATTCCCTGGTGACCGATAGCGGATAGTACCGTGAGGGAATGGTGAAAAGTACCGCGGGAGCGGAGTGAAATAGTACCTGAAACCGTGTGCCTACAAGCCGTGGGAGCGTCGCGCATTGAGTTTACTCAATGCGTCGTGACTGCGTGCCTTTTGAAGAATGAGCCTGCGAGTTTGCGGTGTGTTGCGAGGTTAACCCGTGTGGGGAAGCCGTAGCGAAAGCGAGTCCGAATAGGGCGATTCAGTAGCGCGCTCAAGACCCGAAGCGGAGTGATCTAGCCATGGGCAGGTTGAAGCGGAGGTAAGACTTCGTGGAGGACCGAACCCACCAGGGTTGAAAACCTGGGGGATGACCTGTGGTTAGGGGTGAAAGGCCAATCAAACTCCGTGATAGCTGGTTCTCCCCGAAATGCATTTAGGTGCAGCGTCGTGTGTTTCTTGCCGGAGGTAGAGCACTGGATAGGCGATGGGCCCTACCGGGTTACTGACCTTAGCCAAACTCCGAATGCCGGTAAGTGAGAGCACGGCAGTGAGACTGTGGGGGATAAGCTCCATGGTCGAGAGGGAAACAGCCCAGAGCATCGACTAAGGCCCCTAAGCGTACGCTAAGTGGGAAAGGATGTGGAGTCGCACAGACAACCAGGAGGTTGGCTTAGAAGCAGCCACCCTTGAAAGAGTGCGTAATAGCTCACTGGTCTAGTGATTCCGCGCCGACAATGTAGCGGGGCTCAAGCGTACCGCCGAAGTCGTGTCATTGCAGCGTATAGCCCCAACGGGTGCTGTGATGGGTAGGGGAGCGTCGTGTGCCGGGTGAAGCCGCGCCGGAAGGCAGTGGTGGACGGTTCACGAGTGAGAATGCAGGCATGAGTAGCGATACACACGTGAGAAACGTGTGCGCCGATTGACTAAGGGTTCCTGGGTCAAGCTGATCTGCCCAGGGTAAGTCGGGACCTAAGGCGAGGCCGACAGGCGTAGTCGATGGATAACCGGTTGATATTCCGGTACCCGCTGTGAAGCGTCAAACATCGAACCAGACGATGCTAAGGCCGTGAAGCCGTTCCGGACCCTTCGGGGAAAGGAAAGTGGTGGAGCCGCCGGTCCAGATCTGCAGTAGGTGAGTGATGGGGTGACGCAGGAAGGTAGTCCAGCCCAGGCGATGGTAGTCCTGGGGTAAGGGTGTAGGCCGTGTGATAGGTAAATCCGTCACACATTAAGGCTGAGACCTGATGCCGAGCCGATTGTGGTGAAGTGGATGATCCTATGCTGTCGAGAAAAGCCTCTAGCGAGTTTCATGGCGGCCCGTACCCTAAACCGACTCAGGTGGTCAGGTAGAGAATACCGAGGCGTTCGGGTGAACTATGGTTAAGGAACTCGGCAAAATGCCCCCGTAACTTCGGGAGAAGGGGGGCCATCACTGGTGATCCGATTTACTCGGTGAGCTGGGGGTGGCCGCAGAGACCAGCGAGAAGCGACTGTTTACTAAAAACACAGGTCCGTGCGAAGCCGTAAGGCGATGTATACGGACTGACGCCTGCCCGGTGCTGGAACGTTAAGGGGACCGGTTAGTCACATTTCGGTGTGGCGAAGCTGAGAACTTAAGCGCCAGTAAACGGCGGTGGTAACTATAACCATCCTAAGGTAGCGAAATTCCTTGTCGGGTAAGTTCCGACCTGCACGAATGGCGTAACGACTTCTCGACTGTCTCAACCATAGGCCCGGTGAAATTGCACTACGAGTAAAGATGCTCGTTTCGCGCAGCAGGACGGAAAGACCCCGGGACCTTTACTACAGTTTGATATTGGTGTTCGGTTCGGCTTGTGTAGGATAGCTGGGAGACTGTGAACTCTGGACGCCAGTTCAGGGGGAGTCGTCGTTGAAATACCAGTCTGGTCGTGCTGGATGTCTAACCTGGGTCCGTGATCCGGATCAGGGACAGTGTCTGATGGGTAGTTTAACTGGGGCGGTTGCCTCCTAAAGAGTAACGGAGGCGCCCAAAGGTTCCCTCAGCCTGGTTGGTAATCAGGTGTTGAGTGTAAGTGCACAAGGGAGCTTGACTGTGAGACCGACGGGTCGAGCAGGGACGAAAGTCGGGACTAGTGATCCGGCGGTGGCTTGTGGAAGCGCCGTCGCTCAACGGATAAAAGGTACCCCGGGGATAACAGGCTGATCTTCCCCAAGAGTCCATATCGACGGGATGGTTTGGCACCTCGATGTCGGCTCGTCGCATCCTGGGGCTGGAGTCGGTCCCAAGGGTTGGGCTGTTCGCCCATTAAAGCGGTACGCGAGCTGGGTTTAGAACGTCGTGAGACAGTTCGGTCCCTATCCGCTGCGCGCGCAGGAATATTGAGAAGGGCTGTCCCTAGTACGAGAGGACCGGGACGGACGAACCTCTGGTGTGCCAGTTGTCCTGCCAAGGGCACGGCTGGTTGGCTACGTTCGGGAGGGATAACCGCTGAAAGCATCTAAGCGGGAAGCCTGCTTCGAGATGAGTATTCCCACCTCCTTGAGAGGGTAAGGCTCCCAGTAGACGACTGGGTTGATAGGCCAGATATGGAAGCCTGGTAACGGGTGGAGTTGACTGGTACTAATAGGCCGAGGGCTTGTCCTCAGTTGCTCGCGTCCACTGTGTTGGTTCTGAAACCACGAACAGCAGCCATGTGCCACACATGGCTCGGCTGACAGTTTCATAGTGTTTCGGTGGTCATAGCGTGAGGGAAACGCCCGGTTACATATCGAACCCGGAAGCTAAGCCTCACAGCGCCGATGGTACTGCAGGGGGGACCCTGTGGGAGAGTAGGACGCCGCCGAACAAATTTTATGGGAAACCCCCGCACCTTTTGGTGCGGGGGTTTTCTGCGTTCAGGGCTGGTTTCCCTCTTTCCCTCCGAAGAGAGCCGGACGAATATCTGCCTCAAAGACGCCCCGCCGCCTTCAGCGCCAGATACGCGTCCGCCAATGCGGGAGCCAGTTCCTCCGGCGTCGCGTCCACCACCGTCACTCCATGACGGCGGAGCTGCTCGGCGGTGTGCTGCCGTTCGCGCTGGGCCTGGGCCGCCGCCGCGGCTGCGTACACCGCGTCGATGTCCCCTCTGCCCTGAGCCATGCGCGCGATGTGCGGGTCGGCCACGGAGGCCACGAGCACCGTGTGGCGTTGGGTGAGCTGAGGGAGCATCGGCAGCAGGCCCTCCTCCACCGGCGCCGCGTCGAGCGAGGTGAGGAGGACGATCAGCGAGCGGCGCGGTGCCGTACGCAGAGCGGCCGCCGTGAGGCCGCGTGCGTCGGTCTCGACGAGCTCCGGCTCCAGCGTGGCCAGGGCGTTGACGAGGGACGGCAGGAGCTGTCCGGCGGACTTTCCCTGGACCAGGGCGCGGACCTGGCGGTCGTAGGCGAGCAGGTCCACGCGGTCGCCGGCGCGGGAGGCGAGGACCGCCAGGAGGAGTGCCGCGTCCATGGCGGCGTCCAGGCGGGGCACGTCGTCCACGCGGCCGGCCGAGGTGCGGCCGGTGTCGAGGACCAGGAGGATGCGCCGGTCGCGTTCCGGGCGCCAGGTGCGCACGGCGACCGCGGACTGCCTCGCGGTGGCTCGCCAGTCGATCGAACGGGTGTCGTCGCCGGGGACGTACTCCCGCAGGCTGTCGAACTCGGTGCCCTCACCCCGCGTCAGAACGCTGGTCCGGCCGTCGAGTTCACGCAATCGAGCGAGTTTCGACGGGAGATGCTTTCGGCTGGTGAAAGGGGGCAAAACCCGGAGTGTCCAGGGCACGCGATGGGTGCCCTGACGGGAGAACAGGCCGAGGGGGCCGTAGGAGCGGATCGTGACCCGGTCGGCCTGACGGTCGCCGCGGCGGGTGGGGCTCAACCGGGTTGTCGTACTGCGGCGTTCACCGGGTGGGATGTCCAACCGGTGCCGGGACCCTTCGACCTCGGTGCCCGGTTCCCAGCTGCTGGGTGGCCAGGCGTCCCGCAGTCGTGCTCGTAGCGGGCGGCGGGAGGGGTTGGTGACGGTCAACGTGATGTCGGCGGATTCGCCGAGACGAGTGGAGGTGTCGCCGGAGCGAGTGAGGACCAGGCGTCGTACGGGCGCCGCGAGCGCGAAGTCACAGGCGCAGGCCAGGGCCAGGGAGCCGTTGACCGCGAGGATGCCCGTCCAGCTGGGCTCCAACAGGCCGACGGGGAGGGAGCCGAGGGCCGCGATGAGGGCGGTGCGTCCGGTGAGGGGCATCAGCGGGGTACCGGGACCTGGGCCAGGATGGAGTTGATGACCGAGTCGGCGGTCACGCCCTCCATCTCCGCCTCCGGGCGTAGTTGGACCCGGTGCCGCAGGGCGGGCAGTGCCAGGGCCTTCACGTCGTCAGGGGTGACATAGTCACGGCCCGTCAGCCAGGCCCAGGCGCGGGCGGTGCTGAGCAGGGCGGTGGCACCTCGGGGGGAGACGCCCAGGGTGAGCGAGGGGGACTGACGGGTGGCACGGCAGACGTCCACGACGTAGGCCGTGATCTCGGGGGAGACGGTCGTCCTGGCCACGGCTGTGCGGGCGGCCTCCAGGTCGGCCGGGCCGGCGACGGGACGTACGCCTGCGGCGCGCAGGTCGCGGGGGTCGAAGCCCGAGGCGTGGCGGGTGAGGACGTCGATCTCGTCCTCGCGGGAAGGCAGCGGGATCGTCAACTTGAGTAGAAAACGATCCAGTTGGGCCTCGGGAAGAGGATAGGTGCCCTCGTACTCGACCGGGTTCTGGGTGGCCGCGACCAGGAACGGCTCGGGGAGGGGACGCGGGGTGCCGTCGACCGTGACCTGTCGTTCCTCCATTGCTTCGAGCAGGGAGGACTGGGTCTTCGGCGGGGTGCGGTTGATCTCGTCCGCGAGAAGGAGGTTGGTGAAGACAGGGCCGGGCTGGAAGGAGAACTCCGCGGTGCGGGTGTCGTAGACGAGGGAGCCGGTGACATCGCTCGGCATCAGATCGGGCGTGAACTGGACGCGCTTGGTGTCGAGTTCGAGTGCCGAGGCGAGGGTGCGGACCAGGAGGGTCTTGGCGACTCCGGGGACGCCTTCGAGGAGGACGTGTCCTCGGCACAGCAGGGCGACGACGAGGCCGGTCACGGCGGGGTCCTGGCCGACCACGGCTTTGGCGATCTCGGTGCGCAGGGTCTCCAGGGAGGCGCGGGCGGCGGCCGCGTCCTCGGTATTCCCGGCGCTGTCAGTGGTCGGGGCCATCATGAACGGCGTACCTCTCTTTCGAGGGCGTCGAGTCGGTCGGTGAGTGCGATGAGGGCCGCGTCGTCGCGGGGCGGGGCTCCGAAGAGGAGGGAGTGCAGGGCCTGTTCGCCGCTGTCGGGGAGACGGGCGGACAGGGCGGGGAGCAGGGCTTCCGGGGTGTGTGCCTGGGCGGCGGGAATGCCGACGAGCGGGGCCAGGCGGGTGCGGGTCGTGGAGCGCAGGCCGGTGGAGGCGCGGTCGCGGGCGTCGACCTTGCGGTAGAGGCGGGCGCGGCCCTCGGTCGTCTCGGAGGCGCGGATGGCGACGGGCAGCCTCTCCGGCACGAGTGGGCCGAACCGGCGGCCGCGCCAGAAGGCGGCGGCGAGCGCTGCGGCGAACAGTTGGAGGGTGGCCCAGAGCCAGCCCGAGGGGAGCAGATCAAAGAGGCTTTTACGGCCGCCGTTTTCGGTGGCGGATGAGTCGGCGAGCGAGGGGAGGTACCAGACCAGATGAGGCCGGGAGCCGAGGAGTTGCAGGGCGAGCGAGGCGTTGCCCTGCTTGTCGAGACGGCTGTTGAGGAGGATGTCGGGCGCGCCCAGCACGACGGTGTCGCCCCCGCCCGAGGCCGCCGGGACGCGGAGCAGGGTGGCGCGCCGCTCGCTGGGGTAGCAGGACTCGGCATCGCGGACGGTGGTGCTGTAGCGGATGCCGCCGGTCTCGGCGCTGCCCGCCCGCCGGGCCTCGGGGAGCGCGCAGTCGGGATCGAGCGCGGCGTCGACGCTGTTGACCGGGCTCGCGCTGACACCGGGGGCGAGGCGTCCGACGGACCAGCTGCTCGGGGCGACGAGCACGGTGCGGCCGCCGGAGGACGCCGCGGCCGTGGCGATCCGGGTCTGCTGGCGATGGGTCAGCAGGTCCGGTACGGCCACCAGGAGAGTGGTGTCCGGGCCGGTGGCCGCGCGCGCGGCGTCGAGTGTGGTGACCACGCGGGTGGTGACCCCGCGGTCGGCGAGGAGTTCGGCGACGGCGCGGCTGCCGCTGGGATCGGCGGAACGTGGGTCCAGGTCGCCGTGCTTGGTCTGGGAGCGGACGACAGCGATGGCGACGGCGCCGATCAGCAGCAGGACGACGGCGAGGGCGATGCCCCGCGTGCGGGTCCACAGCTGACGGGCGGTGAGCGCGGACGACGTCGTCATCCGGTCTTCCCGTCACGGGCGGCGTCGGCGGCGCTGTTCACCGGGGTGGGGCGGGCGCGTTCGAGGTCGCTGTCGAGTTGGGCGATGCCTTGGTACGTCTGCTGGTCGGCGGTGCGGCCGCCGTATGTGACGTCGTCGAAGTGGCGGGCGGCGGCGCGCAGCCCGTCCGCGTGTCCGGGGAGGGTGCGGCCCGCCTCGGCGGCGGCTTCGTCGGCGGTGCGGCCGGGGCGGACGTCGAGCAGGGCCCGCTCCTCCAGTGCGCGGACGATGGCCCGCATGCGTTCCTGGACCGCCTGGTTCCAGTGGCCCTGGGCGGCGTGCGCCTCGGCGGCGGACCGGTGTTCGGAGGCGGTGCGCGGACGCTCGTCGAACAACGGGGCGGCCGAGACGGGGCTGCGGCGTGGGGAGCCCAGCCGCCACCACAGGGCGGCCAGCACGGCGATGACGCACAGGACCACGACGAGGAGACCGAGCGAGCCGCCCGGTGCCGCCGAGGCGGCCTTGGCGAGGAGTCTGCCGAGCCACTCCCAGAACGTGTTGAGGGCGCGTTGGAGCAGGCTGGGGTCGTTCTCGTGGTACATCCGCTTGGCCAGTTCGCGGCGGGCCGCCTCGCGCGCGGGATCACGCGGGACGGTCACGGGCGGCTCGTCGCCGGAGCTGCCCAGCGCGAAGGCCCTGAGGCGGGCGGCGCCGGGCAACCCCGACGCCGCCGTGAGAACTCCCCCCGTCATGCTCACCGCATCAGCTCCCCGGCGCCGTGCCGGGGGCGTGGCCCTGGACGCCGGCGGCACGGGCCAGTTCGAGGTCGAGGGCCTCGCGGCGGATGCGCTGGTCGATGTAGAGGAGCACGGTGACACCGGCCTTGACCGGCAGGGTGAGCGTGCCGCCGATCACCGAGCCGATGCCGGTGATGAGCAGGAACGACCAGCCGGTCGGCTGGCCGCCGGTGCCGATCAGGGAGGTCATGTTCTCGCCGTTCACGGCGAACGCGATGATGGTGAAGGGGATCACCGTCATCCAGGAGACCAGGTTGGCGATGATCCCGGCGAGGAACTGCGCGCCGAGCACACGCCACCAGGAGCCCTGGACCAGCTTGGCCGAGCGGCTCATCGACTTCCAGATGCCCTGCCGCTCCAGCATCAGCGCGGGCGAGGCGAGGGAGAAGCGGATCGTCAGCCAGATCACGACGACGACGGCCGCCAGGATGCCCAGGATGATCAGGGCGACGGCAGGTCCGTCGAAGCCCGCGACGGCCCCCAGGACGAGACCCGGCAGCAGGCCGGCGGCAAGGACGACGCAGGTGATGAGGGCCAGCAGCATGAGGAGGCCGAGCAGCTTGAGGAGCTGGCCGCGGGATTCGCGCCACGCCTCGCCGATGCTCACCGGCCTGCCGAGGACGGCGCGGCTGGTCACGGTCGTCAGCAGCGCGGTGGCCACGATGGTGCCGACCACGGAGACCAGGCCGACGAGCAGCGCACCGGCGGTGACCGAGCCGACGGAGCGCAGCGCCTCGCTCGGGGACACATTGGGATCGCTGAGCGTGCCGGCCGTGTCCTTCAGGATGACGCCCTGGAGGAGGAGCGCGCACAGCTCGATGACGACCGACACCGTCAGCGAGATACCGAGGACGGTGCGCCAGTAGGCGCGCATGGTGGAGATGGCGCCGTCGAGTATCTCGCCGATGCCGAGCGGGCGCAGCGGGATCACGCCGGGCTTGGCGGCGGGCGGGGGACCGCCCCAGCCGTTGCCCCAGGCCGCGGGGCCGCCGGGAGCACCGGGTCCGCCCCAGCCCGCGCCCGGTGGTGGGGGCGGAGGCGCCTGGCCCGGGGCGGGCGCGCCGGTGGGCGCCGACCACTGTCCGGGAGGTGGCTGACCCTCGGCCCACTTCGCGTCGGGGCTCTGCGGAGCGTCGCCCGGCTGTGCGGCCGGCTCGGCGGGAGCGGCCGGCTCGGCGGGAGCGGGCGGGTCGGTGGGTGTGGGCTCGGCGGCGCCGGCCGCGCCGGTCTTCCGTTCCTCGGACGACGGGTCGGGTCCGGGCGAAGCCCAGCCCGGCGAGTCACTCATCGAAGCTCCTTCACGGTGCCCGTCCGCGGTCGCGGCGGCAGGTTGGCAGCCATCGTGCCATGGCCGGGTCACGGTGTGACCTGGTGCGGTGGGCGCCGTACTCCATCAATTCTCCGCCGGATACGGGGCAGACTCACCGCATGGCTGATCAGCAGGCGCAACCTGGCGAGGACAAGCGGCCGACCGGGATACCGGTGATCCGATGGGAGGAACCGCCCGAAGGACCCGTACTCATCCTTCTCGACCAGACGAGGCTTCCGTCCGAGGAGGTCGAACTGGTGTGCACGGACGCGTCGGCGCTGGTGGAGGCGATCCGTTCGCTCGCCGTGCGCGGGGCGCCGGTGCTCGGCGTCGCGGGCGCGTACGGAGTCGCCCTGGCCGCCGCGCGGGGCTTCGATGTGGACGAGGCCGCCGACGCGCTGGAGAGCGCCCGGCCCACCGCGGTAAACCTGGCCGTCGGTGTCCGCCGGGCCCTGGCCGCGTACCGGGAGGCGCTGGCCGCGACCGGCGACCCCACGGCGGCGGCGACGACCGCGCTCGCGGCGGCGCGGGCCCTGCACCAGGAGGACGCGGAGGCGAGCGCGCGGATGGCCGCGCACGGACTGGCGCTGCTGGACGAGCTGATGCCGGGCGGCGGCCACCGGGTCCTGACCCACTGCAACACCGGTTCGCTGGTGTCGGGCGGGGAGGGGACCGCGTTCGCGGTGGCGCTGGCCGCGCACCGGGTGGGGCGGCTGCGGCGGCTCTGGGTGGACGAGACGCGCCCGCTGTTGCAGGGGGCGCGGCTGACGGCGTACGAGGCGGCGCGCAGCGGGATGGCGTACACGCTGCTCACCGACAGCGCGGCCGGTTCGCTGTTCGCGGCCGGAGAGGTGGACGCGGTGCTGATCGGCGCGGACCGGATCGCGGCCGACGGCTCGGTGGCGAACAAGGTGGGTAGCTATCCGCTGGCGGTGCTGGCGCGCTACCACCATGTGCCGTTCATCGTGGTGGCGCCGGTGACCACGGTGGACCTGGAGACCCCGGACGGCGCGTCGATCGAGGTCGAGCAGCGTCCGGGCTTCGAGGTGACCGAGATCGTCACGCCCCAGGCGTCGGCGGTGGGCGGAGGCGGCGGGGTACCGCTGGCTCCGCTGGGCACGCAGGCGTACAACCCGGCGTTCGACGTGACACCGCCCGAACTGGTGACGGCGATCATCACCGAGGAGGGCACCGTCTCCCCGGTGACCCCCGGGGCCCTGGCGGCTCTGTGCGCGAGGGCCCGGACCGCGTCGGTCACCGGCTGACACCCGTACGGCTGCCGGGGCCGCCGCGCCCGATCGGCCCCGGCAGCCGTCCCGCTGTGGACCCGGGGCAGACAGTGACCGCTCGGTACGACTATCGTCACAGGCCAGTGACGTGCCTCACCTGCGGCTCTGTCGTCGTTATGAGAATGGGATGATGTCGTTTATGAAGGGACGAGTCCTTGTCGTCGACGACGACACCGCACTGGCCGAGATGCTCGGCATCGTGCTGCGTGGTGAAGGTTTTGAGCCGTCTTTCGTAGCCGACGGGGACAAGGCGCTGGCCGCTTTCCGGGAGGCCAAGCCCGATCTGGTGCTGCTGGACCTGATGCTGCCCGGCCGGGACGGCATCGAGGTGTGCCGCCTGATCAGGGCGGAGTCCGGTGTGCCCATCGTGATGCTCACCGCCAAGAGCGACACCGTGGATGTCGTGGTGGGCCTGGAGTCGGGCGCGGACGACTACATCGTGAAGCCGTTCAAGCCGAAGGAGCTGGTGGCCCGTATCCGGGCGCGGCTGCGGAGGTCGGAGGAGCCGGCGCCGGAGCAGCTCACCATCGGTGACCTGGTGATCGACGTGGCCGGGCACTCCGTGAAGCGGAACGGGCAGTCGATCGCGCTGACCCCGCTGGAGTTCGATCTGCTCGTCGCGCTCGCGCGCAAGCCGTGGCAGGTGTTCACCCGTGAGGTGCTGCTGGAGCAGGTCTGGGGCTACCGGCACGCTGCCGACACCCGGCTGGTCAATGTGCATGTGCAGCGCCTGCGTTCCAAGGTCGAGAAGGACCCGGAGCGGCCGGAGATCGTGGTGACCGTCCGAGGTGTCGGCTACAAGGCCGGACCGAGCTGACGTGTCCGGGGACAGCGCCGCTTCGGCTCCCGGCCGGCCCGGCGCCGGTCCGGGACGCGCGTCCGGCCGCGGTGCGGGCAGTCCGCGCCGGGGCCGCCTCTTCACCGCCGCCCTGCTGAGTGGCGGCGTCCAGGGCAGCCCGGTGGTCCGGCTGTTCATCCGCTGGGTGCGCCGTCCGCTGCTGCCCGTCATGCGGCTGTGGCGGCGCAACATCCAGCTGCGGGTCGTCGCCACGACCCTGCTGATGTCGCTGGGCGTCGTCCTGCTGCTGGGCTTCGTCGTCATCGGCCAGGTGCGCAACGGCCTGCTGGACGCGAAGGTGAAGGCGTCGCAGAGCCAGGCCACCGGCGGTTTCGCCGTGGCCCGGCAGAGCGCCGACGAGACCGCGGCCGCCACCCACGGCACGACGGGCGTCAACGGTTCCGACGGCCAGCAGTCCCAGAACGTCATCCAGTGGATGAGCGACCTCGTGGAGTCGCTCTCCAGCGGCGGCTCGGGCGCCTTCGACGTGGTCACGCTGCCCGTCGGCGACGACAGCGGCGGGGGCCGCAGCCCGCGCGGTTCCGGGTACGTCAGCCCGGCCGACAGCGTGCCCGCGAGCCTGCGCGACCGGGTCAACAGCAGCACCAGCACCGCCGCCGCCCAGAGCTACACCCGCATCGTCTACAGCAACCGCAAGGAATCCCAGCCCGCGCTGGTCATCGGCAAGCAGGTCAACGACCCCAACGGCCACCCCTACGAGCTGTACTACCTCTTCCCGCTCACGCAGGAGGAGAAGTCGCTGAGCCTGGTCAAGGGCACCCTGGCGACCGCCGGCCTCTTTGTCGTCGTACTTCTCGGGGCCATCGCCTGGCTCGTGGTGCGGCAGGTCGTCACGCCGGTGCGGATGGCGGCCGGGATCGCCGAGCGGCTGTCCGCCGGGCGGCTCCAGGAGCGGATGAAGGTCACCGGAGAGGACGACATCGCGCGCCTGGGCGAAGCCTTCAACAAGATGGCGCAGAACCTTCAGCTGAAGATCCAGCAGCTGGAGGACCTGTCGCGGATGCAGCGGCGGTTCGTCTCCGACGTCTCGCACGAGCTGCGTACCCCGCTGACCACCGTACGGATGGCCGCGGACGTCATCCACGACGCCCGCGTGGACTTCGACCCGATGACCGCGCGGTCCGCGGAACTGCTCGCGGACCAGCTGGACCGGTTCGAGTCGCTGCTCGCGGACCTGCTGGAGATCAGCCGGTTCGACGCGGGCGCGGCCGCGCTGGAGGCCGAGCCGATCGATCTGAGAGAGGTCGTACGGCGGGTCGTCGGCGGTGCCGAGCCGCTCGCCGAGCGCAAGGGCAGCCGTATCCGCGTGGTCGGCGACCTGCAGCCCGTCGTTGCCGAGGCGGACTTCCGGCGGGTGGAGCGTGTGCTGCGCAACCTCGTCGTCAACGCCGTCGAGCACGGCGACGGCAAGGACGTGGTGGTCAAGCTCGCCAGCGCTGGCGGCGCCGTCGCCGTCGCGGTGCGGGACTACGGAGTCGGGCTCAAGCCTGGCGAGGCCACCCGGGTCTTCAGCCGCTTCTGGCGGGCCGACCCGGCACGCGCGCGTACCACCGGCGGCACCGGACTGGGGCTGTCGATCGCGCTGGAGGACGCGCGGCTGCACGGCGGCTGGCTCCAGGCGTGGGGCGAGCCGGGCGGCGGTTCGCAGTTCCGGCTGACCCTGCCGCGTACCGCCGACGAGCCGCTGCGGGGCTCGCCGATACCGCTGGAGCCCAAGGACTCGCGTCGCAACCGGGGCCTGGACGACGGCGGGACACCGCGTGGGGGAGCGGAGAAACTGGCGACGGTCCCGATGCAGCCGAACGGTGGCAACGCGTCCCCGCTTCCGCCGCGTCAGGGCGCCGCCGCGCCGGCGGCCGACCCGACGGCGCTCCCCGGCAACGGGAACGGCGGCGCGCGTGTCGTGCCCCGGCCCGCGAACGGTGGATGGCGGCCCGACGACAGGACCGGCACTCAGGTGCCCGACCCGCATGCGGCGGGTCGCCCGGAACCGGCCGGGCAGGACTCGACCGAGGCAGGGGAGGCGTTCCGTGGTCGCTGACCGCGAGGGGGGCGCCCGGCGCACGCCGGGGCGCGCGGTGACATACGCGGTCTGTGGGGCCGTACTGCTGGGCGGCTGCGCCTCGATGCCCGACAGCGGGGATCTGCGCAATGTGGAGTCCATGCCGCGCCAGGACACGGGGGTACGGGTCTTCGCCGTGCCGCCCGCCGAGGACGCTTCCCCCAGCGAGATCATGCAGGGCTATCTGGAGGCGCTGACCAGCGACGATCCGCACTACGACACGGCGCGCAAGTACCTCACCGCCCAGGCGGCGCGCGCCTGGCGGCCGGAGGGATCGGCCACCGTGCTGGCCGACGGGCCCGGCATCATGGCCGAGACCCCGCCGACCGGCCGGGAGCCGAACACGGGACGCTCCTACGTCCTGGCGGGCAGCCGGGTGGCCACGGTGGACGCGCAGCAGGCGTACGCCCCGGCGCACGGCGACTTCCGGGCCAAGGTGCATCTGACGCAGGACGCCAAGAGCGGGCAGTGGCGGATCGACGCGCCACCCGAGGGCGTCGTGATGGGTAAGTCGGATTTTCAGCGCAACTACACGTCCGTCGACAAGTACTACTTCGCCACCCACACCAGGGCCGGTACGACGGGGGACCCCGTGGCGGTCGCCGACCCGGTGTTCGTGCGCAGCAAGGTCGACCCGATGACCCAGCTGGTGCGGTCGCTGCTGAGCGGGCCCACCAATTGGCTCGGACCGGTGGTCAGGTCCAGCTTCCCGACCGGTGCGGCACTGCGGAACGGCACGACCGGGCTGGCCCCGGACGACGAGAACCGGCTGACCGTGCCGCTGAACGCCAAGGCGGCCCGGGTCGGTCCGGCCCGGTGCACGGAGATGGCGACCCAGCTGCTGTTCACCCTGCGGAACCTGGCGCCGACCCTGGAGTCGGTCGACCTGCGCGGGCCCGGCGGGGACCAGCTGTGCGACCTCACCGAGAGCCGCGCGGACTCGGTCGCCTGGCACGCCTCGGCCCAGAGCCCGGACTACCTCTACTTCCTGGACGGCAAGCACCGTCTGATCCGGCTGCCCGCCGCGGGCGCGGGCACCGGCGGCACCCCGGTGCCGGGTGTGTTCGGCGAGGGCGCCAAGCAGTTCGGGTCGGTCGCCGTCTCGCGTGACGAGCGGACGGCGGCCGGAGTCGGTGCGGACGGCAAGTCGCTCTACGTGGCCCCGCTGGCCACCGACGCGCCGCTGGAGCAGCCCGTGCTGACCAGCCAGGGCCCCACCGAGGACACCCGGCTGACCCGGCCCGGCTGGGACGCCCGGGGCGACCTGTGGGTGGCCGACCTGAACCCGGCCCGGCCCCGGCTGTACGTCGTCCCGCAGGGCACCGGCAAGCCGGTGGCGGTGACGCTGCCGGAGCTGCCCGGCCCGATCCGGGACGTGCGGGTGGCCGCGGACGGGGCTCGGGTCGCGCTGGTCGTGGAGGTCAAGGGCGGCAAGCAGTCCCTGCTCATCGGCAGGATCGAGGGTGGCGACAGCGTGAGCGCCGACAGCGACGGGACCGGTGGGGCCGGTGGGGCCGGTGGGAACGACGGAAACGGCTCGGCCGAGGCCCCCGCCGTCGTCGCCCCGCGTCCGGCGGCGCCCGACATGGAGCTGGTCACCGCGATGTCCTGGGCCGGTGACAGCCGCCTCGTCGTGGTCGGCCGCGAGCAGGGTGGCGTGCACCAGATGCGCTACGTGCAGGTGGACGGCTCGGTGCTGGAGGGCCCGGCGCCGGCCGCGCTCTCCCGGGTGAAGGCGATCGCCTCGGCCGAGGACGACCGGGTGCCGCTGGTGGCCTACTCGGAGGACGGGATCGTCCGGCTGCCGTCCGGCGCGCAGTGGCAGAAGGTGGACAAGGACGGTACGGCGCCGGTCTATCCGGGGTAGTTGTCGCCCTGCTTGACCTGCGGTTTCCCGGCAGCGCTCACCCGTGCGGGTGAGCGCTGCCGGGCATGTGCCGGGGTTGTCCACAGGGGCGTTGTCCACAGGGGTGGCCGGGTCGCCCGGGCCTGGGCACAGTGGTGGACATGCGGGGATGGTGGCAGGACCTCACCGACCTTGCGCTGCCGACCGAGTGCGGCGGTTGCGGGTCACCACCGGCGGTGCTCTGCGCACGGTGCCGGACGTTGCTGGAGCGTGCGGAGCCGCGCCGGGTGCGGCCGGTGCCCGAGCCGCCGGGGCTTCCGGTGGTGCACGCCGCCGCTCCTTACGCACGGGAGGTACGGGCACTCCTCCTCGCGCACAAGGAACGGGGCGCGCTGGCGCTCACCGGGGCCCTGGGCGCGGCTCTGGCGGGAGCCGTGCGCGCCGGGTTCGGACCACAACCGGGCCGGGTCATGGCGGAGTCGGACGCCGGGCCGGTGATCCTCGTGCCCGTGCCCTCCGCCCGCTGGGCCGTGCGGCGGCGCGGGCACGACCCGGTGCGGCGGATGGCGCTCGTGGCGGCCGGGCGGCTGCGGCGTACCGGCACCCCGGCGCGGGTGGCCGCCGTGCTGCGGCAGCGGCGGCCGGTGGTGGACCAGGCGGGGCTGGACGCGCGGCGGCGCCGGGAGAACCTGGCGGGCGCGCTGGAGGTGCGGGCGGGCGGCGCACGCCTGCTCGCCGGCGGCCGGGTCGTGCTCGTCGACGACCTGATCACCACCGGCGCGAGCCTGGCCGAGGCGGCGCGCGCCCTGCGCGCGACGGCCGGAACCCGGTGCGAGGAGGACATGGCTGTGTATCGCGCCGCAACTCGGGAAGGTAGGGAGGAACGATGGATCGGGCCGCGATCACGGACGAGATCACAGAGAGGAAAGTCGGTGCATGGGGCACCGGAAAAGGAGCCGGTGAACATCGCCGGAGAAGCCGTCCGGGCAGCGGTGATCGCCGCACCCCGTGATTCCTTCGAATAAACAGGGAACCGACCAAGAACGTGCGTCGTTGCAGGTAGCGAGGGGAGTAATTCACCTGAACGGAGGTACGCCTCAGTAGAGGGTGACGACATCCGTCCGGGCGAGATATGTTCGGTTGTGAGGAAAGGCCCAGGCCACACCTCTCATATCCGATTGCCGCGCTGTGGGTTTTGCACAATCACCCGCGCGTGACGGGATGGAGATCTCGCCCATGGGGGAGGAGGAGGTGGGAGTCACCGAGTCCGAGGTTCCGGGACTCACCGGGACCTGGTGCGAAAGGGAGACGCTCCGCCGCAGGCGTGAGCGATCCGGGAACGGAGTTCTGCGTGGACATCGTCGTCAAGGGCCGCAAGACCGAAGTACCTGAGCGGTTCCGCAAGCACGTGGCCGAGAAGCTGAAGCTGGAGAAGATCCAGAAGCTCGACGGCAAGGTGATCAGCCTCGACGTCGAGGTGTCCAAGGAGCCCAACCCCCGACAGGCCGACCGCTGTGACCGAGTGGAGATCACCCTCCGCTCCCGCGGTCCGGTGATCCGGGCGGAGGCAGCGGCCAGCGACCCGTACGCGGCCCTCGACATGGCCGCGGAGAAGCTGGACGCCCGGCTGCGCAAGCAGCACGACAAGCGAGTCGTGCGCCGGGGCGCACGACGCACCCCGGCCGCGGAAGTACCCGACGTCGTCCCCGGTGTGGCGACGCTCTACCCCGATGGTGAGCCCGTCCCGACCGCCGAGTCCGACGGAGTGCCCACCCGGAAGATCGGCTCGCTTGAGGTCAAGGGCGACGGCCCGCTGGTCGTCCGCGAGAAGACCCACGTCGCCTCCCCGATGAGCCTTGACCAGGCCCTCTACGAGATGGAACTGGTCGGCCACGACTTCTACTTGTTCGTCGACTCCGAGACCAAGGAGCCGAGCGTCGTCTACCGGCGACACGCCTACGACTACGGCGTCATCCATCTGAACACGGACCCGATGGTGGCTCAGGCGCAGCCGCCCGCGGCGGGTGACACGCTGGGCGGCTGACCTGCCCGGCGGGAGCGGAGACGGTGCCCCTGGGACGCGCGTGCGCCCCCAGGGGCACCGGTGTGCGACCACTTCGCCCCCTGTGCGTCACCGTTCGGGCGCCGGAGCATGAAATCATGACCGCACCGGCCCAACCGGTGGGCCGCTGCCTTGGGTTGGCGATGGCACGGAATCACGGGCCACGGCCTTCAGGGGGAGGAACGATGGCGGACACCTTCGGACCGATGCGTGACGCGGGCGCCGACGACGGCGTCATCGGCGCGGACCCGGACCTGGACTCTCCACGCGACGAGCCGATCCGGGTGCTGGTGGTGGACGACCACGCGCTCTTCCGCCGCGGCCTGGAGATCGTGCTCGCCGCCGAGGAGGACATCCAGGTAGTCGGCGAGGCGGGCGACGGCGCCGAGGCGGTGGACAAGGCGGCCGATCTGCTGCCCGACATCGTGCTGATGGACGTCCGGATGCCCAGACGGGGCGGGATCGAGGCGTGCACCTCCATCAAGGAGGTCGCCCCCAGCGCGAAGATCATCATGCTGACGATCAGCGACGAGGAGGCCGACCTCTACGACGCCATCAAGGCGGGCGCGACCGGTTACCTCCTCAAGGAGATCTCCACGGACGAGGTGGCCACCGCCATCCGCGCCGTCGCGGACGGGCAGTCGCAGATCAGCCCCTCCATGGCGTCCAAGCTCCTCACCGAGTTCAAGTCGATGATCCAGCGCACCGACGAGCGGCGGCTCGTGCCCGCGCCCCGGCTGACCGACCGGGAGCTGGAGGTGCTCAAGCTCGTCGCCACGGGGATGAACAACCGGGACATCGCCAAGGAGTTGTTCATCTCCGAGAACACCGTGAAGAACCACGTCCGCAACATCCTGGAGAAGCTGCAACTGCACTCCCGGATGGAGGCGGTCGTCTACGCGATGCGCGAGAAGATCCTGGAGATCCGCTAGCGGCATCCCAACGCCCGCCCCGCCGCGGCTAGGAGAGGGCGCGGGCGAGTTCCAGCGCCAGCGGAGCGCGGAGTTCGGGGGAGTCCACACGCTCCACGCGCACGTCCGTGCAGCCGACCCATGACGCCGCCTCCACCAGGGCCTGCGCCACGCCCGGCACCGCCTTCGGGCCGTCCAGCGTGACCTGCCTGGCCACCAGGGTGCGGCCCTCGCGCGCGGGGTCGACCCGGCCGATCAGCCGCCCGCCGGACAGCACCGGCATGGCGAAGTAGCCGTACACCCGCTTCGGCTTGGGGACGTACGCCTCCAGGCGGTGGGTGAAGCCGAAGATCCGCTCCGTGCGCGCGCGTTCCCAGATCAGTGAATCGAACGGGGAGAGCAGCGTGGTGCGGTGCCGTCCGCGCGCGGGCGCCGCCAGCGCGGCCGGGTCCGCCCACGCGGGCCTGCCCCAGCCCTCTACCTCGACCGGCACCAGACCCGAGTCGGCGATCACCGCGTCGACCTGCTCGCCCCGGAGGCGGTGGTAGTCGGCGATGTCCGCGCGAGTGCCCACGCCCAGGGCCTCACCGGCCAGCCGGACCAGCCGGCGCAGGCACTCGGCGTCGTCCAGGTCGTCGTGCAGCAGCTCCTTCGGGATGGCGCGCTCGGCGAGGTCGTACACCCGCTTCCAGCTCCGGCGCTCGACGCAGACCACCTCGCCGTACATCAGCGCGCGCTCCACGGCGACCTTGGTGCCGGACCAGTCCCACCAGTCGCTGGTCCGCTTCGCGCCGCCCAACTCCGTCGCGGTGAGCGGGCCTTCGGTGCGCAGCTGCTTGATCACCTGGTCGTAGGCGCCCTCGGGCAGCTGGTGGTTCCAGTGCGGGCGGTCGCGGTAGGCGCGGCGGCGGAACGCGAAGTGCGGCCACTCCTCGACGGGGAGGATGCACGCGGCGTGCGACCAGTACTCGAAGGCGTGGGGCGCGCCGGAGGACGGGGTGTGCCAGTAGGCCGACTCCACGTCCTTGCGGCCGACCGCGCCCAGGCGCGCGTACGGGATCAGCTCATGGGACCGGGCCAGTACGGAGATGGTGTCGAGCTGGACCGCGCCGAGTGCCCGGAGCACCCCGCGCGCCCCGGAGCGGCGGTCGGGCGCGCCGAGGAAGCCCTGGGCCCGCAGGGCGAGGCGGCGGGCGTCGTCCGCGGTGAGGGTGAGAGCGGGGCGCGGCAGGGTCGTCATGACGGGGACGATAGAGGGTGCCACTGACAGTCCCCGCCGGCCTGCGCTTTCGCCTCCGACGGCCGGGCCGGGGCGGGCAGATACGGCGCCGACGACGGCAGCCCGAGGTCCGAGGGGAGCAGTGACCCCACCCAGGAGTCGCGTCGTACACCCCTGCTGCCCACGCCCGCGCGCAGGACGCCCTCGACGGTGAAGCCGACCCGTTCGGCCACCGCGCGGGAGGCGTCGTTGCCGACCTCGGCGCGCCACTCCAGCCGGTCCACCGAGAGCGCCGTGAAGGCCCAGCGGGCGACGGCCGAGGCGGCCTCGGTGATGTACCCCCGGCCGCGGTGCTCCCTGGCGGCCCAGTAGCCGATCTCGCCGTGGCCGGGCCCGTGCGTCACGACGCTGAGCATGCCCGCCAGTTCTCCCGAGGGCGGGAACGCGGCGAGGGTGTACATCGAGTCGTCCGCCCAGCCGTCCGGGGCGGTGCGGCCGATGAACGTCTCGGCGTGCTCGCGCAGGTAGGGCGACGGGAAGGAGGAGATCCAGCGCTGGATGGCGGGGTCCTGGGCCGCCGCGAGCACCGCCTCGGTGTCGTCCGGGCGGACGGGGCGCAGCAGGAGGCGTTCGGTGGTCAGGGCGACGGGGTCCATCCGGCGAGTCTGCTCAGGGAGGGACTTGTCGCGCCAGCGCTTTCGCCCTGTGTGAGCGGCGTATCACCATTCGCGCGATTCATCGGTCCGGCGCGGCACCATCCGTGGTTCCCGGACGTTGTCCGGGGTGGAAGGAGCACTGCGCCGCCGGGCCTCCCGACGGGGCGGGGTCCTCGCATACGATGGCCGTTGCTCCATCAAGTCACATGGAAACCGACCGTCCCAGGCCCGACCGGCAAGGAGACCACCCCCCGTGTCCGTCCTCTCGAAGATCATGCGTGCAGGCGAAGGCAAGATCCTGCGCAAGCTGCACCGCATCGCGGACCAGGTCAACTCCATCGAAGAGGACTTCGCCGACCTCTCCGACGCCGAGCTGCGGGCCCTCACCGAGGAGTACAAGCAGCGGTACGCGGACGGCGAGACCCTGGACGACCTGCTCCCCGAGGCGTTCGCCACGGTCCGCGAGGCCGCCAAGCGCGTCCTCGGCCAGCGTCACTACGACGTGCAGATCATGGGCGGCGCCGCGCTCCACCTCGGTTACGTGGCCGAGATGAAGACCGGTGAGGGCAAGACCCTCGTCGGCACCCTGCCCGCGTATCTGAACGCCCTCTCCGGTGACGGCGTCCACCTGATCACGGTCAACGACTACCTGGCCGAGCGCGACTCCGAGATGATGGGCCGCGTCCACAAGTTCCTCGGCCTGGAAGTCGGCTGCATCCTGGCCAACATGACGCCGGCCGAGCGCCGCGAGCAGTACGCGTGCGACATCACCTACGGCACGAACAACGAGTTCGGCTTCGACTACCTCCGCGACAACATGGCGTGGTCGCAGGACGAGCTGGTGCAGCGCGGCCACAACTTCGCCATCGTCGACGAGGTGGACTCCATCCTCGTCGACGAGGCCCGTACGCCGCTGATCATCTCCGGCCCCGCCGACCAGGCCACCAAGTGGTACGGCGACTTCTCCAAGCTGGTCACGCGCCTCAAGCGCGGCGAGGCGGGCAACCCCCTCAAGGGCATCGAGGAAACCGGTGACTACGAGGTCGACGAGAAGAAGCGCACCGTCGCCATCCACGAGACCGGTGTCTCCAAGGTCGAGGACTGGCTGGGCATCGAGAACCTCTACGAGTCGGTGAACACCCCGCTGGTCGGCTACCTGAACAACGCCATCAAGGCCAAGGAGTTGTTCAAGAAGGACAAGGACTACGTCGTCATGGACGGCGAAGTCATGATCGTCGATGAGCACACCGGCCGTATCCTCGCCGGCCGCCGTTACAACGAGGGCATGCACCAGGCGATCGAGGCGAAGGAAGGGGTGGACATCAAGGACGAGAACCAGACGCTCGCCACGATCACCCTCCAGAACTTCTTCCGCCTCTACAAGCGTCACGACCACAACGGCAAGGAAGTGCCCGGTCTCTCCGGCATGACCGGTACGGCGATGACCGAGGCCGCCGAGTTCCACCAGATCTACAAGCTCGGCGTCGTCCCGATCCCGACCAACCGGCCGATGGTCCGCAAGGACCAGTCGGACCTGATCTACCGCACCGAGGTGGCCAAGTTCGAGGCGGTCGTCGACGACATCGCCGAGAAGCACGAGAAGGGCCAGCCGATCCTGGTCGGCACCACCTCGGTGGAGAAGTCGGAGTACCTCTCCCAGCAGCTCAGCAAGCGCGGTATCCAGCACGAGGTGCTGAACGCCAAGCACCACGAGCGTGAGGCGTCGATCGTCGCGCAGGCGGGCCGCAAGGGCGCCGTGACGGTGGCCACCAACATGGCCGGCCGCGGTACGGACATCAAGCTCGGCGGCAACCCCGAGGACCTCGCCGAGGCGGAGCTGCGTCAGCACGGCCTCGACCCCGAGGAGCACATCGAGGAGTGGGCGGCCGCGCTGCCCGCCGCGCTGGGCAGGGCCGAGCAGGCGGTGAAGGCAGAGAAGGAGGAGGTCGAGATCAGCGGCGGCCTCTACGTCCTGGGCACCGAGCGGCACGAGTCGCGCCGTATCGACAACCAGCTGCGCGGCCGCTCCGGCCGTCAGGGCGACCCCGGCGAGTCCCGGTTCTACCTCTCGCTCGGTGACGACCTGATGCGCCTGTTCAAGGCGCAGATGGTCGAGCGCGTGATGGCGATGGCCAACGTCCCCGACGACGTGCCGATCGAGAACAAGATGGTCACCCGCGCGATCGCGTCCGCGCAGTCGCAGGTCGAGACCCAGAACTTCGAGACGCGCAAGAACGTCCTGAAGTACGACGAGGTGCTCAACCGGCAGCGCGAGGTCATCTACGGCGAGCGCCGCCGCGTCCTGGAGGGCGAGGACCTGCAGGAGCAGATCCAGCACTTCATGAACGACACGATCGACGAGTACATCGCCGCCGAGACCGCCGACGGCTTCCCCGAGGACTGGGACCTGGACCGCCTGTGGGGCGCCTTCCGGCAGCTCTACCCGGTGAAGGTCACCATCGAGGAGCTGGAGGACGCCGCGGGCGACCGGGCCGGTCTGACCGCGGAGTTCATCTCCGAGTCCATCAAGGACGACATCTACGACCAGTACGCGGCGCGCGAGGCGCAGCTCGGCTCCGAGATCATGCGTGAGCTGGAGCGCCGGGTCGTGCTGTCGGTGCTGGACCGCAAGTGGCGCGAGCACCTCTACGAGATGGACTACCTCCAGGAGGGCATCGGCCTGCGCGCGATGGCGCAGAAGGACCCGCTGGTGGAGTACCAGCGCGAGGGCTTCGACATGTTCACCGCCATGATGGAGGGCATCAAGGAGGAGTCCGTCGGCTATCTGTTCAACCTGGAGGTCCAGGTCGAGCAGCAGGTCGAGGAGGTCCCGGTCGAGGCCCGTCCGGCCGGCGAGGGCGCGCAGGACATCGTGCCCGCGCAGGTTCCCGCCGGGGCGCGTCCGGAGATCCGGGCCAAGGGCCTGGATGTGCCGCAGCGCCGGGAGCTCCACTTCTCCGCGCCCACCGTCGACGGCGAGGGCGGCATCGTCGAGCGCGACCTCGAGGACGAGGAGCCGGCCCGCTACGAGTCCGACGGCCTGACCCGCGCGGAGCGCCGCCGCCAGGCCAAGGGCGGACGACGCCGTAAGAAGTAGCGCCCGCACGGCGTGAGCAGTGGCTCGGGGCCGGACCTCCCTCGCGGGGGGCCGGCCCCGAGCCGTGTCCGGGGTGCTCAGACCCCCGCCGGCCCGAGGCGCCCCCCAGGCGCCCTTCAGAGCCCCGTGGGGCGGCGGGTCGGTGGAGTGGCCAGCTCGACCGCCGTGCAGCGCCAGCGGAGGTCGTGGGCCTGTTCCAGGCGGAAGGCCAGGGCGCGCAGGTGCTCGCCGGCGGCGATGCGGGCGAAGACCTCCAGGGCGCCGTCGCGGGGTACGAACCAGCCCAGGTCCCGGACGGTCGGGCGGCTGCCCCGGGTGCGCAGGGGGGTGCGTTCGGCGAGGCGTACGAGGTCGTCGTAGGCGGGGCCCGCGGTGTGGCGGAGCATCCAGTGGACCGGGCGCTGGCCGCTCAGTACGGCCAGCAGGCGGTCCGCGAACAGGTCCGTGGGCCGGGGGTGCGCCGTGGCGGTGCGGCCCCTGACCGGGGTGCGGGTCGGTGCGGTGCCCGGACGGCGGGTGTCGTGGCGGGTCGGTGGGCGGTGATGAGGCCGGGACTGCGGCGTGCGGCTCATGACCTTGTTCATGGAAGTCCCCGTTCGGCCGGCCCGGCGGATACCGGGCGGTAACTCAAGTCGGTGGGGACCTTGTACGGGGGCGGGGGCCGGCCCGGCAAGGACGTCCGGCCGGTGTCGCGGGCCACGCGGGCTTCACTTATCCGGGTGACGGCGGGCCCCGGAAACCTTGTGGCCGCGTGAGCGGCAGGGTGAGTCCGGTGCGCCGGGTGGACGCCGTACGGGGGTCGGGCGGGGACTCGAAAGGGGACGGCCGCACGTATTCTGGAGGCCCTCCGGGAGGTCCCTCGCAGGTCTCCCCAGGGGGCCACACCGGTGTCCCTGACCAGGAAAGAGCGGCCCGCATGCGCGTCTACGTACCCCTGACCCTCCCCGGTCTCGCCGAGGCCCATGAGACGGGCGTGCTGGCAGCGGAGCCGTTCGCCGCCTACGCCGTGACGCCCGCGCTGCGCGAGTGGTGCGGCACCGACGACCTCGAGGAGCTGGAGTACGCGGCGCTCGGCGAGGCCGCGCACGCCTCGCTGCGGCTGCTGGCCGGCGACTCCGGCGCGGCCCCGCGCCGGATCGTCGTCGCGGTCGACGTCGCGGACGGCGCCGTCACCCCGGACGCGGACGGCCTCGGCGAGGTGACCGTCGCCGCGTCGGCGCGGCTCGCCAAGGCCGCGGCGGTGCACGCCGACGCCGACGACGCCGAGGCGGACGTGACGGCTGCGGCGCGGGCGATCGAGGCCGCCGACGGCGGGGACGACGCGGCCGGTGCCACCGTGGACGGCGCCGAGGACCACGAGCTGCTGTGGTTCGCCACGCAGGAGATCCCCGCCCTGCTCGCACCCCGCTGACCTGCGCCGTTCTCCTCGCCCACGGTGATTGTCAGTGGGGGCGGGTACGGTTTTCGGCATGGGGAAGCAGCGAAGCGCGCACATCGTCTGGGACTGGAACGGCACCCTGTTCCACGACAACGACGCGATCATCGGGGCGACCAACGCGGCCTTCGCCGAGCTGGGCCTGGAGCCGATCACGCTCGAGCGCTACCGCGCGCTGTACTGCGTCCCGGTGCCGAGGTTCTACGAGCGCCTGATCGGCCGGCTGCCCAGTGACCTCGAGTGGGAGGTCATGGACGGTGCCTTCCACCGGCACTACACCGAGCACCGCACCCGCTGCGGGCTCACCGAGGGCGCGGCCGAGCTGCTGGCCGACTGGGGAACGGCCGGGCACAGCCAGTCACTGCTGAGCATGTACGGGCACGAGGACCTGGTGCCGCTGGTGCGCGGCTTCGGCATCGAATCGCACTTCCTGCGCGTCGACGGGCGCACCGGCCCCTCGGGCGGCAGCAAGGCCGAGCACATGGTCCGCCACCTGGAGGCGCTGAACACCCTGGTCGACCCCGAGCGGACCGTGGTCATCGGCGACGCGGCCGACGACGCGCTGGCCGCCCACCACGTCGGCGCGCGCGCCGTGCTCTACACGGGCGGCTCGCACGGCCCCGACAGCCTGCGCGGCACCGGCGCCCCGGTGGTGGACAGCCTGGCCGAGGCGGTCGCCGAGGCGCGCCGAATAGCGGCGTAGCCGCAGTACGGCACCGAGCCCCCCGGCGCCGCTGTGCAGAACGTCAAACTTCACCCCCCGGTTTTGTACACATACGGCTCATGACGGGGCCCCCGTCGGGAGCGATAGCCTTGTGGCGTGATCAGCGCGATAGCTCGCGGGGACGAGACTGTCCCTGCCCTGCGCCCGGACCGCACGGACGACCTCCGTGACCGGGCGGCAGTCGCTGGTCCTCTCGGGCGGGACGGGGGCGCCGCAGCCCCCCGGACACCGGGGACGGCCTCCGGCACGACGGTGCGGAGTGCAGCGTCGCCTCCGACAAGTCTGTCGACAATGGCCGAAATCCCTCCGCCCATCTCACCTCGCGGCATAGCGTCGGAACGGACCGGACACCTCGGGCCGTGGCGTCATGCCGGAGGGGAAGAGACCGTACTTCCTTCTACGTCACGCAACGGCGCGCGACAGGAGCCAGAGGACAATGCAGACCAAGCTGGACGAAGCCAAGGCCGAGCTGCTCGATCGGGCCGCCCGGGTAGCTGAGAACAGCCCGGCCGGGGGGCATCTACCGACCGGGACCACGAGCGAGGGCACCCCCGGCACCCCGGACAGCGAAGCCCTGCTCGCGTTCCTCCAGCGCTACTACCTGCACACCGCACCGGAAGACCTCGCCGACCGCGACCCGGTCGACGTCTTCGGTGCCGCGGTCTCCCACTACCGCCTCGCCGAGACGCGCCCCCAGGGCACGGCCAACGTGCGGGTGCACACCCCCTCCGTGGAGGAGAACGGGTGGACGTGCAGCCACACCGTGGTGGAGGTCGTCACCGACGACATGCCCTTCCTGGTCGACTCGGTGACCAATGAGCTGACCCGCCAGGGACGCGGCATCCACGTCGTGATCCACCCGCAGGTCGTCGTCCGCCGGGACCTGACCGGCAAGCTGATCGAGGTCCTGCCCACCGGTCCGCACGGCGAGCTCCCGCACGACGCGCACGTCGAGTCCTGGATCCATGTCGAGATCGACCGCGAGACCGACCGCGCCGACCTCAAGCAGATCTCCGCCGACCTGCTGCGCGTCCTGTCCGACGCGCGCGAGGCCGTCGAGGACTGGGAGAAGATGCGCGAGGCGGCCGTCCGGATCGCGGACGGCCTGCGGGACGAGCCCCGGCCGGCCGACCTGCCCGCCGCCGAGGTGGACGAGGCCCGCGAGCTGCTGCGCTGGCTCTCCGCCGACCACTTCACCTTCCTCGGCTACCGCGAGTACGAGCTGCGCGGTGACGACTCCCTGAGCGCCAAGGCCGGCACCGGCCTCGGCATACTGCGCTCCGACCCGCACCACTCCGAGGACGACGAGCACCCGGTCAGCCCCTCCTTCGAGCGGCTCCCGGCCGACGCCCGCGCCAAGGCCCGCGAGCACAAGCTGCTGGTGCTGACCAAGGCCAACAGCCGGTCCACCGTGCACCGGCCGTCGTACCTGGACTACATCGGCGTCAAGAAGTTCGACGCGGACGGCAATGTCGTCGGCGAGCGCCGCTTCCTCGGGCTGTTCTCCTCCGCCGCCTACACCGAGTCGGTGCGCCGGGTCCCGGTGATCCGCCGCAAGGTCGCCGAGGTGCTGGAGCGCGCCGGGTTCTCGCCCAACAGCCACGACGGCCGCGACCTGCTCCAGATCCTGGAGACCTACCCGCGCGACGAGCTGTTCCAGACGCCGCCCGCCGAGCTCCAGTCGATCGCCACCAGCGTCCTCTACCTCCAGGAGCGCCGCCGGCTCCGGCTCTACCTGCGCCAGGACGAATACGGCCGCTACTACTCGGCCCTCGTCTACCTGCCGCGCGACCGGTACACCACCGGGGTCCGGCTGCGGATCATCGACATCCTCAAGGAGGAACTGGGCGGCATCAGCGTCGACTTCACCGCCTGGAACACCGAGTCGATCCTGTCCCGGCTGCACTTCGTCGTCCGCGTCCAGCCCGGCACCGAGCTGCCCCAGCTGTCCGACGCCGACAAGGAGCGCATCGAGGCCCGTCTGGTCGAGGCCACCCGCTCCTGGTCCGACGGCTTCGCCGAGGCGCTCAACGCCGAGTGCGGCGAGGAGCGCGCCGCCGAGCTGCTGCGCCGCTACAACAACGCCTTCACCGAGGGCTACAAGGCCGACCACTCCCCGCGCTCCGCCGTCTCCGACCTGGTCCACCTGGAGCGGCTCAGCAACGACAAGGGCAACGACTTCTCGCTCAGCCTGTACGAGCCGGTGGGCGCCGCCCCCGGCGAGCGCCGCTTCAAGATCTACCGCAAGGGCGACGCGGTCTCCCTCTCCGCCGTGCTGCCGGTCCTCAACCGGCTCGGCGTCGAGGTCGTCGACGAGCGCCCCTACGAGCTGCGCCGCACCGACCGCAGCGCCGCCTGGATCTACGACTTCGGCCTGCGTCTGCCCCAGACGGCCGGCGGCGACCACCTCGGCGAGGACGGCCGGGAGCGGTTCCAGGAGGCGTTCGCCGCGACCTGGACCGGCCAGGCGGAGAACGACGGCTTCAACGCCCTCGTGCTGAGCGCCGGTCTGACCTGGCGCCAGGCGACGGTACTGCGCGCCTACGCCAAGTACCTGCGCCAGGCGGGCTCCACCTTCAGCCAGGACTACATGGAGGACACCCTCCGCAACAACGTCCACACCACCCGGCTGCTGGTCTCCCTGTTCGAGGCCCGGATGTCCCCGGACCGGCAGAAGGCCGGCCTGGAGATCACCGACGCCCTGCTGGAGGAGCTGGACGCCGCGCTGGACCAGGTGGCGAGCCTGGACGAGGACCGCATCCTGCGCTCCTTCCTGACCGTCATCAAGGCCACCCTGCGCACCAACTTCTTCCAGGAGGCCCGCGAGGGCGGCCCGCACGCGTACGTGTCGATGAAGTTCGACCCGCAGGCCATCCCGGACCTGCCCGCGCCGCGCCCGGCGTACGAGATCTGGGTGTACTCGCCGCGGGTCGAGGGCGTGCACCTGCGCTTCGGCAAGGTCGCGCGCGGGGGCTTGCGTTGGTCGGACCGGCGCGAGGACTTCCGTACCGAGATCCTCGGCCTGGTCAAGGCGCAGATGGTGAAGAACACCGTCATCGTGCCGGTCGGCGCCAAGGGCGGCTTCGTCGCCAAGCAGCTGCCCGACCCGAGCGTGGACCGCGACGCGTGGCTCGCCGAGGGCATCGAGAGCTACAAGACGTTCATCTCGGCGCTGCTCGACATCACCGACAACATGATCGCGGGCGAGGTCGTCCCGCCGCAGGACGTGGTGCGGCACGACGGCGACGACACCTACCTGGTGGTCGCGGCCGACAAGGGCACGGCGACGTTCTCCGACATCGCCAACGAGGTCGCCCAGTCCTACGACTTCTGGCTCGGGGACGCCTTCGCCTCCGGCGGCAGCGCGGGCTACGACCACAAGGGCATGGGCATCACCGCGCGCGGCGCCTGGGAGTCCGTGAAGCGGCACTTCCGCGAGCTGGACCTGGACACCCAGTCCGAGGACTTCACGGTCGTCGGCATCGGTGACATGTCCGGTGACGTGTTCGGCAACGGCATGCTGCTCTCCGAGCACATCCGTCTGGTCGCCGCCTTCGACCACCGGCACATCTTCATCGACCCGGTCCCGGACGCGGCCACCTCCTACGCCGAGCGCCGCCGCCTGTTCGAGCTGCCCCGCTCCAGCTGGGCCGACTACGACACCTCGCTGCTGTCGGCGGGCGGCGGGATCTTCCCGCGCAGCGCCAAGTCGATCCCGCTCAACAGCCACATCCGCGAGGCGCTGGGCATCGAGGAGAAGATCTCCAAGATGACCCCGGCCGACCTGATGAAGACGATCCTGAAGGCGCCGGTCGACCTGCTGTGGAACGGCGGCATCGGCACCTACGTCAAGTCCTCGGCGGAGAGCGACGCGGACGTCGGTGACAAGGCCAACGACGCCATCCGCGTCGACGGCGCCGACCTGCGCGTCAAGGTCGTCGGCGAGGGCGGCAACCTGGGCCTGACCCAGCTCGGCCGGATCGAGTTCGCGCTCCAGGGCGGCCGGATCAACACCGACGCCATCGACAACAGCGCCGGTGTGGACACCTCCGACCACGAGGTGAACATCAAGATCCTGCTGAACAGCCTGGTCACCGATGGCGACATGACCGTCAAGCAGCGCAACAAGCTGCTGGCGGAGATGACCGACGAGGTCGGCGCGCTCGTCCTGCGCAACAACTACGCGCAGAACACCGCGCTGGCCAACGCGCTCGCCCAGTCCAAGGACATGCTGCACGCGCAGGCCCGGTTCATCCGGCACCTGGTCCGCGAGGGCCACCTCAACCGGGCGCTGGAGTTCCTGCCCACCGACCGCCAGATCCGTGAGCGGCTCGGCCAGGGCCAGGGCCTCACCAGCCCGGAGACCGCGGTGCTGCTGGCGTACACGAAGATCACGGTCGCCGAGGAGCTGCTGCACACCTCGCTGCCGGACGACCCCTACCTGCGCGGTCTGCTGCACGCCTACTTCCCGAGCGCGCTGCGCGAGCGGTTCGCGGAGGTCGTCGACAGCCACCCGCTGCGCCGTGAGATCACCACGACCGTGCTGGTCAACGACACGGTGAACACGGGCGGTACCACGTATCTGCACCGGCTGCGCGAGGAGACCGGCGCCTCGCTGGAGGAGATCGTCCGCGCCCAGACCGCGGCCCGCGCGATCTTCTGCTCCTCCCCGGTGTGGGACGCGGTGGAGGCGCTGGACAACAAGGCCGACGCGGCCGTCCAGACCCGTATCCGGCTGCACTCGCGGCGGCTGGTCGAGCGCGGCACCCGCTGGCTGCTGAACAACCGGCCGCAGCCGCTCCAGCTCGCCGAGACCGTGGAGTTCTACGCGGACCGGGTCGAGCAGGTCTGGCAGCAGATGCCGAAGCTGCTGCGCGGCGCGGACCTGGAGTGGTACCAGCACGTCTACGACGAGCTGACCGACGCCGGTGTCCCGGCCGAACTCGCCACCCGCGTGGCCGGGTTCTCCTCCGCCTTCCCGGCGCTGGACATCGTCTCGGTGGCCGACCGCATGGGCAAGGAGCCGCTGGACGTGGCCGAGGTGTACTACGACCTCGGTGACCGGCTGCACATCACCCAGCTGATGGACCGCATCATCGAGCTGCCCCGCGCGGACCGCTGGCAGTCGATGGCCCGCGCCTCCATCCGCGAGGACCTGTACGCGGCCCACGCCGCCCTCACCGCGGACGTGCTCGCGGCGGGCAACGGCACCTCCACGCCGGAGCAGCGGTTCAAGGCGTGGGAGGAGAAGAACGCGCCCATCCTGAGCCGGGCGCGCGCCACGCTGGAGGAGATCCGGAGCTCGGACGCGTTCGACCTCGCGAACCTGTCGGTGGCGATGCGCACGATGCGGACGCTGCTGCGCACGCACGCGTGATCCCGAGCGGCACCGCCTGAGCCGAGGGCGCCCCGGACCGGAGAACCCGGTCGGGGCGCCCTCGCCGCTTTCCGGGTGATCTGTCCGTTTCGGATAGGGTCTGGCCCGTGACAGCGAACCTCACCGGGTCCCGCGCGGGGCGCGGCCGGCCGTCACTGGTGGCCGCCGCCCTCGCCGCGCTCGTCCTGCTGCTGATGCTGCTGGCCGTCGTCCGGCTGCCCTGGGCCGGTGACCTCGGCATGCACGCGGCGACCGTGCAGCGGCTGCGGCACAGCCTGCTCGACCCCGGCAACCCGCTGGTCGACGCGGACACGCCGAGCCCGTACTACTCGCCGTGGATGCTGGTGCTGGGCTGCGTGGCCCGGCTCACCGGGCTGTCGGTGTTCACGGTGCTGCGGATCGGCGCGCTGGTCGGGCTGGGGCTGCTGTTCAGCGGGGTGTGGCGGTATGTGCGCACGCTCAGCGCGCACCGGGCGGCGCCCGCGCTGGCGATCCTGTGCCTGGTCTTCCTGTGGGGTCCGGACCTGCTCAACTGGAGCGGCTTCCTCGGCCTGAACTCCCTCGCGCTGACGGTGGCGTACCCCAGCGTGTTCGCGCTCGGGCTGTCCTTCCACTTCTGGGCGTGGCTCACGACCGCGCTGCGCACGGAAGGAAGCTGGGCCCGGTGGCTCGGCCTCGGGGCGCTGTGGGCGCTGATCCTGCTGTGCCACCAGTTCACCGGTGTGGTGGCCACCCTCGGCGCGCTCGCCACGGTGCTCGCCGCCCGCCCCGGCCGCCGGGTCCTCCTCGGAGCGGCCGCCGCGCTCGTCTTGGGCGTCGTCCTGCTGGGGCTGTGGCCGTACTACGACTTCTTCGCGCTGTTCTCCGCCGGTACCGGGCTTGAGGCGATCCACCGCTCGCTCTACTCCGACCTGCTCGGCCGGTTCGGGCTGGCGCTGCTCGGCGTGGTCGCGCTGGCGCTGCGCTGGCGGCGCGACCACCGCGACCCGCTGGTGCTGTTCTTCGCCCTGGGCGCGCTGCTGTTCGCGGCCGGCGGCCTCACCGGGCACTACTCCTGGGGCCGCGCCCTGCCCGCCGCGCTGATCCCGGCCCAGCTCGCGGCCGCGCTGGAGACCGTGTCGGCCGGACGGCGGGCGGTCCGGCTCGGCTGGGCCTGTGTGCTGGCGGCCGCCCTGGCCGTAGGCGCCTGGGGCCAGGCGGGCATGCTCGGCTACGTCCTCCCGCGCGACGCGCTGCCCGCCCCGCTCGCCGCCAAGTACCGCCCGCCGTGGGCCGGTTACCACTGGATCACGCCCTGGGTCGGCTACGGGGACGTGGTGATGGCCCGTACGGTGCCCTCCCGGCAGATCCCGGCGTACGGGCCGTACACCGTGGCGCCCGGCTACCCGGACGTGTTCCTGCCGGACCAGGGCGGCCGGGACGCGGCGGTGGAGCGGTACTTCGCGGCGGACACCTCCTCCGACGCCCGGCGGGCCATAGCGCGCCGGTACGGGGTGCGCTGGGTGATCGGCCCGGCCGCCGACGCCGAGCCGTGGCTGCGCCCGGTGACGTCCGGTCCGGCCGGACAGGTGCTCTACGAGGTGCGCGGCTGAGCGGGGTTCACTTCAGCGCGCTCGTCACCAGCCGGAACGCGTTGCGCAGCCGGGGCCGGTCCACCTTGCGCACCACCGGCCGCAGTACCCGGGCCGTGATCCCCACCGGCTGCCAGCGGATCTGGAGCCGGCCGGGGTTGCGGCCCTCGGGCTCGACCGTGAGCCGGTGCGAGACGGCGCCCGAGGGGTGGTCCACCCGTGCGGTCAGGGCCGGGAAGAACAGCGGGGCCAGCAGCAGCCCGGAGTGGGCGAGACCCTGCTGCTGGAGCCGGACCTGCGGATGCCGTACCCCGTCGAAGCCCTGGAGGGGGAGCCTGGCCCGGGTCAGGTCCAGGTGGACGCGGCCCTCGAAGACGCCGGGCCGTACCGGGTCCAGCCGGAACGGCACCGTGAGCCGCCGGCGGCCCGGGGAGAGCAGCAGCGCGGCCCGCTGCGGGCCCACCGGGAGCCGCAGTCCCGGGTCGTAGGTGCGCACCGTCAGGGTCAGCGCGGCGCCCGGGCCGGCCCGCAGATCGGTGATCTCGTGCCGGAAGTAGGCGGTGGAGAAGGGGCGGGTCTCCAGCTCCAGGTCGGCCAGGTCCAGTTCGCGGCGCCCCCGCTCGGTGGCGGGCACCGTGTCGCCCCAGTAGGCCGCGCCGGAGCCGTCGGCGGTGACCTCGCGGGGCGCCACCGGGTGGCCCAGGCCGCGGGCGGCGAGCCGGAGCCCGTCGAGGTCGCCCTCGCGCAGCAGCTCCAGCACCACCCGCTCCGGGCGGGGCAGCCGGGCGTAGGCGCCCTCGGCGAGGGTGTCGAGGTAGGGGTTCATGATCTCGGCGAACTCGGCCAGCCAGGTGTCGTCCCGGTAGGGCAGGTCGCCCGCGTACATCCGGAAGTCGTGCTTGAGGAACTTGAAGTCCTTGTCCTCCCGCAGCTCCGCCTGCCCGCTCTCCACCAGGAAGGCGTCGATGAGGCGCTGCACGTGCACCCGGTCGGCGACGTTGGAGATCTTGTGCCGCTGGTTGGAGATGGAGGCGCTGGACGCGGCCGCGTACGGCTCGATGTACCAGGTGTAGACCGGGTCCGGGATGATCGTGAACGCCCGCGCGAGACCGTACGCCTGTGCCGAGAAGAGCTGGTCCTCGTAGTGGATGCCCTCGGGGAAGCGCAGGTGGTGGCGGTCGAGGAAGGCGCGGGCGTACATCTTGCTGGTCGACAGGTGCTCGAAGAGCAGCCGGGGGTCGGCCGCGACGCCCTGAAGCGTGCGGCGCTCGCGGACCAGGTGCGGCATCCAGGTGGTGCGGCGGCCGTTGTCCACCCGGACCCGGCGCACCGCGCCCATGGTGAAGTCGACCTCGCGCTCGCGGTGCGCGGCCAGCAGCAGTTCCACGGCGCGCGGCGGGAGTTCGTCGTCGCTGTCGAGGAACATCAGGTACGGGGCGCGGGCGATGTCGATGGCCCGGTTGCGCGGGGCGCTGCACCCGCCGCTGTTCTCCGGCAGCCGCAGGCAGCGCACCCGGCTGTCCTCGGCGGCCAGCCGCCGGGCCACCTCGGGGGTGTCGTCGGTGGAGTGGTCGTCGCTGATGACGATCTCGATGTTCTCGTGGGTCTGCGCGCGCACGGAGGCGACCGCGCGGGGCAGCCGGGCCGCGTCGTTGTAGACGATGACGGTGACCGTGACGTCGGGGGTCGTCATCCTTGGAGCTCCTCGGGCGTCGGGGCGGGGATACGTTCCTCCAGCGGAAGCACGGGCGGCAGCGCCTCCTCGGGTTCGCCGAGGAACACCCGCCGCACGACCCGTTCGGCGGCCCGGCCGTCGTCGAACTCGCAGAAGCGGCGCCGGAACGCGGTCCGCGCCTTCGTCGCGGTCTCGTCCCGCCAGGCGCCCGAGGTGAGGATCTCGGTCAGCTCCTCCTGGGTGCGGGCGACCCGCCCGGGGGCCTCGGCCATCAGGTCGAAGTAGACGCCGCGCGTGGTGCGGTAGGTCTCCCAGTCGTCGGCGTGCACGACGATCGGGCGGTCCAGGTTGGCGTAGTCGAACATGATCGACGAGTAGTCCGTGACCAGCACGTCGGCGGCCAGGCAGAGTTCCTCGACCGGGTCGTAGGCGGAGACGTCGATGAGGCGGCCGGAGCGGCGCAGGCCGGTCAGCGGGGAGGCGGCGCCACCGCCGTAGAAGTAGTGGGCGCGCACCAGCAGCACCGTGTCCTCGCCCAGCCGGTCGGCGAGGGTGGCGAGGTCCAGACGCGGGGTGAACCCGGCCTCGTAGTCGCGGTGGGTCGGGGCGTAGAGGACGGCGGTGCGGCCGGGGGCGATGCCGAGGCGCTCGCGGGCGGCGCGGACGTCGGCGGCCGTGGCGGTGTAGAAGACGTCGTTGCGCGGATAGCCGTGGTCCAGGGAGGTGTAGCGGGCCGGGTAGGCGCGCTCCCACATACGGGTGGTGTGGCTGTTGGCGCTGACGCTGTAGTCCCACTTGTCGATCCGGGACAGCAGCGCGGCGAAGTCCAGCCCCTGTGCGGCGGCCGGGTGCTCCCGCTGGTCCAGGCCCATGCGCTTGAGCGGGGTGCCGTGGTGGGTCTGGAGGTGGACGGCGCCGGGGCGCTTGACCACCGCGTTGGGGAAGTTGACGTTGTTGACCAGGTACTTGGCGGTGGCCAGCGTCTCCCAGTAGCGGCGGGTACCGGGGATCACGTGGTCGGTGCCGTGCGGCAGCAGGGCCGCGTTCTCCCTGTTCACCACCCACACCGGGTGGATGTGCGGGGCGAGTTCGGCGAGCTTGGCGGCGATGGCGGCCGGATTGCAGGCGACGCCCCGGTCCCAGTAGGCCGCGAACACGGCCAGGTCCGGGTCGAGCGGGCGGGTGAGCGCCCTGCGGTACTGCTGCTCGCGCAGCCGCACCCCGAGCCGGCGCTTACGGGCGCGGACCGCCTTCCGGGCCGAGCGCCGGGTGCGGTTGGCGGTCTGCAGCGCCCGGTACCGGGTGTACGCGCCCTCCTCCAGCAGGGCGTGCCGTACGCCCTCCAGGCCCGCCGGGCGCTGATGGCCCTCGGGGCGCCAGCGGACGGCGGCGGCGGAGGCGCGGCGGAAGAACTCGCGGGCCACCGGCTCGGGCAGGTCCTCGCGGGCGAAGACCCGCACCAGGTCGCGCACCATCAGCCCGTACAGCACGGTACGCACCGCGCGGCGGCCCTCGGTGAGCGCGAGCAGCCGCTCGTAGCGGTCGATGAGGGCGTAGCGGTCCTCCGGGGTGCGCGGGGGCAGGCTCTCCGGGCGCAGTCTGCGGTCGTCGTACGCCGTCTGGTCGAGGCAGGCCACGCGGTCGGCGCGCAGCAGGGCGGCCTGGGCGGTGAAGTTCTCGTCGTCGCCGGCGAACTCCTCCTCGTGCGCCCGCCAGAACGCGGCGCGCAGCGCGCGGGTGCCGAGCAGCGGGGTGAGGCGGAGCAGGTTCGGGGAGTCGTCCAGGGTGACGTCGGCGCGGCCCGCCCCGGCGAGCAGGCGGCCGTCGCGGGAGGGGACGGCGGTGGTGCGCCAGGTGGTGGTGACGTGGTCCAGCAGGACGACGTCGGCGCGCTCGTCCAGTTCGGCGGTGCGCTCGGCGAGTAGCCGGGGGGCTCCTGCGGGCAGGCCGTCCTTGGCGTGCACGAAGTGCAGCCAGCGGCCGGAGGCCCGCGCGGCCCCCGCAGAGCGGGCCGCCGCGTCCCCGGTGCCCTCGGGCAGCGGCACGGTGACCGTCTCCGGGGCGTGGCCCTCGGCCGTCTCCCGTGCCCAGTCACCGACCGCCGCGACGATCACCTCGGTGTCCGGGAGCGGATGGGCGTCCAGGGAGTCGAGCAGTTCGGTCAGATGCCCCTGGGTGTTGGGTCCGTAGACGATGACGCTGAGTTGGGGCATCTGAAGGGGCTCCTTCGGCTCGTCGTCCCGGCGGTCACCTTTCATAACATACTGTCATTACACGACTGAAAGGGATATCCACGCGTGAAGTGGAAGCCCCTTGCCTACTTCTTCTTCGCCTTGTCGCCCGTGAACGCCTCGTACTCCTTCAGCACGTCCTCGGTGGCGCCGTCCATGCGCAGCTCGCCGCGCTCCAGCCACAGCACCCGCTCGCAGGTGTCGCGGATGGAGTTGTTGTTGTGGCTGACCAGGAAGACGGTGCCCGCGTGCTTGCGCAGCTCGCGGATGCGGGCCTCGGAGCGCTTCTGGAAGGAGCGGTCGCCGGTCGCCAGCGCCTCGTCGATCAGCAGCACGTCGTGGTCCTTGGCGGCGGCGATGGAGAAGCGGAGCCGGGCCGCCATGCCCGAGGAGTACGTGCGCATCGGCAGGGTGATGAAGTCGCCCTTCTCGTTGATGCCGGAGAAGTCGACGATGTCCTGGTAGCGCTCCTTGACCTGCTCGCGGGACATCCCCATGGCGAGACCGCCGAGGTGGACGTTGCGCTCGCCGGTCAGGTCGCTCATCAGGGCCGCGTTCACGCCCAGCAGGGAGGGCTGGCCGTCGGTGTAGATGTGGCCGTTCTCCACCGGGAGCAGTCCGGCCACCGCCTTGAGCAGGGTGGACTTGCCGGAGCCGTTGGTGCCGATCAGGCCGATGGCCTCGCCGCGGTGGGCGACGAAGGACACCTTCTTCACGGCGTGCACCCGGCGCACCCCGGCCGCCTTCTCCGCCTTGCCGCGGCGCATGATGCGGTTGAGGGCGGCGGTGGCCGAGCCCCGGCCCGCGCCGGTGCCGTTGACCCGGTAGACGATGTCGACGCGGTCGGCGACGACGGTGGGGACCTGCTCGGCGCCGGTGTCGCGCGGGGTCCGAACGGGGGAGATGGTCTGCTCAGCCACGGCCGTAGGTCTCCTCAGCCTTCCAGAAGTAGATGAAGCCGCCGATCCCGGTGGCGACGGCCCAGCCGGCCGCCGCGAGCCACACGTGCGGGGGCAGCTTGTCGGCGCCGAAGCTGTCGATCAGCGCGAACCGCATGAGGTCGATGTACAGCGCGGCCGGGTTGTACTCCAGCAGGACCGAGAGCACCCGCGGCTGGTCCTTGGTGTGCTGGTCGATGCTCCACATCACGCCGGACACGTACATCCACGTGCGCAGCAGGAACGGCATCAGCTGGGCGATGTCCGGGGTCTTGGCGCCCATCCGGGCCAGCACCATCGACAGGCCCGCGTTGAACACGAACTGGAGGAACAGCGCGGGCAGCGCCAGCAGCCAGGACGCGGAGACCGGCACGCCCACGCAGAGGATGATGCCGACCAGCGCGAGCATCGAGAACAGCAGCTGCTGCAGCTGCTGGAGGCAGAACGAGATGGGCAGCGCGGCGCGCGGGAAGTGCAGTGCCCGCACCAGTCCGAGGTTGCCGGAGATGGCCCGGGTGCCCGCCATGATCGAGCTCTGCGTGAACGTCCACACGAACACGCCCGTCACCAGGAACGGGACGAAGTCGGTGACACCGCGCTTGGTGCCCAGCAGCACGCCGAAGATGAAGTAGTAGACCGCCGCGTTCAGCAGCGGGGTCATCACCTGCCAGAGCTGGCCGAGCTTCGCCTGGCTGTACTGGGCGGTCAGCTTGGCGGTGGCGAAGGCGGTGATGAAGTGCCGCCGGTCCCACAGCTGCCGGACGTACGCCGGTACGGAGGGGCGGGCGCCGCTGACGGTCAGGCCGTGCCGGGCGGCCAGCGCCGCGAGGTCGCCGTCGGCCGGGGCCTTCATCGGGGGCGGTGCGTCGAGGACCTGGCTCACATCCGCTGCTTTCGGTCGGAGGGTGGGGGAAGCGCGGTCCGGCCGATGCCCGCCGTTTCCGCACGCTTCCCCGTGCGTTCACTCACGTCGGGACGGGACCGTATCGTCGCAACGGGAGAGTAGGCCCATCCGGCGACGGAACGCAACCGTTGCGTCGTCCCGCCCTATGCTGGTGCGCATGACGACCAACGCCGACGAACCCCCGGCGCGCCCGCGTCGGGCCCCGGCCGGGGCCGCCGTGCTCCGGGAGGACGTGACCGAGGCCATCCGCGCGGCCGTCTTCGAGGAACTGGCCGCCGTGGGGTACGCGCGGATGTCCATCGAAGGCATCGCGCGGCGGGCCGGCGTCGGCAAGACGGCGGTGTACCGGCGGTGGCGCTCCAAGCTGAACCTGGTGCTGGACGTCGTCTCCGCGATGGCGGTCCTCGGCCTGCCGGTCCCGGACACCGGCTCCCTGGAGGGCGACCTCCGGCTGCTGTACGAGGTGATGTCGCGCGCCCTGCGCCACCCGGTCGCCTCGCAGATCATCCCCGACCTCCAGGCGGAGGCCGCCCGCAACCCGGAGATGGCCGAGACCCTCCAGAAGGCCGTGCGCGACGGGCAGGACGGGGTCGCGTCCAGGATCGTGGCGGCGGCGCAAGAGCGGGGCGAGGTGAGCGCGGACCTCGACCTGGACCTCGCCCTCGACCTGATCTCCGGTCCCCTCTACTGGCGCGCGGTGATCATCCGCAGCCCGAAGCTCCCCAAGGGCTACCTGGCGAACCTGGCGAAGGCCACGGCGGCCGCCCTGAAGGCGCTGTAAAGCCTCAGCTCAGCAGCCGGCGCAGTCGCCCCCGCGCCACCCGGGCCGCCCCCGCCGGTCCCGTTGCCACGCGCAGGGACAGGGCGCCGGAGTGGGTGGCGTAGGGGTGGGCCAGCAGAACGAGGTGGCGGGAGCTGGGGAGGGCCCGTCTGCGCAGGTGGGGGCTGTCCGTGCGGGCGTGGGCCGTGATGTCCCGCCGGGCGCCGTCCTTGAAGTGGACGGTGAGGAACAGGTCCCAGACACCCGGGCCCAGCGCGTTCAGGTCGACGGCCGCCTCGGCGGTCCAGGTGCCGGGGGACGCGGGGACCAGGGGCACGGTGATGCGCCGGACCGGGCGGCCGGTCCCGCGGTCGTGCCACTGGGCCGTCACCGCCAGCGGGCCGGCCTCGGCGAGGCGGCCGTACAGCTCGTGCAGGCGCAGCCGGAGCCGGGAGACGCGGGCGTGGGGGAGCAGTTCGGCGTCCATGGCGCAGGGCAGCGCCTCGGTGGGGCAGGTCAGCAGCGGGGTCAGGGCCACGCCGGGATGCGCGTCCGACCAGACGGGGGTGCCCTCGGGAGTGCGGGCGTAGGGGGGCAGCAGGCGGGCCGGGCGGGCGGCCAGCTCGCGCAGCCGGGGCAGGTCGCGCGGCTCGGGCGACTCCAGCACGAACCGGCCCAGCAGCGTGCCGGGCGCGGCGGGGTCCCGCTCCCAGTCCCCGGCGTCGTACCCGGCGAGGTACTCACGGGTGTGCGCCCACCAGGCGCGCCGGTACTCCGCGTCCCGCAGGCCCAGCTCGCGCAGGTACATACGCAGTTCATGGTCGAGGAACTTCGCCCTGGCCGCCCGCGCCAGCTCCGCCTCACCGGCGCCGAGCAGGATCTCGTACGCCTGCGCGCACGCCCGGGTGCGGGAGTGCCAGTTGTCGACGCGCTCCCGGTCCAGCGAGAGCGACAGCTGCTCGGCGGCCCGGCGCACGTGCCACAGGTAGACGCGGTCCGGGACGAGCGCGAGGCGCGGGGCGGCGGCCAGGACGCGGGCGGTGAAGACGAAGTCCTCGTAGAGGAAGCGGCCTTCAGGGAAGCGGATGCCATGAGCCCGGAGAAAGTCGGTGCGGTACAGCTTGTTGACGCACAGGGTGTCGTGGACGAGGTGCGTGCGGTCGGCGGGGTGCTCGATCAGCGCCTCTCGCGCGTACAGGGACGGCTGCCAGGGGTGTTCGCGGCCCGAGGGCAGCTCCCGGCGCACGCACAGCCCGGCCGCCACCTCGGCGCCCGTCTCCGTCGCCGCCCGCAGCAGCGCGTCCACCGCGCCGGGCGGCAGCAGGTCGTCGCTGTCCAGGAACATGACGTACGGCAGGGTCACCGCGTCGATGCCGGTGTTGCGCGGGGTGCCGCAGCCGCCGCTGTTGACGGCGTGGCGGATCACCCGCAGCCGGGGCTCGGTGGCCGCGAGCCGGTCAAGGAGGGCGGCGCTGCCGTCCGTGGAGCAGTCGTCCACGGCGATCACCTCGCCCACGACGGGGCCCTGGTCCAGCGCCGAGCGCACGGCGTCGGTCACATGGGCGGCGTCGTCGTAGCCGATGACGACGACGGAGACCTGGGGCGGGACTTCAGGCATGGGGTCCATGGTCGGTGGCGGGCCGTCAGGAACGGGTCAAGGCGTGGTCCTGGACCCGGCCGGCGTCCGGGAGGGCGCGGGTCGCGGGCACCCTGGCCGGGGACCGGGTGGACCGCCACAGCCGGACGAAGGACAGCACGGCGGCGGCCAGCAGCAGCCCGTTGCGGGCCAGGGTGAGCAGGCAGCCCGGCCAGGTCCCGGCGATGACCTCGCCGTAGGCCATCGGGAAGATCACGGTGCTCAGCCCGGTCGAGACGAGGATCAGCACGGCCACCGGGCGCTGGCCGGTGTGCCGCGAGGTCAGGCAGACGGCGGCCAGCCCCAGCAGCCAGATCAGGTACTGCGGGCTGATGACCCGGCTGGTGACGGTGAACAGCAGCACCGCGGTGAGCGCCGCGTCGTACGGCGTCGCCGGGGAGAAGTGCCGGGCCCGCAGCCGCCACACCACCAGCAGCGCGAACGCGACCGCCGTCAGCGCGAGCGAGGCGGTGGCGACCGTGTGCACCTGCGGGCCGACCAGCTCCATGGAGCCGTACTGGTAGCGGACCCGCCCCGGCCAGCCCGCGTGCCGGGCCAGGTTGAGCGCCGTGCCGCCGAGCGACTCGATCTGCACACCCCGGCCGCCCTGTTCCCGCAGGAAGCCGAACGGGTTGGCGAACAGCAGCGCCAGCACCGTCAGGGACGCGCATCCGGCCGCCGTCGCCCACGACCACGCCGAGCGTGTCGCCCGTCCGCGTGACACGCCGAGCAGCACCAGCGCGGGCCACACCTTCACCACCGCGCCCAGCGCCCCGAACACCCCAGCCGCGCGCGGTGACCGGCCGAGCGCCAGCAGGGCGGCGACCCCGAGCGCGGTGACCTGGACGTCGTAGCGGGCCAGCGGCAGATGCAGCAGCAGCGGCAGGCCGCCCACCCACAGCGCGGCCCCGCGCAGACTGCGCCCGGTGCGCCGCCCGGCGAAGGCCAGCGCGACCGCGACGGCCGCGTCCGCCACCAGCGTCAGCAGCACGAACGCTTCGAAGTACGACAGCCCCGGCAGCAGCCCCGGCGCCAGCAGCACCAGCCCCGCGCCCGGCGGGTACTGCCACAGCGTGTCGTGCGCCGGGAACGTGCCGTGCGAGAGGACGCCGTACCAGTGGAAGTACAGCCGCCACACCTCGCGCGACACCGAGCCGCCGCCCAGCACGTGCGCCGAGCCGAAGGCGAGGAGCCCCAGCATCAGCGCGCGGGTGGCCAGCCAGCCGGCGACGAGGGCGAGGACCGGACCGGAGGTGACACGGAGACGGTTCATCGCGTGGGAGCCTAATCCGCGCGGATGGTGTATCCATGCTGATACGCCGTCAATGATCGGAAAAGACTGGCTAATCGCGAAAGATCGGGCCGTGGTGAACGTCGGGCCTCTGGTGGAAGCGCAGTCGCCCGGGGCGGCTGGAACAACGGCGGTCGTGCCGGGCGGCGCGGGCGCGGAGCGGACCGGGCGGGTGCCCTGGCGCGTGAGGTGGGGCGCGCCCGTGTGCCTGCCCGCGCTGGTGATGCTCGCGCTCGGGCTGTGGGGGGTGGACCGGGGCGGAATATGGCGCGACGAGGCCGTCACCTTCCAGGTCGCCCGCCGCTCGGTGCCGCAGATCTGGCAGCTCCTGCACGGCGTCGACGCGGTGCACGGCCTGTACTACCTGCTGATGCACGCCGTCCTCGCGGTTCACCCGGACGAGGTAGTGCTCCGGCTGCCCTCGGTGTGCGCGGCGGCCGTCACCGCGGCCCTCGTCGGCGAGCTGGGCGTCCGCCTCGCCGGTCCGCGGGTCGGCCTGTGGGCCGGACTGCTGTACGCCGTCTCACCGATGGCCGGCCACTACGCCCAGGAGGGCCGCTCGTACGCGCTCGTCGCCGCGGGCGCCACCGGCGCGACCCTGCTCTTCGTACGAGGCGTGCGCACCGGCGCCTGGCGGGCCTACGGCGCCGTCCTCGCGGTCACGTGCTGGCTGCACGAGTTCGCCGTGCTGCTGCTCCTCGCCCACGCGGCCAGCCTCGCGCTCGCCCGTGTCGGCGCGCGAGTCTGGCGGGGCTGGGGGAGCGCGGCCGGGGTCGTGGCGCTCGCGCTGCTGCCGATGATCCTGGTCTCGCACGCCCAGTCCGCCCAGCTGGCCTGGCTGCGCCCGCCGACCTGGGCCACCGCACAGGGCCTGCTGCGCTGGTTCCTCGGACCGGGCGACGGCGTGTACTGGACCTGCCTCGCGCTCGCGGTACTGGGCCTGGCCGGACTGGCGGCGCCACCGGGGCGGCTGACCTGCGCGCGGGTGGGCCTGCCGCTCGCCGTGGTGCCGCCCGCCGCCCTGATGCTGGCCTCCCAGCTCTCCCCGCTCTACGTCGACCGCTACGTCCTCTACGCCCTCTCCGGCGCCCCCCTGCTGGTCGCCGCCGGGGCCGACACGGTGGCGCGGGCCGGTGCCCGGCTGCGGCTGCGGGTGCCCCGGCCGCCGGTGCTCGCCCTGACCGGGGCCGCGCTCGCCGCGCTGGCGCTCTGCCTCCAGCTCCCGCTGATGAGCGACGACCGCGATCCGGCCCACCGCCCGGACGACCTGGCCGCCGTGGCACGGGTCGCGGCGCGCGAGGTGCGGCCCGGCGAGCCGGTGCTGTTCCTGCCGGCCCAGGCCCGCAACGCCGCCCTCACCTACCCGAGCGCCTTCGCCGGCGTACGCGATGTGGCCCTCGTCGAGCCGGGCCCCGAGGCCGGGACGCTGTACGGGCGGGAGGCCGACGCGGCGGGACTGCGGCGGCGGCTGGCCGGGCTGAACCGGGTGTGGGTGGTGGCCGACCGGGATCTGCTGGCCGGCCGCTGGAGCCCGAGCGGCCCCGCCGAGCGGGCCAAGATGACCGTACTGGCCCAGGAGTTCATGCCCGCCGAGGAGTCGGCCGACGGATACGCGGGCGTACGGCTCTACGTCCGCCGGGTCGCCCTCAGTGCTCTTCCGGGCCTTGTTCCAGTTCCCGGACCGCCGCGTCCAGCGCCCCGGTGAGCCGGTCGAGGCGCTCGCGCAGCTCGCCGATCTCGGCCGGGTCCGCGCCGGTCGCGGCCGCGATGCGCCGGGGCACCTCCAGCGCCCGTTCGCGCAAGCTCACGCCCTCGCCGGTGAGCGTCACCCGTACCGAACGCTCGTCGCTCGCGCTGCGCTCCCGGCGCACCAGACCGGCGCTCTCCAGCCGCTTGAGCAGGGGGGACAGCGTGCCGGAGTCGAGCCGCAGATGCTCGCCGAGCTGCTTCACCGGCATGCCGCCGCGCTCCCAGAGCACCAGCATCACCAAGTACTGCGGATAGGTGAGCCCGAGGTCCTTGAGCAGCACGCGGTAGACGCCGTTGAAGGCGCGGGAGGCGGCGTTCAGGGAGAAGCAGATCTGCCGGTCCAGGCGGAGCCAGTCCGGTTCGGCGGCGAGGTCGGTGGCGGGATCGGCCGACGGGGTGGGCGAGGCGCTCATGACACCCAGGATAGCCAGACGGCCGCGATTTGGTTGTGCGCAATTTAGTTGTGTGCTCTACTCGGGATCGAGGGCGGCGGTCCTCCCCGGTCCGCCGCCACCGACTTCCCGAGAGGACCGGTCTCCCCATGGACGCGCTCTACACCGCCGTCGCCACCGCCACCCACGGCCGCGAGGGCCGCGCCGTCTCCTCCGACGGCCGCATCGACCTTCCCCTCGCCATGCCCGTGGAGCTGGGCGGCGACGGCCAGGGCAGCAACCCCGAGCAGCTCTTCGCCGCCGGCTACGCCGCCTGCTTCGGCAGCGCCCTCGGTCTGGTCGGCCGCCAGGCCAAGGTGGACGTCTCCGACGCCGCCGTCACCGCCGAGGTCGGCATCGGCAAGGAGGGCGAGGGCTTCGGCCTCAAGGTGACGCTGCGCGTCGAGCTGCCCGACACCGTGGACGAGGAGACCGGCCGCAAGCTGGTCGAGACCGCCCACCAGGTCTGCCCGTACTCCAACGCCACCCGCGGCAACGTCGAGGTCACCCTCGTCGTCGAGTGACCCCGCCGCCTCACGAGGACCGGGTGAGCTGATCGGCTCCCACGGACGGGCCGGGGATGCGCGCCGTACCGGTGGCGGGCATCGCCTCGCCGAGCAGCAGGGTGCGCACCACCCGCTCGGCGGCCCGGCCGTCCTCGAACTCGCAGAACCGCGCCCGGAAGTCGGCCCGCAGCGCCGCCGACTCCCCGTCCCGCCACGCCCCGGACCCGAACAGCCACGTCAACTCGCGCTGTGAGTAGGTGACATGGCCCGGCGGGCGGGCGGTGATGTCCAGATAGGCGCCCCGGCTCGCCCGGAACGTGTCCCAGTCGTCGGCGTGGACGACGATGGGCCGGTCCAGGACGGCGTAGTCGAACATGATCGACGAATAGTCCGTGACCAGCGCGTCCGAGGCCAGCATCACCTCCGCCGCGTCCGGCTCGTCCGTCGCGTCGACCACCACCCCGCGCCGGGCCAGCTCCGCCAGCCCCGACCCGCGCGCCGGGCCGGTCGCCAGCGACGGATGCAGCCGCACCACCAGCGTGTGCCCCTCGCCCAGGTCGGCCGCGAACGCCGCCAGGTCGATTCGGTCCACATGGCCGCCCCGGACGTAGTCACGCCGGGTCGGGGCGTAGAGCACCACCGTGTGGTCCTCGGGGATGCCGTGCCTGCGGCGGAACTCCCGGCCCCGCGAGGCGCCCGCGCCCACCAGCACGTCGTTGCGCGGGCTGCCGGTGCGCGCCGAGGTGAAGTGGCAGGGGAAGGCCCGCTCCCACACCAGCTCCGCGTGCCGGTTGCCGACCAGGCCGTAGTCCCAGCGGTCCGCCCGGCGCAGCATCCGGGGCACGTCGAAACCGAGCCGGGCGCCGGGCTTGTCCAGCAGATCGGCGCCCAGGTACTTCAGCGGGGTGCCCTGGTGGGTCTGGATGTGCGTGGCGCCGGGCCGCTTGACCAGCGCGCCGGGCCAGTTGACGTCGTTGACGAAGTACGAGGCCCGCGCCGTCACCTCCAGATAGCGCCGCGAGCCCAGCAGGACATGGTCGGTGTCCGGCGGCAGGGTCGCCGCCGTCTCCTCGTCCCGCACCACCCACACCCCGCGCAGGTGCGGCGCGATCACCCCGGCCGCCCGGTACACCGCCGCCGGGTCGCCGAGCATCCCCCGGTGCGAGGACGCCGAGTACACCACCAGGTCCGGGTCGAGCGGGCGGCGCGACTGCACCGCCGACCAGCCGCGCCGGGCCCGCGCCCCCGCCGCCGTACGCACCCGCGCCGCGCGCCGCCCGGCCTCGCGGCGCGCCTGCGCCGCCCGGCGCCGCAGCAGATACGCCCCGTACCCGCCCTCCAGCAGGGCCGTCTCGCCCTCCGCGCGGGTGCCCTCCGGCTTGTGCGCGCGGAACATCTCGGCCGTACGGCGGAAGAACTCCGCCTTGTCACCCGGCGGCAGCCGGTCCGGCTTGGCCAGGATGTCCAGACAGTGTTCGCCCATCTTGCGGTGCAGATACGGCCGCCACCGCCACAGCTCCGGGCGCCCCTCGACGAACGCGAAGACCCGCTCGTACTGGTCGTGCACGTCGAAGTGCTTACGGCTGGTGGTGGAGAGGATGTTGCCCTGCCTGCGCTGGCGGTAGTGCAGACAGATCCGGTCCAGGGTGGCGATCCGCCCGGCGCTCAGCATCACCGGGAACGTCCACGGGGTGTCCTCGTAGTAGCCCGGCGGGAACGCGAAGCCGCCTGCCGTCACGAAGTCGCGGCGGTAGACCTTGTTCCACACCACCATCAGCAGATCGAGGATCTCCGGGCGTTCGGCCGCGGTGAAGGTGCCGTCCTCGGCCGCGAGGACCTGGGCCAGGACGTTGCGGCGGGTGCCGCCCCACCAGTAGGTGCGGGCGTAGTCGAAGACCAGTACGTCCGGGTCGTCGGTCTCCGCCAGCCGGCCGGCGACGGCGGCGAGGGCGCCCGGTGTCAGGGTGTCGTCGCTGTCGAGGAAGAGCAGATAGTCGCCGGTGGCGTGCGGCGTCCCGGCGTTGCGGGCACGGCCGAGCCCCACGTTCTCCGGCAGATGCAGCACCTTCACACGCGGGTCGCGCTCGGCGTACTCGTCCAGGATCGCGCCGCAGCCGTCCGGTGAGCGGTCGTCCACGGCGATCACCTCCAGGTCGCCGAAGGACTGCCCGAGCACCGAGTCCAGGCACTCGCGCAGGAAGCCCTGCACCTTGAAGCAGGGGACGATGACACTGAAGCGGGGCACGGCGGATCAGCTCCTCACGAGGGACGCGGCGGCGGGGGCGGGCACACGCTCCGCGAGCGGCACCACCGGCGGCAGCGCCTCCGGCGGCTCACCGAGCAGCACCCGCCGGACGACGCGCTCGGCCGCGCGCCCGTCGTCGAACTCGCAGAACCGCTCCCGGAACGCGGCCCGGCGCGCGGCGGACTCCTCACCCCGGTACTCGCCCTCGCGGAAGATCCGCGCCAGCTCCTCGGGGGTACGGGCCACCGGGCCCGGCGCCTCGGCCATCAGGTCGAAGTAGACGCCCCGTGTCTCGCGGTAGACCTCCCAGTCGTCCGCGAACACCACGATCGGCCGGTCCAGGTTGGCGTAGTCGAACATGATCGACGAGTAGTCCGTGACCAGCGCGTCCGCCGCCAGGCACACGTCCTCCGCCGAGCGGTGCGCGGTGACGTCGATGATCCGGTCCGAACTCCGGGCCGTGCCCTGGTCGTAGAAGTAGTGGGCGCGCAGCAGCACCACCACGTCCTCCCCGGCCGCCTCGCAGAACTTCGCCAGATCCAGGCCCGGTTCGAAGCCGTTGGCGTGGTCGCGGTGGGTGGGCGCGTACAGCACCGCCGTGCTGCCCTCCGGGATGCCCAGCTCGCGGCGGACGCGGGCCACGTCCTCGGCGGTCGCCGTGCAGTACACGTCGTTGCGCGGATAGCCGTACTCCAACTGCTCGTAGGAGCCGGGGAAGGCGCGCTCCCACATCTGGGTGGAGTGCCGGTTGGAGGAGAGGTTGAAGTCCCAGCGGTCCACCCGGCCCAGCAGCTTGGTGAAGCTGCCCGACCGCGCGGCCACCACCGGGTACGTCGACTGGTCCACACCCATCTTCTTCAGCGGGGTGCCGTGCTGGGTCTGGAGATGCGTGCTGCCGGGCCGCTTGACGACGCCCTCGGCGAAGTTGGCGTTGTTCACCAGGTACTTGGCGCGGGCCAGCACCTCCCAGTACCGGCGTGAGCCGATCACCGCGTGCTCCACGCCCGCCGGCACCGTGTGCGCCTGGTCGGCCTCCACCAGGAACACCGACCTGACGTGCGGGGCGAGTTCGCGGGCCTTGGCGTGGATCGCGGCCGGGTTGCAGGCATAGCCCCGGCCCCAATAGGCGCAGTACACCGCGAGGTTGGGGTCGAGCGGACGGCGCAGCGCGCGGGCATAGCGCAGCCGGGTGCGCAGCATGCGCGGCTTCGGCAGCCGGCGCAGCGCCCCGGCGGCCACCCGGTTGACCCCGCGCAGGGCGCGGAACGGGGTGTACGCGCCCGCCGCCAGCAGCCGGTGCTGCACACCGAGACTCCCGCCGGGCGCCCGGTACCCGGCCGGGCGGTGCCTGCGGTACAGCCGCCCGGCGCGGCGGAAGAACGCCCGGTGGCCCTCGGTGAGCCGCTCGGGGCGGGACGCGGTCTTCAGTACCTGGGTGAACAGCTGCCCGAACAGCGCCCTGGCCCGCTCGGCCGGCAGCGCGCACTCGGCGGCCCGGCGCAGCACCCGGTCCACCTGGTCCAGCAGGTCGCGCTGGTGCGGTCCCGGCGCGTTGAGCCTGCTGCCCTGGCGGCGGGCCCGGTGCCGTACGACCGCCCGGCGCAGCACGGCGATCCGCCCGGCGGCGACCGTGACCAGGCCGCCCCAGCCGAGGTCGGTGAAGTGACCTTCGGGAAAGGTGAGTTCGTGCTCGGTGAGGAAGGCGCGCCGATAACACGCGCTCCAGGCCGGGAGCTGGACACCGGTGAGCCAGGGGGCCGCGCCGGGCGCGAAGGCGCCGCTCGGGGCCTTCGCCAGCACAGGGGCGGCGGGGTTGGCGGGCTCGCCCTCCCACCAGGGGACGCGCTCGTACTCGGCGTGCAGCACGTCGACGCCCGCGGTCTCGGTCAGCCGCTGGTCCAGCGCGGCCAGCGCGCCGGGCAGCAGCAGGTCGTCGCCGTCCAGGAACAGCACGTACCCGCCGCGCGCGGCCCGCAGCCCGGTGTTGCGCGCCCCGTCCAGTCCGGCCGACGGCGGTGAGTTCACCGGGAGCACCCGCCGGTCGCGCTCGGCGTACGCGGCGGCCACGGCGGCGGCCGGGGCGTCGGGGGAGTCGCAGACCGGGATCAGCTCCAGGTCGCCGAAGGACTGGGCGAGGACCGAGTCCAGGGCCTGCGACAGCCGGCCCGAGACCCCGTGGGAGGGAACGATGATGCTGAAGCGGGGCATGCTTTTCTTTCTGTCGTCTTGCGGACGCGTCCCGGCCGCCCGGCGGGACGCCGGGTGGACGGCCGGGTCGGCGTGGGCCGCGTCGTGCCGAGGGGCATGGAAACTCCCGGAAGGTCCAACGGTGTTCAGCGGCCCTCGGTGACGGGGAGCGGGCCGGAAGGTTGCGGCACGGACGCGAGCGGCGCCCGCACCAGGGCCTCGGCCGCCGACCGCGCCGGTCTGCGCGCGCCGGGCGGCACGGCCTCGGGCAGCCCCGCCGACTGGCCCAGCACCACATGGCGGACGACGCGCTCGGCGGCGTTGCCGTCGTCGTACGGGCAGAAGCGGTCGCGGAACGCGGCCCGCAGCCGGGCGGAGCGGACGCTTCGCCAGTGGCCGGAGGCGAACACGTCGACGACCTCGTCCTCGGTGCGGGCGAGCGGGCCGGGCGGGCAGGCCGGCAGGTCGACGTAGGCGCCCCGGACCGTGCGGAAGATGTCCCAGTCCCCGGTGTGCACCACCACCGGGCGGTCCAGCCCCGCGTAGTCGAACAGCAGCGGGGAGAAGTCGGTGAGCAGCGCGTCCGAGGCCAGGCACAGGGACGGCAGGTCCGGATGCGCGGAGACGTCGACGAGCCGGGCCCCCGCCGCCGTCGGCCCGGCGAGGGGAGCGCGGGTCAGGACGGTGAACCGGGGTCCGAGCAGGCCGACCAGCCGCTCCGGGTCCAGCGGCGGGGTCTGGGTGCGGCGGTGGTCGCGGCGCGCGGGCACGTACAGCACGGCGACCGCCCCCTCCGGCACACCCAGCGACGCGCGCAGCCGGGCCACGTCGGCCGAAGTGGCCCGCTGGAAGGTGTCGTTGCGCGGGCTGCCGTACTCCAGCGTGGTGTAGCCGCCGGGGTGGACCCGCTCCCAGGTCAGGGTGGAGTGCCGGTTGCCGGAGAGTACGTAGTCCCACTGGTCGACCTCGCGCAGCTGCCCGGCGAAGTCGGTGTCGCGGGCGGCCGCCGGGCGCTCCTGGAGGTCGAGGCCGGTGTGGCCGAGCGGGGTGCCGTGCCGGGTCTGCACGAAGACCTGGCCGGGGCGCTTGACCAGCCCGGGCCCGAAACCGGCGTTGTGCACCAGGTACTTGGAGCGGGCCAGCGCCGTGAAGTGGGCGGCCGTGCCGGGGCGGCCGAGCCAGGCGGTGCGGATGTGCGGGGCGTGCGCGTGGAACGCGGCCTCCAGCGCGCTCGGGTCGCAGCCGTGGTCCGGGCCCGGCAGGGCGGCGAACAGCGCGCGGTCGGCCCGCAGCGGCAGGCGGCGCTGCACCCGGTAGTGCAGGCGCAGCAGGGCCGCCCGCAGCTTCTGTGTCCAGCGTCCGGCCGACCCCCGTGCGTGGCGCCTGAGCGCGGCCGCGAGGCGCAGGGTGCGGAAGGTGCGGTGCAGGCCGTGCCGGACCAGGGCGCGGCGGAGGCCGGGCGGCGCCGGGGTGCCGGGGGCGCGGTGGCGGCGGCAGTGGGTGCGGGCCCGGCGCAGGAACGCGGCGTGGCTGCCGCGCGGCAGCCGGTCCCGGCGGGTGGCGATCGTGGTCAGGTGGTCGAGCATGCGGGCGTACAACTCCGGCCGCCAGCACTCCAGTTCCGGCCTCCCGGCGAGGTGGGCGAACACCCGGTCGTACTGGTCGAACACGTCGAAGTGGCGGGGGCTGGTGGTGCGCAGGATGCTGCCCCGGCGGCGCTGGCGGTAGTGCACACAGACCCGGTCCAGCGTGGCGATCGACCCGGCCGCCATCAGTACCGGGAAGGTCCACGGGGTGTCCTCGTAGTAGCCCGGCGGGAAGGTGAAGCCCTCGCGGGTGACGAACTCCCTGCGGTACGCCTTGTTCCACGCCACCATCAGCACCCGCAGCAGCCCCGGCCGGGCGGCCAGGGTGAAGGGGGCCGGGCCGTGCTCGGTGAGCCGGTCCGCGAGCCGGTTGCGCAGGGTGGTGCCGTCCCAGTGGGTGCGGGCGTAGTCGAAGACCAGGACGTCCGGCTCGCCCGTGCGCGCGATACGGTCCGCGACGGCGCGCAGGGTGTGCGGGGTGAGGGTGTCGTCGCCGTCGAGGAAGAGCAGGTAGTCGCCGCCCGCCTCGGCCAGCCCCGCGTTGCGGGCCGGGCCCAGGCCGGCGTTCTCCGCGAGGTGCACGGCCTTCACCCGGGGGTCGCGGGCCGCGTACTCGTCGATGATCGCGCCGCAGCCGTCCGGCGAGCGGTCGTCCACCGCGATCAGTTCGAAGTCCGGGTACGACTGCGAGAGCACCGAGTCCAGGCACTCGGCGAGGTACGCCTGCACCTCGTACGCGGGGACGATGACGCTGAACCTGGGCAAGGCACATCCATGGGTCGGTCGGCACGGGCCTTCTGCCCGGCAACGGCCGTCCGGGTGACTTGGTTACGGCTCCTACGGCATACGGGGGACGCCCGAGGGAGACCGCATGACTCCCTCGGGCAACACCTGTGCGGAAACCGCTACTTGACCGCTCCCGCCATGACCCCGGACACGAACTGCCGCTGGAAGGCGAAGAACACCGCCAGCGGGATCACCATGGACAGGAAAGCGCCGGGCGCGAGCACGTCGATGTTGTTGCCGAACTGCCGTACCTGCGTCTGGAGGGCCACCGTGACCGGCTGGGAGCCGGACTTGGTGAACACCAGCGCCACCAGCATGTCGTTCCACACCCACAGGAACTGGAAGATGCCCAGGCTGGCGATGGCGGGCGCGCCGAGCGGCATCACCACCCTTGCGAACAGCCTCAGTTCGCCCGCACCGTCCAGCCGGGCCGCCTCCAGCAGCTCGCGCGGGATCTCCGCGAAGAAGTTCCGCAGCAGGAACACCGCGAACGGCAGCCCGAACCCGATGTGGAACAGCACCACCCCGAGGATCGAGCCGAACAGCCCCACCTCGCCGAAGAGTTCCGCGATCGGGATCAGCGCCACCTGCACCGGCACCACCAGCAGCGCGACCACACCGAGGAACCACCAGTCGCGCCCGGGGAACTCCATCCACGCGAACGCGTAGGCCGCCAGGGAGCCGATCACGACCACGCCCAACGTCGCCGGGACCGTGATCAGCACGGTGTTGACCAGCGAGTGGGTGATGTCGCCGTTCTCCAGCAGCTTGCCGTAACTCTCGAAGGTGAGCCTGGACGGCTCGGTGAACACCGTCCACCAGCCGCTGGCGTTCATGTCCTCCGGCGAGCGCAGCGAGGAGATCAGCAGCCCGATCGTCGGCACCAGCCAGAACAGGCCCACCACGACGAGGACGAAGCGGACCAGACCGCCGCCCAGTCCCTCCACCAGCCGGGCGCCCAGCGAGCGCCGGCCCCGCACCGCGCCCTCGGCGGGCAGTTCGCGCACCCGTCCCGCGCTCTCGGTGTGCGTGCTCATCGCCTGCCCTCCCGCCGCAGCCTGCGGATGTTGAACAACATCACCGGGATCACCAGCAGCAGCAGGAACACCGCGATGGCGCTGGCCACACCGGGCCGCCCCTCGGAGAAGCCCTTGCGGTACAGCTCCAGCGCCAGCACGTTCGCGTCGTCCTGGGACGAGCCCGGCGCGATGATGTAGACGAGGTCGAACACCTTCAGCACGTTGATCATCAGCGTGACGGTGACGACCGCGAGCACCGGCGCCAGCAGCGGCACGGTCACCTTGCGGAACACCTGCCACTCGCTGGCCCCGTCCACCCGCGCCGCTTCCAGCAGTTCCCTCGGCACCCCGGCGAGCCCCGCCGCGATCAGCACCATGGCGAAGCCCGCCCACATCCAGACGTAGCTGCCGATGATCGCCGGGGTGACCAGGGCCGGGCCGAGCCAGTCGACGCCGTTGTACGCCTCCTTGAAGTTGTCGGCAGGAAGCCGCAGTCGAGCCCCGTCGGCGGAGGCGGGCAGGGTGAAGGTGCCGTCACCGGCCGCCGTGGCCGAGGCCACCACCTTGCCGTCCTTCACGGCCTCGATCCGCATCCCGGCGTACCCGACCTCGGCCGGGTCGGGCGCGCCCAGCCGGCCGACGCCCTTGCCGCGGGTGAAGTCCTGCCAGACCGTGCCGGTGACCTTCCCCGGCTCCGGCCGGGCGGCCGCCGCCCGCTTCGCGTCGTCCGGCAGCTTGTCCGGAGCCACGCCGACCATGGGCAGCGCGACCGGGCTGCCGGCCTTCACCGGGTCCCTGGTGACGAAGGCGCCGCCCTGCCCGACCAGCGGCGACTCGCGGCCGGGGTGCGCCTTCGGGAACGCCGACGACTGGGCGAAGGAGTCGTGCACGCCGACCCACACCGCGTTGGCGACCCCCTTGTCCGGGTCCTGGTCGTACACCAGCCGGAAGATGATCCCGGCGGCCAGCATCGAGATCGCCATCGGCATGAAGACGACCAGCTTGAACGCCGTTCCCCAGCGCACCCGTTCGGTCAGGACCGCGAAGACCAGACCCAGCGCGGTGGAGACGGTGGGCGCGAACACCACCCAGATCACGTTGTTCTTCAGCGCGGTGCGGATGCCGTCGTCGGTGAACAGCGCCTGGTAGTTGTCGAATCCGGCGAAGTGGTCGCCCGAGGAGTCGTAGAGACTGCGGACGACCGAGTACCCGATCGGGTAGAGCACGAGCGCGCCGAGCAGCACCAGGGCCGGCAGCAGGAAGAGCGCCGCCACCACCTTGCGGGTCCCGGTCACGCTCCTGCGGCTCTTCGGCGCGGCCGGGCCCGGAGGGGCCCCGGCCGCCGCTGCCGATGCCATGACCGGATCAGCCCCCGTTCCCGTACGCGGCCGCCGCGTCCTTCTCCAGCCTCGCCTGGGTGCCCGCGACGTCCTTCGGGTTCTTCAGGAAGTCCTGGAGGTCCTTCCACTCGCCCTTGCCGGGCGTGCCGCCGAACGCCTGCGGCGCCTGGTCGGACATGTCGAAGCGGAAGTCGTCGCCGGACGCGACCAGCGCCTTGGCGATGGTGCGCTGGGTGTCGTTCGGGTACGCCGAGAGCGGCACGTTCTTGTTCGGCGAGAGATAGCCGCCGAGCTTGGCCTGCACCGTCGCCGCGTCCGGGGAGGCCAGGAAGGTGGCCAGCGCCTGGGCCGCCTTGGAGTCCTTCAGGATCACCGCCGCGTCACCGCCGGAGACCACCGGCGCGGTCGAGCCGACCGCCGGGAACGGGAACACCTTGGCGTCCGCGCCCACCTTCGCCTTGGTCTCGCCGATGTTGACCTGCGCGAAGTCGCCCTCGTAGACCATCGCTGCCTTCGGCTGGTCGCCGCCGGTGAAGGTCTGGGTGACCGAGGCCGGGAACTCGGTCTGGAGCGCGCCGTCCGCGCCGCCCGCCACATAGTCCTTCTTGCCCCAGATCTGGGCGAGCGTGGTGAGGGCCTGCTTCACCGAGGGGTCGGTCCACTTGATCTCGTGCTTGGCGAGCTGGTCGTACTTCTCCGGGCCGGCCTGCGAGAGATAGACGTTCTCGAACCAGTCGGTCAGGGTCCAGCCGTCCGCGCCGCCCACCGAGAAGGGGGTGACCCCGGAGTCGTACACCGCCTGCGCGGTGGTCAGCAGCTCCGGCCAGGTCCCCGGCTCCTTGGCGCCCGCGTTCTCGAAGACGGCCGAGTTGTACCAGATCAGCGACTTGTTGGCGGCCTTGTAGTAGACGCCGTACGGCTTGCCGTCGACCTTGCCGATGTCCTGCCAGCCCGCCGAGTAGTTCTTCTGGAGCTCCTTCACCGCGTCCGGGCCGAGCGGCTTGGCCCACTTCTTCTCGACCGCCTGCCTGATCGCGCCCGGCTGCGGCAGCAGCGCCACGTCCGGCGGCTGCCCGCCCGCGATCTTCGAGCCGAGGAAGTTGATGATCGGGTCCTGCGCGGGCACGAACGTCACCTTCGCGCCCGTGCGCTTCTCGAACTCCGCGAGGACCTTCTTGAAGTTCTTCTGCTCGGTGCCGGTCCAGACGGCCGCGACCTCCAGCTGCGCGCCGTCCAGCTTCGGCAGGGTCACGGTGGAGCCGGTGGCACCGCCGCCGCCCTCCTCGCCGTCCTTCTTCCCGCCCCCGCCGGAGCAGGCGGTGAGCGCGAGGCCCCCCGCCAGCAGCGCGGCCAGGGCGGCAGAGGCCCGGTGCCTGCGGATCGTGTCGCTCGTGCTGCGCATCACTACCCCGTTCGTCGTTCTCCGTTGAACGTCGGAACACTTCCCGTGCGGACGCCGGAACACCGTCCGTCGCGCTCCGTAGTACGCCGGGCCACGGCGGGGCGGCAAGAGCGCCTGCGCCGTCCGGCCGCCCATCGTGACCGGCTCGTGATCGGGGAGGTATGCGCGCGGGGGGCCGGAAAGTTCCGGCCCCGGACCGTCAGAGCAGCGAGGGCACCTGGCCGGCCGACACCTGCCGGGCCGCCCGCTCCACCGCGCTCGCCAGCAGGGCCAGGTCGGTGGGGCCGTTGCCCAGCTCGCGCACCGGGCGCCGGGCCGGGGGGTCGCCCATCCGCTGCCAGTCCAGCGGCAGCACCGTCGGCCGCTGGGTCGCGGTGCGCGGGATGCGGCCCGTCACCCGGCCGCCCTGCACCCCGGTGACCCGGCCGTCCGGGTACGCCAGCACGCCACGCCCCGGCGCCGGTTCGCCCTCCGCGCCCCGCTCGGCCGGACTCGTACCGCGTCCGCCGGACGGCGCGTCCAGCGTCACCCGCAGCGTGGCCCGCCGCGCGGGCTCCGTCTCCGCCGTACGCCCGCCCGCGCCGGACGCGGCCACCAGGTGCACGCCGAGCCGCTCACCCTCGCGGGCCACCGCCTCCAGCGCCCGTACGACCGACCCGGCGGCGGGCCGGCCCGGCGAACCCAGCGCGGGGGAGACCAGCGCGTCCAGGTCGTCGACGACCACCACGAGCCGGGGCAGCGGGGGCGCCGCCTCGGTGTGCCGACGGGCGGCACCGGGCCGCAGCCGCAGCGTGGAGCTGGGCGGCGCCTCCAGGTCGCCGTTGCCCGCGCCGCGTCCGCCGGTGCCGCGCTGGGCGACCATCCGGCCGGACACCTCGTGCGCGGTGTGCCAGTGCGCGAAGTCGGTCAGCCCGACCAGCTCCGCCCGCCGCTTCAGCTCCGCGCTCAGCGACTGCGCGAACTCCCGCATGCGCACGGGGTCGTTGGCGATCAGGTGGGTGGTCACATGCGGTATGTCGGTACAGGACCGCAGCCCCTCGCCGACCCCGGCCGCCGTGCCGACGCCGTCCCTGCCGTCGATCAGCACCATGCCGAGCCGGTCCGGGCGCTCGGCGGCGGCCAGCGAGGCCACCACCGCCCGCAGCAGCTCCGTACGGCCGCTGCCGGGCGGCCCCTCGACCAGCAGATGCGGGCCGTCGGCCACCAGGTCGGCGGTCACCGGGCCGCGCGGACCGGCACCCAGCACCGCGCGGGCCCGGCCGCCCAGCGACTCGGCGTCGTCGGCCGCGTCCGCCCAGCGGGCCATCAGCGAGGCCGGGGTGGCACGGGCCAGCCCGAGTTCGTCCAGCAGCCGGGCCGACAGCGGCAGCGGCACGGCCACGCGCGCGTGCCGGGCGTCGGCCGGGGCGTCCGGGCGCAGCGGGGCCAGCGCCCGGGCGAACCGCTCCGCCCAGGCCGCCGACACCGCGTCCACGGCGGCGAGGGTGCCCGGCCCCACCGGACCGGTGGGCGCCACCCGCATCAGCCGCAGCGCGGTGGCCACGTCCCCGCTGAGCAGCGCCACCGCCCCGCACTCCCGGAAGGTGGGCGTCACCGCGCAGGCCGCCTCGTAGGTCTCCATCAGCGGGGAGGCGGGGGAGGCTGGCGCGGTCTCGGCCAGGCACACCACATGCACCCCGGCGCGCGACCCGCTCACCGCAAGCCGCGCCACGTCCTCCCGCAGCGCCGAGCCGCCGGGATCGCCGTCCACCACGACCACCGTGTACGGCCCCGGATGCCCGTCCGGGCCGGGCCGGAAGGCGGCCGGGTCCGTGCTGCTCTCGACGCGGCGCAGCAGTTCCCCGGTGCGGGCCGCCGCCTGCTCGCGGTCGTAGGCCAGCAGCAGCCGGCAGTCCTGGCCGTGGCCCGGCCGGACGTGCGGCAGCCAGCCCAGCCACGACCACTCGGCCGTGCGCTCCTCCACCGAGCGGGAGCGGTCCGCGCTGATCAGCACGATCTCCAGCAGGTCGGGGGAGTGCAGCGCGGCGAGCTGGGCCAGCACCGCGCGGGCCAGCCCCGCGAGCCGGGGGCGCGGACCGGCCAGGCCCAGGGAGCCCGCCTCGCGCAGCGCGGCCGTCACCGGCACGGCGGGGAGCGCCGAGCCGTCCGGCGCGGTCCGGTCGGCGGTGCCGAGCCGCACCGCCAGCGCCTCGTGGTGTCCCGGCCCCCGCTCCCACAGCCGGGGGCCCGGACCGAGCGCCGTCAGCAGCAGCGCGGCAGGGTCCGGCCAGGTCTCCGGGCGCCGGAACGCCTCGGGCACGGCCGAGGGGACCGTCTCGGCGTACGGGGCCTCCTCGGCCTGGACGTCCTCGCCCCGACCGCCGGTCAGCTTGCGCGCCCAGGCGCCGATGCCGCCCCGGCGCCGGGCGGCGGGGAGGTCGGTGCCCCGGACGGGGGTGCCCTTACGGGTGGGGGAGTCCAGTTCGTCGGGGTGGGCGCGGTCGGCCGGGTGGCCGGGGTGGGTGTCGTGCTCCTCGTACCGGCCGGTGAGGTGGTTGGGGGCCCGGCTCTCGATGCGGGGCGCCCCGCCCTGCTCGGGTACGGCCGCCCGCTCCATGCGCTCCGCGCCGACCCGGTCGGCCGTGCCGTACGCGTGCCCGGTCGGGCCGTCCGGCGCGGCCGCGTCCGGGGCGGTGCCCGGGGTTTCCCAGGGGCAGGCTTCGGGGTCGTCCCCGAGGGGCACCCGGACACAGCCCTCCCCGTCCGGCACCGTGCGCACCCGGGCTCCGGGGCCCCCTGACGGGGTCACCCTGAGCGCCGATTCACCCAGGCGCAGCAGACCGCCCGACGGAAAGCGCAGCGGGCGGTCGGTGACGCGGACGCCGTCCAGCGTGGTGCCGTTGGTGGAGTCCAGGTCGGTCACCGAGACCCGGCCCTCGGCGGTGACGTTGACCGCGCAGTGCAGCCGGGACACGTCCGGGTCGTCCAGGGGTACGTCGGCGTCGGCGGAGCGGCCCACCGTTATCCGGCCGCCGTGCAGCAGATGGACCCCGCCCGCGTCCGGGCCCGCGACCACATGGAGCTGGGTCGGGGCGTCGTCCAGCTCGGGATGCGGCTCCGGGGCCGCCGGGGCGCCGAGCGACAGCACCGCGCCGTCGACCAGCGGGGGTTCGCCGAGGGTGTGGCGGCGCGGGTCCAGGCGGTCCGTGCCCGCGTACAGCACCACCGGGGCGCCGCCGCCGTCCCGGCCGGCCCCGCTCTCCCCGGTGACCGCCGAGGCCAGCGCGGGCGCCACCGACGCCAGCTCGGTGCCCGTGGGCGCCGTGACCAGCACGTCGCGCGTCGCGGCGCCACCCCGCCTCGGGGACGCGCCCTGCGGATCTACGACGGTCAGCCGGATCTGCATCGCCGTCAGCGGTCCCTTCTGCCCGGCCGCGGAGGTCCCCCACTCCGCACGGGCACGTAGGCCAGTACTGCAGGCATCCTCGCACCTGTCGCGGCTCTCCCGCCCGCGTCCCGGTACGAAGTGATCTTGATTGGTCAGCTCTGCCCCCAAAAGTGCCTGACCAGTAATGCGGCGGCGATCACTTGAGATCGGTCACGCACCTCAATGGGCAACCGGCGGACCGAGGTGAGCGTCTTTCCTCCGAACATGGACCGGAAGCCGCACGTAGTACACAAGGGGCGGCTCCGGGACAGGCCACTACAGTGGTCGGAACGCCGGAACACCGGTGGCAATCAGCGAGCAAGCAGCAGGGAGCGCGTGACGTGCGGCCAGTCGGCAGCAAGTACCTGCTCGAGGAGCCGCTCGGACGCGGCGCCACGGGCACCGTCTGGCGCGCCCGCCAGAGGGAGACGGCGGGCGCCGAGGCGGCCGTGGCCGGGCAGCCCGGCGAGACCGTCGCCATCAAGGTCCTGAAAGAGGAGCTGGCGAGCGACCCGGACATCGTGATGCGCTTCCTGCGCGAGCGCTCCGTACTGCTCCGGCTCACCCACCCCAACATCGTCCGGGTCCGCGACCTGGTCGTCGAGGGCGATCTGCTGGCGCTCGTCATGGACCTCGTCGAGGGCCCCGACCTGCACCGCTACCTGCGCGAGAACGGCACCTTCTCGCCCGTCGCCGCCTCCCTGCTCACCGCTCAGGTCGCCGACGCGCTCGCCGCCAGCCACGCCGACGGCGTCGTCCACCGCGACCTGAAGCCCGCCAACGTGCTGCTGCGCCAGTACGACGGCCGGATGCACCCGATGCTGACCGACTTCGGCATCGCCCGGCTGGCCGACTCACCCGGCCTGACCCGTACCCACGAGTTCGTCGGCACCCCCGCCTACGTCGCCCCGGAGTCCGCCGAGGGCCGCCCGCAGACCTCCGCCGTCGACGTCTACGGCGCCGGCATCCTGCTGTACGAGCTGGTCACCGGCCGTCCGCCGTTCTCCGGCGCCACCGCGCTCGAGGTCCTGCACCAGCACCTGAGCGCCGAGCCGCGCCGCCCCTCCACGATCCCCGACCCGCTGTGGACGGTCATAGAGCGCTGCCTGCGCAAGAACCCCGGGGAACGGCCCAGCGCCGAGAACCTCGCCCGCGCCCTGCGCGTCGTGGCGGAGGGCGTCGGAGTGCACGCGAACCCGGCCCAGATCGCCGCGGCCGAGGGCGTCGGCGCCTTCCTCGCCCCCGACCCGGCCCCGGCCCCCGTACCGGGCGTGCCCGGTGCCTCCGACGCCACCCAGGTACTGCCCCCGAACGCCGCCCAGGGGGCCTACGACCCCAACGCGGCCACCAGCTTCCTGCCGCACACCGCCGGCCCGCACGGCGCCGCCGACCCGACCACCGTGCTCCCGAGCACCGGCGCCGGCGACCCCACCACCGTCATGCCACCGATGCCGCAGGGCCGGCCGGGCCAGTACGACCCGCAGGACCCCTACGGGCAGAACCAGCAGGGACAGCAGCAGCCCGACCAGCCGCACCCCTGGCAGACCCAGCTCCGCGCCGCCCGCGACCGCAACGACCAGACCCAGGTCCAGTACCTCGACCCGGACGAGGACCCGCTGCGCCGCCGCCCCCAGCGGCAGGCCGCCCGTCCTCAGCACCAGCCCCAGCAGCCGCGTCAGCAGCAGCCGCAGCAGCGCCCGCAGCCCCGGCGCTCGACCCCGCAGCCGCAGCAGTACTCCCCGCCGCCGCAGCCCGAGCGCTACGCCCCGCCGGAGCCGCAGCGACCCGCGCGCGAGCCCCGCCCGCCCCGGCAGCGCGGCGCCAACCCGATGAAGATCCCCGGCCTGGGCTGCCTCAAGGGCTGCCTGTTCACGATTGTCATCCTGGTGGTGGCTAGCTGGCTGATCTGGGAGCTGACCCCGCTGCACACCTGGGTCGGCCAGGGCAAGGGCTACTGGGACCAGCTCAGCGACTGGGCCGGCTCGGTCGGCGACTGGTTCAAGAACCTGGACAGCTCGACGGGCGGCGGCAACTGAAGACCCGCCCCCAGGACCGGTTCTGGGGACTTGTCGACACCCAGCGGGTGATTTCCGGCTCCGCGGTGAAGGCGCGCCCTACGGCCGCGTAGTTTTGTCGACCGGGGCAACACGCGTCTGTAGGAGCAGTCTTGGCACGGAAGATCGGCAGCCGGTACACCGCCAACCAGATCCTGGGGCGGGGCAGCGCCGGGACAGTGTGGCTGGGCGAGGGACCGGACGGACCCGTCGCCATCAAGCTGCTGCGCGAGGACCTCGCCTCCGACCAGGAGCTGGTCGGCCGCTTCGTCCAGGAGCGCACCGCGCTGCTCGGTCTCGAACACCCGCACATCGTCACCGTCCGGGACCTGGTGGTCGACGGCAACGACCTCGCCCTGGTCATGGACATCGTCCGGGGCACCGACCTGCGCACCCGCCTGGAGCGCGAGCGCCGCCTCGCGCCCGAGGCCGCGGTGGCCATCGTCGCCGACGTCGCGGACGGCCTCGCCGCCGCGCACGCCGCGGGCGTCGTCCACCGGGACGTCAAGCCCGAGAACATCCTCCTCGACATGCGCGGCCCGCTCGGCCCCGGCGGCGCCCACCCGGCGCTGCTCACCGACTTCGGCGTGGCCAAGCTCATCGACTCGCCCCGCCGCACCCGTGCCACGAAGATCATCGGCACCCCCGACTACCTCGCCCCCGAGATCGTCGAGGGCCTGCCCCCGCGCGCCGCCGTCGACATCTACGCCCTGGCCACGGTCCTCTACGAGCTGCTCGCCGGCTTCACCCCCTTCGGCGGCGGCCACCCTGGCGCGGTCCTGCGCAGACACGTCACCGAGACCGTCGTCCCGCTGCCCGGCATCCCCGAGGAGCTGTGGCAGCTCATCGTCCAGTGCCTCGCCAAGGGCCCCGCCTCCCGCCTGCGCGCCTCCGAACTCGCCACCCGCCTGCGCGAACAGCTGCCGACCCTCACGGGCATCCCCCCGCTGGAAGTGGACGAGCCCGACCCCGAGGCCGCCCCGGAGGGTCCCCCGGCACCGCTGCCCCCCGACCAACCGGTCCGCCGCCGGGGCGCGGTCTCCCTGGTCCCCGGCGCCAAACCCGACTCCAACCGCGACACCCACACCTCCATGCGGGTCCCCGCCCCCGACGAACTCGCCGGCGGCGCCCACGGCACAGCCCGAGCCCCCCGCACCCCCGGCGCCCCCCGCCCCGGTTCCGCCCGCCACCGAGCCGCCGCCCGTCGCCGCAAACTCACCCTGACGATCGCGGGCACGCTGCTGGCCGCGGCGGTCGGCTACGGAGTCTGGTCCACCTCCACCGACGACACCCCACCCCAGGACACCCAGACGACGTCGACCCCCTGACCGCCCGGGGCTCCGCCCCGGACCCCGCTTCCGCCGGTTTCCCACCCACCCGTCTCGGCAGGCAGAGAGGCGAGGCGCCGGCGAGGCACTGAAGGAGGCGCGGCCGAGTCGGCGGCCAGGGAGTGCTGGGGGCCATGCGGCCCAGGTCAGCCATATTCAGCCCGTCCGGCGTCTGAGGACGAGGCCCGCAGGGGCCGATGGCGGGGGGCCGGGGGCGCAGCCCCTGGTACGCCCGTCACAACACCCCGCACCCCGGTGGTACCGACCGCCGCCGACCGACCGCACCCGGCGGAGCCGTTACGCTGGGGGCGTGGCAGTCGTCGATGTATCCGAAGAGCTGAAGTCCCTCTCCTCGACCATGGAGTCGATCGAGGCCGTCCTGGACCTCGACAAGCTGAGGGCAGACATCGCCGTGCTCGAGGAGCAGGCGGCCGCGCCGTCCCTCTGGGACAACCCGGACGAGGCGCAGAAGATCACCAGCAAGCTCTCCCACCTCCAGGCCGAGGTCAGGAAGGCGGAGTCGCTGCGCGGCCGGATCGACGATCTCGCCGTCCTCTTCGAGATGGCCGAGGAGGAGGACGACCCGGACACCCTCGCCGAGGCCGAGTCCGAGCTGGTCTCGGTGAAGAAGGCGCTGGACGAGATGGAGGTCCGTACCCTCCTGTCCGGCGAGTACGACTCCCGCGAGGCGCTGGTCAACATCCGCGCCGAGGCGGGCGGCGTCGACGCCGCCGACTTCGCCGAGCAGCTCCAGCGCATGTACCTGCGCTGGGCCGAGCGCCACGGCTACAAGACGGAGATCTACGAGACGTCGTACGCCGAAGAGGCCGGCATCAAGTCGACCACCTTCGCCGTCCAGATCCCGTACGCGTACGGCACGCTCTCGGTCGAGCAGGGCACGCACCGCCTGGTGCGCATCTCGCCCTTCGACAACCAGGGCCGACGCCAGACGTCCTTCGCGGGTGTCGAGGTGCTCCCGGTCGTGGAGCAGACCGACCATGTCGAGATCGACGAGTCGGACCTGCGCATCGACGTCTACCGCTCCTCGGGCCCCGGCGGCCAGGGCGTGAACACGACGGACTCCGCGGTCCGCCTCACCCACCTCCCCACCGGCATCGTGGTCTCCTGCCAGAACGAGCGCTCCCAGATCCAGAACAAGGCCACGGCCATGAACGTGCTGCAGGCCAAGCTGCTGGAGCGGCAGCGCCAGGAGGAGCGGGCCAGGATGGACGCCCTCAAGGGCGACGGCGGCAGCTCCTGGGGCAACCAGATGCGTTCGTACGTCCTGCACCCGTACCAGATGGTCAAGGACCTGCGCACCGACTTCGAGGTCGGCAACCCGCAGTCCGTGCTCGACGGCGAGATCGACGGCTTCCTGGAGGCCGGAATTCGCTGGCGCAAGCAGCAGGACAAGTAAGTTTGTCGACATGACAACCTTCGACAACTGCCGTCCATTGGGCGGCAGTTGTCGTATGTCTGGGTTTTAGGTCACAGTCAGAGCAGCCAACTCCCGCCAAACGCGCCCCCATAGGACATTGCGCCCGCAACGGCCTTGACGTTGCTTAAAAAAATGGGAAAGGTGCAACGCGGCATGCGTATGTCTGGGGCGCATGTGAACCGGGGGAACGGGAGACGGTCCGGAATTCGACGCTTGTGTCGACTCCGCACGTCAGCTGCCCCCGTCGAGCACGGCAAGCCCCACTGCGCCGCCTCATCGACAACAGCTACTGGGGGTAGCAGACATATGACGAAGAAGACGCGTGTGCGCGTCGCACGCATAGCCGCCGGCGCGGTGATCGCGGCCGGCGCCTCGCTGATGGTGGCCGGAGTGGCCTCCGCCGACCCGGGGCCCGAGCCCGACCCGTCCTGCACCCTTGGTGCCTGCACCGACCCTGGCCCGGGCGGCAACACCGACGGTGGCACGACGGACGGCGGTGCCACTGACGGTGGGGCCACGGACGGCGGCGCGACCGATGGTGGCGCGACGGACGGCGGTGCCACCGATGGTGGGGCCACGGACGGCGGCGCGACGGACGGCGGTCTCATCGGCGGTCTCATCGGTGGCAACGAGACCGCGGGCGGCACCACCACCGGCGGCAACGACACCACGGGCGGCTCGACCACCGGCGGCAACGACACCACAGGCGGCTCGACCACCGGCGGCAACGACACCACGGGCGGCTCGACCACCACCGGGGGCTCCACCACGGGTGGTGACGACTCCACCGGTGGCACGACCGGCGGCTCCACCACGGGCGGCGACGACTCCACCGGCGGTTCGACCGGCGGCACCGCCACCGGTGGCTCCACGACCGGTGGCCCCGGCCCCGACGGTGGCGGCAACGACAACGTCTCCCAGGAGGAGGGCAGCTCCGCCCTCACCGACACCGGCTCGGACGCCGCTCCGCAGCAGACCAGTGACGGCAAGCAGCTGGCCGAGACCGGTGCCGGGCAGACCACGTTCCTGCTGGTCGGCGCCGCGACGATGATCGCGGGCGGTGTCGCCTTCCGCGTCCTGCCGCGCCTGGCGAACAACCGCGGCGGCACGGCCGCCTGAAGGTAGCCGAATCGTCACTCCACGCCACCGCGCGGCGGAGACGGTACGGAAAAGGGCCCGGAGCGCAGACAAGCGCTCCGGGCCCTTCTCACTGTCCAAAGCCCCGCAGGGACTCGCAGGGGCCCGCCTAGACGGTCTGGTGCGCCAGCAGCGCCATCGCCGCGATCAGCACCACCAGGAGCGCGATCAGCGTCACCGGACTCACCCCGGCCAGAAATCCCGCCTGCTGCTGAAGCCGCTCACGGCTCGCACGGCACACCGGGCACCGGCCCTCGCTCACGGGGGCCGCGCAGTTCGCGCACACCAACCGGTCGTACGTCATGCGCTCGCCCTCCTCGTGCCAGGCTTTCAACCCCGTACAACGCCGACGGGAACGAGAACGTTCCCTCTCCACTCTGCCAGGTTCCACCCGAAAGAGCGCGGGCGCTCTGGAAAGCGGGAAGAGCCGCCCGTACAAAAACGCACAAGTGACTCCCAACCGCAACCGGGCCCTGCGTAGGCACTCCCGGTTCGCGTATGGTCACGCTCATCATTCCCCGGCGACCCGTGGTGCATCCGTGATCCGATTCGACAGTGTCTCCAAGGTCTACCCCAAGCAGACCCGCCCCGCCCTCAGGGAGGTGTCCCTGGAAGTGGAGAAGGGCGAGTTCGTCTTCCTCGTGGGGTCGTCCGGCTCCGGCAAGTCGACCTTCCTGAGGCTCGTGCTCCGCGAGGAGCGGTGCAGCCACGGCCAGGTGCACGTCCTGGGCAAGGACCTCGCCCGGCTGTCCAACTGGAAGGTGCCGCAGATGCGCCGCCAGCTCGGGACGGTCTTCCAGGACTTCCGCCTGCTGCCCAACAAGACGGTCGCGGAGAACGTGGCCTTCGCGCAGGAGGTCATCGGCAAGTCCCGCGGCGAGATCCGCAAGTCCGTGCCCCAGGTGCTCGACCTCGTCGGGCTCGGCGGCAAGGAGGACCGCAGGCCGGGCGAGCTGTCCGGCGGTGAGCAGCAGCGCGTCGCCATCGCGCGGGCGTTCGTCAACCGCCCCAAGCTGCTGATCGCCGACGAGCCCACCGGAAACCTCGACCCGCAGACCTCCGTCGGCATCATGAAGCTGCTCGACCGCATCAACCGGACGGGCACCACCGTCATCATGGCGACGCACGACCAGAACATCGTGGACCAGATGCGCAAGCGCGTCATCGAGCTGGAAAAGGGCCGCCTCGTGCGTGACCAGGCCCGCGGCGTCTACGGCTACCAGCACTGAAGCAAGTTCACGACGGAAAGGCTTGACCAGACGCCATGCGCGCCCAGTTCGTGATGTCGGAGATCGGTGTCGGTCTCCGTCGCAACCTGACGATGACCTTCGCCGTCATCGTCTCCGTCGCCCTGTCCCTGGCCCTCTTCGGCGGCTCCCTGATGATGAGCGACCAGGTGAGCACCATGAAGGGCTACTGGTACGACAAGGTCAACGTCTCGATCTTCCTCTGCAACAAGAGTGACGCCCAGTCGGACGTCAACTGCGCCAAGGGCGCGGCCACCGAGGACCAGAAGAAGCAGATCCAGGCCGACCTCGGCAAGATGTCCTCCATCGTGGAGAAGGTCACCTACGAGTCGCAGGACACGGCCTACAAGCACTACAAGGAGCAGTTCGGCAACTCCCCGCTGGCCAGCTCGCTGACGCCGGACCAGATGCAGGAGTCGTACCGGATCAAGCTCAAGGACCCGCAGAAGTACCAGGTGATCGCCACCGCGTTCAACGGGCGGGCCGGTGTGCAGTCGGTGCAGGACCAGCGGAGCATCCTCGACAACCTCTTCCAGCTGCTCAACCTTATGAACCGGGCGGCGCTGTTCCTGATGGCGCTGATGCTGTTCGTCGCGCTGCTGCTGATCGTCAACACCGTGCGGGTGTCGGCGTTCAGCCGCCGCCGGGAGACCGGGATCATGCGGCTGGTCGGCGCCTCCGGCTTCTACATCCAGGCGCCGTTCATCATGGAGGCCGCGGTCGCCGGACTCATCGGCGGCAGCCTCGCGTGCGTCTTCCTGGTGCTGGGCCGGTACTTCACCATCGACCACGGCATGGCCCTGTCGAGCAAGCTGACGCTCATCAACTTCATCGGCTGGGACTCGGTGTTGACCAAGCTGCCGCTGATCCTCGCCACCAGCGTGCTGATGCCTTCCCTGGCGGCGTTCTTCGCGTTGCGCAAGTACCTGAAGGTGTGACACATGCCAAGAGGGCCGTACAGGCATCCGTCTGTACGGCCCTTCGCGTTGTCCTAGACTCACCGCCATGTCAGGCCGAGCCCTGTTCCGTCAGCCCCGCCGCAAACGCCGCGGGGCCGCCCTGACACTGGTGTTCGCCGGAGCACTGACCGCGGGCGCGGTCACGGGCTCCCTGCCGGACACCGCCCAGGCCCGCCGGCTCGACGCCAAGGCCGAGGCCACCCAGGGCAGTCGGGACGCCCGGAAGGGTGCCGTGCCCCGCCCCGAGGACGTGCGCCGGGCCGCCGCCGAGGCCATGGCGAAGGGCGAGTCGCCCACCGAGGCCGCCGAACAGGCCGTCAGCCGCAGCGGCGACCGCTGGGCCGCCGTCTACTCCGAGGACGAGTACCAGGAGTTCCGCGACGCCCTGGACGGCGAGTACACCGGCGTCGGACTGTGGGCGAAGCGCGCACGCGACGGCCACGTCACGGTGAGCCGGGTGCGGTCCGGCTCGCCCGCCGCCGACGCGGGCATCCACAAGGGCGACCGGCTGCGCAGCGTCGACGGCCGCAAGGTCGACGGCCGCCCGGTCACCGAAGTGGTCTCCCTGCTCCGCGGCGACGCCGAGGACGCGTCCGCCGGCACCCCGGTCACCGTCGGCATCCAGCGCGGCGCCGACTCCTGGTCCCGGACCCTGCACCGGGCCCGGCTCTCCACCGACCCGGTGACCGTCACCGACCCGGTCGCCGGGGTCGTCGTGGTCCGGGTGTCCGCCTTCACCAAGGGCTCAGCCAAGGCCGTACGGACCGCCGTCCGGCGCGCCCCGGCGAACACCGGGGTCGTGCTCGACCTGCGCGGGAACTCCGGCGGCCTGGTCACCGAGGCCGTCGCCACCGCCTCCTGCTTCCTCGACGGCGGCCTGGTCGCCACCTACGACGTGGACGGCGCCCAGCGCGCCCTGCACGCGGCCTCCGGCGGCGACACCGCCCGCCCGCTGGTCACCCTGGTCGACGGGGGCACCATGAGCGCGGCCGAGCTGCTGACCGGCGCCCTCCAGGACCGGGGCCGGGCGGTGGTGATCGGCTCCCGTACCTTCGGCAAGGGCTCGGTGCAGATGCCGACCGAGCTGCCGGACGGCTCGGTGGCCGAGCTGACCGTCGGCCACTACCGCACCCCCTCCGGACACGCGGTCGACGGCCGGGGCATCACCCCCGACCTGGACGCGGGCCCCGGCGCTCTGAAACGGGCGGAGACGGTCCTCACGGGCCTGGGCGACCCCCGATAGCCCCTGACAGCACCCTGACCTCACCCCTAATCCGCTTCCCTTCGCCCCCCTCCATGGTGCGAAAATGGCGGCACTATGAGTAAGGGAATGTACGTACCGAAGGAGTCCCAGCCCAAGCAGGGCGGGGCGGCCCCCGCCAAGGCCAAGGACGGCAAGCGCAAGATCGTCGCCCAGAACAAGAAGGCGCGGCACGACTACGCGATCATCGACACCTACGAGGCCGGGATCGTGCTGTCCGGCACCGAGGTGAAGTCGCTGCGCCAGGGCCGGGCCTCGCTGGCCGACGGCTTCGTCCAGATCGACGGGAAGGAGGCGTGGCTGCACAACGCCCACATCCCCGAGTACAGCCAGGGCACCTGGACCAACCACTCCGTGCGCCGCAAGCGCAAGCTGCTCCTGCACCGCGAGGAGATCGACAAGCTGGAGGTGAAGTCCCAGGAGACGGGCCACACGATCGTGCCCCTCGCCCTGTACTTCAAGGACGGCCGGGCGAAGGCGGAGATCGCGCTGGCCCGGGGCAAGAAGGAGTACGACAAGCGGCAGACCCTGCGCGAGAAGCAGGACCGGCGCGAGTCGGACCGCGCGATCGCGTCCGCCAAGCGCAAGCAGCGCGCCTCCAAGACCGACCGCCGGGAATAAGCTGGCACACTCCCGCGTTGGTCACGTACGATGGCACAGCACTCCATCGAGGGTGCGCCGCCTCCTGCGGGGGGCATTGAAAAAACAACATGGGGATGATCGGTTTCGACAGCGGATGTCGAAGCAGGGGAAGCGTGTCGAGGAAGCGGCAATGATCTCGTAAACCATATGTCGCAACCAATAATCGCCAACACCAAGCGCGATTCCTTCGCCCTCGCTGCCTAAGTAGCGACTTGCGAAGTGTCAGCCCGGGGCTGTTCCCGACCCGGATCCTGGCATCAGCTAGGGAACTAAACCTTGATCCCGGTCACGGGGTGAAGAGGGAAATCTAACAGTGACTGAGCCCGTCGGAGACTTGTCCGCGTGATCTCCGGGGCCGAGAAAATCGAAGCGGACTGCACACGGAGAAGCCCTGTTTCTGCACCGGTGGACGCGGGTTCGATTCCCGCCATCTCCACGATCAGGAGGCCCTCGGGCCTTCGGAACCCATGTGGGCGAAGGCCCCGTCGCTAGCCGCGGCGGGGCCTTCGTCTTTTTGCCGGGAACTTCTTGCCGGGAACTTCTTACCGGGAACCCCGCAGCGCCCAGCCGAGCAGGCACGCCGTGCTCGCGGAAAGTGCCGGGACCGCGTAGGCCGGGGTCGCGCCGAGGTGGTCCGCCGCCCAGCCGCCGGCCGCCGAACCGCAGGCGATGCCGGTGAGCAGCGCCGTCACGACCAGGCTCATGCCCTCGTTCAGGCGGCCGTCCGGGGTGCGCTCCTGGACCAGGGTCATCGCCGTGACCATCGTCGGCGCGGTCGCCGTGCCCGCCACCAGCAGCGCCCCCGCCAGTACCCACAGTGAGCCGGTCGTGGCGGCGAGCCAGGGCAGCGTCATCAGCGCGGCCATCGCGGGCAGGCACCGCCCGAGCCGCCGCCCGGCCGGCCCCGGCGGCAGCGCCCCGTACAGCAGGCCCGCCGCGCACGACCCGGCCGCCTGGAGCGCGAGCACGACCCCGGCCACCGCACGCTGCCCCTGGGCGTCGGCGTACGCCACGGTGACGACCTCCATCGACCCGAACACCGCCCCGGTCGCCGTGAAGCAGACCAGCAGGGGCCGGATGCCCGGGGCGCGCAGCGGTGCCGGCGCCCTGGTGCGGGGGCCAGACCCCGCGCCCGCGCCCTGATCCGCCGGACAGGCCCTCGGCGGCGGTTCGGTCGCGTGCTGGGCGGTGAACAGCAGCATCCCGGCCAGCAGCAGCACCGCCCCGACGAGGGTGCCCGCCTCGGGGAAGAAGGTGCCGGTCAGGAAGGACGCCAGAGCCGGGCCCAGCATGAAGCACAGCTCGTCGGCCGCCTGCTCGAAGGAGTTCGCGGTGTGCCGGGCGTCCGGGTCGTCCCGCAGCAGGTGCGCCCAGCGGGCGCGGGACAGCCCGCCGATGTTGGGGGTGGCCGCCCAGGTGGCGTACGCCGCGAACAGCGTCCAGTCGGGGGCGTCGTACCGCACGCACAGCAGCAGCGCCAGGCTGCCCAGTACCGCGAGCAGTGTCGCGGGCCGGGCCACCCTGGCCTGCCCATGGCGGTCCACCAGCCGGGCCAGCCAGGGGCCCGCCAGCCCGCTCGCCACCAGCCCGGTCGCGCTGACCGCACCGGCGAGCGCGTACGAGCCCCGCGCACCGGCGATCATCACCACCGCGCTCACCCCGGCCATGCCCACCGGAAGGCGGGCGAGCAGGTTGCCGGCGGTGAAGGCGAGGGCGCCCGGGCGGGCGAAGAGACGGCGGTAGGCCGATGCGGTCTGTGTGGACATGCCGTTCACGCTCTCCCGTGCGGCGGACGCCGGTCCAACACCTGTTCCGCGCCGATTCACGCGCCCGTGTTGTAGGTTCGCCGCCATGCCTCCCGCGATCGAACCCCGGCTGCTGCGCGCCTTCGTCGCCGTCGCCGAGGAACTGCACTTCACCCGCGCCGCCGCCCGGCTCTACGTCGCCCAGCAGGCGCTGAGCCGGGATGTGCGGCGGCTCGAACGGGAGCTGGGCGCCGAGCTGTTCGTCCGTACCACCCGGCAGGTGACGCTCACCGCGGACGGCGAGCGCCTGCTGCCGCACGCCCGGCGGGTGCTCGCCGCCCAGGACGATCTCCTCGCTGCCTTCGCCGGCGCCCGCCCGCTGCTGGTCGACGTCAACTCCGAAGGCCCCCTCACCGCCCGCCGGGTACTGCTCCGGGCCCGCGAACTGGCGCCCGGTCATGAACTGTTGGCCCGCTACGAGCGCGGGCTCACCGGGGCGGCGGCCGCGCTGCTCGCCGGGCGGCTGGACGTCTCCTTCGGCCGCTTCGCCGGTCTGGACCCGGTGCTGCGCTCCGGCCTCGCCCAACAGCCCGTGCGCTACGAGCCGATGGCGGTGCTGCTGCCCGAGGACCATCCGCTGGCCGCGCTGCCCGAGGTGCCGCTCGGCGCGCTCGCCGGGGAGACGGTGTACGCCGGGGCGGGGAACCCCGGCACGCGGGAGTGGACCGAGCTGGCCCGTCAGCTCTTCGAGGGACGCGGTATCCGGCTCGCGCCACCCCATCCGGTGGTTCTCGGCGCCGAGGAGTTCACTCGCGTGATGGCGGCGAGCCGGATGCCGGTGCTCGCGGTGGTGGATTTTCCGGCCATGTCGGGCACGGCGCTACGGCCCCTCGTCGACCCCGTTCCGCTCTCGCCCGTCTCGCTGGTGTGGCGGAAGGGGCTGGTCCATCCCGCGCTGGACGCGCTGCGGGCGGCGGCGGCCGAGCTGGCCCGTGCCGAACAGTGGCTTTTGCCGCCCGGTGACCGATGGATTCCGGCCATGGATGTTGATGTGATGAGCCGCCCTATCTGACACTCCGAGCACATGGAAACTCACCATGCGCTACATTCGGGGACCCGAGCACTGGGGTAGAGGGGGGCGTTCGGACCGGGTGGGGGCCTGGTCCGGCCGGCGCGTGCTCGGTGTCGCCGGCGCACCCCGGATCAGTCCCGTGGGGGGAAGTGCGCACGTGGAACAGTGGCGAGAAGACCGTCGACCGGAATGGCCCGATGTGGCCTCGGTGGCAAGAGACATGCAGGTGGCAGGGGGTTCGACTCAGGCTTTTCCGGAAACCGGAACCGTCGCGGAGACCGACTTGGGCCGGGACGGCGCGGCCCCGCCGGGCGGCGGACGCGCAGCGTTCCCGCGCGTCGTACGGCCGTCCGACGCCGGGGCGCTCGCGGCGGCGGCAATACTCCGGGGCGGCCCGGCCGCCCTCGCCGGGGCCGACGCGACGGCCCTGCTTCCGCGCTCCGAGACCCCGCGCGCGGCGGCCGACTTCCGCCCCTCGGCCGGCCTCTCCGGCACCGAGCGGACGGCGATGCTGCCCGGCCCGTCCCACTCCGGGGCCCATGATCCGCACGAGGTGACCGTCCAGCTCGACTCGGTCCACGCCGACGGCGCCACGCCCGCCGACCGGGCGGGTGGCACCGACGCCTCGGACGGGCCGGTGTTCGTGGACGAGTCCGGCCGCCGCAGCCGTACCTTCCGGCGGCTCGGGCTGCTGGTCGCGGGCCTCTGCGCGGGCTACGCCGTCGTCATCGGCGTCACCCTGCTCTCCGGCAGCTCCGACGCGCCCTGGCTGCCGGTGCCGCAGAAGGAGGACAAGCCCGCGAGCCGGGTCGACTCCTCGCCCGTGCCCAGCGCCTCGGCCCCGGCCGCGCCCGGCAAGGGTGGCCGCACCGGCACCGGTACGGAACCGGCGGCGCCGGGTACCGCACCCGCCACCGTCGCCGCCGTACCCGTACCGGGACGGCCGAGCCCCACCGCCGACGGCACCAAGGCGGCCCGGCCGCCCGCCGCGGCGAGCCCGACACCGGGCCGGTCCGCGCCGCCCGCGCCCGGCGGAGGCAGCCAGAAGCCCACGCCCAGCGCCACCGTGTCCACCGAGGCGTCCCCGGTGCCGAGCACCACCGCGCCCAGCCCGGTCGCCAGCGAGTCCCCGGCGGGCGCGGGCGGCCCGCAGCCCCAGGGCTCGGCCGACCGGCCCGCCGCCGGATGACGCGCCGCGTCCTCGACCGGAAGAACCCCTGATGACTCCGCGAACCGCCCGCCGGGCGCTGCCCCGGCGCCGCCGGCTACCGCTGCGCCCGCTGCTGGCCGTCCTGGTGCTGCTCGCCACGCTGGCCATGCTCATGCTGCACGGCTACGTCCACAACGAGATCCTCGCCGACCACCGCGTCCGGCCCGAGGCGCCCGGCGGGCAGGTGCCCGAGAAGATCACCGACGGCGGCCCCGTCATCGACACCCGGGGCGGGCGCACCGACAGCCTCCGGGTGCCGAAGCGCCGGATCGTCCTCACCTTCGACGACGGCCCCGACCCGACCTGGACACCCCAGGTCCTCGACGCGCTGAAGCGGAACCACGCGCGGGCCACGTTCTTCGTGACCGGCACGATGACCTCCCGCTACCCGGAGCTGGTCCGGCGCATGGTGGCGGAGGGGCACGAGGTCGGCCTGCACACCTTCAACCACCCCGACCTCTCCTACCAGTCGAAGCGCCGGGTGGACTGGGAGCTGTCCCAGGGGCAGCTGGCCCTCGCGGGCGCGGCCGGCATCCGCAGCTCGCTGTTCCGGCCCCCCTACTCCTCCTTCGCCTCCGCGATGGACGACCGGTCCTGGCCGGTGACGAAGTACGTCGGCGGGCGGGGCTATCTCATCGTGCTCAACGACCGGGACAGCGAGGACTGGCGCAGGCCCGGCGCCGAGGAGATCATCCGCCGGGCCACGCCCGGGAACGGCAGGGGCGCGGTCGTCCTCATGCACGACTCCGGCGGCGACCGGAGCCAGACGGTCCAGGCGATCGACACCCTGCTGCCCCGGCTACAGGCCGAGGGCTACCGCTTCCAGACGCTCACCGAGGCACTGGACGCGCCGAGCGCCGACACACCCGTCACCGGGCTCGGCCTGTGGACGGGCAAGGCGTGGATCGCGCTGGTCAAGGCGGCCGACGGCATCACCACCGTGCTCGTCGCGGGTCTCGCCGTCATCGGTGTCCTGGTCTTCGGGCGGTTCGCTCTGATGCTGCTGCTGTCCGCCGCGCACGCCCGCCGCACCCGCCGCCGCGACTTCCGCTGGGGCCCGGCGCCGGTCACCGAACCGGCGACCGTGCTGGTCCCGGCGTACAACGAGGCCAAGTGCATCGAGAACACCGTCCGTTCCCTGGTGGGCGGGGAGCATCCGGTGGAGGTCATCGTCGTCGACGACGGCTCCGCCGACGGCACCGCCCGCATCGTGGAGGGGCTCGCCCTGCCCGGCGTACGGGTCGTCCGGCAGCACAACGCGGGCAAGCCCGCCGCCCTCAACCGGGGCCTGGCGAACGCCAGTCACGACCTGATCGTGATGATGGACGGCGACACCGTCTTCGAGCCGTCCACCGTCCGTGAGCTGGTGCAGCCCTTCGCCGACCCGCGCGTCGGCGCCGTCGCGGGCAACGCCAAGGTCGGCAACAAGGACACCCTCATCGGGGCCTGGCAGCACATCGAGTACGTGATGGGCTTCAACCTCGACCGGCGCATGTACGACGTGCTGCGCTGCATGCCGACCATCCCCGGCGCCGTGGGCGCGTTCCGCCGTACCGCGCTGGAGCGGGTCGGCGGGATGAGCGACGACACCCTCGCCGAGGACACCGACATCACCATGGCCCTGCACCGCGACGGCTGGCGGGTGGTCTACGCGGAGAAGGCCCGCGCCTGGACCGAGGCCCCGGAATCCGTGCAACAGCTCTGGTCCCAGCGCTACCGCTGGTCCTACGGCACCATGCAGGCCATCTGGAAACACCGCCGGGCCGTGCTGGAACGCGGTCCCTCGGGGCGGTTCGGCCGGGTCGGGCTGCCGCTGGTCTCGCTGTTCATGGTGGTCGCGCCGCTGCTGGCCCCGCTGATCGACATCTTCCTCGTCTACGGCCTGGTCTTCGGCCCGACCGGCAAGACGATCGCGTCCTGGTTCGCCGTCCTGGCCATTCAGGCCGTCTGCGCGGCCTACGCCTTCGCGCTGGACCGGGAGCGGCTCACCCCGCTGATCTCCCTGCCCCTCCAGCAACTCCTGTACCGCCAGCTCATGTACGTCGTGCTGCTCCAGTCCTGGGTCACGGCCCTCACCGGCGGCCGGCTGCGCTGGCAGAAGCTCCGCCGCAAGGGCGGGGTGTCGGCCCCGCCGGCCGGGACGAGGGTGCCGGCCGAAGGAGCGGTGCGATGACCACCTCACACGAACTGACGTCACCTGCTGCCGAGTTGACTGCTGAGCCCGTACAGCAGCGTGCCCCGGTCCGGGACCGCTACTTCGATCTGCTCCGCGCGGTCGCCCTCTTCCGTGTCGTCTTCTACCACCTGATGGGCTGGGCCTGGCTGCCCGTCGTCTTCCCGTCCATGGGCGTGATGTTCGCCCTCGCGGGCAACCTGATGGCCCGCTCGCTGAAGCGCCCCGCAGTGGACGTCGTGCGCGGCCGGCTGCGCCGACTGCTGCCGCCGCTCTGGCTGCTGGGCGCGCTCGGGGTGTCCGGCATGGTGCTCCAGGGCTGGCGTCCCGGCGCCGAGGGCCATCCCGGCTGGTGGTTCGTCCACCTCGGCTTCTGGGTGCTGCCGCTGAGCGACCCGCCGTACGCGGGCACGCTGCCCGGCATTCACGGCGTGCTCGGCCCGGACTGGGCGGCCGAACTGGCCGGACCACTCTGGTACATCCGCGCCTACCTGTGGTTCGTCCTGCTCTCCCCGGTCCTGCTGAGGGCGCTGAAGGCGATCCCCTGGATCACCGTGCTGTCCCCGATCGCACTCGCCGCCGCCTTCGAGTTCGGCCACCTCCAACTCCCCGGCGAGCGCGTCCCGTCAGCGTTGACGGACTTCAGCACCTTCGGCGCCTGCTGGATTCTCGGCATGGCCCACCAGCAGGGCGTGCTGCGCCGCATCCCGCGCTACGTCGTGCCCTCCGTCGCCCCGCTCGTCGCCGGGCTCGGCCTCTGGTACGCGCTCACGCACGGCTTCCGGCCGGGGCACGACCTGGACGACATCCCGTTCGCCCAGTCCCTGTGGTCCCTCGCCACCGTGCTGCTCCTGCTGCACATCAGCCCGACCTGGACGGAGTGGCCCCGCCTGCTGCGCCCCTTCGACCGCCTGGTCACCCTGCTCAACTCCCGGGCGGTGACCATCTACCTCTGGCACAACCTCTGCATCCTCATCGCCTCCACCCTCTGGGACCAGCTCTGGCGCTACGACGTCCTGGACGAGGACTACCCCTGGCTGCTGGAGAGCTCCTGGCCGGTCTTGGCCCTCACCTGGGCCCTGATCTGCGCCTGCGTCCTCACCTTCGGCTGGGCGGAGGACCTGGCGGCCAGGCGGAGACCGCGGCTCTGGCCGGACGGACGCCCGCGCCGCGACAGCCGCCACCGGGCCGCCTGAGCCGGGGCACGGGGGTTCCGGCCGCCGGGCGGGAGGGGCACTGTGGAGGGGAGCGAGAAGACGCCCTCCTGCCTAGGCGGTGACCGAAGCGCATGGCACCCGGTACGCCACGATTCGACGCCGGGCGCAGTTGCCTGGATCTGCTGGCCACCGCGCATCCGGAGGAACGGATCGGTACAGCGGGGGAGTTGGTGGCCTGGGTCGTCGGGGCCGGGCTGGTGCCCGTGGGGACTCCGCTTCGGCAGGCCGACGGGGGATGGGTCCGGCGCTTCCTTGAACTGCGCCTGCATGTCGACCGGTTGATACGGGCGGGTGCCGCCGTCCCCGGCGACTCGCTCGACCGGATCAACCGCACCGCCCGCGCCGCCGCACCCCCGGCCGTCCATGCGGTACCTGGCGAAAGGGGGCGACTGGTCAGGGAGTTGGCCGAGCCGGTCCAGTGCGCCGCCCTCCTCTCCCTCCTCGCCCGCGACACCATCGACCTCCTCACCGACCCCCTCGCGCGGGCGGCCGTGCGCGAATGCGCGGGGGACGGGTGTCCGCTGCTGTATCTCGACACCTCCCGCGGGCGGCGCAGGCGATGGTGTTCCAGTGAGGTGTGCGGGAACCGGGAGCGGGTCGCCAGGCACCGGCGGCGGGTCGCGCTCGCGCGGTCCTGAACGTCCGGGTAAGGCCCAAGTGCCCCAAAGACACATTCACTTGAGGCGTGTGATCTGCACTACACCGCGTTTGCCCAGCCGTAAGTAAGGGCAGCTCAAGTCCGCTTGACGCCGTGTCGGAAATGTAAAGATCGCGCGGTGAGAATGTGCGCGCATGTCCCGCTCGTCACACCGCCACTGAGAAAAACACCACCTCACCTTGAACAACCGCGCCCCGCGCCCCGTACGAAGGGGCGAGCGACCGACGGGGGCAAGCCCCGGACACCGGAGGTGGGCGTGCGCAAGGATGCGGCCGTGGCCAATGAACCTGGATCGAGGGCCCGACATCGCATGTCCTCGCAGCCCTCACAGTCGTCGGAACCCGACGAGGAGTTGATGCGTGCCCTGTACCGGGAGCACGCCGGACCACTCCTCGCCTATGTCCTCCGGTTGGTCGCCGGTGACCGGCAGCGAGCCGAGGACGTCGTACAGGAAACGCTCATCCGTGCCTGGAAGAACGCCGGTCAGCTCAATCGGGCGACCGGTTCGGTACGCCCCTGGCTGGTGACGGTCGCCCGGCGCATCGTCATCGACGGCCACCGCAGCCGGCAGGCCCGGCCGCAGGAGGTCGATCCGTCGCCGCTGGAGGTCATCCCCGCGGAGGACGAGATCGACAAGGCGCTGTGGCTGATGACGCTGACGGACGCGCTCGACGACCTGACCCCGGCCCACCGTGAGGTCCTCGTCGAGACCTACTTCAAGGGGCGTACCGTCAACGAGGCGGCCCAGACCCTCGGGATACCCAGCGGCACAGTCCGCTCACGGGTGTTCTACGCCCTGCGATCGATGAAGCTGGCGCTGGAGGAGCGGGGGGTGACGGCGTGATGAGTGTGTACGGGGGAATGCGAGGATTCGGCGCGGGGAGTACGGGTATGTCTGGCCCCATGCAGGGATCTCCGGTGCCGAACGAGCACGAGACCGTCGGCGCCTACGCCCTCGGGATTCTCGACGACACCGAGGCGACCGCGTTCGAGACGCACCTCGCGGGCTGCGAGTGGTGCGCCCAGCAACTGGACGAACTCGCGGGGATGGAGCCCATGCTGGCAGCCCTCGCGGACCTGCCGGGCACCGGCAGCACCCCCGTCATCGGGGAGTCGCTGTCCGCGCGGCCGAGTCCGAGGCTGGTCGAGAAACTGGTCGACGAGGTCTCCGAGCGACGCGCGCGCAAGCGGCGCCGCGGTTTCTACCTGGTCGCGGCCGCGGCCGCGCTGATCGTCGGCGGCCCGGTGGCCGTGATGTCGGTGAGCGGCGGTGGCACGAGTCAGACCGCGACCCCGCTGGCCGCCTCCGCCAAGGACCACTTCGAGCAGCTGCCCGACAAGGTCACCGGCACGGACGCCGGTACCGGTGTCTCCGCGACCGTCGCCATGCAGGGCAAGACCTGGGGCACCGACGCCGTCCTGCGCCTCAAGGGCGTCAAGGGTCCGCTGAAGTGCTCCCTGATCGCGGTCGGCAGCAACGGCGAGCGGCAGACGCTCGGCTCCTGGAGCGTCCCCGAGGACGGGTACGGCCTGCCGGACGGCAAGACCGAGCAGTCCCGCAACCCCCTGTTCATCGGGGGCGGCACCGCGCTCCAGCCGAACGAGATCGACCACTTCGACGTGATGACCCTCGATGGGAAGAAGCTCGTCCAAGTGGATGCTTAGTGGATGTCCAGAACCACGCCCGCGTAGCTTTGCCGGGTCCTCTTCGCGTACGGTTGACGGCTGCCCAGCACGTCAGAAGGGGGCCCGGTGGCCGCTCAGGTTCAGCATTCCGCGGTCGGCTCGGTACACGGCGCTAACGACTCCGTACGGGACCGAGAGATCAGCGTCGAACAGGAACACCTGGACCGGGTGTACCAGCGGCTCGAGGAGAAGATCCACGAGGCCGAGTTCCTGATGCACGACGCGGCCCAGCGCGGCCATGTGGGTACACCCGGCGCGCTGGCCGAGCGGGACGCGCAGGTCTTCAGGGCCGGCATCCATCTCAACCGGCTCAACAACGAGTTCGAGGACTTCCTCTTCGGCCGCGTCGACCTGCTCCAGGGCAAGGACGGCAAGAAGGGCCCGGACGGCGCGTACACCGCCGTCGAGCCCGCCGAGGGCGCCGTGCGCCCCGACAACACCGCCGACATCGCCGAGACCCTGCACATCGGGCGGATCGGCGTCCTCGACCAGGACTACTCCCCGCTGGTCATCGACTGGCGGGCGCCGGCCGCCGCGCCGTTCTACCGCTCCACCCCCGTCGACCCCGGCCGGGTCGTGCGGCGCCGGGTCATCCGCTCCAAGGGCCGCCGCGTCCTCGGCGTCGAGGACGACCTGATGCGCCCCGAGCTGAAGGCCACCCTGGACGGCGGGGAACTGCCCGTCATCGGTGACGGCGCGCTGATGGCCGCCCTCGGCCAGGCGCGCGGGCACACCATGCGGGACATCGTCTCCTCGATCCAGGCCGAGCAGGACCGGGTCATCCGCGCCCCCGCCGCCTCCGTCACCTACGTGGAGGGCGGCCCCGGCACCGGCAAGACCGCCGTCGCCCTGCACCGCGCGGCCTATCTGCTCTACCAGGACCGCAGACGCTACGCGGGGGGCATCCTGATCGTCTCGCCGACCCCGCTGCTGGTGGCCTACACCGAGGGCGTGCTGCCCTCCCTCGGCGAGGAGGGCCAGGTCGCCATCCGCGCCATCGGCTCACTCGTCGACGGTGTCGAGGCCACGCTCCACGACTCACCCGCCGTCGCCCGCGCCAAGGGCTCGTACCGGATGCTGAAGGTGCTGCGCCGGGCCGCGCGCGGCGCCCTCGAACTCGGCGCCGGGGGCACTCCGCCCGAGCGGCTCCGTGTGGTCGCCTTCGGGCGCCGCCTCGAACTGGAGGCCCAGGAGCTGGAGTCCGTCCGGCACACCGCGCTCGGCGGCACCGCCCCGGTCAACCTGCTCCGCCCCCGCGCCCGCAAGCTGCTGCTGGACGCCCTGTGGGCCAAGTCCGGCGCCGCCGGCCGGCACACCGACCCCGAGCTGGCCGCCGAGCTGCGCGCCTCCTTCGACGAGGACGTGGCCGACGAGGACTCCTTCATCGCCTTCCTCGACGCCTGGTGGCCCGAGCTGACCCCCAAGGGCGTCCTCGCGGCCATGGCCGACGAGAGGCGGCTCGGCCGCTGGGCCCGCCGTGTCCTCAACCCCGGCGAGGTCCGCAAGGTCGCCCGCGCGCTGAAGCGGGACGGCCTCTCCGTGCACGACATCGCCATGCTGGACGAGCTCCAGGCGATCCTGGGCGCCCCCGCCCGCCCCCGCAAGAAGCGCGAACTCGACCCGCTGGACCACCTCACCGGCCTGGAGGAGCTGATGCCGGTACGCGAGGAGACCCAGCGCGAGCGGGCCGAGCGCCTCGCCCAGGAACGCACCGAGTACGCCCACGTCATCGTGGACGAGGCCCAGGACCTCACCCCGATGCAGTGGCGCATGGTCGGCCGCCGGGGCCGGCACGCCACCTGGACGGTCGTCGGCGACCCCGCCCAGTCCTCCTGGTCCGACCCGGACGAGGCCGCCGAGGCCCGCGACGAGGCCCTGGGCACCAGACCCCGGCGCCGCTTCGAGCTGACCGTCAACTACCGCAACCCGGCCGAGATCGCCGAGTTGGCCGCCAAGGTCCTCGCCCTCGCCATGCCCGGCTCCGAATCCCCCCGCGCCGTACGCTCCACGGGCGTCCAGCCGCGCTTCGAGGTCGCCGGCGACTCCCTGGCCCACACCGTCCGCGCGGAGGCCGAGCGGCTGCTCTCCCTGGTCGACGGCACCGTCGGCGTCGTCGTCGCCATGAACCGCCGCGAGGAGGCCCGCCGCTGGCTCGCCGGGCTCGGTGACCGGGCGGTCGCCCTCGGCAGCCTGGAGGCCAAGGGCCTGGAGTACGACGCGACCGTGGTCGTCTCCCCGGCCGAGATCGCCGACGAGTCCCCGGCCGGCCTGCGCGTGCTGTACGTGGCCCTCACCCGCGCCACCCAGCAGCTCACCGTCGTCTCCGGCGACCGTGACGAGCCGGACCCGGCCGGCGTCCCGGACCTGCTGCGGGACTGAACGGGCCTGTTTCCGAGAACCCCGCGCACGGGGGAATGCCCCTCGGCGTCCGTTTGTTAGCCTTGTCGTGGCACCGGCCCGATCCAAGCCCCCGGGCCCAACCTTCGTCGCTACGAGCGACCACTTGCCGCGAGGCGAGCATGGCGGGTCGGTGTCATGAATGTGAGCGAGAGGCCCACGTCCCTGTGACGTGGGCCTCTCGTCTTGGGCAACGGCCCGAGAACACAACGTCCGCAATCGGGGGCGACTACCACGTACTCGGCGGTAGGTGCGACGATCGGACGGCACAACACGCGTCACGGTGAAAGCAGAGGAAGTCGGCCATGGCAACGGCGCCCAGCGTCTCCTACTCGATGACCATCCGGTTGGAGGTGCCCGCGAGCGGAACGGCCGTCTCGCAGCTCACCACCGCCGTGGAGTCCTCCGGAGGCTCGGTCACCGGCCTCGACGTCACCGCGTCCGGGCACGAGAAGCTCCGGATCGACGTCACCATCGCCGCGAGCTCCACCGCGCACGCCGACGAGATCGTCGAGGAGCTGCGCGGCATCGAGGGCGTCACGCTCGGCAAGGTCTCCGACCGTACGTTCCTGATGCACCTCGGCGGCAAGATCGAGATGCAGTCCAAGCATCCGATCCGCAACCGCGACGACCTCTCCATGATCTACACCCCCGGTGTGGCGCGTGTCTGCATGGCGATCGCGGAGAACCCCGAGGACGCCCGGCGTCTGACCATCAAGCGCAACTCCGTTGCGGTCGTGACGGACGGCTCCGCCGTGCTGGGCCTCGGCAACATCGGCCCCATGGCCGCGCTGCCCGTGATGGAGGGCAAGGCGGCCCTGTTCAAGCGGTTCGCCGGGATCGACGCCTGGCCGCTGTGCCTGGACACCCAGGACACCGACGCCATCGTGGAGATCGTCAAGGCCATCGCCCCCGGCTTCGCGGGCATCAACCTGGAGGACATCTCCGCGCCCCGCTGCTTCGAGATCGAGGCCCGGCTGCGTGAGGCCCTGGACATCCCCGTCTTCCACGACGACCAGCACGGCACCGCCATCGTCGTACTGGCCGCGCTGACCAACGCGCTGCGTGTCACCGGCCGCACGATGGAGTCCATCCGGGTCGTCATGTCCGGCGCCGGAGCGGCCGGTACGGCCATCCTGAAGCTGCTGCTCGCCGCGGGCCTGAAGAACGCCGTCGTCGCCGACATCCACGGCGTGGTGCAGGCCGACCGCGCGGACCTGGTGAACGCCCCGGCCGACTCCCCGCTGCGCTGGATCGCGGACAACACCAACCCCGAGAACCTCACGGGCACCCTCAAGGAGGCCGTGCGCGGCGCGGACGTCTTCATCGGCGTCTCCGCCCCGAACGTCCTCGACGGGGCCGACGTGGCCGCGATGGCGGAGGGCGCGATCGTCTTCGCACTGGCGAACCCGGACCCCGAGGTCGACCCCGCCGTGGCCCGTCAGACGGCCGCCGTGGTGGCCACGGGCCGCTCCGACTTCCCCAACCAGATCAACAACGTGCTGGTCTTCCCCGGTGTCTTCCGGGGCCTGCTGGACGCCCAGTCCCGCACCGTCAACACCGAGATGATGCTCGCCGCCGCGCACGCCCTGGCCAACGTGGTGACCGAGGACGAGCTGAACGCCAACTACATCGTCCCCAGCGTCTTCAACGACAAGGTCGCGGGCGCCGTGGCCGGGGCGGTCCGGGAGGCCGCCAAGGCGGCCGGAGCGGCGTCCTAGCAGAGCTTGCCGTAGGGTCGGGGAGGTTGTGTGGACCGGCGCTGCCTCCCCTACGGCGAGTCGTCGGTTCCCCGGTCGTGACGCCCTTTAGGGTGTCGGCGGGGCAGGCGCTTTTCGTGTGACTCCCTAGGGTGTTCTCATGACTCCTACGGGTGCCGGATTGGCTTTCCCGCCGCAGGTAGGGGCAGGATGCGTCTCTGGGCGCGAGCGCATCGGCATCGATCTCACCTCACGCCTCATTGGCAAGAAGAACACGGGAGTAAGAACATGAACCGCAGTGAGCTGGTGGCCGCGCTGGCCGACCGCGCCGAGGTGACCCGCAAGGACGCCGACGCCGTGCTGGCCGCGTTCGCCGAGGTCGTCGGCGACATCGTCTCCAAGGGCGACGAGAAGGTCACCATCCCCGGCTTCCTGACCTTCGAGCGCACCCACCGTGCCGCTCGTACCGCGCGCAACCCGCAGACCGGTGAGCCCATCAACATCCCGGCCGGCTTCAGCGTGAAGGTCTCCGCGGGCTCGAAGCTCAAGGAAGCTGCCAAGGGTAAGTAAATCCCTCATAACGCAAAGTGGGCGGCTCCCCGAAAGGGGGCCGCCCATTCTGCGTATCCGGACCGGCCGGCTCTAGCCGAGCGCCTTGCCCGGCAGCTCGACCTTCGCGCCCAGCTCCACGAGCTTCTCCATGAAGTTCTCGTAGCCGCGGTTGATCAGGTCGATGCCGTGGACCCGCGAGGTGCCCTCGGCGGCCAGGGCCGCGATCAGGTACGAGAAGCCGCCGCGCAGGTCGGGGATGACCAGGTCGGCGCCCTGGAGCTTGGTCGGTCCTGAGACGACCGCCGAGTGCAGGAAGTTCCGCGCGCCGAAGCGGCAGTTCGAGCCGCCCAGGCACTCCCGGTACAGCTGGATGTGCGCGCCCATCTGGTTCAGCGCCGAGGTGAAGCCGAGGCGGGACTCGTAGACCGTCTCGTGGACGATGGACAGGCCCGTGGCCTGAGTGAGGGCCACCACCAGCGGCTGCTGCCAGTCGGTCTGGAAGCCGGGGTGGACGTCCGTCTCCAGCGCGATCGACTTCAGCTGGCCGCCGGGGTGCCAGAAGCGGATGCCCTCGTCGTCGATCTCGAAGGCGCCGCCGACCTTGCGGTAGGTGTTCAGGAACGTCATCATCGAGCGCTGCTGGGCGCCCCGGACGTAGATGTTGCCGCCGGTCGCCAGCGCCGCGGACGCCCAGGACGCGGCCTCCAGACGGTCCGGGAGGGCGCGGTGGTTGTAGCCGCCCAGCGAGTCCACACCGGTGATGCGGATCGTCCGGTCGGTGTCCATGGCGATGATCGCGCCCATCTTCTGCAGTACGCAGATGAGGTCCTCGATCTCGGGCTCCACGGCCGCGTTGGACAGCTCGGTGACACCCTCGGCCAGCACGGCCGTCAGCAGCACCTGCTCGGTCGCGCCCACCGACGGGTACGGCAGGTCGATCTTCGTGCCGCGCAGCCGCTGCGGAGCCTCCAGATACTGCCCGTCGGCCCGCTTCTCGATGGTCGCGCCGAACTGGCGCAGCACGTCGAAGTGGAAGTCGATCGGACGGCCGCCGATGTCGCAGCCGCCGAGGCCGGGAATGAAGGCGTGGCCCAGGCGGTGCAGCAGCGGGCCGCAGAACAGGATCGGGATACGGCTGGAACCCGCGTGGGCGTCGATGTCGGCGACGTTCGCGCTCTCGACGTAGGTCGGGTCCAGGATCAGCTCGCCCGGCTCCTCGCCCGGCCGCACCGTCACGCCGTGCAGCTGGAGCAGGCCGCGCACGACCCGCACGTCACGGATGTCCGGGACGTTGCGCAGGCGGCTGGGCGCGCTGCCCAGGAGGGCGGCGACCATGGCCTTCGGCACGAGGTTCTTCGCACCGCGGACACGGATCTCGCCCTCCAGCGGGGTTCCGCCGTGGACAAGCAGGACATCGTCGTTGACGGTCATGAATCTCGCGTTCCGATGAGTCGGGCAGGGGTCGGCCGATCACTTTGCGCAGGGGCCGGAGAGACAGGGTAATCGCCGATCACCCTTCGCCCGTAAGCCCGAGCGCCCGCCAGCCGTGTCACAACACGAACGGTTTCCCCGCGGGTACGTCGGGTCACCGCGCCGCACGGCTCCCCGGGGGACGTGCTCGCTGTTCATGTGCCTTTCGGCTCCCCACGCGGGGCCGGGATGCGGGATCATGTCTGGCATGACCGAGGTGTCCTCGCTCACAGGGCGGCTGCTCGTGGCGACCCCCGCCCTGGCGGACCCGAACTTCGACCGCGCGGTGGTGCTCCTCCTCGACCACGACGAGGAGGGCTCCCTGGGGGTGGTCCTCAACCGCCCCACCCCGGTGGACGTGCGCGACGTGCTGGCCGGCTGGGCGTCCCTGGCGGGCGAGCCCGGTGTGGTCTTCCAGGGCGGCCCCGTCTCGCTGGACTCCGCGCTCGGCATCGCCGTGGTCCCCGGCGGCGGTGAGGGGGAGAGCGCCGCCCCGCTCGGCTGGCGCCGGGTGTACGGCGCGATCGGCCTGGTCGATCTGGAGACCCCGCCCGAACTGGTCGCCTCCGCCCTCGGCGCGCTGCGCATCTTCGCCGGGTACGCGGGCTGGGGGCCGGGCCAGCTCCAGGACGAGCTGGACCAGGGCGCCTGGTACGTGGTCGAGTCCGAGCCCGGCGACATCTCCTCCCCGGCCCCCGAACGGCTGTGGCGCGAGGTGCTGCGTCGGCAGCGCGGAGACCTGGCGATGGTGGCCACGTATCCGGACGACCCATCGCTCAACTGATGCCTGTGAGCTTCAGTACCCTTGGCGGTATGAGCACTCTTGAGCCCGAGCGCGGGACTGGTACGGGGACCCTCGTAGAGCCGACGCCGCAGGTGTCCCACGGCGACGGCGACCATGAGCGCTTCGCCCACTACGTCCAGAAGGACAAGATCATGGCGAGCGCCCTGGACGGCACCCCCGTCGTGGCGCTGTGCGGCAAGGTCTGGGTGCCGGGCCGCGACCCGAAGAAGTACCCCGTCTGCCCCATGTGCAAGGAGATCTACGAGTCCATGAGCAGCGGTGGCGACAAGGGCGGGGACAAGGACAAGAAGTAAGGCCGCTGACTCGAGGATTGCCTCCGGCGCGCTTCCCGGTGTTTTTCACGCGTGTTTCACCGGGCGCCGGGGCAGCGTCCCCCTGATACGGATTCCGGGCTGTGCGCCGAGGTATGCCGAGGTATTTCGGGGGCTGAAGTGACCGGTGGGATTCCTGAGGTGATTCCGGCGCCGATCGAGGCGTACGGAGGCTCGGGCGAGGGATTCCTCCTGGGCCCCGGCACCGCTCTGGCGGCCCGGGGGGAGGGCGCCGACGGCACCGCGCGCTGGCTGCGCACCACCCTGGGCGCGGCCACCGGCCTCCCCCTCGCCCCGGCCGACGGCACCGGCGAGGACGTCGTACGGCTCACCGTCGACCCGCGCGTCACCGGGGAACTCGGCACCGAGGGCTACCGGCTCGACATCACGCCCACCGGCGCCGACCTGCGCGGCGGCGGTCCGGCCGGGCTGTTCTGGGGCGCCCAGACGCTACGGCAGCTGCTCGGCGCCGACGCCTTCCGGCGGGCCCCGCTGCCCGGCCGTACCTGGCGGCTGCCACCGGTGCGGATCGCCGACGCGCCCCGGTTCGGCTGGCGCGGCATGCTGCTCGACGTGGCCCGGCACTTCATGCCCAAGGAAGGCGTCCTGCGCTATCTGGATCTGCTGGCCGCGCACAAACTCAACGTCCTCCACCTGCACCTGACGGACGATCAGGGATGGCGGATCGAGATCCAGCGCCACCCGAGGCTCACGGAGGTCGGCTCCTGGCGCGCGCGGACCAAATTCGGCCACCGCTCGTCCCCTCTCTGGGAGGCGAAACCGCACGGCGGCCACTACACCCAGGACGACATCCGGGAGATCGTCTCCTACGCCGCCGAACGCCATATCACCGTCGTCCCGGAAATCGATCTTCCCGGCCACTCCCAGGCCGCCATCGCCTCCTATCCCGAACTCGGCAACACCGACGCCGTCGACACCTCCGCCCTCACCGTCCGGGACGACTGGGGGATCTCCCCGTACGTGCTCGCCCCCACCGAGAAGGTCCTGCGCTTCTACGAGGGCGTGCTCGAAGAGGTGCTCGCGCTGTTCCCGTCGTCCTTCGTGCACCTGGGCGGCGACGAGTGCCCGCCGGACCAGTGGCGGAAGTCGCCCGCCGCGCGGGCCCGCGCGGCGGAACTCGGGCTCGCGGACGTGGACGGGCTGCGCTCCTGGTTCGCCGGCCACTTCGGCGCCTGGCTCGCCGAACGCGGGCGCAGGCTCGTCGGCTGGGACGAGATCCTCGACGGCCCGCTCCCGCCCGGCGCGGCCGTCTCCTCCTGGCGCGGACACCGGGGCGGCCGGATCGCCGCGCGGGCCGGGCACGACGTGGTCATGTGCCCAGAGCAGCACGTCTACCTCGACCACCGGCAGGCGTCCGGCCCGGACGAACCGGTGCCCATCGGCTACGTCCGCACCCTGGCCGACGTCTACCGGTTCGAGCCCGTACCGGACGGTCTCACCGCCGACGAGGGCCGCCATGTGCTGGGCGCCCAGGCCAATGTGTGGACCGAGGTGACCGAGGACGCCGGACGCGTCGACTACCAGGTCTTCCCCAGGCTCGCCGCGTTCGCCGAGGTCGTCTGGAGCCCGCTGCCCGCGCCCGCCGAACGGGACCTCGCCGGCTTCGAGCGCCGGATGGGCGCCCACTACCGGCGACTTGACGCGCTCGGCGTCGCCTACCGCCCGCCCGGCGGCCCCCACCCCTGGCAGCGGCGCCCCGGAGTGCCGGGACGGCCCTTCGCCGGACCGCCCGCCGAGCCGGAACCCCCGGCCCCCGCGCCCTCGAACGCCCACCCGAACACGTAACGGGAGAACCGCCCGGGAATCACCGAAGAGGGTCAATCGGACCGACCCGAAGATGCTGGTGTAAACGGGACCATCCGCCCGATGGAGTGGGTCAACACCCCTTGGCCGACCCGCGCGTCCGAGCCTTGCGAAGATGTGCCAGAGTTGCCACGTCCGCCCTGTCGGCACGTACCGTACGGCAGCACAGGCGCGACCAGGTGGGGCAGCGGGAAGGGGCAGCCGGTTTGACCACGCACGCACCGCAGGCGGCACAGGCCGTCACGCTGCCCACGACGCTGGACGAGGCGGTGGCGGCCCTCACCGCCATGCCCGCCGCGGTCCCCGTCGCCGGCGGCACCGACCTCATGGCCGCCGTCAACTCCGGGCAGCTCAGGCCCGCCGCGCTGGTCGGCCTCGGCCGGATCAGCGAGATCCGCGGCTGGCAGTACCAGGACGGCCACGCCCTGCTCGGCGCGGGCCTCACCCACGCCCGCATGGGCCGCCCCGACTTCGCCGCGCTGATCCCGGCGCTCGCCGCCGCCGCGCGCGCCGCCGGACCGCCGCACATCCGCAACGCGGGCACCCTCGGCGGCAACGTCGCCTCCGCCGCCCCCACCGGTGACGCGCTGCCGGTGCTGGCCGCGCTGGAGGCGACGCTGATCGTCGCCGGCCCGGACGGCGCCCGCCGCGAGGTCCCCGTCTCGCACCTGCTGGCCGGGGTCGAGATGCTCCGCGGCGGCGAACTCATCGGCTACGTCCGGATTCCGCTGCTGCACGCCCCCCAGGTCTTCCTCAAGGCCACCGGCCGCACCGGGCCCGGCCGCTCGGTCGCCTCGGTCGCCCTCGTCCTCGACCCCGCCCGGCGCGGAGTGCGGTGCGCGGTGGGCGCCATAGCGCCGATGCCGCTGCGCCCGCTGGACGCCGAGCAGTGGGTCGCGCAGCTCATCGACTGGGACAACGACCGCGCCCTCGTCCCCGAAGCCCTCCAGGCATTCGGCGAGTACGTCGCCGCGGCCTGCATCCCCGACCCGGCGCCGGAGCCGGACGGCACGGTCGTCCCGCTGCCGCCCGCCGTACTGCACCTGCGGCGCACCGTCGCCGCGCTGGCCCGACGAGCACTGGGGAGGGCGCTGTCGTGACCGACGACCAGCGCGGACACGAGGACGACACGTCCCAGGGCGGCGGCCGCTGGAACCCGCTGCCCCAGGGCGAGTACGACGACGGCGCCACCGCCTTCGTCCAGCTCCCCGAGGGCGGTATCGACGCCCTGCTGGCCGGTGACAGCCCGCTGGCCGCGCCGGGCCACAGCTATGTGCCGCCCCGGATAACGACCCCGCCGGAGGGCGAGGGCCAGAACGCCTGGGGTGTGCCCCAGGACCAGTGGCCCGCCCAGGACACCGTCCCGCCCCAGCAGCCGCACGGCGACGACCGGTTCACCTACCAGCCCGAGGCGCAGGGGCACTGGACCACCGAGGAGTCCGCCCCGCCCGGCCACGACGTCACCGGGCAGTGGTCCGTGCCGGTCGCCGGGGGCGACCTGCCCGACGAGTCCGGCGAGTTCACCACCTCCGCGCTGGCCGAGCAGTGGGGCGCCGCCCCGCCGGTCCTCCCCGGCGGCGCCGCCGCGCCCTGGGTCACCGACACCATCGGCGGGGCGTGGGGGCCCCAGGGACCCACGGACCACGCGGCGCCCGAGCCCGAAGAGGCCCACCCCGGCTACGAGAACGAGCCCGCCGAGCCCGCCGAGAGCTTCGTAGAGGCCCCTGAGGGCGCCTCTGACGGCCCGTCGGACGAGGGTGCGGCCGAGGAGCCCGAGGCGGCCCCGGAGGCCGTGGAGGAGCCAGGCGCGGCCGACGAGGCGGACACCGCCGTCGGCCTCGTCGAGGAGAGCGGGGAGGACGCGGAGGCCGGGACCGAGGACGAGTCCCTTCCGCCGCCCCGGAACGAACACCCCCTCGCCTCCTACGTGCTGCGCGTCAACGGCGCCGACCGGCCCGTCACCGACGCCTGGATCGGCGAGTCGCTGCTCTACGTGCTGCGCGAGCGGCTCGGCCTCGCGGGCGCCAAGGACGGCTGCTCGCAGGGCGAGTGCGGGGCGTGCAACGTCCAGGTCGACGGACGGCTCGTGGCCTCCTGCCTGGTCCCGGCGGTCACCGCCGCGGGCAGCGAGGTCCGTACCGTCGAGGGCCTGGCGAGCGGCGGCCACTCCTCCGACGTACAGCGGGCGCTCGCCCGGTGCGGCGCGGTGCAGTGCGGCTTCTGCGTACCCGGCATCGCCATGACCCTGCACGACCTGCTGGAGGGCAACCCCGCCCCCACCGAGCTGGAGACCCGCCAGGCGCTCTGCGGCAACCTGTGCCGCTGCTCCGGCTACCGGGGCGTCCTGGACGCCGTCCGCGAGGTCGTCGCCGAACGCGAGGCCGGCATCGGTGCCGACCTCGAGCCGGACGCCGACACCGCGCGCATCCCGCACCAGGCGGGCCCCGGCTCCGGCAGCGTCAACCCCTCGGCGTTCGAAGCACCCGGCGCCTTCGGCGCGTTCGGCGCCCCGCACGACCCGCACCACGGCCAGGACGGAGGCCAGGCGTGAGCGACGAAGCCGCCACCGCGACCACGGCGGCGGAAGCCCCCCCGGCCGAGCCGCTGCCGCACGGCCTGGGCGCCTCCCTGCCCCACGCCGACGCCCGCGCCAAGACCGAGGGCACCTTCCCCTACGCGGCCGACCTGTGGGCCGAGGGCCTGCTGTGGGCCGCCGTGCTGCGCTCCCCGCACGCGCACGCGCGCATCCTCTCCATCGACACCACGCACGCGCGTGCCATGCCCGGCGTGCGGGCCGTCATCACCCACGAGGACGTGCCCGGCACCTCCCGGCACGGCCGGGGCACCCCCGACCGGCCGGTGTTCGCCTCCGAGGTCGTACGTCACCACGGCGAGCCCCTCGCCGCCGTCGCCGCCGACCACCCCGACACCGCGCGGATGGCCGCCGCCGCCGTCATCGTCGAGTACGAGCCCCTCGACCCCATCACCGACCCCGAGCGAGCGTTCGAGGCCGAGCCGCTGCACCCGGACGGCAACCTGATCCGGCACATCCCGCTGCGCCACGGCGACCCGGACGCGGCCGGCGAGGTCGTCGTCGAGGGCCTGTACCGCATCGGCCGCCAGGACCCCGCGCCCATCGGCGCCGAGGCCGGGCTCGCCGTACCGCGCCCGGACGGCGGGGTGGAGCTGTACCTCGCCTCCACCGACCCGCACAGCGACCGCAACACCGCCGCCGCCTGCTTCGGGCTGTCCGCCGACCAGGTGAAGATCGTCGTCACCGGGGTGCCCGGCGCCACCGCCGACCGCGAGGACCAGGGCTTCCAGCTGCCGCTCGGCCTGCTCGCGCTCAAGACCGGCTGCCCGGTGAAGCTGACCGCGAGCCGCGAGGAGTCCTTCCTCGGGCACGCCCACCGCCACCCCACCCTGCTGCGCTACCGCCACCACGCCGACGCCGAGGGCAGACTCGTCAAGGTCGAGGCGCAGATCCTGCTCGACGCGGGCGCCTACGCCGACACCTCCGCCGACGCCCTGGCCGCCGCGGTCTCCTTCGCGTGCGGCCCCTATGTCGTCCCGAACGCCTTCATCGAGGGCTGGGCCGTACGCACCAACAACCCGCCCTCCGGCCATGTGCGCGGCGAGGGCGCCATGCAGGTGTGCGCCGCCTACGAGGCGCAGATGGACAAGCTCGCCAAGAAGCTGGGCCTGGACCCGGCCGAGCTGCGCCTGCGCAACGTCCTGGCCACCGGCGACGTCCTGCCCATCGGCCAGACCGTGACCTGCCCGGCCCCGGTGGCCGAACTCCTCACGGCGGTACGGGACTTCCCGCTGCCGGCGCTGCCCAAGGACGGCCCGGAGGAGGACTGGCTGCTGCCCGGCGGCCTCGAGGGCGCGGGCGAGCCGGGCGCGGTGCGCCGGGGCGTCGGCTACGCGCTCGGCATGGTGCACATGCTCGGCGCCGAGGGCACCGACGAGGTGTCCACGGCGACCGTCCGGGTCCACGACGGCGTGGCCACCGTGCTGTGCGCGGCGGTGGAGTCCGGTCAGGGCTTCACCACGCTGGCCCGGCAGATCGTGCAGGAGACGCTCGGCATCGACGAGGTGCACGTCGCGCCGGTCGACACCGACCAGCCCCCGGCCGGCCCCGGCTGCCGGGGCCGCCACACCTGGGTGTCCGGCGGGGCGGTGGAGCGGGCGGCCAGGATGGTCCGCACCCAGCTCCTCCAGCCGCTGGCGCACAAGTTCGGCATGTCCACCGAGCTGCTCCAGATCACCGACGGCAAGATCACCTCGTACGACGGGGTGCTCTCCACCACCGTCACCGAGGCGCTGGAGGGCAAGGAACTGTGGGCCACCGCCCAGTGCCGCCCCCATCCGACCGAGCCGCTGGACGGCGCCGGCCAGGGGGACGCCTTCGTCGGCCTCGCCTTCTGCGCGATCCGCGCGGTGGTCGACGTCGACGTGGAGCTAGGTTCGGTACGGGTGGTGGAGCTGGCGGTCGCGCAGGACGTGGGCCGGGTGCTCAATCCCGCGCAGCTGGTGGCGCGGATCGAGGGCGGGGTCACGCAGGGCGTGGGCATCGCGCTCACCGAGAACCTCCGTACGCCGCGCGGGCTGATCCGCCATCCCGACCTCACCGGGTACGCGCTGCCGACCGCGCTGGACGCGCCCGACATCCGGATCGTGAAGCTGGTCGAGGAGCGGGACGTGGTGGCGCCGTTCGGCGCGAAGCCGGTCAGCGCGGTGCCGGTGGTGACCTCGCCCGCGGCGATCGCGTCGGCGGTGCGGGCGGCCACCGGGCGTCCGGTGAACCGGCTGCCGATCCGGCCGCAGGCCGCGGTGGTCAACGCGCGGTGACCTGCCGTTTGTCCGGCTGAACTCGCCTGTTCGGCTGAAGTCCGCTTCTTCGAGGCAACGCGAACGCGGTCCGGGGCGTCTTCATCCTCGGGGCGTTGTCAGTGGTGCGGTCTAGGGTCCTAGGAGTCGGGGGACGGCCGCCGCACGCGGAGCCCGCCGTACCAGGGAAGATCGCGGGGGAGCGAGCCATGAGCATGACCGATGCCGAGGTCACGGCGATCACACTGACCGAGGCCGAGCTGGACCGCTGGGTCACGCACGCGCCGACGCGCGGCCTGCTCACCGGACCCGGACTGCCCCCGGACACCGGCCTGCTGACCTTCGCGCCGCTGCGCACGCACGGGCTGCGCAGGCTGGCCGACGCGACCGACGGTCCGTGCCGGCTCGCGGACGAGCTGCGCGACCGGCTGGTCATCGGCGAACTGCTCAACCCGGCCGGGATGGAGCGCGAGTCGATACTGCTCGACGGCGCCACCGGTGAGATCACCACCGCGTATCTCGTCGACCCGTCCGGCGCGCGGCCCTTCGCGCCGTCGCTGACCACCATGCTGCGCTTCGCCGCCGTCACCGAGGAACTGGCGGGCCTGCGCGGCCGGTTCGCCTCCCTGGCGGGGCAGTACGGGCCGGGTGCGGTCGGCGAGGCTTCCCGGCGGCTGCTGGCGCTGTTCGAGGAGGGCACGGACGGGGCGGTCCCGGCGTACTGGAAGGCGGCGGCGCTGATCCGCCCGCTGTCCCTGGTCGCCGCGCCGGGGGTGGCCGGGCTGGCGCTGGAGATGCCGGGGCGGCTGCTGGACGCAGAGTTCGGGCACGGGCGCGTGGCCCGCTTCGAGGAGGTCGACTTCCCGGCCACGCTCACCCACGGCCCGACGCGCCGCTTCCTCCGCGAGACGGGGCTGCCGGAGGAGGTGGTCGACACGGAGCTGCTCCTGCCGACGCTCACGGAGTACTACGCGGCCGAGTGCGAGGACCTCCCGGCCCACGCCGACCACCTCATCCACCTGGGCCCCCTGACCCCGGACACCACCCTCGTCCTCGACGGCCGCACCGGCGCGATCCTCACCTTCTCCGAGCCCGACGCCACCCTCCACCCCCTCAACACCGACATCTCCACCCTCGCCTACACCCTCTGGCTCCTCCACCACGAACGCACCATCGACGACCACCTGTCGCACGAGCTGACGACGCTGGCCTACGACCAGCTGGCAGCGGCGATGATCGACACGCTGACCTCCCTCGACCCGACGGGGACGTCCCCTGTGCCGACTTGGCACTACTGGACGGAGCTGCTGCGGGATGGGGCGGGCGGGGTGCTCTGAGGGGCGCTCGGCTCCTGGCGTTCTGCTCCCTTTGCGCCCTCGCCGCGCCCTACCTCACTCCGGATGCCACCGGCACGCTCGGAAGCATGGGGGACGATTCGAGCCTCATCCCGTTACCTGGCCCCGACCACCATCGACAGCCCTCGCCCGACGCTCCCCGGCCCTGGGAGAACACCGACCGCGCCCAGGCCGCGATGGAGGGAGCGACGGGCCCCGAGCCGCCGGAGCCTCCGAACTGCCGCCACTGCGGGCTGACCTGCGACCGGCGCGTCACCTACTACGGCATCCATGTCCTTCTCGAACCGGACCTGTTTGTCCCGGCGCACATGGTGCCGGCCTGGCACCGCTGGTACGTGGACACCAACGACACGGCGTGGAACAGCCGCGAGGCGGAGCCGAGCCCCGGCGGGTTCTGCCGCATACCGCATCTGATCGCCTGCCCAGGGCTCAAGCTGGAGGAGATCGGCCTGTGGCGCTGGCTGGACGCCGTACGCCAGGAAAATGCTCGCCGCGCCCGCCGCAAGGCGGACGGCGAGGACGCCCCGGAGGCACTGCCGAACATCGGCTGAGGCATCCCGCCCACTCGTGGGTGGAAACAGAGGCCGTGGCGGGAATCGAACCCGCGTAACTCGCTTTGCAGGCGAGTCCCTGAACCACTCGGGCACACGGCCGTGTGCTGTGGAACGAACGTAGGCGGGTTGGAGGAGTGGGGGCAAGGGAAGCTCGGGGGGTGCAATGTGACTGCCACGCGGCGTTCACGCGGGAGTGGGGGCGTACGGCCAAGGTCGTAGGACGAGTGGGGCTTCGGACAGGGGTCAACCTTGGCTACGGGCCTTACTCTGGCCCGTATGGCCGCCCTTGAGTCTTCTGACAATGCTGTCGCCGACCTGGCCCTTCTCAAAGAGGGGGGTGTGCTGGGGCGGGCGCATCGGGCGCTCAGTGTGGGGATCGTTTCCGTCGTGCTGCTCATCGCGTTCGAGGCGACCGCCATCGGGACCGTGATGCCGGTCGCGGCGCGGGAGCTGGACGGGGTCTCGCTGTACGCCTTCGCGTTCTCCGGGTACTTCACCACCAGCCTCACCGGCATGGTGCTCGCCGGGCAGTGGGCGGACCGGCGGGGGCCGCTCGCCGCGCTCAGCACCGGGATCGGGGCGTTCGCGGCCGGGCTCGTGGTGTCCGGGACGGCGCAGGTGATGTGGGTGTTCATCCTGGGCCGCGCGGTGCAGGGCTTCGGCGGCGGGCTGGTGATCGTCGCCGTGTACGTGGTCGTCGGCCGGGCCTACCCCGAGCGGCTGCGGCCCGCGATCATGGCGAGCTTCGCCGCCGCGTGGGTCGTGCCGTCCATCGTCGGCCCCCTCGCCTCCGGTGCCGTCGCGGAACACCTCGGCTGGCGCTGGGTCTTTCTCGGCATCCCCCTCCTCGTCCTCCTCCCGCTGGGCCTCGCCCTCCCGCAGATCCGGCGCCGGGCGAGCGGGCCGGTGGACCACGCCTCCGGTACCCCCGCCTTCGACCGGCGGCGCATCCGGCTCGCGCTCGCCGTCTCGCTGGGCGCCGGGCTCGTGCAGTACGCGGCCCAGGAACTGCGTCCGCTCTCGCTGGTGCCCGGTCTCCTCGGCGCCGCGCTGCTGGTGCCCGCAGTGCTGCGGCTGCTGCCGAGGGGGACGTACCGGGCGGTGCGCGGGCTGCCCTCCGTCGTGCTGCTGCGCGGGCTGTCGGCGGGGTCGTTCATCGCCGCCGAGTCCTTCGTACCGCTGATGCTCGTCACCCAGCGGGGGCTGTCGCCGACGCTCGCCGGGTTCTCGCTGGCCGCGGGCGGGCTGACCTGGGCGGCGGCGTCGTGGGTGCAGTCGCGGGACCGGATGGAGCCGTACCGGGAGCGGCTGATGACCTTCGGGATGGTGCTGGTGGCCGCCGCCATCGCCGCCGCGCCCGCCGTGCTCGTGCCCGCCGTGCCGGTGTGGACCGTCGCGGTCGCGTGGGGGTTCGGCTGCTTCGGGATGGGCCTGGTGATCTCCTCCACCAGCGTGCTCCTGCTGAAACTCTCCGCCCCCTCGGAGGCCGGCGCCAACTCCGCCGCCCTCCAGATCTCCGACGCCCTCTCCAACGTCGTCCTCCTGGCCACCGCCGGCGCCGCCTTCGCCACCCTCGGCTCGGACGGCACCCCCGCCTTCGCGGCGGTCTTCCTGCCCATGGCGGGGGTGGCGCTGGTGGGGGCGTGGGTGACGACGCGGCTGCGGGCGAGGAGCTGACCGGGAGGCCCTCCCGCCCCGGCACTCGCGCCGACTGTGACCTCAGTCCCACCCGCCCCGCCCCCCGCCCCGTCCGAGCCCGGCGGAGTCGGTGGCGCCGGTAGGGTGGCCCGGTTGTCATACGTAGCCGAGCCGTCCTACGCCCCCACCCCCGGAGACCGTGACTACCACCGCCGCTTCCGCCTCGAACCATCTGTCCCCCGCCTTTCCCGGCCGCGCCCCCTGGGGCACCGCCAGCAAGCTGCGCGCTTGGCAGCAGGGGGCGATGGACAAGTACATCCAGGAGCAGCCGCGTGACTTCCTCGCCGTGGCCACCCCCGGCGCCGGCAAGACGACCTTCGCGCTGACGCTCGCCTCCTGGCTGCTGCACCACCACGTCGTGCAGCAGGTGACCGTCGTCGCGCCGACCGAGCACCTGAAGAAGCAGTGGGCGGAGGCCGCCGCGCGGATAGGGATCAAGCTCGACCCGGAGTACAGCGCGGGCCCGGTCGGCAAGGACTACCACGGTGTCGCGGTCACCTACGCCGGTGTCGGCGTACGCCCGATGCTGCACCGCAACCGCTCCGAGCAGCGCAAGACCCTGGTGATCCTGGACGAGATCCACCACGCCGGCGACTCCAAGTCCTGGGGCGAGGCGTGCCTGGAGGCGTTCGAGCCCGCGACCCGGCGCCTGACGCTGACCGGTACGCCGTTCCGCTCGGACACCAACCCGATCCCCTTCGTCACGTACGAGGAGGGCAACGACGGCATCCGGCGTTCCGCCGCCGACTACACCTACGGCTACGGCAACGCGCTGGCCGACCACGTCGTCCGCCCCGTCATCTTCCTCAGCTACAGCGGCCAGATGCGCTGGCGGACCAAGGCGGGCGACGAGATCGCCGCCCGGCTCGGCGAGCCCATGACCAAGGACGCCGTCAGCCAGGCGTGGCGCACCGCGCTCGACCCGCGCGGCGAGTGGATGCCGAGCGTGCTGCGCGCCGCCGACCAGCGGCTCACCGAGGTCCGGAAGGCGATTCCCGACGCCGGCGCCCTCGTCATCGCCTCCGACCAGGACTCCGCCCGCGCCTACGCCAAGCTGATCCGCGAGATCACCGGCAACAAGGCCACCCTCGTCCTCTCCGACGACACCGGCGCCTCCCAGCGCATCGACGACTTCAGCGCGAGCAACGACCGCTGGATGGTCGCGGTCCGCATGGTGTCCGAGGGCGTCGACGTGCCCCGGCTCGCCGTCGGCGTGTACGCCACCACCATCTCCACCCCGCTGTTCTTCGCCCAGGCCGTCGGCCGTTTCGTACGGTCCCGGCGGCGCGGCGAGACCGCGTCCGTGTTCCTGCCGACCGTCCCCGACCTGCTGACCTTCGCCAACGAGATGGAGAAGGAGCGGGACCACGCCCTCGACAAGCCGAAGAAGGAGGGTGAGGAGGACCCGTACGCCGAGTCCGAGAAGGAGATGGAGGAGGCGAACAAGCAGGAGGACGAGGACACCGGCGAGCAGGAGCAGTTCTCCTTCGAGGCGCTGGAGTCCGAGGCCGTCTTCGACCGGGTTCTCTACGACGGCGCCGAGTTCGGCATGCAGGCCCACCCGGGAAGCGAGGAGGAGCAGGACTACCTCGGCATCCCCGGACTGCTGGAGCCCGAGCAGGTGCAGCTGCTGCTCCAGAAGCGGCAGGCCCGGCAGATCGCGCACAGCAAGAAGCGGCCGGACACCGAGGCCGACCTGCTGGAGCTGCCCGCCGAGCGGCGCCCGGTGGTCAGCCACAAGGAGATGATGGAGCTGCGCAAGCAGCTCAACACCATGGTCAGCGCCTACGTCCACCAGAGCGGCAAGCCGCACGGCGTGATCCACACCGAGCTGCGCCGGATCTGCGGCGGCCCGGCGAGCGCCGAGGCGACCGCCGGACAGCTGAAGCAGCGCATCGCCAAGATGAGCGAGTGGGCCACCCGGATGCGCTGAAGCAGGCCCCGGTGCGCGTATGCGGACGAATACTGGCAGGCCGGAACGGGGTCTGACCGGATTCTGGACCGAGTCTTCCGCTGAGCGGACCGGCTCGCTACTGTCCCGCTACGCACACGCCCCGTGGCAGCGCCGCCGCGGAGCGCAGCCGTGAAGCGACGGGTCCGACAGCCGCCGGGCCGTCCTGCCGATCGGCGGCCTCTGAAACGCGTCGCCGACGGGGCTCGGTGACGCGCGCCGCTCGGAGGGCGCCGGCCTCACCGCAGAAGGAGGGGGCGTCGTGACCGCGGAGACCTCCCAGACGCTCGACCGGGGACTGCGCGTCCTCAAGCTGCTCGCCGACACGGACCACGGGCTGACCGTCACCGAGCTGTCCGGCAAGCTGGGGGTGAACCGGACGGTGGTGTACCGGCTGCTGGCCACGCTGGAGCAGCACGCGCTCGTCCGCCGCGACCTCGGCGGCCGCGCCCGCGTCGGGCTCGGGGTGCTGCGGCTCGGCCGCCAGGTGCATCCGCTGGTACGGGAGGCGGCCCTGCCCGCGCTGCGCTCGCTGGCCGAGGACATCGGCGCCACCGCCCATCTGACCCTGGTCGACGGTACGGAGGCGCTCGCCGTCGCCGTGGTCGAGCCGACCTGGACGGACTACCACGTCGCCTACCGCGCCGGCTTCCGTCACCCCCTGGAACGCGGCGCCGCCGGCAAGGCGATCCTCGCCGCCCGCCGCTCCCCGTCCGCCGACCCCGGCTGCACCCTCACCCACGGCGAACTGGAGGCGGGTGCGAGTGGCGCCGCCGCCCCCCTCCTCGGCGTCACCGGCGTCGAGGGCAGCGTGGGCGTGGTCATGCTCACCGACGCCGTCCCGGACCGCGTCGGCCCCCGCGTGGTGGAAGCGGCCCGCGAGGTCGCGGACGCGCTGAGGTAGCCTCCCGGCCGCCCCCGGTCGGGGCGGAGCGGCGCGTTAGATTTACTCCGTGCTCTCACGTCTCTCGCGTTCCCGGACCATCGCCCTCTGCGCTCTGCCTGTCGTGGGGCTGGTCGCTGTCGCGGTGTTCGCGCCGCTGCCGTTCGCGGTGGCGCAGCCGGGGATGACGGCGAACGTGCTGGGGAAGAACGACGGGACGCCGGTCATCACCGTGGCGGGGGCGCAGTCCCGGAAGACCTCCGGTGAGCTGCGGATGACGACCATCGAGGCGACCTCGCCGGACACGCGGGTCTCCCTCGGACAGGTGGTCGACAACTGGTTCCGCACCGACCGCGCGGTGATGCCGTACGACGCCGTGTACCCGACCGGGGACACCGTCAAGGAGATCGAGAAGCACAACACCGCCCAGATGCGGCAGTCCCAGGACGCGGCGACCAGTGCGGCGCTGGACCACCTCCGCAAGGACCCCGACGACGTGAAGGTGACGCTGCGCCTCGCCGACGTGGGCGGGCCCAGCGCGGGCCTGCTGTTCAGCCTGGGCATCGTGGACAAGCTGGCCGGCGACGGCAGCGGCGGCGACCTCACCGGCGGCCGGACCATCGCCGGCACCGGCACGATCGACGCGGACGGCAAGGTCGGCGCGGTCGGCGGGGTGGCCCTGAAGACACAGGCCGCCCGGCGCGACGGCGCCACCGTCTTCCTGGTGCCGAAGGCCGAGTGCGCCGACGCCCACACCAACCTGCCCAAGGGCCTGCGTCTGATCCCGGTCACGAACCTCGACGGCGCCGTGAACTCCCTGATCGCCCTGGAGAAGGGCACGGGGAAGATCCCGAGCTGCTAGTCCCCCTCGAACTCCCCCGCCGCCTGTTCCACCAGCGGGATGATCCGCAGCGGTACCGGGTTCTCCATGACGATCGCCGTGGAGGCGCGGACGATGCCGTCGAAGCCGACCACCCGGTCGATGACCCGTTGCAGATCGGCGTTGGAGCGGGCCACCAGCCGGCACAGCATGTCCCCGGTGCCCGTCGTGGTCAGCAGTTCCAGCACCTCCGGCACGCCTGCCAGATGCGCCCGTACGTCAGGACCCTGGCCCTGCCGGATCTGGAGCGTGGCGAACGCGGTCACCGGATAGCCGAGCGCGGAGGGGTCCACCTGCGGCCCGAACCCCCGGATCACCCCACGCGAGCGCAGCCGGTCCAGCCGCGCCTGGGCGGTGCCCCGCGCCACTCCCAGCCGCCGGGACATCTCCAGCACGCCGATCCGCGGCTCCTCGGCCAGCAGCACCAGGATCTGCCCGTCCAGCTGATCGATCGCCACGACGTCCTCCAGGGATGGTCATCCTGTACAGAAAGCCCGCCGGTGCCGCCGTACGGCTGAACAGACTGCCCAGCGAATACGGGAACTATTGCGCACCTTGCAGAGCGGGGCCACCCTTCGAGCATGACGCAGACCACTCAGCACACTCCCGAAACCGCCCGGCAGGCCGACCCCTTCCCGGTCAAGGGAATGGACGCGGTCGTCTTCGCCGTGGGCAACGCCAAGCAGGCCGCGCACTACTACTCCAGCGCCTTCGGCATGCGCCTGGTCGCCTACTCCGGACCGGAGAACGGCAGCCGCGAGACCGCGAGTTACGTCCTGGAGAACGGCGCCGCCCGGTTCGTGTTCACCTCGGTGATCCGGCCCACCACCCCCTGGGGCGAGTTCCTCGACCGGCACGTCACCGAGCACGGCGACGGCGTCGTGGACCTGGCCATCGAGGTCCCGGACGCCCGCGCCGCGTTCGCGTACGCCGTCGAGCACGGAGCCCGGCCGCTCACCGAGCCGCACGAGGTGAAGGACGAGCACGGCACCGTCGTCCTCGCCGCCATCGCCACCTACGGCGAGACCCGCCACACCCTGGTCGAGCGCTCCGGCTACGACGGCCCCTACCTCCCCGGCTTCGTCGCCGCGGACCCGATCGTCGAGCCGCCCGAGCGCCGCACCTTCCAGGCGATCGACCACTGCGTCGGCAACGTCGAACTCGGCAAGATGGACGAGTGGGTGGCGTTCTACAACAACGTCCTCGGCTTCACGAACATGAAGGAGTTCGTGGGCGACGACATCGCCACCGAGTACAGCGCGCTGATGTCGAAGGTCGTCGCGGACGGCACCCTGAAGGTGAAGTTCCCGCTCAACGAGCCCGCCGTCGCCAAGAAGAAGTCCCAGATCGACGAGTACCTGGAGTTCTACGGCGGCCCCGGCGTCCAGCACATCGCGCTGGCCACCAACGACATCGTGCGCACCGTACGCACCATGCGCGCGGCCGGCGTCCAGTTCCTCGACACCCCGGACTCCTACTACGACACCCTCGGCGAGTGGGTCGGCGACACCCGGGTGCCCATCGAGACCCTGCGCGAGATGAAGATCCTCGCCGACCGGGACGAGGACGGCTACCTGCTCCAGATCTTCACCAAGCCGGTCCAGGACCGGCCGACGGTGTTCTTCGAACTCATCGAGCGCCACGGCTCGATGGGCTTCGGCAAGGGCAACTTCAAGGCCCTCTTCGAGGCCATCGAGCGGGAGCAGGAGAAGCGGGGCAACCTGTAATCCTCCTCCGCACAGGCTGAGTCGGGGGCGCGAGGAGCTCCTCGCGCCCCCGACTCACAGCGCGTCGGCGGGCAATGGGCCCTCCGTCACCTCGCCCAGGTCCTTCAGCGCCGCCCGCGCCTCGGGCGCCCACAGCGGTGAGAAGGCCGGGTTGACCAGCAGCGCGTCCTGAAGGTGGCGCCGGGCGGACCCGTACCGCTCCAGCTCGTACTCGATCATGCCCCGGTGGAAGGCGTGCAGCGCGCTGCGCACCCCGCCGCCCTTCGCCTTGTCGGTGGCGGTGGTGGCGAAGGTCAGCGCCTCCTCGTCGTCGCCCGCCCGGTGCAGCGCCCAGCCCAGCGCGTCGGCCACCTCGATGCCGGGCTGCCGCTGGTACTCGGCCCGCAGCCGGGTCACCGCCTCCTGCGGGTCCCCGTGGTCCGCCTCAAGACGGCCGAGCACCAGCTCCTCGTCGACCCCGTCGGCCGCCGACTTCTCCGCGCGCTTCCGCACCAGCTCGTACTGCGCCTCGGCGTCCTGGGTGCGGTTCAGTGACTCGTACAACTCGGCGAGTTCCAGGGTGACTTCCGCGCCCGGCCGCTTCGCGAGGGCCGAGCGGTACGCGGTGAGCGCCTCGGGGCCACGGCCCTGCGCGGCGAGGGTGCGGGCCTTGCCGGCGCCCGCCGTCGCCTCGGCCGGGTCCAGGCGGAGGGCTTCTGTGAACTGGCGCAGGGCTTCGGGCAGTTCGCCGCGCTCCCACGCCAACTGGCCTACTCCCGCGCGATAAGCCGCCTGCTCGGCGGGCGTGCCGGCGGACGCCGCCGCGTCCGTCAGCTGGGCCGCCGCGTCCTCGCGCCAGCCCCGGTCCCGGTACACGGCGGAGGCCCGCGCCATCACGGCCGGGCGGTCGGCGGGGGCGGTGCGCAGCGCCATCAGCCTGTCCAGGGTGTTCCGGGCGGCGGTGTAGTCACCGAGCCCGTTGTACGCGTCGATCAGCGGGGGATACGCCGACCACCGCTTCGGGGTCAGCTTCAGCGCCTGCTCGCCGTACCGCTTGGCCGAGGGGAAGTCCCGGCGGGCGTTGGCCAGCGCGGTCATCCCGGCCAGCGCCTCGGCGTTCTTGGTGCCGCGCACCTTCAGCGAGGTGCCGAGCGCCCGCTCGGCGCGCGGGAGGTCGGCCGCGTCGGCCGTGCGCCGGGCCCGCGCCACGTAGGCCGTGCCCAGCACCGCCCAGGCACGCGCGTCGGCGGGCCGGGCCCGTACCCCGTTCTCCTGCCGGGTGATCAGCTCCGTCAGGTCGGGCAGCGCCGCGGGGACCCCGGTGGTGACCGCCGTCAGCGCCCGCGCCTGCGGTCCGGGCGCGGGTGCCGGGGGCCGGTGCCGGGCCCGCTGCGGCGCCTCCTGCGGCAGCAGGGTCAGCGCCGCGCTCGCCGCCGCCCCGCCCGCCACCACGGTGAGCAGCGTGCGGCCCAGCCATCGCCGGGGCCGGTGCGGCGGGGGCTCGGCCACCAGGGACGTACCGGGCTGGGAGTCGCCGTACTGTCTCTTCGCCATGCCGCTCACTGTGCGTCAATATGACGACCACATCCGGTCGGCCCAAGCACGGCGCGTGCGGGGTTCACACCGATGGCCCCGAGTGCCACGCTGTGATCATGAGCCGTATCGAAGCACCCCGTGACGGCGACACCGTGCCCGCCGGGAGTCTCGCCAAAGCGCTGCTGGCGGGGCTGCCCGCCGGGGCCGTGCTGACCGATCCCGACGTCACCGCCTCCTACGCCCATGACATGGCGAGCTTCTGCCCGGCCGGGGCCCCCGCCGCCGTGGTCCTGCCACGCACCGTCGAACAGGTCCAGCACGTGCTGCGCACCGCCACCGAGCTGCGCGTGCCGGTCGTCCCGCAGGGCGCCCGCACCGGGCTGTCCGGCGGCGCCAACGCCACCGAGGGCTGCATCGTGCTGTCCCTCACCAAGATGGACCGCATCCTGGAGATCAGCCCCGTCGACCGGATCGCCGTCGTCGAGCCGGGCGTCGTCAACGCCGTGCTCTCCCGCGCGGTGGAGGAACACGGCCTGTACTACCCGCCGGACCCCTCCAGCTGGGAGACCTGCACCATCGGCGGCAACATCGGCACCGCCTCGGGCGGCCTGTGCTGCGTCAAGTACGGGGTGACCGCCGAGTACGTCCTCGGGCTGGACGTCGTCCTCGCCGACGGCCGCCTGATGTCCACCGGCCGCCGCACCGCGAAGGGCGTCGCCGGGTACGACCTGACCCGGCTCTTCGTCGGCTCCGAGGGCTCGCTCGGCATCGTGGTCCGCGCCGTGCTCGCGCTCAGGCCCAAGCCGCCCCGGCAGCTGGTACTGGCCGCCGAGTTCGCCACCGCCGCCGAAGCCTGCGACGCGGTGTGCCAGGTCATGGCCGGCGGCCATGTGCCCTCGCTGCTGGAGATGATGGACCGCACCACCGTCAAGGCGGTCAACGACTTCGCCCGGATGGGTCTGCCGGAAACCACCGAGGCGCTCCTGCTGGCCGCCTTCGACACCCCCGAGCCCGCCGCCGACCTCGCCGCCGTCGGCGCCCTGTGCGAGGCGGCCGGAGCCACCGGGGTGGTCGTCGCCGACGACGCCGCCGAGTCCGAACTCCTGCTCCAGGCACGCCGGATGTCGCTCACCGCGCTGGAGGCGGTCAAGGGCACCACGATGATCGACGACGTGTGCGTGCCCCGCTCCAGACTCGGCGCGATGCTGGAGGGCGTCGAGCGGATCGCCGCCAAGTACGACCTCACCATCGGCCTGTGCGCGCACGCCGGAGACGGCAACACCCACCCCACCGTCTGCTTCGACGCCCGCGACGAGGACGAGTCCCGCCGCGCCCGCGAGTCCTTCGACGAGATCATGGCCCTCGGCCTCGAACTCGGCGGCACCATCACCGGTGAACACGGGGTGGGCGTGCTGAAGAAGGAGTGGCTGGCGCGTGAACTCGGCCCGGTCGGGCTGGAGATGCAGCGGGCCGTGAAGGGCGTCTTCGACCCGCTCGGCATCCTCAACCCCGGCAAGCTCTTCTGAGCCGGGGCCCCTCACCGGGCCAGCAACTGGTCGAGGGCGTCGTCGATCCCCAGCTGGGCGGCCTCGGCGCCCGGCGGCACCGCACGCAGCGTCCGCTCCAGCCAGGCGGACACCTGTGGGGTGGGCGCCTCCAGCAGGGCGTCGCCGTCCGGCGAGCTGAGCGCCATCAGCACCGCGCTGCGGCCGTTCACCTTCGTCGGCCACACCCGCACGTCCCCGTGCCCGCACGGCCGGAACACGCCCTCCACGAGGAGTTCCCGGGCGAACGTCCAGTGCACGGGGAAGTCGGAGTTGATGTGGAAGGTGATGTGGACCGCGTAGGGGTCGTCGGACCGGTAGGCGAGCCGGGCCGGGACCGGAATGCTCCGCTCGGGCGAAAGGATGAGCTTCAGCTCGAGTTCCCGCTCCACCACCGTGTGCTCCATGATCTGTCTCCTTCTGCTGACCGGGGGCCGCTCGGACGGGCCCGTGCAAGGAGAGAGGGGGCAGGGGCGCGGTCATTACGCGGGTTCCCGGAAATTTTTTTCCAACGGGTGCCGAGGACCCCTGAGGCATCGCCCGGAAGGGGTCGGGTCCGGCCGGAGAGGGGTGTGGGGCGCCCTGGGTCTGATAGATGTGGAGGCTCCCTTCCACCCCCGAGCAGATACGGGACGACGGACATGAGCGCCCCTACGCCGGCCCACGGTGACGACAGGCCCCGTGAGGGCTACTACCCGGACCCGTCCATCCCCGGCTACGTCCGCTACTGGAACGGCGCCGCCTGGGTGCCGGGCACCAGCCGCCCCGCCCCCGCGGACGGCGAGCCGCTCACCGCGCCGTCAACCTCCGGCCCTGCCACGCCCCCTGTGGAGGAGACGGGTCCGCATTTCTTCGACGAGGGCGGCTCCGCCGACGGTCCGGCGGGCCAGGGCGAGGCGCCCCCGGACACGTTCCTCTTCCGGCGGCCGACTCCGGGCCCGGCGGCGGGGGTTCAGCGGGACGATGGGACCATGACGTTCCGGCGGGTGCGGGCGGGCGATGCCGGGGAGGCCGGGGCCGCGAGGACGCCGGGGCAGGCCCCGGGCGCGGCTCAGGGTCCTGTGGGCGGACCGGCGGGATTCGGGGCCGCCCCCGACGCGGACGCCGGGCCGGCCGCCCGGGCAGCCGTCGCACCCCAGGTGCCGGGGCAGTCCGCGCAGGCCCCGGCGGACCCCCGCAGACAGCCCGGCGGGGACTGGCCCGGCGTCCCGCAGCCGGCCGCCCCCGCCCCCGTGACCCCCGTACTCCCGCCCCAGGCCGGAGGCCCCCTCGCCCCCGGACCCGGCGGCGGCCAGGCTTCCTGGGCGCAGCAGGTGCACCACCTGGCCGGGGCCGGCGAGGAGCAGCCCGTCGTGCCGTGGAAGCCGCCGGTGGAGGACCCGTTCCTCGCGGTCGTGCGACGCCAGGCGGCGGCCCGCCCGGCCGGTCTCGGCAAGCGCTTCGCCGCCCGCCTGATCGACAACGTGTTCATCGGCGCCGTGACGGCGGCCGCCGCGGTCCCGCTCGGTGTGCGCGCCGTCGACCATGTGCAGAGCAAGATCGAGGCGGCCCGGCTGTCCGGCCGTACCGTCACCGTCTGGCTGCTCGACGGCACCACCGCCGCCTCCCTGGGTATCGTGCTCGGCGTCCTCCTCGTCTTCGGGGTCGTGTACGAGGTGCTGCCGACCGCCCGTTGGGGCCGCACCCTCGGCAAGCGGCTGTGCGGCATCCAGGTGCGGGACATCGAGGGGCACGAACCCCCGTCCTTCGGGGCCGCGCTGCGCCGCTGGCTGGTCTACAGCGTGCCCGGGGTCCTCGTCATCGGGGTCGTCGGTGTGCTGTGGGGGCTGTTCGACCGGCCGTGGCGCCAGTGCTGGCACGACAAGGCGGCGCACACCTTCGTGGCCGAGTAGGGTCCGGCGGTCCCCCGTACGGCCGCCCGCCGGGTGCGGCGGCGGGGTGTTCGCGGTCGACTCGGTGCCATGAGCAGTGAACCGCCCCCCGGCTCCGGACCGCAGCCCCCCGACGACGACCCGCTGAGGAAGCGGCCCCCGTCGGACCAGGGGTCGGGCTCACCGTACGACCGTCCGTACGGCGCCCAGCAGCCCCCGCCCCAGGGCGGCGACCCCTACGGCTCGGGTGGCCCCTACGGGGGTGGCTCTCAGGGTGGCGGCCCCTACGGAGGCGGCGGCGGTCCCTACGGGGGTGGCCCGTACGGGGGCGGGCCTCAGGGTCCCGGTGGCCCCGGTCGTCCCGGCGACCCCCTCGCGGGCATGCCCCCGCTCGCGGACAGCGGCAAGCGCACCGTCGCCCGCATCATCGACATGATCATCGTCGGTATCGCCGTATGGCTGCTGACCTGGGCGTTCGGGGTGCATCAGTACGACGTGAACGGTGACCGCATGGAGGTCGGCAAGTCGCTCGGCCAGTCCATCATCGCCGCCGTCCTCTACGTCGCCTACGACACCATCCTGATCGCCCGCACCGGACAGACGCTCGGGATGCGCTGGTTCAAGATGCGGGTGGCCAACCTGCACGACGGCGCCACCCCCTCCCCGCAGTCCTCGCTGATCCGGGCGCTGGTGCTGTGGCTGCCGTTCGCCTTCTGCTGCGCCTGTGTCTGGACCGCGATCTGCGGTGGCTGGAGCTACTTCGACCGTCCGTACAAGCAGGGTCTGCACGACAAGGCGGCCAAGACGGTGGTGGTCAGCACCACCTGACCGGACCGGGGCGCGGCGCACCGGAGCGGCGGGCGGGGGAGGAGTCCCCGGCCCGCCGCTCCGGCGTGTGGTCTCTGTCGGCGGCCGCCCCTCAGGAGGCCGCGCGGCCGCGTACCGACTCCGCCGACGCGCCGACGGGACGGCGGCGCGCGGACGCCCGCTCCGCCAGGCGCGCGGGCTCGGCCGGTGCCTGCCCGGCGGCGGCGGACCGGGCCGGGCGCGGCCCCGGCAGCGGCACCGTCATGGCCACGAGCAGCCCGAGGGCGAGCGCGGCCAGCGCGATGACGGCGACACCGAGGCCCGAACCGGTCTGGGACAGGGCCAGCATGGCGACGGTGGAGAGGATCACGGTGCAGGAACCGTAGACGAGCTGTGCGACGGTCGGACGAGGCATGGCAATCGTGTCCTCGGAAGACGGGGGTAGGGGGTGAGCTTCGGCGCCATTTCGACTCTATTCGCGTGCATGCCCGAGTCCTGTGCCAGGTAAGCCCCACCTCACCCCAGGGGGCGGTGCACAGGGGGCGCACGGAGTCATGGTCCACGCCAACTGGGCGTATGCACGCGCCCGTTCAGGGGTCGCGCGCGTTCGTAAAGCGAACGCCGGCTCCGCATAGTGCAGTTGTCCTGCACAAGTCAAGGTCTGTCTTTTCTGCCGAACCTCTAGTCAAATTACGGCACTTGACTACACGCGTTGATCGTGCGCGCACGGAATCTTCCAAGGTCCGGAACCCTCCTGCCGTGCGCGCGGCGCGGGGGAGGATCTCAAGTGACCAGCAGACCCTGGACGTTCAGAGCCACGGCGATAGGCGTGGCCCTCGCGGCGTCGTCCGCCACCTTCGCCACCTTCGCCGTCGCGGAGGCGAGCACGACGCCCCGCCCGGCGGCCGAGAACCGGCACGACCCGGCCCCGGCCGGACAGCGGGAGCACGACCTCGACGGCCCGCTGAGCAAGACCCAGGACGCTCAGCGCCAGGAGGCCCTGAACCAGCTCATCGCCGGCAAGGCAGAGGCGAAGGAGCGCAACGGTTCCAAGGTCGTCCAGCTCAAGAGCAAGAAGGGCGACAGCAAGTACGTCGAGCTGAGCCGGGAGAAGACCGACAAGATCTTCACCATCCTGGTGGAGTTCGGGGACCAGGCCGACCCCAAGTTCGGCGGCACCCCCGGCCCGCTGCACAACAAGATCGCCGCGCCGGACCGCAAGAAGGACAACTCCACGGCCTGGCAGAAGGATTACGACCAGAAGCACTACCAGGACCTCTACTTCGGCACCGGTGACAGGACCGAGTCGCTGAAGAAGTACTACGAGAAGCAGTCCTCGGGCCGCTACTCGGTCGACGGCGAGGTCTCTGATTGGGTCAAGGTCCCCTACAACGAGGCCCGTTACGGCAACAACGCCTGCGGCCAGACCAACTGCACCAGCGTGTGGAACGTCGTCGGCGACGGTCTGAAGTCCTGGGTGGCCGGGCAGAAGGCGGCCGGCAAGTCCGACGCCGCCATCAAGGCGGACCTGGCCAAGTACGACCAGTGGGACCGCTACGACTACGACGGCGACGGCGACTTCAACGAGCCGGACGGCTACGTCGACCACTTCCAGATCGTGCACGCCGGTGAGGACGAGTCTGCGGGCGGCGGCGCCGAGGGCGAGAACGCCATCTGGGCGCACCGCTGGTACGCGTTCGGCACCGACGCGGGCGCGACCGGTCCCACGGGCAACAAGCTCGGCGGCGCCCCGGTCGGCGACACCGGCGTCTGGGTCGGCGACTACACCATCCAGCCGGAGAACGGCGGACTCGGCGTCTTCGCCCACGAGTACGGCCACGACCTCGGTCTGCCGGACGAGTACGACACCGAAGGCGGAGACAACTCCACCGGCTTCTGGACCCTGATGTCCTCCGGTTCCTGGCTCGGCACCGGCAAGGACGCCATCGGCGACCTGCCCGGCGACATGAACGCCTGGGACAAGCTCCAGCTCGGCTGGCTGACCTACGACACCGCCAAGGCGGGCGTCTCCTCCTGGCACAAGCTCGGCCTCGCGGAGTACAACACCAAGTACCGGCAGGCCCTGTTGGTCTCGCTGCCGGACAAGGCGGTCAAGACCGAGATCGTCACCCCGGCCCAGGGCGCGACCCAGTGGTGGAGCGGCAGCGGTGACAACCTCAAGAACACGCTGACCCGTTCGGTCGACCTGACCGGCAAGTCCTCGGCCACGCTGGGCCTGGACGGCTGGTACGACATCGAGTCCGGCTACGACTACCTCTACGCCGAGGCGTCCACGGACGGTGCCAACTGGACTGCCCTGGACGGCACGGTGGACGGCGCGCCGATCCCGCGTGACGGCTCCGACAAGCCCGCGCTGACCGGCACGGCCGACGGCTACAAGAAGCTGTCGTACTCGCTGGACGCCTACGCGGGCAAGAAGATCCAGCTCCGCTTCCGCTACCAGACCGACGGCGGTGTCGCCCTCAAGGGCTTCGCGGCCGACGAGATCACGGTCACCGCGGACGGCACCCCGCTGTTCTCCGACAACGCCGAGGCGGCTGACGCCTCTTGGGCCGCGACCGGGTTCTCCCGCATCGGCGCGTCCTTCACCAAGGACTACGCGCAGTACTACCTCGCGGAGAACCGTCAGTACGTGTCGTACGACAAGACGCTGAAGGTCGGCCCGTACAACTTCGGCTTCACCGGCACCGACCGGCCCGACTGGGTGGAGCACTACCCGTACCAGAACGGCCTGTTGATCTGGAAGTGGGACACCTCCCAGGCGGACAACAACACCAACGCCGACGCGCACCCCGGCACCGGTCTGATCCTGCCCGTCGACGCCCACCCGACCGCGCTGAAGTGGTCCGACGGGACGCTGCTGCGCAACCGGATGCAGGCGTACGACTCGCCGTTCTCGCTCGACTCCACGGACGGCATCACGCTGCACAAGGCGGGCAAGGCGACGAAGATCAAGTCGCAGAAGGGGGTGTCGGTCTTCAACGACCGCACCAACACGTACTACGACCCCTCGAACCCGACCGGTGGCGTCAAGATCACTGACACCAACACCAAGATCAAGATCAAGGAGCAGGCGAAGGACGGCTCCACGATCGAGCTCGAAGTCGGGCCCGCGGTGAAGTAAGCGGCATCTTCGCAGGTCAGAGACGTATCGGCGGTGACCCCCTGGCGGGTCGCCGCCGATCGTGTTTAGGTGCGTCCTGTGGATCGCTTATTGACACCTGAGTGAACGGGGATGTGACCGCATGGCCGCAGGGGGATTCTGCAAGCTGCCGGGTGGGACGGTCGTGGTGGCGCTGAACCTGCCGCACGGCTCCGCCGGTGTGCGGGTTCTGGTGCATGCCGGGAATCGGGCTCGGGCGCTGACCCGGCTGCGTAATCTTGGACTGTGGTCGGTGTACTTGCGGGGCAACGCCGCCCCGCCCACCCCCGACGAGGTGACCGCCGTCCTCCACCACCCCGACGGCCTCATATGGCGCACGGCCCCGGTGGAGGGCACGGGCCTGTGGCGCCCCATCCGAGCGCTGCGATCCTCTGCGGTTCAGCCGTAGTTTTTGGGTGCGGGTCCGTCGTGGCCGGTCGCGCACGGTGGCTACGCGTTTACCACCGGCTTGCCCGTGAGCTGGACGCCGGCCTCGCGCAGCGCTTCCAGGGCCTTGGCCGTGGTCTCCTGGGCCACGCCCGCCGTCAGTTCCAGCAGGACATGCGTGCGGAAACCCTCGTTCGCCGCGTCCAGGGCGGTGGCCCGTACGCAGTGGTCCGTGGCGATGCCCACCACGTCGACCTCCTCGACGCCCCGGGCGCGCAGCCAGTCGGCCAGCGTGGCACCGTTCTCGTCCGTGCCCTCGAAGCCGCTGTAGGCGGCCGAGTAGGCGCCCTTGTCGAAGACCGCGTCCACCGCGCCGGAGGCGACGGCGGGGGCGAAGTTGGGGTGGAAACCCACCCCCTCCGTGCCCGCGACGCAGTGCGCCGGCCAGGAGTTGACGTAGTCCGGGTTGTCGGCGAAGTGGCCGCCGGGCGCGATGTGGTGGTCACGGGTGGCCACCACATGGCGGTAGCCGGAACCGGCCGCCTGGCCGATCAGCTCCGTGATCGCGGCGGCCACGTCGGCCCCACCGGCCACCGCGAGGCTGCCCCCCTCGCAGAAGTCGTTCTGCACATCTACGACGATCAAGGCGCGGCGCATGGTGGTGTCCTTCGAGTGGGGTCCAAGGAATCGAGCCTAGAGACTTCCGGCCTCTTGCGGGAGGGGGCAGTAAGGGGGCGTACGCGGTCCCGCTCTAGCTACCCGAGGGCAGGTGCAGGTACTCCGTCGGAAGGACGGGTTCCCCGCGCGAGAGCTGGGTCGCGGACAGCGGAAGATTCCCCCGCGCCGCGATGTGCCGCGCGCGAGCCGCGTCCAGCGGCTCGCGCGCGACGACCTCGCCGCCCTTGACCAGCTCCACCAGCAACTGCCGGTCGGCCAGCTCGGCCGGCACCGGCCCGGTGCCCACGACCTCGGCCTCCGCGACCCCGTAGGAGTCCAGCCGCCGTGCCGCCCACTTGCGGCCGCCGATGGACGTCTTGCCGCCGGTGGACTTCTTCGCCACCGGCACCAGCGGCGCCGAAGGATCGGCGGACTCCGCGCGGGCGACCAGCTTGTAGACCATCGAGCAGGTCGGGTGCCCGGACCCGGTGACCAGCTGGGTGCCCACCCCGTACGCGTCCACGGGCGCCGCCGCCAGCGAGGCGATGGCGTACTCGTCAAGGTCGGAGGTGACCACGATCCGGGTGTCCCGCGCCCCCAGCTCGTCCAGCTGCTGCCGCACCCGGTGCGCGACCAGCAGCAGGTCGCCGGAGTCGATGCGCACCGCGCCCAGCTCGGGGCCGGCCACCTCCACCGCCGTACGCACGGCCTCCGCGACGTCGTAGGTGTCCACCAGCAGCGTGGTGTCCGCGCCGAGGGCGTCGACCTGGGCGCGGAAGGCGTCCCGCTCCTGGTCGTGCAGCAGGGTGAAGGCGTGCGCGGAGGTGCCCACGGTCGGGATGCCGTAGCGGAAGCCCGCGGCGAGGTCGGAGGTGGTGGCGAAGCCGCCCACGTACGCGGCGCGCGCGGCGGCGACGGCGGCCAGCTCGTGGGTGCGGCGGGCGCCCATCTCGATCAGCGGCCGGCCGCCCGCGGCGGAGGACATCCGGGAGGCGGCGGCCGCGATGGCCGAGTCGTGGTTGAGGATGGAAAGGATCACCGTCTCCAGCAGCACACACTCCGCGAAACTGCCCTCGACCCGCAGCAGCGGCGAGCCGGGGAAGTAGACCTCGCCCTCGGGGTAGCCCCAGATGTCGCCCTGGAAGCGGTAGTCCGCCAGCCACTTCAGGGTCGCCTCGTCGACGATCCCCCGCTCGCCGAGGAAGGCCAGCATCCCGGCGTCGAAACGGAAGTTCGTCACCGCGTCCAGCACCCGGCCGGTGCCCGCGACCACGCCGTAGCGGCGGCCGTGCGGCAGGCGGCGGGTGAAGACCTCGAACACACTGCGCCGCTCGGCCGTCCCGGCCTTCAGCGCGGCTTGCAGCATGGTCAGCTCGTACTGGTCCGTGAAGAGCGCCGTCGACGGGACTTCGACCGGCAGCCCAAGGTCCGCTGTGTTCATGACGACGGATGGTACTCCCATTTCGTCAGTGTGACGATTTCTGGGGTGCGTGGCAGCATGGCTGTGTGACGTCACCCGCGCCCGTAGAGATCGAACGCACCGAATCGGCGGAAGAGGTCTTCGCCGTACCCGAGCCGGACGTCCCCTGGATCACGATCGTCCACAATGATCCGGTCAACCTCATGAGCTATGTGACCTACGTCTTCCAGACGTACTTCGGCTACTCCAAGGACAAGGCCACCCAGCTCATGCTCGATGTCCACCACAAGGGCCGGGCGGTCGTCTCCAGCGGGAGCCGCGAGGAGATGGAACGCGACGTGCAGGCGATGCACGGCTACGGACTGTGGGCCACCCTCCAGCAGGACCGGAAGTAAACCGACACAGATGCCCGGACACTTCGAACCGCTCCCCGGCGGCGGCGCGACCGTCGCGCTCGACGACGTCGAGATCTCCATCATCCGCTCGCTGGCCGTCCAGCTCCTGGAGCTGATCGGCCCCGGCCCGGCCGAGGACGCCGGCGGCGACCCGCTCGCCGAGCTCTTCGCCGAGGGCCCCAGCGAGCCGCCCGCCGACCCGGTGCTGCGCCGGCTGTTCCCGGACGCCTACACCGACCCCGAGCTGGAGCCGGGCGACCCGGCCGAGGCCGAGGAACGGCACGCGCACTCCGCCGAGTTCCGCCGCTACACCGAGAACGACCTGCGCGCCGGCAAGCGTGAGACCGCCCTCGCGGTGATCCGCACCCTGGACCGGATCGCGTCGTCGGCCGAGGGCGGCGAGGCGGTGCTCAAGCTGTCCCCGGAGCAGTCCCGGCAGTGGCTCGGCGCGCTGAACGACCTGCGCCTGGCCATCGGCTCCCGGCTGGAGATCTCCGACGAGGACGACACCGACCCGCTGTACCACCTTCCGGACCAGGACCCGCGCAAGCCCATGGTGCTGGCCTATCTCTGGCTGGGCGGCCTCCAGGAGACCCTGGTCTCGACCCTGATGCCGTAGCCCGATGTCGTAGGGGCGTCCGGCGGTGTCCGTAATGAGCGGACACCGCCGGATTTCGTGTTCGCTCAGAGGACGCTCAACTCCGGATAACGATCGCGTTACCGTTGCGGCCGCTTTTGACGCATTCGGGCGTACTTTGTCCGGTTCTTCCTGTGTGGTGCGCCACAGAGCGCCGCAGGACCCCTCTTTGCTCAATATTGCGGCCGTGATAAATCTTCACGATCGCCCGGCGAACACCATCCATGTTCGGCCGGGTGCGCCACCGAGCCGGCGACCGCCGGCCAGGCACGGGCGGGCTCGCAACCTGCCCACTCCATCAGTTCCGGGGGGATCGAAACCCGATCCGAGGCCGAGGCAAGGCCACGGGTCGGCATGGAGAAAGGCGCACCACCATGGCCTCAGAGAAGGTCACCGAAGCCCCTGAGGAGGGGTACGAGCGCGGGCTCGGCAGCCGGCAGGTCCAGATGATCGCCATCGGTGGCGCCGTCGGAGTCGGTCTGTTCCTGGGAGCCGGGGCGAACATCGCCAAGGCCGGTCCCAGCCTCATCCTCATGTACGCGCTCGCGGGCGCGATCATCTTCTTCATCATGCGAGCCCTGGGCGAGCTGCTGCTCTACCGCCCGGTCTCCGGCTCGTTCGCCGAGTACTCGCGGGAGTTCCTCGGCCCGTTCTTCGGTTACTTCACCGGCTGGACGTACTGGCTGATGTGGGTCGTGACCGGCATGGCCGAGCTGACGGCCGCCGCGATCTACGTCAACTACTGGTTCCCGGCCGTCCCGCAGTGGGTCACGGCACTGGTCTTCCTGGTGGTCCTGTTCGGGGTCAACCTGATCTCCGTGAAGCTCTTCGGTGAGCTGGAGTTCTGGTTCTCGATGGTCAAGGTCACCGCCCTGATCGGCATGATCGTCATCGGCCTCGGCGTGCTGACCTTCGGCTTCAGCGCCGCCGGTGACACCGCCTCGGTGGCGAACCTGTACCAGTTCGACGGCTTCTTCCCCAAGGGTGTCGGCTCCTCGCTGATGACCCTCCAGGGCGTGATGTTCGCCTACCTCGCGGTCGAGCTGGTCGGCGTCACCGCCGGCGAGTCGGAGGACCCGGAGAAGACGCTGCCCAAGGCGATCAACACCCTGCCCTGGCGCATCGCCCTCTTCTACGTCGGTGCCCTCACCGTCATCCTCTGCGTGGTCAAGTGGACCGAGTTCGCGCCGGGCGTCAGCCCGTTCGTGAAGGCGTTCGCGCTGATCGGCATCCCGGCGGGCGCGGCCATCGTGAACTTCGTGGTGCTCACCGCCGCCCTGTCCTCCTGCAACTCCGGCATGTACTCCACGGGCCGCATGCTGCGCACCCTGGCGGACAACGGCGAGGCCCCGCGCGTCTTCGCCAAGCTGTCCTCCACCAAGACCCCGGCGCTCGGCATCTCCATCTCGGTGCTGTTCATGGGCATCGGCGTGGTGCTGAACTACGTCGTCCCGGAGAAGGCGTTCGGCTACGTCACCTCCATCGCCACCGCCGCGGGCATCTGGACCTGGCTGATGATCCTGATCAGCCACGTGCTCTACCGCCGCGCGGTCGTCGCGGGCAAGCTGCCCGCCTCGTCCTTCCCGGCGCCGGGCGGCTCGGTCTGCTCGTACATCGCCATCGTCTTCCTGCTCTTCGTCACCGGCCTGATCGCGTACGATGCCGACTCCCGCGTCTGCCTCTATGTGATGGCGGTGTGGGCCGTCGCGCTCGGCATCGGCTGGCAGGTCATGAAGTCCCGCACGCCGCAGAGCGGCGAGCGTGACGAACCGGCGCTGGAGAAGGTGGGCTGACCCACCAAGGGACCATCCAGGACGCCTGGCCGCCGGGAGTACTCGTGGCACCCCCGGCGGCCGCCGCTCAAGGCGTCCGCCATGCGGGCCGTCCCGTACCGCACTGCGGTACGGGACGGCCCGTCCCCCTATCCTGGCCCGCATGCTGACCATCACCCAGGACCTGTACGACCGGATCGTCGCCCACGCCCGCGAGGACCACCCCGACGAGGCGTGCGGTGTGGTGGCCGGGCCGGAGGGCGCCGGGCGCCCCGAGCGCTTCATCCCGATGCTGAACGCCGCCCGCTCGCCGACGTTCTACGAGTTCGACTCCCAGGACCTGCTGAAGCTCTACCGGGAGATGGACGACCGCGACGAGGAGCCGGTGGTCATCTACCACTCCCACACCGCGACGGAGGCATACCCCTCCCGCACCGACATCGGCTACGCGAACGAGCCCGGCGCGCACTACGTCCTGGTCTCCACGGCGGACTCCGACGGCCTCGGCGACTTCCAGTTCCGTTCGTTCCGCATCCTGGACGGCGAGGTCACCGAGGAGGAGGTCAAGGTCGTCGACGCGTACTGATCCCACTCCCCGGTCGGAAAGTGTCCGCCATCCGGGACAGGATTCCGGAGGGTGGACCGGGAATCGATACGATGAGCCCATGGTTCTGACTGTGGTGCGCGCCTTCTGCTGACGTACCTGGTCCGCAGCCCCGACGACACCTTCCGACAGGAGCCCGCAACCATGGCCATCGAGGTCCGCATCCCGACCATCCTCCGCCAGTACACCGACGGCCAGAAGGCGGTCGAAGGTGCCGGGGAGACCCTCGCCGACCTGTTCGCCGACCTCGAGACCCGGCACGCGGGCATCCAGGGCCGCGTGGTCGACGGCGGGCAGCTGCGCCGCTTCGTCAACGTGTACCTGAACGACGAGGACGTCCGCTTCGTCGACGGCATCGACACCAAGCTGTCGGACGGCGACACCGTCACCATCCTGCCGGCCGTGGCCGGCGGCATGGTCTGACCGGCCCCCGCGCTCCCATGCGTTACGACTCCCCGCTGGCGGCGGTGGGCAACACCCCTCTGGTGCGCCTGCCGCGGCTCTCGCCGTCCCCCGACGTCCGGATCTGGGCCAAGCTGGAGGACCGCAACCCGACCGGCTCGGTCAAGGACCGGCCCGCCCTGCACATGATCGAGCAGGCGGAGAAGGACGGCCGCCTCACCCCCGGCTGCACCATCCTGGAGCCCACCTCCGGCAACACCGGCATCTCGCTCGCGATGGCCGCCAAGCTCAAGGGCTACCGCATGGTGTGCGTGATGCCGGAGAACACCTCCCGCGAGCGCCGTGACCTGCTCGGCATGTGGGGCGCCGAGATCATCCCGTCCCCGGCGGCGGGCGGCTCCAACACCGCCGTCCGGGTCGCCAAGGAGCTGGCCGCCGAGCACCCCGACTGGGTGATGCTCTACCAGTACGGGAACCCCGACAACGCGGGCGCCCACTACGCCGGCACCGGCCCCGAGATCCTGGCCGACCTGCCCTCCGTCACCCACTTCGTCGCCGGCCTCGGCACCACCGGCACCCTGATGGGCGTCGGCCGCTACCTGCGCGAGCAGAAGCCCGACGTGAAGATCGTCGCCGCCGAGCCGCGCTACGACGACCTGGTGTACGGCCTGCGCAACCTCGACGAGGGCTTCGTACCCGAGCTGTACGACGCCTCGGTGCTCACCACCCGTTTCTCCGTCGGCTCGGCGGACGCGGTGGCCCGTACCCGTGAACTCCTCCAGCAGGAGGGCATCTTCGCGGGCGTCTCCACCGGCGCGGTGCTGCACGCTGCGCTCGGGGTCGGCCGCAAGGCGGTCAAGGCGGGGGAGAGCGCCGACATCGTCTTCGTCGTCGCGGACGGCGGCTGGAAGTACCTCTCGACCGGGGTCTACACGGCGGCCACCACGGAAGAGGCGGTCGAGGCCCTTCAGGGCCAGCTCTGGGCCTGATCTTCCTCCGGCCGTTCCTCGCAAGGCTTCTTCCGGTCAAACCCAGGAAGCTCACAAGATCGCGTCAGCCCCCTCCTATGAGGGGGCCAACCGCTTTCTATTGCGGGGCAAAGAATTCCGTGCGGTACTGCCAGGTCTCGGCACCGCGGGGCTACGTTCCTCCCGCGATCTGTCATGTCACGTTCATCGACATGCCGGACGTCTGAGAGTGTCATGCTCATGACCGCGTGCCCTGCCGCCGCTACGCGCGTCACGTGCCTGCCAATCCAGTGCGAGAACCCCACTTCCCATGGAGGCAGTTCCCCATGCGTGAGTCACGCACCGGCGGGCGGAGACGGAGTCTGCCCAGACTCCTCGCCGTCGCCCTCCCCACCCTCGCCCTGTCCGTCGCCGGATTCACCGCGGCCCCCACGGCCTCGGCCGGACCCGCCACCGCGGCCATGTCCCACGCCACCTCGCGCGCCACCCAGAACCACAAGGCGCTGACCGACCCGGATCGGCAGACCTTCCACCCCACCGGCAAGGCCGGCCAGAAGGTCCCCACCGCCCATCTGTGCGCCACCGCGAAGCCCGGCCACGCCTCCTGCTTCGCCCAGCGCCGCACCGACATCAGGCAGCGGCTCGCCGCCGCGGTCGCCGCCGCCACCCCCTCCGGCCTCTCCCCGGCCAACCTGCACAGCGCCTACAACCTGCCCTCCACCGGCGGTTCCGGCATGACGGTCGCCGTGGTCGACGCCTACAACGACCCCAACGCCGAGGCCGACCTGGGCACGTACCGCTCCACCTACGGCCTGTCCGCCTGCACCAAGGCCAACGGCTGCTTCAAGCAGGTCAGCCAGACCGGCTCCACCACCTCGCTGCCCACCAACGACACGGGCTGGGCGGGTGAGGAGGCGCTGGACATCGACATGGTCAGCGCGGTCTGCCCCAACTGCAAGATCATCCTGGTCGAGGCCAACTCCGCCAACGACACCGACCTCGGTATCGCCGAGAACGAGGCCGTCTCCCTCGGCGCCAAGTTCGTCTCCAACAGCTGGGGCGGCTCAGAGGCGTCCGGCCAGACCACCGAGGACACCCAGTACTTCAAGCACCCGGGCGTCGCCATCACCGTCTCCTCCGGTGACTCCGCCTACGGCGCGGAGTACCCGGCGACCTCGCAGTACGTGACCGCCGTCGGCGGCACTGCGCTGACCACCGCGTCCAACTCCCGCGGCTGGAGCGAGTCCGTCTGGCACACCAGCGCCACCGAGGGCACCGGCTCCGGCTGCTCCGCCTACGACCCGAAGCCGGCCTGGCAGACCGACACCGGCTGCGCCAAGCGCATGGAGGCCGACGTCTCCGCCGTCGCCGACCCGGCCACCGGCGTCGCCGTCTACGACACCTACGGCGGCTCCGGCTGGGCGGTCTACGGCGGCACAAGCGCCTCCGCCCCGATCGTCGCCGGCGTCTACGCCCTCGCGGGGACCCCGGGTGCCACGGACTACCCGGCGCAGTACCCCTACAGCCACACCGCGAACCTCAACGACGTGACCAGCGGCAGCAACGGCTCCTGCTCCACCTCGTACTTCTGCACCGCGCGCGCCGGTTACGACGGCCCGACCGGCTGGGGCACCCCCAACGGCACGGCCGCCTTCGCCTCCGGCGGCGGCGGGGGCGGTGGCACCTGCACCCCGGCGCAGCTCCTCGGCAACCCCGGCTTCGAGTCCGGCAGCACCACCTGGACCGCCAGCAGCGGGGTCATCAACAACGACAGCGGCGAGGCCGCGCACACCGGTTCGTACAAGGCGTGGCTCGACGGCTACGGCTCCAGCCACACCGACACGCTCTCTCAGTCGGTGACCATCCCCGCCGGCTGCAGGGCCAGCTTCACCTTCTACCTGCACATCGACACCGCCGAGACGGGCAGCACCGCGTACGACAAGCTGACCGTGACCGCCGGTTCGACCACCCTGGCGACCTACTCGAACGTCAACGCCGCCTCCGGGTACGCGCAGAAGACCTTCGACCTGTCGTCCTTCGCGGGCCAGACGGTCACCGTGAAGTTCAGCGGCGTGGAGGACTCCTCCCAGCAGACCAGCTTCGTAGTGGACGACACCGCCGTCACCACGAGCTGAACCGCACCAGCACCCCCGTCCCGCGCGCGGAAGCCGTCCGCGCGCGGGACGCGCGCGTTCCCCGGGAGCCGATCGCGCCGGTGGCACGTCACATCACCAGCGGTGCCGAACGGCACCGGCCACGACGGAGAGGCGGACCCCATGCGCCGTACGACGTCCCGCGCCCTCGCGGCGACGGCCCTGCTCCTGCTGCTCGTGGGCTGCGGGGGCGAGTCCACGCCCTCGGCCTCCGCCAGGCCGTCCGCCGTGCCCTCGCGCTCCGGCGGCTGCGCGGACCAGGTGCGGCTGACCTCCGCCGCCGCAGGGAAGACCGTTTGTCTCGAGCGGGGCGGCGAGCTGCGGCTCACCCTCGACGGCACCAAGTCCCGCGCCTGGGAGCCGGTCCGGGTGAGCGGCGACGCGCTGACCGCGATCAACACCGGGATCGTCCTCCAGCCCGGCGACGCCACCGCCGCCTACCGTGCCGCCGCCACCGGCACCGTCCACCTGACGTCCAGCCGCCCGCTGTGCGCCCGGCCCACCACACCGGGCGGGGTCTCCTGCAAGGGCATTCAGGAGTTCCGCGTCACCGTGCGGATCGGCTAGCTCCCGGCGGCCGGTTCGGTCAGCGCCTCGATCAGATGCGGGGTGACCTAGCGCGCCAGGCGGCGCACCTGGTCCCACAGGGCCGGGTCGACGGTACCCACCCGGCGCCGGAAGTCACGCAGGCGCACCTCGCGCAGCTCGTCGGTGCGCAGGAAGCTGGGGCGGCCCCGGGCGTCGCCCACCGAGCCGGGCGGCAGCGGGATGACGCCGGCGCGCTGGTCGTGGTCCTTGCTGGTGATCTTTGCGACCGTGACCCGGTCGCCGCGCACGGACAGCACCAGACACGGCCGGTCCTTGGACTCCGGCCGGTCCTCGTAGGGCACGTCGGCCCACCAGATGTCGCCCGGCCGCGGACGGTCCGTCAGAGTCCGTGCCCGGTCCCGCGGTCGGGGCCGCGGTGCGGGCCGGCCGGGTGGCCGCAGCCGCCGCCCGCGCTGCCGGTGTCCCCGCCCCCAGCCGTCCACCAGCGTGGCGACCAGGGCCAGCAGGAGCACCGCCACCAGCGCCAGCCACCAGGTCGTGTCCATGCGGAGGACGTTACCGGCGTGCGCCGCCCGCCGCGCGCCCTTGAGTCATCCCCATGCGCCCCCGGTCCAGCCGAACCGGTGACAGCACAGGTGAGTTCGCCCACAACGGCCCCTGGCGGAGGAGCGACCCGCGCTTTCGCGCCTTACGCTCGACAAACCGCACAACCATGCCCTGCTGCTTCCCGACCCGCTTCTGTCCACGGAGGTTTCCGCTCCATGAAGCTCACCGTCGTCGGCTGCTCGGGGTCGTTCCCGTCCGCGGAATCGGCCTGTTCGAGCTACCTCGTCGAGGCCGACGGCTTCCGGCTGCTTCTCGACATGGGCAACGGCGCCCTCGGCGAGCTGCAGCGCCATGTCGGTCTCTACGACCTCGACGCGATCTTCCTCAGCCATCTGCACGCCGATCACTGCATCGACATGTGCGCGTACTTCGTGGCGCGCTACTACCGGCACGACGGCGGCCGCTGCGAGCCGATCCCGGTCTACGGCCCCGAGGGCACCGAGCACCGGCTGACCACGGCGTACGCCGACACGCCCTCGGCGTCGTCCATGAGCGAGGTCTTCGACTTCCACACGGTCAAGCCGTCCACGTTCGAGATCGGCCCGTTCACCGTGCACACCGAGCGGGTGCGGCACCCCGTCGAGGCGTACGCCATCCGGATCGAGCACGGGGGCAAGTCCCTGACGTACTCCGGGGACACCGGGGTCAGCGGGGCGCTGGACGAGCTGGCGCGGGACGCCGACCTGTTCCTGTGCGAGGCGGCGTTCACGCACGGCAAGGAGAACATCCCCGACCTGCACCTCAACGGCCGCGAGGCCGGGGAGACGGCCACCCGGGCGGGCGCCCGCATGCTGGTCCTGACCCACATCCCGCCGTGGACCGACCCCCAGGTCAACCTCGCCCACGCCCGCGAGACGTTCAGTGGACGGGTGGAGCTGGCGGTGCCCCGCATGACGTACGAGCTGTAGCCCCGAGCACGACGAAGGCCCCGGAACCTCGAAAGGTTCCGGGGCCTTGCGCGTAGACCGGCCGGGTTACTTGGCCTCGGCCTTCTGGAGTTCGGCCAGCTCCTCGTCGGACTCGCGGCCCGGCGTGGGGAGGTTGAACTTGGTGATGGCGAAGCGGAAGACGACGTAGTAGACGACCGCGAAGCACAGGCCGACCAGGACCAGGCCCCACGGGTTGGAGGCGATGCCCAGGTTCAGGCCGAAGTCGATCGCGCCGGCCGAGAAGCCGAAGCCGTCCCGCATGCCCAGCGACCAGGTCAGTGCCATGGAGACACCGGTGAGCACCGCGTGGATCGCGTACAGCACCGGGGCGATGAACATGAAGGTGAACTCGATCGGCTCGGTGACACCGGTGAAGAACGAGGTCAGCGCGAGGGAGAACATCATGCCGCCGACGACCTTGCGGCGCTCGGGGCGGGCGCAGTGCACGATGGCGAGGCAGGCGGCGGGGAGCGCGAACATCATGATCGGGAAGAAGCCGGTCATGAACTGGCCCGCGGTCGGGTCACCGGCGAGGAAGCGCGCGATGTCGCCGCTCTTGCCGTGGTAGTCGCCCGCCTGGAACCACGGGAACGAGTTCAGCAGGTGGTGCATGCCGATCGGGATCAGCGCGCGGTTGGCGACACCGAAGATGCCCGCGCCGACGGCGCCCGAGCCGACCAGCCACTCACCGAAGCTGTGCAGGCCCGTGCCGAGCACCGGCCAGATGTAGCCGAAGACGATGCCGATGAGCAGACCGGCGAGCGCGGAGAGGATCGGCACCAGGCGGCGGCCGCCGAAGAAGCCGGCCCAGTCGGGCAGCTTGGTGCGGTAGAAGCGCTGGTAGAGCAGGGCGACCACGATGCCCATCACCACACCGCCGAGGACCTTGGCGTCCACCGGGGCGTTCACCATGACGACCTTGCCGTCGACGGCGGTCGCCACCTTCGGCAGGTTCTTGTCGGTGAACGTGGCCAGCACGTTCTTGAAGACCAGGTAACCGACGACCGCGGCGAGCGCCGTGGAGCCGTCCGACTTCTTGGCGAAGCCGATGGCGATGCCCACCGCGAACAGCAGCGCCATGTTGTCCAGGATCGCGTTGCCGCCCGCGGCCATGAAGGATGCGATCTTGGTCAGGAACGCCGGGTAGGAGGGGTCGCCCAGCATGTCGGGGTTGCCGAGCCGCACCAGGAGGGCGGCGGCGGGAAGCACCGCGACCGGCAGCATCAGGCTGCGGCCGATCCGCTGCAGGACGCCCATCACCTTGGCGCCCTTCTTACTCTCGGCCGGGGGCGCGGCGCTGGCCGTGGTCACAACTTCCTCCAGATGGGCAGGGCGCCGCCCTGGGACCATGGAAGGGGACGGCAGCGTCTGTGGTCTACACCACTTGTGGTGTAGACCTGTTGTAGCACGATGGCACGAATATAAGGAACCCGTGAAATCTGCGACCGCAGAGCTACACGGTGTGCGCGGCCCGAGAGTTGCGGGGGGCGGTTTGGTGGGGTTCCCCTTGGTGGTGTAGACCAGTCTGCGGACGTTTGGCGTTCGGATCAGGGAGAAGGAACATGGCCACCAAGGCTGAGAAGATCGTCGCCGGGCTCGGCGGCATCGACAACATCGACGAGATCGAGGGCTGCATCACCCGCCTGCGGACCGAGGTCCACGACGCCTCGCTCGTCGACGACGCCGCCCTGAAGGCCGCTGGCGCCCACGGTGTCGTGCGGATGGGCACCGCCATCCAGGTCGTCATCGGCACCGACGCCGACCCGATCGCCGCGGAGATCGAAGACATGATGTGAGCCTCGGGCTCACCGGCACGAGGGGCTTCTCCCCATGGGGGAGGAGCCCCTCGCGTCACTCCCGATAGGCTCATCCGCATGTCTCGAATCGACGGCCGCTCCCCCGAACAGCTCCGCCCCGTCACCATCGAACGCGGCTGGAGCAAGCACGCCGAGGGCTCCGTCCTCGTCTCCTTCGGCGACACCAAGGTGTTCTGCACCGCCAGCGTCACCGAAGGCGTCCCCCGCTGGCGCAAGGGCAGTGGCGAGGGCTGGGTCACCGCCGAGTACTCCATGCTGCCCCGCTCCACCAACACCCGCGGCGACCGCGAGTCCGTCCGGGGCAAGATCGGCGGGCGCACGCACGAGATCTCCCGCCTCATCGGCCGCTCGCTGCGCGCCGTCATCGACTACAAGGCGCTCGGCGAGAACACCATCGTCCTGGACTGCGACGTCCTCCAGGCCGACGGCGGCACCCGCACCGCCGCCATCACCGGCGCCTACGTCGCCCTCGCCGACGCCATCGCCTGGGCCCAGCGCAAGAAGCTGATCAAGGCCAACCGTCAGCCGCTCACCGGCACCGTCGGCGCCGTCTCGGTCGGCATCGTGGACGGCGTCCCGCTGCTCGACCTCTGCTACGAGGAAGACGTGCGCGCCGAGACCGACATGAACGTGGTCTGCACCGGCGACGGCCGCTTCGTGGAGATCCAGGGCACCGCCGAGGCCGCGCCCTTCTCCCGCGACGAACTGAACGCCCTGCTCGACCTGGGCGTCGCCGGCTGCGCCGAACTCACCGAGTTCCAGCGGGCCGCCCTCGCGCTGACCCTGCCCGAGTAGGACCAAGCCCGAGTAGGACCAAGTAGGACCGGGCAGGACCGGCCGGGTAAAGGGAACACCAAAAACCCCCGGCCCTACGGGCAACCCCGCCCCGGCGGACGGCGTCTTGGACGGTACGGGCGCGCGGCACATCACCGCGCGCCCGGCCAGCCGTACCAGGGGAGGAACACCGCATGCCCGCCAGCCGCCGCCGAGGCCGCGTCACCGTCATAGCCGCCGTCGCGGCCGCCACGCTCACCGTGGGCCTCACCACCGGCTGCGACGCCGTGAACAAGGCCCTGGACTGTGTGCGGACCGCCGACTCCATCGCCGACAGCGTCACCGACCTGCAGCAGGCCGTGGAGAACGCCGCGAACGACCCGACGCAGGCCGACGCCTCCCTCGACTCCATCGAGAAGAACCTGGACAAGATCGGCGACCGGACGGACGACGCCGACGTCAACAAGGCGGTGGACGACCTGAATTCGGCCGTCTCGAACGTCCGTACCGCCATCAGGAACGGCGACAACACCCCGGACGTCACCCCGGTCACCGACGCGGCGGGCGAACTCACCAAGGTCTGCACGCCGTAGCGCGCTCAGTGTCCGTCGCGGTCCTCGCGGCGGACATGGCGCAGTTCGTGGCGGGCCTGCCTGCGGTCCAGCCGCTCCTGGCGGCGCAGCTCCTTCAGGCGCTGCCGCTCGGCCCGGGTGAGCTTGCGCTCCACGCCGACGCCGCCCCAGAACGCGAACCCGCTGATGATGACGCGCGGCGCCCCGGGCTCGCCCGGCTCGTCGCGGTCGGGGTGCTCGAAGCCGCCCATCACGCCGATGCCGCGCACCACGACCTCGACGCCCGGCGGCACGATCACCTCCAGGCCGCCCATGATGGCCACGCAGGAGATCTCGACCTCGCGGTCCGCGAAGTACGCCTCGCGCAGGTCGATCTCGCCACCGCCCATGAACGCGAAGCAGGTGAACTTCTTCGGCATCGTCCAGCGCCCCTTGCGCTGGAACCCGGACAGCACCGCCACCGCCCCGGTCGACGTGCCCTCGCTGCCGACGATCCGGGACGCCCAACTCCCGTCGTCCACCGGCTGCTTGGTGAAGGACACCGGAGTTGCGGGGGCCCCTGCCGCGGGGAGGTCACTGGTCAGCGGGGCCAGCTCGCCGTAGGTACGGGCCGTGTACGCCGCCTCCAGCCGCTCCTCGAACTCCGCCATGTCCAGGCGTCCTTCGGCCAGCCCGTCGCGCAGGATCTCGACGACCCGCTCACGGTCGGCGTCGGAGGCGCGGAGGTCCGGGACGGGACCGGGGGAGCGGCGGTCCGGGGCAGCGTCGTCGGTCATGACAGCAGACTACGAGACCGCCTTCTCCGCGTACATCTTGGCGATGACCGCCTCGATGTCGGGCTCGCGCACGGAGAGGTCCACCAGCGGGTACCCGGCCGCGATGTGCGCCACCAGCGGGGCCGCCGACTGTCCCGCCGGGAACGCCAGCCACTGCCGGGGTCCCTCCACCCGCACCACCCGCGCCGACGGCGCCTCGATCGGAGGCAGTTCCCGCTCCAGGTCCACCACCAGAGTCCGCTCGCCGTCCCCGGCCTCGTGCAGCCCGGTCAGCGAACCGTCGTACACCAGGCGCCCGTGGTCGATCACCATCACCCGCGAGCACAACTGCTCGATGTCCTGGAGGTCATGGGTGGTGAGCAGGACCGTCGTGCCGCGCTCGGTGTTCAACTCCTTGAGGAAACCGCGCACCTTGGCCTTGGAGACGACGTCCAGGCCGATCGTCGGCTCGTCCAGGTACAGCACCTCCGGGTCGTGCAGCAGGGCCGCCGCGATGTCGCCGCGCATCCGCTGGCCCAGCGACAGCTGCCGTACCGGCACGTCCAACAGGGCTTCCAGTTCCAGCAGTTCGACGCAGCGCTCCAGGTTCTCCCGATAACGGGCGTCCGGGACGCGGTACATGCGGTGCGCGAGGCGGTAGGAGTCGATCAGCGGCAGGTCCCACCACAGGGTCGTCCGCTGCCCGAACACCACCCCGATACGGTGTGCCAGCCGTGTCCGCTCCTTCGACGGGTCGATCCCGGCCACCCGCAGCCGGCCCGAGGTCGGGGTGAGGATGCCGGTCAGCATCTTGATCGTGGTCGACTTGCCCGCGCCGTTCGGCCCGATGTAGCCGACCATCTCGCCGCGCGCCACGGTGAACGAGATCGAGTCCACCGCCCGCACCTCGCGCCGCACCCGCTTGAGGAACCCCGCCTTCTTGCGCACCTCGAAGACCTTGCCGACCTTCTCCAGCGTGATGAACCCGTCTTCGTCCGCCATCAGTTCAGCTCCCCGTGCTCCGGTACGAACGCAGTCCCGCCCGCCAGGCCAGCCCGGCGAGCGCACAGCACGCCAGCGCCACCAGCGGGGAGACGAACGCCGTCCACCCCGGCAGCCCCAGCGGATACGGGCGCCCCAGCACATAGGCGGCGGGCACCCAGTTGACGAAGGCCAGCGGCAGCACGAAGGTCACCCCGCGCACCAGTTCCGCGGTGAACACCGTCGGCGGGTACTGGAGCAGCGTCGTACCGCCGTAGGTGAAGGCGTTCTGCACCTCCGAGGCGTCCTGCGCCAGGAACTGGAACGCCGCCCCCGCCACGAACACCGCGCAGAAGATCCCACACCCGCCCACCACCATCAGCGGCATCAGCAGCAGCTTGGCCGCCGTCCAGTCCACGTCCAGCCGGCTCAGCGACCAGCCCAGCACCAGCGACCCCTGCGTCACCCGGCCCAGCCTCCGCAGCGCGAACTGGTCCGCCGCGACCTGCGCCAGCACCGGCGCCGGACGCACCAGCAGCGTGTCCAGCGTGCCGTCGCGCACCCGGCGCCCGAGCCGGTCCATCGAGCCGATCAGCAGGTCCGCCAGCCCGAACGCCACCGCCGACAGCCCGTACAGGAACGCCACCTCGGGCAGCGAGTAGCCGCCCAGGGCGTCCACGCGGGAGAACATCAGCATGATCGCGACGAAGTCCAGGAAGGTCGCCGCGAAGTTCCCGAACGTGGTCATCACGAACGACACCCGGTACGCCATCGTGGACCGCACCCACATCCCGGCGATCAGCCCGTACGCCCTTACCCCCTCCCGCACCCGGCCGTACTCAGCCACCCTGGACCACCACCCGCCGGGTCGCCACCGACTGGAGCAGCCGCCCCGCGCCCAGCAGCGCCACCGCCCACACCGCCTGGAACAGCCAGGTGGCCAGGAGGTTCGCCCGGCCCAGCAGCACGTCCGCCGGGGCCTGGAGCAGCGCCGACCACGGCAGCGCCCGTACGACCTCGCCGAGCGTGCCCGGGAAGACGTTCAGCGGCAGCAGCATCCCCGAGCAGAAGTGCCCCGCCAGCCAGGCGATCCGGGTGATCCCCGAGCCGTCCAGCAGCCAGAACGTGCTCAGCGCCAGCAGATAGCGGATACCGAAGCCGACCAGCATCGCCAGCGCCACCGTCACCAGCAGGGCCAGCCAGGTGCCGACGTCCGAGGGCAGGTACGCGGGGAAGCAGAGCATCCCGAAGAGGAACGGCACCACCCCGCGCCCCAGCAGCTGGAAGCAGGCCCGGCCCAGGTCCGCCGCCAGCCACCACAGTTGGAGATCGACGGGCCGGTACAGGTCGACCGCGACGTCACCCGTACGGATGCGTTCCATCAGCTCTTCCTCGACGCCCCCGCCGCCGATCGCCAGCGTCGACAGCAGGGCCTGCCCGAGCCATACATAGGTCACTGCCTGCGCCTGGTCATATCCGCCCAAGTGCGGCCGGGCGTCCCACAGGGCACGGTAGGTGCACACGATGATGAGACCGAAGACGGTGTTGGTGAACACCCCTGCCGCAGTGGCCGCCCGGTAGGTCGCGTACCGTCTGAATCCACCTGCCGCGACGGCCCCGTACAACCGTCCAGCGCCCACGACGGTCCACCTCCCCGGACTCTCGACACCGAAGCGCAGGAGCCTAGCCCCCGGCCCCGCGATCGGCCACGCGTTTTCCGTGCCGGAAGCGTGCCGGAATCCGGGAACGGTTCGCCAGGTGCGAGAGTCTTCAAACAGGGGGCGCAGAAGGCGTACGAGGCGTACGGGAACGTACGACGAAACAGGAGTCCGTGCACGACATGAGCGACGAGCCGCAGCCGCAGCAGCCGAACGAGGGCGGGGCGCGAGAAGAACCTCAGCCGGCCGGGGGGCCCGCAGCAGCGGAACCGCAGGCGAAACCGGCGAAGAGTCCGGCCGGCCGCGAACCGGCGGAGACCGGGCAGCAGCCGGAGAGCGCACCCGCGCGCGACTCCGCGACCCCCAACACCCCCCGCCCGGCTGGATCTTCGGCCACGGGCGGGAAGTCCGACGCGGCGGCGGAGAAGACGCCCGGCAAGGGCACCCCGGCGGCCAAGGACGCCGGGACCCCGGCCAGGACCGGGCAGGCTCCCGCCGTGCCCGCCCAGTCCGGCGCCAAGGAGACCCCGCCGGCCGAGAGCACCCAGGTGCTGCGCCGGGTCAACGCGCCGACCGGGTCCGCAAAGCCCCGTACCGCGAGCGGGAAGCCGGAGCAGGCGCCCGAGAGCACCCAGGTGCTCCGGCGCGTCAAGGCCGACCGGCCCCCGCCCGCGGAGAGCACGCAGGTGCTGCGCCGGGTCAGCGCGCCCCGGCCCGGCGAGACCGCCGAGCCCGGTGGCGACGCGCCCAAGGCCCCCGCCGTCCCGACCGCCGCGGCCGGTGCCACCACCGTCCTGCCCCGCACCCCCTCCGAGCCCGCCGTGACCCCGCAGGCGAGCGGCAGCGGCAGCGGTGACGGCGGCAGTGGCGACGGCGGCGGTGCCGGTGGCGGCAAGAAGCCCAAGCGGCCCAAGCGCACCGGCTGGCGGCGGATCTTCCCCACCTGGCGGATGGTGCTCGGCACCCTCGTGCTCGGCGCGATGGTGATCATCGGGCTGCTGTTCCTCGGCTACTCCATGGTGCAGATCCCCGCCGCCAACGCCCTGGCCACCAAGCAGGCCACCGTCTACCTGTACGCGGACGGCTCCCAGCTCGCCCGCGACGGCGAGATCAACCGCGAGAACGTCGGCCTCGCCCAGATCGCCAAGGGCGCCCAGCACGCCATCCTGGCCGCCGAGGACCGCGACTTCTACACCGAGTCCGCCGTCGACCCCAAGGCGATGCTCCGCGCGGGCTGGAACACGGCCCTCGGCAAGGGCAAGCAGTCCGGCTCCACCATCACCCAGCAGTACGTGAAGAACTACTACCTGGCCCAGGAACAGACGGTCACCCGTAAGGCCAAGGAGTTCTTCATCTCGATCAAGCTGGACCGCGAGAAGTCGAAGAACGAGATCCTCGAGGGCTACCTCAACACCAGCTACTTCGGCCGCAACGCCTACGGCATCCAGGCCGCCGCCCAGGCGTACTACGGCCGCGACGCCATCGACCTCGACCCGGCCCGCGGCGCCTACCTCGCCGCGCTGGTCAACGCGCCCAGCGAGTACGACGTCGTCGCCCACCCCGAGAACAAGCCGGCCGCGCTCGCCCGCTGGAACTACGTGCTGGACGGCATGGTCTCCAAGGGCTGGCTGGCCCAGTCCGAGCGCACCGGCATGAAGTTCCCGATGCCGAGGGAGCAGACCGTCTCCACCGGCATGTCCGGCCAGCGCGGCTACCTCGTCGAGGCCGTCAAGGAGTACCTCGTCGGGCACGACATCCTGACCAAGGAGCAGCTCGCCACGGGTGGTTACCGCATCACGACCACCATCCAGAAGCCCAAGCAGGACGCGTTCGTCAAGGCCGTCGACGACCAGCTGATCTCCAAGCTGGACAAGAAGAACCGCAAGGCCGACACCTACGTCCGCGCGGGCGGCGCCTCGATCGACCCCAGGACCGGGAAGATCGTGGCGATGTACGGCGGCGTCGACTACGTGCAGCAGTACACCAACGGCGCGACCCGGGGCGACTTCCAGGTCGGCTCCACCTTCAAGCCGTTCGTGTTCACCTCGGCGGTGCAGAACGCGTCCGCCACCCAGGACGGCCAGCGCATCACGCCCAACACGTACTACGACGGCACCAACAAGCGTCCCGTACAGGGCTGGTCGGGCTCCGGCTACGCACCGGAGAACGAGGACCAGAAGTCGTACGGCAAGATCACCATCCGCAAGGCCACCGACCTCTCGGTCAACTCGGTGTACGCGCAGATGGCCGCCGATGTCACCGGCCCCAAGGTCAAGGAGACCGCGATCGCCCTCGGCGTCCCCGCCGACACTCCTGACCTGTACCCGTCCCCGTCCATCGCGCTGGGCACCGCCACCGCCAGCGTGCTGGAGATGACCGAGGCGTACGCCACCCTGGCCAACCACGGGCGGCACGGCACGTACACGATCATCGAGAAGATCAGCAAGGACAACGTCCCGGTCGACCTGCCCGGCCGCCAGACCAAGCAGGCCGTCAGCCGCGAGGCCGCCGACACCACCACCTCCGTGCTCAAGAGCGTGGTCGAGGGCGGCACCGCCACGGCCGCGCAGGCCGCCGGCCGCCCGGCCGCCGGCAAGACCGGCACCGCCGAGGAGGACACCGCCGCCTGGTTCGCGGGCTACACCCCCGACCTCGCCACGGTCGTCTCCGTGATGGGCCAGGACCCGGTGACGGCCAAGCACAAGCCGCTGTACACAGCCCTCGGCGCGCCCCGCATGAACGGTGGCGGCCCGCCCACCGAGATCTGGGCGCAGTACACGCGGGCCGCGCTGCGCGGCAAGCCCGCCGCGAGCTTCGACCTGGAGCTCCAGGCCGGCGCCGACGTCGTGGCGCCCAGCACCCTGCCCTCGACCTCGCCCGGCACCGACGCGGGCCAGGACAACGGCGGCGCCACCGGCACCCCGAGCCAGGGCACCACGCCGGCCGACGGCGGCCAGGACAACGGCGGCACGACCGGCACCCCGACCCAGGGCACCACGCCGGTCGACCCGACCACCACGGGCGGCGCCACCACCGACGGCACGACGGGCGGCCCGGCCACGGACGGCGGAGCCACCGGCGGCGGCACGGGCGGCCCCGGCGGCCCGCCCGGCGGTGACGCCACGGGCGGCGGCGCGGACCCCGGCACGACCGGTCTGCCCGGCGGTTTCATCGCCCCGCAGACGGCCCGGCGCCAGTAGCACCGGACAACACGAGAAGGGGCTGACGACCAGGTCGTCAGCCCCTTCTCGCGTTCTGGGCGGGGGTTGTTCTCGGCGGGGTTTCAGAGATACAGCCCCGTGGAGTCCTCCGACCCCTCGAACCGGTCCGCGGCCACCGCGTGCAGATCCCGCTCGCGCATCAGCACGTACGCGATGCCCCGGACCTCGACCTCGGCCAGGTCCTCCGGGTCGAACAGGACCCGGTCGCCGGGCTCCACGGTGCGCACGCTCTGCCCGACCGCGACCACCGCGGCCCAGGCCAGCCGCCGCCCGACCGCCGCCGTCGCGGGGATCAGGATGCCGCCGCCCGAACGGCGCTCGCCCTCACCGGTCTCCTGCCGCACGAGCACCCGGTCGTGCAGCATCCGGATGGGCAGCTTGTCGTGGTGGGGGGTGCTCTGCTCGTCTCTGTTGGCGCTCACGCCCCCGAACCTACCTGCCCGCGCGACGCCGGCACGCCTCCGGGCCGCCACGGCTGCCCGCCGCGGCGACCCGGTCGTAGGTGTCGTACGTGCTAGCGCCTGTGCTTGCGCTTGCGCGTCCCCGCGACGATCAGTCCGAGCGTCCCGGCCACGATCAGCGCGGCGGGCACGATGCGCTCCATCCGGGGCGCGCCGTCGTCGTCCACGAACTGGTCCCGTACCTCGGTCATCACCCGATTGACCTGGACGTACGTCCGTCCGAAGACACGGTCGACGCCGGCAACGGCCTTCGCCTTGGCATCCCCGACGATCGTCTTCGGGTGCACCCGCACGCCGATCTCGTCGAGCGTCTCGGCCAGCACTTCGCGACGGCGCTTGATGTCCGCCTCGATCTGCGCCGGTGTTCTGGTGTCCGACGTCTCCGCCACCGCACGGCCTCCGAAATCTCCTGGTGCTGTTCCGAACAGTCTGTCAGCTTCACGCCACACCGCACGGCAGGGGCACCCGGTTAGGCTGGCCGGATGAGCGAGCGACTTCAGCCCGGGGACGTTGCCCCCGCCTTCACCCTGCCCGACGCCGACGGCAACGAGGTGTCCCTGTCGGACCACAAGGGCCGCAAGACCATCGTGTACTTCTACCCCGCGGCGCTTACCCCCGGCTGCACCAAGCAGGCGTGCGACTTCACCGACAACCTCGCCCTGCTGGCCGGTGCCGGGTACGACGTCATCGGCGTCTCGCCCGACAAGCCGGAGAAGCTGGCCAAGTTCCGCGAGCAGGAGGACCTGAAGGTCACCCTCCTCGCCGACCCGGACAAGAAGGTCCTGGAGGCGTACGGCGCCTTCGGCGAGAAGAAGCTCTACGGCAAGACCGTCGTCGGCGTCATCCGCTCCACGGTCGTCGTGGACGAGGACGGCAAGGTCGAGCGCGCCCTGTACAACGTGAAGGCCACCGGCCACGTGGCGAAGATCATCAAGGATCTGGGCATCTGACCCCACGGGGCCCCGCCCCGCCGTCCGACGGCCCGCACCGGGGTGACCTGGTGCGGGCCGTTCGCGTTTTCCGGGCGTGACTGTCCGATAACCGGTTCGTTACTCCATCCGGGCGGCGAACGCGCGGCCGGAACGGAGGGGGCTCGATGGGGGCCAGTACGTACACCAGGGAGCGGCTGGAAGAGGCGGCTCGGGGGGCGCGGAATCTCTCGGAGGCGCTGGAGAGACTGGGGGTGGACCCGAAGAGTTCGACGCGGCGCCATGTGTGGGGACGGATGAAGACGCTGGGCGTGGACACGTCGCACTTCGAGCGGGAGGGGGTGAAGTGGACACGGGAGACTCTCGAGACAGCGGTCGCCGCCTCGACGAACACGTGCGAGGTGCTTCGTCATCTCGGGCTGGACGTCGTCGGCGGCCATCACACGCACATCAGCCGACGGATCAAGGCGTACGGGATCGACACCTCGCACTTTCGGGTACCGACCCAGCGAGGCAGGGCCTGGCAGCCGCGGACACCGGAGGGACCGCTCGTCGAGCAGCTGACCGGCCGGGAGCGGCGAATCCCAGGTGATCGGCTCAAGGGGGCGCTCATCGCGATGGGCCGACGAGAGCGATGTGCCCAGTGCGGTGTCGAGCCGGTGTGGAGAGGACGCCCCCTGCCGCTGGAGGTCGATCACATCGACGGAAACTGGCGCGACAACCGACCGGAGAACCTGCGGTTCCTGTGCCCCAACTGCCACTCCACAACCGACAGCTACCGGGGACGCGGCAAGGGGCGAGGCGGGGATGGTGTCGCATGAGCGGCGGCGCGCGGTACACCAGGGACCGGCTGGCTGAAGCGGCCGCGCGGTGTGCCGACATCGATGAGGTCATCGCCTACTTCGGCACCACACCGTACGGGCAGCTCCGGTGTCATCTCTTCCGGCGCTTCGATCACTTCGGGATCGACGTCTCCCACATGCCTCGGGGCAAGCGAGCGAGCGTCGCACATGTCAGACCAGCCGCTGATGTGCTGCGCGAGGCGGTCGCGGAATCGACCTCTGTCGCGGACACGCTTCGCGCGCTGGGCCTGGAGCCCTACCACAACAGAGCACGCACCATGCTCCGCCGCTGGGTGGCGGAGGACGGCCTCGACACCTCCCACTTCCTCGGGCAGGCGCACCAGCGAGGCGGTTCGGGCACCGTGCCACTCCGGCGCGCCTCGGACATCCTGATCCAGCACGACGGCAGTCGTCGGACGAGAACCCGTCTGCTGCGCCGGGCGCTCCTGGAGGTGGGCGAGCCCGACGTCTGCGCGGACTGCGGGGTCGGCCCCGTGTGGCTGGGCAGACCCATGACCCTGGAGGTCGACCACATCAACGGCGACTGGAGCGACGACCGGCGCGAGAACCTGCGGTTCCTGTGTCCCAACTGCCATGCCGTCACGAGCACCTGGTGCCGAGGGGGCAGTCGACGCTCCCCTCGGATATCCGGGACGTGACCGGTATCATGACCGTGCAAGCGGCCGTGTCGTAACTGGCAGCCGAGCAGCGCTTAGAACGCTGTGGGCGAAAGCCCGTGTGGGTTCGAGTCCCACCGGCCGCACGTGACTGAGGGGCCGCCGACGGGCGGCCCCTCACTCGTGCGTTCAGCCCAACAACTCCCGCACCACCGGCACCAGCGCCCGGAACGCCTTCCCCCGGTGGCTGATCGCGTTCTTCTCCGCGGCGCTCAGTTCCGCGCACGTCCGCGTCTCGCCCTCCGGCCGCAGGATCGGGTCGTACCCGAAGCCGCCCGTACCCGCCGGAGCCCCCCGCAGGACGCCGCGCAGCTGCCCCTCCACCACCCGCTCGGTGCCGTCCGGCAGGGCCAGCGCGGCCGCGCAGGCGAAGTGGGCGCCCCGGTGCTCGTCCGCGATGTCGGAGAGCTGGGCGAGCAGCAGGTCGAGGTTGGCGCGGTCGTCACCGTGGCGGCCGGCCCAGCGGGCCGAGAAGATGCCGGGGGCGCCGTTCAGCACGTCGACGCAGAGCCCGGAGTCGTCGGCGACGGCGGGCAGTCCGGTGGCCCGGGCGAGCGCGTGGGCCTTCAGCAGGGCGTTCTCCGCGAAGGTGACGCCGGTCTCCTTGACGTCCGGGACCTCGGGAAAGGCGTCGGCGCCGATCAGCTCGTGCGGCAAACCGGCTTCGGCCAGGATGGCCCTCAGCTCGGTGATCTTTCCGGCGTTACGGGTGGCGAGGATCAGGCGGGTCATGGGGGCCAGTATCCCCGGCTACCCGCCGAAGTCCCGCCGGGGGTTACAGCTCCGTCTGTCCCGCGCCCTTGAGCAGGCTCAGGTCCAGGGTCTCGGCCATCTTGCGGAACCCGAGGTCGCTGGGGTGCAGATGGTCGCCGGAGTCGTACACCGGGCGCATCCGGTGCGGGGCGGTGGGGTCCTTCAGGGCGAGGTCGAAGTCGACCACCGCGTCGTACACCCGGCCGGCCCGGATCTCCGCGTTGACCTGTTGGCGCATCGTCTCCAGGGCCGGACGCCAGGTCCGGTGGCCCCCGAAGGGCGTCAGGGTGGTGCCGACGACCTTCAGACCGCGCGCGTGCGCCTGCCGGACCAGGGTGCGCAGCCCGTCGGTGATCTTCTTGCCGTCGGCGGGCGACCGCGAGTGCGCGATGTCGTTGATGCCGAGGTCGATGACGACGATCCTGACGTTGGGCCGGGAGAGCGCGTCGCGGCCGAAGCGGGACAGGCCGCTCGGGTTCTCGGCGGGCCTGCCCAGGCCGTTCGCCAGCACCTGGTTGCCGGAGATGCCCTCGTTGACGACGGAGTAGCGCGGCACGTCCGCCCCGCTCGCGGCGGCCGAGCGCAGTCGGGAGGCCAGCACGTCGGGCCAGCGGCGGTTCTCGCCCATGGTGGAGGTGACGCCGTCGGTTATGGAGTCGCCGAACGCGACGACCGTGCCGTCCGCCTCGTTGCTGAGCACGTCGAGCGCGGTCAGATAACGCCAGTACGCGCTCCGCTCCGCGTACGGGATGCCCGTCGCCTCCGCGGTGCGGTCACCGGCCGCGACGAACGAGATCTGCCGTGCGTGCGGGTGGATGGTGACCGGGCCGGACGGCGTGGGGGAGTAGGTGGTGACCAGTACGTCCTGGTCGTGCGGTACGACGATCCGCACGGCGTCGCTGACCGCCTGGCCCCCGGCCGGGATGGTGACGGCGTAGGCCCCGTCGAACGTCAGGCGCCGCATCGTTTCCGCACGGGCGGCGGCGGTGCCCTTGCCCGCCGAGAGGGCCAGCGTGACGTGAGTGATGGTCAGGGGGGCCTGGCCGTACAGGTTGGACAGGGTGACGCGGGCGCTCGTACCGCCGGTGTTCGCGTGCACGACGTTGCGCACCGAGCGGCCCGCGAGCCCGGTCGTCTCGGTGCCGGGTTCGGCGCCCACCGGCGAGGCGGCCCAGGAGCCGACCCAGGTGCCAGCGGAGGCGGGAGCGGCGGAGGAACCGTGGTGGGGGCGCCGGCCCGTGGCCGTGGACCCCGAGGTGCTGTCGCCGGACGCCGTCCTGAGGAGGATCGTGACGGAAAGGGCGACGACGAGTGCGACGAGCGCACTGAGCAGGGCATAACCGTGGCGCTTGGTCACGCTGGCGTTGTTCTCCTCGGGCGACGGAAGCCGGACGATCGGTACACCATGATGCGGCATATGGGCGAACGGAGTTGACGGGCACCTGCCCGAACCCCCCTCCCAGTCTGACGCCGGGAACTTCCCGTCCGTTCCGTGCGCCGACGGGAAGGGACAATGTGTGTGCGGGATCACCGATCGGGCGGAGCGAGATGGAACGCGCGCAAACGGAAGAGGCGAAGCCGGGGCGTACCCCCCGGCCGGCCACGGCTGCCGGACGGGCCGGGTCGTACCGGACCATGACCGCCTTCACGGCGGCCGACGAGGAGCGGCAGCGCGGCGTACGGCGCATGAAGCTCACGGCGGCCGGACTGCTGCTGTTCGTCGCCGTCGTGTACGTCCTGGCCACCTGGGCCGGGCACTCGGGGGCGGGCCCCTGGACTGGCTATGTGGCGGCGGCCGCCGAGGCCGGCATGGTCGGCGCGCTCGCGGACTGGTTCGCGGTCACCGCGCTGTTCCGGCATCCGCTGGGCCTGCCCATCCCGCACACCGCGATCATCCCCACCAAGAAGGACCAGCTGGGCGTGTCCCTGGGGGAGTTCGTCGGCGAGAACTTCCTCTCCGAGGACGTCGTACGCCAGCGGCTCGCCGCCGTCGGCATCGGCAGCAGGCTCGGCGACTGGCTGGGCCGCCCGGAGAACGCCGACCGGGTCACCGCCGAGCTGGCCACCGCGCTGCGCGGCGCGCTGACCGTGCTGCGCGACTCGGACGTGCAGGCGGTGGTGGGGGAGGCGATCACCCGGCGGGCCGACGCGCGGGAGATCGGGCCCGCCGTGGGCAAGCTGCTGGACCGGATCGTGGCCGACGGCGGCCACCGGCGCGTGGTCGACCTGGTGGTGGGCCGCGCCCATGAGTGGCTGGAGCGGCACCGGAACGACGTCATGGTGGCCATCGAGGGCGGCGCGCCGGGCTGGACCCCGCGCTTCGTGGACCGCAAGGTCGGCGACCGCGTCTACAAGGAACTGCTGCGCTTCGTCACCGAGATGCAGGAGATGCCCGCACACCCCGCGCGGGCGGCCCTGGACCGCTTCCTCACCGACTTCGCCTCCGACCTCCAGTCCGACACCGAGACGCGGGCGCGGGTGGAGCGGCTCAAGAGCGAGGTGCTGGCGCGGGACGAGGTGCAGGACCTGATCGCCTCCGCGTGGACCGCCGTACGGTCCATGATCGTCGCGGCGGCGGAGGACGAGCAGAGCGAGCTGCGGCTGCGGGTGCGGGCCGGGCTGATGTCGCTCGGGCAGCGGCTGGCGACCGAGCCGAAGATGCAGGGCAAGGTCGACCGCTGGGTGGAGGGCGCGGCCGTCCACGTGGTGACGAGCTACCGCACGGAGATCACCTCCCTGATCACCGAGACCGTGGCGGGCTGGGACGCGGAGCACACCACCCGCAAGATCGAGGCGCACATCGGGCGTGACCTCCAGTTCATCCGGATCAACGGCACGGTGGTCGGCTCGCTGGCCGGACTGGTGATCTACACCGTGTCGCGGGCGCTGGGCGGCTGAACGACTCCTCCGGCCAGGTGAGCCTGCCCGTCCGGGCGGTCTGTTCCCGCGTGGCGCGGGCACCCGTAACTCGTCCTTCGACGAGGAGGGGTGCCGATGAGCGAGGGGTGCGGATGAGCGAGGGGTGCCGATGAGCACGGCAACCGGGACACCGTCGGCGGCCGGCGGTACGACCAGCAGTGACATTCCGGCCCGGCTGGACCGCCTGCCCTGGTCCCGCTGGCACTGGACCATCGTGATCGGCCTGGGCACGGTCTGGATTCTCGACGGCCTGGAGGTCACGGTCGTCGGCAACATCGCGGGCCGGCTGTCCGAGCCCGGCAGCGGCCTGTCGATCAGCTCCGGGCAGGTCACGGGCACCGCGGCCGCGCTGTACGTGGCCGGTGCGTGCGTCGGCGCCCTGTTCTGGGGCCGCCTGACGGACCATTTCGGGCGCCGCAAGCTGTTCATGATCACGCTGGCGGTGTATCTCGCGGCGACGGCGCTGACCTCGCTGTCGACCGAGGCGTGGTGGTTCTTCCTGTTCCGGTTCCTGACCGGCTTCGGCATCGGCGGCGAGTACGCGGCGATCAACTCCGCGATCGACGAGCTGATCCCGGCGGCCTATCGCGGCCGGGTCGACCTGATGATCAACGGCAGCTTCTGGCTGGGCGCGGTGGGCGGCTCCCTGCTGTCCATCCTGGCGCTCGACACGGCCTTCCTGCCGGAGAACATCGGCTGGCGGCTGACCTTCGCGCTCGGCGCGGTCCTGGCTCTCGTCATCCTGCTGGTCAGGCGGCACGTACCGGAGAGCCCGCGCTGGCTGCTGATCCACGGGCGGGACCGGGAGGCGGAGGAGATCGTCTCCGGGATCGAGCGGCGGATCGAGGAGGAGCGCGGGGAGCCGCTGCCCGCGCCGGAGGGCCGGCTGGAGATCCGGCGGCGCGGCAGTGTGACCTTCATCGAGATCGCCCGGACCGTCTTCGGCCGCTACCGCAGGCGCGCGGTGCTCGGCTTCTCCCTCTTCATCGGCCAGGCGTTCCTCTACAACGCGATCACCTTCGGCTTCGGCGCCATCCTGACCCGCTTCTACGACATCCCGGCGGACCGTACCGGCTACTACTTCGCCGTCATCGCGGTCGGCAACTTCTTCGGCCCGCTGCTGCTGGGCAAGCTGTTCGACACGGTGGGGCGCCGGGTGATGATCTCCTCGACGTACCTGCTCTCCGGTGTCCTCCTCTTCGGCACGGCCTGGCTCTTCGACCGGGGCGTCCTCAGTGCGGCCACCCTGACGGCCTGCTGGTGCGCGGTCCTCTTCTTCGCCTCGGCGGGCGCGTCCAGCGCCTATCTGACGGTCTCGGAGATCTTCCCGATGGAGACGCGTGCCATGTCCATCGCCTTCTTCTACGCCCTCGGCACGGCGGCGGGCGGCATCAGCGGCCCGCTGCTGTTCGCCGACCTCACGGGCACGGGCCGGGTCGGCGACACGGTGCTGGCCTTCCAGATCGGCGCGGCGCTGATGTGCGTGGCGGGGCTGGTGGCGGCGGTGCTGGCGGTGCGGGCGGAGGGGCGGTCACTGGAGGACGTGGCTACGCCGTTGTCGTCCTCGGCGGGCTCCGAGGAGAAGGGGGTGGGGGTGGGGTAGGGGCTTGTTGGTCTGGCGGGACCGGGGCCGGGGCGTGTGGGGGCCTGTTGGCCTTGTCTTGCGGAGCCGGGGCTGTCCGTGTTCGTCGGACGGCCCCGGCTTTCCTGGCATCGGCGGCCGGCCAGGGCCGGGCAGGGCCGGGCAGCCGAGGCGGTGTTCAACCCCGCCGGCCGCCCAGGACCGGGCGGACGAGGCGGTGTTCAGCCCCGGCGGTCGGCCAGGGCCCAGGAGGCGAGCGCGACGGCACCGGCCACGCCGAGGACGGACGGCCAGGCGCCGACCTTCTTGGCGAGGGGGTGCGAACCGGCGAAGCCGGCGAGGTAGGCACCGGTCAGCGCGGCGGCCGTAGGAGCCCCGGCCCGCGCGTTCCACTCACGAGCGGCGAGGGTGCCGGCAGCGGCCAGTACGACCCCGCCGAGCGGGCGCTTCTTGGTCCAACGGGCGACGCCGTAGCCGCCGATGAGTCCGGTGGCGGCGAGGGCCGCGCCGGGAATCTTGGGCATGGGTGTCTCCTGTCGTCCCCGTATGTCGTTGTTCGGTATGTCTGCCGCCGAGGCTAACGCGCGGTACGGAACGAGCATCGACCGGGTCACCCACCCCCGACGTGGCCACAACCATCCCCCATGCCCCTCCGATCGCGGACAGCCGTGGCCCACCACCTGGAGACCCTTCAAACCGCCCGCCTTCTCACCCAACTCCCGCCGGGGTGAGTCCTGCTGTTCGGCTTGGTGGACCTAGCGGCGGTGGCGTAGCCGCCGACCCAAGCCGTATCAATTGATGGGGCGATACGTTCAGAACCAGATCAGGTCGAACCAAACGACGTGACAAACATGATCAGCCTGGGTCACCATGAGGGGCATGAACGAGCGTCGCATCGGCCACATCGATGGCGTAGTCCCTGGCTCAGTCTTCGCAAGCCGTCTTGATGCCAAGTATGCCAACCTTCATGCCGATAACATGCGCGGCATCTCCCGCCTCAAAGGCCAAGATGGTGTGTACGTAGCCGATGCGATCGTCTTGAACGGTGGATACGAGGACGACGAGGACGAGTGGTATCGCGTTCTCTATACCGGCGCTTCTCCGGACGCAGATAAAAATGGCAAGAAGCTGCTGCGTAGCCAGTCTTGGGACTATCGAGATAATGCTGCGCTAAAGCTCAGCTATGAGCGCGGGATCGACGTCCGGATCATTCGCGGTCCCAAGGGTGACCAACGCTACTCGCTTCCCGACCAGTACAGGTATGACGGCCTGTACCGGATCACTGCTGCTCGTACTGCCATTTCTAAGTCTCCGGCTCCAAGCGGCTCGCCGATCGAGATCTGCCAGTTCGAGCTTGAGCGACTTCCTGATGAAAAGCAGGAGTTGACTGAGGCGGAGCGCGACATCACGGCTGTTTTGGTTCAGCAGGAAGAGCTGTTGCAGGGAGAGCTGGGGGACGGGCTCGTAGAGGACGAGGAGGTCGAGTTCTCGGACAGTGAGAAGCTGCCCAGGACGCGTGCCGTGTCAGTGCAGCGAATTGTTCGAGATGCCGCTGCTGCCCGGCGCATCAAGGATCTCTACGAGCATGAGTGTCAGATCTGCGGCACGCGGATCGTAGGCCCCGACGCGAAGCCCTACAGTGAGGGTGCGCACATAAGGCCCCTGGGTAAGCCGCACGGTGGCCCGGACGTCGAACGAAACATCCTTTGCCTGTGCCCCAATTGTCACGTGCGATTCGACATGGGTGCCATCGTGATCGACGAGGACTGGTCCATCGTCGTTCGGGCTGGACTGTTTGGCGACGCTGTGCGGTCCAAGCTCAAGATGCACCGCAAGCACAGGGTGCACGAGGGGTATGTCCGTTACCACCGTGATTGGTGGCAGGGGGCGAGTGACCCCAGCCAGTCGTAGGGCCGGGGTCGGTGCGCCCTACTTTATCCCGTGGCACACCTCATAGGCGCGCCCGGACCCGCACCAGCATGCCGCCCCCCGCTGCGGCGGCCACGCGATCGCCAAGCCGCGGGCCGCCAGTGTTGTTGCGTACTGGGGCAGCAGGGAGGGGTCTGCTGGGGAGGCGCCCTCCGAGGCCGCGAAGGCTTCGTACGACGGGACTGTGCCCGTCACGATCCCGAGGTTCGGGGTGCCGGAGGCGGCGAGTTCGCTCAGGGACGTCTCTATTGTCGCGAGATGGCCGGAGTGGGAGGTGTACTCCGACTCCAACGTCGGATACGCCGCCACGAGTTCCGTCAGTTCCGTCGACGGCCAGTGCAGGACTGCCACCGGGTACGGGCGGGACAACGCCTCGCGGGCTGTGGTGAGTTCGGCTCGGAGGCGGGAGAGTTCGGCCTCCAGTTCCGCGGGGTTCTCCGAGCCGAGGGACCAGACGCGCTTGGGGTCGTGGAGTTCGTCCAGGGAGACCGGGGAGGTGTGGAGGGTGTCGGCGAGGGCGTCCCAGGTGTCGTGCGGGAGGCCCAGCATGCGGCGGACGCGGTGGCGGCCGAAGAGGAGAGGGTGCGTGGCGTACGGGGGTTCCGGCACGTCCGTCAGGAGCAGGACCGCGCCCTCGTGGAACGTCTCGTGCGCCGCCTGGAGTTCGTCGTGCGACTCCAGCGACTCCGCGACGATCACCCAGGGCGCCGCCTCCCGCGGAGCCGTGGCGCGGATGCCGTCGATGATCGCTCGTGCCTCGGCCTCATGGCCGTACTCCCACAGGTTCGCCGCCTTCAGGGCGCGGACGAGCTGCGGATGCTCCAGGGGGCCGGCGGAGGACAGCAGGCGGTCGTAGAGCGCGGTCGCCGCGGGGCGGGCGCCGGACAGTTCGAGGTGGGCCGCGGCGCGCAGCAGCAGGGCCTCCGCGTCCTCGGGGTACAGGCCGGCGGTCCGCTCCAGGCGTGCCGCTTCAGCGGTGTGGTCGACGTTCTCGGCAGGCGTGTCGGGGCGCATGGATGACACCGTACTGCCGAGGGGTGACAGCGGAGGAGGGCGCCCGAGGTGGAGATTCCTCCAACTCATGGCGAGCGCGGGCCAAGCGAACAGCGGTCGAGAGCCCTGCCCTGGCCATCGACACCGTGCCGGGGCTCGGGGTTGTCGGCAAGGTGGCCCCGTTCCTGTCCTTTCTCACCCTGGTGACCGTCGCCGTGGTCCCGCTGGCCGCCGCGCTCTACGTCGTCACCAGCACGACCTGGAGCGCGGTGGAGCGGGCGGTGCTGTCATGAGCGGCCGGGGGCAGGGGCGGTCAGATGAGGATGCCCGCCAGCTTCCGCCAGGCCGCGCGGGGCAGGTCGTCCGGGGAACCGGCGTGCACGACTTGGAGGGCGACATGGTCGGCGCCCGCGGCGAGGAAGGAGTTCACCTTGTCCCGGATGCGGTCGTCGTCGCCCCAGGCGTACAGCGAGTCGATCAGGTGGTCGCTGCCGCCGTCGCGCAGGTCGTCCTCGCTGAAGCCGAGGCGCTGGAAGTTGGTGGTGTAGTTGGGAAGCTGGAGGTACATGTCCAGGTGGGCGCGGGCCAGTTCGCGGGCGCGGGCCGGGTCGGATTCCAGTACGACGCCGAATTCCGGTGCCAGGAGCGGGGCTTGGCCGAGGAGCTCGCGGGCCTGCGCGGTGTGCTCTGGGGTGACGAGATAGGGGATCGCCCCCAGGGAGCGCTCGCCGGCCAGTCGTACGGTCTTCGGTCCGAGCGCGGCCAGTACGCGCCGTCCGGCCGGGACACCGGCCGCGTCCAGCGCGTCCAGGTAGTCGACCAGCGCCGAGTACGGCCGCCGGTACTGGTCGGCGAACTTGGCGTGGCTCACGCCCAGGCCGAGCAGGAAGCGGCCGGGGTGCGCGGCGTCCACCTCGGCGTACCCGGCCGCGCTCTCCTCGGCGTCGTACTGCCAGATGCTCTGGATGCTGGTGCCGACGATCAGCCGGTCGGTCGTCTCCAGCAGCGGCAGGGCGTTGACCGGGGCGCTGCTGCCGCCGAGCCACGCGGTGCCGTAGCCGAGTTCCTGGAGTTCGGCCGCCGTCTCACCGATCTCGCCGCGCCGGCCCGGGTCCTCGTTGCGCAGGCCGACGCTCCAGACGCCGTACCGGCCGATCGCCGCCTTGTCGATGCTCCCGGTCGTCGAGTCGCTCATCGGGTAGTTCCCTCCGGCTGGATGTCGTGCCGTCGATCGTCGTGCACGACGGACTCAACCGGAGGGAGCCGCGCGGTAGTCCCGCGCTGCGATCACTCGCCGAGGAACCGCTCCAGGGCCTCGACCACCAGGCGGTGGTCCTCGATCTGGGGCAGGCCGGAGACGGTCACCGAGCCGACGACGCCGACGTTCTCCACGGTGATCGGGAAGGAGCCGCCGTGCGCCGCGTAGCGGTCGGGGTCGAGCCGGGACGAGTCCTCGAAGGTGGTGCCCTTGGCGCGGAAGCGTGAGCCGACCAGGTAGGAGGCGGCGCCGTAGCGCTCCACGACCCGGCGCTTGCGGGCGATCCAGGCGTCGTTGTCCGGGGTGGAGCCGGGCAGTGCCGCGTGGAAGAGCTGCTGGCCGGCGCGGTGGATGTCGACGGCGATCGGCGCCTGCCGCTCCCGGCCCAGCTCGACCAGGAGGGAGCCCAGCGCCCAGGCGTCGTCGTGGGTGAAGGTACGGAACTTAAGGCGCTGTTCCTGCGCCTCCAGGTCCGCCACGCTCTGAGTGGTCTGCGGCTGCGTCATCAGAGGGTCACCGTCACCTTGTCGCGGGCGGAGCGGCGGGCCGCCTCCAGTACGTCGAGGGTCTCGGCGGCCTCCAGCGCGGTCACCGGGTTGGGGCCGGTGCCACGGACGGCGGCGGCCACGGCCGCGTAGTAGGCGGGGTAGTCGCCGGGCAGCGTCTCGACGGCGGTGCCGCCGCCGGTGACCGGGGACTCGCCGGCGCCCAGGCGGCCCCACAGCGACTCCTCCTCGACGCCCCACGCGGCCTCGGTGCCGGGGCGGGCGCCGTCGCGCAGCGCCGCCTCCTGCGGGTCCAGGCCGTACTTCACGAAGCCGGCGCGCGAGCCGAGCACCCGGAAGCGGGGGCCGAGCTGGGCGGTGGCCGCGGAGACGTAGAGGTGCGAGCGGACGCCGCTCGCGTGGGTCAGGGCGAGGAAGGTGTCGTCGTCCGTCTCGGCGCCGTCCCGCCGTACGACCGCCTCGGCGTACACCTCGGTGACCGGGCCGAACAGCACCAGGGCCTGGTCGACGACGTGGCTGCCGAGGTCGTAGAGCAGACCGCCGATCTCCGCCGGGTCGCCGGACTCGCGCCAGCCGCCCTTCAGCTGCGGGCGCCAGCGCTCGAAGCGGGACTCGAAGCGCCATACGTCGCCCAGCGCGCCGTCGGCCATGAGCCTGCGCAGGGTGAGGAAGTCGTTGTCCCAGCGGCGGTTCTGGAAGACGGAGAGCAGTACCCCGTGCTCGTCGGCGAGGGCGGCCAGTTCGCGGGCCTCGGCGGCGGTGCCGGAGATCGGCTTGTCCACGACGACCGGCAGACCCGCCTTGATCGCGGCGGTGGCGAGCGGGACGTGCGTCTTGTTCGGGGACGCGATGACGATCAGGTCCAGCTCACCGGCGCGCTCGAGCAGTTCCTCGGGGGTGGCGGCGACGCGGACGTCCGGGAACTCGGCGCGGGCCTGCTCCTGGCGCTCGGGGTTCGAGGTGACGACCGTGTCCAGGACGAGACCGTCCGTGGCGGCGATCAGCGGGGCGTGGAAGACGGAGCCGGCGAGGCCGTAGCCGATCAGGCCGACGCGGAGGGGTGTACCAGTCATGCCTCCTACTTTCGCAACGCTGTTGCCAAAGTGCAAGCGGCGGGGAGAATGGACCCGTGAACAGGACGAGGAGCAACCCGGCGGGGGCGAATCTGCTCGCGGTGCGGTCGCACAACACCGCGCTCGTGCTCGATCTGCTGCGCGGCGCCGGGCCGGAGGGCATCAGCAGGCTCGAACTCGCCGAGCGCACGGGGCTCACCCCGCAGGCCGTCAGCAAGATCACCGGGCGGCTGCGGGAGGACGGCTTCGCCGCGGACGCCGGACGCCGGGCCTCCACCGGCGGCAAGCCGCGCACCGTGCTGCGCCTGGTCCCCGAGGCCGGGCACGCGGTGGGCGTGCATCTGGACCGGGACGAACTGCGGGTGGTGCTGCTCGATCTGAACGGCACCGTGGTGGGGGAGCGGCGCGGCGAGGTCGGCCTCGGCGGCGGCGCGGAGACGGTGCTCGCCCTGGTCGCGGACGAGGTGACCGCGCTGGTCACGGAGGTGCTGGGCCTCGGGCTCGCGGACGCCGGGACGCTGCTCGGGGTCGGGGTCGCGCTGCCGGGCCCGCTGGACCACGTGGGCGGGGTGCTGCACCGGGTGACCGGGTTCCCGGAGTGGGAGGGGTTCGGGCTGCGGGACGCGCTCGCCGGGCGGCTCGGGGCGCCGGTGGTCGTCGACAAGGACACCAACGCGGCGGCGCTCGGGCTGGCGGCGGGGGGCGAGCGCGGGTCGTTCGCCTATCTGCACCTCGGTACGGGCCTCGGCGCCGGCCTGGTGATAGGCGGCAGTGTGCACCGGGGGGCGCGGACGGGGGCCGGGGAGTTCGGGCACCAGGTGATCCAGCTGGACGGGCCGCTGTGCGAGTGCGGAGACCGGGGGTGCCTGGAGGCGCTGTGCCTGGCGGCCGTCGGCCGTGGTGAGACCGCGGAGGCGGCGCGGGTGCTGGGGGTGGGGGCCGGGAATCTGGCGGGGCTGCTGGACATCGACCGTGTGCTGCTCGGCGGGCGGACCATCGCGTCGGCGCCGGGGGTCTACGTCCAGGGGGTCTCCGGGATTCTCGCCGCGCGGGCCCGGCGCGAGGGGCTGCCCGGCGAGACGGTCCCGGTGCGGCTGGCGCCGGGCGGGGAGCGGGTCGTGGCCGCGGGGGCGGGGCAGTTGCTGCTGGCGCCGGTGTTCGGGCGGGCAGGGGGCTGAGAGGGGCCTGCCGGTTGGCGCAGCCGGGGTCCACTGATCGGGCGGAGATGAGGGCGGGGCCGGAGTGGCGCGGTGGCGGGGGACGGGTTTCCGGCATGTTCATGTGTTCATGCGATTGTCCTCGGCCCTGTCGTTGTCCCTGTCTCGATCTTCCGCGTCCGCATCCGTGCCCGCCTCGCTCTGTCTCGTCGCCGTCACCGCACTCGCGCCCGTGTCTCCCGCGGCCGCGGTGGCCCCGTGCACGGCGGGTGATGACGGTTCCTTCCCGCTCGACACCCGTATCCACGGCGGTCCCGCCACCTACCGGGCCGGCGGGGCGCCCGGTACCTGGTACATCGACCTCGTCAACACCGGGTCGCAGGCGTGCGCCGGTGTCCATCCGGTCGTGGTCCTCGTCGACGACGAGCGTCTTCTGCGACCGTCGCAGGCCAAACTCGATTTCTACGACGGCCACAAGCGCCGCCCGGTCCGGCTGGAGAGCACCGACCGGCAGGAACTGGTCGGCGTGGTCGGGGCCGACGGTTTCGCCGGGTACACCGTGGCGCCCGGCAGGACGGTCACCGTCAAGCTCCGCCTGATGATCACCTCCGACGCCTTCGCCGACCACGTCACCGCCAAGGCCGCCCTGGTCCAGCGGCGCGGCCAGGACGGGGAATGGGTGGGGGAGTCCGAGGACTACGTCTTCGACATCGACGGCGAGGAGCCCGAACGGGACCCGGACGAGCAGCGCGACCCCGGCCGTACGGAGGGCCCCGTACCGCCGGCCGAGCCGGACCGGTCCAGCCGCCCCGACCAGCCGGTCGGCACCGATGAGCCCGGCCGGCCGACCGGCACCGACGAGCCCGACCACCCGTCCGGCACCGACGAGCCCGACCGCCCGGTCGGCACCGATGAGCCCGGTCGGACCCCCGGCCCGACCGACCCCGCAGACCCCGACAGCACCCCGGTCGATCCCAGCCGCGCCCCCGACACCACCGAGGCAGGCGTCACCCCGGCCGCCGAAGAACCCTCCGCCACCGCAGCCGCCACCACCGCCCCCCTGGCCCCCGTCGACCCCTCCCCGCCCAACGCCGACGCCGACGACGCCGAGGACCCCGACCAGCAGCTCGCCGAGCTCGCCCGCACCGGCCAGGCCGTACCGCGCGGCCTCCTCACAGCGGCCGCCGTACTCCTCATCCTTCTCGGCGGCACCGCGCTGGTACTGGCCCGCAGACGCCGCTGACCTCACTCGACGCCCCCTCGCGGCCGCCGCCGGGCTCCTCTCCAGGGCAACACCGCGCCCCTGCCCCCGGAGCCGCTCGCGGCGGCTGCCCTGCCTCCGGCTGAAACCGGCAGCGCGCCCTCGCCGGCCCGTCGCCCCTCCGGAACCACCCCGGCCCCCGCCGCGCCGAAGGAGCCACCTCGTTCCACCTGGCTCACAGCGACACGACGCCCTCGGGTCTCCGACCCGCGCAGCCCCGCCCAGGGCGGCCGCCCTCGCCCCTCGAATCCGCTCAGGTTCCGCCGAGACCGCACCAGCCCGACCCACCCAGGCCCCGCCGCAGGCCGCATCCAGCCCCAGGCACCCCGGAACCGCTCAGGTCCCGCCGAGACCGCACCAGCCTCACCCACCCAGGCCCCGCCGCAGGCCGCATCCAGCCCCAGGCACCCCGCCGACCTCCCCCGAAACCCGCCACCCAGCAACCACCCGCCGCCCAGCAACCACCCGCCACCCAGCAACCACCCGCCACCCACAACCACGCCCGCCGCCCACAACCACGCCCGCCTAACTACCCTGGACCTCTCAGCCGTCGGCAGACACCCGCAGGAGGACGCACGCATGGCAGATCGCAGGCCCATCGAGTCGTGGCTCACCGACATGGACGGCGTCCTGATCCATGAGGGGGTCCCGATCCCCGGCGCCGACGCCTTCCTGAAGAAGCTGCGCGAGGCCGAGCGGCCGTTCCTGGTGCTGACCAACAACTCCATCTACACCGCCCGCGATCTGCACGCCCGGCTGACCAGGCTGGGCCTGGAGGTGCCGGTGGAGAACATCTGGACCTCCGCGATGGCCACCGCCCAGTTCGTGGACGAGCAGCGGCCCGGCGGCAGCGCGTACGTCATCGGCGAGGCCGGGCTGACCACCGCGCTGCACGACGTCGGCTACATCCTCACCGACCACGACCCCGACTTCGTGATCCTGGGCGAGACCCGTACGTACTCCTTCGAGGCCATGACCAAGGCGGTCCGGCTGATCAACGCCGGCGCCCGGTTCATCGCCACCAACCCGGACAACGTCGGCCCCTCCACCGAGGGCGCGCTGCCCGCCACCGGCTCGGTCGCCGCGCTGATCACCGCCGCGACCAAGAAGAAGCCGTACTTCGTCGGCAAGCCCAACCCGCTGATGATGCGCGCCGGGCTCAATGTGCTCGGCGCCCACTCGGAGACCTCCGCGATGATCGGCGACCGCATGGACACCGACGTGCTCGCGGGACTGGAGGCCGGGATGCGCACCTTCCTGGTGCTCACCGGGGTCACCCAGGCGGACGAGATCGACCGTTACCCGTTCCGTCCGTCCAAGGTCGTCGACTCCATCGCGGATCTCGTAGACCTGGTCTGAGCTGGGGGTTTGTCGGCATCTTCAAACCCGATCCCACCCGTACGGAGCAACCGGACGCCCTGTGAGGATGCGGAAGCGCACCGGACGGGGGAACCTCCCAATATCTGGAGGTTCACGATGGGCTCACTTCGCCTCACTCTCTGTACTGGAATCCTCGCCGCCGCCGCGTTCACCCCGGTGGCCCACGCGGCGGACGGTGACTCGCACGGCACCGGCGGGCTCACCGTGGCCCCGGCCGTCCCCGTCCCCGGTACCGATGTGTCGCTGCGGGTGCGCGGCTGCACGGCGTCGCAGGGCACGGCGGTGTCGAGCGCGTTCGTCTCGGACGCCCGGCTGACCGGCGGACAGGGCGACCTCTCCGGGGAGACGCGCGTCCGCACCTCGCTCAAGGCGGGCGCCTACGACGTGCGGATCACCTGCGCCGACTACTCGTTCACCGGCCGGATCAGCGTCGACGAGTCAGGGCACGGCACACGCCCCGACTCCGACTCCGATTCCGACTCGGGGCCGGACACCGGGCCCTCCCCGGTCGCCCCGGTCCACGCGGGCGGCGGCGGTACGGCGGCCGGTGACAGCGCCGGGGCCGGCAACAGCACCCTGTTCGCCACCGTGGCCCCCACCGGCTCCGGCCCCGGCGCCGCCCAGGCCCTGACCGGGCTGGCCCTCGCCGGCTGCGCGGCGGTCACGGTCGGGGCGCTCCGGTCCCGGCGGAGCCGGAACAACGGCTGAGCGGGAGCCGGAATGTCCGAGGAGCGAGGGCACACCACCGCCACCGGCCGGCTGATCACGGTCGTGGCCTGGGCCGTGCTGCTGCTCGGACTCTGGCTCTGGGGGCGGGACGTGACCGGGCTGCCGGAGAACCCGGCCGGCACCGCGCACGGCGATGTGGCCGGACTCGGCGGCATCCCGCTGCCCGCCCCGGCGACCCCGCTGTCCGACTCCGCCCCGCAGCGCGTCGACGTCCCCCAACTGGCCATCCAGGCACCGGTGGTGGCACGCGGGCTGGACAGCCGGGGCGGCATCGACCCGCCGCCCTTCGACCAGCCGGGGGTGGTCGGCTGGTACGGCGCCGGGACCACACCCGGCGCGGCCGGCACCGCGCTGCTCGTCGGCCATGTCGACACCGAGACCCGGCCCGCCGTCTTCTACCGGCTCAGCACCCTCGAACCCGGTGAGACCGTCCGGGTGGTCCGCGCGGACGGCCAGGTCGCCCGGTTCACCATCGACGACGTCGAGGTGCTCCCCGCCGACCGTTTCGACGCCGAGCGCGCCTACGGCACCCGTCACCCCGGCCGCGCCGAACTCCGCCTGATCACCTGCGGCGGCACCTACGACCGCGCGAGCCGCACCTACACGGCCAACGTGGTCGTCTCCGCGTACCTCACCGGTACGGGAGCCTGAGCACGCCCTGTCAACAGCCTTGACAATCAAGGGCGTTGGCTTCCACGTCTCCGCATGTCCGGCACGGCCGGCATGCCACGATTGGCCCTGAGGAGCAAATGCGCCCAGGGGGGAATCGCATGTACGAGAAATGGGGGGCTCGGGCGTCCGTGGTGCTGCTGGGGGCGGCACTGCTGACGGCCGGGTGTTCTTCAGGGGATGACGGCGCCGGGGGAGCGCCGATCACCCAGCGGCCCACAGCCGCCGACCCCTACTGGGTCAACCCCGACGGCAACGCAGCCCGCCAGGTCGCCGCCTACGAGAAGGCCGGGAAGAAGACCGAGGCCGCGCGGATACGGAGGATCGCCGAGCAGCCGGTGGGGGAGTGGATCGGCCCGGAGAACCCGGAGGGGGAGGCACGCGGGTACACCGAGGCCGCCGCCAAGTCCGGCCGTACCGCCCTGCTGGTGCTCTACAACATCCCGCACCGCGACTGCGGCCAGTACTCGCAAGGAGGCGCGGCCGACGGAGCCGCCTACCGGGCCTGGATCGACGGGGTCGCGCGCGGCATCGGGGACCGCGCCGCCACCGTCGTCCTCGAACCGGACGCCCTGCTCCACCTGGTGGACGGCTGCACGCCCGAGGAGTTCCACGAGGAGCGCTACGACCTCCTCAAGGGCGCGGTCACCACGCTCACGTCCCTGAAGAACACCAGGGTCTACCTGGACGCCGGCAACGCGGGCTGGGGCCACCCCGACCAGATCTTCGCCCCGCTGAAGTCGGCAGGCGTGGAGGACGCCGACGGCTTCGCCGTCAACGTCTCCAACTTCTACTCCACGACGGACTCCATCGCCTACGGCAAGCGCCTGGCCGCCAAGGTCGGCGACAAGCACTTCGTCATCGACACCAGCCGCAACGGCAACGGCCCGTACACGGAAGGCGCCCCCGAGGAACGCTGGTGCAACCCACCGGGAAGGGCCCTGGGCGAGCCCCCCACCACGAAGACGGCCGACCCCATGGTCGACGCCTACCTGTGGGTGAAGCGCCCAGGAGAGTCGGACGGCGAATGCAAGGGGGGCCCGAAGGCGGGGGCCTGGTGGCCGGAGTACGCCCTGGACCTGACCCCCTAGGGCACCCGCACCCACCGAGCCTTCGACGGCGTCCCCTGATCGTCATCCACGAACAGCATGTACCACCCCGCCTGCACCAGATTCCGGTTCCCCGGCACCCGCACAGTGATCCGGTCGCCGGAGACGCTGAAGTCCAGTGCGATCGACCGCTGATCCACATCCGTCACATGCGTGGCCGCGCTCGGCCGGATCAGCCGCACCTTGCGGATGCTCGGCGCGTGCTGCGAGACGAACGTCCCCGAGCCGCCCCGCGCGATGCTCTCCGGCCCCTTGCCCAGCGAGGGCCGGGAATCCCGGTACAGGTAGGGCGGGGTGTAGATCTCGATCCGCTGCTCGAAGCTGCCAGGCTTGGTGTTCGCCCGGTCCCCGTACAGCGGGTCGGAGCCGAAGAACATCACCCGCCCGTCCGGCAGCAGGATCGACCCGGAGTGGTAGTTCCGCCCCACCAGCGGATCGGCGACCCGGGTGAAGCTGTCGCTGTCCGGGTGGTAGATCCGCGCCTGGAGGATGTCGGAGTCACCGCGCCCCCGGTAGTCCTCCGAACCGCCCGACACCAGCACGGTGTCGTCGGGCAGCACCGAAGCCTGCGGATACCGGGTGCCCTTGTCCAGTGAAGGCCCGTCCACGAAGTGCGGATCGCGCGCCTTGAGGTCGATGAGCCGGGTCTTCCTGCTGGACAGCCTGGACTCGCCGACCCCGCCCCCGCCGATCACGAGGAACCGCTCGTCCTGCGCCGGAGGAAGCAGCACCGTGCCCGAGGTCTCCAGCCGGCCGGGATCGCTCAGCCCCGGCAGCTCGGTGAACTCGTTGCTGGCCACGTCCCAGACGCCAGGCCCCCGGCCCACGTCATCGGGGCCGTAGCCCGCGTTGGAGCCCGAGTAGAAGACCTTGCCGTTCTGCGTCAGGAACAGCGCCGGGTAGGTCGGGAACTGCCGGATCTTCGGCGTGTACGTCCACTTCTTCGTCGCCGGGTCGAAGACCTCGTTCTTGCCCGGCACCAGCTGGCCGATGTCGTCCAGGCCGGAAACGCTGAGGACCCTGCCGTCCGACAGGGTGGTGAGCGTCGGGTACCAGCGGGCCTCGTTCATCGGGTCGACCTTGATGTACCGCTCGGCCACCGGATCGAACTCGAAGGCGTCGCGGATGCCCTGGAAGTCCTTCTTGTCGAGCGCCAGCTTCTGCGCGATGCCGTACGTGTTGCGCGCCTCGGCGCCGGTGAGCCCGCGCACCCGGTAGTTGTCCTGGGTGCCCGTCTGGTACTTCGCGCCGCTGCGCTGCGCCTCGACGTAGATCCGGCCGAGGCCGGGGTCGTTGCGCAGGAACCTGCCCGCGCGGTCGAAGACCTTCTTCGCGCGCGGGACCAGCACCGGGTCCTTGGAGACGAAGGTGCGGCCGTTGCTCTTCCCGGTGAACCGGGTGCCGGCGGGCAGGGTGACCGGGCGGTCCGGGTTCTCGTTGTGGACGATCAGCAGGCCGCCCGCCTTGGTGACATCGCCCTTGAGCTTCTCGTACCGCTTGGTGCCGCCCGCGATCAGCAGATGACCGTCGGCGAGTTGGGTGTGGCCGGTGCAGAAGAGGTCCTTGGGTGTGGGGATCTTCTTGATGGTGCCCTTGACCGGGTCCCAGAGCCGGGTGTCGAACCTCTTCGCGTCGAAGTTGTCCTGGTTGTTGCCCGACCCCGCCACCAGCAGCACCTTCCCGGTGCGCAGCAGGGCCGCGTGGATGGTGTCCTGGCGGTACTTCTCGGGAAACTCCACGACCTCCCAGTGGCCGTTGGCGGCCTTGTACTCCGGCTTGTTGATCTTGTACTGGTGGTACTGCACGGTGCTGAAGCGGTAGAGCCACGGCCCGTTCATCCCGGCCAGCGCGAGGACCACCACCGCGCCCATCCCCAGTCGGCGGGCGCGGCGGCGGCCGGCGAAGTCCCTCATTCCTTCACTCCCCCCAGCCCGCCCAGGGCGATCCGCATCGTCTGCTCCCCGTCGCCGTCACGGGCCGTGCGCTGCACGGGGACGCGCGGCGTGGGCAGGGGCTCCGGTACGGGCCCGGCAGCCGCACCCAGCTCGACCCGCTCCCGCCGCAGCGACCACCGCCAGACGAGGATCGGCGAGGCGGTGATCAGCAGGGCGAAGACCGCCCAGGTGATCATCGCGGGGTGGGCGTGGCCCAGCGCGAAGCCCGCGGTGAGGGAGCCCGCGAAGACCGCGATGAAGAACCAGTGGATGCGGAACGTCCCGAACAGCGTGTCCGGGCTGGCCGAGTCGCCCTTGGGGGTCACCACGAAGCCGCTCTTGCGGCGCAGTACCGCGTCCAGCAGCGAGCGGGCGTACACCGGCGCGGAGAGCGCCGACATCATCATGCCCGCGACCCCGCCGGACCCCTCCGGTTCGTGCGGGGAGACGTTGTGCCGCCGGTTCCAGACGTACAGGCCGATCTGGAGCGCGGAGGCGTTGCCGTACAGCATCAGCCACACGGTGGGGTCGATGTTCACGCCCGAGGCGCCCAGGCCGAGGAAGAGCGCGCAACTCAGGGCGGCCAGAATCCAGTTGAGGGCGGACATCGGGTAGAAGATGATCATCATGGTGTAGTTGAAGAGCTTGCCCGGCGGCAGCGTGAAGAAGCCCTTCCCGTACTGCTTGAGGATCGTCTCGTAGGTGCCCCGCGACCAGCGCAGCTGCTGGGTGAAGAAGTCGGTCCAGGCGTTCGGGCCCTCGCCCACCGCGAGCACGTCCGGGGTGTACACCGACCGCCACTTGCGGCCGGTGGCCGGGTTCTTCGCCCGGTGCATCTCGAAGCCGGTCGCCATGTCCTCGGTGATCGAGTCGTACAGCCCGCCGATCTGCTTCAGCGCGCCGATCCGCACCGCGTTGGAGGTGCCGACGAACATCGGGGCGCCGTAGCGGTTCCCGGCGCGCTGGATCAGCGCGTGGAAGAGGAACTGCTGCGACTCGGCGGCCTTGGTGACGAACGTGTCGTAGTTGCCGTACACCTGCGGGCCGATGACGAAACCGACGTCCGGGTCGCGGAAGTAACCGAGCATCCGCTCCAGGTAGTTGGGGAGCGGGACGTGGTCGGTGTCGACGGAGGCGAAGAAGTCGTAGCCGTCGCCGTGCGCGTCCAGCCAGGCGTTGTAGTTGCCGTGCTTGGTCCGCGCGCGGTGCGGTCCCGAGGGCTGGTTCCACTTCGCCACGCCCTTGCGGCTGAAGTGGCGGACACCGAGCCGGGCGCAGACCTCCTTGACGGCCGGGTCGTCGCCCTCGTCCAGCAGCCAGACGTGCATGAGGCCCCGGTGCCGCAGCCGTACGGCCGCCTGAAGGGTCCGGGTGACCATCTCCAGCGGCTCCTTGCCGGGCACGAAGGAGGTCAGGAACGCCACGCGGGTACCGGCCTCGGGCACCACCGGCACCGGGTCGCGGGCGACGAGAGTGGCGTGCGCGTTGGACAGCACGTTCATGCAGCGGAAGAACTCGATCAGGCCGATCGAGACCAGCATGACGGTGTCCAGCGCCGGCAGGAAGCCGTAGGCGGGGTAGTCACGCTCGGTCCAGTGCTCCGGCTGGAGCAGCCAGGCCAGCAGGACGAGCGAGAGCAGCGGGGCGGCGCCCAGCATGAGCGCGGCGCGTATCCGGTGCGGCTCCTGCGAGAGCAGCGAGCGGTAGCGCACGGTGTAGGGCTCGTCGGCGGGCGGCTGGGTGAGCGGGCCGGCGAGCCTGCTGTAGTGCTCGTAGTCGTATCTCGGCAGGCTCTCCGCGACCCGGCCGGGCCGGTGCGAGACGGTTCTCGGTCTTGTGGTCCGTGACGGATCATCCGTCATGAGTCATCCCCCCACACGCGGGTCAGCGCGTGTTTCGTCGGTCCTTCCGTCCGCGACGGACCTCCCCAGGCCGTCGAGGGCGGCTCGATGGCATGCCGCCGTGACCACGCCCTGACTCACCGTGAGCAGAACAGGGAACGGCGATGCTCCGGTCGCGGCGCGGGATGCCCCCCAGGACCTCCGACTCCGGCGGGGCCCCTTCGCCCCGCCGGTGCGCGACCGGCACTTCCCCCCAACTGCCGTGCTTCCACGGCATCGTGGACAACAGGGTTCTATGTCGACGAGCATGATCGCAAGATGCGAAACATGTTGTTTACCGGTCAAAACCGTTCATTGTGATGACCAGAAACGCAAGCAGGCCCCCCGTTCGCACGGGGGGCCTGCTCGTTGTCTGTGCGCCGCCAGGGACTCGAACCCCGGACCCGCTGATTAAGAGTCAGCTGCTCTAACCAACTGAGCTAGCGGCGCCTGCTGACGGGAAAACTCTACAGGACCTGCCAGGGTGGTCCCGACCAACGCCGACCGCCCAGGGGGGTGGGCCGGCGGCGCGTGTGCACCATTCGGACCGTCAACATGCGCGTCACGCGGACAGTTGTGAGACTGATCAACGTGCACACACGCGGACATATCCACCCCGAATGTGAGGCAGATCGCATGACCGCTCCGGTGTTCGAGGAATTCGATCCGGTGAGCGACTGCGACTGCCTCGGCTGCGTCCGGTGGCGGCGGCTCGCCCCCCGGCCGGCGTCCGCCCGCTCAGGCGGCCGCCCGGCCGCCCGGGGCGCCGTGATCATGGCTGCCGCCGCGTCCGCCGTGCTCGGCGCCGTCCCCGCGGCCACCGCGCTCACTTCGCCGCCGCCCCGGCACGCAGCCCCCGACGCCCCCCGCTCGACGGCCCGTCCCGGCGCCCCGGCGACGGACGAGGGCCCCGCCACCCCGCAGGGCACCGCCGCACCCCTGCACGGTCCGGGCGGCTCGCCCGCGCGGCCGCAGGCCAAGACCCCGGCCACCACCCGGACCGCGATCATCAACCGGGCCAAGCTCTGGGTGAGCGCCCAGGTGCCCTACAGCACCAGCGCCTACTGGTCCGACGGCTATCGCCAGGACTGCTCGGGCTATGTCTCCATGGCCTGGGGCCTGCTCTCCAACGAATGGACGGGCAGCCTGGCCCAGTTCGGAGTGAAGATCACCAAGGAGGAACTGCAACCCGGCGACATGCTGCTCTTCCACAACACGGCCGACCCCCAGAACGGCTCACACGTCGTGCTCTTCGGCGGCTGGACCGACTACACCCACACCGCCTACACGGGGTACGAGCAGACGCCCCCGCACACCCGCCGCCAGAGCACGCCCTACCCCTACTGGAACAACACCACCAAGTACGTCCCCTACCGCTACAAGGGCGTGACCGCGGGGTCCGCGGGCGCCGAGCCGGAGACCGCCCCGGTGCCCTTCCCCGGCACCTCGTACTTCGGGCCCGGCGCGAACAACAAGTACGTGACCCAGCTCGGCGAGATGCTGGTCGCCAGGGGCGGCGGCTCCTACTACGCCCAGGGGCCCGGCCCGGTCTGGGGCGAGGCCGACCGGCGTGCCACCCAGGCGTTCCAGAAGGCCCAGGGCTGGACCGGCTCCGCCGCCGACGGACTGCCCGGCCCGCGCACCTGGGAACTGCTGGTCACCGGCGGCGGCAAGGACATCGCCCCGGGCGCGGCGGGCCCCGGCGGGGTGCCCGCCTTCCCCGGCAAGGACCGCTTCCGGCCGGGCGCGAACAACCCCTACGTCACCCAGCTGGGGCGGCAACTGGTGAAGAAAGGATTCGGCAGGTTCTACGCCACCGGGCCCGGACCGCGCTGGAGCGAGGCGGACCGGCGCGCCGTGGAAGCCTTCCAGCGCGCCCAGGGCTGGCGCGGTGGAGCGGCGGACGGCTATCCGGGCCCCGAGACCTGGCGCCGCCTGTTCGGCTGAGGCGCCCGGTCACCCCGGGCTCCGCGTCCGCGCGCAGTCCGGCATCCCTTGTCATGACGCATCTGGCGCGGAGGCTGGAGGCACCCATGAGCACGACCACACCCCACACCCACGAGTCCGAGGATCACCCGGAGAGCCTGCCGGGCGGCGCGGGGACGGCCGTCCGGCCGCCCCGGCTGATCCACAACGAGGCGACCACCGAGATCCCCGTCCATCTGCTCTTCCGCGACGAGCCCGCTCCCGCCCCCGAGGTGCGGCGGCCCGCCGTGGTGAACCGCCGGCAGGGCACCGGCGAACAGCCTCGGCTCGGCCGCCCGGCGCCGGTCCGCAGACGGCCCGAGCTGCGACCCGACCCGGAACTCCAGGAGCGCCCCGCGCGGGTGCTGCCCGGCGCCGCCGGGGTACTGGCCGGGCTCGGCGGGGTCGCCGGGTGCCTGGCCACTTCCTGGTGGGCGGGGGTGCTGCCGTCGCTCGCCGGGGACGCGCTCGGACTGCCCGTGCACCCCGGCGCGGGGCTCGGTGCCGCGCAGTGGGCGGCGTACGCGGGTGCCGGGACGCTGGGGCTGTTCGGCTTCGGCGGGCTGGCGCGCGGGCGCACCGGGCGGGCCTGGGTGCTGGGCCTGTTCGGCCGCTACCGGGGGACGGTCCGGCGCACCGGGCTGCTGTGGATGAACCCGCTGCTGCGGCGGCGCCGGGCCGATGTGCGGCTGCGGCACTGGCGCAGCGGTGCGGTGCCCGCGGCCGACGCGAACGGGGTGTCGCTGCGGGTGGTGGTGCTGGTGGTGTGGCGGGTGCGGGACACCGCGCGGGCGCTGCTCGGCATCGAGGAGCACGAGACCTACCTGCGCGAGTGCGTGGAGGCCGCGCTCGCTCGGGTCCCGGTGGAGCTGCCCGGCGGGGCGCGCAGCGGGGCCGACGCGGCCGGGGACGCGCTGACCCGGCTGGTGGCGGCGGACGTGGCGCCGGTCGGGGTGGAGGTGTTCTCCGTGCAGCCGGTCCGGGTGGAGTACGCGCCCGAGGTCGCCGCCGCCATGCACCGGCGCCGGATCGCCGCGCTGGACGCCCAGCAGCGGGCCACCATGCTCAGCTCGGTGGTGGACTCGGTCGAGGACACGGTCACCCGGCTCACCACGCGCGGGCTGGTCGAGCTGGACGACTACGAGCGCAAGGTGCTGGTCCGGGACCTGACGGTGGCGTTCTGCTCCGCCCGCGCGGAACCGGCCTGACGAGTGCCGCCGGATGGTATGGACATGTTCAACTCCCGGCAATAATCTGACACTTGGTCTGGACCTACCGCACGGCTCAGCTCAGCTCAGCTCAGCGCAGTGAGCCTTCCCCCACGACGTTCCCCAGGAGCGGCAGCATGCGTACCAGGACCAGGTTGTCAGCGTTGTCCGCGGCCGTGCTCGGCATGGCCACGGCCGGCGCCTTCGTGCTCTCCACCGGCGGCGCCAGCGGCCACGGCTACACCGACCTCCCCGTCAGCCGGCAGAAGCTCTGCCAGAACGGCTCCGTGACCAACTGCGGCGACATCCAGTGGGAGCCGCAGAGCGTCGAGGGCCCCAAGGGCTTCCCCGGCGCCGGCCCCGGCGACGGTCAGCTGTGCGGCGGCGGCAACAGCCGCTTCGGCCAGCTCAACGCCCCGAACACCCCCTCGGGCGGCGCCTGGCCCACCACCAGGGTCACCGGCGGCCAGTCGTACACCTTCCGCTGGCAGTTCACCGCCATGCACGCCACCAGCGACTTCACCTACTACGTCACCAAGCAGGGCTGGAACCAGAACCACGCCCTCGCCCGCTCCGACCTCAACCTGACCCCGTTCCTCTCGGTGCCGTACAACGGCCAGCGACCCCCCTCCACGCTCAGCCACAGCGGCACCCTGCCCAGGGGCCTGACCGGCCACCACGTGATCCTCGCGGTGTGGAACGTGGCCGACACCACGAACGCCTTCTACGCCTGCTCGGACGTCACATTCTGAGCTTCGCTTGAGGCCAACCGCCCTGAGGCATGGGTACGTTCACGGCACGCCGGTCCATCGGAGCGGCGTGCCGACCCAGGGGGGCCTCATGGACGCACTGCTCTACCTCGTGCCCGGAGTGATCACGGCCGGATGTGTCTTCGGCGCGGTCCAGGTGATCCGCCGCGCCCTGCGCACCAGCCGGCTGTGGGCACACGGCCTGACAGCCGAGGGGCGCTGCCTGAACACGTACATGAAGACGAGCGGCGGCAATGACGCGGCCGTGCGCAGCACGCTCCACCATGTGTACGAGTTCACCACCCGCGAGGGCCAGAGCTTCCGGTTCGACGAGGTCGGGGGCGACTCGACCGTGGTGGCGGGCGATCACGTCGTGGTGCGCTATCTGGCGGAGCGGCCGCAGTGGGCCACCGCGCTCGAGCCGTCCCGGGGGCGCTTGATCCTCGGCACCGGGGGCCTGATCGTCTTCCTGGGCGTGATGGTCGTGGGGTGCGTGCTCTTCGCCGTCTCCGCCCACTCGGCCCTCTAGCGAAGGCCGGGGAAAACACCGAGGGCGGATCGATTTCTCGACCCGCCCTCGGTGATTGTGCGCCGCCAGGGACTCGAACCCCGGACCCGCTGATTAAGAGTCAGCTGCTCTAACCAACTGAGCTAGCGGCGCATGACTCCCGCCGTCCGCTGTTCGCGGCCGGCGACAGAGAAAATACTACCTGGTCCCCGGGGGTGCTCCCGACCGCCGCCGGGACTACAGGGCGAGCGAGAGCAGGACCGGGGCCGCGTGCCGGTTGAGGGCGTCCGCGGCCTGGCGCAGCCGGTGCGCCCGCTCCACCGGCAGGGAGACGGCCAGACAGCCGACGGAGGACCCGGCGGTGATCGGGACGGCCGCGCAGACCGTGCCGACCGCGTACTCCTGGAGGTCCAGGACGGGGACCGTGGGCGGCTGGGACTCCAGCCGGGAGAGCAGCAGCTTGTCGCTGGTGATCGTGTGCGAGGTCAGCCGGGCCATCCGGTGCCGGGACAGATGGTCGCGCCGGGCGTCGTGGTCCAGCTGGGTCAGCAGGCTCTTGCCGACGGCGGTGGCGTGGGCGGAGGAGCGGAAGTCGACCCACTCGTTGACCGCGGGGGCGCTCGGTCCGGCCGCGTACTGGGTGACGTGGACCTCGCCGTCCTCGTACCGGCTGATGTAGACGGCCGCGCCGACCGAGTCCCGCAGCCCGTCCAGGGTGTGCTGGAGCTTCTCGCGCAGGGCGCGCTCGTGGTCGTGGGCCGAGGTGAGGCGGCGCAGGGTGTCGCCGGTGACATAGGCGCCGTCGGAGGTCTGCTCGACGTACCCCTCACGGCACAGCATGCGCAGCAGGGCGGTCAGCCGCCCTGAGTCCAGACCGGCCTCGCGGGCCAGTCCGGCCCCGGCGACCCCGGCGGGGTGGCGGGCCACGGTCTCCAGCACGCGCAGCGCGTCCTGGGCCGAGTGGTACGGGGCGGTCGGCTCGTGCATCAGCGCCACGGTTTCCCCCTGCGCTCGCTTCCTTGGCCGCGAGATCCGGTCGGCGGATCGCTTCCACGGTAGCGGTCAAGCGGCGGTCAGGGAGGGGGTGTTGCCGAGATCCGAGGGCCGCCGGTGCCCCTCCGAGCTGCACCGGCGGCCCTCTGGCATATGCCCTGGGCATCATCCAATGCCTGGACCTCGGCTTCCCGCCTTCACCCTCCCCGACCGCCGCCCCGGGGAGCCGCGTCTACAGCACCGCGCTGAGGAATTCCCGCGTCCGCTCCTGCTCCGGATCACCGAAGATCTTCTCCGGCGGCCCGGACTCCACCACCCGTCCCTGGTCGAACATCAGCACCTGGTCGGAGATGTCCCGCGCGAAGCCCATCTCATGGGTCACGCAGAGCATGGTGATGTCGGTGCCGCGCGCGATGTCACGCAGGACGTCCAGCACGCCCGCGACCAGCTCCGGGTCGAGCGCGCTGGTCACCTCGTCCAGCAGCAGCACCCGCGGCCGCATCGCCAGCGCCCGCGCGATCGCCACCCGCTGCTGCTGGCCGCCGGAGAGCCGGGTGGGCCGCGCGTCGCACTTGTCGGAGAGCCCGACCAGCTCCAGCAGCTCGCGGGCCCGCGCCTCCGCCTCGTCCCTGGACAGCCCGAGGACCTGGACCGGCGCCTCGGTGATGTTGCGCAGCACGGACATGTTCGGGAACAGGTTGAAGTGCTGGAAGACCATCCCGATCTTCTTGCGCACCTCCCGGACCTGCTTCTCCGGCGCCGGGAACAGCGCCTGGCCGTCCACGGTGATGGTGCCCTCGTCCGGCTCGGTGAGCGTCATCAGCAGGCGCAGGATCGTGGTCTTGCCCGACCCGGAGGGGCCGATCAGGGTCACATGTCTGCCCGCGTCCACGGAAAAGTCCAGCTGGTCGAGCACCGTGTTGGCGCCGAAGCGCTTGGTGACCTTCTCCAGGCGGATCAGCTCACCGGACTGGTTCTGCTTGGGCGGGTTGATGTCAGCGGACAAGGCGTCGCTCCAGTGCTCGCAGAAGAAGGGAGGCCAGGTAGGAAAGGACGATGAAGGCCACGCCGATCACGGTCAGCGGCTCGGTGAACTGGAAGTTCGCCTGCGAGAACAGCCGGGCCCGGCCGAGCATCTCCAGCACGGTGATCACCATCAGCATCGGGGTGTCCTTCAGCATGGAGATCACGTAGTTGCCGAGCGCCGGGATCACCCGCCGCAGGGCCTGCGGCAGGATCACCGTGGTCCAGATCCGCCGGCGGGGCAGGCTCAGCGCGGTGGCCGCCTCCCACTGGCCCACCGGCACGGCCTCGATCCCGGCCCGGTAGACCTGCATGGTGTACGTCGAGTAGTGCAGCCCGATGGCGAAGACACCGGTGGTCAGCGCCGAGAAGGTCACGCCCCACTCGGGCAGCACGTAGAACAGGAAGAACAGCTGCACCAGCAGCGGGGTGTCGCGCACGAACTCGGTGACCACACCGACCGGCCAGCGCACCCACCGCGACGGCACCCGCGTCAGCAGCGCCCACCCCAGCCCCAGCGAGAACGACAGCAGCGAGCCGAGCGCCACCACCTGGAGCGTGACCAGCAGCCCCTGCCAGAAGTACGGCATGAAGTCGCCCACGGCGTTCCAGTCCCACTTCACGCGGCACCACCCACCTTGCTCGTCCCGGCCGGTTCGGGTCCCCGCACCACCGGCTCAGCGGCGGGCCCCTGGCCCAGCCCCGCCTTCAGCCGCTTCTCCAGCGAGCGCATCAGCCGGGTCAGCCCGAACGCGATCACGAAGTAGATCAGCAGGACGTACGTGTAGATCTCCGCGCTCTGCTGGAGGGCGAGCCGCACCAGGTTGGCGCTGAACGCCAGATCGCCCATGCCCATCACCGACACCAGCGCGGTGCCCTTGAGCAGCTCGATCAGCAGGTTGGAGAACGGCGGGATCATCTCCGGCACCGCCTGCGGCAGCATGATCAGCCGCAGCCGCTGCCAGGAGGTGAAGCCGAGCGCGATCCCGCCCTCGCGCTGCGCCGGGTCGACCGCGTTCAGCGCGCCGCGCACGATCTCCGACCCGTACGCGCCGTACGTCAGCCCGAGCGCCAGCGTGCCCGCCCACAGCGGCACCAGCTGCCAGCCGAAGGCGATGGGCAGCACGAAGAACACCCAGAAGATCATCACCAGCGCCGAGGTGCCGCGGAACACCTCGGTGTACAGACCCGCGAGGAAGCGCACCAGCCGGCGCCGGCCGGTGCGCGCGATGCCGACGGCGAAGGACATCGCAGCCGCCAACAGCGCGCTCAATACCAGTAGTTGGACGGTCGTCCAGGCGCCCCGGAGGACGAGTTCCCACAGTCCCGAGGTCATCCGCCGCACAGCTCCTTCGCGGTGAGGTCCGTCATCTCGGCCGCGGTGAAGCCGAACGGCCTGAGGATGCGCAGCAGTTCACCGGTCCGCTTCAGCTCGCGCAGTTCGGTGTTGAAGGCGTCCCGCAGCCGGGTCTCGATGGGCCGGAACGCGAACGCGCCCCCGTCGACGTGCTGTTCGCCCTTCACCAGCGGCGCGAACGGCTCGGTGGCCTCCGTCTTCCGGGACTTCCTGACCACCTCGCGGACGGTGACCGCCGTACCGGCGAACGCGTCGACCCGCCCGGCCTCGACCGCGTTCAGCCCGGCGACCTGGTCCGGCACGATCAGGATGTCGCTCTCCCGGTAACCCGCCTCGACCGCGTACTGGATCTCGGCGTACCCGGAGCCGGTGGCGAACTTCGCCTTCTTCTCCACCACGTCCCGGTACGAGCGCAGGCCCTTGGGGTTGCCCTTGCGGACGATGAAGGAGTCCTTCATCTGGTAGTCCGGGTCGGCGAAGATCACCTGCCGGCAGCGCTCGGGGTTGACGTACATCCCGGCGGCCACCACGTCGAACTGCTGGGAGTTCAGGCCGGGTATGAGCGAGCCGAACTCCGTCGGCACCGGCTGCACCCGCTCCACCCCGAGCCGCTTGAAGATCACTCCGGCCAGTTCGGGCGCCTCGCCGGTCAGCTTGCCGTCCCGGTCGATGAACCCGAAGGGCACCTCACCGGCGATTCCCAGCCGTACGACACTCTGGGCGCGCAGCCGGTCCAGCAGGTCGCCGCCGTTCTCGCCGGACGCGGCCGCCACCCGCGTGCAGCCCGTCGCGCCCAGCGCACCCACCCCGCCCAGTGCCAGCGCGCCCAGCAGCACCGCCCGTCTCTCGCGCAGGCGCACCGGCCGGATTCTTTCCGTGTCCTTGCCAAGTCGAGAAGCCATGGCGGCGCCGCTACCCAGGCCCGCACGGGTCATGCGCGCCGATATCCAGCCGCAGAGGGGGAGTTCAGTGCCCCGGCACGTAACCGCGCTTCTTGTCCACCACGTTGACCAGCTCCTTTCCGGCCGCCCACCGCTCGTACAGCTCCACGAACTGTGCGCCCAGTTCGTCGCGCCAGCCGACCGTGTCACCGCTCATGTGCGGGGAGACGAGCAGGCCGGGCAGGTGCCACAACGGGCTTTCGCCGGGCAGGGGTTCGGTGGTGAAGACGTCCAGTGCCGCGCCCGCGATCCAGCGTCTGCGCAGCGCCTCGGCGAGCGCCGGCTCGTCCACCAGCTCGCCCCGGCCGACGTTGACGAAGACCGCCGAGGGCTGCATCACCCCGAAGCGGTGCGCGTCGAACATGCCGTACGTCTGCCCGGTCAGCGGAGCGGCGGCGATCACCCAGTCGGCGCGGGCGATCAGCCGGTCCAGGTCGGCCGGGCCGTGCACGCCGGTACGCGGCACCCGGCCCACCAGCGCGGGCGTCACCCCGAGCGCCTTCAGCGTGCGGGCGATCGCGCGGCCGATCGGCCCGGAGCCGACCACGCAGGCGCGGGTGCCCGCCACCCGGCGGGTCTCGCGGTGCCGCCAGACGCGGTCCCGCTGGAGGTCCACCGTGCGCGGCAGGTCCTTGGCGGCCGCCAGCACCAGCGCGGCCACGTATTCGGCCACCGGCTGGTCGAAGACACCGCGCGCGTTGGTCACCACCGTGCCGGAGGCGGTCAGTTCGGGGCACATCAGATGGTCCACGCCCGCGCTCGCCGTGTGCACCCAGGCCGGACGCGGCCCGTCGCCGGGCCACGCTTCGCGCACCGCCCGCGACCGGAAGTCCCACACCAGCAGCACGTCCGCCTCCGGCAGCAGCGCGGCCAGCCCCTCGTCACCGGTGTGCAGCACACGGGCCCGGCCGGTGAGCCGGCCCAGCCTCGGCGGCGGATCGGCGTCCAGCACCAGCAGGGTGGGACGGGTCGGGACGGGCATCGGCCTGCCACACCTCCCGAGTCCGGGGCCCGCGTACTTCGCGCGAGGTCGACCCACGCTGGCACGCGCACCCGGCGCCGTCAACGGGCCGCGCCCTTCAGGGGGCGATCCGGCTCCCGCTGGGTACCCGAACCTCCGGCGGGGGCGCCCGTACCGCCGTGCGGGCCACGCGGAGCGCCCTCGCGGGAAGCGGGGGAAGACGCAGGGAACAGCCCTGAGTAACACGGAGAAAGGCCGACATGACAGCAATCGGATTCCTCTGCCCGGGCCATCGCGGCGAGGACGACTATCCGCGCGTCGAGCAACTGCTCGCCGGTGCGGTCCGGCTGGACCTGGTGCACACCGGCACCGGCGAGGACGCCCACGCGGTGGACCCGCTGCACGGCGCGGACTTCGCCGGACGGCTCGCGGCGGCCATGGAGGGGCTGCGGCTGACCGGCGCCGAGGCGGTGGTCTGGACGAGCCCGGCGGGCGGCTTCGCGCACGGCTGGAAGGGCGCGCACGCCGAGGTGACGGAACTGGCCCGGCAGGCGGGACTCCCCGCCTCCTCCACCTCGCTGGGCTTCGTGCACGCCGCCCAGGCGCTCGGCGTCCGCAAGGTCGCCGTCGCCCACGCCTACCCACCGGCGACCGCCGCCCTCTTCCGCGCGTTCCTCACCGACGGCGGGCTGGAGGTGACCGGAACCGACGAGCCCGACGCCACCACCGCCGAGCGGGCCGTGAACGGCGGCGAGGCCGAACTGCTCGCCCTGGCCCGGGCCGCCGACACCCCGGACGCCGAGGCGGTGCTGCTGCCGGACACCGCGCTGCGCACCGCCGCCCATCTGTCCGCCCTGGAGGCCGAGCTGGCCAAGCCGGTGCTCACGGCGTCCCAGGTCTCGGTGTGGGAGGGGCTGCGGCTGGCCGACCGCCGGCTGCGCACCGACACCCTCGGCACCCTCTTCACCCGAGAGCCCGTCGTACAGCTCTGACCAGCGTCCCGGCCCGGCCGGGGGAATAAGCGGGGACAGCCTCCTGTTACGGGACGCAGGACAGAGCACGCCGTAAACAGGAGGCATCCACCGTGCCGGCAGACGAGATCCGGGGCGCCGTGCACGGCACCGCCCCCGTCCCCCTCTCCGTACTCGACCTGGTCACCGTGGGAGCCGGGAGCACCGCGACCGACGCGCTGCGCACCAGCGTGGCGCTGGCCCGGTTCACCGAGGCGCGCGGCTTCCACCGGTACTGGGTGGCCGAGCACCACTCGATGCCGGGCGTCGCCTCCTCCTCGCCCGCCGTCATCCTGGCGAACCTCGCCGCCCACACCGACCGCATCCGGCTCGGCTCGGGCGGCGTCATGCTGCCCAACCACGCCCCGCTGGTCATCGCCGAGCAGTTCGGCACCCTGGAGGCCATGGCGCCGGGCCGGATCGACCTGGGCCTCGGCCGGGCGCCGGGCACGGACGGGGCGACCGCGGCCGCGCTGCGCCGCTCCGACACCCTGAACGAGGGCGCCGACGACTTCCCGCAGCAGCTCGCCGAGCTGACCCGGTTCCTCGACGACGACTTCCCCGACGGGCACCCCTACGCCCGCATCCACGCCATCCCCGGCCCCGTGCAGGGCAGTACGCCCGGCGGGACGCAGTCCCCGCACCGGCCGGTGATCTGGCTGCTCGGCTCCTCCGGCTTCAGCGCCCAACTGGCCGGAATGCTCGGCCTGCCCTTCGCCTTCGCGCACCACTTCTCCGCGCAGAACACCATCCCCGCGCTCGACCTGTACCGGGAGAACTTCCGCCCCTCCGCGGTGCTGGCCGAGCCCTACGCCCTCATCGGCGTCTCCGCCCTCGCCACCGACGACGAGGCCGAGGCGGGCCGGCAGGTCCGCGCGACCGCGCTCAACATGCTCCGGCTGCGCATGGGCCGTCCCGGGCTCTTCCCCGACCCCGAGGACGCGGCCCGGCACGAATTCAGCCCGATGGAGGAGGAGTTCGCGGCCTCCTTCACCCGCAACATCGTGCACGGCACCGCCGACGAGGTCCGCGCGGGCCTCGACGACCTGCAGAAGCGCACCGGCGCCGACGAGCTGATGCTCACCAGCCACGCCCACCGCGGCGAGCTGCGGCTGCGCTCCTACGAGCTGATCGCCGACGCCTACGGCCTGCCCGCCGCGTAGCTCTGCACCCCGAGCAGCTCCGTGATGCGGTCCGGCGGCACCGGGCGGGAGTACAGCCAGCCCTGCCCGGTGTCACAGCCGATCCGGCGCAGCCGGGTGGCCTGCGCGGAGGTCTCCACGCACTCGGCGGTGACGGTCAGCCCGAGGCGGTGGGCCAGCTGGATCATCGCCTCCACGATCACCTCGTCGGCCGGGTTGGCCGTCGTGCCGGCCCGGCCCGGGTCGCCGCCCTCGTACTGGAAGCCGCGTACGAAGGACCCGTCCAGCTTCAGCACCGAGACCGGGAGGCGGCTGAGGTAGGCCAGGTTCGAATAGCCGGTGCCGAAGTCGTCGATGGCGATGCGCACCCCCATGTCGCTGAGGGCCTGGAGTGCCTGGATCGGGCGGCCGCCGGAGCCCATCACGGCCGACTCGGTCAGCTCCAGCTGGAGCAGCTGCGGGGCGAGCCCGGTCTCGCTGAGCGTGCCGGCCACGTCCGCCACCAGGTCGGAGTCCCACACCTGGCGCACGGCCACGTTCACGCTGACGAAGATGGGCGGCTCGTCCGGATGGGCGAGCTGCCACTGCCGGGCCTGGCGGCAGGCGGTGACGAGTGCCCAGCGGCCGAGCTGCACGATCGAACCGTCCTCCTCGGCCAGCTGGATGAACCGATTCGGCGTCAGCATCCCGAACTGCGGGTGATGCCAGCGCACCAGCGCCTCCACCCCGCTCAGCCGCCCGTCCTCCATGCCGACCAGCGGCTGGTACTCCAGCGCGAACTCCCCGCGCTCGATGGCCGGGCGCAGCGTGGAGGACAGCGCCTGACGGGTGACGCGGTGCGCGTTGCGCTCGGGGTCGAACAGGGTCCAGCGGGCCTTGCCGTCCGCCTTCGCCCAGTACAGCGTGGTGTCGGCGGCCTGCATCAGACCGGTCGGCGTCGTCCCGGCCGTGTGCCGCTCGACCACCCCGATGGACGCGGTCAGCGACAGCCGCCGGCCCGCCAGGTCGAAGGGCTCCTCCAGCGCCCGCAGCGCCGAGGCGGCCAGGTCGGAGAGCTGTTCGGTGCCGGTGGAGTCCTCCACGAGCAGCGCGAACTCGTCGCCGCCGAGCCGGGCCACCAGCGGGGCGCCGGCCCGCGCGCCCTCGGTCTCCTCGGCCACATGGGTCAGCCGCTTGGCCACGGCCTCCAGCAGCCGGTCGCCGACGCGATGGCCCAGGGTGTCGTTGACCGCCTTGAAGCCGTCGAGGTCCAGACAGCACAGGCCGATCCGTCCGGTGCCGGTGCTGCCGTCCTCCGGCTCCGCCTCCAGCGCGGCCGACAGCCGCTCGAAGAACAGGGTGCGGTTGGGCAGCCGGGTCACCGGGTCGTGCATCCGCAAGTGCCTGAGGCGCGCCTGGAGTTCACGGCGGGCGCTGATGTCGGAGACGGACAGCAGGGCGCCCGGCGTGCCCTCGGTCAGCGGGGTGACGGTGATCCGCACCCACACGGGGTCGCCGTCCGGCTGTTTGAGGCGCCGGGTGCAGCGCAGCCGGTCCTGGCGGCCGCCGAGCACCTCGCGATAGGCGTGCCGGGTGCGCGGGTCGGGGGCCAGGTCGACGAGGTCGGCGGCGGGGCGTCCGGCCAGTGCCTCGGCGGATGTGCCCAGCAGCGCTCCCAGGGCGGTGTTGGCGTGGGCGACCAGCCCGTCGGGGGTCACCACGGCCATGGGGAGCGGGGCCGTCGTGAAGACCCGGTGGTAGGTCATGTGGTCACCGTCTGTCACGGCTGACCGGTCGAGGTCTGCCGCGGGCGTCGGCCCTTCGGACGTTCCGCTCACCGCTCGCTCCCGCAGTGCACTCGATCCCAGTCCGTGCCGGAAAGTGTGCCGATCATAGAGGCTGGTCCCGGCCCCTTCCAGCCGGTCTCCAGTCTCCCCGACCGACCCGCCCTCCTGACAGATCGTTTCTGCCCGGACCTGGACGGGTTCTTGAGGCCCACGACCACTTGTGACGTTCCGTGAGTGGTTCGGGGTGTCGGCCGCCGGGTGCCCACCGGACGGGCAAACGGGCGTACTCACCCTTCCGGTTCAGGTAAACAGGGCATAGCGCAACATAAGCACACAGTCTGGGTGGCGGTGTCCCGCGAACCGCGACCGGAGGTCCCAGACGTGCTCAAGCTGCGCAGCGCCGCCGCCGTGGCCACCACGATGTCGGCGCTCGCCGCGACCTCGATCCTGACCGGCCCCTCGGTGGCCGAACCCTTCTCGCCCGAGCCCTGCGCGCTGCACCGCACCGACGCCCACCACTCCGAGGGCCTGGACACCTGGAACTCCGCCTACCCCCGCCCCGAGGGCCGCCTGGACGCGGCCCTGGTCTTCCTGTCCTTCCCGGACGCCACCCCGCGCACCACCCCGGCCGAGCTGACCGCCGACCACTTCCCGGCCACCAGCCGCTACTTCGAGCAGTCGTCCTACGGCCGCTTCACCCTGCGCCCGCACCCGCTGGACCGCTGGCTGCGGATGCCGCGCCCGTCGACCGCGTACGCCATAAAGCGGGACTGGGGTGCCTCGGACCGCTCCGCCTATCTGCGGGACGCGTTCGCCGTGGCCGACAAGGCGCTGGACTTCTCCCGCTACGACGTGGTCTACCTGGTGGCCGACCCGGACGCGCCCGGCGTGGACTCCGACGCGACCAAGGTGGTCAACCTCGACTCGCCCGTCCGGCTGGACGGCAGCGACGTACGCCGGGTCGTCACCGTCTTCGAGCAGCACCCGCCCGACCGGCTGGTGCTGGCCCACGAGACCGGGCACGTCTTCGACCTCCCCGACCTCTACCACCGCCCGACCGACTCCAAGGACGACTGGGACACCCATGTCGGCGACTGGGACCTGATGGGCAGCCAGTTCGGCGAGGCCCCGGACCTGTTCGGCTGGCACAAGTGGAAGCTGGGCTGGCTGGGCCCCCGCCAGGTGGCCTGCGTACGGGGTGCGGGCCCGACCCGGCTCACCCTGGAGCCGCTCGCGGCCGGACCCGGCGTCCCGGTGCGCGGAGCGGCCGGAACCCCGGCCTTCGGGCTCGGCAACGGCACCAAGCTCGCCGTGGTGCGCACCGGCCCGGACACCGCCCTCGCCTTCGAGGCACGCGGCCCGGCCGGGAACGACCGTACGGCGTGCAAGCAGGGCATCCTCGTCTACCGGGTGCGCGCCGGCGTCGAGTCCGGGGACGGTCCGATCGAGGTGGTGGACGCGCATCCGCGCACCGAGGCGTGCTGGGAGAACTCCGTCTATCCGCCACTGGCCGACGCGCCCGTCTCGCTGGGGGAGAGCTTCACGGTCCCGGGGGACGGGGTACGGGTGGAGGTCGAGGAGCGCACGGCGGCCGGGGCGTGGACGGTACGGATCACACCGGGGGAGGGCGCTTGAGGGCACGGGGGTACGCGAAAGGCCCCCGCTCGCGCGAGGGCCTTCGTTGTCTGTGCGCCGCCAGGGACTCGAACCCCGGACCCGCTGATTAAGAGTCAGCTGCTCTAACCAACTGAGCTAGCGGCGCCTGCTGACGTCGTAGACCTTAGCATCCTGGTCGGCGGGAGGAAAAATCGATAACCGGGCCGCCGCGCGGGCCGCGCGCACCGCCGCCCAGAGCATCACCTCGGGGCCGGGCAGCCAGGGGTGCCGGGTGTCCGGGGCGACCAGCCAGCGGGAGCCCGCGGGAGCCGGGGAGGCGTCGCTCTCCAGCGCCGGGACGGTCACCGCGTCCCCGGTGCCGTGACACAGCAGCGGCGGTACGGCGTGGGTACGCGGGCCCCACTCCTCCCAGGCCAGCAGCGAGGGCAGCCGCTGGGCGGTGCCCGGCGCCGCGAACAGCAGGGTCCGGCCCCGGTGCACCGCGACCGGGCCGCAGCCCGGCCCCTCCTCCCACAGCCGGTCCAGCATCCGGCGCCCGAACACCGCGGGCGCGCTCACCACGTCGAAGACCGTGCCGCAGGGCAGCACGACGGGGGCGCCGGGCCGCTCCTCCCAGAAGGCGAGCGTGCTGCGCGGATACGTGCCGGCGGAGGCGAGCCAGGCGGCTCCCTCGGCGGTGGTGGCGGTGACGTCCGGTGCACTGGTCATGCACACAGGTCTACCGCCGGTGAGCGGCCGGTTTCCCTGGGTTGCGGAAATTGGGGACAGGAGGGGGCGGGAGGGGGTATCTTGCCCGCCTGGCATATGCCAGATGCGCGGGGCGGTCCCTCGCTAGTGCGGATCGGCCGCTCTGCGGCCCTCGGGGTCCGCGCCCCGCAGCAGGTCCCGGCCGAACTCCACCATCTTCTTGGCGTAGTCCTCGGTCCACTCCGCCCGCTCGGCGATGTCCGCCGCCGTCAGCCGGTCGAACCGGCGCGGGTCGGCCAGCTGGGCCGCCGCCACGGCCTGGAACTCCATGGCCCGGTCGGCCGCCGCGCGGAACGCCTGGGTCAGCTCGGTGGCCCGCGTCAGCAGCGCGCGGGGGTCGTCCATCGACTCCAGGTCGAAGAAGTGCTCCGGATCGGCGGCCGCCTCCGCGGGCTCGAAGAGCAGGGGCGCGGGGCGTAGCCGCGGTTCGTTCCGACGCGGCGAGGGCTCCGCCATGTCTTCATCTCCTCCTCGTACGTTCGCTTCACTCGGCCCCGCCTGCGGCCGGACCACCGTCCATTGTCCCGCGCCGGTGCAAGAGGGCCCCAGGGCCAGGCATGCACCGACGGTCAGGGCCGCCGGGTCAGGGCCGCCAGCTCACCCGGTGCTCGGCCAGGTGCGCCAGGACCGCGTGATTCGCCTCCCAGCCGTCCGGGAACTTCACCAGGGTGCCCAGCTGGACCGGTTCCGTGGACGGGTACTCGTCCAGCAGGTCGCTCACCCCCGCGCGGCACACCACGATGCACGCGTGCCGGTGCCGGGAGGCCAGTACGCACAGGCGGCCGGTCTCCAGGTGGAAGGCGGTGGCGTCGGGGCGGCCGGAGAGCGGGTGCAGGACCACCGTCACGTCGTACTCCCGGCCCTGGAGCCGGTTCGCGGTGTCGACGGTCACTCCCGCCACGCCCAGGTCCGCCAGCGCCGCGCGGACCGCCGCCGCCTGGTCCCGGTGGGCGGTGCCCACGGCGACCCGGTCGGCGGTCAGCGGGCTCGGCGCCTCGGCGCGCTCGGAGAAGGCCGCGCCCCCTCGGTCCAGCAGCCGCCGCACCACCGCGGCCACCGCCCGCACCGCCTCCGGGTCGGTGCGCGGGGTGTGCCGGGCCGGCAGCTCCAGCAGCCCCCAGCCGGACTCCGCCGCCTCGTCGATCACCCGGTCCGGGCCCGAACCGTCCGACGGCACCGCGAAGGCGAGCCGCCGCTCCCCGTGCCCGGTCCCGCTGCGGAACGGCGTGTACGGGTAGAACGCGGCCGACACCAGCGGCGCCGCCGACGCGGGCAGCCGCCAGGACACCGGCAGCCGGTGCTGCGGCAGCCGGGGGTTGTGCGCGAGCAGGGTGGACACCGCCGAGGCGGACGGGTCGTAGGACAGGCCCGCCCACTGGTCGCCGCCCACCGTGGAGAACGGGTCCAGCTGGCCGGGATCGCCCACGAACAGCGCCCGCTCGAACAGCCCGGCCACGGCCAGCAGCGAGTCCGAGCGCATCTGGTACGCCTCGTCCACGATCGCGTGCCGCCACGGCTCGTCCACCGAGACATGCGCCCACTTCGCGGCCGTGGACAGCACCACGGGCAACCCGCTCAGCTCGCCCGCCTTGGCCGAGGTGCGGACGTTCGGCAGCGCGTCCAGCGCCTTGTCGTAGGCGTCGGTGTCGCTGCTGTGCAGGCGGCCCACCGGCAGGTCGGGGTTCTTCTCCGCGAGCCGCAGCACCAGGTCGTCCACCTGGGCGTTGGTCTGCGCCACCACCATCAGCGGGCGGCCCGCCTCGGCCAGCTCCAGCGCGGCCCGGACCACCAGCGTCGACTTGCCGGCGCCGGGCGGGGAGTCCACCACCACACCGCGCTCGGTGCCGTGCAGGGTGTCGGCGAGGATCGCGTCCGTGGCGCGCGTGGCGGCGGCCGCTGGGTCGAAGTCCACGGTCGTCACAGGACGTCCTCCTCGGTCACCGCGTCCGGGACCTCCGGCACGGGCTCACCGGGCGGTCCGCCGTGCGTCCAAGGGGTCTGCTCGGGGTCGGGCAGCTTGGCGCCGCCGCGCTGCTCGTGCTCGAAGAGCGTGAAGCACAGCGCGTCGCCCTTCTCCGGCACCGAACCGGCCTCCGGCTCCTTGCCCCGGCCCATCTTGTCCATGATCCGCAGCACGATCACGCCGTCCTCCGGCGCGCCCTCGTACCCGGCGAACTCCGCCGTCTGCGGCTTGCCGTTCAGCGAGCGGTACACCTTGGCGCGCTCGCCCAGATGCGGGCGGTCCTCGGTGCGCACGGTCACCAGCGGGCGCGGGCTCGGCCGCCTGCCCTCGCTGTACGCCATGACCACCTCGGTCACCTCACCCGCGAGCGCCTCCCCGGCCAGCCGCCGGGCCGCCATCACCAGCGGGTCGTCCAGCGCCTCCTGCGCCTCCAGCCGGGCCTGCTCACGCTCGCGGGTGGCCAGCTTGTTCGCCGCCGTCACCGCGTCGTCCCGGCGCGGCTGCGGGGGTTCGCCCGCCGTGATCCGGTCCCGGTGCGAGGTGAACGACCAGCGGTCCCTGGTCCACCGCTGCTCGACATGGCCGCCCTCCGGGAGCGCCCGCAGCAGGTCGAGCCCACGCCACACCGCGTCCCAGGTCGGCCGCGTACGGCTCAGGACCAGGTCGCGGATCTCCCGCTCGGCGGCCGTGACGGCGGTCAGCAGGTCCTCGGCTCCCGGGGCGTCCTCGGCGGCGGCCAGCGCGGTGCGCGCCCGGTCGTACCGCTCGATGGCCGGGGCCAGCAGCTTGTTGTCGAACGCCGGGTCGGTGGCGGGGCCCGCCGGGGGACACAGCAACTGGCCCGCCGCGTCCCGCGCCCGCTCGGCCCGGGCTGCCGCCTCGGCGCCCGACTCGCCCTCGGGCGGGTCGATCCAGGCCAGCAGGGCACCCAGATGCTGGTCCTCCACCATGGACTGCCCCGTGGCCCAGTGCCGGGACAGCGCGTCGGTCAGCGCCAGCAGCAGCGAGGAGCCGGGCACCCGGGACCGCTCGCCGTAGTGCGTCAGCCAGCGGCCCAGCAACGGCACGCGCGGCGGCGCCGGATGCGGCGATTCCGGGTCCTGCTCGGCCGTACGCCGGAACCGCATGGAACGGCCCAGCAGGCGGACGAGATCCAGGCCCGCGCGGCTCGGCACGACGATCTGGGGCGCGTCCACGCACAGGTCGACCTCGACCTTGATCCGCTTGCCGGTCTCCGGGTCGGTGTCGGTGCGCTCGGCCGTCTCCACCGCCTCGGCGCAGGAGTCGAGGTGCGGCAGCACGATGTCGGCCAGCTCGGCGAGGAACGCGAAGCGCAGATCGCGGTCGCGGGGCTGCGGCACGACCAGCAGCCGGGGCGCGTCCCGGTCGGTGCCGACCAGCGCGCCGAGCGGGGCGCCCGTCTCACCTGCGGTGGTCAGCGGCACGAACACCAGCGGGCGGTCGGACAGATGACGGTGCCGTACGGTCGCGGCGGGCTGGGCCCGGCCGGTGGCGACCGCCTCCAGGCGGGCCAGGGTGGCGATCAGGGACACGGCACGGCCTCCCGGTCCGCCGCGCGGGCGAGCGCCTCGGCGCGCAGGGCAGCGGCCCGGCGCAGCGCGGCCACCACGGGGTCGGCGGGATCGCCGCTCTCGCCCCGGGCCGCCGAAAGCACCTCCTGGACCGTGCCCAGACCGCCCAGCTCGGCGCGGAGCGGACGGCCGAGCCGGGTCACCGCGTCGGCCGCGCGGGACCGCTCCCGGCAGTGGAAGGCCAGCTCGCAGGAGGACAGGCACTCGGGCGCGTAGGTCGCCGGGACCGCGTCGACGGCGGCCGCCAGCTCACCGGCCGGGCGGTCCGGCGCGAAGCAGGTGCCCTCGGGCAGCTCCTCCGCGATCGTCTCCACGCGGGTCAGCCGGGCGAGCTGTCGCGCGGTGACCGCCCGCTGGGCCCGTACGTCCACCGCGCGCGCGGTGGCCAGGTTGGAGAAGTCCTTCGGGCACACCAGCAGCACCTCGTGCCGGACGGCGGGCGGCGGGGTCAGCCGGGCCGCGACCGCCTCCAGCGCCAGCACGTACACCGCCGCCTGCCGGGCGGCCGCGCCCACCTTCGCCGGGTCGGCCGAGCCGTCCAGCATCGGGAACGACTTGATCTCCACGACCGTCCAGCCGCCGTCCGGGTGCACCACCACCGCGTCCGGCTCCAGGAAGGCGGACGAACCCGCCACGTCCAGGGCCAGCATCGGATGGTCCAGCAGCGTCCAGCCGCCCGCCTCGACGGCCTCGCGCAGCGCCAGAGCCGTACGCGCCGTACGGCCCTCGGGGCCCGGTGCGCTCAGGTCCGGCACCGATGCCCCGGCGGGCGGTTCGGCGGCCGGGTCCAGCAGGGTGTGGGTCAGGCGCAGCAGCTCGGCGCCGCCGTCCGCCTTCACCCGGGCCTCGAAGGTGTTGCCCCGGATCAGCGCGAACTGGGACTGTCCGTAGTCCGAGGGGGCGCCCAGCGCGCCCGCGAGCGCGGCCTTGTCCACCCCGGCGCCGTCCAGGATCGCGCGTCTGCGGCAGCCCGGGTTGGCCGCGAGCGCCGCGAGGGCGCGCGCGTCCAGCGCCTTGGCCGGGACGTCGGGACCGCGCAGCTCAGCGAGCCGGTGCCGCAGCGCCGTCCCCCGCTTCGCTGGGGGAGGCGTCGGGTCCGGCCGCGGGGTCGAGCCGCGACTCGCGCTGCCGTGGAATTCGCTCACCCGCGGAAGTCTGGCATCCGTCACTGACAATCGGGGAAACTCCGCTGCTCCCGGCCGTCTTGAGCGGGGCGGCCCATACGGCGAGCCTCAGCCGCAGAGCGGTCGCGCCGCGCGTCACGTACGGGGTCAGGAGCAGGCCGGCGCCCATCACGGCCGCGCCCGCGACCGCGTCCAGGAAGTAGTGGTTGGCGGTGCCCATGACCACGATCGCGGTCAGCAGCGGGTAGCCGATCGCGGCGGCCCTGGCCCAGCGGGTACGGCCGCACTTCCACAGCATCACCCCGCAGAACAGGGCCCAGCCGACATGCAGGCTCGGCATCGCCGCGTACTGGTTGGTCATGCCGCCCATGCCGCGCGGGGCACTGGCCTCGCCGCCCCACCAGCCGTACGCGCTGTAGTGCGCCATGGTGTCCACGAAGCCATGGCCGGGGGAGAGCAGGCGGGGCGGGCAGGTGGGCAGCAGGGTGAAGCCGATGAGGCCGATGAACGTGGACGTCATCAGCCAGGTGCGGGCCGCCCGGTAGTGCTCGGCGCGGGCCCGGAACAGCCAGACCAGGACCAGGGGCGTGACCAGGTAGTGCAGCGAGGCGTACCAGAAGTCGGCCGGCACCCCTATCCAGGGCTCGGCCGTGAAGAGCCGGTTCAGCGGGTGCTCGGCGTTCAGATACAGCGCCTGCTCGACGCGGAGGATGGCCAGACCGTGGTCCACGGCGGAGGAGACGTCCCCGCGCGCGAGGAGCCGTCCGGCGGTGTAGCAGCCGTAGACCAGCAGAATCAGCGGCAACTCGGTCCACCAGCGCGGGCGCGCTCGCGGGACTGCCCCGGTGCCTGGTGCCTCGGTCTGCGGCATCCGATCGCCCTCCCCCTTCGCGCTGCCTGGCACCCCCCTCGGGCGCCGTGACACTTTACGGTGTCGGCCCGCCCGTCCGCGCGGGCGTTCCGGCTCTCGAAGACGCCCGGATCGCCCGCCGGGTTGCCCGCGCGCGGGGTGCGCGATGATGGAAGGACCTCGCATCGGGTTTCCCCGGCGTCCACCCGGCGTCCCTCTTCCGGAAAGGTCCCCCATGGCACCGCGCATCCTGCTGGCCCGGCACGGACAGACGGCCTGGTCGCTGTCCGGCAAGCACACGGGCAGGACCGACGTGCCGCTCCTTGAGGAGGGCCGGCGCGGGGCCAAGCTGCTCGGCGAACGGCTGCGGCAGACCCCGCCGGCCGGTTTCGCGGACGTGGAGGTGCGCACCAGCCCGCTGGTCCGCGCGCACGAGACCTGCGAGCTGGCCGGGTTCGGCGACCGTGCCGAGGTGTGGGACACGCTCATGGAGTGGGACTACGGCGCCTACGAGGGCATGACCCCGGCCGAGATCCAGGCTGTCCGGCCCGGCTGGCTGATCTGGCGCGACGGCGTCCCCGAGGGCGAGACCCTCGCCGAAGTGACCGCCCGCGCGGACGAGGTCGTGAAGTGGGCCCGCTCCGCCGACCGCGACGTCCTGATCTTCGCCCACGGCCACATCCTGCGCTCCATCGGCGCCCGCTGGCTCGGCCTCCCCCTCGACTTCGCCGCCCGCCTCCGCCTCAACCCCACCTCCCTGTCCACCCTCGGCTGGGCCTACGGCGAACCGGCGATCGAGAGCTGGAACGACACGGGGCACCTGGCGGGCTGAGGCGCGCTCCGCGCGGGGGCCTACGCCCGCCTGGGCCGCGGCAGTGAGGCGTGCCGGTCCAGGAAGTCCGCCACCCCCGAGGCGCGGCGGTGGGGGAGAAGGACGCGGGCGGTGCCTGCCAGCATGGTCTGGATGCGGGAGGACTGGACCTGGGCGAGGAGGTCCAGGACCCGCAGCCCGGCCGTCGCCGCCTCGTCGGGGTGGCCGTCGCGAGCCAGGTCGTCGGCGAGTTCGGCCGTGTACAGGGCGATGTTGCGGGAGAAGTGCGGGTCCTGGAGCCGGGTCGCGCGGCCGGCGTGCCGGGACGCGCGGCGCCAGTCGCCCAGCGTCGACCAGCACTGCGCCTCCAGCCCCGCCAGCTCGGCCTCGCCGTAGAAACTCATCCACTCCGGGTCGGCGTCGGAGATGCCGCGCCCGAACAGCGCCTGCGCCCGTACGAGCGCCTGCTCGCAGCCGGTGCGGTCCGCGAGCCCCGCCCAGCCGCCCGCCTCGCGCAGCGCGAGCAGCGACATCAGCCGGGGCGACCCCAGCGGACGGGCGGCCCGCTGCGCGGCCTGCGCCGCGCGGACCGCCTCGCGGGGGCGACCGGCGTCCCGCGCGAGGAAGGCGGTGTTGCAGAAGGCGTGCGCCTCCAGGCCCGCGTCCCCGGTCATCCGGGCGGTGGCCAGCGCCTCCGCGTAGTGCGAGCGGGCGTCGTCGAAGCGGCCCGAGTCATGGGCCAGCCAGCCCACCGAGATGGCCAGTTCACCGGCGCCCGAGTGGAGCCGCTCGGCGGTGGTCTGCCGGGTCGCGCCCGCGTCCAGCAGGGCGTACGCGACGCGCAACGGCTCCGCAGCGCGCCGGTACAGGCCGTCCGCGCCGTGCTTGTCGTCCAGCAGCCGGATGCGGCGGACGGCCTCCTCGACGGCGGCCGCCTCCGACGTACCCGGCCGCCGCGAGGCCGCCGAGGCGTCCGCGGCGATGCCCAGCGGGCCCAGCGCGGCGGCGGCCGCCACCGTGGCACTCGTACCGGTCATGAATGCGCGACGCAGCACGTCGCTCTCCTCGTGGTTCAGGGGGTCGATCGGGTACGGCCGGTGGGCGCCGTACGGGGCGTCGCGGTCGTCAGGGTGCTCGTGTGCGGCCGGCACCACGGGGGCGGCCGCCGGGCGCGCGCCGCGCCCGCGCACCGCCGAGCGCGGCGCGAAGCCGAGGTCGGTGAGCGTGCGGCCGGGGAACAGGTGCAGGAACACCCGCTCGTACGCGTAGTTGGGACAGCGGATCTCACCCGCCTCGACTCTCCCGACATAGCGCGCGTCACAGCTCACCCGCTCGCCGATCTCCCGCGCCGCGCGCCGCACCAGGGCGGCGAACTCCGCCGGGGAACGGCGGCCGCGCAGCTGCCGGAAGGCGGTGTTGGGGCGGAGCGGCCGGTCGGGCTGCGCCGAGGTATCGGTTGACGACGCCATGGCCGGTCCTCTCGTGCGAACCGTCGAACCATGCCGGAACAGGGGCCCGCACGGGCATGGTTTGCCCGTGTGACACCGTGGGTCCGGCGGGGCAAGAACGTACCCGCTGTGTCCGGCCCGACACGCAGGGTTTAGCTACAAACCGGATATCTCATCCACGATCCGCCATGAACTGCCATCCTTTGCGGCGCACTTGTGCCGTAGCCCTTGACGCAGTCACGCGTTGTACCCCACGGACCGCAACAGGCAGCGTGCTGGAGGCCGGCATGGAGACCCGCCCGAACAACGATCCTTGTCTGGTGCCGTCGTGGTCACGGCCGCCCGGCGACGCGGCGCCCGACCTCGTCACGGTGCCGACCCGCCAGGGCCTGGAGGCCGTCGACATCCTGCGCCGCGAGGCCGCCGAGGGCGTGGGGCCGGTGCTGCACGACGACGGCCGCGACACCCTCGGCTTCCTCGTCCCGCCCGGCACGGCCGGCAGCTGGGACATGCCGGGCAGCACCTGCGTCCGGACCTCGGGGCGCGGTCTCAGGCTGAACCCGGAGCCGCCCGTACAGGGCTCGGACTGGCTGCTGCCGCCCGGCGAGGCCGACCTCGCCACCGACCCGGCCGTGCTGCGCCGGGCGCTCGGCGAGGCGGCCCGGCTGATCGAGGCCGCCGACAGCTGCCGCTGAGCCGCCGCCGTGCGGCGGGCCCCCGCGCCACCTGCGAGAATGGGCCGATGGGCAGGTCCAGGGACAACCGGCGCAGGGCGGCCGCCGAAGCCGTGGTGGAGGCCGTCGAGGGCGGCCTCGCCGAACTCATACCCGATCCGGACCGGGCGCGGGCCTGGTCGCTGCTGATCGACGGCGCGCCCCAGTCGCACGTCGACCTCGACGACCCGGCGCACCTGTCCTTCGAGTACCAGCGCCGCATCGGCCATGTCATCGACCTCGTCGCCCCGCCCGGCAAGCCCGTCCACGCCGTGCACCTCGGCGGCGGCGCGCTCACCCTGGCCCGGTACACCGCCGCGACCCGGCCCCGCTCGACGCAGCAGGTGGTGGAGCGCGACGCGGCCCTCGTCCAACTCGTCCGCCGTGAACTCCCCCTGGACCCCGGCGCCCGGATACGGGTGCGCCCGGCCGACGCCCGCGAGGGGCTCGCCAAGGTGCCGGACGGCTGGGCCGACCTGATCGTCGCCGACGTGTTCAGCGGCGCCCGCACCCCGGCCCACCTGACGTCCGGCGAGTTCCTGGACGAGGTCCGCCGCGCCCTGCGCCCCGGCGGCGTCTACACCGCCAACCTCGCCGACGGCCCGCCGCTCGCCCACCTGCGCGGCCAGATCGCCACGGCGGCGGCCCGCTTCGCCGAACTGGCCCTGATCGCCGACCCGGCGGTCCTGCGCGGCAAGCGTTTCGGCAACGCCATCCTCATCGCCTCCGACCTCCCGCTCCCGCTCGCCGAACTCACCCGCCGCGCCGCCTCCGACCCCCACCCGGCCCGCCTCGAACACGGCCCCCGGCTCACGGACTTCACGGGCGGAGCGGCCCCGGTGACGGACACCTCGGCGGTGGCCTCACCCGCACCACCGCCTTCGGTGTTCCGCTGAGAGGTGCCGCGTTCGGTACGCCCGGCACGATTCCCGGACGGCTGATCAGACCACCGGCGGTCCCGCCTCGATGCGGCGCAACACCGTGGACAGGCGGTCCAGGTCGGGGCCGTCCTGGTCCTGCCGCTCGTCCCACCAGGTGGCACCGGCGTCCCGCAGGGGGCCTATCAGGTCCCTCGCCTTCGCCGCGTCCGTGGGCGTGGCACCGCCGAGCACGAAGTCGAAGGGGCGCTCGTCCCCGGCCGGACGGTACTTGCGCACGAAGTCGACCAACTCGCGTACCTCCGCCACGTCCGGCACATGACCGTGCAGGGCCGACTCGAAGAGCGGCACCGCGCCGTTCCACCGCGCCGCCCGGCGCATGGGCGCGCGCTTCGGCCAGAACCCGCCGATCCACACCGGCGGACCGGGCTGCTGTGCGGTGGCGGGCAGCAGCGCCACATCCCGCACCTCGTAGTGCCGGCCGTGGTGGCTGACCGGCTCACCGGACCAGAAGCGGCCCAACAGCTCCAGTCCCTCGTCCAGCCGCTCGGCGAGTACGGGCGGCTCGGCGGTGTCGCCGAAGCTGCGGTACTCGTCCCTGACCGGACCGCCCAGGCCGGCCGCGAAGATCACCCGGCCACCGCTGAGCTGGTCCAGGGTGGCCACCTGGCGGGCCAGTTGCTGCGGACGGTAACGGGCGACCGGCGTCAGCAGCGTGCCCAGCCGGACGCGGGAGGTGGCCAGCGCGGCCGCGGTCAGGGACATCCAGGGATCTCCGAAGGGGCGCCCCTGGTACTGCCGGTGCAGCACGTGGTCCCAGATGAAGATCCCGTCCCAGCCGGCCTGTTCGGCGGCGGCGGCGACCTTCGCGACGTTGCGCGGGTCGGCGAAGTCACCGAAGTTCGGGATGTTGATCGAGAAGCGCATCCCAGCAGGATGTGCGGCTGATCACGAAGCGGCAACCCCTTTTCACACCAGCGCCGTTGACTCAGTACGTCTGCACGTCCACATGCGGTGGTCCGTCGTGCCAGTCGCAGAAGACCGTCACCCGGTCCGTGCTGCGGCTGAACTCGACGCGAATCCAGGTCTCCGTCTTCCAGACCTGCATCGACCAGCCGGTGCCCGGTGTCGCGGAGACCAGGGTCGCGCTCGCGGGGCCCAGGTCGAACACCGCCCGGCCGCCGCCCGTGTCGTACGCCTTGACGTCGCCGGGGGGCGTGGTGGGCGCCGGGGGAGCCGGGGTCGGGGTGGCCGGAGGAGTGGTGCGGGCCGGGGTGGGGGACGAGGGTGCCGGGGTGCGGTGGGGAGTGGGTGTGGGGGCCGGGGTACGGGGTGGTGCCGGGGGTGGGGTGGAGGCGTGGGCCGCCGCCTCGGCCGCGGTGATCGGCACGGCGCGCGGGGGGTCGTACGCCGTGCCCGCCATCACCGTGTGCACGCCCCACCAGGACAGCGTGGTCGCCGCCGCGGTGGCCAGCAGCCACGCCAGTACGTGTACGAGTCCTCTGCGCATCGGGGCCATACTGCCTCAGCCGCCACGCGCCGCGCAGGCAGCCCCAGTTGTCCACAGGGAGTTGTCCACAGGCCAACACTTGGCAAGTGCGCATGGCGTACGGTGCGGCGCATGGCAAGTGTGCTCGTGGTCGAGGACGATCAGTTCGTCCGCTCGGCACTGATCCGGCATCTCACCGACGCCGCCCACGTGGTGCGCAGCGTCGGCACCGCGCTGGAGGCGCTGCGCGAGGTCGCCCATCTCCGGTTCGACGTCGTCATACTCGACCTCGGACTGCCCGACCTGGACGGCTCCGAGGCGCTGAAGATGCTGCGCGGCATCACCGACGTGCCCGTCATCATCGCCACCGCGCGGGACGACGAGACGGAGATCGTCCGGCTGCTCAACGCCGGGGCGGACGACTATCTGACCAAGCCCTTCTCGGTCGAGCACCTGTCCGCCCGCATCGCCGCCGTGCTGCGCCGCTCCCGTGTCAGCGGGGCGGAGGCACCGCCGTCGCCGGTGATCCGGGTCGGCGGCCTCACCGTCGACCCGCTGCGCCGCCAGGCCGAGCTGGACGGTGCCCGACTCGACCTGACCCGCCGCGAGTTCGACCTACTCGCCTTCCTCGCCGGCCGCCCCGGCGTGGTCGTCCCGCGCAAGGAACTGCTCGCCGAGGTCTGGCAGCAGTCCTACGGCGACGACCAGACCATCGACGTCCATCTGTCCTGGCTCAGACGCAAGCTGGGGGAGACGGCGGCCCGGCCCCGCTATCTGCACACCCTGCGCGGCGTCGGGGTCAAGCTGGAGCCGCCCGCCGTGGGGGAGCCCCGATGAGATGGGCCCTGGTCAAGGTCTGCCTGGCGGTGACCACGATGGTCGTCGTCGCCTTCGCCGTCCCGCTCGGCCTGGTCGTCAAGGAGATGGCCCGCGACCGTGCCTTCGCGGGCGCCGAGCGCGAGGCCGCCGCCGTCGCGCCCGCGCTGTCCATCACCACCGACCGGGGCGAGCTGGAGCGGGTGGTGGCCGCGGCCGGAGCCGACTCCGGGATGTCCGTGCACCTGCCCGCCGACGGCGACCGGGGCGCCCTCGACCTCGGCCGGGGGCGGGCCGCCGACCGGGACATCGCGGCCGTGCGCCGGATGGGCCGGGCCTCCACCACCGAGGTCACCGGGGGCTCCGCGCTGCTCCAGCCGGTCGCGCTCGGCTCCGGTGCCATCGCCGTGGTCGAGGTGTGGGTGCCCGAGGCCGCGATGAGCAACGGCGTGGGCACGGCCTGGGCGGTGCTCGCCGCCGTGGGGCTCGCGCTGATCGCCGGTTCGGTCGCGGTCGCCGACCGGCTCGGGGTGCGCATGGTGCGGCCCGCCCGGCGGCTGGTGGAGGGCGCGCACGAACTGGGCGAGGGCCAGCTCGGCGCCCGCGTCCCCGAGGAGGGGCCGACCGAACTGAGGCTCGCGGCCGTCGCGTTCAACTCCATGGCCGACCAGGTCGTCCAGCTCCTCGCCAACGAACGGGAGCTGGCGGCCGACCTCTCGCACCGGCTGCGCACCCCGCTCACCGTGCTCCGGCTCAACGCCGCCTCGCTCGGCGCCGGAGCCGCCGCCGACCAGACCCGCGCCGCCGTGGCCCAGCTGGAGGGCGAGGTCGACACGATCATCCGTACCGCCCGCGAGGCCAAGCCGCAGACGGCGGCCGCCGGGCCCGGCGCGGGCTGTGACGTGGCCGAAGTGGTGCGCGGACGCATGGAGTTCTGGTCGGCGCTCGCCGAGGACGAGGGCCGCAAGTGGCGGGTGGCCGGAGCGGAGCGGCCGGTGCGCGTCCCGGTGGCCCGCGCCGACCTGGCCGCCGCTCTGGACGCCCTGCTCGGCAATGTCTTCCGGCACACCGCCGAGGGCACCGCCTTCGCGGTCGACGTCCACCACGCCGAGGACGCGGTGATCGTGCTGGTCTCCGACGCGGGCCCCGGCATATCCGACCCCCGGGCGGCGATGGCCCGCGGCCGGGGTTCCGGTGCGGCGGGCTCGACCGGGCTCGGCCTGGACATAGTGCGCCGGCTCGCCGAGTCCACGGGCGGTGACGTACGCATCGGCTCCTCCGTGCTCGGCGGCACCGAGGTGCGGATCTGGCTCCAGCTGGACGCCCGCAAGCCCGCCGGACGCGGCCACCGGGGCACCGTGCGCAAGCGGCGCCGCCTCATACCCACCCGCTGAGCCGAGCACCCGCTGAGCCGAGCGAGCAGCCGGCGAACGCGGAAACCGCCCCGGAATGGTCTCGACCTTTAACCCGTCCCGATCCCTTCCTTAAGCGCACCCTAAGCCTGTCAACCACCGTCCCTGATAAGCCGATTGCCGGATTCCGCATCGATAGCGTGCTGCCACCACCCCCCACCCCCGCACGAAGGACAGGCACGCCATGAGCACGCACCGGCGCAGGATCAGTGGCAGGAACAAGGCGATAGGCGGCGTGGTCGCGGCCGCCGTGGCCGGTGGCGGCGCGGTCCTGGTGACCGGGGTCGCCCACGCCGCCGGTGTCGGCGCGGCGTACACCAAGACCAGCGAGTGGTCGACCGGGTACAGCGCCCAGTACGTCGTCACCAACGACACCGGAGCGGCCAAGAAGGACTGGAGCCTGGAGTTCGACCTCCCGGCCGGCGCCAAGCTCGGCTCGCTGTGGAACGCCGAGTCCAGTGTGAGCGGGCAGCACGTCACGGTGAAGGCCGCCAAGTGGGACACCGACGGGCTGGCCGCGGGCAAGTCGGTCACCGTCGGCTTCGTGGTCGACGGTGCCGGTGACCCCACCGGCTGTCAGATCGACGGCGCCGAGTGCGCCGCCGACCCCGGCGCCACCCCCGAGCCCAGCGGCCGCCCCACCGAGCCCGAGACCCCCGCGCCCAGCCAGAGCGCCCCCAGCCAGCCGGAGACCCCGGTTCCCACCAAGAGCGCGGGCAACGGCACCAAGTCGGCGGCCGGCTTCGCCCCCTACGTCGACACCTCGCTCTACCCGGCCTTCGACCTGCTGGGCACCGCCGACGCCACCGGCGTGAAGAACTTCAACCTCGCCTTCGTCACCGACGGCGGCGGCTGCACCCCCAAGTGGGGCGGCGTGAGCGACCTGACCGCCGACGGCGTGGCCGCCCAGATCGGCGACCTGCGCGCCAAGGGCGGTGACGTCCGCGTCTCCTTCGGCGGCGCCTCCGGCTCCGAGCTGGCCACCACCTGCTCCTCCGCCGACGCCCTGGCCGCCGCGTACGCCAAGGCCGTCGACGCCTTCAAGCTGACCAAGGTCGACTTCGATGTCGAGGGCGGCGCGCTGCCCAACACCGCCGCCAACACCAAGCGCGCCCAGGCCATCGCCAAGCTCCAGGCCGGCCACCCCGACCTGAACGTCTCCTACACCCTCCCGGTGATGCCCGAGGGCCTCACCCAGGACGGGGTGAACCTGCTGGCCGACGCCAAGGCCAACGGCGTCCGCGTCGACGGCGTCAACATCATGGCGATGGACTACGGCCCGGCGTACAGCGGCGACATGGGCGACTATGCGATCCAGGCCGCGACCGCCACCCAGGCCCAGATCAAGGGTGTTCTCGCGCTCTCCGAGGACGACGCCTGGAAGACGGTCGGCGTGACCCCGATGATCGGTGTCAACGACGTGGCCACGGAGATCTTCAAGGTCGACGACGCCGGCCAGCTGGCCGACTTCGCCGAGTCCAAGGGCATCGGCTCGCTGTCCATGTGGTCCGGCACTCGTGACAAGAGTTGCGACGGCGGCACCAAGCCCACCGCCGACGCCACGTGCAGCTCGATCACCCAGGACAAGTTCGCCTTCTCCAAGGCGTTCGCCGCCTTCAACTAGGCGGCGACGAGAGCGAGGCCCGGCGGAAGGCTCACCGCCGGGCCTCGCTCGTGCGTCCGCGTCAGCCTGTCGACTCCACCGACGGCAGCGTGCCGGTGCGGGCCGCCTCGCCGTACCAGCGGGCGCTGGACTTCGGGGTCCGCGCCTGCGTCGCGTAGTCCACGTACACCGCGCCGAACCGCTTCTCGTAGCCGTAGGACCACTCGAAGTTGTCCATCAGGGACCACAGGTAGTAGCCGCGCACATCGGCGCCGTCCCGCAGGGCGTGCCGGACCGCCGAGAGGTGGGCGTGGAGGTAGGCGACGCGTTCGGGGTCGTGGACGCGGCCGTCCGCGTCCGGCTTGTCGTCGTAGGCGGCGCCGTTCTCCGTGACGTACAGCGGGAGTCCGGGCGCCTCGCGGGTGTAGCGCATCAGCAGGTCGTACAGGCCGGTCGGGTCGACCGCCCAGCCCATCTCGGTGCGCTCGCCGGGGCTCTGATGGAAGAGGACGTCGTCGGCGCCGGGCCAGGGGGAGTGCTCGCTCGCGCCGTGCCCGTCCGCGCGCGGGCCGCTCACCTTGTCGGTCACCGCCGAGACCAGCGCCGGGGTGTAGTAGTTCAGGCCCAGCGCGTCCAGCGGCGCGTTGATCGTGGCGAGGTCGCCGTCCAGGACGAACGACCAGTCGGTGAGCGGGGCCGTCGCGGTGAGCAGGGACTCGGGGTAGGCGCCGTGCAGCATCGGCCCGTGGAAGACCCCGTTGGCCAGGTCGTCGATGCGCCGGGCCGCCGCCAGGTCCGCCGCGTCCTGCGAAACCGGGCGCACCACGGCGGAGTTGAGGCTGACCGCGACCTGGTTGCGGGCCGGCATCGCCGCGCGCAGCGCCGCCGCCCCCAGACCGTGCGCCAGGTTGAGATGGTGGGCCGCCCTCAGCGAGGCCACCGGGTCGGTGCGGCCGGGGGCGTGCACACCGGAGCCGTAGCCCAGAAAGGCGCTGCACCAGGGCTCGTTGAGGGTGATCCAGTTCTCCACCCGGTCGCCCAGCGCCTCGCCGACGAGGTGCGCGTACTCTGCGAACCGGTGCGCGGTGTCCCGCTCCGGCCAGCCGCCCGCGTCCTCCAGCTCCTGCGGGAGGTCCCAGTGGTAGAGGGTGGCGGCGGGCTTGATGCCGCGCTCCAGCAGTTCGTCCACCAGCCGCCGGTAGAAGTCCAGGCCGATCTGCACCGCCGGACCCCGGCCGGTGGGCTGCACCCGCGACCAGGAGACCGAGAAGCGGTACGCGCCCAGGCCGAGGTCCGCCATGAGGGCGACGTCGTCGCGGTAGCGGTGGTAGTGCTCGACGGCCACGTCACCGGTGTCACCGCCCGCCGTCTTGCCGGGCGTATGGCTGAAGGTGTCCCAGATCGAGGGCGTACGGCCGCCCTCGCGCACCGCCCCCTCGATCTGGTACGCGGAGGTCGCCGCCCCCCAGAGGAAGGCCGGCGGGAAGGTGACCTCGGAGGCCACGGGGGAGACCGTGGAGGAGGAGTCGGGCATGGAAGCGCTCCCATCGCGAGTCGGGAAGACCTTGTCGGGAAGACCTTGGAGGAAGGGGAGGAGGGGCCGGGACGCCATCGGCCCGGCCCTCCGTGAAAGCGGTTCAGCCCTTGATCGCGCCCTGCATGATGCCGCCCACGATCTGCTTGCCGAACAGCAGGAAGGCGATCAGCAGCGGCAGGGTGCCGAGCAGCGCGCCCGCCATGATGACCGCCTGGTCCGGTACATACCCGGTGCCGAGCGCGTTCAGGGCGACCTGCACGGTCGGGTTCTGCTGGTTCAGGGCGATGATCGGCCACAGGAAGTCGTTCCAGGCGAACACGAAGGTCAGCAGGCCGAGCACCGCCATCGCGGGCCGCGCCGCCGGGAACACCACGTGCCAGACGATCCTGAGGCTGCTCGCCCCGTCCACCCGCGCCGCCTCGATCAGCTCGGTCGGCAGCGCCTGCACCAGGTACTGCCGCATGAAGAACGTGCCGAACGCGGTCACCAGGCTCGGCAGGATCACCGTCTGGAGCTGGTTGGACCAGCCGAGATCGCTCATCCACAGATACAGCGGTACGACGGCGAGCTGCGGCGGGATCATCATCGTGCCGATGGTCAGCAGCAACAGCAGGCCCGAGAAGCGGAACCGCAGCTTGGCGAAGGCGAAGCCGGCCAGCGTGGAGAAGACCACCGTACTGACCGTGATCGTGCCCGCGACGATCAGCGAGTTGAACATCGCGGTGCCGAGCCCGGCCTCGTCCCAGGCGGCCTGAAGGTTCTTGAACAGGTTGCCGCCGAACCACAGTGGCGGCGGGGACTGGGCGAGCCGCCGGTCGGTGCGCGAGGCCGCGACCGCCGTCCACACCAGCGGGGCCAGCGAGGCCAGCGCGAACACGGTCAGCACCACGTACGTCACCGGACCGGCGTGCAGCTGCTTGCCCGCGCCCGTGGCCCGGCGCCAGCCGGTACGCGCCTTGGGAAGCGTGAGGTCACCGGTGGTCATCGGACCTCCTCAGCCAGCGGGTCAACAGCAGATTGACCGCAGCGACGATCAGCAGGATCAGGAACATCGACCAGGCGATCGCGGACGCCTTGCCGAGGTTGCCGATGATCCAGCCCTGGTCGTACATGTACAGCCCGAGCGTCTGGTACTGGTGCTCGGAGCCGCCCTTGGAACCGCTCACCCCGCCGAACAGCAGCGGTTCACCGAAGAGTTGGGTCGCGCCGATGGTCGAGACGACGATCGTGAACAGCACGGTCGGCCGCAGCTGGGGGATCGTGACGTGCCAGAACTGCTGGCGCCGGTTGGCCCCGTCGAGCGCGGCCGACTCGTACAGGTCCGCCGGGATGGCCTGCATCGCGGCCAGGTAGATCAGCGCGTTGTAGCCGGTCCAGCGCCAGATCACGATGGACGACACCGCGAACTGCGAACCCCAGTCGGACTCACGCCAGTTGACGGCGTCGACCCCGAAGAAGTGGAGAATCCAGTTCACCATGCCGCCGTCCCACGAGTACAGCAGCGTGAACACCAGCGTCGCGGCGGCCACCGAGGTCGCGTACGGGGTCAGCATCACCACGCGCCACACGGTCGAGCCGCGCAGCCGGTAGTTCAGCATGTGGGCCAGCCAGAGCGCCGCCATCAGCTGCGGGACCGTGGAGATCACGCCGATGGTGAAGGTGTTCCTGAGGGCGTTCCAGAAGAAGTCCGAGGACAGCAGGTTCCGGTAGTTGGCCAGCCCCGCCCAGCTCTGCTGGTCGAGCGCGGACAGCTGCACGTCGTGCAGCGAGTACCAGACCGTGTACAGCAGCGGGACCAGCGTGAAGACCCCGAAGAGGACGAAGAAGGGGGTCACGAACGCGTACGGCGACGCCTTCATGTCCCAGCGGTACAGCCGGCTGCGCCAGGAGGGGGCGCCGTCCGGCGCACCGCGACCCCGAGCGCCCCGGACCGCGCCCGGCGGGATGCCGGGCGCGGTCTCGGCGCTCGACGCGGGATGCGCGAGAGCCTCTTTTGAGGTCACTGGCCGAGCACGTCCTTGATCTCCTTGGACGCGGCGTCCCAGCCCTGTGCCGGGGACTTGCCCTTCTGCTCGACCTGGAGGATGCCGATGTCACTGATCGCGGTGTCGATCGGCTTGTCCTTCGGACCGAGCGGCTGGGCCGGGATGGTCTTGGCCGCGTCGGAGAAGATCTGGGTGAGCGGCGCGTTCGAGAAGTACGCGGTGGTGTCGGCCTGCGGCTTCAGACCCGCGTACGCCGACGGGGTGGAGGGGAAGCTGGCCTGCTTGGCGAAGACCTTGGCCTGCTGCTCCGGCGCGGTCAGCCACTTGGCCAGCGCGACGGCCTCCTTCTGGTGCTTGCTCGCGGTCGGCACACCGAGGAAGGAGCCGCCCCAGTTGGACGCGGTCGGCGCCGCCGCCACGTCCCACTTGCCCTTGCCGGAGTCACCGGCCTTCTCACCGATGTAGCCGAGCATCCAGGCGGGGCAGGCCACGGTGGCGAAGGTGCCGTTGGCGAAGCCCTTGTCCCAGGTGGGGTCGAACTGCTTGAGCTTGGCCGACATGTCGCTGGTGGCCACGCTCATCGCGTCGTCCCAGGCGTCCTTCACGCCCTGGGACTTGTCCCAGACGACGTTGCCGTCCTTGTCGTAGTTCCGCTCGGTGGAGCCGCCCAGGGACGCGTTGTACACCGAGGACGCCGAGTCGACGAACTTGGTGCCCTTCGGCGCCTTCTTCATGTACTGCTTGCCGAGGTCGACGTACTTGGACCAGTCGCCCTTCCACTGGTCGGCGAGCTTGGTGCGGTCGGTGGGCAGACCGGCCTTCGCGAAGAGGTCCTTGCGGTAGCAGATCGCCATCGGGCCGATGTCGGTGCCGAGGCCGATCGTCCTGCCGTCCTTGGTGGTGGCCTGGGCGAGCTTCCAGTCCAGCCACTGGGACTTGTCGACGTCCTTGCCGATGTCGACGAACTTGGCGGCCTGCGTCTGCACGGCCTCCGTGATGTTGCCGACCTCGATGGCCTGGATGTCGTCGGTGCCCGAGCCGGCCTGGAGGCGGGTGAGCACCTTCGGCCAGTACACGTCTGTACGGGTGGTGACGTTCTCCTTGATGTTGATGTCCGGGTGCAGCTTCGTGTACTCGTCGTACAGACCGGCCTGCTTGTAGCCGAAGACCCCGAAGGTGCCGACCGTCAGCGTGATCTTGCCGTTTCCGTCGCCGCCGCCCGCGTCCGACGAGCCGTCGTCCGAGTCGTTGGCGCAGCCGGCCAGCAGACCCGTGGCCAGCGCGGCGACGGCCACCATGGCCACCGTGCCGCGGGACCTGCGGATGCTCGTGCGCATTGCGTCCTCCTGTTGCCTGACGTGCCGACCCCCCGGCCAACTGCATGGAAATCGCGTGGATCTGGGCCCGTTCGTACTCGCTGCGGCTCGGGCGGGGAACGTGCGGGATGTGTAGGTGTCAGGTAGTGTGGGAGCGCTCCCACATGTGATGGGTTGAAGGTTCGTCCGTTCGGGACGGGGTGTCAAGGGAGTGCGCACGGCCAACGCGGTTCAGTTATAGGGCTGTTAACCGGCCAGCGAGGTTTTCCGGCGGACAGTGTTGAATGTGAGGCCGGAGTGGGACGGCCGAGAGAGGCGGAGGCCATGTCGAGCCACGGAGTGCGGGGCGGCCGGGGCGGGGGTCGGCCGACGCTCGAAGAGGTGGCCGCCCGGGCCGGGGTCGGCCGGGGCACGGTCTCCCGCGTGATCAACGGCTCCCCGCGGGTCAGCGACGCCACCCGCGCGGCCGTTCAGGCGGCGGTCGCGGAACTCGGGTACGTCCCCAACACCGCGGCCCGCGCCCTCGCCGCCAACCGCACCGACTCCATCGCGCTGGTCGTGCCGGAGCCGGAGACCCGCTTCTTCGCCGAACCGTACTTCTCCGACATGCTGCGCGGGGTGGGGGCCGAACTCGCCGACACCGAGTGGCAGTTGCTGCTGATCTTCGCGGGCAGCGGCCGTAAGCGGCAACGGCTCGCGGACTACCTCTCCGCCCACCGCGTCGATGGTGTCCTGCTGGTCTCCGTGCACGCCGACGACCCGCTGCCGGATCTGCTGGACCGGCTGGAGATCCCGGCTGTGATCAGCGGCCCCCGGTCGGCGGGGGAGACCCTCACCTCGGTGGACTCCGACAACTACGGCGGCGCCCGCTCGGCCGTCGAGCACCTCCTCGCCGGCGGCCGCCGCCGCATCGCCCACATCACCGGCCGCCCCGACGTCTACGGCGCCCAGCGCCGCGTCGACGGCTACCGCGACGCGCTGCGCGAGGCGGGCCTGGACGTGGACGAACTCCTCATCGAACCGGGCGACTTCACCGAGGACGGCGGCCGCCGCGCCATGACCGCGTTGTTGTCCCGCCGCCCCGACCTCGACGCCGTCTTCGCCGCCTCCGACGTCACGGCGGCGGGCGCCCGCCGGGCCCTCCGCGAAGCGGGCCGCCACATCCCCTCCGACGTCGCCCTCGTCGGCTACGACGACTCCGCCATCGCCCGCCACATGGACCCCCCGCTGACCAGCGTCCGGCAGCCGATAGAGGAAATGGGCCGCGCGATGATCGACCTCCTCCTCACCGAGATCGCGGACCGCCGGCCGGCGGGGACACGGGGGTTGGAGAGGCGGCATGCGGTGCTGGCTACGGAACTGGTGGGGCGGGAGTCGTCGTAGGGCGCCCTGCGTGCAGAGCGGTCAGAACGTCGCCGTCCACCCGTCGCGGCTCAGGGTGGTCTCCCCGTCCGGGGTGATGGTGACCTTCGCTCCGTACACCGGGAGTTCGCCGCGCTCCAGCCATCGCCAGCGGATGTCGTCCAGCAGGTCGTACAGGCGGCGCGGGCCGCCCTGGTGGACGGTGGCGGTGTGTTCGCCCGGTTTGGTCCGGGCGCGCGGCCAGGAGCCGTCGGCGTGCAGCATCCACGTCATCCGGCTGCCGTCGTCGTCGGTACCGGTGCGGTGCTCGATACCGGGCGCGGCCAGGGTGAGCATGGACCACACCTCCCACGCACGCATCACGTCGAGCACGGGGAAGAGGGAGATGCCGACCTCGCCGTCGTCGGTCATCGCGGTGGTGAACACGTCGTCCAGCAGGTCCGGGTAGTCGTGGCCGGCTCGGGTGGCCATGAACGCCGCGCGGTCCCGGGCGACCTGGCCGACGGCACCGCCGTCGGGGGTCTTGCCGGCGGTGATGATCAGCCCGGTTCCGGCGACGGTGGTGACGAGACGGCCGCCGGGCCGGAGGGCCTGGAGCCAGCTCGCCGGGATACGGGGCACGGACACCATGGACACGATTCGGTCGTAGCTGCCGGGAAGTGTCCCCGCCGCGTCACCGGTGATCACCTGAGGGCGATGGCCGACGAGGTCGAGACGTTCCGCCGCGGCCTCGGTGAGGTAGGGGTCGATGTCCAGGGTGGTCACCAGCTCATCACCGAGCAGGTGGCAGGCCAATGCCGCGCTGTAGCCGGAGCCCGTGGCCAGGTCGAGCACCCGGTGTCCGGGCACGAGGCGGGCGTGCTCCAGCATCGAGACGACCAGGCCGGGCAGCGTGGACGAGGACGTGGGCCTTCCGGTCACGCGGTGGCCGCCTGGTACGTCGTCGGCATGGACGGCGCCGACCCGTGTGACGAGCGTGGCGTCCGTGAACGCCGCCTCCACCCAAGCCTTTTCGTCCGCCGGGCCGTCCACGCAGGTCCAGCCACCCGCGTCCGCGGTGTACCAGCGCGGCACGAAGACGTGCCGGGGAGTCGCGTGGAGGGGCTCCCACCAACGCGAACCGGGGTGGGTTGCCTCGGCGGCGAGGCCGGCCGCGTACGGCTTCCAGTCCACCCGCATCAGTCGACTCCTTGCAGTTCATCGGCGAGTGCTCGCATGATCGGCAGCCCGGTCTCGGCCTGAATCCCTTCCCATTGCCCGCAAGGATTGACCCCGAGAGGGGTCCACTGGCCATCGGGCCCGACCACGAAATCGGCTGCCCCGTAGGAGAGCTGGAGGCGCGCCATAAGACCGGCCTGCACACGATGCCGTGCGGTAACCCGCTGACGCTTGTCGGACGGGTCCTCGCGGTGAACGACGAGGACCTTCAGCGCCGCCTTCGTGCAGGGACGCACTGCTCGCGATGACGGTAGGCGTCCGGGGTCACGCCGGTGCCGGACTCGACGGATACGACGTCGTAGGGCTCGCCGGGCTGGAAGTAGTGGCCGCAGCGGGCGCAGGCGGGGGTGATGTACGAGGGGGGCGGCTCGGGTTCGGTGTTCACTTCCGTCCCTCCAAAGCCGTCCGGGCGCGATCTCCCCGCTCGTCCGTGCAGGGGCGGCAGGCGCGCGGGAACCAGCGCTGAGGGCTGGTCAGTTGGCCGAAGTCGAGGAAGGCGGTCTCGGCGGTGAGCTGCGTGTCGCACCAGACGCAGGTACGGCCTCTTCGGTGGTCGTCGGACAGGGTGTCCGGTGCGGGAAGTTCCTGAGCGAGCGCGCGCAGTACCTCTGCGTCGGTCGTGCGTTCCTGCCTCAACTCCCGCCTGCCGCAGGCGATGAGAGCCAGTACCTCCTCAGCGCGGCACAGATGGTGTCGGCGACGGGGCGCGGTCACCCAGAAGGACCCGGGCGGACCGATGACGGTGAGGTCGGGCACCCCGAGGTATGTGCCGTGGCTGAGGAGCGGGGTTTCCGCGTCGCCGGGCCAGTCGTCCTGGCGGGGGACCAGGGCCCAGTAGGTGGGGCCGAGGGTTCGTACGTCGTGGATGACGGGGCCGTCGAGGGCGTCGCCGACCGCGCCGCTTCCGACTGCGGCGTGAAGGAGCTCGCCGGGAATGCGGACGGCATCGAAACGGGAACCGAGCGGGAGCAGCGCGAGCCCACACCGGGCCCACTCGCGCCGTACCTGCTCGGGAGACCCGTGCGCGCCGGCCAGCCAGTTGCGGATGGTGTCGGGGGGATTGGTGCGGGAGGGGAGAGTGGGGGGCGGGGTGGCGCGGCCGCGATGCATACGGGGCTCCCTCGGAGTCGGTGGTCCCCAGTGACGCTAGAGAGGTGGCGTACGGCGCGGCGAGCGGTGTGCATATTTGTGCGTGACTTTAACTCTCCCTTGTTTAACAGGGCTTGCGCACTCTTGACGGCATGCTCCGCTCTCGCCATCGTGGTGCACAGTCCTGCACATCCCGGCAAAGGAGGCAGCGGTGTCATTAGTGTTCATCGGTATCGACCCGAACACGGGAGACCACGAGAGTCCGACCGTCTGGGTCGACCCGGAGGCCAACGAACTGGTCTTCCAGGGGTGGAAGCCGAGCCTCGAACTGCAAGCGGAATGCGCCGCGTTGGAGCTGCCCGGACACGCGGTCGGCATTCCGGAGCACGAGGCTGTGATTCGTATCCCCGCCCGCATGGTGCCGATGATCAGGGAGGCTTGTGATGTCGCCGAACGTGCCGCCGGTCGAGTTCGCTGATCTTCTCGCGTCCGCGCAACGGTCGGCCGTCCATCTGGAGATGCGCGACTCCTACGCCGTCGACTACGAGCGCGGGCCCTTCGCCGAATGGCGCGCGGGATTCCGGTACGACCCCGCCGACCGCGCGTCCTGGTGGCGGCCGTGGCTGGACCTGGTGCGGGACACCGTGGCCCGAGGGGTGATCGTCCGCCGGGCCCGGATCGTCTCCGAGCCGGTGAGCGAGTACACCCGCTTCCTGTACGACAACACCTTCACCAACATGGCCGCCGGAGAGCAGGTCCGCTGGCTTCCGCGTCGTCAAGCGGGCGCGATCGCTCTGCCCGCCAACGACTTCTGGGTCATCGACGGCCAGGTGGTCCGCTGGAACCACTTCACAGGAGCGGGCGCGTCCGCGGGCGGGGAGGTCACCGACGACCCCCTGGCGGCGAAACTGTGCAGCGAAGCCTTCGATACGGTCTGGGCACGAGCCGTTCCGCACGACCAGTACGAGATCCGCTGACCCAGCACGCACCGGACAGGCCAGTTCATGCCCGTTTCCCCGTCGTCGGCCGCCCAGGCGGCCCGCGAAGTCGTCGCCCACAGGCTGCGCGACCTGCGCAAGAGCGCCGGACTGACGGTGGTCGAGCTGGCCGACCGGTGCGGCTGGCACCACGCCAAGACGAGCCGGATCGAGAACGCCCGCACCGCGCCCACCGCTCCGGACATAAGAGCCTGGTGCGCGGCCTGTGGTGTGCCGGACGAGGCCGACGGACTCGTCGCCCAGTCATTGCATGCGGAGTCCCTCTACACCGAGTGGCGCACCCAGGTCCGGGCCGGACTCAAGGCGCTCCAGGGCAGCGAGCCGAACCTCTTCCGCGACACGGCTCTCTTCCGGGTGTACTCCTCCTCGCTCGTGCCCGGTCTGTTGCAGACGGAGGGGTACGCAGCCGGAGTGCTCGGGATCAGCGCGCGGTTCCGGGACGTTCCCGTGGACGACAGCGCGGCCGCCGCCCGTGCCCGGGTCGAGCGCAGCAGGGTCGTCCACGAGCCCGGCCGCCGTTTCGTGTTCGTGGTGGAGGAGTCCGTCCTGTACTACCGCGTCTGCGACGTGGAGGCGATGGCCGCGCAGCTCGGCCACCTCCTCACTGCCGGCGCCCTTCCGCAGGTCTCGCTCGGCATCATCCCCACGGACACGGCGTCCCGGCAGCAGTGGCCGCGCGAGACGTTCCACGTCTACGACGACCGTCTCGTCAGCGTCGAGCTGGTGTCGGCCCGCGTACGGATCACGCAGCCGTCGGAGGTCGATCTCCACCTGGCGGCGTTTGAGCAGCTTCGTTCCATGGCCGTCTACGGCGCGGCAGCGCGTACCTTGATCCGGCGGGCCATCGAGGTGCTGGATCAGCCGGGGGTGTGACGGGAACGACCAAGGGGCCGACTCCGTAATGCGAGTCGGCCCCTCGATCATTCAGGGTGAGTGACGGGACTTGAACCCGCGACTTCCTGGACCACAACCAGGTGCTCTACCAGCTGAGCTACACCCACCACGACCGGCGGTGGAACTTGTCGTTTCCCCGACCGGCCGAGAAGAAGTCTACAGGGTCCCGAGGGGTGCTCGCGCACACGTTTCCGCGCACGCGTTCCCAGTGGGCTACTGCGGAGGCAGGACGTACTTCGCCGCGATCGACTTCGCCGTGTCGGAGTCCGGGCCGGGCTGCGGGACGAAGACCGCCTCGCGGTAGTAGCGCAGCTCGGCGATCGACTCGCGGATGTCGGCCAGCGCCCGGTGGTTGCCGTTCTTGTCCGGGCTGTTGAAGTACGCCCTCGGGTACCAGCGCCGGGCCAGCTCCTTGACCGAGGACACGTCGACGATCCGGTAGTGGAGGTGGGCCTCCAGCGTGGGCATGTCCCGCAGCAGGAAGCCGCGGTCTGTGCCGACGGAGTTGCCGCACAGCGGGGCCTTGCCGGGCTCCTTGACGTGCTCACGGATGTAGGCGAGCACCTGCTCCTCGGCGTCGGCGAGCGTGGTGCCGCCGGCCAGCTCGTCCAGCAGGCCGGACGCGGTGTGCATCTGGCGCACCACCTCCGGCATCGTCTCCAGTGCGGAGTCCGGCGGGCGGATGACGATGTCCACCCCTTCGCCGAGCACGTTCAGCTCGGAGTCGGTGACGAGGGCGGCCACCTCGATGAGCGCGTCGTCGGACAGCGAGAGGCCGGTCATCTCGCAGTCGATCCACACCATGCGATCGTTCATGTGTCTCACCTTAAGGGGACCAGGACCCACCCGGACCCGCCCGTACGCACGGAGACCCGTACGCACGGAGACCCATGCGCACGGAGAAGGGGGCGGGAGAGGCCGAGCCTCCTCCCACCCCCCTCACGCCGGTGATCCTCAGCCGCTTCCGCGCGGCCCCGGCAGCAGACTCACCGCGCCCGCCGTGTGGCGACGGCTCTGGAGCGGAACCCCGCCGTCCCGGTCCGGGTGCAGGACCGAGGGGACAGGGGCCACCGGGCCGTGACCGGGCAGGCCGGACGCGGCCGGGCCCTGGGGCCCGCCGTGCTGCGCGAACTGCTGCTCCTGCTCGACCGGCCGCTCACCCTGCGGCCTGCGGGCCCGGTAGGCGGCCCGGTAGGTCGCCGGGGACGAGCCCAGCTGGCGGCGGAAGTGCCCGCGCAGCGCGACCGGGGAGCGGAAGCCGCAGCGGCCCGCGACCTCGTCCACGGAGTAGTCGGAGGTCTCCAGCAGCCGCTGCGCCTGGAGCACCCGCTGGGTGATCAGCCACTGCAGCGGCGCGCTGCCGGTGAGCGAACGGAACCTGCGGTCGAACGTACGGCGGCTCATGTAGGCGCGTGCCGCCAGCGTCTCCACGTCGAACTGCTCGTGGAGGTGTTCCAGCGCCCAGGCGACGACCTCGGCCAGCGGGTCGGCGCCGATCTCCTCGGGTAAAGACCGGTCGAGGTAGCGCTCCTGACCGCCGCTGCGGCGGGGCGGCACCACCAGGCGGCGGGCCAGCGCACCGGCCGCCTCGTTGCCGTGGTCCGTCCGCACGATGTGCAGACACAGGTCGATCCCGGCGGCCGTACCGGCCGAGGTGAGCACATCGCCGTCGTCGACGAACAGCTCACGCGGATCGACGTGCACCGACGGATAGCGCTTGGCCAGCGTCGGCGCGTACATCCAGTGGGTGGTGGCCGGGCGGCCGTCCAGCAGGCCGGCCGCGGCCAGGACGAACGCCCCGGTGCACAGGCCGACGATGCGGGCCCCCTCCTCGTGCGCCCGGCGCAGCGCGTCGAGCGCCTCCTCCGGTGGCGGCGAGGTGATCGAGCGCCAGGCCGGTACGACGACCGTGCCCGCGCGGGAGATCGCCTCCAGGCCATGCGGCGCGGTGAGTTCCAGGCCCCCCGTGGTCCGCAGCGGGCCGTCCTCGCCGGCACACACCAGCAGTCGGTAGCGCGGCACTCCGGCGTCCTGGCGGTCAATCCCGAACACCGAAAGCGGTATGGAACTCTCGAAGATGGGGCCGCCGCTGAACAGCAGCACCGCGACGATCTCCTTGCGGCGTCGCCCGGCGAGTTTCCGGACAGTGGCTTCCGGCGCGGCGGTGGAGTCGTGGCTCATACTGCTAAGCCCCCCTCGGTGGTCGCGGCTCCCTTTACGCTTCGGGTCTGTCGCTCCTGCACGTTTCCCCTCGGTCCTGCACGAGTCCCCCGCCGTAAGACATCAAGATCGAAATCTACTGGCTCCCGCGGTCTGCCGGTGGCCAGTTCCACACGCGGTGCATTGTCGACATGACAACTTGGCGTGAAGCATTCGATCACGAAGGGTTGCACTCGTGGGGCGTGCAGGGAAGTACGCCTCCACGGGGTGGCCAAACCGCATAGGGTGCGACGGGTCGGACGACCCCTGTTTGTGCAGGTGGAACGGGGGTTGAGGGGTGGTTGGGACCCCTCCGGAGCGATATTCAGAACTTGGCTGAAAACCAGCGTTCGAGGGTGTGGAAACCGGTCAGTCGACCGGTGTACTGGCTCTCGTGTGATCTGCGACTCCCCGCGCGGTCTCCCGCAGTGAGCGATCCAGCAGCAACCGGCAGGCACCGGTGACGCCGGCCAGTCCCAGCCCCGCCCCCACGGCGGCCATCGGCGCCGTTCCGCACCACAACAGAACCACCGGCACCAGTACGCAGCTGAAGACCGCCCAGCGGATCACCTCACGCGCGGTGTCCGTGCCTGGGCGCGGGCCGGGCGCGGAGCGCGGTGCGGGGCGGGGTGCGGGCATCTGCGGGCTCCCTGGGGGCGGCGGTTCAGGGGGTTCAACGCGCGGACGGCCGGACGGTCACCCCTCGATGGGCGGCTCCCGGCAAACCGCCTGTACGGGGCAGCGACCATTGCGTAAGGGGCGCCGCTCGTGCATGCTCCGGGGAACCCCTCGGGACGTCCCGGAGGGCCGTTCACGGAGCGTGTGCGCGAACTGCGACTGGGAGGCGTGCCGCCGTACCCTTGGGGGTATGGGGATGGGAAGACGTTTCCCGGACACAGCTCCGCCGCACGATGTCCCCCTCCATACAAGGATCACGACGCCGAGACAGCCATGGCCGGTCACGAATTCTTCGAACCCGCGGACCGCAAGCGGCCGGTAGCCGAACCCACGGCGGCCGAGCCCCTGGCGGCGGAAGAGTCACGCCCATCCTGCGATCCCGCCTTCCGGCACGGAGTGGTCGTCGGCTTCGACGGCTCCACCTCCAGCGAGCGCGCCCTCGCGTACGCCGTCGGCATGGCCCACCGCTCCGGCTCGGGCCTGATCATCGTCCATGTGGCCAACCGGCTGCCCACCACGGTCTGGGCCGGCTGCGAGCCGCCCGTCTTCGTGGACGTCCCGGACCACCGCACCGAGGTGCTCGGTCTGGAGCTGGCCTGCGCCGACCACTTGAGTGAGGTGCCGTGGATTCTGGTGGAGCGCGGCGGCGACATCTGCCATGAACTGGAGGAGGTCGGGCGGGAGTACGAGGCGGACGCGATCGTCGTCGGCTCCACGCACGGCATCGCCGGGCGGATCTTCGGCTCCGTCGCCGGACGACTCACCAAGCGCGCCCGGCGGCCCGTGATCGTGATCCCCTGACGCCTCAACTTCCTCTGTTTTCGCCCCACTTCGCGCTCCGTGAAGCTACTCGCGCGTAGAGGTGTCCCTCATCCCCGTGCCGGGCATACAACGGCCGACGCCGCAGGCAAAGTCGTGCTGTCGGCCGGGGGGTGACGGCCACCGGCCGAGGACAGTGGCACGGACAGCGGCACGGAAACGGACCCCCACGACGGCTCGCGCAGGGGTCCGTTTCTTGCGCCTAAACCGGCGCCGCTCTCGCGGACGTGGTTGCGCGCCGCGGGGGTCCGTCAATCATCGCTTCCGCCGTGGCGGGGATGTCCTACTCGACGGTCACAGACTTGGCCAGGTTGCGCGGCTTGTCGATGTCGCGGCCCAGGACCTTCGCCGCGTGGTAGGCGAGGAGCTGGAGCGGGATGCCCATGAGGATCGGGTCCAGCTCGTCCTCGTTCTTCGGGACGACGATCGTCTGGTCGGCCTTCTCCTGCTCGCGGTGGGCCACGGCGAGGATCTTGCCGCTGCGGGCCTTGATCTCCTCCAGCGCGGCGCGGTTCTTCTCCAGCAGGTCGTCGTCCGGGACGATGGCGACCGTCGGCAGGGCCGGCTCGATCAGGGCCAGCGGGCCGTGCTTCAGCTCGGAGGCGGGGTACGCCTCGGCGTGGATGTAGGTGATCTCCTTGAGCTTCAGGGAAGCCTCGCGGGCGACCGGGTAGCCCCGGACGCGGCCGATGAAGAGCATCGAGCGGCTGTCCGCGTACTCCTCGGCCAGCTCGCGGACCTGCTCCTCCTGCTTGAGGATCTCGGAGATCTGGCCGGGCAGCTTGCGCAGGCCCTCGATGATCCGCTTGCCGTCACGCACGGACAGGTCACGGGTGCGGCCCAGGTGCAGGGCGAGCAGCGCGAAGGCGACCGTGGTGTTGGTGAAGCACTTGGTGGAGACCACGCACACCTCGGGGCCGGCGTGCACGTAGATGCCGCCGTCGGCCTCGCGGGCGATGGCCGAGCCGACCACGTTGACCACACCGAGGACGCGGGCGCCCTTGCGCTTCAGCTCCTGCACGGCGGCCAGCACGTCGTACGTCTCACCGGACTGGGAGACCGCGATGTACAGGGTGTCGGGGTCGACGACCGCGTTGCGGTAGCGGAACTCGGACGCCGGCTCGGCGTCGGCGGGGATACGGGCCAGCTCCTCGATCATCTGGGCGCCGATCATGCCCGCGTGGTACGAGGTGCCGCAGCCGAGGATCTTCACGCGGCGGATGCGGCGCGCCTCGCGGGCGTCCAGGTTGAGACCGCCCAGGTGCACGGTGGAGAAGCGGTCGTCGATGCGGCCGCGCAGCACGCGGTCCACGGCGTCGGCCTGCTCGTGGATCTCCTTGTGCATGTAGGTGTCGTGGCCGCCCATGTCGTAGGAGGCGGCCTCCCACTCCACGGTGGTGGGCTCGGCGCTGGTGCGGGTGCCCTCGGTGGTGTAGGTGCGGAAGTCGTCGGCCTTGAGGGTCGCCATCTCGCCGTCGTCCAGGGTGACGATCTGGCGGGTGTGGGTGACCAGGGCGGCGATGTCCGAGGCGACGAACATCTCCTTCTCGCCGATGCCGAGGACGACCGGGGAGCCGTTGCGGGCCACCACGATGCGGTCGGGGAAGTCGGCGTGCATCACGGCGATGCCGTAGGTGCCCTCGACCGCGCGCAGCGCCTCGCGGACCTTGTCCTCCAGCTTCTCGGCCTCGGAGCGGGCGACCAGGTGGACGAGGACCTCGGTGTCGGTCTCCGAGAGGAACTCGACACCGTCCGCCTCCAGCTTGCGGCGCAGGTCGGAGGCGTTGTCGATGATGCCGTTGTGGACGACGGCGACCTTGTCGTCGGCCGACATGTGCGGGTGGGCGTTCACATCGGAGGGGGCGCCGTGGGTGGCCCAGCGGGTGTGGGCGATGCCGGTGGTGCCCTTGAAGCGCGCGGGGACCTTGGCCTCCAGGTCACGCACCCGGCCCTTGGCCTTGACCATCTTCAGGCCGGCCGACTTGGGCGAGGAGACGACGATGCCCGCCGAGTCGTAACCCCGGTACTCCAGGCGCTGGAGACCCTCCAGCAGCAGGGGGGCGACATCCCGCTTACCGATGTATCCGACAATTCCGCACATGTGTTAGCTCCCTCACCCTGGCTTCTCAGCCGTAGACCATGCGGCGCAGCTGCCTGAGCGTCAGCTCCGGCGGCGCCACCGCGCGGTATTTCAGGTCCGCATCGATCCGTTCGAAGATCGCCGCGTTCTGCAGGCCCTGGGCCTGCAGTTCTCGGTGTCGACGACGGACGTAGTCCTGGGTCGTCTCGTCGAAGAAGGCGAGCACGTCCTGTATCACTCGCAGCGCCTCGCCCCGGCTGAGCGGGGTGGAGCGCGTCAAATGATCGACAAGTTCCTCGTGCACCCGGTAGATCTTCGGGTACGAACGCCGGTTTCGCAAGAATCGTGCCCGATTCCGGGCAAGCGCCTGTTGGTCTGCTCATGGGGCGCTGTTCGCCCGGTGTCCACTTGCCGTCCCGGACCGCGTTGCCGCCGGCCACGAGTTTGCTGGTCATGGACATTCCTCGTATGGGCGTACCCGAGAAGCTGGCCGAGCGGATGAGCATGGCCGAGCGGCACGAGTACCTGCGGAGCAGATTCTCCCGGCGCACCCTGATCAGGGGCGGCGCCGTCACCCTCGGCACCGTCGCGGGCGGCGCCTTCGTACCCGGCGCCGCCACCCCGGCCGCCGCCGCGACCCCGGCTCCCCGGCCTGCCGAACCGGTCGACGGCGCCCTGGCCGCCCCCTTCGGCCGCCACCTGGCCTGGGGCAACGACCCGCGCACCGAGATCACCGTCTCCTGGCAGGTGCCGGTCGCGGTGAAGCGGCCCTTCATCCGGATCGGCGCCCACCCCTGGGACCTCTCCCGCAAGATCGACGCCGAGGTCCGGGCGCTGTACACCCCGGCCGGGGTCGGCGCGAGCGGCGACCACACCCAGTACTACGTGCACGCCAGGCTGAGCCGGCTGCGACCCGGCCAGACCTACTACTACGGCGTCGGCCACCACGGCTTCGACCCCGCCGAGCCCCACCTGCTCGGCACCCTCGGCACCTTCACCACCGCCCCCGCCCACAAGGCGCCCTTCACCTTCACCGCCTTCGGCGACGAGGGCGTCGGCTACCACGGCCTCGCCAACAACGCCCTGATCCTCGGCCAGAACCCCGCCTTCCACCTGCACGCGGGCGACATCGCCTACGGCGACCCCGCCGGCGCCGGCAAGAAGACCGACACCGGCTTCGACTCGCGCACCTGGGACCAGTTCCTGCACCAGACCGAGTCCGTCGCCAAGCAGATCCCCTGGATGCCCGCCTACGGCAACCACGACATGGAAGCCTGGTACTCGCCCAACGGCTACGGCGGCGAGGAAGCTCGCTGGTCCCTCCCGGACAACGGCCCCGACGCGGCGAACCTGCCCGGCGTCTACTCCTTCGTCTACGGCAACACCGCCGTGATCTCGCTCGACGCCAACGACATCTCCTACGAGATCCCGGCCAACCTCGGCATCTCCGGCGGCACCCAGACCGCCTGGCTGGAGGCCCAGCTCAAGAAGTACCGGGCCGCGCGGGACGTCGACTTCGTCGTGGTCTTCTTCCACCACTGCGCCTACTGCACCTCCACCGCCCACGCCTCCGAGGGCGGGGTGCGCCAGGAGTGGGTGCCGCTGTTCGAGAAGTACACCGTGGACCTGGTCATCAACGGCCACAACCACCAGTACGAGCGCACCGACGTGATCAAGGGGGACGCGGTCGTCAAGAAGCTCCCCGTCGGCGGCACCGCCTACCCCGAGACCGAGGGCGTCGTCTACGTCACCGCGGGCGCGGCCGGCCGCAGCCTGTACGCCTTCACCGCCCCCGACACCTACGAGGGGCACGAGAACGAGGTCGAGTCCGTCGCCTCCTTCGTCAACCTCAAGGACGGCAAGCGGCCCGAGACCGTCACCTGGTCCCGCGTGCGCTACCTCGACTACTCCTTCCTGCGCGTGGACGTGAACCCCGCGCCCCGGGGCCGGCACACCACGCTGACCGTGTCCGGCATCGCCGAGACCGGTGAGCGCATCGACCACTTCACCGTGGCCCGCCGCGCCAAATAGCCGAGCGGGCGGTCCTCCCAGCGACCGAGGGCCGCCCGCACGGGCGGGATCGATTCACCGGATCTGCGGGACAGTTGTCCCGACCACATCCGAAGGGAGCGCATGTGACACGGCACCACGGCACCACTCCCCGAACGACCCGAACGACCCGAACGACCCGAACGACACGAATCCTCGGATCACTGCTGCTTGTCGCGGCGGCCGGTGTCTTCACCTTCGCCGCGAACCCCGCCGCGCAGGCGGCCGCCCCGCCCGCGCTGGACCGGGTGGTCCCGGCACCCGCCTCGGTCGAGCCGGGCGGAACCCCGTACCGCATCACCCGCGCGACCGGCGTCCGGGTGGACGGCTCCGCCGAGGTCCGCCGGATCGGCGCCTACCTCACCGGCATCCTGCGGCCCTCCACCGGCTATCCGCTGCCCCTCACCGACCACGGCGGCGGCGGAGGCATCCGACTCCACCTCCAGAAGGGCGACTTCGGCGCCGAGGGGTACCGGCTGCACAGCGGAGCCGGTGGCGTCACCATCACCGCCGCCGCCCCCGCCGGCCTCTTCCACGGCGTGCAGACCCTGCGTCAGCTGCTGCCGGCGGCCGTCGAGAAGAAGACCGTCCAGCCCGGCCCCTGGCGGATCGCCGGCGGTACCCTCGAGGACCGCCCGCGCTACGCCTACCGGGGCGCCATGCTGGACGTCTCCCGGCACTTCCTCACCGTCGCCCAGGTCAAGCGCTACATCGACCAGCTGGCCCTCTACAAGATCAATGAGCTGCATCTGCACCTCAGCGACGACCAGGGCTGGCGCATCGCCGTCGACTCCTGGCCGCGCCTGGCCCGGTACGGCGGCTCCACCGAGGTCGGCGGCGGCGAGGGCGGCCACTACAGCAAGGCCGACTACCGGGAGATCGTCCGGTACGCGGCCGGCCGCTATCTCGAGGTCGTCCCCGAGATCGACATGCCCGGCCACACCAACGCCGCCCTGGCCTCCTACGCCGAGCTGAACTGCGACGGCGTGGCGCCCCCGCTCTACACCGGCACCCAGGTCGGCTTCAGCTCGCTGTGCGTGTCCAAGCAGGTCACCTACGACTTCGTGGACGACGTGATCCGCGAGCTGGCCGCGCTCACCCCAGGCCGCTATCTGCACATCGGCGGTGACGAGGCGCACTCCACCAGCCACGCGGACTACGTGACGTTCATGGACCGTGTGCAGCCGGTCGTCGCCAAGTACGGCAAGACGGCCATCGGGTGGCACCAGCTCACCGGCGCCCATCCGGTCAAGGGCGCCCTCGCCCAGTACTGGGGCCTGGACCGCACCAGCGCGGCGGAGAAGGCGCAGGTCGCCGAGGCCGCGCGGAACGGCACCGGGCTGATCCTGTCCCCGGCCGACCGGGTCTACCTCGACATGAAGTACACCAAGGACACCCCGCTCGGCCTGGACTGGGCGGGTCTGGTGGAGGTGCGGCGGTCCTACGACTGGGACCCGGGCGCCTATCTCGACTCAGTGCCCGCCTCGGCGATCAGGGGTGTCGAGGCTCCCCTGTGGTCGGAGACGCTGAAGAAATCCGCCGACATCGAGTACATGGCGTTCCCGCGGCTGCCGGGCGCGGCGGAGCTGGGCTGGTCACCGGCCGCCACCCACGACTGGGACGCCTTCCGGGTGCGGCTGGCGGCGCAGGCCCCGCGCTGGGACGCCCTCGGCATCAACTATTACCGCTCGCCGCAGGTCCCCTGGCCGGCGGACTGACGGGCCGGAGAAAGGGGTACGAGCACCCCGGAGGACCGTCTCCGGGGTGCCCGTGGTCTTGGTACGGCTCCTCAGCGCCCGGCGAGCGGGTTGTCCAGGGTGCCGATGAGCTGGAGCGCGCCGGACGGGTCGGCGAGGTCCACCATCTGCTTGTTGTTCCGGAGCTGGAGCCGGTTCAGGCAGGACAGCGCGAACTCCGGCGCGAACATGTCGTACCGCTCGAACTTCTCCGCCAGGTGTGGGTTCGCCTCCTGGTACTCGCGGGTGATCTCCGCGACCGTGTCCCAGAACTCGTCCTCGGTGAGCACGCCGTCGGCGGCCAGGTCGGCGGCGAGGAAGCGGAAGAAGCAGTCGAAGACGTCCGTGAAGATCGACAGCAGCTTCTTGTCCTCGGGCACCTCCACGCGGATGCGCCGGACCTCCGGCGGCAGGGCCGCGTCCGGGTCCATGACGGCGATCTCCTCGGCGATGTCCTTGTACACCGCGCGCCGGACCGCGCCGTCCTCCAGCACCAGGATGACGTTCTCGCCGTGCGGCATGAACACCAGGTCGTAGGCGTAGAAGCTGTGCAGCAGCGGCACGTAGTAGGCCCGCAGGTAGTCGCGCAGCCAGTCGGTGGGTGCCTGGCCGGAGCGCTCGATCAGCGCGCCCGCGAAGGAGGCGCCGTCGTGGTCGACGTGCAGCAGGGAGGCCATCGTCGCCAGCGACTCGCCCTCGGCGAGGCGGGACACCGGGGACTCCCGCCACAGGGCGGCCAGCATCTTGCGGTAGGGGGAGTAGCGGTCGGTGGCGCGCTCGTACTCCAGGTGCCGGTAGCCGACGGCCGCCTGTTCGCGGATGATCGTGAGGCCGGTCGCGGTGAGCACCGGGTCGTTCTCGATCAGCCGGGCCAGCCAGTCGTTGATCGCCGGGGTCGCCTCCATGTACGCGGCCGAAAGACCGCGCATGAAGCCCATGTTGAGCACGGACAGCGCCGTCTTCACATAGTTCTTCTCGGGGTGCGTCCGGTTGAAGAACGTCCGGATGGACTGCTGGGCCAGGTACTCGTCGTCACCCTCGCCCAGGCACACCAGATTGCGGCGGGCCACCTCGGCGGCGAAGGTCACGCTCAGCTTGTTCCACCACTGCCAGGGGTGGACCGGGATCAGCAGGTAGTCGTCCGCGTCGAGCCCCTGCTCGGTGAGCACGCCCCGGAACCGCTCCAGGGTGGCCCCGCCCAGCTCCCGCCGGAAGAACTCCTCGTACTCGACGCCCGCCCCGGCGGTGAACGCGGCGCGCGAGCGGTGCGCGGCCAGCCAGACCAGTTTCACCGGGCTCGCCGTCTCCGGCGCGTACGCCAGGTACTCCTGGACGCCGAAGCCGAGCCGGCCGTTGTTGGCCACGAAGCAGGGGTGGCCCTCGGTCATCCCGGTCTCGATGTCCTGGAACGAGGCCCCGGCCAGTTCCTTCGCGCTCACGCGCGGTTTGGTCAGCTTGTAGCAGGTGCCGGACAGGGTGGAGGAGATCTCCTCCAGGTAGACCGGCAGGATCTCCTCGCTCAGCCCCAGGGTCTCCTTCAGATCGATGAAGAAGTCCAGTGCGGCCAGCGGGAGTTCGGCGCCCTCGCGGTGCCGGGTGATGGAGTCGGCGTCCACCTGCCAGTGGTCCAGGCCCCGGCGCACGGCGGAGAAGCGGTACGCGGTGAGCTTGTCGTCGCCGCGGACGACGTACCCCTCCTCACCGTCCGGCTCGGGCGTGAGCAGGCGCTCGTGCGCGAACTCGGCGAGGGCCTTGCGGATGAGCAGGCGGTTGGCCTTCTCCCAGCGCTCGGGGGAGAGGTGGGCCACGGAGTCGGCGAGCGTCATGCCGCCACCCCCGTCGCCGCCTCGAACTTCTCCCGCGTGCAGAAACTCAGCAGGGCGCGCTTCTCCGGCTTCTCTATCTCGCCCTCGGGCACGAACCCGACGGCCTCGTTCAGCGCGTGCACGGCCGTGTTGCGCACATCGGGCTCCACGACGACCCGCAGGGTGCGCGGGTCCGTGAACAGGTGCGCCATCACGGCGGTGATGACCCGCCGGGTGAACCCGTGCACGGGCCTGTCGGTGGGCGCGACGAGGAAGTGCATGCCGACATCACCGGGCTGCGCCTCGTACAGCCCGGCCAGCTCGCGGTGCGCGGGGTCGTACGTCTCCATCAGGAAGACCGGCACCCCGTCGTCCAGACCGAGGAAGGCGTGGTGGTGCTCGTCGGCCGCGATCTCCATGTAGGCACGCTCGACGTCCACCAGCCGGGCGTCCTGCATCATCCAGAACGCGGCCTTCGGATCAGTCACCCAGCCATGCACCAGGCTCGCGTCCTTCAGGGGGTCGAGCGGGCGGATCGTGAAGGTCATATCGCGAACTCCTGGAAAGCGATGGTCTTTTCGACCGGGTAGTACTCCGAGCCGAGCAGCTCGCGGATGATGTAGGCGTTCCGGTAGGCACCCATGCCCAGGTCGGGGCTGGTGATGCTGTGGGTGTGGACGCCGGCGTTCTGGAGGAAGACACCCCGGCCGGTGACGTCGATGGCGTAGTTGCGGGCCAGGTCGAAGTTGCCGTGGGTGTCGTAGCGCAGGCGGTCGCGGACCGGCTTCAGGAACTCCGGCTCGCGGTACTGGTATCCGGTGGCCAGCACCAGGCCCTCGCTGTCCAGCTCGTAGTCCTTGTCCTGCTCCTCCTGGCGGAGGGAGAGGGTGTAGGTGCCGTGGTCGTAAGAGGCGCTGTTCAGCGAGGAGTTGGTGAGCAGGCGGGTCTGGATCGGGCCGCCGAGGTTCTTCTGGTAGAGCAGGTCGAAGATCTCGTTGATCAGCTCGCCGTCGATGCCCTTGAACAGGCCCTTCTGCTGGGCGGTGATCCGGTAGCGGGTGTCCTCGGGGAGCGCGTGGAAGTAGTCGATGTACTCCGGGGAGGTCATCTCCAGCGTGAGCTTGGTGTATTCGAGCGGGAAGAAGCGCGGCGAGCGGGTGACCCAGTTCAGCTGGTAGCCGTGGACGTCGATCTCACTGAGCAGGTCGTAGTAGATCTCCGCCGCCGACTGCCCGCTGCCGACCAGGGTGATGGAGCGCTTCTTCTGCAGCTCCGCCTTGTTCGCCAGGTAGCGGGAGTTGTGGATGAAGTCGCCGCCCAGGCCCTCGCAGGCTTCCGGGATGTACGGCGGGGTGCCGGTGCCGAGGACCAGGTGCTTGGCGCGGTAGGTGTCACCGGCGTCGGTGTGCACCGCGTACAGCCCGTCCTCGAAGGTGACTTCGGTGACCGTGGTGCTGAAGCGGACGCTGGTCAGCTTGTTCGCGGCCCAGCGGCAGTAGTCGTCGTACTCGACCCGCAGCGGGTAGAAGTTCTCGCGGATGTAGAACGAGTACAGCCGGCCTTTCTCCTTCAGATAGTTGAGGAAGGAGTACGGCGAGGTCGGGTCGGCCAGGGTGACCAGGTCCGACATGAACGGTGTCTGGAGGTGGGCGCCGTCCAGGAACATCCCGGCGTGCCACTCGAAGTCGGGCTTGGAGTCGAGGAAGACGCCGTTCAGCTCTTCGACGGGCTCGGTGAGGCAGGCCAGGCCGAGGTTGAAGGGGCCGAGGCCGATCCCCACGAAGTCGAGGACGGGGCTGGCTTCAGGAAGCGCGGTCAAGGGACTCTCCCAGGTACTGCTCGGCGTGGCCGGCGATCAGATCGAGGACGGCGGCGATGTCGGCCGCGGTGGTCTCGGGGTTGAGCAGGGTGAACTTCAGGTAGTGGCGGCCGCCGACCTTGGTGCCCGCGACCACGGCGTCACCGGAGGCGAACAGGGCCTTGCGGGCGTACAGGTTGGCGCGGTCGATCTCGGCCGGGTCGGTGACGTTCGCCGGGATGTAGCGGAAGACCAGGGTGGACAGCGAGGGCGCCACGACCACGTCGTAGCGTGGGTCGGCGGCGAGCAACCGCCAGCCCTCCTGGGCCAGTTCACAGACCTCATCGAAGAGTTCGCCGATGCCGTCGGCGCCCATCACGCGCAGCGTCATCCACAGCTTGAGCGCGTCGAAGCGGCGGGTGGTCTGGAGGGACTTGTCGACCTGGTTGGGGATGCGCTCCTGCACCATGCGGCGGGGGTTCAGGTAGTCCGCGTGGTAGGTGGCGTGCCGCAGGGTGGCCGCGTCCCGGACCAGCACGGCGGAGGAACTCACCGGCTGGAAGAAGGACTTGTGGTAGTCGACGGTGACCGAGTCGGCGCGCTCGATGCCGTCGATGCGGTCGCGGTGCTTTAGCGAGGTGAGCAGTCCGCAGCCGTAGGCGGCGTCCACGTGCATCCACACCTCGAACCGCGCGCAGAGTTCCGCGATTTCGGGGAGCGGGTCGATGGAGCCGAAGTCGGTGGTGCCCGCGGTGGCGACGACGGCCATCGGGACCAGGCCGTCCTGGACGCAGCGCTCCAGCTCGTGGGCGAGCGCGAGGGTGTGCATCCGCTTGTCGTGGTCGACCGGGATGACGACGACCGCGTCCGGGCCGAGGCCGAGGAGTTTGGCGGACTTCTTCACGCTGAAGTGGCTGACCTCGGAGGTGAAGATGCGCAGCCGGCCGTAGGACTCGGCCTTGGCCTCCTCGCGGGCCAGCAGCAGGGCCTGGAGGTTGGACTGGGTGCCGCCGGAGGTGAACACGCCGTCGGCGGCGGGTCCGAGGCCGATGCGGGCGTTGGTCCAGTCGATCAGTTTCCGCTCGATGAGCGTGCCCCCGGCCGACTGGTCCCAGGTGTCCAGGGAGGAGTTGACCGCGGAGAGCACGGCCTCGGCGACCACGGCCGGGATGACGACCGGGCAGTTGAGGTGGGCGAGGTAGCGGGGGTGGTGGAAGTAGACGGCGTCGCGGAGGTAGAGCTCCTCCAGCTCGTCCAGCGCGCTGGCGGTGTCGCCGAGCGGCTGGTCGAGGTCGACGGAGTCGACGCGGGGAGCGAGGTCGTCGACGGTGACGCCGGTGAACGGACTTGCGGCGGTGGCGAGTTTGGCCGCCACCCGCTCTACTCCTTCGGTCACGGAGCGGCGGTACGTCTCCGCGGTGAGGCCATTGAGCAGGTGCGAGCGCATGAGGGGGTCCTCCGAGGGAAACACGAGGGGGAGTGAAGTTCCGCGGCTTCAACTTAGGTAAGCCTAACCTAAGTGGGAATCCTTTGATCACGCCTCTCCCGTGACGGCCGTCACTCTGGGGGGACCGTCCCTTACGCGGCGCTCGCGCGCAGCTGTTCCTCCGTCAGCCCCTGCCGCCAGTAACCGACGAAGGTCACCCGCCGCCGTTCGGTGCCGCGCTCCCCGACGAAGTGCCGGCGCAGCTCCCGCACCTGCCCGGCCTCGCCCGCGAGCCAGACGTACGGGCTGGTGTGCGCGGGCAGTTCGGCCGCGCGCAGGGCCTCCACGGCCGAGGGGGCGCCCTCGTGCCGTACCAGCCAGGTGATCCGGGCGTCCGCCTCGGTCCGCACGTCCTGGATGTCCCCGGCGTGCGGCACCTGCAGCCAGGCGTGCACCCGGGTCGACGGCGGCAGCGACTCCAGTACGGCCGTGGCGGCCGGTACGGCGGTCTCGTCGCCCCACAGCACGACCAGGTCGGTGTCCTCCGGCGCCCGGAACCGGATGGCCCGGTTGTCGGCGACGGCGGGCCCGAGCAGCAGCACCCGGTCGCCCTCGGCGGCACCGGCGGCCCAGCGGGAGGCGGGGCCGGCCGGGACGGGGGCGCCGGGCTCCGTGCCGTGCAGGGCGAAGTCGATGTCGATCTCGTCCGGGTCCCGGCGCAGCGCCCGCAGGGTGTACGAGCGCATCACCGCCCGTACGTCGTCCGGGAGTTCACGCCAGCCGTGCCACCAGTCGTCGCCCAGCTCCAGCGGGACCACGGGTGCGCTCTGGCCCGGCTGTGGCAGGAACAGCGAGAGGGACTGGTCGCGGCCCTCGGAGTGGAACTCGGTCAGCTCGGGGCCGGTGAAGGTGACGCGGAGCAGAGACGGGCCGAGCCGCCTCGTCCGGGTCACCTGGAGGGCGAAGAAACGGAACGGGGCGGCTACGGCCGTCGTCATGCGGGGCTCCTGAACGTCAGGAAGGGTTCAGATGGGCAGGGGCTAGCTGACCTTCTTGGCCGTCTCGATGGCCTTGGCGAGGTTCTCCAGCAGCGGCGCGCACTTGTCGTAGGACAGGATCGGCTCGGCGGAGCGGGGGATGACCTGGCCGGCCTTGACGGCGGGCAGCTTCTTCCAGGTGGCCTTGGTGATGTCGGCGGGCTGGATGGCCACGGAGCGGTCGTCCATGATGATGACGTCGGCCGGGTGCTTGTCGACGTTCTCCCAGCTCAGCGTCTCGAACCAGCCGCCGGTGGGCTTCTTGGCCGCCTCCGAGGGCTCGATGAAGTTCACGCCGAGGGACTTGAAGTACTCCAGGTCCGCGGAGAGGTTGGTGCCGGAGACGTAGAACGCGTCCTGCGCGGCCGAGCCGGCCATCACCTTGATCTCGGGGCGGGACTTGGCCGCCTTGCGCAGCCGGGCCGCGGCCGCCTCGAAGCGCTTCTTGGCGTCGGCGACCTTGGCCGCCTTCATGTCGGCGCCGAGGGACTCGGCCAGCTCCCACACGCGCTGGAGCGGACCGGTGAGCGGGCGGTCGTAGACCGAGACGGCGACGCTGGGGGCCAGCTTGGCTATCTTCGCGGCGGACTCCAGCGGCACGTACCAGAGGGTGCCCTTGGGGTCGAAGGTCGTGGTGATGAGGACCTGCGGGCCGAAGGCCGCGTACTCCTCGATGTTGAACTGGTCGAAGACATTGCCGAAGACGGTCAGCTTGCTGACGTCCATGTCGCCGGCCTGCACATCGGCCTTGCCATCCTTGGTCTTGGTCGGGCCGAAGACGCCCTTGACCTCGACGCCGTAGTCGTACAGCGCGGCGGCGACACCGGTGAACGCGACGATCTTCGTGGGGACCGAGTCCAGCTTGACGGTCGTGCCGCGGTCGTCCTTGAAGCTCCACGCGCCGGACTTGCCGGGCTTGGCCTGCCCCTCGGAGCCACCGCTCTTCCCCTTGTCGTCACCGCATGCGGCAAGCGCGACGCCAAGACCGAGAACGCCGCCCGCGGCGAGGATGCCGCGACGAGTGAGGTGGGTGGCACGGGTGTGGGACATGGGTATGACTGCTTTCGACCGGGGCGGACACCGCCTGACCAATTCGCAGCAAGGTTAGCCTAACCTTGCTGTATGTCCAGGGCTGGGGCGTCCGCCCCCATCGGGCTGTTCGCCGAGGTCAGCCGGTCAGGCCCAACTCCCGGGCGATCAGCATGCGTTGGACCTCGCTGGTGCCCTCGCCGATTTCCAGGATCTTGGAGTCGCGCCACATGCGGGCGACCGGGTACTCGTTCATGAAGCCGTAGCCGCCGTGGATCTGGGTGGCGTCGCGGGCGTTGTCGACGGCGACCGTGGAGGAGTGGAGCTTGGCGATGGCGGCTTCCTTCTTGAAGGGTTCGCCGGCCACCAGGCGGGCCGCCGCGTCGCGCCAGGCGAGGCGGGCGGTGTGCGCCTTCATCTCCATGTCGGCCAGCTTGAACTGGATGGCCTGGTTGGCGCCGATCGGCCGCCCGAACGCCTGCCGCTCCTTGGCGTAGCGCACCGACTCGTCCACACAGCCCTGGGCGAGCCCGGTGCCCAGCGCGGCGATGGCGATGCGGCCCTCGTCCAGGATGCGGAGGAACTGGGCGTAGCCGCGGCCCTGCTCGCCGAGCAGGTTGGCGGCGGGGACGCGGACGTCCTGGAAGGACAGCTCGCGGGTGTCCGAGGCGTTCCAGCCGACCTTGGAGTAGGGAGCGGCCACCGTGAAGCCGGGGGTGCCCGAGGGGACGATGATCGAGGAGATCAGCGGCTTGCCGTCCGGCTTGCGGCCGGTGACCGCCGTGACCGTCACCAGGCCGGTGATGTCCGTGCCCGAGTTGGTGATGAAGCACTTGGTGCCGTTGATGACCCATTCGTTCGTGTCCGGGTCCAGGCGGGCCGTCGTACGGGTCGCGCCCGCGTCCGAGCCGCCGTCCGGCTCGGTCAGCCCGAACGCGCCCAGGACCTCGCCCGCGCACAGCCGGGGCAGCCACTCGGCCTTCTGCTCCTCGGTGCCGAACAGATGGATCGGCATGGCCCCGAGCGAGACGCCCGCCTCCAGGGTGATGGCCACCGAGGAGTCGACACGGGCCAGCTCCTCCAGCGCGATGCCCAGCGCCAGATAGTCGCCGCCCATCCCGCCGTACTCCTCCGGGAACGGCAGCCCGAACAGGCCCATCCGGCCCATCTCGCGGACGATCTCGTACGGGAACTCGTGCCGCTCGTAGAAGTCGCCGATCTTCGGCGCCACGACGTCGTGCGCGAACTCCTCCACCGTGCGGCGGAGTTCCTCCAGCTCGGGGCTGAGGCGGTGGTCCATGCTGATCACTGGTCCTTGTCGGGCTGTGTCGTGGTGCCGAGGGCGCGGACGGTGCGGGAGGGGCTCGGGCGGCCCAGGTGGCCCGCCATCCAGACGCTGGTGGCGGTCAGCGCTTCGAGGTCGACGCCGGTCTCGATGCCGAGGCCGCGCAGCATCCAGACCAGGTCCTCGGTGGCGAGGTTGCCGGTGGCGGACTTGGCGTACGGGCAGCCGCCGAGGCCGCCCGCGGAGGCGTCTACGGTGGTGACGCCGTGCTGGAGCGCCGCGTAGGTGTTGGCGAGCGCCTGGCCGTAGGTGTCGTGGAAGTGGACGCCCAGTTCTGCCGTGGGCAGGCCCGCCTCGTTGAGCTGGGTGAGCAGGGCGCGGACCTGGCCGGGTGTCGCTACGCCGATGGTGTCGCCGAGGCTCAGCTCGTCGCAGCCCATGTCCCTCAGGGCCGCGCACACCCGGACCACCTGGGGGAGCGGTACCTCGCCCTCCCACGGGTCGCCGAAGCACATCGACACATAGCCGCGTACATGGGCGCCCGCGTCCTTGGCCTGCCGTACTACCGGCTCGAACACGGCCAGCGACTCGTCCACCGTGCGGTTGAGGTTGGCCTTGGCGAAGGACTCGGTGGCGCTGGCGAACACCGCGATCCGGCGCGCCCCGAGCGCGAGCGCCCGGTCAAGCCCGCGCTGGTTGGGCACCAGCACCGGCAGCTCGGCGTCCACGTCGGAGAGCTGCGGGAACAGCTCCTCGGCGTCCGCCAGTTGGGGCACCCACTTGGGGTGCACGAAGCTGGTCGCCTCGATCGTGGTCAGGCCCGCCTCGCGCAGCCGGCGGATGAACTCCGCCTTCACCTTGGTCGGTACGGCCGACTTCTCGTTCTGCAGGCCGTCCCGCGCGCCCACCTCGTGGATGCGGACCCGCGTGGGCAGGCCGGGGTCGGGGACGACCATGGGCAGGGCGCTCATTCCGACTCCTCCTTCGGCGCGATGACGGCCAGCACCTGGTCCATGGCGACCGTGCTGCCGGGCGTCACGTCGAGTTCGGCGACCGTGCCGGCGTGCGGGGCGGAGACCACGTGCTCCATCTTCATCGCCTCCACCACCAGCAGGCTCTGCCCGGCCTCGACCTCGTCGCCCACGGCCACCTTCACCACCGTCACCGTGCCCGGCATGGGCGCGGTCAGCGAGTCGGCGCCCGCGTGCGCGGACCGGCTCAGCGAGGCCGCGACCGGGTCGTGGTCCCGCACCTGCCAGGCGTCACCGTCCCGGCCGAGCCAGTCGGCCGCGCGGCGGAAGGTGTGCCGGACGCCGTCCAGGGTGACGCTGACCGTGTCGGGGGTGACGTGGGCGTCAGTGCCGCGCAAGGCGTGCTCCACAGGCTCCCCGCCGGGCACACGCAACGGGAACGACACCGGCTTCGGGGTCCCGCTCAGCCGCCAGCCGTCCGGCACCGAGAAGGGGTCCACCCAGCCGTCGCCCCTGGGGCGCAGCTCCTCCAGGCGTACGGCCGCCGCCGCCTCGTAGACCTCCTCCGGAACCCCGTCCGGGATCAGGTCGTCCACCGCGCGCTCCACCAGCCCGGTGTCCAGCTCGCCCGCCACCACCGCGGGATGCGCGAGCAGCCGGCGCAGGAAGCCCGCGTTGGTCGGGACGCCCAGCGTGACCGTCTCCGCCAGGGCGGCGCGCAGCCTGCGCAGGGCGGTCGCGCGGTCGGGGCCGTAGGCGATCACCTTGGACAGCATCGGGTCGTACAGGCTGCCGACCTCGGTGCCCTCGCTGAGCCCGGAGTCGGTGCGGACCCCGTCGCCCTGGGGCTCGTCCAGCAGCAGGACCGTGCCGCCCGAGGGGAGGAAGCCGCGGGCCGGGTCCTCGGCGCAGATACGGGCCTCCACGGCGTGCCCGGTCAGGCGGACGTCCTCCTGGGTGAAGCCCAGCGGCTCACCGGCGGCGACTCGGAGCTGCCATTCCACCAGGTCCAGGCCCGTGATCAGCTCGGTCACCGGGTGCTCGACCTGGAGGCGGGTGTTCATCTCCATGAAGTAGTACGAGGACGGGTCTTTGCCCGGCACGATGAACTCCACCGTGCCCGCGCCCCGGTACCCGCACGAGCGGGCCGCCTGCACGGCCGCCTCGCCCATCGCGGCGCGGGTCGCCTCGTCGAGCAGGACGCTCGGCGCCTCCTCGATGACCTTCTGGTGCCGCCGCTGGAGGGAGCACTCGCGCTCGCCGAGGTGGACGACGTTGCCGTGGCCGTCGGCCAGGACCTGGATCTCGATGTGCCGGGGGCGGTCGATCCACCGCTCGACCAGCAGGGTGTCGTCGCCGAAGGAGGCGCGGGCCTCGCGGCGGGCGGCCGCGATCTCCTCGGCCAGCGCGCCCTCCTCCCGCACCAGGCGCATGCCCTTGCCGCCGCCGCCCGCCGAGGGCTTCAGCAGCACCGGCATCCCGATCTCGCGGGCGGCGTCGGCCAGTTCGGCATCCGTGAGCCCGCTGCCGCTGGAGCCCGGCACGACCGGCACCCCGGCCGCGCGCACCGTCTCCTTGGCCCGGATCTTGTCGCCCATCAGGGCGATGGCGTCCGCCGGGGGCCCGATGAAGGCGAGCCCCGCCTCCTCGCAGGCGCGCGCGAAGCCGGCGTTCTCGGCGAGGAAGCCGTAGCCGGGGTGGACCGCCTGGGCGCCGGTGCGGGCGGCGGCCTGAAGCAGCCGCTCCACCGACAGATAGCTCTCCCCGGCCGGGGCCGGGCCGATCCGGACGGCCGTGTCGGCCTCCCGGACGTGCCGCGCGTCGGCGTCGGCGTCGGAGAAGACCGCCACCGAGCGCACGCCGAGCGCGCGGAGCGTACGGATGACCCGTACGGCGATCTCGCCCCGGTTGGCGACCAGCACTGTGTCGAACACGATTCCCCTCCCTCTCACATCCGGAAGACGCCGAACCGGGGCTCTCCCAGCGGCGCGTTGGCACAGGCGGTCAGGGCGAGTCCGAGCACCTGACGGGTCTGGAGCGGGTCGATGACGCCGTCGTCCCAGAGCCGGGCGGTGGCGTAGTAGGCGCTGCCCTGGCTCTCGTACTGCGCGCGGATCGGCGCCTTGAAGGCGTCCTCCGCGTCGGCGGACCACTCCTCGCCGCGCGCCTCCATCTGGTCCCGCTTGACGGTCGCGAGCACCGAGGCGGCCTGCTCGCCGCCCATGACGGAGATCTTGGCGCCGGGCCACATCCACAGGAAGCGGGGGGAGTAGGCGCGGCCGCACATCGAGTAGTTGCCCGCGCCGTACGAGCCGCCGACGACCACCGTCAGCTTCGGTACGCGCGTGCAGGCGACGGCGGTGACCATCTTGGCGCCGTGCTTGGCGATGCCGCCCGCCTCGTAGTCCCTGCCGACCATGAAGCCGGAGATGTTCTGGAGGAAGACCAGGGGGATGCCGCGCTGGTCGCACAGCTCGATGAAGTGCGCGCCCTTCTGGGCGGACTCGGAGAACAGGATGCCGTTGTTGGCGACGATGCCGACCGGGTGGCCGTGGATACGCGCGAAGCCGGTGACCAGGGTCTGGCCGAACTCGGACTTGAACTCGCTGAACCGCGAGCCGTCCACCACGCGGGCGATGATCTCGCGGACGTCGTAGGGGGTGCGGGAGTCGACCGGGACCGCGCCGTACAGCCCGAAGGGGTCGACCTTGGGCTCGACGGCCGCCGTCACCTCCCAGGGCGCGTCCTTGCGGGCGGGGAGGGTGGCGACGATGTTCCGCACGATCCTGAGCGCGTGCGCGTCGTCCTCCGCGAGGTGGTCGGTGACGCCGGAGACGCGGGAGTGGACCTCGCCGCCGCCCAGCTCCTCCGCCGTGACGACCTCGCCGGTGGCGGCCTTCACCAGCGGGGGGCCGCCGAGGAAGATCGTGCCCTGGCCGCGGACGATGACCGCTTCGTCGCTCATCGCCGGTACGTAGGCTCCGCCGGCCGTGCAGGAGCCGAGGACGGCCGCGATCTGCGGGATGCCGGCCGCCGACATGCGGGCCTGGTTGTAGAAGATGCGGCCGAAGTGGTCGCGGTCGGGGAAGACCTCGTCCTGCATGGGCAGGAAGGCGCCGCCGGAGTCCACCAGGTAGACACAGGGCAGGCGGTTGTCGAGGGCCACCTCCTGGGCGCGCAGGTGCTTCTTCACCGTCATCGGGTAGTACGTGCCGCCCTTGACGGTCGCGTCATTGGCGACGATCACGCACTCGCGGCCGCTGACCCGGCCGATCCCGGCGATGACTCCGGCGGCCGGGGCCTGCCCGTCGTACATCCCGTCGGCCGCCAGGGGGGCCAGCTCCAGGAAGGGGGAGCCGGGATCGAGCAGGGCGTCCACCCGGTCCCTCGGCAGCAGCTTGCCGCGCGCGGTGTGCCGGGCGCGCGCCTTCTCACCGCCGCCGAGGGCCGCGGACGCCAGCTTGGCGCGCAGCTCCTCGCCCAGGGCGAGATGGGCCTGTTCATTGGCCCGCCAGGGCTCCGACGCGGGGTCTGCCGCGCTCGTCAGCTCCGGTGCCTCGTGCATCCTGCGAACCCCTCACCTTGTTAATGAGCGTTAACGCATTTCCCTCAGGTTAACGACCGCTAACCTCGCTGTCTACAATGACCCGCATGGCCAGCAGAACCGACGCCACGACCCGGCGCCAGCAGATCCTCAAGGAGGCGGCCCGCCTCTTCGCCGAGCGCGGGTTCCACGGCGTGGGCGTGGACGAGATAGGGGCGGCGGTCGGCATCAGCGGTCCCGGCCTCTACCGGCACTTCCCCGGCAAGGACGCGATGCTCGCGGAGCTGCTGGTGGGCATCAGCGGCCAGCTCCTCACCGGCGCGCGGCGCAGGCTGGCGGAGGCGGACGGTCAGGCCGGGGCCTCCGAGGTGCTGGACTCCCTCATCGAGGGCCACATCGACTTCGCCCTGGACGACCGCCCCCTGATCACCCTCCACGACCGCGAACTGGACCGCCTGCGCGACAGCGACCGCAAGCTCGTCCGCCAGCTCCAGCGCCAGTACGTCGAACTCTGGGTCGGCGTCGTCCGCGAGGTCTACCCCACCCTCACCGAACCCGCCGCCCGCTCCGCGGTCCACTCCGTCTTCGGCCTCCTCAACTCCACCCCCCACCTCGGCCGCTCCGGCACCCTCCCGGGCCGGGCCACGACGGCGACCCTGCTCCACCGGATGGCCCGGGGGGCGTTCGGGGCGGCGGGCGCCTGACGGCTCCGCCGGTACGTTGCGGCCGTGGACTACGCCAGGATGCGCGTGCTCGCCGAGGAACTGGGTGCCTTCGCCGAGGGGCTCGAGGGCGCGTGGCGCGTCGAGATCGGACCGGAGGGGCCTTCGCTGGCCTTGAGAAGTCGCCCGAAGCGCCATGCGGGTACCGTCCGCCGGCTGCGCGAGCAACTGGACGGGCAACTCCGCGCGACCCATCCGGACCACATCTGCGCATCCCCGCACATCGAGCACCCAGCCCTCGGCCGGATGCTCCACCCGGACCTGGCGGTCGTTCCCGAGGCCGCCCTCGACGGACGGCCCGGCGGTGAACGCCTCGCATGTGCCGGCGTCCGCCGAAATCGTCACCGAGGTGGAGGGGAGTGCCGCGCGGCCGGGCACCTTTGCCGCCATGGGCATAGCCCACCACCTGATCGTCGACCCCCGGACCGGCACCATCGAGGCCCACTCCGACCCCCGCAAGGGCCGTTACGCCCGCAAGGACGCGTACATCTTCGGCGACACCGTCCCCTTCGGACCCTGGCTGATCGGCACCGCCGACTTCCGCCGGTACGGCAAGGCCGGGAACTGACAGCCGTCCGGGGTGGGGAAGCTCACCCTGGACGGTGAACGTACTCGCCGGTACCTTCGGTTGAGCAAGCGCTTAGACATGCTCGATGTCATGCCGAGGTACGTGGAGGTGGCGGCGTGCGCCGTACGGTGTTCAACGAGGATCACGAGGCGTTCCGGGAGACTCTCCGGGACTTCATCGAGTCCGAGGTCGTGCCGGTCTACGACGAGTGGTTCGCCGCCGGTCAGGCTCCGCGCGACTTCTACCACCAGCTCGGCGAGCTGGGCATCTTCGGCATCAACGTGCCCGAGGAGTTCGGCGGCGCCGGCATGGACAGCCACAAGTTCGAGGCGGTGCTGTACGAGGAGACCGCCCGCGCGGGTGTCCAGTTCGGCGGCTCCGGCGTGCACGTGCTGCTCGCCCTGCCGTACATCAAGATGCTGGCCACGGACGAGCAGAAGAAGCGTTTCCTGCCGAAGTTCGTCACCGGCGAGGAGATGTGGGCCATCGCCATGACCGAGCCCGGCACCGGCTCGGACCTCGCGGGCATGAAGACCACCGCCAAGCTCTCCGAGGACGGCACGCACTACGTCCTCAACGGCGCCAAGACCTTCATCACCGGCGGTGTGCACGCCGACAAGGTCATCGTCTGCGCCCGCACCTCCGCCCCGAAGGAGGACGACCGCCGGTTCGGCATCTCCCTCTTCGCCGTGGACACCAAGTCCGAGGGCTACTCCGTCGGCCGCAAGCTGGACAAGCTCGGCCTGCGCACCTCCGACACCGCCGAACTCGCCTTCGTGGACGTCAAGGTCCCCGTCGAGGACCTGCTCGGCGAGGAGAACAAGGGCTTCTCCTACCTCGGCCACAACCTGGCCTCCGAGCGCTGGGGCATCGCCTTCGGCGCCTACGCCCAGGCCAAGGCCGCCGTCCGCTTCGCCAAGAGTTACGTCCAGGACCGCACGGTCTTCGGCAAGCCGGTCTCCCACTTCCAGAACACCAAGTTCGAGCTGGCCGCCTGCCAGGCCGAGGTGGACGCCGCCGAGGCCGTCGCCGACCGCGCCACCGAGGCGCTGGACGCCGGCGAGCTGACCCCCGCCGAGGCCGCCTCCGCCAAGCTGTTCTGCACCGAGGTCGCCCACCGCGTGATCGACCGCTGCCTCCAGCTGCACGGCGGCTACGGCTACATGAACGAGTACCCGATCGCCCGCCTGTACGCGGACAACCGGGTCAACCGCATCTACGGCGGCACCAGCGAGATCATGAAGTCGATCATCGCCAAGGACATGGGCCTGTAAGGCCCCCGCAATAACTGGCCGGTACAACTACACGACATGAGCCAGGCACTTCAGGACCTCCTCGATCTGCTCGATCTCGAGCGGATCGAGGAGGACATCTACCGCGGCCGGTCCCGCTCCGCCGTCGTCCCCCGCGTCTTCGGCGGGCAGGTCGCCGCGCAGGCGCTGGTCGCCGCCGGGCGCACGGTCCCCGCCGACCGCGCCGCCCACTCCCTGCACGCGTACTTCCTGCGCACCGGCGACCCCGGCGCGCCGATCGTCTACAGCGTCGACCGCATCCGCGACGGCCGTTCCTTCACCACCCGCCGCGTGGTCGCCGTCCAGCACGGCAAGCCGATCTTCCACCTCTCCGCCTCCTTCCAGGCGTACGAGGACGGCCTCGACCACCAGGCCCCCATGCCGCCCGCTCCCGACCCGGCCACCCTGCCGACGTCCCAGGAGCGCCTGCGCGGCTACGCCCACCTCGACCCCGAGATCGTGGAGCGCTTCCTGGAGGCCCGCGAGGCGATCGACCTGCGGTACGTGGACGAGCCGCCGTACGGGGAGTTCGGCACCCCGCGCGAGCCGCACAGCCAGGTCTGGTTCCGTGCCAACGGCAAGCTGGACGACGATCCCCTGCTGCACGTCGTCCTCGCCACCTACGTCTCCGACATGACCCTGCTCGACTCGGTGCTGCTCGCCCACGGGCGCGGCGGCTGGGCGGTCGGGGACGTGGTCGGGGCCTCCCTGGACCACGCGATGTGGTTCCACCGCCCCTTCCGCGCCGACGAGTGGCTGCTCTACGACCAGGAGTCACCGTCCGCGCACGGCGGCCGGGGCCTGGGCCAGGCCCGGATCTACACGCGGGACGGCCATCTCGCCATCTCCGTCGTCCAGGAGGGCGTGGTCCGCGTACCCCGCTGAGGTATCAAATCCGTTGTCCGGCGCCGGAGATGACCCCGTACATGGGGCCTCTGGCGCCCTCGGTTGCGAGGGGTTCCGGGCCGTGCGGATGGTGCCTGCGAGGGCCCGTCACTCAGTAGACCGCTCAACAGGACGCGCGACGCATCCGGGACTAGGCTTCATGAGTGAAGGCCGCAGCACACGGCATGCCCGGCGACGAGGATTCCGGATTCCAGGACCTCAGCCGCAGCACCTGATGGCGTAAATGCGCACGGGTGGTCTGTAAGGCGTCGACGGAGCACGATCGTGCCGCTCAGCACACTGCGGTGACACCTGAAGACCGTGCCGCAATCTTCCTCTTCGCGGTGACGGCCATCCACCTCGCACCCAGATCGGGATCGCGAGAGACGATGGAATGAAAGGTAATTTCTCATGCGATCAACGCGCGCGAGGCGTCTCGTCGCCCTGTCCGCAACCGGCCTGCTGCTGGCCGGCGGAGCAGCGGTGGGCGCCGCGGGCACCGCTTCGGCGACCCAGAACGGCCACCACAGCTCCTACGACCGGGACTACCGGGACGGTCACCACAACAGGTACAACGATCGCGGCTGGTGGAACGATGACGACTGGGGTCGTCACGGCAACCGTCACCACAACAACTGGAACAACTGGGGTGACTACAACAACAACTGGGGTGGCTACGGCCACGGCGGTTACGGCCATGGCGGCTACGGCAACGGTCACGGCGGCGGCTACGGCGGCGGTCATGGCGGCGGCTACGGCGGCGGCCACGGCGGTGGCGGTCACGGCGGCGGCGGCCACGGTCGCTGACAACACCGCAACCTGAGCGCGACGTGCGGTCCCTCCGGGGGCCGCACCTCGCGTTCCGGGCAGGCTCAGCCGAGGCCGGCCTGGTCCAGCAGATACGCCGTCATCGGGTCGTAGTAGCGGGGGCTGACCACGTGGTCGTCGAGCGGCACCGCCACCTGGAGGGTGCCCTCGGCCTCGGCGAGGAACAGCGCCGGGTCGTTGCAGTCGGCGTACCCGGCCGCGTCGACACCGTGCTGCGCGGCGTATCCGGCCCAGCCGTGGTCGGCCACGACGAGGTCCGGCAGCTCGCGGCCCTCGCGCTCAAGTCCCGTGAGAATGGCGCGCATCGGCTCCCCGGAGTGGGTGTGCCAGAGAGTCGCGCCATGCTCCAGGACGGCCACGTCCGCGAACTGCATGACGTACCCCTCGTCGGTCTGGAGCCGCTCGGGGATGACGACGATCTCGCAGCCGGCGGCGCGCAGCGCGGCGGCGGTGGCCCGGTGTACGTCCAGCAGGCCGCCGGGATGACCGGTGGCGAACAGCACCCGCTGGCGGTCCTCGGCGGCCTTGCGCAGCCGCAGCGCGAGGCGCTCCAGCGCGGCCACCGTCAGCTCCGGGTCGATGGTGTCCTGCCCGTACCGGTGCTCGGCGTCGTCATTGACCCCGACCCGCTCGGCCATCACCGCGAGCACGTCCTGCTCGTCGGTCCACCGCTCGCCCAGCTCCAGGCCGAGCCAGAAATGCCGGTCGCCGTTGGCCAGCCTGCGGTAGTGGGAGAGGTTGTTCTCGCGGGGCGTGGCCACGTCCCCCGCGATCCGCGTTCTCACCAGATGGTCGACGAGCTGAGCACGGCTGGGCGTCCCGGATATCGGCATGCCCCCCATTGTGGGGCAGCGAACGATCCGCCGTCTCCGGGACGCCCCTCTTCCGGGGGACCCTTGTTGATCTAGCCGCGCCGCAGGGCGAACCACAGCTCCATGCGGACGTCCGGATCGTCCAGATCCGTGTCCAGGAGGGCCGCGCAGCGGGTGATGCGCTGGCGGACGGTGTTGCGGTGCACGTCCAGCGCCACCGCCGTGCGGTCCCAACTCCCGTGCAGGGACAGCCAGGTGCGCAGGGTCTCGGTCAGCGCGGGGCCCGCCGCGAGCGGGGCGAGGAGGGCCCGCGCGTACTCCTCCGCGTCCGCGCGCGGCACCAGCTCCGACAGCCCCGGCCGGGCGCCGTGCCGGACCAGCGGGGCGCGGGTGGCGCGGGCCCGGGCCAGCGCGCGGGCGGCCTGCGCGTCGGCGGACGGCCAGTCGGCGGGCCCGGCGGGGGCACCGACGCCCAGCGTCCAGCCGGGCTGCGCGGCCGGTTCCCGCCCGGCGGGCACGAGGACGCGTACGACGTCACGGGCCAGGTCGATCAGGGGTGAGCCGAGCGCCGCGCCGAGGGCGGCCGAGCCCACGGGGTCCGGCGAACCGTTCTCCGGGCGCGCGTGCACCACGAGCCACCGGGCGTCGTCTCCGCCGCCGAGCAGCGCGGCCACCTCCGCCGGGGCCGAGCCCAGCAGCAGCCGCACCAGCGCGGAGGAGCGGGCCGCGCCCGCCCCGCTCTGGTGCTCACCGGTCAGCAGGGAGAGGAGCACGGCGGCGACGGAGGCGATGGTGTGGTCCGCCGGTTCGCGCCGCCTGGTCGCCACACCGAGTACGAACCCGCTGCTCCCGCCGAGGGCGTAGGCGGCGAGCTGGGTGTCCCCGAGTGAGTCGGTGGCCGAGGTGGGGGCGTCCCGAGCGGTGTCCGCGGGGCCGGCGTCCGGCCGTACCACCCCCGTCAGCTGCCGCAGCGCCTCCTGCGTGCCCGGTACCGGAGCGCGGCCCGCGCTCGCGATCACCGTGCCGTCGGGGCCGTAGAGGAGGGCGTGGGCGGAGAGACGCTGGGCCAGCTGGCGCAGGACCGAGGGGACGGGGTCGGGGCGGGAGGCGGCGGCGGCCAGGCTCTGCTGGGCCTCCGTGACGCGGCGCAGCTCGGCCAGGCGGGCCTGCGCCATCAGCTGCCACACCGCGCGGGCGACCCCGGAGAACGTGGTCCGGGGCGGCACCTCCAGCAGGGGGAGCCCGTACGTGTCACAGGCGGCGACCAGCGCGCGGGGCACCGTGTCGTGCACCGGGGCCAGCCCGAAGCCGAGGGCCGCGCCGCCCGCGGCGACGATCCGGGACACATAGTCCTCGAAGTAAGCGCCGGCCCCCGCCGCCTCCGGCACATGCACCCCGGCCGTCAGCAGCAGCTCGCCGCCCAGCAGATAGGGGTACGGGTCGGCCATCTCCGAGGTGTGCGCCCAGTGGATCACGGTGTCCGGCGCCGGGGGGCCGGCGATCTGGCGCAGGCCCAGGTCCTCGCGGGCCAGCAGCGCCGAGAGCGGTACGGGCGGGGTCGGTGGGACGGCCGGCGCGATCGGCTCAGACATGGTGTGCACATCCTCCTGCCTGCCCCGTTCGTATGGATGAAACGTACACTTCGCAGTCGCTTTCCGGCCACCTAGTGTCTAGGCGGAACGGCAGCCGCGGGTACGGGCGGATGTCCCCGCGATCCGCTGCCGTCGAAACCCCCACGCCACCGCACGACACGCCACCGGACAAGCGCGCGAAGGAGGGCCCCGCCCCATGGCCGTCGACTACACAGTGATCGTCGTCTATCTCGTCGGGATGCTGGCCATGGGCTGGTGGGGCATGCGCCGCGCCAAGTCGAAGAGCGAGTTCCTGGTGGCCGGCCGCAGACTGGGCCCGGCCATGTACTCCGGCACCATGGCCGCCATCGTCCTGGGCGGCGCGTCCACCATCGGCGGGGTCGGCCTCGGCTACAAGTACGGCCTCTCCGGCGCCTGGATGGTCTTCACCATCGGCCTCGGCCTGCTCGCCCTGTCGGTGTTCTTCTCGGCCCGCATCGCCCGGCTGAAGGTCTACACCGTCTCCGAGATGCTGGACCTGCGCTACGGCGGCCGGGCCGGACTCATCTCCGGCGTGGTCATGTGGGCGTACACCCTGATGCTCGCGGTCACCTCGACCATCGCCTACGCCACGATCTTCGACGTGCTGTTCGACATGAACCGCACCCTGGCGATCGTCCTCGGCGGCTCGATCGTCGTCGCGTACTCCACCCTCGGCGGCATGTGGTCGATCACGCTCACCGACATGGTGCAGTTCGTGGTGAAGACCATCGGCGTGCTGCTCCTGCTGCTGCCGATCGCCGTGGTCAAGGCGGGCGGTTTCTCGGAGATGAAGGCGAAGCTGCCGACCTCGTACTTCGACCCGCTGGGCATCGGCGGCGAGACGATCTTCACCTATGTGCTGATCTACACCTTCGGCATGCTGATCGGCCAGGACATCTGGCAGCGCGTGTTCACCGCCCGCGACGACCGCACCGCCAAGTGGGGCGGCACGGTGGCGGGCACCTACTGCCTGGTCTACGCCGTCGCCGGCGCGGTGATCGGCACCGCCGCCAAGGTGCTCTACCCCAAGCTCTCCAGCCCGGACGACGCCTTCGCCACCATCGTCAAGGACGAACTCCCCATCGGCGTCCGGGGCCTGGTGCTGGCCGCCGCCCTCGCCGCCGTGATGTCGACCTCCTCCGGCGCCCTGATCGCCTGCGCGACCGTCGCCAACAACGACATCTGGTCCCGGCTGCGGGGCCTGGTACGGGCGGACGCCTCCACGGGCGAGGAGCACGACGAGGTGAAGGGCAACCGCGTCTTCATCCTGATCATGGGCCTCGCCGTGATCGGCACCGCCATCGCGCTGAACAACGTCGTCGAGGCGCTGACCGTCGCCTACAACCTCCTCGTCGGCGGCCTGCTCGTACCGATCCTCGGCGGCCTGCTGTGGAAGCGCGGCACCGTTCAGGGCGCGCTGGCCTCCGTGATCGTCGGCGGCCTCGCGGTGACCGGCCTGATGGCGGGCTACGGCATCCTCGCCAACGAGCCCGTCTACTACGGCCTGCTCGCCTCCCTGGCCGCCTACATCGCGGTCTCCCTGGCCACGAAGCCCACCGACGAACGCGTCCTCGCCGTCTGGCGCGACCGCCTCGCCGGCAGGTCCCCCGAACTCCCGTCCGAACCGGTCCCGGCTCACCAGTAGAGTCGTACGGAAAGCAGTACATGCGCGACGAAGCGCAAGGAAGAAGGCATTTCACGATGAGCAGCTCCGAGACGCCCCGCGGGCCCGTCGACTCCTCCCGCATCCCGCGCTACGCGGGCCCCGCGACCTTCGCCCGGCTGCCCCGCCTGGACGAGGTCGGCCGCGCCGACGTCGCCGTGGTCGGCGTGCCGTTCGACTCGGGCGTCTCGTACCGGCCGGGCGCCCGCTTCGGCGGCAACGCGATCCGCGAGGCGTCCCGGCTGCTGCGCCCCTACAACCCCGCGCAGGACGCCTCTCCCTTCGCCCTCGCACAGGTGGCGGACGGCGGCGACATCGCGGTGAACCCGTTCAACATCAACGAGGCCGTCGACACGATCGAGGCGGCCGCGGACGACCTGCTCGGCACCGGCGCCCGCCTGATGACGCTGGGCGGCGACCACACCATCGCGCTGCCGCTGCTGCGCTCGGTCGCCAAGAAGCACGGCCCGGTGGCCCTGCTGCACTTCGACGCGCACCTCGACACCTGGGACACCTACTTCGGCGCCGAGTACACCCACGGCACGCCGTTCCGCCGCGCGGTGGAGGAGGGCATCCTCGACACCGAGGCGCTGTCCCACGTCGGCACCCGCGGCCCGCTGTACGGCAAGCAGGACCTCACCGACGACGAGAAGCTGGGCTTCGGCATCGTCACCTCGGCCGACGTCTACCGCCGGGGCGCCGACGAGGTCGCCGACCAGCTCCGCCAGCGCATCGGGGACCGCCCGCTGTACATCTCCATCGACATCGACTGCCTCGACCCGGCCCACGCCCCCGGCACCGGCACCCCCGAGGCGGGCGGCATGACCTCCCGCGAGCTGCTGGAGATCCTGCGCGGCCTGGCCTCGTGCAACCTGGTCTCGGCCGACGTGGTCGAGGTCGCCCCGGCCTACGACCACGCGGAGATCACGTCGGTCGCGGCCTCGCACACGGCGTACGAACTCACCACCATCATGAGCCGTCAGATCGCGGCGGCCCGGAAGGACGCGTAAGCGACGTGACGCACGACCACGACCTGGAACTCCGCCCGACCGAGGCGCAGACAGAGGCGGCCCTGAATCCCCCGCCGGGGCGCAACGGCGGCGACCTGGTCGTGGAGACCCTGGCCGGCCTGGGCGCGACGACCGTCTTCGGCCTGCCCGGCCAGCACGCGCTCGGCATGTTCGACGCGCTGCGCCGCTCCGCGCTGCGCTACATCGGCCTCCGGGTGGAGAACAACGCGGGCTTCGCGGCGGACGCGTACGGCCGGATCACGGGGGAGGCGGCGCCGCTGCTGCTGTCCACCGGTCCGGGCGCGCTGACCTCGCTGGCGGCCCTCCAGGAGGCGGCGTCGGCCTCGGCGCCCGTCCTGGCGATCAGCAGCCAGATCCCGACCGCCGGGCTGGGCGGCGGGCGACACGGCTACCTCCACGAACTCCCGGACCAGTCGGCCTCGTTCCGGGGTGTGGTGAAGTCGGTCCACACGGTCCGCACCCAGTCCCAGATCCCGTCGGCGATCGCGGAGGCGTGGCGGTCCGCGCTCACCGCGCCGCACGGCCCGGTGTGGGTGGAGATCCCGCAGGACGTGCTCCTCGCGGAGACCTCGCTGCCCATGGTGACGGCGCCGGACGCGACGCCGGAGGAACTGGTCCCGCGTATCGAACTCACCGCCGTGGCAGCCGACTTGCTGTCCAGGGCCGAGCGTCCGGCGATCATCGCGGGCGGGGGAGTCGTACGGTCGGACGCCTCGGGCAAGCTGCGGCAACTGGCGGAGAAGCTGGACGCCCCCGTGGTGACCACCTTCGGCGGCAAGGGCGCCTTCCCCTGGGAGCACCCGCTGTCCCTCCAGTCCTGGCTGGAGGACCGGCACATGACCGACCTGCTGGAGGACGCGGACGTCCTGCTGGTGGTCGGCTCGGGGCTCGGTGAACTCTCCTCGAACTACCACACGTTCAAGCCGCGCGGCCGGGTCGTACAGATCGAGGCCGACCTCGGCAAGCTGGAGTCCAACCACCCGGCACTGGGCATCCACGCGGACGCCCGCCTCGCGCTGCAGGCGCTGCTGGAGACGGTGACGGAGCGGACGGACGAGACGGCTCCCGACCGGGTCCGTGACGTGCTCTCCCGGATCGGGGACCGCATCGCCGGACAGGAACTCACCCTGGAACAGGACGTGTTGGCATCGGTCCGCCGCGCCCTCCCGGCCGGCTCACCGTCCTTCTGGGACATGACGATCCTCGCCTACTGGGCCTGGTCCGCCTTCGACCCGCGCGGCGCCAACACCATGCACTCCGCCCAGGGCGCGGGCGGCCTCGGCTACGGCTTCCCCGCCGCCCTCGGCGCGGCCGCCGCCGACCCGACCCGCCCGGTCCTCGCCGTCTCCGGCGACGGCGGCGCCCTGTACTCCATCGCGGAGCTGGCCACGGCCAAGCAGTACGAGCTTCCCGTGACCTGGCTGATCATCGACGACGGCGGCTACGGCATCCTCCGCGAGTACATGACGGACGCCTTCGGCCAGGCCACGGCGACCGAACTGACCCGCCCGGACTACGTCGCCCTGGCGGAGTCCTTCGGGGTACCGGGTGTGCGTACGTCCCCGGAAGCCCTTGAGGCGGACCTGGCGAAGGCGCTGGCGTCTCCGGGGCCGTCGGTGGTCGTACTCCCGGCGGTGCTGCGGATGTTCGCGCCCACGCACCTGGACTGAACGGCCGCGCCGGACACCGGACGGTGGTGAACTCCCCCTCCGCGGGGGAGTTCACCACCGTCGTGCTCTCACCAGATCGCGTCGACCCACTCCGGGTGGTCGATGAACGGGTTGCGGTTGTGCTGGTAGGTGTCGTAGATGACCTGGTTGCGCTTCTCCTCGAAGGCGCTCGGCGGGTCCTCGTCGCTCCACTGCTTGAGGACGGACAGTTTCCCGATGTACGGGTTGCTGCCGTTGCTGACCTTCTCGTTGGGCTCCAGGTCGGCGAAGCCGTCGCCCCCGTCGTAGCGGACCGCCATGTAGAGGATCATCCGGGCCACGTCGCCCTTGTCCGCGTCGCGCGGCTCGAAGGAGTCGGAGTCGGTGAGGCTGCCGCCCCCGCCGCTGACCGTGCTGCCGCCGTTGTCGAAGTCCTTGTTGCCGCGGATGCTGTTGACCGATACGTCCGCGGGGCGCAGGTGGTGCAGGTCGGTGCCGGGACCGGTCACCTCGCCGAAGTCGCCGTGCGACTTGGCCCAGGTGTGCTCGCGGTTCCAGTCGCCGGTGCTGCCGCCGTTGAGGGACTTGGCGCGTGAGACGCCGCTGTAGAGCAGGATCACGTTGCTGCTGTTGTCCGGGTCCTGGTCGGTGACCTTCAGTGCGTCCCAGACCGCCGAGTACGAGATCTTGCTCTGACTGCTGATGATGGTGTGCAGCGAGGACTTGAGACTCGCGCCCGTCTTGCCGACGGCGTTCTTGTAGTACGTGCTGTCGTACGAGGTCGTCGTCGCGCTTGCCGGGGTGGCGACCGCAGCGGGCAGGGTGAGGCCGACGAGCAGGGCCGAAACGGCCAGCGCCGGAGCCTTCCAACGGTGCATGTGCGTCACGGGCATGAGGGTGCCGATCTACGCGGGTTGATTGAGTGGACAAAGAGCGTGGCATGGACACGCGTAAATGGCGGTGAAGAAGAGGTGACCGTTGTGTGTCGAGATCCGGCAAGTCGCCTGCGCTGAGCGCTCTTTGAAGTGACGGTGGCGGACCTGGCGAAGGCCCCGGTGTCCCTCGAACACCGGCGGCCGGACCTGGACGAGCTGGGGTGGCGGCTCTGGAGGGCGTCACTCCCCGGCCGCGTCGAGCAGCACCTGTGCCAGCTCGCGCGGCCGGGAGAGCATCGGCCAGTGGCCGGTGTCCATGCGGACCAGCCCCCAGTGGCCGTCGGCCACCAACTGGGCCACGTCGTCGTCGGGTTCCTCCCCTGCGGGTGCGCAGAGGACGTAGGTCGCCTTCAGGGCGGTGAGTGGTCCGGATAGTACGGCGGGCTCGGTCAGGGTGCGGCCCGGGTGGGGCGTGGAGTCGGCCACGATCCGGGCGATCTGCTCCTCGGTGAGGTTGTGGCCGGCGTAGTGGGAGGCGGGGGCGGGCGGCCAGAAGCCGTCGTTCCGGGCGAGGGACGCCTCGATGTCCGGCCACGGCCCGGCGAAGGACTCGCCGTCGGCCGGGATGCTGGAGTCGAGGAACACGGTGTGTGCCAGCCGGTTCTCGATTCGCTGTGCGGCCTGGCCTACTGGGATACCGGCGTAGCTGTGGCCCACGAGGACGACTTCGCGCAGATCCAGCCGTTCGACCTCGTCGACGATGTCCTGCACATGCGTCTGCTGCCCGGCCGGCAGCCCCTGCTTCTCGGCGAGGCCGGTGAGCGTCAGGGGGTGGGCGCCGTGACCGGCCGCTCGGAGGTGGGGTACGACGTCGTCCCAGGCCCATGAGCCCAGGCGGGCGCCCGGTACGAGTATGAAGTTGACCATGGGGGCACGGTAGCGGTGTCCGAAGCGTGACTCAGGGACGGGACGAGGCGTCGGCTGCCTTGGCCCGGCAGGTCGAGCATGTCCCGGACCTCCTCGCGACGAACAGATGCCGATAGAGCGTCACTTGACGCCGAGGGATACCGCAGAACGTCACTTTGTCCGCCCGCGGAGCGCGCCATCATGGAAGCCCCGACCCGGCGCCGGGTCACCGGCCTGCGGCGTGAGGAGCCGGCCATGCTCTCCGGCGTCAGCGTCACCCACTACACCCGCCTGGAACAGGGCCGCGCGGCCGGCGCCTCCGACTCCGTCCTCTCCGCCATCGCCCGCACGCTCCGCCTGGCCGACGACGAGACGGCCCACCTACGGGCCCTGGCCCGCCGGCCCCGCCGTACGACCCCGTCCCGCCCGGAACACGCGAGCGCGTCGGTAGGGCAGTTGCCGGCCGCGATGCCGGGCGTCCCCGCCCTCGCCCTGGACCGCCGCAACGACGTACTCGCCTGGAACAAGCCCGGCCACGCCCTCCTGGCCGCCCACCTCCCCTAGGCCTCACCGGAGTCCCGGCCACCCGCCCCAACCTCACCCACATGCTCTTCCTGGACGAGCCCTACCGCGCCCTCTACCGCGACTGGCCCGCGGAAGCGGTCCTGGCCGTCGCTTCCCTCCGCCAGGTGGCGGCCCGCCACCCCGACGACCAACGCCTCGCCGACCTGGTCGGCCAACTGACGATCCACTCAGACCTCAGAGCGGGCGCTCCGCGAGCTGACGCAGGTCGCTCCGAGGGCATACCCAGTCATTCCCCGATCTGCGGAGCGGTGATAACGGTGCCGTCGGCTCCCCAACCGAAAATCCTGGTCGGCCTCCACACCTTCACGAACACCAGTGCAACCCTCCCCCCTCCCCAGTAGTCAATCCGTGCATGACGCACCGGATATCACCCCGCGCCCGCCAGGGAGCGCTCGCAGCCGTTCTGGGCGGAGTGCTGCTCGTGCCCGTCGTCGGGGTCGCCCCCGCATCGGCCGCCACGGCGGTCACCTGCACCTCTGCCAAGGCCGGGCTCGCGGCCAAGCTCAGTAAGGACATCGGGGCCGCGCTCGCCAAGCGGAAGGGGAGTGTCGCGCTCGGGGTGTATGAGCGCGGCACCAACACCACCTGCACGCTGCGCGCGACGAGCGCGTACGACTCGGCCAGTACCGTCAAGGTCACCGTGCTGGCCACCCTGTTGTGGGACGCGAAGAAGAAGAACCGGTATCTGACGAGCACCGAGACCTCGCTGGCCACGGCGATGATCACGAAGTCGGACAACACCGCGACCAGCAAGCTGTGGAAGCAGCTCGGTGCGACGAAGGTCAAGGGCTTCCTGAAGGCCGCCGGGATGACGAAGACGACGCCGGGTGCGAACGGCTACTGGGGTCTGACCCAGATCAACGTCACCGACGAGCAGAAGCTGCTCAAGCTCGTCACCGCCAAGAACTCCGTGCTGAGCGACAACTCCCGTGCCTACATCCTGAAGTTGATGGGCAAGGTCGTCTCCTCCCAGCGCTGGGGCACCCCCGCCGGCGCCCCCTCCACCGTCGCCGTCCACGTCAAGAACGGCTGGCTCCAGCGCGCCACCCACGGCTGGCGCGTCCACAGCCTCGGCACCTTCAACGGCGCCGGCCACGACTACACGATCACCGTGCTGACCCAGGACAACAGCACGATGGACTACGGCGTCACCACCATCCAGACCGTCGCCAAGGCCATCCACAAGGACCTGGTCCCGACCACGTCGAAGACGGCCCTGTACGTCCCGACCAGCACGCCCCGCGAGGCGTTCGTCGCGACCCCGCCGCAGGGCTGATCCTTCACCGGGCGCTCTCCCGCCGGTCACCGCGCACGCCCTACGGTGACCGGCATGCGCCCACGCACCGTGCTCGCGGCCCTGGCCGCCGCCACCCTCGCCGCCACCGGCACCGCGAACGCCAACGCCCCCCAAAAAGAAACCTGTTCGGCCTCCGTCGCCATCGACAGCTTCTCCGACGCCCTCGACAAGACCGCCTACGACGGCACTTACGTCGGCAACCTCTCCGCCCTCGCCGTCGACCGCGACGGTTCGCTCGCCGCGCTCTCGGACCGGTCCACCCTGTTCCGGCTGGACGCGAACGGTCCGACCGCCGCCGTGACGCTCCCGGACGACCTGGATTCAGAAGGGCTCGCCATCGACCGGGACGGCACCCGCCTGGTCACCTCCGAGACCGAGCCCTCCGTGCACCGGTACTCGCGCGAGGGGAAGCTCCTGGAGCGGCTGCCCGTGCCCGATGAACTGAAAGTCGCCCCCGCCGGCCGCGCCACCGCCAACCAGACCTTCGAGGGCCTGACCCTCCTCCCCGGCGGCCACACCCTCCTCGCGTCCATGGAGTACGCCCTCGCCGGCGACGACCCCGGCACCGTCCGCTTCCAGACCTGGACGCGGGACCACGGCCGGTTCCGGCTCGGCGCGCAGTACGCGTACCGCACCGACGACCCGGCGCTCGGTGTCCCGGAGGTGCAGGCCACCCCCGACGGCCGCTTCCTTGTCCTGGAGCGCGGCTTCGAAGCAGGCGTCGGCAACACCGTCCGGCTCTCCCTGGCCGACCCGCGGCACGCCACGGACACGTCACGCGTCGAGCACCTCACCGGACAGCCCGGCGTACGTCCCCTCCGCAAGACCCCGCTCGCCGACCTCGCCGCCTGCCCCACCCTCGGCGCGACCGCCCGCCAGCCCCAGCCGAACCCGCTGCTCGACAACATCGAGGGCATGACCGTCACCGGCCAGGACCGTGCGAAGAGGCTGAAGGTGCTCCTGGTCAGCGACGACAACCAGAACCCGGCCCAGACGACCCGCCTCTACCGGCTGCGCGTGCGGACTACGCGTGCGGACTAACTGAGACTGCCGTCCGCGTTCCAGTCCTCCGGGATCTCCGACGACAGACCGAGCGCGCGGGCGCGGTCCTCGACGTGGCGGCGGATCGTGTCGTGCGGGTCGCGGCGGCCCCGGCCGACCGCGTGGATCGCCCGGTGCAGATCCTCCGCGCCGTGCAGGTCCGCCGGGCGGACGGGGTAGCCGCCGTCCGGGAGGGACCAGCCCTCCGAGGCGCAGTAGCGCCGGGCCGCCGCGTCCAGGTCGGCAGCGTCCGGTGTGTCGATGCTGCCCTTGTCCATACCCGCCTCCAGCGCAGAATCCCTACGACGCGACGCATTCCAGCACAGACACGGACACCCCGCCCGCCGGGCGCCACGCCCCCGCCCGGAATACCCCCCTGCCACCCCGCGTTTGTGCCTCACGGAAGATCAGGCAGAGCGACGGAGGACACCCGCGTGGGACCGCAACGGGGATGGGCACGACGGCTGGCGGGTTACGCCTGGCGCCATCCGAAGGACGTCGTCCTGGCGCTCGGCGCCTCCCTGGGCGGCATGGCCGTCATGGCCGTGGTCCCGCTGATCACCAAGGTGATCATCGACGACGTGATCGGCGGCCACACCCGGGACATGGCCCCCTGGGCGGGCGCCCTGCTCGCCGCCGCCGTGCTGATCTACGCCCTCACCTACGTCCGCCGCTACTACGGCGGCCGGCTCGCCCTGGACGTCCAGCACGACCTGCGCACCGGGATGTACGACACGATCACCCGGCTCGACGGCCGCCGCCAGGACGAGCTGTCCACCGGGCAGGTCGTCGGCCGGGCCACCAGCGACCTCCAGCTGATCCAGGGCCTGCTGTTCATGCTCCCGATGACCATCGGGAACGTCCTGCTCTTCCTGATCTCGCTCGGCATCATGGCCTGGCTGTCGCTCCCGCTGACCCTGGTCGCGCTCGCCGTCGCCCCCGCCCTCGGCTGGATCGCCCGCCGCAGCCGGACCAGGCTGCACCCCGCCACCTGGTACGCCCAGGCCCAGGCCGCCGCCGTCGCGGGCGTGGTCGACGGCGCGGTGAGCGGCGTACGCGTGGTCAAGGGGTTCGGGCAGGAGGAGCAGGAGACCGGGAAGCTGCGCGAGGTCGGCCGCAGGCTGTTCGCGGGGCGGCTGCGTACCATCCGGCTGAACAGCAGGTACACCCCTGCCCTCCAGGCCGTACCCGCGCTCGGCCAGGTCGCCATGCTGGCCGTCGGCGGCTGGCTCGCGGTGCGCGGGCACATCACGCTGGGCACCTTCGTCGCCTTCTCCACCTACCTCGCCCAGCTCGTCGGCCCGGTGCGGATGCTCGCCGTGGTGCTCACCGTCGGCCAGCAGGCCCGCGCGGGCACCGAACGCGTGCTGGAGCTGATCGACACCGAGCCGACCCTGAAGGACGGCACCAAGACCCTCCCCGCCGACGCGCCCGCCTCCGTCGAGTTCGACGGCGTCTCCTTCGGCTACGACCCCGGGCGCCCGGTGCTCGACGGGCTCAGCCTGGAGATCCGGCCCGGCGAGACCCTGGCCGTCGTCGGCTCCTCCGGCTCCGGCAAGTCCACCCTCTCCCTGCTCCTGCCGCGCTTCTACGACGTCACCCACGGCGCCGTCCTGGTCGGCGGCCACGACGTGCGTGAGCTGACGCTGGACTCGCTGCGCGCCGCGATCGGCCTGGTCCCGGAGGACTCCTTCCTGTTCTCCGCCACCGTCCGCGAGAACATCGCCTACGGCCGCCCCGACGCGACCCAGGACGAGATCGAGGCCGCCGCCCGCGCCGCCCAGGCCGACCGCTTCGTCAGCGAGCTGCCCGACGGGTACGACACCAAGGTCGGCGAGCACGGCCTGACCCTCTCCGGCGGCCAGCGCCAGCGCCTCGCCCTCGCCCGCGCCCTGCTCACCGACCCCCGCCTGCTGGTACTGGACGACGCCACCTCCGCCGTGGACGTACGGGTCGAGCACGAGATCCACGAGGCGCTCGCCCACGTCATGGCGGGCCGCACCACCCTGCTCATCGCCCACCGCCGCTCCACCCTCAGCCTCGCCGACCGCATCGCCGTGCTGGACGGCGGCCGCCTGGTCGGCCTCGGCACCGACGAGGAACTCCAGGAGCGCTGTCCGCTCTACCGCAGGCTGCTCACCGACCCCGACGAGCTGGGCGCCCCCTCACCGGGCCGCGCCCGCCCGGTCGAGCCGGCCGAGGACACCTCCGTCCGCGACGAGCTGGACGCCGAGTTCGACGCCGAGCGCGGGGTCACCCCCCGGCTGTGGACCGGCGACCGCACCCCCAGGGAAGAGACCCTCTCCGGCACCCCGGCCACGCCCGAGCTGCTCGCCCAGGTCGAGGCGCTGCCCCCGGCCACCGACACCCCGGACGTGGACGAGGCCCGCGCGGTCCGCGCCGAGGACTCCTACGGGCTGCGCCGCCTGCTGCACGGCTTCGGGCGCCCCCTGCTGATCAGCCTGCTGCTGGTCGCCGTCGACGCGGGCTCGGGCCTGCTGCTGCCGGTGCTGATCCGGCACGGCATCGACGAGGGCGTCACCCGTACCGCCATCGGCGCGGTCTGGGCGGCCTCCCTGTTCGGTCTGCTCACCGTGCTGGTGCAGTGGACGGCGCAGTACGGCGAGACCCGGATGACCGGCCGCACCGGCGAGCGGGTGCTGTACGCGCTGCGGCTGAAGATCTTCACCCAGCTCCAGCGGCTCGGCCTGGACTACTACGAGCGCGAGCTGACCGGCCGGATCATGACCCGGATGACCACCGACGTGGACGCGCTGTCCACGTTCCTCCAGACCGGCCTGGTCACCGCGTTCGTCTCGGTCGTCACCTTCTTCGGGATCATGGGCACCCTGCTGGTGCTCGACATCCATCTCGCGCTCGTCGTGTTCGCCACCCTGCCCCCGCTGATCATCGCCACCTTCTTCTTCCGCCGGGCCAGCGTGAAGGCGTACGAGCTGGCGCGGGAGCGGGTGTCGGTGGTCAACGCCGACCTCCAGGAGTCCGTGGCGGGCCTCAGGATCGTGCAGGCGTTCCGCCGCGAGCGGGACGGCGGGCGCCGGTTCGCCGAGCGCAGCGACTCCTACCGGCAGGCCCGTATCCGGGGTCAGTGGCTGATCTCGATCTACTTCCCGTTCGTCCAGCTGCTGTCCTCGGTCGCGGCCGCCGCCGTGCTGATCTCCGGTGCCGGGCGGGTGGAGGCGGCCACGCTGACCACGGGCGCGCTGGTCGCCTACCTGCTCTACATCGACCTGTTCTTCGCCCCCGTGCAGCAGCTCTCCCAGGTCTTCGACGGCTACCAGCAGGCCACCGTCTCCCTCGGCCGCATCCAGGAGCTGCTGCGCGAACCCGCCTCCACCGGGTCCGCCGCCGCCCCGCTGGACGTGCTCTCGCTGCGCGGCGACATCGCCTTCGAGGACGTGTCCTTCGCCTACGGCGACGAGGAGGAGGCGCTCACCGGCATCGACCTGGCCATCCCGGCCGGGCAGACCGTCGCCTTCGTCGGCGAGACCGGCGCGGGCAAGTCGACCTTGGTCAAGCTGGTCGCCCGGTTCTACGACCCGACCTCGGGCCGGGTCACCGCCGACGGCACCGATCTGCGCGCCCTGGACCTCACCTCGTACCGGCACCGGCTCGGGGTGGTGCCGCAGGAGGCGTACCTGTTCCCCGGCACGATCCGCGACGCCATCGCCTACGGGCGGCCCGACGCGAGTGACGCCGAGGTGGAGGCGGCGGCGCGGGCGGTCGGCGCGCACGAGATGATCGCCACCCTCGACGGCGGCTATCTGCACGAGGTCGCCGAGCGCGGCCGCAACCTCTCGGCCGGCCAGCGCCAGCTGATCGCGCTCGCCCGCGCCGAACTCGTCGACCCCGACGTGCTGCTGCTGGACGAGGCGACCGCCGCGCTGGACCTGGCCACCGAGGCCCAGGTCAACCACGCCACCGACCGGCTCGCGGGCCGCCGCACCACCCTGGTGGTGGCCCACCGGCTGACCACGGCCGCCCGCGCCGACCGGGTCGTGGTGATGGAGCACGGCCGGGTCGTGGAGGACGGCCACCACACGGAACTCCTCGCCCTCGACGGCCGGTACGCCGATATGTGGCGGACCTTCGTGGGCCAGTCGGAGCCGGAGGAGCCGGTCGGCGTCACCCCCTGAGCGGCGCGTTTCGCTGACGGCCGTGCAACCATCCGGCACAGCCGGTGCGTCCGTACATCAGTACGTAGATCGCAAAAGTGTGCCCGTGGGGCGGGGAGGGACGGCCGTGGACGGTGGGGCGATACGGCGGCTCGCGGCGCTCGGCACGGCCGCGCTGACCCTGTCCGGGGTGTTCGCCCTCGCGGCCCCCGGCACCGCCGAGGCCGCCACCGCCGGGCGGTGTGCCGGGCGCGAGGTGCGCGCCCTGCCGTTCGCCACCGGCACCGTCCACCTCTACCGGCACAACGGCTACGTCTGCGCCACCACCGTCGCCAGGAAGCCCGGCACCGGCGGCCTGCTGCTGGTCAGTGTGCAGGCGCGCGGCAACCGGCCGGTGACCGACCGGGGCCGCTACAAGCACCACGCCGGACCCGTCACCGTCCACGCCGGGCACCGGTGCGTCAAGGTGCGCGGAGCGGCCGGCCGGGGTGCCGTCAGCTCCGGCTGGATTCTGTGCTGATCGCGCGAGGTGGCCAATACCCTCTGGTGTGAAGGCAGTTGCTCGGATAGCTTCCGGCGGACATCTGTCTCACAGGGGAGAGTGCGCATGCGCAAGGCGCTGAGATGGCTGCTGGCGCTCACGGTGCTCATCGGCACACTGGGCACGGCGGGCACAGCGGGGGCGGCCACCACCGCACCGCCGGCACCCACGGACATCAAGGACCGGCTGCTGGCGATACCCGGCATCAGCCTGGTGGAGGAGAAGCCGTACACCGGCTACCGCTACTTCGTCCTGAACTTCACCCAGCCGGTCGACCACCGGCACCCGGCCAGGGGCACCTTCCAGCAGCGGATCACCGTGCTGCACAAGGACACCAGCCGCCCGACCGTCTTCTACACCAGCGGCTACAACGTCTCCACCACGCCGTCCCGCCGCGAGCCCACCCAGATCGTGGACGGCAACCAGGTCTCGCTGGAGTACCGCTTCTTCACCCCGTCCCGCCCGGCCCCGGCCGACTGGTCCAAGCTGGACATCTGGCAGGCCGCCAGCGACCAGCACCGCGTCTACGAGGCGCTGAAGCCGCTGTACTCCGCCAACTGGCTGGCCACCGGCGGCTCCAAGGGCGGCATGACGGCCACCTACTACGAGCGCTTCTACCCCCGCGACATGGACGGCGTCGTCGCCTACGTCGCCCCCAACGACGTGGTGAACAACGAGGATTCGGCCTACGACCGCTTCTTCGCGAGCGTCGGCACCAAGGAGTGCCGCGACAAGCTGAACGCCGTCCAGCGCGAGGCCCTGGTCCGCCGCGAGCCGCTGGAGAAGCGGTACGCCCAGTACGCGGCCGACAACGGCTACACCTTCACCACCGTCGGCTCCCTGGACAAGGCGTACGAGGCCGTCGTCCTCGACTATGTGTGGGGCTTCTGGCAGTACAGCGGCCTCGCCGACTGCGACTCCATCCCGGCGGGCGCGGCCACCGCGACCGACGACGCGATCTGGGACTCGGTCGACACCATCTCCGGCTTCTCCGCCTACGCCGACCAGGGCCTGGAGCAGTACACGCCGTACTACTACCAGGCGGGCACCCAGCTCGGCGCGCCCACCATCGGCTTCCCGCACATCGAGCGGAAGCTGATCCGCTACGGCTACCAGCCGCCGCGCAACTTCGTGCCCCGCTCCATCCCGATGCGCTTCCAGAAGGGCGCCATGCGGGACGTGGACAGCTGGGTCCGCCACGACGCCCGGCACATGCTCTTCGTGTACGGGCAGAACGACCCGTGGGGCTCCGAGCGGTTCCGCCCCGGCGCGGGCGCCCGTGACTCCTACGTGTTCACCGCGCCCGGCATGAACCACGGCGCCAATGTCGCGGGGCTCGTCGCCGACGAGCGGGCCTTCGCCACCGCCCGCATCCTCAAGTGGGCCGGGGTGGCGTCCCCGGCGGTCCAGGCCGACCCGTCGGCGGCGAAGCCGCTGGCCCGGTTCGACGGCAAGCTGGACGTACGGGACGTGGAGCGCGAGCCCGCGCTGCGCCCGTAGGCAGGCCGGAAAGGGGGGTGCCGGTTCGTCCGGTGCCCCCCTTCTCCGTTTTCCGTCGCGGTGGGTGATGCCCCGTGAGTTCCCTTGACGGAAAGAAACTTCCCGGATATTGGTGACTTCCGAAAGTTTCCTTCAGCGGTTCTCTCCTTCGGAAGGGGCGCACGTGCACCACACCAGCACGGGAAGCACGGGAAACACCGCGGGGCCCTCCAGACGGTCCCTGTTCGCCGCGACGGCCGGCCTCGGCGCCGCGCTCGCCGTCCCCGCCGCCTCCGGCAGGGCCCACGCCGCCGCCCCCGACGACGCGGCGCTGCGCGCGATCATCGCGCGGATGACGCTGGAGGAGAAGGTCGGCCAGCTCTTCGTCTCCCGGATCTACGGCCACTCCGCCACCGCGCCCGACCAGGCCGACGTCGACGCCAACGTCAAGGAACTCGGCGTCCGCACCGCCGACGAGCTGATCGAGCGCTACCGGGTCGGCGGCATCATCTACTTCACCTGGGCGCACAACACCCGCGACCCGCACCAGATCGCCGACCTCTCGGGCGGCATCCAGCGGTCCTCTCTCACCCGGCCGCGCGGGCTGCCCATGCTCATCGCCACCGACCAGGAGCACGGCGCGGTCTGCCGCATCGGCAAGCCCGCCACCCTGCTCCCCGGCGCCATGGCGCTGGCCGCCGGCCGCTCGCGCACCGACGTACGCACCACCGGCCGTATCTCCGGCACCGAGCTGCGCGCGATGGGCGTCAACCAGGACTACGCGCCCGACGCCGACGTCAACGTCAACCCGGCCAACCCGGTCATCGGCGTACGGTCCTTCGGCGCCGACCCGGAGCTGGTCGGCACCCTGGTGGCGGCCGAGGTGAAGGGCTACCAGTCGGCCGGGGTCGCGGCCACCGCCAAGCACTTCCCGGGCCACGGCGACACCGCCGTCGACAGCCACACCGGCTTCCCGGTCATCACCCACAGCCGGGAGCTGTGGGACAAGCTGGACGCGGTGCCGTTCCGGGCCGCCGTCGCCGCGGGCATCGACTCCGTGATGACCGCGCACATCCAGTTCCCCGCGCTCGACCCCTCCGGCGACCCCGCCACCCTCTCCCACCCGATCGTCACCGGCATCCTGCGCGGCGAACTCGGCTACGACGGAGTCGTCATCACCGACTCCCTCGGCATGGAGGGCGTGCGTACCAAGTACGGCGACGACGGGGTGCCGGTGCTCGCGCTCAAGGCCGGGGTGGACCAGCTGCTCAACCCGCCGTCCATGGACGTGGCCTGGAACGCGGTGCTGGCCGCCGTGCGCGACGGCGAGCTGACCGAGGCCCGCGTGGACGAATCGGTTCTGCGCATCCTGCGGATGAAGGCGAAGCTCGGCCTCTTCCAGGGCACCCGTGTCACCCGCGCCGAAGTCGACCGGACCGTGGGCAACCGGCAGCACCTGGCCGCCGCCGACCACATCGCCGAGCGCACCACGACCCTGCTCGTCAACGAGGGCCGCCTGCTCCCGCTCGACCGCCGCCGGCAGCCGAAGATCCTGGTCGTGGGCGCCGACCCGGCCTCCCCGTCCGGCACCACCGGCCCGCCCACCGGAGTACTGGCCGCCGCCCTCACCGAACTGGGCTTCACCGCCACGGCGTTGTCCACCGGCACCGCACCCACTGCGGACACCATCGCCAAGGCGGTCACGGCCGCGCAGGGCGCCGACGCGGTGATCGTGGCCACGTACAACGTGACGGCGGCCAACTCCCAGCGCACCCTGGTCCAGCGGCTGCTGGCCACCGGCCGCCCGGTGATCGCCCTGGCCATCCGCAACCCGTACGACGTCGCCCAGCTCACCGAGGTGAAGGCGCACCTGGCGGCCTACTCGTGGACCGACGTCGAAATCCGCGCCGCCGCACGCGTCATCGCGGGACGGGTGAAGCCGCGCGGCAAGCTCCCGGTGCCGATCGCGCGGGCCGACGACCCCGCCCAGGAGCTGTATCCCCTCGGCCACGGACTGACGTACTAGGGGCCCGCGAAAAAAATTGAGCGGGCGTGCAACCCTTCGCCGCCATCCGGTGTCGTACTACGCGTCAGGGCTTCGGGGGGGATTCCGTGGGGGGATTGCGAAGCTCTGACGGGTAGGGGGAAAGCCGAGGGGGCGTCCCCGGTCGATTCGACCGGGGACGCCCCCTCGAAATATGTCAGGCGTCCAGCGCCGCCACTTCCGCCGCCGTCGGGTACGACTCCTGCGCCCCGCGCCGGGTCACCGCGGCCGCGCCCACCCGCGCCGCGAACGCCGCCGCCTCCGCCAACTCGGCGCCCGCGCCCAGCCGCCAGGCCAGCGCGGCCGTGAACGCGTCCCCGGCACCGGTGGTGTCCACCGCGGCCACCGCCACCGACGGCACCGCCCGCGAACCCGAGGCGTCGCACACCAGCGCACCCCGCGCGCCCAGCGTCACCACCACCGAGCGCGGGCCCAGCGCCAGCAGCCGCCGGGCCCACTCGGCGGGATCGTCACCGCTCTCCCCGTCGCCGAGCAGCACCCGCGCCTCGTGCTCGTTGACCACCAGCGGATCGCACGCGGCCAGCACCTCGGCGGGCAGCGGGCGCGGCGGGGACGGGTTCAGCACGAACCGGGTGCCCTCGGGCAGCCCCCGCACCACGGCCGACACCGTCTCCAACGGGATCTCCAGCTGCGCCGACACCACCCGTGCCGCGCCCAGCACCCCCGCCCGCACATCACCCTCGGTGAGGCGGGCGTTGGCGCCGGGGGAGACCACGATGCTGTTGTCCCCGGACGGGTCGACGGTGATCAGCGCGACCCCGGTCGGCGCCCCGCCGGTCAGCACGGCGGCCGTGTCCACCCCGGCCGAGCGGAGCGAGTCCAGCAGCAGCCGGCCGTGGCCGTCGTCGCCGACCCGCGCCAGCAGCGCCGTACGGGCGCCGAGGCGGGCGGCGGCGACCGCCTGGTTGGCGCCCTTGCCGCCCGGATGGACGGCCAGGTCACCGCCGAGCACCGTCTCCCCGGCACCCGGCCGCCGCTCCACCCCGACCACCAGATCGGCGTTGGCGGACCCCACGACCAGCAGGTCGTAGTCGTACATCAAGGCTCCCTTGCAGATGTGAGGCGCGGTCAGCCGGTGAAGCCGGCCACGTTCTCCCGGGTGACGACCTTCACCGGCACCTTCACCATCGGCGCGACCTTGCCGCCGTCCAGCGCCTTGAGGGCGTTGGTGACGGCGATCCGGCCGAGCTGGGTCGGCTGCTGCGCCACCGACGCGTACAGACTGCCGTTCTTGACGGCCTTGAGCCCGTCCGGGGTGCCGTCGAAGCCGACGACCTGCACGGACTTGCCCGCCTTCGCGCCGAGTGCCTTGATCGCGCCGAGGGCCATCTCGTCGTTGGCCGCGATGACGCCCTGCACGTCGGGGTGCGCCTGGAGCAGGTTGGACATCACGTCGAGCCCCTTGGCCCGGTCGAAGTCGGCGGGCTGCTGGGCCAGCACCTTGATGCCGGGGAACTGCTTCAGCCCCTTGGCGAAGCCCTCGGCCCGCTCGCGCGCGGCGGAGGTGCCCGCCTGGCCCTGGAGGACGACGATCCGGCCCTTGCCGCCGAGCTTCTCCGCGACCGTCTTCGCGGCCAGCTCGCCGCCCGCCACGTTGTCGGAGGCGACCAGCGCGGCCACCGGCGCCTTGTTGACACCGCGGTCCACGGCGATCACCGGGATGTCGGCCTTGTTCGCGGCCTTCACCGAGTTGCCGGCCGCGTCGGAGTCCACCGGGTTGACGATGACCGCGCCGTAGCCGGAGCTGGTGAAGTTCTGGAGCTGGTCGGCCTGCTGGGAGGCGTCGTCACGGGCGTCGGTGACGGTGAGGTCCACGCCCCGCTTCTCCGCCTCCGCCTGCGCGCCGGCCCTGATCTGCACGAAGAACGGGTTGTTGAGCGTCGACAGCGACAGACCCAGCTTGGGGTTCGCGGGGGCCGAGCGGTCGTGCAGGAAGGAGGTCGCGCCGACGATCGCCACCGTCACCACGGCCGCGAGCCCGTACGTCGCCGCCTGCTTGCCCCGGTTCCCGCCGCCGGTACCGGCCGCCACCGGGGTCGCCCCGGCCTTGCGGCGCACGGTGTCCAGCAGCACGGCCAGCGCGATGACGACACCGATCACCACCTGCTGCCAGAACGCGGAGACCGAGAGCAGGTTGAGGCCGTTGCGCAGCACCGCCAGGATCAGGGCGCCGATCAGGGTGCCCGACGCCTTGCCGGTGCCGCCCGCCAGCGAGGCACCGCCGATGACGACGGCCGCGATGGCGTCCAGCTCGTAGCCGTCGGCGGCCTGCGGCTGCGCCGAGGAGAGCCGGGAGGCCAGCACCACACCGGCGACGGCCGCGAACACCCCGGACAGCGCGTACACGGCGAGCTTCTGCCGCTTCACCCTCAGGCCGGAGAGGCGCGCGGCCTCCTCGTTGCCGCCGATCGCGTACATGGACCGGCCGATGTAGGTCCGCCCCAGCACGAAGGCCGCGAGCAGCCCCATCACCACCATGACCAGCACGGGCACCGGCAGCCAGTTGCCGAGGGTGTCCCCGAGGTGCGAGACGGAGTCCGGGAACGGGATCGGCACGCCCCCGGAGATCACCAGCGACAGACCGCGCGCCACCGACAGCATGGCCAGCGTGGCGATGAACGGCGGCAGCTTCCCGTACGCCGTCAGGAAGCCGTTGACCAGGCCCGCCGCGATGCCCGTGGCGAGCGCGAGGACCACCGCGAGGGCGACCGGGACGCCGTGCGACGTGGCGCTCCAGGCCAGCACGGTCGCCGACAGCGCGGCCACCGAGCCCACCGACAGGTCGATGCCCGCCGAGACGATCACGAAGGTCACACCGAAGGCGAGGATCGCCGTCACGGCCGCCTGCACACCGATGTTGAGCAGGTTGTCCGTGGTCAGGAAGTCACCGGAGAGCACCGACAGGGCTATCACGAGGACGATCAGCGCGGTCAGCGCGCCGTTGTCGAGCAGCAGCCGGCCGAAGCCGCCCGCCGTGGAACTGCCGGAGTCCGCCCGGCTCTTGAGGGTGTCAGTGGCCACCGGGGGCCTCCGTTTCGGTACTGGGGTCGATCGTGGGGGTGCCCACGGCGAGGGACATGACGGCGTCCTGGGTGGCCTCGGCGGCCGAGAGTTCGCCCGCGATCCGGCCCTGGGCCATCACCAGCACCCGGTCGCTCATGCCGAGCACCTCGGGCAGATCGCTGGAGATCATCAGGACGGCGGCACCGGCCGCGGTGAGTTCGTTGACGAGCTGGTAGATCTCGACCTTCGCGCCGACGTCGATGCCCCGCGTCGGCTCGTCGAGGATCAGCACCCGCGCGTCGGCCAGCAGCCACTTGCCGATGACGACCTTCTGCTGGTTGCCGCCGGACAGGGTGCGCGCGTGCTGGCCGAGGCCCGCCATCCGCACGTTCAGCCGCTCGGCGATCCGCCCGGCGGCCTCGTGCTGGCTCTTACGGTCCACCAGCCCGGCCCGGCTGGCCGAACGCAGGGTCACCAGGCCCAGGTTCTCCGCCACGGAGGCGTCCAGCACCAGGCCCTGGCCCTTGCGGTCCTCGGGCACCAGACCGATCCCGGCGGTCAGCGCCGCGTCCACGTCGTGCCGGCGCAGCGCGGTGCCGCGCACCTTGACCGTGCCCGCGTCGTAAGGGTCGGCGCCGAACACCGCCCGCGCGACCTCCGTACGGCCCGCGCCGACCAGCCCGGCGATGCCGACGACCTCACCGGCGTGCACCTCGAAGCTCACGTCGTGGAAGACCCCGTCACGGGTCAGCCCCTCCACCGCGAGCAACGGCGCGCCCCGCTCGGGACGTTCACGGGGGTACTGCTGCTCGATGGAGCGGCCCACCATCAGCCGGACGAGTTCGTCCTCGGGCGTGGACGCGGGCACCTGGCCGACGCTGCGGCCGTCCCGGATGACGGTGACCCGGTCGCCGAGGGCGGCGATCTCGTCCAGGTGATGGGTGATGAACACGATGCCGACGCCGTCCGCGCGCAGCGAGCGCACCAGCGTGAACAGCCGGCCGACCTCCTCGGAGGTGAGCACCGCGGTCGGCTCGTCCATGATCAGCACACGGGCGTCCAGGCTGAGCGCCTTGGCGATCTCCACCATCTGGAGCCGGGCGATGCCCAGTTCACGCACCCGGGTGCGCGGGGAGACGTCCAGGCCGACCCGCTTCAGCAGGACCTCGGCGTCGGCCTCCATCTTCTTCCGGTCGACCATGCCGAACCGGCGCGGCTGCCGGCCCAGGAAGATGTTCTCGGCCACCGTCAGATCGGGGACCAGGTTGAACTCCTGGTAGATGGTGGCGATCCCGAGCGCCTCCGCGTCCCGCGCGCTCCGCACACGGACTTCCGTGCCGTCGGCCAGGATGCGCCCGGAGTCGGGCGGGCAGGCGCCGGAGAGGGTCTTGATCAGGGTGGACTTGCCCGCGCCGTTCTCGCCGAGCAGGACATGGACCTCGCCCCGGCGCAGGCCGAAGTCGACGCCGTCCAGCGCGACCACACCGGGGAATGCCTTGCGGATGCCCTCGACGCGCAGCAGTTCGTCGGGATCGCTCACGGTGTGCTCCTCTGCACGGGGGTGCTCCTTCGCATGGGGGACGTGGGAGGAATCAGTACGGACGCCGGGGCCCCGCACGAGCGGCGCACCACCAGCCGGGCGTCGAGGGTGACGGACTCGGCGGTCCGCCCCTCGATCCGGTCGACCAGGGCGCGTACGGCGGCCCGGCCGAGTTCGCCGGTGGGCTGGGCGATGGCGGTGATCGGCGGTTCGGTGTGCACGAACCACGGGATGTCGTCGAACACCGCCAGCGCGATGTCGTCCGGCACCCGCAGCCCGCGGGCCCGGATCGCGTCCAGCGCGCCCAGTGCCATCAGGTTGTCGGCGGCGAACACCGCCCGGGGCGGCTCGGGCAGCGCGAGGAAGCCCTCGGTGACCCGGCGTCCGCTGGCCGCCTGGAAGTCGCCGTGGCCGATGTACTCGGCCGTCAGCGGCAGCCCGTACGCGGCCAGCGCGTCCCGGAAGGCGGCCACCCGCTCGCTGCCGGTCGTGGTGCCGGCCGGGCCCGCGATGATGGCGAGCCGCCGGTGCCCGAGCCCGTGCAGATGCGCCACCAGCTCCCGCACCGCCCGGCTTCCGTCGGCCCGGACCACCGGCACCTCGGCGCCCGGAATCCAGCGGTCCACGAAGACCAGCGGGGTGCCCGCGCGGGCCGCGTCCAGCAGCAGCGGGGAGCCGCCGGGGGCGGGGGAGACCAGCAGACCGTCGATCCGGCGGTCCAGCAGGGTCGTCACGTGGTGGTCCTGGAGGTCGGGCCGTTCGTCGGCGTTGCCGATGATCACGCTGTAGCCCAGCGCGCGGGCCGCCTCCTCCACCGAGCGGGCCAGCTCGGTGAAGTACGGGTTGAGCACATCGCCGATCACCAGCCCGAGGGTGTGGGTCTGGTCGGTGCGCAGGGAGCGGGCCACGGCGTTGGGCCGGTAGCCCAGCGTGGCCACGGCGGCCAGCACACGGGAGCGCGCCTCGGCGCTCACCGAAGGGTGAGCGTTCAGCACGCGCGAGACCGTGGCGACGGAGACACCCGCCGCGGCGGCGACGTCCTTGATGCTCGCCATCGACGGCTCCACCTCCTTGTGGAATCGTTTACAACGACGTGTTCCGGAGGATTGGAATCGATTACACGGGCCCCGGACAACCCCCTCAGGGGTGGCTGAAATCAGATTGTGATGAACCCCGCTCAGATGAGCGTGACCGTCCGGGGGTTCCGCCCGCCCCCGCTGTCGGCCCCCGCCGGTACCGTCGTCCCATGGCTCAACAGGCGGGGAACCCCACGGGCGAACGGCACTTGGCCGAGTTGGAAGGCGTGCTGGAGCGCATCACCTATGCCGACGAGGAGACCGGGTACACCGTCGCCCGCCTCGACACCGGCAGAGGCGGCGGCGACCTGCTCACCGTGGTCGGCGCGCTGCTCGGCGCCCAGGTGGGGGAGTCGCTGCGGATGGAGGGCCGCTGGGGCTCGCACCCGCAGTACGGCAAGCAGTTCACCTGCGAGAACTACACGACCGTCCTCCCCGCCACCGTCCAGGGCATCCGCCGCTATCTGGGCTCCGGACTGGTCAAGGGCATCGGGCCGGTCTTCGCCGACCGGATCACCCGGCACTTCGGCCTGGACACCCTGCGCATCATCGAGGAGGAACCCAAGCGCCTCATCGAGGTCCCCGGCCTCGGCCCCAAGCGCACGGCACGCATCACCGACGCCTGGGAGGAGCAGAAGGCGATCAAAGAGGTGATGCTCTTCCTCCAGACCGTCGAGGTCTCCACCTCCATCGCCGTGCGCATCTACAAGAAGTACGGCGACGCCTCCATCTCGGTCGTCAAGAACCAGCCGTACCGGCTCGCCTCCGACGTCTGGGGCATCGGCTTCCTCACCGCCGACAAGATCGCCCAGTCGGTCGGCATCCCGCACGACAGCCCCGAACGCGTCAAGGCCGGCCTGCAGTACGCCCTCTCCCAGTCCACCGACCAGGGCCACTGCTACCTCCCCGAGGAACGCCTCATCGCGGACGCGGTCAAGCTCCTCCAGGTCGACACCGGCCTGGTCATCGAGTGCCTGGCCGAACTCGCGGCACCCGGCGAGGAGGGCGAGGAGCCCGGTGTCGTACGGGAGAAGGTCCCCGGACCGGACGGCGGGGAGCCCGTCACCGCCGTCTATCTCGTCCCCTTCCACCGCGCCGAACTCTCCCTCGCCGCCCAGCTGTCGCGCCTCCTGCGCACCGGCGAGGACCGGATGCCCGCCTTCCGGGACGTGAACTGGGACAAGGCGCTCGGCTGGCTGAGGGGCCGTACCGGCACCGACCTCGCGCCCGAGCAGGAGGCGGCCGTCCGGCTCGCGCTCACCGAGAAGGTCGCCGTCCTCACCGGCGGCCCCGGCTGCGGCAAGTCCTTCACCGTCCGCTCGATCGTCGAACTCGCCCGCGCCCGGCGGGCCAGGGTGCTGCTCGCCGCACCCACCGGGCGGGCCGCCAAGCGGCTGGCCGAGCTGACCGGCGCCGAGGCGTCCACCGTGCACCGGCTGCTGGAGCTGAAGCCCGGCGGGGACGCCGCCTACGACCGCGACCGCCCGCTGGACGCCGACCTCGTGGTGGTGGACGAGGCGTCCATGCTGGACCTCCTCCTCGCCAACAAGCTGGTCAAGGCCGTACCGCCCGGCGCCCATCTGCTCTTCGTCGGCGATGTGGACCAGCTGCCCAGCGTCGGCGCCGGGGAGGTGCTGCGCGATCTGCTGGCCGAGGGCGGCCCGGTGCCCGCCGTCCGGCTCACCCGCGTCTTCCGCCAGGCCCAGCGGTCCGGCGTGGTCACCAACGCGCACCGGATCAACGCGGGCCAACACCCGCTCACCGAGGGGCTGGACGACTTCTTCCTCTTCGTGGAGGACGACACCGAGGAGGCCGGCCGGCTCACCGTGGACGTGGCCGCCCGCCGCATCCCGGCCCGCTTCGGCCTCGACCCCCGCCGGGACGTGCAGGTCCTCGCCCCCATGCACCGGGGCCCGGCGGGCGCCGGAGCCCTCAACGGCCTGCTCCAGCAGGCCGTCACCCCCGGCCGCCCCGACGTGCCGGAGAAGCGGTTCGGCGGCCGGGTCTTCCGGGTCGGCGACAAGGTCACCCAGGTCCGCAACAACTACGAGAAGGGCGAGAACGGCGTCTTCAACGGCACCGTGGGCGTGGTGACCTCACTCGATCCGGTCGAGCAGCGGCTGACGGTGCTGACGGACGAGGACGAGGAGGTGGGGTACGAATTCGACGAACTGGACGAACTGGCCCACGCCTACGCCGTGACCATTCACCGCTCCCAGGGAAGTGAATACCCGGCCGTGGTGATCCCAGTCACCACCGGAGCCTGGATGATGCTCCAGCGGAACCTGCTGTACACGGCGGTCACCCGCGCCAAGAGGCTTGTGGTGCTGGTGGGTTCGCGCAAGGCGATCGGGCAGGCCGTGCGCACGGTGTCGGCCGGACGGCGGTGCACGGCGCTCGACTTCAGGCTCGCCGGTTCCGGACGCGTCCGCGAAAATGATCGATCAAATGAGTCGTGAAGGTCACAGAGCACTTCCGGATGCCCCGCCCAGGGGGCAGGATGAGCAGGTTGACGGCACTGAGTGCCGCCAGTGGGCCAAGTGGCGACCCCGAGTGCACTCTCCTGAGCCAAATGGGGGATGGTAGAGACAGTCAGGGCACCTCGAAGATGAGGCACTAAGTCGGTGAGGGAAGACGTGAGCGAGCACACCAAGAACGACGCGGTAGTACTGAGGGTCGGCGACGGCGAGTACACCTATCCAGTGGTCGAGAGCACCGTCGGTGACAAGGGCTTCGACATCGGCAAGCTCCGCGCCCAGACCGGTCTGGTGACCCTGGACAGCGGCTACGGCAACACGGCCGCGTACAAATCCGCCGTCACCTACCTCGACGGCGAGGCGGGCATCCTCCGCTACCGCGGCTACCCGATCGAGCAGCTGGCCGAGCGCTCCACCTTCCTGGAGGTGGCGTACCTGCTGATCAACGGTGAGCTGCCGACCGTCGACGAGCTGGCCACGTTCAAGAACGACATCACGCGGCACACCCTGCTGCACGAGGACGTCAAGAACTTCTACCGGGGCTTCCCGCGCGACGCCCACCCGATGGCCATGCTGTCCTCGGTGGTCTCGGCGCTGTCCACCTTCTACCAGGACAGCCACAACCCGTTCGACGAGAAGCAGCGCGACCTCTCCACGATCCGGCTGCTCGCCAAGCTTCCGACGATCGCGGCGTACGCGTACAAGAAGTCGATCGGTCACCCGTTCGTCTACCCGCGCAACGACCTCGGCTACGTCGAGAACTTCCTGCGCATGACGTTCTCGGTGCCGGCGCAGGAGTACGACCTCGACCCGGTCGTGGTCTCCGCGCTCGAGAAGCTGCTGATCCTGCACGCGGACCACGAGCAGAACTGCTCGACCTCCACGGTCCGCCTGGTCGGCTCCTCGCAGGCCAACATGTTCGCCTCGATCTCCGCCGGCATCAACGCGCTGTGGGGCCCGCTGCACGGCGGCGCCAACCAGTCGGTGCTGGAGATGCTGGAGGGCATCCAGGCCAACGGCGGCGACGTCGACTCCTTCATCCGCAAGGTGAAGAACAAGGAGGACGGCGTCCGCCTGATGGGCTTCGGCCACCGGGTGTACAAGAGCTTCGACCCGCGCGCCAAGATCATCAAGGCCGCCGCGCACGACGTCCTCTCCGCCCTCGGCAAGGACGACGCGCTGCTTGACATCGCGCTCAAGCTGGAGGAGCACGCGCTCTCCGACGACTACTTCGTCTCGCGCAACCTCTACCCCAACGTCGACTTCTACACCGGTCTGATCTACCGGGCCATGGGCTTCCCGACCGAGATGTTCACGGTCCTGTTCGCCCTCGGCCGGCTGCCGGGCTGGATCGCCCAGTGGACCGAGATGATCAAGGAGCCGGGTTCCCGCATCGGCCGCCCGCGCCAGATCTACACGGGTGTCGTCGAGCGCGACTTCGTGCCGGTCGAGCAGCGCTGAGCCGTACCGGCTGAAGCCCCGGCCTGGTCCGGGGCTTGAGGTACAACCAGAAAGCGGAAGGCGCCCTGGCGTCGGTCCCCCCACGGGCCGACGTCCAGGGCGCCTTCCCATGCCCCGGTGCGGATTCCCCCCACGGGATCCGGGCCGGGCGCTCGGAGAGACAGCGCCTGAATTCGCTGTCCGAGCAGGACGGGCGAACCCGCCGTGCTCCAGTGACGTAAAACGCTTGCGGTCTGCCGGGACAGCGCACGCTGGGAGGGCCGCTCAAAGCTTCCCGGTGTACGTGCCCCGGCAACGCATCTCTGAGGCGGTCCCCCAAGACAACCCCAGATGCCAGCCGGCGCCCCCCAAGACGCTGGACTGACACCGCCAACTTAGACCTTCGAACCCCTTCGATGGTTACGTTCGCGTCACTGTGATCTGCGTCTCTTGCATACGTCCCATAGGTGCGCAAGAGCCCCGATACGGCGATCGGGACCCAAGCGTAAGGAAGATGCGCGAGCCTTGTGAAGAGCTTATGTGAGGTGCGCGCCGGACTCCAGGGGGACTCTTACTTCTCCTCGGGTACTTATGCCCTGCGACTTCCTGGCCGGCCTCAGCGGAACCGGCGCAGCCGCAGGCTGTTGGTGACCACGAACACCGAGGAGAACGCCATCGCCGCGCCCGCGATCATCGGGTTCAGCAGGCCCGCCGCGGCCAGCGGCAGCGCGGCGATGTTGTAGCCGAAGGCCCACACCAGGTTGCCCTTGATGGTGGCGAGGGTGCGCCGGGAGAGCCGGATGGCGTCGGCGGCCACCCGCAGATCGCCGCGGACCAGGGTGAGGTCCCCGGCCTCGATGGCCGCGTCGGTGCCGGTGCCCATGGCGAGGCCCAGGTCGGCGGTGGCGAGCGCGGCGGCGTCGTTCACCCCGTCCCCGACCATGGCGACGGTCCGGCCCTCGCCCCGCAGCCGCCGGACCACGTCCACCTTGTCCTCGGGCAGCACCTCGGCGATGACCTCGTCGATGCCGACCTCGCGCGCGACCGCCTCGGCGACCGTGCGGTTGTCCCCGGTGAGCAGCACCGGCGTGAGACCCAGCGCGCGCAGTTCCCGTACCGCCTCGGCGCTGGTCTCCTTCACCGCGTCCGCGACGGCGAGCACCGCGCGCGGCTGCCCGTCCCAGCCCGCCACGACGGCCGTACGGCCCTCCTGTTCGGCCCGGGAGCGGGCGGTGGCCAGTTCCTCGGGCAGGGTGTCGTAGAGCCGTCCGGCGGCCACCTCGTGGCCGTCCACGCGGCCGCGTACGCCACGGCCGGGGACGTTCTCGAAGTGCGCGGCCGGGGGCAGCGTGCCGACCCGTTCCTCGGCGCCGGCCGCGATGGCGCGGGCCACGGGGTGCTCGGAGGCGTGCTCCAGGGCGCCGACGAGGCGCAGCACCTCCTTCTCGTCCTCGCCGGGGGCGGTGTACACCTCCTGGAGGGTCATCCGGCCGGTGGTGACGGTGCCGGTCTTGTCGAGGACGACGGTGTCGACGCGGCGGGTCGACTCCAGCACCTCGGGACCCTTGATGAGGATGCCGAGCTGCGCGCCCCGGCCGGTGCCGACCATCAGCGCGGTCGGGGTGGCGAGGCCCAGGGCACAGGGGCAGGCGATGATCAGTACCGCGACGGCGGCGGTGAACGCGGCGACCGTGTCCCCGGTGACGCCGAGCCAGACGCCGAAGGTGCCGAGCGCGATGAGGATGACGACGGGCACGAACACGGCGGAGATCCGGTCGGCCAGGCGCTGCACCTCGGCCTTGCCGTTCTGCGCGTCCTCCACCATCCGGGCCATCCGGGCCAGCTGGGTGTCGCCGCCGACCCGGGTCGCCTCGACCAGCAGCCGCCCGCCCGCGTTGACGGTGGCGCCGGTGACCCGGTCGCCGGGGGAGACGTCGACGGGTACGGACTCGCCGGTCAGCATGGAGGCGTCGACGGCGGAGACGCCCTCGATCACCGTGCCGTCGGTGGCGATCTTCTCGCCGGGCCGCACCACGAACCGGTCGCCCACGGCGAGCGAGCCCACCGGCACCCGTGTCTCGCGCCCGTTCCGCAGTACGGTCACGTCCTTCGCGCCCAGCTCCATCAGCGCCCGCAGCGCGGCACCGGCACGGCGCTTGGAGCGGGCCTCCAGATAGCGGCCGAGCAGGATCAGCGCGACGACCCCGGCGGCGACCTCCAGATAGATGACGGAGGTGCCCTCGGTGCGGGAGACGGTGAACGAGAAGGCGTGCCGCATGCCGGGCATGCCCGCGTGACCGAAGAACAGGGCCCACAGCGACCAGCCGAACGCGGCCAGCGTGCCGACCGAGACCAGGGTGTCCATGGTGGCCGCGCCGTGCCGCAGGTTGGTCCAGGCGGCCCGGTGGAAGGGCAGGCCGCCCCAGACGACGACGGGCGCGGCGAGGGTCAGCGAGAGCCACTGCCAGTTGTCGAACTGGAGCGCCGGGACCATGGCCATCAGGATGACGGGCGCGGCGAGCAGGGCGGAGACGAGCAGCCGCTGCCGGAGCGCGGACAGCTCGGGGTCGCGCTCGGCCGGCCCGTCGGACCCGGCGGCCGGTTCGGGCTCCGGGGGCGGGGGCTCCTCGGCTGTGTACCCGGTCTTCTCGACGACCGCGATCAGGTCCGCGACGCGGACGCCGTCGCCGAAGCTGACCTTCGCCTTCTCCGTCGCGTAGTTCACTGTGGCGCTCACGCCGTCCATGCGGTTGAGCTTCTTCTCCACCCGTGCGGCGCAGGATGCGCAGGTCATGCCGCCGATGAGCAGCTCGACCCGGTTGCCGGCCTCCGCGGGGGCCGTGCGCCCTGTCTCTGCGGTGGTGCTGGTCATGCCCGGACTCCAGACATCGGACCGGACCTTACGGAATCCAGTATGAGCTGGTCGGTACGGCCCGGTCGGGGAAGGGTTTCGCGGTCCGCGCGCGGGGCGCGCGGACGGTCGCAAGCGGTGGTGCTCAGACCCGGCCGGTCAGCTCGAAGCCCGCCTCGTCGACGGCGGCGCGCACGGCCTCCTCGTCGAGCGGGGCCGCCGAGACGACGGTGACCTCGCCGGTGGAGGCGACGGCCTTCACCGAGCTGACGCCGGCGATCTGGGAGATCTCGCCGGAGACGGAGCCCTCGCAGTGGCCACAGCTCATGCCGCTCACCTGGTAGACGGCGGTGACGGAGCCGGGGGTGTCGGTCTGGGCGCTCATGTCGTTCTCCTCGTCAAGCACGCGGTCGGGGGCAGGTGATGGCACCTGATACCCATGGGGTCCTCGGGGAACCCCCACTCTTCGAACACTATACCCCTAGGGGGTATTCCCCAAGGGGGTGCCGAGTCAGGGGTGAATTCTCCAGCACCCTATGTATACGCCCGCTTTGTCGCAGTGCGACGAACGCCCGCACACCGTCCCCGGGGGAGGTGTGCGGGCGTTCGTGGGTCGGGATGGCGGGCGTCAGTCGTCTCTGCGGCCCCGGTTGCCGGGCCGGGAGGCGACCCAGGCGCGCACGGTGTCGGCGTACCAGTAGGGCTTGCCGCTCTCCACGAGGTCGGGCGGTGGCAGCAGGCCGTGTTTCCGGTAGGACCGTACGGTGTCCGGCTGCACCCGGATGTGTGCCGCGATCTCCTTGTAGGACCAGAGCCTGCGGTCGGTCATGCGTCGCACCTCCTGCGCGCGCCGCGGGGGCGGCCGGGGAACGGCCGTCGGGGGAGCCGGGCGCTGTGCTGGTGATCACCAAGCCTGTGCCCGGTCAACGACGCAGAGTGACCACGAGCAAGCGGCTGTGTGCCGGGTGTGACCGAGAACCCGCGTACGCGCGACATATGTGACAGGAGGGGCGCGTTCGTGACACAACCACAGCAGAAGAAGCCGGCGCGCGCCGGGCGTGGCAGGTTGACGCGTCCGGGCTGGTCGTCGCGCACGCCCGCGCGCGGTGCGTTTCAGCGGTGCGTTTATACGCCGCACGACCTCAGGAACGCGCGGGTGCGGCGGGCGATCGGCAGGGGGCGGTCCGGCTCGCAGGGGTACATGTCCTGCTCCACGATGGCGAAGAGGTCGGTGTCCAGCTTCGCCGCCGCTTCCAGGACCGGTCCCAGGGCGGGTACCCCGGCGGGCGGTTCGCACATCACGCCCCGCGCGACCGCCGGGCCGAACGGGGTGCCGTCCGCGCGGACCTGAGCCAGGATCTCCGGGTCGACCTGCTTCAGGTGGAGGTAGCCGATCCGCTCGCCGTAGGTCTCGATCAGTCCGACGCTGTCGCCGCCGCAGTATGCGTAGTGGCCGGTGTCCAGACAGAGGGAGACCAGGGCGGGGTCGGTGGCGTCGAGAAAGCGGGTGACGTTGGCCTCGGTGTCGATGTGGGTGTCGGCGTGCGGGTGGACGACGATCGTCAGGCCGTACCGCTCGCGCACCTCATGGCCCAGCCGCTCGGTCTGCGCGGTCAGGTCGCGCCACTGGGCCGGGGTCAGCTCGGACGGCTCCAGCACCTCGCCGGTCTTGTCGTCCCGCCAGAAGGACGGGATCACGACGAGATGGCGGGCGCCCGTCGCCCGGGTCAGCGCGGCGATGGCGGAGACGTGCTCCCAGGTCCTCTCCCATACCGCGGGGCCGTGGTGCAGCCCGGTGAAGACGGTCCCGGCCGACACCTTCAGGCCACGCCGGGCGGTCTCCTCGGCGAGTACCTCGGGGTCGGTGGGCAGATACCCGTAGGGGCCCAGCTCGATCCACTCGTAGCCCGACTCGGCCACCTCGTCGAGGAAGCGCCACCAGGGGACCTGCCGCGGGTCGTCCGGGAACCAGACACCCCAGGAATCGGGCGCCGACCCGATACGGACGCGGGACAGTGGGGAGGACGGCATCGACGTCATGGCCGCCAGCGTGCGGGCCGTCCGAAGAGGGTGTCAATAGCTGGTCCGAATGTCTGGACAAAACGTTGACAGGGCTCACCGGACCGGACTAGAAAGCCGGGGGAGAGTCCTGACGAAGGGGAGTCGATGGCGTACGACCTGATCACCATGGGACGCATCGGGGTGGACCTCTACCCCCTCCAGACCGGCGTCCCGCTCGCCCAGGTGTCCTCCTTCGGCAAGTTCCTCGGCGGCTCCGCCACCAATGTCGCCGTCGCCGCCGCCCGGCTCGGCCTCCGTACCGCCGTCATCACCCGTACCGGTGACGATCCGTTCGGCACGTACCTCCACGAGGCCCTGCGCGGCTTCGGCGTCGACGACCGCTGGGTCACCCCGGTCCCCGGACTGCCCACCCCGGTCACCTTCTGCGAGGTCTTCCCGCCGGACGACTTCCCGCTGTACTTCTACCGGCTGCCCAAGGCCCCCGACCTGGAGATCCACCCCGGCGAACTCGACCTCGACGCGATCCGCGCGGCCCGCGTCTTCTGGGTCACCGGCACCGGCCTGAGCGAGGAGCCCAGCCGCACCGCGACCCTCGACGCCCTCGCCCATCGCGCGAGGTCCGGCACCACCGTCTTCGACCTCGACTGGCGCCCCATGTTCTGGGGTGACCCCGACGCGGCCCGTCCCTTCTACGCCGAGGCCCTGCGCCATGCCACCGTCGCCGTCGGCAACCTGGACGAGGTGGAGATCGCCACCGGCACCCGCGAACCGCACGCAGCCGCCCGCGCGCTGCTGGCCGCCGGAGCCGAACTCGCCGTCGTGAAACAGGGACCCAAGGGCGTGCTGGCCGTCCACCGCGACGGCGAGAGCGCCGAGGTGCCGCCGCTGCCCGTCACCGTCCTCAACGGCCTCGGCGCGGGGGACGCGTTCGGGGGCTCGCTGTGCCACGGTCTGCTTCAGGGCTGGGACCTGGAGACGGTCATGCGGCACGCCAACGCGGCCGGGGCCATCGTGGCCTCCCGCCTGGAGTGCTCGTCGGCGATGCCGACCCCGGACGAGGTGTCGGCCGCGCTGTCCGCCGGAGCGGTGCGATGAGCAGCGCCCAGGTCGACGTGGCCGCGCTGGTCCATCTGCGCACCCGGCACCCCGAGGCGATCGCCGAGGCCGCCGCCCGGCGCGTACGACGCCCGCTGCTCGGGCCGAGCGAGCGGCTGCTGATCGTCGCCGCCGACCATCCGGCACGAGGGGCGCTCGGCGCGGGCGGCCGTCCCTTCGCCATGGCCAACCGCGCCGGCCTGCTGGACCGGCTGTGCCTGGCGCTCTCCCGGCCCGGCGTCGACGGGGTGCTGGCCACCGCCGACATCCTCGACGACCTGCTGCTGCTCGGCGCCCTGGACGGCAAGGTCGTCCTCGGCTCCATGAACCGGGGCGGTCTCCAGGGTGCCCGCTTCGAACTGGACGACCGCTTCACCGGACACCGCCCCGAGGACATCCGGCGCCGCCGCTTCGACGCGGGCAAGCTGCTGCTGCGCATCGACCACACCGACCCCGGCTCCCTGACCACCCTGGAGGCCGCCGCCCGCGCCGTCGACGCCATGGCGGAACGCCGACTCCCCTTGTTCGTCGAGCCGTTCCTCAGCCGACGCGGCCCGGACGGGCGGCTGCGCAACGATCTGTCCGCCGAGGCCGTCACCACCTCCCTCGCCATCGCCTCCGGACTCGGCGGCACCTCCGCCTACACCTGGCTGAAGGTCCCCGTCACCGAGAACCCGGACGACATGGCCGAGGTCATGGCGACCACCACCCTGCCCGCCGTCCTGCTCGGCGGCGAGGCGGGCGGCTCCCCCCAGGAGCAGGCCGCCGCCTACGAGAAATGGCGCGGCGCGCTCCAACTACCCACCGTGCGTGGCCTGGTGGTCGGCCGCACACTGCTGTACCCGGCGGACGGCGATGTGGCCGCCGCCGTGGACACCGCCGCAGGACTGCTGTGAGGGCCCGTATGACCAGCACCCGACTCCACCTCCCGCACGGCGAAGCCGGAAGCGGCCCGTACGCGCTCGACATCGGGCCGGGCCAGGAGGGCTGGACACACACCCGCCTGCGCGTCGTGGCGCTGGAACCGGGCGGCACCCATACCTTCGACACCGGTGACGCCGAGTGGATCGTGCTCCCCCTCCAGGGTGCATGTACCGTACAAATTAACGAGAACGAGTTTCAGATCCGGGGCCGGGAAAACGTGTTCGCGGCAGTCTCCGACTTCGCGTACGCCCCCCGTGACAGCCGGGTCCAGATCGCCTCCGGCGCGGGAGGCCGCTTCGCCCTGGCAGGAGCGAAGTGCGAGCGACAACTCCCCGCCCGCTACGGCCCCGCGCCGGAGGTCCCCGTCGAAGAGCGCGGCAGCGGCACCTGCGCCCGCCAGGTGCGCAACTTCGCCGCCGCCGACGCCTTCGACTGCGACCGGCTCATCGCCGTGGAGGTCATCACCCCCGGCGGCAACTGGTCGTCGTACCCGCCGCACAAGCACGACGAGCACCGGCCCGGCGAGGAGTCCGAGCTGGAGGAGATCTACTACTTCGAGATCGAGGGCGGCGGCCTCGGCTACCAGCGGGTCTTCCCGTCCCGCGCGGGCGGCGCCGACCTGCTCGCCGAGGTCCGCACGGGTGACGCGGTGCTCGTACCCGACGGCTGGCACGGCCCGTCGATCGCCCAGCCCGGCCACGCCATGTACTACCTGAACGTGATGGCCGGACCCGGCGCCGGCCGCGAGTGGCGGATCAGCTTCCACCCGGACCACACAGGGGGTTACCGGTGACCACCAGGCTCACGGTCGCGCAGGCGCTCGTCCGCTTCCTCGCCGCCCAGTACACCGAACGCGACGGCGTACGGCAGCGGCTCATCGGCGCCACCTGGGGAGTCTTCGGCCACGGCAACGTCGCGGGCATCGGCCAAGCCCTCGTCGAATACCGGGAGTTGATGCCGTACCACCAGGGCCGCAACGAGCAGGCGATGGTGCACGCGGCCGTCGGGTACGCCCGTCAGTCGGGCCGCCTCTCCACCCACGCGGTGACCACCTCCATCGGCCCCGGCGCCACCAACCTCGTCACCGGCGCCGCCCTCGCCACCATCAACCACCTGCCCGTCCTGCTGCTCCCCGGCGACGTCTTCGCCACCCGCCCCGCCGACCCCGTCCTCCAGCAGCTCGAACTCCCTTACGCGGGCGATGTGTCGGTCAACGACACCCTGCGCCCGGTCTCCCGGTACTTCGACCGGATCACCCGCCCCGAGGCCCTGATCCCGAGCGCTCTCGCGGCCATGCGGGTGCTCACCGACCCGGTGGGCACCGGCGCCGTCACCCTCGCCCTCCCACAGGACGTGCAGGCGGAGGCGTACGACTGGCCGGAGGAGTTCTTCACCGACCGGGTGTGGACCGTCCGCCGACCGGGCGCGGACCCCACCGAACTCGCGGAAGCGGTACGGGCGATCAGGGCGGCCCGGCGTCCCCTCGTCGTCGCGGGCGGCGGGGTCCACCACAGCCGTGCCGAGGACGCGCTGGCGGAGTTCGCCGCCGCCGCCGGCATCCCGGTCGCCTCCACCCAGGCCGGCAAGGGCTCGCTGCCGTACGACCACCCGCAGGACGTGGGCGGCATCGGCCATACCGGCACCCACACCGCCGGCGAACTGGCCCGCACCGCGGACCTGGTGATCGGCGTCGGCACCCGGTACACCGACTTCACCACCGCCTCCGGCACCCTCTTCGAGGACCCCGGGGTGCGCTTCCTCAACCTCAACATCGCGCCCTTCGACGGCCACAAGATGTCCGGCCTCCCGCTGGTGGCCGACGCCCGCAGCGGCCTGGTCGAGCTGACCGAGGCGCTGGGGATGCATAAGCACGGGGTGCCGGCCGCCTACGTGGCCGAGTACACCGACGGCAAGGCCCGCTGGGAGGCCCGTGTCGACGCCTGCTTCGCCGCCGAGGACCCGGACGCGGTGCCGACCCAGCCGCAGGTGATCGGCGCGCTGGACGCCCTGGTGGACGAGAGCGACATCATCGTGGGCGCCGCCGGCTCCCTCCCCGGCGACCTGCACAAACTCTGGCGGACCCGCGCCCGCGACCAGTACCACCTGGAGTACGGCTACTCCTGCATGGGCTACGAGATCCCCGCCGCCCTCGGCGTGAAGCTCGCCGCGCCCGGGCGGAACGTCTGGGCGCTGGTCGGCGACGGCACCTATCTGATGATGCCGACCGAGATCGTCACCGCCGTCCAGGAGGGCGTGGCGGTCAAGATGGTGCTGATCCAGAACCATGGGTACGCGTCCATCGGCGGCCTGTCCGAGTCGGTCGGCGCCGAGCGCTTCGGCACCGCCTACCGGCACACCGCCGAGGACGGCACCTTCACCGGGCCGCCGCTCCCGGTCGACCTCGCCGCCAACGCGGCCAGCCTCGGCATGCGGGTGCTGCGCGCCCGGACCGTGGCCGAGCTGCGGACGGCCCTCGCCGAGGCACGCGCCGCCGACACTCCCACTTGTGTCTACGTGGAGACCGAAACGTCCGACAGTGTGTCGGGCGCGCCTCCCGCCGCGGCCTGGTGGGATGTTCCTGTGGCCGAGACCGCGACCAGGCCGTCCACGGTCAAGGCACGCGAGCTGTACGAACGGCACCTGCCGGCCCGCCGCCGCCATCTGTGACAAGGAGCCCGAGGACATGACGAAGATCGTCAACCACTGGATCGGCGGCAAGACCGCCGAGGGCGCGTCGGGCGCGTACGGGCCGGTCACCGACCCGGCGACCGGCGAGGTCACCACCAAGGTCGCCTTCGCCTCCGTCGAGGAGGTGGACGCGGCGGTCGCCGCGGCCAAGGACGCCTTCGCCACGTGGGGACAGTCGTCGCTGGCCCAGCGCACCTCGATCCTGTTCAGGTTCCGCGCGCTGCTGGACGAGCACCGCGACGAGATCGCCGCGCTGATCACCGCCGAGCACGGCAAGGTGCACTCCGACGCGCTCGGCGAGGTCGCGCGCGGCCTGGAGATCGTGGACCTGGCCTGCGGGATCAGCGTCCAGCTCAAGGGCGAGCTGTCCACCCAGGTCGCCACCAACGTCGACGTGGCCGCGATCCGGCAGCCGCTCGGGGTGGTAGCGGGCATCACGCCGTTCAACTTCCCGGCGATGGTGCCGATGTGGATGTTCCCGCTGGCCATCGCGTGCGGCAACACCTTCGTGCTCAAGCCGTCCGAGAAGGACCCGTCGGCCGCTCTCAGGCTCGCCGAGCTGCTGGCCGAGGCCGGGCTGCCGGACGGTGTGTTCAACATCGTGCACGGCGACAAGGTGGCCGTCGACCGGCTGCTGGAGCACCCGGACGTGAAGGCGGTGTCCTTCGTCGGCTCCACCCCGATCGCCCGCTACATCCACACCACCGCCTCCGCCAACGGCAAGCGTGTGCAGGCCCTCGGCGGCGCCAAGAACCACATGCTGGTCCTGCCGGACGCCGACCTGGACGCGGCGGCGGACGCGGCGGTGAGCGCCGCCTACGGCTCGGCGGGCGAGCGCTGCATGGCCATCTCGGCGGTCGTCGCCGTGGGTGCCATCGGCGACGAGCTGGTGCAGAAGATCCGGGAGCGGGCCGAGAAGATCAAGATCGGCCCCGGCACCGACCCCACCGCCGAGATGGGCCCGCTGATCACCGCGGCCCACCGCGACAAGGTGGCGTCGTACGTCTCCGGCGCCGCCGACGAGGGCGCCGAGGTGGTGCTCGACGGCACCGGATACACCGTGGACGGCCACGAGAACGGCCACTGGATCGGCATCTCCCTGCTCGACAAGGTGCCGACCAGCGCGAAGGCGTACCAGGACGAGATCTTCGGCCCGGTGCTGTCCGTGCTGCGCGTCGACACCTACGAGGACGGCGTCGCCCTCATCAACGCCTCCCCCTACGGCAACGGCACCGCGATCTTCACCCGCGACGGCGGCGCCGCCCGCCGCTTCCAGCTGGAGATCGAGGCGGGCATGGTCGGCGTCAACGTCCCCATCCCGGTCCCGGTCGGCTACCACTCCTTCGGCGGCTGGAAGGACTCCCTCTTCGGCGACCACCACATCTACGGCAACGACGGCACGCACTTCTACACCCGGGGCAAGGTCGTCACCACCCGCTGGCCCGACCCGGCCGACGCCCCCGCGGGCGTCGACCTGGGCTTCCCGCGCAACCACTGAGCCGCGCGGACATCCGGGCCCCGGGACAGCATCCGCTGTCCCGGGGCCCGGTTTTTTTCGGCCGGCGCCTGCGGTTCCCGTACGGGCGACAAGGGCGGAAGCGCCTGCGAGATGGTGCTGTTCACGTCGTCAACGGCGGCTGATACCTGCGGATTTCGTAGGTGGACACCCATTGACGCGACGGTTTTCGTCGGTGTTCGATGCAGCGCCGGGAGCGAGACGTACGACACACAGCGAGCCGCCGGAGGCGATACCGCTCCCGCCCGAGTCCTCACCGCACGAGTCGATCGGACCGCCGCATGACCGACACGCTCCGCCCCGCCGAGCCCGCCACCGCCGAAGAGACCGGCGACGGGAGGCAGAAACTCAAGCGGTCCATCGGCGTCGTCGGCGGCACCCTGCTGACCCTCTCCTGCGTGACGCCCGCCTCCACGCTCTTCGTGGTCGTCCCCGACCTCTTCGGCACCCTCGGCACCGCGACCGCCCTCACCATCGCCATCGGCTCCCTGCTCTGTATCGCCGTGGCGTTCTGCTACGCCGAGCTGGGCACCCTCATCCCCAGCGCGGGCGGCGAGTACGCCATGGTCTCCACCCTCGCCGGACGGCTCGCGGGCTGGCTGGTGTTCGTGCTGTCCCTGCTGGTCGTCATGATCGTGCCGCCCGTCATCGCCATGGGCACCGCCGACTACCTCGCCCCCCTCGTCCACCTGGACCCCGCCCTCACCGGCGCCGGCGTCATGCTGCTCGCCACCCTCGCCGGACTGCTCGACCTGCGCGCCAACGCCTGGATCACCGGCGTCTTCCTGGTCCTGGAGGTGATCGCCGCGGCCGTCGTCGCCGTGCTCGGCTTCTCCCACGCCCACCGGGGTGCGGACAGCCTGGTCTCCCTGCGGGTCGCCGACGCGCACGGCGGCACCGACCCCGTGACCGCCCTGCTGGTCGTCTCCGGTCTCGCCATCGCCCTCTTCGTCACCCAGGGCTTCTCGACCGCCGTCTACCTCTCCGAGGAACTGGAGCACCCGCGCCGCGACGTGGCCCGTACCGTGCTCGCCACCCTCGCCATCTCCACCGTGATCATCCTGGTCCCGGTCGCCGCCATCACCGTGGGCGCCACCGACCTCACGGAGCTGACCGGCGGCGACCTCAGCGCCATGGTCACCGCCTGGTCCAACACCGCCGTCGGCACCTTCGTCAGCCTCTGCGTCGCCCTCGCCATCGTCAACGCGGGCATCGTGATGGTCATCCAGAACTCCCGCGTCCTGTTCGCCTCCGCCCGCGACAAGGCATGGCCCGCCCCGGTCAACAGCCTGCTGTCCCGGCTCGGCCGCTTCGGCTCGCCCTGGGTCGCCACCCTCGCCGTCGGCATCCCCGGCGCGCTGTTCTGCTTCGTCGACCTGGACACCCTCTACGGCGTCACCGGGGTCTCCGTCACCGGCATGTACCTGCTCGTCGCCATCGCCGCCCTGCTGGGCCGCCGCGACACCCACCGGCACATCCCCGCCTGGCGGATGCCGCTGTGGCCGGCCGTGCCCGTCCTGCTCATCGCCGTCCTCGGCTACGTCCTCGTCCAGCAGGACCCCGCCTACCTGCTGTGGACCGGCGGCATCACCGCCGTCGCCACCCTCTACTGGGCGCTGTACCTGCGGCCCCGCCGCGACACCCACTGGCTGGTCTCGCTCCCCGAGGACACCGAAGCCTGACCGGAGACCCCCTACCGCGCCCGCAGTACACCCGACCGGGCCCGTACTCCCGAAGGAGGGGCGGGGGTTCAGCCCGGCGGCGCCGTCCGGCGGGGAGGGCGGCCCGTACCGTTGGGTCATGGATCTTCGAGTGTCCCGGCTGCTGAAGAGGCCCCGGCGGGCGGCCGCCGCACTGGGGGCCGCCGTGCTGCTCGCCGTCACCGGTACGTGGACGGCGGCCGCGTCCGGCACCGACACACCCCGCGCGCACCGCAGCGACCGGGTCCTGACCATGGCGGACGGCACCCGCGTGGACACCTCCTACTTCACCTCCGGGGGCGGCGGCCGCCGCCCGGCCGTCCTGCTCGCCCACGGCTTCGGCGGCAGCAAGCGGGATCTGCGCGCCCAGGCCGAGGACCTCGCCGGACACGGGTACGCCGTACTCACCTGGTCGGCACGCGGGTTCGGCCGCTCGGGCGGAAAGATCGGGCTCAACGACCCGGCGCACGAGGTCGCCGACGTCTCCCGCCTCATCGACTGGCTGGCCACCAGGCCCGAGGTCCGTCTCGACAAGCCCGGCGACCCGCGCGTGGGCATGGCGGGCGGCTCCTACGGCGGCGCGATCTCCCTGCTGGCCGCCGGACACGACCCGCGCGTCGACGCCATCGCGCCCGCCGTCACCTACTGGGACCTCTCCGACGCCCTCTTCCCGAACGGCGTCTTCAAGAAGCTGTGGACCGGCGTCTTCTTCAACTCCGGCGGCGGCTGCGCCGAGTTCGAGCCCGCGCTGTGCCGGATGTACCAGCGCGTCGCCCAGTCCGGCATCCCCGACGCCGACGCCCGCGCGCTGCTCCGGCAACGCTCACCGTCCGCCGTGGCCGACCGCATCAAGGTCCCCACCCTGCTCTTCCAGGGCCAGACCGACTCCCTGTTCACCCTCGCCCAGTCCGACGCCGCCGAGCGCGCGATCCGGGCCAACGGCGCCCCCGTCGACGTCGACTGGATCGCGGGCGGCCACGACGGGGGAGACCTGGAGACCGGCCGGGTCCAGGGGCGGGTGCGGGACTGGTTCGACCACTACCTGGGGGGCGAGTCGGCCACCGGCACCGGGCCCGCCTTCCGGATCACCCGCACCGGAGGCATCGACTCCACCGACGGCAGCACCCGCAGCCGGGGCGCCACCGCCGGCACCTACCCAGGCCTGCGCGGCGACCCCCGCACCGTCGCCCTCGGCGGCCGCGAGCAGCGCGTCACCAACCCGGCCGGCGCCAGCCCGCCCGCCGTCTCCGCCCTGCCCGGCCTCGGTGGACTCGGCGGCCTCGCCCAGCTCTCCGCCCTCGGTACCGGCGTCTCCCTCGACTTCCCCGGCCAGTACGCCAAGTTCGACTCCCGGCCCCAGCGCACCGCCCTCCGCGTGACCGGCTCCCCGACCGCCCGCGTCCACGTCAAGGCCACCGGCGACGACGCGGTCCTCTTCGCCAAGCTCTACGACGTCGGCCCGAGCGGCAGCCAGGTGCTCCCCGGCCAGCTCGTCACCCCGCTGCGGATCACCGGTGCCAAGTCCGGCAAGGACGTCACCGTCACCCTCCCGCCCATCGACCACGAGGTGCAGCAGGGCCACCGGCTCCGCCTGGTCCTCGCCTCCACCGACCTCGGCTACGCCTCCCCGACCGCCCCGGCGACGTACACGGTCTCCCTCAAGGGCCCCCTGAGCGTGCCCACGGCCCCCGCCGTCACCACCGCGGCCACCCCGCTGCCCTCCTGGGTCTGGTGGCTCCCCCTCGCGGGCGCCGCAGTGGCCCTCGCCCTCCTCCTCACCGCCCGCCGCCGCACCACCGCCCCCGCACCCGACCCCGAGCTGGCCGAAGTCCCGCTGGTAATCACCGACTTGAGCAAGCGCTACGCCCGCTCGTCCGACAGGTACGCCGTACGCGACCTCTCCTTCCGCGTCGAGAAGGGCCAGGTACTCGGCCTGCTCGGGCCCAACGGCGCCGGCAAGACCACCACCCTGCGCATGCTGATGGGCCTGATCCGCCCCGACGGCGGCGAGATCCGCGTCTTCGGCCACGCCATCCGCCCCGGCGCCCCCGTCCTCTCCCGCGTCGGCGCCTTCGTGGAGGGCGCCGGCTTCCTGCCCCACCTCACCGGCCGGGAGAACCTGGAGCTGTACTGGCGGGCCACCGGCCGCCCGCCCGAGGACGCCCACCTGGACGAGGCCCTGGAGATCGCCGGACTCGGCGACGCCCTGGCCCGCGCGGTACGCACCTACTCCCAGGGCATGCGCCAGCGCCTGGCCATCGCCCAGGCCATGCTGGGCCTGCCCGACCTGCTGATCCTGGACGAGCCCACCAACGGCCTCGACCCGCCGCAGATCCGCGAGATGCGCGAGGTGCTGATCCGCTACGCGGCCGACGGACGCACGGTCATCGTCTCCAGCCATCTCCTCGCCGAGGTCGAGCAGTCCTGCACCCACCTGGTGGTCATGGACCGGGGCCGGCTGGTCGAGGCCGGCGCGGTCCGGGACATCGTCGGCTCCGGCGACACCCTGCTCGTCGGCACCGGCACCCCCGTGGCCGAGCCGGTCGTGGAGAAGGTGGCCGCGCTGCCCGGCGTCGCCTCCGCCGTACGCGCCGAGGACGGGCTGCTGATCCGCCTCGAACCCGGCGGCACCGCGGGCGAACTGGTCGTGGACCTGGTCCGGCTGGAGGTGCCCGTGCTCTCCGTCGGCCCGCACCGGCGTCTGGAGGACGCCTTCCTCACCCTGATCGGAGACTCCGCGTGAGCACGCTCACCGAAAGCGCGGAAACGGCACCCGGCTACCGCGCCTCCCGCACCCTGCCCGTACGCGTGGAGCTCGTCCGCCAGCTCGGTCGGCGCCGCACCCTCGTCATGGGCGCGATCCTGGCCGCGCTGCCGCTGATCCTGCTGGCCGCGTTCGCGGTCGGCGGCGACCCGGCCGGGCGGGGACGCCGGATCACCCTGATGGACACGGCCACCGCGTCCGGCGCCAACTTCGCCGCCGTCAGCCTCTTCGTCTCGGCGGGCTTCCTGCTGGTGATCCCGGTCGCCCTGTTCTGCGGGGACACCGTCGCCTCCGAGGCCGGCTGGTCCTCGCTGCGCTATCTGCTCGCGGCACCGGTGCCGAGGGCCCGGCTGTTGTGGTCCAAGCTCGTCGTGGGGCTCGGGATGAGCCTGGCCGCGATGGTGCTGCTGCCCACGGTGGCCCTGGCGGTGGGCACGGCCGCGTACGGCTGGGGTCCACTGCTCGTCCCGACCGGCGGGGCGGTGGATGCCGGTACGGCGGTGGGGCGGCTGGCCGTGGTGGTGCTGTACCTCTTCGTCTCGCAACTGGTCACGGCCGGGCTCGCGTTCTGGCTCTCCACCCGGACCGACGCCCCGCTCGGCGCGGTGGGCGGCGCGGTCGGGCTGACGATCGTCGGCAACGTCCTGGACGCCGTGACGGCCCTCGGCGACTGGCGGGACTTCCTGCCCGCGCACTGGCAGTTCGCCTGGGCCGACATTCTCCAGCCCCACGCCGAGTGGGCGGGCATGGCCCAGGGCGCCTCGGTCTCGGTCACCTACGCCCTGGTCCTCTTCGCCCTGGCCTTCCGCGGCTTCGCCCGCAAGGACATCGTGTCCTAGGGGGTGTCTCGCAAGCCCCGGAAACACGGCGGCGGCCCACCGGTCGAAACCGGTGGGCCGCCGCTGCGGGGGCTCGATCAGCCGTTGCCGGCGCCGTTGCCGGACAGCGCGGAGATGTCGTCCAGGATGTGGGAGAGCGGCTCGTCGCCCTTGGCCTGGGTGGAGTTCTCGACGCACTGCTGGTTCTGCGGCGAGGACAGGACGGGGATGTCCTGGATGCCGACGTTGACCAGGGCCACCAGGGACTGGGCGTTGAGCTTCGCCGGCAGGCCGATGCAGGGCTTGTTCAGCGAACCCTGGACCAGAGCCAGCTGCGGGCTCATGTTGCCGTAGGTGGCCGAGTTGCCGAACGACTGCGAGGCACCGTTCCCGCTGAACGACGTGGTGCCGTGGTCGTCACCGATGGCCAGGGCCTGCGGGGCGGCCGCGCCCGCGAGACCGGCGACGGAGGCGGCGACGGCCGCGGTTGCCCACAGCTTCTTCATGTTGGTTCCCTTCGAAAGGCGGACTCCGGGGAGGAGCTGCGTGATCGTCAACGGGTCGGCGGCCGTCGGGGTTGCGGTCTTTGACCCTATCGGGGTAGCGCAGTCCGATAAGTTAACAAACGCCCCCCCTGTCGTGCCCGCCCCCGGAAACACCGACGGGCCGCCGGTCATGTCGGCGGCCCGGAGGGCCGGGCCCCGCGCGGGACCCGAGAGCGTACGGAGGCTCAGTTGTTGCCGGCGCCGTTGCCGGACAGCGCGGAGATGTCGTCCAGGATGTGGGAGAGCGGCTCGTCGCCCTTGGCCTGGGTGGAGTTCTCGACGCACTGCTGGTTCTGCGGCGAGGACAGGATCGGGATGTCCTGCACGCCGACGTTGAGCAGACCCACCAGGGACTGCGCGTTGACCTTCGCGGGCAGGCCGATGCAGGGCTTGTTCAGCGAACCCTGGATGAGCGCCATCTGCGGGCTCATGTTGCCGTACGTCGCGGAGTTGCCGAACGCCTGGGAGGCGCCGTTGCCGCTGAACGACGTCGTACCGGTGTCGTTGCCGATGGCCAGGGCCGGCGACGCGGCGGCGGCGGAGACGCCGGCAACGGACGCGGCGACCGCGGCGACGGCCAGAACCTTCTTGATCACTTGCGATTCCCTTCTGGAGAAACCCCGTCCATCGGAGTGCCCGGCTCAACTGCCGGTCCGGGGAAGGGGTTGCTCCCGTTCACTCGGATGGCCGACGGGGCGCGCGGGAAATCGGTCGCGCGCCGTCGGGCGAATTCCGTCTCCTCCGTGCACACGAAGAGATCCGATCGGGTGACTTGCCGCAACCAATCGGCGCCCTCCCGGTTGATGTCTCCGCAGGAACGAACGTCTGGCGAGCAGCCAGGAAAGGAAAACGAAATGCTGAAGAAGGCAATGGCCGCGGCGGCGGTCGCCGCGTCCTTCATGGGCGTGTCGGCGGCGGCGGCCCCTCAGGCGCTTGCCATCGGCAACGACACGGGCACCACGTCGTTCAGCGGCAACGGCGCCACGGAGGCGTTCGGCAACAACGTGACCAACGGCGATCTCAGCCCGCAGGCCACGCTCGTGCAGAGCTCCCTGAACAAGCTCTGCGTCGGTCTGCCGGTCAAGGCCAACGTCCAGTCGGTGCTGGCCCTGGTCAACGTCGGCGTCCAGGACATCCCCGTCCTGTCCTCGCCGCAGAACCAGCAGTGCGCCGAGAACTCCACCCAGGCGAAGAACGACGAGCCGCTCTCGCACGTGCTCGACGACATCTCCGTCCTCGCGGGCAACGGCGTCGCCAACGACTGACGCGCGCCGGGGCTCCGCAAAACCGCCCGGCGGCACGGGAAAACCGTGCTGTCCGGGCGGTTTTCGTTGTCCTTTCCCGGGGCTCTCGGGTTGCTCCAACCTGTCAATTCCCTGGGGGCGTACGAGTGAATTGACAGGCGACGCGCGTTCCATAGTTTCTTCCGCCGTCTATTCCTCGTTCTACAGCCTGCCGGTCATGGTGCGAGCCGTTCAAGCTGTGCTCGCTCGGTTTCGGCCGTCACAGGGCATGACCGCAGAGAAGGGAAAGACCATGAAGAAGAGCGCTGCTGTCGTCGCCGGCGCCATCCTGGCTCTGGGTGGGGCGGCTCCCGCCTTCGCCGACGCCGGTGCCGAGGGTGCCGCGGTCGGTTCGCCGGGTGTGCTGTCCGGCAACGTGATCCAGGTCCCGGTCCACATCCCCGTCAACGTTTGTGGCACCTCCATCAACGTGATCGGCCTGCTGAACCCGGCGTTCGGCAACGCCTGCGTCAACGACTGACGCGAATAACGCAAGGCACCAGCCCCACGGCTGCGTTCAGGCCGGCCCCGGACCGTTGATCCACTTTGAATCTGCGTTCCGGGGCCGGCCTTCCCACTTCTACGAGCAGAAAGACCACGAGATTGCGACAGACCCTGAGCAAGGGCATGGTCGTGGCCGCCGCCGCGACAGGTGTGCTGTCCTTGTACGTCAGTCAGGCGCTCGCCGATTCGGGAGCGCACGGAGCCGCACAGGGCTCTCCCGGCGTGCTGTCCGGCAACATTGTCCAGGCGCCGGTGCACATTCCGGTCAACATCTGCGGGAACTCCGTCGATGTCGCGGCCGCGCTGAACCCCGCTGTCGCCAACGCCTGTGTCACCGGCGCCCTTCCGAAGGCGCCCACCACGGCACCGCCCGCGTCGTCCTACGGTGACGACGACGAGCCGAGCGCACCGGAGACGACCCCGCCCGCGTACGGCAAGGACGACGAGACGACGCCGCCCGCCTCGTACGGCAAGGACGAGGAGACCACCGCTCCGCCGTCCTACGGCCACGACGAGCCGAGCGCACCGGAGACCACCGCGCCCGCCTCGTACGGGGACGACGACGAGGAGACCACGCCGCCCCCTTCGTACGGGGACGACGAGGAGACCACGCCTCCGCCGTCGTACGGACACGACGACGAGACGACGCCGCCCCCTTCGTACGGGGACGACGACGAGACCGCGCCTCCGCCGTCGTACGGACACGACGACGAGACCACGCCTCCGCCGTCGTACGGACACGACGACGAGACCACGCCTCCGCCTTCGTACGGGGACGACGAGGAGACCACGCCCCCGCCGTCGTACGGCGACGACGAGACGACGCCTCCTCCGACCGGGCACACGACGCCTCCGCCCTACGGCGGCGAGGAGTCCACGCCTCCTCCGACCGGGCACACGACGCCTCCGCCCTACGGCGGGGAGGAGACCACCCCTCCGCCCTACGGCGGCGAGGAGTCCACGCCTCCTCCGTACGGCGGCGAGGAGTCCACGCCTCCGCCCTACGGTGGCGAGGAGACCACTCCGCCTCCCGGCGGGCACACCACGCCCCCTCCGGGAGGTCACACCACACCGCCTCCTGGCGGACACACCACACCGCCCAGCCTTCCGCACACCGGTGGTGACTCGCGGACCCTGTGGGCCACTTCGGCCGCCAGCGCCGTGCTGATCGCCGCCGGAGCCCTGTTGTACCGGCGCGGCCGGACCACGTCCCGCCACCGGTGACCACCGGGTGCCGGACCCGAGCGCCCGGCACCCAGGGGTGACGGCGCCGTACCGCCACGGCGCCGTACCGCATCCTTTCGGGCCGCGTCCCGTCCGGCACCTCGCCACGCCGACGGGCCGGGAGCGGCCAGCCGGGCGGCCCCGCACGGAGAACTCCGGCGGGGCCTTCGCCGTTCACCCACACGGGGGCGCCGGCCACCCGCCGGCCGTAACCGCGCTGGCGAGCACCCGGCGCATGTGACTGGGTGTCAGTGAAGGCGTCTCACCGGACGCGAGGGCAGGGCCGGCGGAGGGAGGGGCCGACATGGCTCCACAGTGGCGCAGGACCCGGCGCGGACGGCTGTCCGTCCTCGCCGCGGCGATCACCGTGTCGGTCGTCCTGGCCGGCCCCGGCTTCGCGGCCGGACCGCACCGGGCGGCCCCCGAACCGACACCCGCCCCGACCGCGACCCCGGCGCCTCCGGCCAGCAGGTCGGGCCCCGATTTCGGGGCGTTCCTCGGCTCCGGCCCGCTCGGGGTGGCCCGGATCGCCGGGCTGAGCCACTGGCTGGGCGGGGCCGAGCTGAAGGTCGCGCACACCTATCTGCCGGGCGGCCGCTGGCGCGACATCGAGGGCGCCCCCGGCTTCCTGGACGTGTGGGCGCACTGGCGGCGCGAGAAGCCCGACCGCACGCTCGTCCTCAACGTGCCCATGCAGGAGCGCAACGAGGAGCATCTGTCCGACGCCCAGGTACGGCTGCTGCTGCGGCAGGCCGCCGCCGGGCAGTTCGACCAGCACTTCCGTGCCCTGGCCGAGAAGCTGGTCGAGCTCGGCGTGCCGGACACGGTGCTCGTGCTCGGCTGGGAGATGAACGGCATCACCTACACCCACCGCTGCGGGCCCGACCCCGAGGCGTGGAAGGCGTACTGGAACCGCATCGTCACCACCATGCGCTCGGTGCCGGGGCAGCGGTTCCGCTTCGACTTCGCGCCCAGCAGGGGCCGGGACGCCGTGCCGTGGACCGAGTGCTACCCCGGTGACGACACCGTCGACATCATCGGCATGGACTCCTACGACCAGCCCGCCGGGATGCCCTTCGACGAGCAGATCACCGAGCCCTACGGCCTCCAGGCCCACGTCGACTTCGCCAAGGCGCACGGCAAGCCGGTCTCGTACCCGGAGTGGGGGCTGTTCCGCAACGGCGACAACCCCGAGTACATGCGGCGGATGCTGGCATGGATGGACGAGCACCGGCCGCTGTACAACACCCTCACCGACTACTGCCCGCACGGCGTGTGGCAGTGCCCGACGAACCCGAGGGCGTCCCAGATGTACCGGTCGACGCTGTACGGGCGGACGGACCAGCCGACGCCGACGCCGACGCCGACCGCCACGGTCACGCCTGCGCCGACCCCGACGCCGACCCCTACGGACCCGGTCACCCCGACCCCGACAGAGATCCCGACCCCCGAGCCGAACCCCGGTGCCTCGACCGGGACCAAGTCGCCCGCCGACTGTTCGGACCTGGCGCTGGGGGACTGGGTGGAGTTCTGGCTCGGGGGCCGGGTCTGCCTCCGCTTCGACCGGCTGCCCGGCGCCCGCTAGCCCGGCCGGCGCTCGCCGAAGCGGGTCAGCGCCGCCTTGCCGTGCCGCCGTGCCGCCGCGTCGTACAGGGCGGCCGACAGCAGCGGGGCGGTGCGGCGGCGGGCCAGCAGCAGGCGGCCGCTGGGGGCCGGGTCGGGGCGCCAGTGGTGCTTGTAGGGTTCGTCGCCGCGCATCAGGCTCAGCGTGCCGTGGGTGCCCGCCGCGGTGTGGGCGGCGCACGCGTCGAGCAGTATGACGGCCACGTCCGCCTTGCGTTCGCGCAGGGAGGGATGGGCGCCGTAGAGGTAGCCGCCGGCGAGGCTCGGGGAGAGCAGTGTGAGGTCGACGGCGACGACCTCCTCGCCGATGCGGAACTCGGTGACGACCGCGTCCCCGGAGCGCACCATCGGCTCCACCGCGCGCACCAGATGCTCCTGGAAGCGGGGTCGCAGATGCTCGGGCGTCACCTTCCGGCCCTGCCACTGGAGCCGGTGCAGCTCCAGCAGCCGGGCCACCGCGGCCTCCGCCTCACCGGGACCGGCCGTGCGCCGGGCCACCCCGAGCGCGGTCAGCTTGCGCAGCTTGGCCCGCACCCGCTGGGCCTTGCCGGACGGCAGCCGGGCGAGCAGGTCGTCCATGGGGACGGGCGGCAGCTCCAGGCACAGCGAGTCCGGCACCCGTCGGCGCGGGCCGGGCCAGCGGTCGTAGACGCGCTCCGCCGCGCCGCCGGGGCGTACTTCGCGCAGATCGATCAGGGCGGTGCGGGCCGCCGTCCACAGGGCGTCGGTCAGGGCGGTGAGGGCGCGGCCGTCGTCGGCGTCGTCGAGCAGGACGTCGCCGTAGTCGGAGACCGTGCCGCCCAGCGGGACCAAGGCGGGCAGCGGGTACCGGGTGAGGTTCAGCGGGGCGGCGGCGAGCAGGTCGCGGCCGGAGCGGACCAGCAGCACGCGGAGCCGTCCGGGCCGGCCGTACGACAGCCACCAGGAGTGCAGCCAGGCGTGGCTCTGGAACGGGGTCGCGGCGGCGCAGCGCCGGTGCAGGCGGCCCCAGGCCGGGGCGAGCGCGGCGAACGCCGGCTCGTCGGTGAGGAGTTGGGTGGTGAGCGCGGGACGCGCGAAGGAGGCGGGGCGCGCCGCGTACGTCGCCGTCACAGCCGGCTGTGGACGTCGGCGGCGAAGGCCGGGCCGGGCAGCGGTGCCGGGCGGGCGGTGCCGGGTTCCTCCCGCCGGCCGGGCCGGACCAGCAGCGCGAGCCCGCCGAGCAGTCCGCCCGCGCCCGCGCCGACCAGCGTGGTCACCCCGGCGGACGCCGAGGACGGTCCGGCCGGCCGGACCGCGCGCGAGAACTGGAGCAGCTCGACGTGGGTGGCCTTCTTGCTCGCGTCGGCCTGCTTGGTGAGCGCCGCGGCGACCGCGTTGGCCATGGCGGCGGCCTGCGCGGGCTGCTCGGAGGTGGCGGAGACGGCGACCATCGGGGCGTCCGGCGACGTGGCCGTGCGCACGCTCTCGCTCAGGGTCGTCACCGGCACCCCGGCCTGCGCCTGCGCCTCGGCGAGCACCGCGGGCTGGGTGGCGACCCGGCCGTACGCCTGGGCGAAGCCGAGCGCGGCGGAGGTGTCGGAGCGTTCGGCGGGTACGGCGATGACATAGCTGGTCGCGGTGTACGCGGGCGGCTTCAGCAGGCCGTACCCACCGCCGATCAGCCCGCCCGCGACGATCCCGGCGGCCACCAGCGACCAGGGCGGCAGGGAACGGGAGCCCGGCAGACGGCCGGTGCGGTGGCGCCGGGTGGGGTTCTCGGTCATGAGGGGCTGCCTCCGTGAGGGTGTCGGGGCGAGGGGACGGTGCGGGCGAGCGCCGACGCGTAGACGTCCATCAGCCGGGCGGCGCTGCGGGTGATGCAGTAGTGGCGGGCCGCCTCCGGGACGGTGCGCGGGCCGGGCCCGGTGGCGCGGACCTCGGCGAGCGCGGCGGCGTACTCCTCGGCGCCGCCGCGTACGCGCACCGCGTCCGGGGCGGCTTCGGGCGGCAGGTCCTCCACGGCCGGGCAGGAGGCGTAGCGCACCGGGAGGCCGGCCGCGAGCGCCTCGACGACGGCCAGGCCGAACGCCTCCTCCAGGGAGGGGGCGGCGAGCACGTCCATCGCGGAGGTCAGCGCGGGCAGGTCCGGGCCGGGCGAGCCGTCGGGGAGGCCGGGGACCTCGCCGGTGAAGACCACCCGGTCGGCTACTCCCGCTGTGGCGGCGGCACGGCGCAGTGCGCCTTCTTCGGGCCCGCCTCCCACCAGCAACAGGCGTGCGTCGTAAGGGAGTCGGACGAGGGCGTGCACCAGGATGTCGAAGCGTTTGCCGGGGGCGAGGCGTCCGATACCGCCGATCACGAACGCGTCTGCGGGAATGCCCAGTTGGGCGCGGACGCGTAGGCGGCGCTCCGCATCGAAGCGGAAGGGGTCCAGGTCGATGCCGTTGGGGACGACCGCGATACGCGGCTCCGGCACGCCCCAGCGGGTCAGACGGGCGGCGACCGTGGGGGAGACGGCGACGGTCGAGCGGCCCAGGCGTTCCCCGGCCAGATACAGCGCGCGTACACCGGAGTTGAGGGGGCGGCCCTCCATCTGGGACTCGCCCAGGGAGTGTTCGGTGGCCACGACCGCGCGTACTCCGGCGAGCCTGGCCGCCAACCGGCCGTACAGACAGGCCCGGTAGAGGTGGGTGTGGACCAGGTCGTAGCGGCCGCGCCGGATCAGCCGGGCCAGCCGGGGCAGCGCGGCCAGGTCCCGGTTGCCGCCCATGGCGAGGTCGGCCACCCGCACCCCGTCGGCCCGCAGCCCGGCGGCCACCGGGCCGGGGTTGGTCAGCGTCACCACGTCGCACTCGACGGGCAAGTGGCGCAGCAGAAGCCGGAGTTGCTGCTCGGCGCCGCCGATACCGAGGCCGGTGATGATGTGCAGCGCCCTCATCACAGCCCCGCCACGGGTCGGCGGCGCAGCCGGTGCAGCCGGTACTTCAGGAACAGGCGCAGGGCGTTGTCGTTCTGCCCGACATGCACGCGGGGCAGGACGTGCGGGCCGCTCAGCTCGCCGGGGTCGATGGCGCAGGCGTAGCGGTAACCGGCGTCCCGTACGGCGTCGATGACACGCCGGTCGACCGTGCCGTACGGGTAGCAGAAGCCCTCGACCGGGGCGCCGGTCAGCTCGGTCAGCAGGGCGCGGCTCTCGGTGATCTCGGCGCGCAGGGTGGTGTCGTCGGCGTGGGTGAGGTCGACGTGGGTCAGGCCGTGGGAGCCGATCTCCACCCCGGCGTGGTGGGCCTCCCGTACGGCGTCGGCGGTCAGCAGGGGTTTGCGCGGGCCGAGCGGGTCCCAGGTGTTCTCCCCGCCGAGCCTGCCGGGCAGCGCGAACAGGGTGGCCGTGCACTCCCAGCGGGCCAGCAGCGCGAGGGCGTCGGTGACGAAGTCGGCGTACCCGTCGTCGAAGGTGAGGCCGACCAGCCCGCGCCCGGCGCCCCGCGCGCGGGCGGCCAGCAGCTCACCGACCGACACGCCCCGCAGCCCCCGCCCGCGCAGCCAGCGCAGCTGGCGCTCCAGCCGGGCCGGGGTGACGGTGACGCGGTAGGGGTCGTCGGAGCAGTCTCCGACCGAGTGGTACATGGCGATCCACGGGACGGGGCCTCCTCTGCCCGGCCCCGAGGAGCCTGCGCGGAGGACGGATACGGACTCAACGGAAGACGGCATGGGCGAGCCTTCGGGTGTGGGTGCGTACGGAACGGAGGGCGGGTGCGAAGCCCTGGGCGCCCAGGGCCCAGCCGAGCAGGACGAAGACGGCGGTCACGGTGAGACCCCCGGCGGCGAGCCCCGCGAGCGGTCCCGCGGGCAGGCTCGCGGCCCACGCCCCGGCCAGGGCGGCCCCGAGCGCGGCGCCGGCCGGGCGGCTCAGCTCGCGCAGCACGTGCCGGGTGCGGATCGGCACCCCGCGCCGCCTGCCGTGCCGGGGGCCGCGCATCCCGGAGAGCAGCAGGGCGGCGGTGAGGGTGATGCCGGTGGCGTTGGCGGCGGCGATCCCGGTCACGCCCCAGGTGCCGACGGTGGCCGCGCCGATGGCACAGGTGGCGAGCACGCCGGTGGTCATGGCGCCGAGCGGGTACCAGGTGGGGCGGCCCGCCGAGAAGTAGGAGCGGACCAGGACGCCGGTGAGGGTCTGGCCGAGCAGACCGACGGCGTACACGCGCATCACGTCCGCCGTCGCCGCCGTGTCCTCGGCGGTGAACGCCCCGCGCTGAAACAGGAGTTGGACGATCTGCGGGGCGCAGGCCACGACCGCCGCCGTGCCCAGCAGCACCAGGCCGGAGGCGACCGCGAGGTCCCGCTCCACCCGGACGCGGGCCCGCTCGGTGTCGCCCTCGGCGAGCGCCCGCGCGACCACCGGGAAGGTGATCGTGCACAGCATCATCGACATCGTCATGGGGATCTGCGCGATCTTCTGCGCGTAGTTCAGATGCGAGATGGACCCGGACGGCAGGCTGGAGGCGAGGAACCGCTCGATCAGCACCTGCGACTGCCGGCACAGCGCGAACAGCAGGACGGTCGCCATCAGTGACAGGTCCACCGAGTGCGGCTTGGCGGTGGGGAGGGCCGGGGGCGGGTCCTCGTTCTGGCGACCGCGTAACCGGCCTACCAGGAAAGGCAGTTGGGTGAGGACCATCAGCACCCCGCCCGCCGCGACCCCGAACGCCGCCGACCGCACCCCCCAGGCCCCGCCGAGCGCGAACATCGCCGCGACGATGCCCGTGTTGTACGCGACATAGATCGCCGCCGGGGCCAGGAAGCGCCGGTGGGCGCGCAGGGCCGCGCTGAAGTACCCGGCGAGCCCGAAGGTGAGCACACAGGTCGCGGTGAGCCGGGTGCAGTCCACCGCGAGCGCCGGGTCGGGCAGGCCGGGCGCGAGGACCTGGACGAGCTGGGGCGCGCCGGCCGCGAGCACCGCCCCCACCACGGTGAAGGCCAGCGTCAGCCGGGGCAGCGTGCCCGCGACCAGGGCCCGTACGGGATCTCCCGGAGCGCCCTGGGCACGGCGGGCCAGCGCCATGCTGAACGCCGGGATCAGCGCGAACGCCAGCCCGTCCTCGATCAGCAGCGTGGCCGCGAACTCGGGCACCGTCCAGGCCACCAGGAACGCGTCCGTGTCCCGCCCGGCCCCGAACAGCCGGGCCAGCGACTGGTCCCGGACCAGCCCGAGCAGGGCACCCGCGGCGGACAGGGACGCGGTGAGCAGGGCGGCCCTGGCGAGGAACCGCCGGGTCACCGGGGCGTGTTCGGGCTCGGGCGGCGGAGGCTTCCAACTGGTCGTCTCCGGTCCCGGAGCGGGCGTCAGCGTCATCGCGCACCCCCGTCCAGGGAGTCCGGGGCCGCGCCCACCAGCGCCCACCACGCCACCAGCCCCAGGCACACCGCCGTCAGCACGGTGGAGGGGCCGCCGATGTCGGCGTACACGAAGTCGACGAGCTGCCAGAGCAGCAGCCCGCAGCCGATCAGCGCGCAGTCCAGGCCCCGGCCCGTGCGGTGGGCGGCCCGCAGCCCGCGCAGCCCGAGCACCAGCAGCGCCAGCCAGCCGCCCGCCAGGCACAGCAGCCCGAGCAGGCCCTGTTCGGCGAGGACCAGCAGATACATGTTGTGCGGGGACAGCAGCGGCTGCCGGCGGAAGCCGACGCCCGCGCCCTCGGTGTCGCTGCCCGAGGACAGCGCGAGCGAGGCGTGGCCGTCCCGGTACTCCGGGAAGCCCTTCAACCCGACTCCGGTCAGCGGGTGTTCGCGCCACATGCCGGTGGCCGCCGCCCACATGGTGTACCGGTCGGTGACCGACTGGTCGGGGGCGTCGGCGACCTTGGTGATGCTGTCGATCCGCTCCTGGAGCATCGCCGTACCCACCCCGAAGCCGCCGACCAGCACCAACCCGGCCGCGACCACGACCGCGCCCACCTTCAGCGCCCGGCGGACCCCGGCCAGCAGCAGTTGCGCGGTGAGGGTGACGGCGGTGGCGATCCACGCGCCCCGGCTGAAGGAGAGCGCCAGCGGCACCAGCAGCGCCAGCGCGCACACCGCCGCGACCGTACGTTCGCGGGCCGGTGCCTTCCCCAGCGCCAGCCCCACCGCGCACAGCAGCCCGAACGCCACCACGGTGGCCATGCCCATCACGTCGTACGGCCCGAAGGTGCCGACCGCGCGGATCATCCGGCCCTGGTACGAGGCACCGGTCCCGGTGGCGTACTGCTTGACGCCGACCGCACCCTGCCACAGCGCGAGTCCCACCAGCGCCCAGGCCAGCAGGCGGAAGTCCCGGCGGTCGCGGATCAGGAGCAGCACGGCGGCCGGGACCAGCACGAAGACCTGGAGATAGCGGCCGAGTCCGGCCACTCCCGCGCCCGGTGAGGCGGCGCCCATCGCGGCGAGCGCCGCCCCGGCCACCGGCAGCCCCAGCACCAGCGCGGACCTGGCGGACAGCGGGCGGGCCCGCTCCCGCAGCAGCCGCAGTACGCAGGCGCCGACCACCAGCGCGGACGCCGCGTCGGCCGGGCCCGCGCCGCCCCCCTCGCTGGAGGAGAGGGGCAGCGCGAGCAGGACGAGCACGGCGAACACCGGCAGCACCGGGGACCAGTGCCGGGGGCGGCCGAGCGGCAGCGCGAGGCTCATCCGTCAGCTCCCGGTGGACCGGACGACGGCGGCCGCGGTGCGCAGCAGGATGCAGATGTCCTGCCACAGCGACCAGTTGTCGATGTAGGCGTTGTCGTAGCGGGCCCGGTCCTCGATCGAGGTGTCCCCGCGCAGCCCGCTGACCTGAGCCAGACCGGTGATGCCGGTACGCATCCGGTGCCGGGCGGCATAGCCGGGGTAGCACTGGCTGAACTGCGTGACGAAGTACGGGCGTTCGGGGCGCGGGCCGACCAGGCTCATGTCGCCCCGGAAGACGTTCCACAGCTGGAGCAGCTCGTCCATCGAGGTCCGGCGCATGAAACGGCAGAACGGGTTCATCCGCCGCTCGTCCGCCACGCTCCACCGGGTCGCCGACTCCCGCTCGTCCACCGGGCGGTAGGTGCGGAACTTCAGCAGGGTGAAGGGGCGCCCGTCCTGGCCGATGCGCTCCTGCCGGAACACCACGCCCGGACCCTGGCTGAGCCGCAGCACCAGCGCGCAGCACAGGAGCAGCGGTGCGGCCAGCACCAGCAGGGCGCCCGACACCCCGAGGTCCAGCAGCCGCTTGCCGAGGCTGCCGCGCCGCCGGGCGCCGAGGTCGAGCCGGCGCACCGAGAACCCGGCGAGCTGCTCGCGCATCTCGTACGCCGGGCAGTCCGCGTCCACCTCCCACACCGCGCAGCCCGACTCGGCGAGCGCGCGCAGCAGCGGGCCCTTCTCGGTGCGCACGGCGGGGTCGACGGTGAGCACGGTGCCCACGCCGTTCTGGATGAGCGCCCGCTCCACCTGCTCACCCGAGGTCAGCACGGGGAGCCCGGCGCCGCCGTCCGGGTGGTCGGTGACCACACCCACGGGACGTACCCCGCAGTCCGGCTGCCGCAGCAGCGCGGCCGCCACCCGCTGGGCGGTCGCGGCGGGGCCGATCACCAGTGCCGTGCTCGGCTGCCGCAGCCGCAGTACCCGGCGCCGCCGGTGCACGATCGTCCGGCCCACACAGGCCACCACCGCGTGCGCGGACCAGCCGACCAGCAACGCGGGCAGGGACAGGGCGCGGGCGGGCTCCAGGGCGGCGGCCAGCGCGCCGAGCGCCAGCCAGACGACCGCGATCCGGCCGCAGACGGAGGGGAGTTCGTCGAGCACGCCGGTCACCGCGCGCGCCGGGCGCGGCCGCAGCAGCAGGGCGGTGGCGACCAGCGCGACGACGACGAGCGGCCCGCGCACGGCCGCATCCAGCACGGCCGCGCCCGCCAGCGCGGCGGCGAGGTCGGCGGCGAGCAGGGGAAGGGCCGAGACGGTCGGGGAGTGCGGGCGCCGGGCCGCGAACCGGAAGCCCTGTACGGGCCTTACGGCGTATCCGGAGTCCATGCCGGAGGCGCTGGGGGAGGGGACGATGCTTTCCGCGGTCACGGCTGGGTCGACTCCCTGCACTCAAAGGACATGGACGGCCGGGGGCCGAGGAGGTCGCGGTAGAGGTCCGCGATCCGCTCGGCGGTCAGCCGTACGTCGTGCGTGGTCAGGACGTGCCGGCGGCCCTGGGCGCCGAGGTCCGCGCGCAGCGGCGCGTCGGACAGCAGTCCGGTCACGGCCGCGGCCAGCGCGGCCGGGTCCCCGGGCGGCACCAGGCAGCGCCCGGCGAGCGCGGGCGGCAGGCTCTCGCGGGCCCCGTCGACATCGCTGAGCACGACGGGCCGCGCGCAGGCCAGCGCCTCCAGCGGAGCCAGCGCCATGCCCTCCCAGCGCGAGGGCAGCACCACCAGGTCGGCGGCCCGGTACCAGGGCAGGACATCGGCGACATCACCCGCGAACAGCACGCCGGGTTGGTCCGGCCGGCTCAGCGCCTCCCGGTCGGGTCCGTCGCCGACCAGCACGAGCCGGGCCTCCGGCACCGCGCGCAGCACCCGCTCCCACGCGGCCAGCAGCACGTCCTGGCCCTTCTGCCGGCACAGCCGTCCGACGCACACCACCAGCGGCCCGGCCCCGAGCCCGGCCGGCAGCCCGGCGCGGGCCGCCGCCGCGGGTGCGGGGGAGAAGCGTTCGGGGTCGATGCCGTTGGGGACCACGGCGTACGAGGCGCGCACCCCGGCGCGCAGGCCGGTCGTACGCTCCGCCTCGCTGACACACACCACCCGCTCGGCCCAGCGGGCGCCGAACCGCTCCCAGCGCAGGGCGAGCGCGGCGGTGGCCCCGCCGACGGCCTCGAAGGACCAGGCGTGCGGCTGGAAGACGGTCGGGACCCGGCCGCGCAGGGCGAGCCGGGCGGCCAGCCCGGCCTTGGCGCTGTGCGCGTGCACCAGTGCGGGCCGTACCTCCCCGGCGAGGCGGGCGAGCCGCCGTACCTCGCCGGGCAGTGCGGGCCCCGGTGACCGGGTGGCCCGCCAGAGCCGCACCTCGGCGCCTATCTCCTGTGCCTCCGTGGCCAGTCGGCCTCCTGGGCAGGCGATCACGACGCGCACGTCCGCCGCGAGCTGGGCCCGCGCCAGGTCGAGCACGACCCGCGCGACACCGCCGTCGACGGGCTGCGCGACATGCAGGACCCGTTCTCGGGCGTCGGAAACTGGCTGGTGCATGGGCGGGGTACCTCGCTCACAGGGGCGCTCGGATCTGGTCGGGACCGCGCCTCGCTGCCGGGCGTCCTTCGCGGTGAAGAGCACACCGGCCCTCGCCGCGTCCCGGTGAGGAACGAGCAGGTGGCCCGGCGGGTCACCGCCGCGGACGCGTGGCGCGGCCGAGATCGGACACCCTCGGGCGCGCGGGCGGACGCGATGACGTAGCCGGCCTGGCGCCAGACCCGTACGCGCCCCGCCGCACCGGTCGTGCGCTCCGGTACGTCGTCCGGTGGACCCCCGCCCGGCCACTCCCGTGCGCCCGGCGTACGACGGCGCGGCACGGTGCCTCCCGGAAGCGTGAGCCGGTGCCCGCCACGCGCGGCGTCCGGACCTGGTACGGAGGAGAGGGCCGCGACTCTAGTGAGCGCGGGCGCCCGGGCGGCGCAACGACGCGAACGCGCGGCACCGGGGACCGCGGTTCTCGCGGAGATCACCCCTTTGGCGGCACAACCCCTCGGGTCGGCACGCGTTGACACAGAGTCGGGCAGCTCGCCCGGACGTTCGTCTCGATTTTCAAGGAGCACCTCTCCATGTCGCGTATCGCGAAGGGTCTGGTCCTGACCTCCGCCGCCGTGGCGGCCGTCGCCGGCGGTGCCGGTATCGCCGCCGCCGACTCCGGCGCGCAGGCCGTCGCCGCGAACTCGCCGGGCGTCCTCTCGGGCAACGTCGTCCAGATCCCGGTGCACGTGCCGGTCAACGTCTGCGGCAACACCATCGACGTCATCGGCCTGCTGAACCCGGCCTTCGGCAACACCTGCGTCAACGACTGAGGTCGCACGCACCCCTTCGGCCCGGCCGTCCGCACGCGCATACCGCGTGAGCGGACGGCCGGGCCGCTTGCGTATGTGATCGCCCTCTGCACCAGGGGAATTTCATATGTCTTGTGTACACACGGTTTCCGGCCCGGCCGCGACTCGTTAGGCACGGTGTCGGAGATCCCTGGGGCGACGCGAGTTGCCGAGGAGAGGAACATGATGAAGTCCCTGAAGGCCGCCGCCGTCCTGGCCGGTTCCGTCGCCCTCACCGGCGTCGCCGCGCCCGCGTTCGCCTACTCCGGCGACCTGACGCCCAGCAGCCTCAACGGCGCCGTCGACCAGGTCGCCAAGGGCGGTCTGACGGTGCGTGACGTGATGCCGCTCCAGCACCAGTCGGACGCGCTGAACACCGAGAACAAGGACTCCGTCCTCAGCACCGTCAAGGGCGCGACCACCGCCCTGAACACGCACAACCCGCTGCTCGGCGGCCTGCCGCTGCAGAGCTGAGTCACCGTGGGGGAGGGCCGGACCGCACCGCGCGGACCGGCCCTCCCGCCGTGTTCGAGGCTTTCCCCCGATCGTGTGGAGCACCTCCCGGTAGTCCCCCGGACGAGTGAGCGGCCCCCCGGTCGGGCCCCGGCCCGTGGATAGGGTCGCGCGGTGACCTCAACCACAAGCGAAGCCTTCCGCGCCGCAGACCTCGGCACCCTCGTCGTCCTGGCCTGGAGCGGCGAAGCTCCCGACGGCATGGACATGCCCTACCTGCTGGCGTACTCCCTCGGGGACGCCGAGGGCGGACCGCGCGCCACCTCGGCCGCCGTCACCCAGCTGCTGGAGATGAACGGCCTGACCATCGGCACCGTCATCGACGGCGCCACCCGGCCCAGCCTGCCCGTCTCCCTGCTCGTCGAGGCCGGCCAGGCCGTCGTCAGGATGCCCCAGCTCGTCGCCCAGGCCGACGCCCCGCCCGAGTGGCTGGACGCCGTCGCCCGGCGCGGACACGCCTACCTCGTCTTCACCACCCGCGCCTGGCCCGAGGGCCGCCCCGGTGTGTACGTCGACCCGGCCGCGCTGGCCGACTTCGCCGGCGCCGAGGAGACCCTGATGACCGCCGCCCACGTCATGCTGCCGGCGCGCAGCCTGCGCTGACCCTCCCCGCCTACCCGGATGGCCGCTGCGCGGTGACCCCGAGCGTCCTCGCGCGGTTACCGCTGTGGACAACCCAACTGCGGACGAGGGAGTGAGCGATGGTCGTCGATGCCGGTGGTGTGGCCGTGGGGGCGGAACGGCAGGTCAGAGAGGGCTCGGGCAGACCTTCACGGCGGGAGGTGGCCCGCGGCCTGCTGGCCTGTGTGGCCGCCCTGGCGCTGGCCCCGGTGGTCGCCGCCTCCCGTCCGCTGCCCCCGGCCAAGGAGCCGGACGGGAACTCCTTCGACGAGACCTACCGCGGCCACCGCATCCAGGGCTTCCTGGTCCCGGCCGTCGCGCGCAGGGCGGCCGAGGGCGACTGGCAGATCACCGTCGACGGACGCCCGCTGCACCTGATGCGCCGCGCCGACGGCACCTGGATGAGCATGGTCGACCACTACACCTCGTACGCCACCCCGCTGGAGGCGGCCCGTGCCGCCGTGGACGAGATCGGTCCCGGCCAGCGGCTGCGCGAGATGGCCCCCGGTCCGGTCGGCGGCGAGCACGCGGGACACGGGATGGGGGGCCTGCATGGCGTACGTGCGTAAGAACGCCGGAGCGCTCACCGCGAGCGAGCGGCAGCGTTTCGTCAACGCCCTGCTGGAGGTGAAACGGCGCGGCGAGTACGACGAATTCGTCCGCCTGCACATCGACTACTACACGGCGGACGGCGAGAAGGGCCTGCGTGCCGCCCACATGGCCCCCTCCTTCCTGCCCTGGCACCGGCGCTTCCTGCTGGAGCTGGAGCGGGCGCTGCGCCGGGTGGACTCCTCGGTGACCGTGCCGTACTGGGACTGGACCCGCGACCGCACCACGACGTCCGTGCCCTGGACGAAGGACCTCCTCGGCGGCAACGGCCGCAAGAGCGACCGGCAGGTGACCACCGGGCCGTTCGCCTACGCGGCCGGGCACTGGGCCATCAAGGAGGGCATCACCGACGGCAAGTACCTCACCCGCGACCTGAGCCGCGCCGCCAACCCGCTGCAGCTGCCCACCAAGAGCGAGCTGCAGTGGGCCCTGGACGACCCGGCGTACGACGTCTCCCCGTGGGACTCGACCGTCACGCGGGGCTTCCGCAACAAGCTGGAGGGGTGGGGTACCGGCGGCGGCAGCGCCTCCTGGCACAACCACAACCGGGTGCACCGCTGGGTCGGCGGCGCGATGCTCGGCGGCGCCTCCGTCAACGACCCGGTGTTCTGGCTGCACCACGCCTTCCTCGACTACCAGTGGTACCGCTGGCAGCGTGCGCACACCAGCCACCGGTACCTCCCGGCCGCACAGCCCCGACCCGGGGACAAGCAGCGCGGCCGGGTCGTCGCGCGGTTCGACAAGATGCCGCCGTGGAACGTCACCCCGGACTCGCTGGAGGACGTGAGCGGGATCTACCGGTACGCGTGAGGCGTAAGGCGCTCGGGCATGTGGTCCGGGCATGCGAAGAGCCCCGGCGCTCAGGGTGCCGGGGCTCTTCGCGGGGGTGGGGCTCAGTTGCCGTAGCCACTGTCGCCGTAGCCGCCCTCCGGCGTTTCCTGCACCGGCTCGGGCTCGGTGGGCTCGCCGACGTTGGCGCAGGTGTTGCCGAAGGCCGGGTTCAGCAGGCCGACCACGTCGATGGTGTTGCCGCACAGGTTGACCGGGATGTTGACCGGGACCTGGACCACGTTGCCGGAGCCCACGCCGGGCGAGCCGACGGCCGCACCCCCGGCGTTCGCGTCGGCCAGCGCCAGACCGGCGCCACCGACCAGCACGGCACCGGTGCCGAGGGCCACGACGGCTGCCTTCGCAATGCGAGACATCACGTTCTCCTTATGTCGCTCGGGGGAGGGGAGGCGGCAGGGATCACCGCCGCACTTCCCGTACAACGGCACGCGGGGGAGGGGGTCACGGGGGAAAGGAGCGGGATCACCCTTTTACTGGGGGTGAATCTCGGGGAGGGTGATTCGCGGTGGTATGTCTGTCGGCGCTCTTGGGCACGGTGAAGGCGGGTTCCTCGGAGTCCTTGAGCAGTGGGCGAGTGATCAGCCGGTGAAGGACTCCGGGCCGAAGCGGCCCCAGGCGATGAAGGCGGCGAGTGCGAGGTAGGCCAGGTTCAGCGCCACGAACCCGAACTCGCGGCGCCGGCCGTGGGTGAGCATCGCCCCGATCATCAACAGCACCCAGCAGGCGGCGGTCACCGGGACCAGGACGGGCGCGCGGTCCAGAAGGGCGGGGAGCACGAGCCCGACGGCGGCGAGCAGTTCGAGCACGCCGAGTGCCTTGACGCTCCGGGTGTCGACTCCCTCGGTCCACCCTCCGCCATGCACGGAGGCCAGCTTCTCCTTCGGCACGAAGGTCTTGCTGACTCCGCCCACGAGAGCCACTACGGCCAACGCCCAGGCGCTGATCCACAGAGTGAGGTCCATCTGTCCCACTTCCCTTGCCGGTCGACATCGCTTCCGGGAAGGAGACGGGGGACAGTCGCGTTTTGTGACATGCCCCGGCTCAGTGAAACTCGTGTACCGACACGGCCGTTGCACGGGCCACGCAGTTTCGGGGCGGAACCGTCCGTAGCGGGTTCGCTGTCGTGTCCTGTCGTGAACAGACCCGACTCCTGCCTCCCTTGGGCGGCCTCCGCGCTGTTCGGCGCTCTCGTGGGCTGCGCCGCGTGGTCGTTGACCGTCTGGGCCCGCGCGTACTGCGACGCGGGGTACGACGCAGGGGGGCGCTTCGAGCTCAACTTCCTGCTCCCGGTGGTCCTGGGAGCGGAAGCGCTCGCCGGGCTCTCCTCTCGAGCGATCGGCCGCTGCCTGGCACGTGGCACGCCGGAGGTGGTCCGCGTCTGGCTGCCGACGATGGTGGTGGTCGTCGTGACGGTGGGGTCGGCGTGGTGGTTCTTCGCATCCCGAGGGACCTTGGAGGGCTACCCCGGCGACTCCGGCTCGTGCCCGGCGAGCAATGTTCCGCCGCAGTGGCCGGGGTGGATTCCGGTGTGAATGGGCCAGTGACGAGGCTGGGTTGGTCGTCAGGCAGCGGGGCATCCTTCCCGGTCGGTACGGGTGAGCCTTGAACCCAGCGGAGCCACGTCATCGGCCTCCCTGGCAGTGCAGGGGAGTGGAACCTCCCTCAGCCTGCCTTCGTGCAGCATCCAGAGCCCGAAGCATTCGTCGTCCTGGTCCCGAAGCAGGACCTGAACCGACTCAGGGCTGGGCCAGGCCATCTGCTCCAGGTGAGGCAGGAGTCCTGCCCAGTTGAGTCGCCAGAAGTCGATGGACCATGCGTCCATGCCAGGGATCAGTTCAAAGCACTGGTGCCATTCACGATGCTCGTCGGGCTGAGTAAGAGGCTCCATCACGTCGCGGGCTCCGCGAGCGATGACGATGACTTCGCAGTCTCTACTCATGCGCGCCATGATCAGGCCCGCGTTCGGAAGAGGTCAACGGCCGACCGCGCACGAGTGGCCCCGGGCCACCTACGCCCGGTGCGTCGAGGGACAGCTTCCCGGCCTCAAGGGGCGGCTGGGGCGGACTTCACGGCGCGACCACTGTCATGTCACGAACGTGTCCGGAAGACGATCAAGAGGCAACTCGGGCGCCGGCACCGGCCGTCTGGGAAAACAGAAAGCCACACGGGCGAACAGTCGCCCAGCTCACTCGCCCGCTCTCCACGAGCGGCAGCCCCACGCAGAGGACAGGCACCAGCATGCGCACTCGGAAGATCTCGGTACTGACCATGACCGCAGTGGCCCTCGGCCTGGCGCTGACGGCATGCAACAACGACGGCGGCGAAAGCACGCCCTCTTCCGCGAGCAGCTCATCGGCGACGGCCACGAGCACCCCGCAGTCCGACACTGCGGAGGGCAAGTCGTCCGGCACGCCCGCCAAGTCCGGCACGAAGTGCACGGACCAGATCGACTACGCGGGCGACTCCCGTTCGAACGCCGAGATCAACTCCATCGGCGAGGACAGGGGTGCGTGCCCGCCGGTGCAGAAGTCCGGCGCGGCGTCGG
>NZ_JBITTC010000001.1:0-912155 GCF_044541565.1 Streptomyces sp. NPDC085596 | reverse complement strand
CGTCGGGTACGCCGAAGGACCCCGGCACGAAGTGCACGGACCAGGTCGACTACGCGGGCGACTCCCGTTCGAACGCCGAGATCAACTCCATCGGCGAGGGCACGGGCACCTGCCCGCCGGTGCAGAAGTCCGGCGCGGCGTCGGGTACGCCGAAGGACCCCGGCACGAAGTGCACGGACCAGGTCGACTACGCGGGCGACTCCCGTTCGAACGCCGAGATCAACTCCATCGGCGAGGACACGGGCACTTGCCCGCCGGTCAAGCGGTGACTCGCTGATCGTCCCAGAAGGACGGAGTGCCGGGGCCTGCCGACGGCGAACAGGATCAAGCCGCGAGCTGCCCTGGCAGCCACGGTCCGGCCCCGGTCGCAGGGTCGCAGTGATCTGCATCAGGACAAGAAAAGGCCCCTCACGCGTCACCGCCGGTGAGAGACCGTTTGCGCCCCCGGCAGGACTCGAATCTGCGGCCAAGCGCTTAGAAGGCGCTTGGGCGCTCGTTCTTGCCAATGGGCGTGACCTGCACGCTCACGCCGAGTGGCCCATCGCTTCAGCTGACTTCAACACGCATTCGACAGGCACCCGCTTCTGCCCCACTGCGAGCCTCTGCTGCCCTCGTCAGAAGGTTGTGCCATCAGTACACGTGAAACTGGGCTGATCACGGGGGATCGTGAGCGTAGCGTCACCCGGAAACTGTGGGGGTGAAGGGCTGTGCTGTACGCGCATGAGGTGATCCTGAACGAGCTGGCGCAGGGGCGCAGACCGATGGCTGAGGGCGTCGAGTGGTTCGAGGGCCTCTCGGAGGACGACCAACGCAAGATCTTGCACACGCTGGTGCTGTGCTGCGGGCAGGCCCGTGCTCGCGAGGACGACGTGCCGGAGAGCATTGCGCGTTCTGGCATTCGCCCGACCCACACGCCAGCGGTGATGCTTACGAAGTGGCGCTTCGGGATGGATCAGCTTCCAGCCTATGAACTCGCCAAGTCATTTCGTCTGCTCGTCGCCCTCTTCAGCATCGCCGACGCGCGCAGGCGGACGCTGTACTGCGCCGGAGGGTGCAACCACTCGTGGCATAGCCTGCCGGATCTGCCACGGGATGCAGATATAGAGCCGGTTAGCGATTGATGGGGATCTCGTAGACGATCTCGCAGTGCGCGGCCGGCACGACGATGTCCGCCGTCTCCACGGGTCGTCCTTGGTCGCTGTAGTACGTCCGCCTGATGTGCGTGACGAGTGCGGCCTTCTGGATGCCGAGCAGCGATGCCTCCTCGGCGGTCGCCTGCCTCGGCTCCGGCTGCTCCACCGCATGGCTGACGGTGATACCGATCGCGGCCATACGGTTCACGACCCCGGCGCCCGCGTGCGGTCCTCCCTCGGGAAGGACGACGAGCGTGCCGGCGGTTAGGTCATACGGCTCCCAGCTCGTGGACAGTTGCACGGGCCTGCCGTCTGCGAGGAACTCGTAAGTCGTCCGTACGCACAACGCGCCCTCGTCGACCCCCAGCCGCGCCGCGATATCCGCGGGGGCTGGCACCTTGGCGTCCGTCCGGCTCTCCCAGTCGCCCTGCCTGCCGACCGCCTTCATGTCCGCCCGGAATGGCGAGCCGCTTGGCTGCTCCCGCGCTGAAGACCGTACGACCCGCACGCGCAGCCGGGGCTCGGCGACGTACGTGCCCGAACCGGCGCGGCCCTCCAGCACTCCCTGGGAGATCAGCAACTCCTGCGCCCGGCGCACCACGTTCTCGCCGACGCCGCACTCCTGGCCGATCTGAGCGCGGGACGGCAGACGGTCTCCCGGCTCCCACACACGTTCCGCGATCCGGCGCCTCAGCTCATCGGCGATGCGGAGGTACGGCGGTTGCTCAGACATATGGAAAATCTAGTCCACTAGCCCTAATCTAGTTAACTAGCTTCGCTGAAAGTGATCGCCGGTTGACGGAGGCTGCCCTGTGCCCGCTTCGGGAGTTAGCGCGGAGGCCATCGCCGCCCGGCTGTCCGCCCTCGGATTTCTCACGCGAGTGGAGGAACACCCCCGGCACACGACGGTCGAAGCGGAGATGCCGGACGACGTCTCCGCCGAGACATGGCAAGAGGTCCTGGACGCGGTGTCCGCTGCTGACCACTTCGGCCTCCTCGCCACCAGCTTGAACGCCCGCACCCTCTGGGCAGTCGTACGCAAAGCGGTCCCCACGACGGGCGATGTCGGGGGACCGAGCCATCAGCGATAGGAGCTGAGCAGCGTGCTCAACCGTATCCGCCGTGCCCTTTCCCTAGCTAGGGTGCGGACCTCGACCAAGGGCAGGCATCGCCGCCCCTTACGGCCCTCCGACCCGTCGGCCTCCTCCCTCGCGCCCACCTACGCATCGACCGTCGTCCTGCGTCGGCCTTCCACAACGAAGGCTTGTCTGGCTTCCCTTGTTGGTGAGGAAGTCGCCCTGGTCCGTCCGTACGTGCTGGCATGGGAGAGGCGCGCACGGCCGCGCGCTCTGGTTGTCGTCCCTCACCTCCCCGCCGAAGCATGGTCGGCCCTTGCGGGGGTCCACTGATGCCGCCCTGCCGACAGTCATCGATCACGGAAGGCATGCCGGGCCCCTACCGCTCGACCGCCTGCCACATCGGTACGCACTCCGCTTGCGTGGAGTCGCCCCCGGCACCGGCACCGATCGATCTCCCGGTGATCTACGAAGCGTGCGACTGCCTGTGCCATCGTGCTGTCGACCTGCCTGCGCCCGTGGGGGTGACGCGGTGAGGCCCCCGATCGCCGGCAGCGCACCGGTAACGAGCGTCGAAATCACCGCCAGCACGGTGCAGCGCGGCGACGTCATCCAACTCGGCGGCTGCGCCTGCCGCGTGAGCGACCTGCTCCAGCTCCCTCACGGTGCGAAGCAACTGGTCTTCGAGTCGGGCGAGCTGCTGACCATGCACACGCGCACCCGACTCGTCGCCGCGCGGCCCATGAGAAGGCGGTGACGGTACGCGTGCCTCCTCGACACCATGACATCGCCGATGATCTACGGCGGCAGATCACCTCCGGCCGTCTCCAACCCGGCGAACGACTGCCGTCCGAAACGGCCTTGGCCGAGCAGTACGCCGTGAGCACGGTGACGCTGCGACAAGCCCTCGCAGTGCTCCAGGGCGAACGCCTCGTCGAGAAAATCCACGGCAAGGGCAACTTCGTCCGACGTGCACCACGCAAGATCATGTACGTCGGCGGCTGGGGAACGCTGGACCCGTTGACAGCCACTGGACCGGCGTTGCGCGTCACCGTTCGTAGCGCCACGGTCCCGGCCCGCGGCAGCCTCGCGGCTCTCTTGAAGGTGCCGACAGGCAGCCCTCTCGCGGAACTAACCTGCCTCACTCTCGACGGTGAGATGCCCCAGGGATTGGCCCGCATCTACACGCCACGCGACTTGGCGCCGGCTGGAGTACTCGACGACGACTCCGCGCACCGAGAAGCGCTCGCAAGATTTGCCGTCCTCGATCCCCCACCGGCCGCCATCCGAGAGACGGTCCGCGCTCGCTCAGCGACACCAGACGAAGCCTCTGCCCTGAAGATCCCTTCCGCGACGGCTGTCCTCGCCGTCACCCGTATCGCCACCGACTCCACCGGGCGCGTCACAGAGGCCGCGCTCCTGGCGTTTCCGGGAGATCGCGTCGACGCGGTCTTCACCTCCCATCACGTGATCAACGAGAGGCATCCCTCGCCATGACAGCCCCGAGCGAACTCCGGCTTCTTCCTTGGGTGGGTCCGGAAGGCAAGCCCTGCTACCTGAGCACCGACGACGGAAGCGGTTACATCTCCCGCTTGGCGGACAACATCGAGTCGGTCCAACTCGGCTTTGCGGCTGAGATCCTGGAACAGGCACAGGACACTCTCGACGACGCAGACGCGGAACCGGACGAGCTCCACAGCCTGGCGCGGGAGCTGACCGGCGCACTGCGCGATGTCCTTCGAGTCGCAATCAGCCGAAATTAATTGCTGACGGAGGGCGAACCACTGGGACTCTGAAGACGTGCCACCAAGCGGCGCTTGACGAGGAAGGTGCTGTGCTTTCACCTGCGGACCGGAACCCAGCCACCGTGATGGGTTCCGGTCTTCTCTTCCGGTGAGGAAGTAGAGCCCTGCCTCTCTGCCCCTCGGAGCCGACCGACGACCCTAGTTCTTGCGGGAGGGACGCTTACCTGCATGGGGCGGTATCTAAATGAGCGTAGCGACGGCGACCGCAGCTCATGGCCTCTTCGTCCCGAACTATCGGCTGGGTGGCCCTTGAGGTCTGTTGAGCTAGTCAATCGGCCGTAGACGGTTGCTGACCTTCAGCTGCGGCTGATGAGGTTGCAGTACTCCTCTGCTGTACAACTCGGGCGCCTTGGCGAGCACGAGCGAGGTTGTTGCGGCTGGTCAGGGTGTCGGGGTGGGTGTCGCCCAGGACCTGCACCAGCAGGCCGAAGAGCGCCTGTTGAGCATCCTCGCTCGGCAGCTCGCCGACGGCCTTCGAGTGTCCGACGCCGACGCCGCACCGCGGTCGCCGAACTCGGCGCCGCCGCGCCCAAACCTGTCGCATCGTTCCCCATGTGACCTACTTGGGACGCGGGCCGTACGCCGCATAGTTGGGATGGCCGTGTGCCCCATCGTTACATCCAGCCATCCATGCGACCGAGTCGATGTCGTCCGGCAGCATCGCGCCGCATTCAGTGTCGGAGTCCTTCGGCCAGGACGCACACGCATTGATGTACGCCGCGACATCTTTCGGATCGATGCCCTTGCCGCAGTCCGGGTTTGAGCCCGGGGCTATGTCGACGGTTTCACCCGCCGCGTACCCATTCCAGTAGGTGTCTTGCGGCGAAGCGCTGCACCCAACAGCACCAAGCAGCACCGCCAACGCCCCCGCAGCCAGAAAGCCAGCTCGCCTCATGCGTCCCCCAAGGCTCATTCAGAGGCTGAGCGTACCGACGGAGGGAAGCGATGCCCATACGTCGCGGCATGGTCGAACCTCTCGATAAGCGCACCCCGACCTGTACGCCGACGCCGGGCTACGCCTGTGGGCATCATCGCCCGCCACTTGGCCGGCCCCGACGCGCCCGGAGGATCGAGCGCAAGCTGTCTGCCATCCAGGCCATCCGACGCGCCTCACTGTCCCTTCGACGAGCTCGGCAACGCCGTGCAACCCAGCTTCGCTAGGGTGACCAAACGATCAGTCGGTCATAGGATTACGCTTGGCTTAGACCACAGTGGGGGGACGAGTGGCAACAAGCACATCAACGGTGCTGTCGATTGACCAGGGGATCATCGAATGGGAATCTGCAATCGCTCAAGGTAAATTCGTCAAGCGACTTGCATTCCTATGGATGACGGCTGGAAATCTAGCAGTTGCGAGTGGCATCGTAGCCGGCAACTTGTTCATCGACTCTAGTGCGGGACTGGGCGCGCTCAACGTTTGGGGGAACGTCGGCTTCCTCGCATCTCTGATCGCTTCATCTATAGTCTGGTATCGCTGCCGAAGCAATGTCATTGAGGGTTCAGTAGAGCGCCTAAAGCTCGAAGCCGAGCGCAATGCCCTCCAAGCGGCGGAAACGACATCTCCCAACACGTCTAGCGCATTTTACTTCTACCGTGAGTCTGTGCCAGGTTTCCGTGATGACTACAGGCGGAGTGCAGAGAAGTACAGGAACCGACATAACCTATTCCAGCTTACCGTGATCGTGGGCTCGATCCTCACGTCAGTCAGTACAACGGCATCTGCTGAACAAGGCGTCTGGAGTTGGCTCGCCGTTGGCCTTAGCGCCATTGTCAGCATCTCGGCCGGAATCATTGCCTACTTCAAATTTAGAGAGCGCAGCCTGAACCTCCAGCAGACTGCCGACGCAATTGATTTGGAGATCCAGGCGTACGCACTACGCATTCGCCGCTACCGGGATCTACCGCCAGACCAGGCGGCCACCCTATTCGCCGAAGAAATCGAAAGACTCAGGGAAGAACAACGTAAGAAGGAACTGCAATTGGAGCAGCCTCCTGAGGCCGCGCCGCAACAACGCCCACCGCTCAGCAATTGATCATTCGACCCTTAAGGGACCCGGCGGACTCATGGAACCTGCCGGACGTCCTAAGGTCATGCACTTCGCTGAGCGAAGGAGTTACTGTAACCACCTCCCCATTTCATCGTTCGCTCTTCCGATTCCTCGATCACGTCCCCTGACGTGGCGTATCGACGGCCACCCCAGCGGACGTCACCCTGAACGGGGCGTCCGACAACCTCCGTCACACTCTATGCAGTTGGCACCCTCTGACGAACTCCGCCGCAGGGCAGAGGGCTGCTAGGGGAGATCTACGCATTCACTCCGGAACCATGTGCTTCAGCGTCGTGGCACGGACGCGAACACCAGCTGTTGAGCGGCTAGGCCGTTACCTCGTCGATGGCAGCGAGGACCAATTCGGGTACGGCAGCGAGAGCGCTGTCTAGCAGGTATTCGATCGCTACAGCGTCTCTGCTTCGGTTGACGTCGATCTGGGCTGTCCACTGTCCCGGCTGGTAGCGAGCGAGCATCGAAAGCGCGAAGAGCACTGACCACCAGGCCAGTAGCGGGTGAAGCTGACGGTCGTCTCCGCCGAACCGTGCGTGGATCACGCGGGCCGAATCTGTCAGGCTGCGCCCCTTCCAGGGGGCTATCTCCGCAAACTTGTGCTTTGCGGCTTCCTCTCCATGCTCAACATCCCACACGATTCGACAGCCGATGGTGCCTTGCCTCTCATCCCAGCTTTCCGGTCCGTTGTCAGGGATGGCGCCGATCGACCGGAAGCGGTAGCCGTTCAACGCCGGATAGTCAACAAGCCACGCGCCCACGGCTTGTTCCCGATCTTTGGGATCCGAGTGCTTTTGGAGGTCGCCGGGCAGGCCAGAGACCATGGCCTGCAAGGTGTTGGCATTCACCTGGTGGGTCTCTCGACTGATTGAGAGCTGCGGATGGGTCGTCGACTGCAAGGGCCAGAGGTTGACCTCCAGGATCGCTGCCCACACATCCGCGAGACGCGTTTCCTCATGTAGAGATCGAGATCCAAGCATCGCCGCAACCTGCGTGAATGACTCAGCTCCTGCCGCACCCTTGTCCTTGATGATTACCGAGCCTAGGTCCGGCTGATCCATTCGTGTTGCAGATATTCCATGGCCGTTCAAGCGGCACTTGTCCATGGGGACCGGGGCACACGCCGCGATGGCCCTGCCGGCCTGGCTCAGGCCATAGAAGAGCACGAGGGGCCTAGAAGCTGGGCCAACCGAGGCTGCCGCTGTGAACAGTTGCTCTGACTGCTCTAGCGCTGAGCTGAACAGCTTCTGGCGCGAGCCGCTGCTCGCGTAGCCGGGCGGTGCCGCGCGGAGTTCCCGAAGGGCCCTCCAAACGGCTGCTGTCGGAGGATACGTCTGATCGCGGTATGTCGGATACGGCCTGCGAACCATCGCCCCATCCTGCCAACAGGGAGACTGGTCCACGGGGCGCTTGCCTACAGGGTGGAGCGTGACGTCACCGGGCATGGCGGACCGCTCGCGCCGAAGTGCTCTCTCTGGAGGAATTCGACTCGCCGCTCGGCAGGTGGGTGTACGACCTTCGGCACACCTCCATGACGAACTGGCTCAACGACGGCATCCAGCTGGCGCAAGTGGCTGAGTGGGCGGGTAACAGCGTCCCGGTACTGCTAGCCATCTACGCCCGATGCATCTCGGGGCAGCTCCGGGACCTCAAACAGCGGATTTTGGCTCACGGGGCCCCCGACCTGCCTGAGATCGGCTGACGGCCGTCCGGAGAACTTCCCCGTGTATTCACCGCAGCCACCCGCAGAAACCCGGTGACAGCCGGACAGCGCCGGACCCTCCCTGTGATCACCGGGGGTGCGCCCGGCACTCTTTTGCGTGGAGCCGCACCGCCCTGACCAGCGAAAGCCTCTCACGAAGGGTGGGCTGCACGTGAGCGCCCGCGGCAGGACTCGAACCTGCGAACAAGCGCTTAGAAGATGCGGGCAGGCCTCAGTGATTCAGCGCGGTCGGCCTACGCCAGCACCGTCTCGGGCCGCTGCCGTCCGCTGTCGTTGCCGTCGGAGCTGCCGTCACTGCCGTCAGCGGTGCTGCCCTGCAACCAGCGCACTAGGGGTTCGCTCACCGGGCCGCGCGGCCTGCTCTGCGTCCACGACGCTGGGGGGTGGCGGTGCCCCTGTGGTGCGTTGCCCGTCGTCGCAGCCTACGGCGGCGCTGTCCCGCTGCGCGCTGCTGAGCTCTCACGATGGCGACTGTCTGCGGATCACTGATCAGGTCGTAGTCGTACAGCAGAAGTGCGTCGTCGTCCCCGTCGAGCAGGCGGCGCAACGTGTCAATGTGGCGCTCAGGGCTGGTGAGTAGCCTCTTCGACTCCAGCCAGGCGGCCAGACCGCCATCGTCTTCCAGGACGGGACTACCGTAGTCAGCTGGCCGGACATCGGCATGCCAGTTCTCCGGGTGCAGGCATAACACGTCCAGTGTGGCAGATCATCGCCGGAACCCCAGGCCAGAGCGGGGTGGAGGTGGCCACCCTCGGGTGCCGACTGCCAGCGTTGGTCGACCTCGGACGGCCCAGGGACGGCCCAGGCCCGCTTAGAAAAGTCGTTAGAGAGACGACGGGCAAACCTCGGCTGAACGCTGTTCTTTCCTTACTCAGGGTTTCACCGACCAACCTTCGACACACATGCGGCAGGCACTCGGGGCCGGCGATCCCTCATAGAAGACCGTGGCCGTTCGGCCTCCACCCTCAGCCCGCCAGCGTCGTCCAGCTCTTTGGTTATCCCTCGATTGAATCTGAATAATTCACATAAAACACCCAAAAGGTGCAACATGTCATAGAGCTGGAAGTGTCGTCGTTCACCTCAAGGTATCTGCGTCGCGCTGTACGCTAGGTTGGGACTAATGAGAGTGGGGGGCTCATCCTTGGTATCTGCGGGTCTATTCACTGGCCTGTCCAGTCTGAGTGGCAATCTGCTGACGCTTTACAAGATCAAGCAGGACGGCAGCTTTCGCGACCAACAAGAGTTGCTTCACCGACTGCGCGAGCTCGAGGCTGGCAACGCGCAGCAAAGGGCCCTGCAGAATGAATCGCAGGCGGCTCGGAATAGGGTTCATGAGGCCGCCATTGACCACTCCTACGAGATTGAGCGCGACTGGCGCCAGGCCCGTGTAGGTATCGAAGTCAAAGCGATTCAAGACAAGATGGATCGCGACCTGAAGGAAGCCCCTTTCTCCTATACGAGTAATGACTTCTACACCCTTGTGCACGATGCTACTAGGGGTGGAGAAGTACCTGCGCTACTGGTAGCGCCGTTCGTCCGCGACAACTTGAGTGGACAAGAGAATGCTGACGGGCCGCATTCCTTTCGTGTCGCCATAAGGAGGAAGTGGCTTCAGTCCCCCTGGTCAAGCGATCTCGTTTCTTTGGACGGGGCCCTTAAGCGGCCACTAATAAGTACAGATGTGGATATTCTCCACATTCAGAGAGCGTTGCGGGATCTTCCTGTAATCCTCGTCTACGGGGAGGTTCAGTCCAGTAGCAGAGTTTGGCCTGCTCTTTGCGCCTGGAACATAGTCGACTCGCCGGAGTTGCGTTCCGTGCAAGTTAACTTCCCGCCGGTCCCACTTCCTGGAGTAAATCAACAAAACCCTCCCGATTCTAACAGCGTCCTTGCTTTTGAAGATGAACTGGGCGGTTCCACCGCAATCACGGCTGGGCTTATCGCTGAGTGGTTCCATCTGGTCAAGCACGGAAGAATCCCAAGGCTGCACACCTTGATTCCCGCAGCTTTGCATTCTGAGCGACGAGTTATTGCTGCCGGGCTTGCAGCATCATTCGAAGTGGCATTGGAACGGGGCCGAGTCGACATCGTTTCCGCGCGCGTCGGACAAGCCAGCGTCTACCTTGATGTGGGACTTCGCGCCCAGGCGATTTCTGCGGCTTCTCAGGCTCTAGCCGCGACGGAATCTGGTGCGGCGCACGCTGCCACCCAGTCAATTCGACGATTGGCTGAAGTCTTGGACACGCTCGGACTTTCCGACGAGGCCAACCGCGCCCGATTGGCTCTGGAGGCTGCCGCGCGCAGGGCTATTCTTCGAAATTTCGGGTGGGGGAGCTGATGAAGAAGCAAAGGATTATCGCGGCGATCGACTTCGGCACTCACGGTACAGGTTTCGCCTGGACCACTATTGACGAGCGCCACAAAGATCCCAAGCGGCGACAGGTCTGGTTTCGGACCCGGTGGCCGAATCACCCAACTCCCTATCCGAAAAACCTGAGTGCACTTCTATTGTCTCGTGACGGCGAATTAGTGGCGTGGGGTTATGAGGCTCGGCGCAGATGGGCTGCACTATCCGCACGAGGGGAATCGGGCGACTATGACTTTCATCTCGGCTTCAAGATGTCTCTGTCGACAGATGAGAAGCCCGAGAGTGAAGAAATTTCGGGCGGACGTCTAGGGTACGAGAAGTCTAAAAAGCTAGTCACGATCTTCCTCCAGAAAATGCACTCCACGGCCATGGAGGAAATCTCAAAGAGTGGCTACTCAAGCGATGAAGTGCGCTGGTGCCTAACAGTTCCCGCGATTTGGGATGAATACCAGAAGCAGCTGATGCGGGAGGCCGCCGTAGCTGCTGGATTTCCTGACGACGAAAAGCGTCTTCAACTAGTTATTGAGCCGGAGGCCGCCGCTTATCACGCCAGAGTGTCCGGCGTTCGCACAATTAATACCAGCGGTCGTCGCCCCTCCTTGATGTCGCGCGGATCTCGATTTCTCGTCGCCGACTGCGGCGGCGGAACTGTCGATATAACGGCCTATAAAACCGACGCACGGAACCGACTTGAAGAGATAGGGCGCGAATGCGGGGGGAAATTCGGGTCTGAATATGTAAATCAGGCATTTCTTGAGCGCATTCTGGCGAAGCGGCTGGGGTCGTACGATGTTGTCGATCAAATTGGAACCCACTCCCCAGCTTCAGTGATCGACCTGCTGGACTCCTGGGAGAAGGCCAAAGTCAGCATCACGAAGCTAGACGATGACGCCATCTACCTTCCGATTCCAGCGGCTCTTGATCGGCTTCTTGATGGGACTGCTCGGGAGTCACTGAGTAAGAGCCAGGACGGGATCGTTGACTTTCTCGTCGTCACGGCAGAGGAAGCCAGGGATATATTCGAGACCGTAGTCCCCGGAATCTTGTCGCTTGTAGACAAGCAGCTGGACGAAATGCGTGTTCAGCGAAGGAATGCCCCAGGCAAAGAACTAGTGATTCTTGTTGGGGGTTTCGGTAATTCACCCTACCTACAAGAACGGCTGCAGGAGCACCTGGAGGGCAGGGCCGATGTATTGGTGCCCCCTGATCCCGAGGTTGCTGTTCTCCTTGGCGCCGTGCACTACACCTACGATCCGCAGACTAAGTCGCGACGCACTAAGTACACGTATGGGTGCAAAACAGCCGGTGCCTTCCGTGATGGCATTGACCCTGCGGACTACCTGATCACTCTCCCTAATGGCGAGCGGCGCTGCAATAACCTCTTTTCGCGGTACGTGCAGGTTGGGCAGAGCGTTCCGGTGGACGAGTTGGTAACGCACACCTTCTATCCGCTTTATGAAGACCAGAAGCAAGTTGCCTTCGACATTTACAGCTCTACATCGAAAAATCCAACTTACGTGACGGATACGGGCTGCAACTTGATCGGCAAACTTACGGTCGACCTCTCGGACGCTATGGACCTTCCTCGCAGCGAGCGAGCGGTCAGGTTGTCGTTTGTCTTTGGCGAGGTCCAGATCAAGGTAATGGCGGTTGTCGCGAAAACGGGAAAGCTCGTTACTGCCCATCTTGATTTCACGCCGGTGACTTGATTATCCGCATTCTTCGAGGAGAGAAAAGCCTATGCGCGATTCCGCTTCGGCTAACGTGAGTCATGATGCGATCTTGGAAATGATCTTGCATCGGCTGACCGACCTCGATTCGCGGGTTAGCGATTTGAGCGAGAAGCTCCACGACCTCCTTGCTCAGCTGGCCTACACCAGAGACGATCTAACTGGGGCCGCCGATGAAGTGCATCGCGTACTGGCTGATGAGATCGGCACGTTCGTTGGACAGAAACTGCTGGCTCTCTCATATACGGCAGTTCAGCACACACATCGAAACGGGTACACAAAGAAGCGTCTTGCTCAGACTATGAGTAAACTGTGCTCGGCTTATCTGGCCCCTGCAGGGGTGGAGCTGGGTCGCGCTCGCAGAATATTGCGAGCCCGAAAGGGTGATGAAGTATGGCAGACTGCGGGGCAAGCGGCTTTGCAAGTTAAAAAAATTCTCGACACAGCAAGAAGTCGCGGAATTGAGTTCGTATGGGACTACGAGTTCACCGCTGGGATGCCCATCGATGAGACCAGGCAACAGGCTTGGTCAAACTGCGATCCTGATTCCGATGTGAGTTTCGTTGTTGTGCCTGGTTACATTGCTGGGGGTGAGTGCTATCGCTTGCAGGAGGTATTCACCGAAGGCGCGGCGAGCTGAATAGCAAGGCCGGCGGAGCGGCTTTGGGCTGGAGCTGCTTTGGGGCGAGTGATCATGGCCCTGTAAGCTTCCGGCGAGTCGGGCAGTCTGTGGACCTGGTCTCCCCACTTCATGCCCGCAGCCGCCGAGCGCGCCGCCGGGCGCGGCCAGCCGGGGCGGAGACAGGAGGCAGGCCGCGCCGCAGAGGCGGCGCGCGCCCGCGCCGTGCGCGGGCCTTGATGAAGTAGAGAAAGTCTTATCCCGCTGGGATCAGGCGCTTGCCGTCATGGCTCCGTACGTGAGGCCCGTTGCCGTCCAAGGCGTCCAGCAGCCTGACCGCGAAGACCTCCGACATCCGCTCGCTGACCTCGTCCGGCGTGATCCAGGAGACAGCCGTGGACTCGCTAGAGGTGCGCTCGATGCCGCCGGACGGCTTGCAGCGGAAGACCAGGGCCACGATGCCGCGGGGCAAGTTCTTGTAGACACCGGTGAGTTCGTCCACTTCGACGTGGATGCCGGTCTCCTCCAGGACCTCGCGGGCCACGCCGGCCTCGGGGGTCTCGTCGAGTTCGAGGATGCCGCCGGGGAGTTGCCAGGCGCCGTTGTCGGCTCGGCGGATTGCCAGGAGGCGGCCGTCCTCGCGCACCACCACTCCGGCCACGGACACGGAGTGCAGGGGAGACGGGTTCGCTTCCTGTGGTTGACTCATGTAAAGGAGCATAGGAGGCAGAGAAGGACTATGGGAACTGCGGCGGGAGGGGTCGGTTCCGGGCCTCGGTACGTGCAGATCGCGGACGAGATCGTGCAGCAGATCCGGGCGGGGATCCTCAAGCCCGGTGACATGGTGCCGAGTGAATCCGAGCTGGTGGAACGGTACGGCGTCTCTGGGGGGACGATCCGTAAGGCCATGGTCGAGGTGCGGGCGAGTGGGCTGGTCGAGACCCGGCACGGCAAGGGCTCCATCGTGAAGAGCCGGCCTCCCGTGCGGCACCGGTCCTCCGACCGCTTCCGGCGCTCACTCCGCCAGGGCGGGCAGGCGGCCTACCTTGCCGAGTCGGCACAGTCCGGCGCCACTGCCAAGGTCAGCGTTCTCTATATCGGTCCCATGGACGCGCCCGAGGACGCCGCCCAGCGTCTGGGCATCCCTGTCGGCGCGCAGGTGCTGGCCCGTCGGCGTCTCTACTTCCGCAACGGCACCCCGGTCGAGTCCGCGACGTCCTACCTGCCATGGGACGTCGTGAAGGACATCCCGGAACTGTTCGCCGAGAACCCGCGCGGCGGTGGCATCTACGCCCGACTCGAAGACCACGGCCACGAGTTCGCGGAGTTCGTCGAGACGCTGCAAGCGCGGCCGGCCTCCAAGGCGGAGTCCTCGGAGCTGGCGCTGAGCCCGGGAGCTCCTGTAGTCCACCTGATCCGCGAAGCCCGTACGACCGCGGGGCTCGTCGTCGAGGTGTGCGACACCCTCATGGCCGCTGACCAGTTCGTTTTCGAGTACCGGATCCCTGCTGACGACTGACGGTCGCTCAACTTCTCGCAGCCCGTCGTGAGTTCTTCCTCGCGGCGGGTTGACTCATGTACAGGAGTCATGCACTCTTCTTCGTATCACTCATATACATGAGTGCATGAGTTGGACCTCTATAGAGGAGTGAGCTCTGTGCGTCAGATCCCCGTCGACACCTCCGGCGCCGTCGTCATGGTCGCCAAGTCCCCGCAGGTCAAGGTTCGTGACCGCCGTACCGGCGAGATCGCCACCGACACCGAGACCGGGGCGAAGCTCATGACGGTGGACGTGATGTTCGCGGCCAACGAGGAGGTTGAGATCCTTTCCGTCACCGTCCCGGAACCGGGTATTTCCGGTGAGCTGGCCATGGGCACGCCCGTCGCCCTCACCGGTCTGATCGCCCGGCCGTGGGAGAACGACTTCAACGGGCAGAAGCGGCACGGCATCGCGTTCCGCGCGGTCGCGGTCACGTCCCTCGCGGGCGCTGCCGCAGGTGCTGAGGCGGCCTGATCATGACCGTCTACGCGGTCTCCTTGGTGCTGGTCGCCGCTGCCGTAGGTCTCCTGCGGTGGTGGCGTCCCGCCTGGTACTGGTTGACCTTCGGGGTCACGTTGGCCGTGGTGCGGGTCCTGGTCCGGTACAGGTCGGTCATGGACGCCTGCGGGCTGACCGTTCCGCCCGCACGGTGGCGCCTCGCCCTGGCGCGAGCCACCAACCGGCCGATACCGGAGCCGCGTTCGCCGCGCATTCTGCGGATGAGGCCGACCCGTACCGGCCTGGTCATGCGACTCAAGCTGCGCCCAGGGCAGGACGCCTTCGACGTCGCTGCCGCCTCGGACCGATTACGGCACTCGTTCTCGATGTACGGCGTGACCTCGCGGGAGGTCCGGTCCGGCGTCGTCGAGCTGCGGATGACCGGCTACGACGTGCTCAAGCGGGTGCAGATGCCGGCCGAGACCGGCCCGCGGCCCATGCGAGTCCCGGTTGCCCTGCGGCAGGACGGCTCGGTGCACTACCGCGACTACCGGGCGATACCTCATGCCCTCACCCTCGGCGCCACGGAGTCCGGGAAGTCGGTCTATCAACGCAACCTGGTCGCCGGACTCGCGCCGATGGATGTCGCCCTCGTCGGTATCGACTGCAAGCAAGGGGTGGAGTTGTACCCCCTGGCCCGTCGGTTCTCCGCGCTGGCGGACGACGCCGACACCGCCGCTGAAGTGCTCGATGCGCTGGTCAGCCGTATGGAAGGTGTCTACCAGCTCATCCGGTCTCAGCAGCGGATCACCTCCGATGTGCCGGATGCGGAGATCGCTGCCGACATCTGGGACCTCCCCGACGACCTGCGCCCGGTCCCGGTCGTGGTCCTAGTCGACGAGGTCGCGGAACTCGCCCTGTACGCCAGCAAGGACGAGGAGAAGCGCCGAGACCGGATCATCACCGCTCTGGTCCGTCTCGCCCGGCTCGGCCGCGCGGCCGGCATCTACCTCGAAATCTGCGGGCAGCGCTTCGGCTCCGAACTCGGCAAGGGCATCACCATGCTCCGTGCCCAGCTCACCGGCCGCACCGCTCACCGTGTCAACGACGAGACGTCCGCCAACATGGCCTTCGGCGACATCGCCCCGGACGCTGTTCTCGCCGCCATCCAGATCCCTGCCGAGATGCGGGGGCTCGCCATCGCGGGCGACTCCTCCGGAGGTTGGCACCGCATCCGCGCCCCCACACCTCGCTCCGCCAGGCTGTGAACATCTGCAACCGGTACGCCGACCGGACCCCGGCTCTGCCTGAGCTGGCCGCATTCCGGCCCGTTCTCTCCGCCTCCTCCGCCGCGCCCGTGTCGTTGGCCAAGGCGTCCTCGGCCACTGCCTGACTCTCCGGCCCCTTCGGCCGACCACCCCCGCGCCGTGTCCCTACCCCCGCCATGCCCAAACGAGGGAGAACCGTCATGTGCCCCGCCTGCGAGGACTTCGCTCGAACCGTGCTCCTGCTGGGTCAACTCGCCCTGTACGCCGACATGGACGGCGCCGACCTCGACTTCGTGGAGGTCGTCAGCCCGGCCCTCGCCGTGTCGCTGCCCGAGCCGCCGCCCGGCATGTTCCCCGACGACTCCGACGGCGCCTCCGCCGACCCCGGCGACTCCTGATGGGAGCCCGTCGCGGTCTCCGGGTCGACGCGGTCTTGGTCCAGGCCGTCATCGCCGGCGCCCTCTCCTTTGCCCACCTGCACGACCTGGCCGCCGCTGCCGGGCAGAACGGATGGAAGGCGTGGGCGTACCCGGTCAGCGTCGACCTGCTCCTGGTCGCCGCCTGGCGGCGCCTGCGCAGTGAAGGGCCGTCCCGGCTGGCCTGGTGCTGGTTCGTCGTCGCGCTGTTCGCCTCGCTCGGAGCCAACGTCGCTACCGCTGGGTTCCTCGACCTGGCCAACCCGCCCGCACTGCTCCGTCTCGGTGTCGCCGGATGGCCCGCAGTCGCGTTTCTCGGCGGAACGCTCCTTGCCCATTCGCCCGATGCGGAGCCGGACCAGGCGCCACCGGCAGTCGCCGCCGACGTGCTGAGGGCCGAGCAGTCGGAACCGGAAGTGGTGCCCGAGCCCGATGGGGTCACCACTCCCGTCACGGACGACCCCGCTTCGTCGTCGCCGGTGGTCCCCGCTCCGCAGGTCCCCGCAGTCCTCGTCGAGCACGCCCGCAAGGTCGCCGACGAGTACCGCGCTCGCACCGGATCTCCGATCGACCCTGACACCCTCCGATCCCGCCTCGGAGTCCCGTCGCAACTCGCTGACGCGATCGCCGCCCAACTTGCCTGACCGGAAGGAGATCCCCGCGATGCCTGCCCGCGAGAACTTCCACTCTGTGATGCGGATCGGCCCCGTGCAGATCGGGACGCACCGCGACCGCAGCGGCCGGACCACGCACGCCGCCGTCTGCACCGCCGACCGCTGCGGCTGGTCCGCCGACTACTCCAGCCAGACGGCCGCCCAGCTCGCCGCTCGCACCCACCGCTGCAACGTCCGCTAGGAGACACCGCCCATGAACGTCCCGCTCTGGCTTGCCCTGTTGGCCGTCGGCTGCCTCGGCGTCAAGCTCATCCGCCCGCCCTGGTGGCTCATCGCCGTGCTCCTCCTCGGCGGCTACCTCCTGGCCGACAGCGTGCTGGCCCCTGTCATCGACACCGCCGTCAAGTAGCCCGTCACGGAAGGAGAACCGCCCATGTTCCGGCCCAAGCTCCCCACCATGCCGCAGCCGACCAGCCTGCCCGTCGCGATCGAGCCGACCACCGTCACCGTCGGCAGCCAGGACACCCCGGCCCCGCCGTCACCTGTCGCCCCCGCACCGGCCCGTCCGGTCGTGCAGCTCACGCCCGGCGCCGTCCTCGCCGTGGTCGGCGGCGGTTTGGCCGTCGTCCTGGTCCTCGGCACCGTCCTGGTCTCGCTGCTCCTGGCGGTCGCCATCACCGGTGCCTCGGTCGCCGTCTGCGCGGTCGTCCTGCGCTCCCTGCTCGCCTCCGACGCCAAGCGCCGCTGACCGACTCCTGGGCGGCCTCGATACCGCCAAGCATCCGCCGCCCAGGAGCCGTCCCTGTCCGATCTCGCAACCGGAAGGAACCCCCAGCATGGCCTACCGGGCCACACCCACGACACAAATGCCGGCAACGTCCGCTCAACGGCTCGACCCGGTCATCCTCGGAGACGTTCTCCGGGTGGCCTCGACGTCCGAGTACACCCGCTGGGAAGACCAGATCCGCCGCACGGGCGGCTGCTCCGACCCTGTCCACCTCACCGGCTGGACCCTCCACAAGGACAAGACCACCGGCGAGACGCTGCACCACTACTCCACAGCCAACGAGCCGGGCGGCCGACTCCGCCTCGCCTGCGGCAACCGCCGAGCGTCCTGCTGCCCCGCCTGCGCCTGGACCTACGCGGGCGACACGTACCACCTGATCCGTGCGGGCCTCGCCGGAGACGAGCGACGGGACATCCCCACCGCCGTCCGCGAACACCCGCGCGTCTTCGCCACCCGCACGGCCCCTTCCTTCGGCCCGGTCCACAACCGCCCCGACCATGGCGCGTGCCGCTGCGGCACCCCGCACGCCCCGGACAGCTCCGAACTGGGCACACCGCTCGACCCGGACACCTACGACTACGCGGGCGCGGTCCTCTTCAACAACCACGCCGGTCAGCTCTGGCAGCGCTTCACCACACGCCTCCCCGCGAACTCGCCGCCCGCGCGAGCCTGCCTCGCCGGGAACTCGCTGACCACCTGTGCGTCTCGTACAGCAAGGTCGCGGAGTTCCAGAAGCGCGGTGCCTTGCACTTCCACGCCGTCGTGCGGCTCGACGGTCCCGACGGCCCCGGAGCGCCGCCTCCCGCCTGGGCCACGGTTGATCTCCTCACGGACGCGGTTCGCGCTGCCGCCTCGCACTCGTACACGTCTGTCTCGGTCCCGGCCGCCGACGACCAGCCAGCGCGGACCTTCCGTTGGGGCCGACAACTCGACGTCCGCCCGGTCAAAGCCTTCGGAGACGGCGCCGACATCACCGAGCAGGCCGTTGCCTCGTACGTCGCCAAGTACGCGACCAAGGCCGCTGAGAACACCGGCACCCTCGACCGCCGTATCGGCGAACTTGCCGAACTCGACCGCCACCGCGTCCCCGACCACGCTCGGCGGCTCATCACGGCGTGCCGCGACCTGGACGCCCTATACCCCGACCGACGGCTCTGGGCCTGGGCGCACATGCTCGGCTTCCGCGGGCACTTCTCGTCCAAGTCGCGCACCTACTCGACCACCCTCGGCAGTCTCCGCCAGGAACGCGCCGAGTACCGAGCCGCACAGGAAGCCGCCGCCCTCGGCCTCGCTGACCGCGAACCGGACACGGTCCTCGTCCTGGCCGATTGGCAGTACGCCGGCCACGGCCACACTCCCGGCGAGGCGGCCCTCGCGGCCACCATCGCCCGCGCCCCCCAGACCAACCGCGAGACCGCCCGAGACGCCCTCCGGGCCGAAGGGAGCGCGGAATGACCACGGCCGTCCGGTCACGGAACATGCTCACCCTCGCGGAGGTCTGCGAGGAACTGGCCGTCTCCCGCTCGACCTTCTACGACTGGCGGGCCAAGAGGCGCGCTCCGCGTTGCATCAAGCTCCCGAACGGCGATCTCAGGATTCGGCGCAGCGACCTCGAACACTGGTTGGACGACCGTGAGGACGCCGCCTGATGGAGACGACCTACGACGTCAAGGTCTACAAGATCCTCACCTACAAGGGAGCCAGGAAGACCACTCACACGGTGCGCTGGGTGGTGGCGGGCAAGCGCTGGCGTGAGCCCTTCGGCACAGTCGCGCTCGCGGAAGGCTTCCGCTCGGAACTCATCTCCGCGACCGGCAAGGGGGAGGCGTTCGTCATCGCGACCGGCCTGCCGGTGTCGCACCGTTCCAAGTCGGCCGCCATGAGCTGGTACAAGTTCGCCGTCGAGTACGTGGACGCGCGCTGGGCTCAACTCGGAGGCAACAGCCGGAAGAACCTCGCCAAGACGATGACGGCCACCACGATCGCCCTGCTTCGAAGCAAGCCCGCCCAGTTCGAACCGGCCGCGGTTCGCACAGCCCTGCGCGAGTGGGCGTTCAACAAGAACCAGCGCGCTGCGGCTCCCGGCGATGTGGCGGTCATCCTCAAGTGGGTGGAGCGGAACTCGTTGCCCGTCTCGGCCTGGGAGGAGCCGGACAAGGTCGATGAGGTTCTGCGGGCCCTCGACACGCTCCTCGACGGCAGGCAGGCCGCCGCGTGGTCCCGTAAGCGGCATCGCCGGATCCTGAACGTCGCCATGAAGCACGCGATCCGGCGCCGCATCCTGCGGACCAACCCGCTCCCCAAGGGGAAGGAGACGACGGCCGCCACCAAGACCACCAACGCCGTGGACAAGCGGTCCTTGGTCAACCCGGATCAGGCTGCGGCCCTTCTCGACTGGGTCCGGCGCCGGCCGCGCGGAGGTAAACGGCTACACGCCTTCTTCGCCACGCTGTACTACTGCGGCCCGCGTCCCGAGGAAGCCGTGGCCATGCGGGTGGAGGACGTGACACTCCCGGACCCTGACAGCCGCGACCAGTGGTGTGAGCTGCTGATTCACACGGCCACGCCGGAGGTCGGCAAGCAGTGGACCGACACCGGCAAGATCCACGAGGAGCGCGATCTGAAGGGTCGTGCCGAGGGGGAGACGCGCACCGTTCCGGATCATCCGGCCCTGACGCGCATCCTGCGGCGGCACATTGAGGATGAGGGCCTTCGCCCCGGTGACCTACTGTTTCAGGGGGAGAAGGGCAGCGTCCTGGCGGGTTCCGTCATCCGCCGAGCCTGGCGCGGCGCCCGCAAAGCAGTGCTGCCCGCCCACGTCTTCGAGTCGCCCACGGGCAAGCGGGTGTACGACATCCGGCATACGCGCCTGACCAAGTGGCTCAACGACGGGATCCCGCCCGCGCAGGTGGCCGACTGGGCTGGCAACAGCGTGCCCGTGCTTCTGGCCACCTACGCCAGGTGCGTCGAGGGACAGCTTCCCGATCTCAAACGGCGGCTGGAGGCCGCCGGAGATCTGCCCGAGCGGCCGGATGACGGCTGACGGAGCCCCCGAAAACTTCGACACGTATTCGACACGGCCACCCGCCAGAACCCGGTGACAGCCGGACGGCCCCGGAGTCTTCCCACGATCGTGAGGGAGGAGGACGGGGCTTCGGCGTGCTTGCTGAAACCGTGCCTGAACAGCAAAAAGCCCTTCCCGAAGGAAGGGCTTGGACGCGCGCCCCCGGCAGGACTCGAACCTGCGGCCAAGCGCTTAGAAGGCGCCTGCTCTATCCACTGAGCTACGGGGGCCTGGTGCGGGTCAAGGATAAAGCTCCCCGTTCCTTGACCCCGTCGCCGCGCCTCCGTGGCTCGATGTGGAGGTTCGGTGAAGCGGTCAAGATAATCGCAGGCGGGTACGAATCATGCATCGCTTTTGCGCCCTGACGCGCCGGGTGTTGTGCACTCGTTATGCCGGGAGGGGGCCCGCGTCCCAGTCATCCCTTCCGTCCGGTCTGTCCCTTCGGCGCGCAGGCATGTCTATATGCTTCAGAATTCCCCTAAAATTGGGCATTCTTCGCATGTGGTGACCTTGGACGTACGCCCTCAGCTACTCGACGCACTCGCTGCTCTGCGCGACCGTGTCGCCGCCGCACGCTTTCCGCTCCCCCTGGCGGGAGCCCCGCGCGTGCGCGCCAACCGGGACGAGCTGCTCGCCCAGCTGGACGACTATCTCGTACCCCGATTGCGCTCGCCCGAGGCGCCCCTGCTGGCCGTCGTCGGTGGATCGACCGGGACCGGGAAGTCGACCCTGGTGAACTCCCTGGTGGGGCGCCGGGTGACGGAGGCGGGCGTGCTCCGGCCGACCACCCGTACCCCCGTGCTCGTCTGCCATCCGGAGGACCAGCACTGGTTCAGCGGCATGCGCGTACTCCCCGACCTCACCCGCCGCTGGGTGCCCCACCAGGAGAAACCCGCCAAGGACAGCGAAACCCCCGGCGAGGACCACGCGCGCGTGCTGCGCGTCGAGACCGCCGAGAGCCTCCCGCGCGGGCTCGCCCTGCTCGACGCCCCCGACGTCGACTCGCTGATCGCCGACAACCGTGTACTCGCCGCCCAGCTGATCTGCGCCGCCGACATCTGGATCATGGTCACGACGGCCGCACGCTACGCCGACGCCGTCCCCTGGCACCTGCTGCGCACCGCCAAGGAATACCGCGCCACCCTGATCACCGTCCTGGACCGGGTGCCGCACCAGGTGGTCGCCGAGGTATCCCGCCAGTACGGCGCCCTGCTCACCAAGGCCGGGCTCGGCGAGGTGCCCCGGTTCACCGTGCCCGAGCTGCCCGAGTCGGCCTGGGGCGGCGGACTGCTGCCCGCCTCCGCCGTCGCCTCGCTGCGCACCTGGCTGCACCACCACGCCCAGGACCCCGGCGCCCGCCGCAGCGCCCTCACCCGTACGGCGTACGGCCTGCTCGACTCGCTGGCCGCCCGCATGCCGGAGCTGGCGAGCGCCGCAGCCGCCCAGTACGCGGCCGCCCTCCGCCTCACCTCCGCCGTGGACGGCGCCTACGACAGCGAGCACACGCGCGTGCGCGGCCGGCTCCAGTCCGGCACCGTCCTCGCCGGGGACGCCCTCAAACGCTGGCGCGCCTACCCGCTGGACTGCACCGCCGGCGAACTGCTCGACGCCCTCACGGAGAGTCTCGGCGCGCTGCTGCTGTGCGCCGTCACCGCCGCCGACGAGCGAGTGGACGAGTCGTGGCGCCGCGAACCCGCCGCCCGCGCCCCGGAACTCGCCGACCGCGACCCCTCCCCGGAGAGCGCCGAGCACCGCATCGGCCTCGCCGTACGGCGCTGGCGGCGCGAGCTGGAGGAGTACGCCGAGGACGAGGTCCGCGAGCTGGAACGCGGCAACGCCCCCGACGCCGAGACGGTCGCCGCGCTCGCCGCAGCCGTCGTACTGGGCGGACGCCGGGCGCGTACGGCGGGCGAGGGGCTGGCCGAGCGGATCGGGGCGCACGGCGCGCTGCGGCTGCGCGACCGCGCCGGGCGCCTGCTCACCGAGCACGTCGACCGGGTCCTGCACGGCGAACGCGAACGCCGCCTCGCCCCCATCGACGCCCTGGACGTCCACGCCGAGTCGCAGGCCCAACTCATCGCCGCGCTGTCCGTACTGCAGAAGGAGAGGTGACCGGTGACCGCCGTCGCCAAACAGGACCAGATGGATCACGTCGACGACACGGGCCCCGCCGATGAGGAGCGGCACGCGCGCGTGGAGGGCGATCAGCGCCCCGACGGCGGCGACGAGGCCCCCGCCGGGAGCGGCGCCTGGGACGACGGCCTCATCGCCCGCCGCGCCACCGAGGACAACGCACCCCTCGAAGCCCCCGCCCGCGGCGCGACGAGCGGCGGCCCCCCGGCGCCCCTGGCGTACGACGGCCCCCTGCGCTCCCGCCTCGACGCGCTGCGCGAACTCGTCGGGCTGTCCCGCGCCCGCCTCGACAACCACACCCTCGCCGAGGCCGCCCGCGTCCTGGACGAGGCCACCGCGCGGCGCAAGCTGTCCGGGCAGCACACCGTCGTCGCCATCGCGGGTGCGACCGGAAGCGGCAAGTCCCAGCTGTTCAACACGCTCGCCGGGGTGCCCATCTCCGAGACCGGGGTACGCCGTCCGACGACCGCCGCGCCCATCGCGTGCAGCTGGAGCGACGGCGCCGCCACCCTCATCGACCGCCTCGGCATCCCCGGCCGGCTGCGCCGCCGCCCCTTGCAGAGCGCCGAGGCCGAGGCGCAGTTGCGCGGCCTTGTCCTGATCGACCTCCCCGACCACGACTCGGCGGCCGTGCAGCACCGCGAGCACGTCGACCGGGTCCTCAAGCTGGTCGACGCGGTCATCTGGGTCGTCGACCCGGAGAAGTACGCCGACGCCGCGCTGCACGAGCGCTATCTGCGGCCGATGGCGGGCCACGCCGAGGTGATGTTCGTCGTCCTCAACCAGACCGACCGGCTGCCCGCCGAGGCCACCGAGCAGATCCTCGACGACCTGCGCCGCCTGCTGGACGAGGACGGCATCGCGCTCGGTGAGTACGACGAACCCGGCGCCACGGTCCTCGCCCTGTCCGCGCTCACCGGCGACGGCATCGGCGACCTGCGCGAGGCGCTCGGCAAGTTCGTGGCCGAGCGGGGCGCCGCGGCCCGCCGGGTCTCGGCCGACGTGGACGCGGCCGCCGCCGACCTGCGCCCGGTGTACGCCGCCGGGCAGGGCGTCGGGCTCAGCGAGGAGGCGCGCGAGGAGTTCTCCGGCCGGCTCGCGGACGCGGTCGGCGCCACGGCCGCGGGCGAGGCCGCCGAACGCGCCTGGCTGCGCAGCGCCAACCGCGCCTGCGGTACGCCCTGGCTGCGGCTGTGGCGTTGGTACCACGACCGCGGCGGTCCGCAGACCGGCAGTCTCCCGGTGCGCCCGCAGACCGACGCCGAGGCGACCGCGCGCCAGCGCGTCGAGCAGGCGGTCCGTACGGTGTCCGACCAGGCCGCGGCGGAGCTGCCCACGCCCTGGGCGCAGGCGGTGCGCGAGGCGGCCGTACGCGGGTCGCAGGGGCTGTCGGAGTCGCTGGACGAGCTGGCGGGCCGCGCCGGGCTGCCGCCGGGCCGCCCGCCCCGGCCGGGGTGGTGGCCGGTGGCGGTGCTGGTGCAGGCGGCGATGACGCTGCTCCAGATCGTGGGCGGGATGTGGCTGGTGGGGCAGATCGCGGGGGTGCTCTCGCCGAATCTGGGTGTGCCGGTGCTGCTGATGCTGTGCGGGATCGTCGGGGGGCCGCTGGTGGAGTGGGGGTGCCGGCTGGCTGCGCGGGGGCCCGCTCGGCGGTACGGGCAGGAGGCGGAGCGGCGGCTGCGGGAGGCGGCGGCGAGCTGTGGACGGGCTCGGGTGCTGGACCCGGTGGCGGCGGAGCTGCTGCGGTACCGGGAGGTGCGGGAGCAGTACGGGCGGATCGCGGGGGTGGGGGTCGGTCGGTAGGGGCGTTTAGGGCGGGCTGGGGATGGCGTGACCACCTGATCGGGTGACGGAGTTGTCCACAAGTGGGGGGCCGTCCACAGCGCTCTGCGGGGTCGGCGGGGGCGGGGCAGTCTGGTGCCACGGCGATCGCACCGCCTGCCCGGCGGACCAGGTGGGGGACGGGCGGGCTTCGCGGTCGGCGGTCGTGCGGCGCGCCACGAGTGAGACCGGTGCGCGCCGCACGGCACAGGAAGCCGTACGGGAAAGGCCCGTACCGGCACCGGAGGCCCCCGGCGGTGAGCGCCGGGCGAGGGAGGGGTTCACGATGAACGAGACAGTGCTGTGTGTGGTGGGCAACGTGGCGACGCGGCCGGTGTACCGGGAGCTGCCGAGCGGCCCCTCGGCCCGCTTCCGGCTCGCGGTGACCGCGCGGTACTGGGACCGGGAGAAGAGCGTCTGGACCGACGGACACACCAACTTCTTCACGGTGTGGGCCAATCGGCAGCTCGCGGTCAACGTGGCCGCCTCAGTGGAGGTGGGGCAGCCGCTCGTGGTGCAGGGCCGGCTGAAGGTGCGGACCGAGGTGCGCGAGGGGCAGCAACAGGCGTGGGCATCGGCCGACATCGACGCGGTGACGATCGGCCACGATCTGACACGGGGGACGGCCGCGTTCCGGCGCTCGGCCAAACCGGAGACACCACCTCGGGCGGAGGTGCGTCCGGAGCCGCAGTGGGAGACACCACCCGCGGAGCCGGAGAGTCAACATAGCCCGGAAGAAGCTTTGGTGACGTGACGTCACCTGTCACCTGACCGAGACGCGGCTTATCGGCGAATGCGCCTCGAACGCCCCGTGCAAACCAGTGGATTTGTCGATAAGCCCAGCTTGAGAGCGGCGTTCGCGATAACGATTACAGCTCGGATCAGCCGTCCGGCCATCTGACCGCAGGGTGCCGGGTCGGTTGATCCATAGGATGCCCAGGCGTACCCCCTAGGGGTTGGTGATTTCTGCTGGTGGGACCGCCCCCCAATTCCAACGGGTCCTGCTCGAAGGGGAATTCTGTGCTTTCTGCGTTCTCTGGGTTCACCCGGTCCACCGCGCCCGTCAGGGCCGGTGCCATGACGCTGGCCTGCGGGCTGGCGGCGGCGGGTGTGCTGTCCGGTGCCGGTACGGCCCTGGCCGACGGGAGACCGCAGACGCAGAACGGGGCGACGGCCACGATCAACGGCCTCAAGACGTACGGCGAGGCCGTGATCCACGAGGACGGCACCGACCTGCGGGTGCCGGCGGGCCTGTTCGACATGTCCGTGGACGGCGGCGGCACCCTCCAGACGTACTGCGTCGACCTGCACAACCCCACCCAGCGCGACGCCAAGTACCAGGAGACCCCCTGGAGCGGCACCTCGCTGGGCGCCAACAAGAACGCCGGGCGCATCCGCTGGATACTCCAGAACTCCTACCCGCAGGTGAACGACCTCGACGCGCTCGCCCGCAAGGCCGGCGCGACCGGGCTCACCGAGCAGGACGCGGCGGCCGGGACCCAGGTGGCAATCTGGCGCTACTCCGACGCGGCCAAGGTCGACGCGACCGACCCGCAGGCCGAGAAGCTCGCCGACTACCTGGAGAAGAGCGCCCGCCCCGCCGCCGAGCCCCGCGCCTCGCTCACCCTGGACCCGCCCGCGCTCTCCGGCCGCCCCGGCGACCTGCTGGGACCGGTGACCGTGCACACCGACGCCGCCGGCGTGATCGTCTCGCCTCCGGCGGACGCGGCGGCCGAGGGCATGCGGATCATCGACCGCACCGGCAAGGTGATCACCTCGGCGCACGACGGCAGCCAGCTCTACTTCGACATACCTGAGGACGCGCCGGACGCCACGGTGCAGGTGGCCGTGCAGGCGTCCACCACCGTCCCGGTGGGCCGCGCCTTCGCCTCCGAGTCGCGCAGCCAGACGCAGATCCTGGCCGGGTCCAGCGAGTCCACGGTCTCCGCGACCGTCGACGCGACCTGGGCGGCCGAGGGTGCCGTACCGGCGGTGTCGGCCCGCAAGAACTGCACCAAGGGCGGCGTGGACGTCACGGTCGCCGACAAGGGCGACGAGCCGTTCACCTTCGAGCTGATGGGCACCTCGCACACGGTCGCTCCCGGCAAGGCCGACACGATCACGGTCCCCCTCAAGGAGGACCAGTCCTACGACTTCACCGTCACCGGCCCGAACGGCTTCACCCAACGCTTCACCGGCATCCTCGACTGCGCCACCCAGGGCCCGGCCACCGCCGCCTCCGCCCAGACCCTGAGCGAGCCGACCCCGATCACCTTGCCGGGAGCGGCCCCTGGAGGGACGGACCTGGCGGCTACGGGTGGGTCCGCGCTGACGCCGGTGATCACGGGGGCGGCTATCGGGTTCGTCGTGATCGGCGGGGCTGTGCTGGTGATTCTGCGTGGGCGGGAGAACCGGGCGGGGGAGTAGGGGTTGCCCCTGCGGTTTTTTGCTCACCGTGATCGGTCCAGGCACCGGTGACGACGAAGGAGACGACCGTCCGGCCGCCAGGGACGCTCGGCGACGAAGCGGTGCTGTCCCGCCTCGACAAGGTCGAAGAAGAGGCCCGCGATGGCAGAGCAACCCACACGACGTTCCGTCACATCACGGAAGCCTTGAGACTCAACGGCAAGCAGTGCGATGCCCCGCGCCGACTACTCGTCAACAGTCGCCCGGAAGTGCCAGAAACTTCTGAGAGGGCGGTCGTACGCTGATCCAGCAGTAGAGACGATGCTCACGATCCAGCGCCCTGCGCGTGCCAAGCCGGCCGCGCGATCGAGGAACTCGGCGAGGGTCCGCGACACCGGGTGATCCGATCCGAGCTGCTACCTGTTCAGCCGCTTTTGCTCGTTCTGCCCGCGCCGCGCCGACGCGCGCCCAGGTCAGGGTCGGCTGACAGGAATGAGGTCGGACTCCGCTCCGGGAAGTGTACGGAGTCGTGATCACTCGCTCCCAAGTAGAGCCGGCTCAATGCAGCTCCGCAGACCCGTCGCACCCAACTTCCAAGACCCGCCCACGACTTCGGTCTCGCGACCGTAACCTACGATCATGGCAGCTCACGTAGGTAGTCGTCTCTCAACCGCCACTCCGTACATCAAGGACCTCAACACACAGGTACGGAAAGGGGAGATCAAGGTTCCGCAGTTCCAGCGTCCATTCGTCTGGGGGGTGGCCCAGGCATTGGACCTCATGGACAGTGTCGCGAACAACTACCCCATCGGGAGTCTTCTCCTCTGGCGCACCTCGGACAAACTTGCCACGGAGCGGAATATCGGCGAGTTCAAGCTGCCGGAAACCGAGGATCTCACCCCCACGGACTATGTCCTGGACGGGCAGCAGCGCATGACCGTCCTGTATTCCGCACTTGGGGCCGAGGACGAGGGGATAGGGTTCTCGGCCGTCTATGACCTGGAGGTCGAGAAATTCCTGGAAGAGAAGCCGGGTGAGCGGCCGCTGCATCACTTCCCGATGCGCTGGCTCTATCAGACGACCAAACTGCTCAACTTCAGAACCGCACTCCAGTCGCACAAAAACGCAGATCTGCTGCAGGAGCGATTCGATGCGTTGATCGAAGTCTTCAGCGGCTACCAGATCCCGGTCGTCACCCTCAAGGACCTCACGATCGAGGAAGTCTGCCCCATCTTCGAGCGCATCAACAGCTCGGGCACGGACCTCTCGACGTTCGACCTCATGGTGGCCGCCACCTGGTCGAAGGGGTTCGACCTCAACGAGAAGGTGGAGGAGATCTCCTACTCTCTGGAGCCCAAGAACTATGGGGAGATCAAGGGCACCACGGTCCTCAAGTGTCTTGCCGTGGTCCAGTACGAGTCCGCGAATCGTGAGCGTGTGATCGCCCTCCGCGGCTTCAAGGGGGACCCGCACAAGATGGACTTCCTGGTGGACCGTACGCGCACGGCCCTGCTTCGAGCGGTGGATCAGCTGGCAACCGACTTCAAGATCCACTCTCTCAGCTTCCTCCCCTATGAAGCACATCTGGTGATTCTCACCTATATCTACGCCAATCACCCGAATATTTCCGCTCAGGCGCTTCGTCGGGTTAGGCAGTGGTTCTGGCGTACGTCCTTCTCGGAGCGCTACCGGGGTGCGCCTGATGATTTCGTGACTCGCGACCTTCAAGCGATCAAGAACTTCGTTCTCCAGGGGGAGGATGGCGGCGAGGATGTTTTCGGTGGCGGGTTGAGTGCTGCCGAGATCAGGAAGATGGTCTTCCGGAAGAATAATTCGCGCTCCAGGGCATTTATTCTGACCCTCGCGAAAAGCAACCCCAAGAACCTGACCAACGGAAACACGATCGACACTTCCGAGGCGCTTTCCGTCTACAATCGGAAGCAGTTTCATCACATCTTCCCGGAGGCGTTCCTCAAGCGTATGGTTCCAGGTGTGGAGCGCAGTAACCTGCTCAACTTCTGCATGCTGGCAGCCGCCGACAACAATCTGATCAGCGACAGGGACCCTAGAGAATATTTGCCGGAGCTCATCGATGATCTAGGGCTTCACGCCGACGACGTCCTCCGGTCCAACCTCATGCCCACCGTGGGTGAATATGATTACAGTGCGGCGGAGTTGAGCACTTTCTTCGAGGCTCGCGTGGACATCGTCAGGCGCGAGATCCTTCGGTTGTGTTCAGGCGCTCACTGAGCCCGTTGCCTGGTAGGTCGGCGGCGCATCCCCTGTCGCGGCTGTCCGCCGGTATGACGCCGGCGGCCGTCGACCCACCGGCCGGATGGTGAGGGTCGGCTTGGGCTCGCTCCTGGGTGTGCGAAGGCCCGAGGCCGGTCGGCGGTGGTCGGCAGTGACGGGCAGGTCGCCGGTGACGGTGGCGAACCCCCAGCTCACAGCCCCCCGGCGGAACGCGTTTCCTCCCAAGGGTGGCCGTACGGCAAGATGGGGTGTATCTGCCCACTGCCAGATTTCAAGCTGCCGGACGGTTTCTCTTGGCTGAGTTCATTTACACCATGCGCAAGGCGCGCAAAGCGCACGGCGACAAGGTGATCCTCGACGACGTCACCCTGAGCTTCCTGCCGGGGGCGAAGATCGGTGTCGTCGGCCCGAACGGTGCCGGTAAGTCGACCGTGCTGAAGATCATGGCGGGGCTGGAGCAGCCCTCCAACGGTGACGCGTACCTCTCGCCCGGCTACACCGTCGGCATCCTCCTCCAGGAGCCCCCGCTCAACGAGGAGAAGACGGTCCTGGAGAACGTCCAGGAGGGCGTCTCCGAGATCAAGGGCAAGCTCGACCGGTTCAACGAGATCGCCGAACTGATGGCGACCGACTACTCCGACGCGCTGCTCGACGAGATGGGCAAGCTCCAGGAGGAGCTGGACCACGCCAACGCCTGGGACCTCGACGCCCAGCTGGAGCAGGCCATGGACGCCCTGGGCTGCCCGCCCGGCGACTGGCCCGTCTCCAACCTCTCCGGTGGTGAGAAGCGCCGCGTCGCGCTCTGCAAGCTGCTCCTCGAGCAGCCCGACCTGCTGCTCCTCGACGAGCCCACCAACCACCTCGACGCCGAGTCGGTGAACTGGCTGGAGCAGCACCTCGCCAAGTACCCCGGCACCGTCGTCGCCGTGACCCACGACCGGTACTTCCTGGACAACGTGGCCGGCTGGATCTGCGAGGTCGACCGCGGCCGCCTGCACGGCTACGAGGGCAACTACTCCAAGTACCTCGAGACCAAGGCCACGCGTCTCAAGGTCGAGGGCCAGAAGGACGCCAAGCGGGCCAAGCGCCTCAAGGACGAGCTGGAGTGGGTGCGGTCCAACGCCAAGGGGCGTCAGGCCAAGTCCAAGGCCCGCCTCGCCCGTTACGAGGAGATGGCGGCCGAGGCCGACAAGATGCGGAAGCTGGACTTCGAGGAGATCCAGATCCCGCCGGGCCCGCGTCTGGGCAGCATCGTCGTCGAGGTCAACGACCTCAACAAGGCGTTCGGCGAGAAGATCCTCGTCGACGACCTGAGCTTCACGCTGCCGCGTAACGGCATCGTCGGCATCATCGGCCCGAACGGCGCGGGCAAGACCACGCTGTTCAAGATGATCCAGGGCCTGGAGACCCCGGACTCCGGCGGCATCAAGGTCGGCGACACCGTCAAGATCTCCTACGTCGACCAGAGCCGCGAGAACATCGACCCCAAGAAGACGCTGTGGGAGGTCGTGTCCGACGGCCTCGACTACATCAACGTCGGCCAGGTCGAGATGCCCTCCCGCGCCTATGTCTCCGCGTTCGGCTTCAAGGGCCCGGACCAGCAGAAGCCCGCGGGCGTGCTGTCCGGTGGTGAGCGCAACCGCCTCAACCTGGCGCTCACCCTCAAGCAGGGCGGCAACCTGCTGCTCCTCGACGAGCCCACCAACGACCTGGACGTCGAGACGCTCTCCAGCCTGGAGAACGCGCTGCTGGAGTTCCCCGGCTGCGCCGTGGTCGTCTCCCACGACCGCTGGTTCCTGGACCGGGTCGCCACGCACATCCTCGCCTACGAGGGTGAGTCGAAGTGGTTCTGGTTCGAGGGCAACTTCGAGTCGTACGAGAAGAACAAGATCGAGCGGCTCGGCGCGGACGCCGCGCGTCCGCACCGCGCCACCTACAAGAAGCTGACTCGGGGCTGATCGCACCTTGCGCCACATCTACCGCTGCCCCCTGCGCTGGGCGGACATGGACGCGTACGGCCACGTCAACAACGTGGTGTTCCTCCGCTATCTGGAGGAAGCCCGTATCGACTTCCTGTTCCGCCCGGACAAGGACTTCCAGCAGGGGTCGGTCGTGGCGCGCCACGAGATCGACTACAAGCGGCAGCTCGTCCACCGGCACCACCCGGTGGACATCGAGCTGTGGATCACCGAGATCCGGGCCGCGTCCTTCACCATCACCTACGAGGTGAAGGACGCGGACTCCGTGTACGTACGGGCCTCCACCGTCGTCGTGCCCTTCGACTTCGAGGCCCAGCGGCCGCGCCGGATCACCGCGGAGGAGCGCGAGTTCCTCCAGGAGTACCGGGACGAGGCCGCCAAGGAGGAGGCCGTCGCCGCATGACGGTGCTCCACCTCGCCGACGAGACGGAGGCGGCCGACCTCGCCGCCTTCCTCACCCGGCTGCTCCGCTACGACCGCGCGGCCGCGGTGCGCCTCCAGGCGGCCGGGACCGCGCTCGCCGTGTTCGGACGGCCGCCCTCCTTCGAGGTGCTCGCCGTCCGCGCGGTGCGCCTCGCCAAGCCGTACGAGGACGGGCTGGACGCCACCCTCGACGTGACCGTCTCGGCGGGCGAACTGCTGGAGTCGGTGGACGAACAGGCGGCCACCGCCGCCGTACCGGCCGCCGTCACCGGGCCTCCGTGGGCCGGGGTGCTGCCGCCGCGCGGCGACTGGCGGCTCGAGCCGGGGCTGCCCGGACCGGCCGAACTGCATGCGACCGTCGCCCGCTCGGTAGCCGAATTCCGGTCCCGTACCGAGGAGTTGGCGCCCGAGCAGCGCACCCGTGCCGAGCTGGACCGGATAGGGCGGGAGATCTGGTCCCGCGAGGTCGGCCCGACCCGGCTGCCCGTGCGGGCCGTGCACGCCGCGCACTCGCTGGGCTTCCTGCGGCCGGCCAACCCCGCCACGGCCGAGGAGACCGGCCTGGTCTCCTCCGGGGCGTGGCTCCGGCTGCGCACCCCCTACGGGTCCATCGCCGTACGGCGCGCGGGCCTGGGCGCCTTCGGCGTCAGCGTGCGCTGAGCCCGCTCACAACAGACCCGCTCACAACAGGCCCGCTCACAACAGACCCGCTCACAACAGGCCCGCTCACAACAGACCCGTTCGCAAAAGACCCGTTCGCAAGAGACCTGTTCGCAAGAGACCCGCTCACTCCGCGGTGTTGACCATCGACGCGGCCGCGTACGTCAGGTAGTTCCACAGCGTCCGCTCGTGCTCCTCGGACAGCTCCAGCTCGTCCACCGCGTCCCGCATGTGCTTGAGCCAGGCGTCGTGCGCGGCCCGGTCCACGGTGAAGGGGGCGTGCCGCATCCGCAGCCGGGGGTGGCCGCGGTCCTGGCTGTAGGTGGTGGGTCCGCCCCAGTACTGGATCAGGAACAGGGTGAGCCGCTCCTCGGCCGGCCCGAGGTCCTCCTCCGGGTACATGGGCCGGAGCAGCGGGTCCTCGGCGACGCCCTCGTAGAAACGGCGGACGAGCCGGCGGAAGGTCTCCTCCCCGCCGACCTGCTCGTAGAAGGTCTGCTCCTGAAGCGTGCCACGTCGGATCTCGTTCACCCGTCCATGGTCTCAGACCGGGGGGGCCGAGGACTCAAGGCGTAGGACCGGCCATCGCCCGCCGCTGCCGCCCGCGAATCGCCCCTACTGTGGACATATGGGCGCCTACGACTCCGAGCTGACCGCCGTGGCCGCCGAGGCGCGGGCCGCGCTGATCCGGGAGATCGACCGCGACGGCGCCTGGCGCGCGGACCCCGTCTGGCGGGAGGCGTTCGCCGAGGTGCCCCGGCATCTGTTCGTGCCGTACTACTACGTCGGCGTCCTCGGCGGCTACGAGCGGCACGCGGCCGACGACCCCGATCCGGCCGGGCGGGAGCGCTGGGCGCGTGGCGCCTACGCGGACGCCCCGCTGGCCATCCGGCTGCATGACGGTGAGCTGGTCTCCTCCAGCAGCCAGCCCTCGCTGATGGCGCGGATGCTGGTCGCGCTGGGGGTCCGGGACGGCGACCGGGTGCTGGAGGTCGGCACCGGCACCGGCTACAACGCGGCCCTGATCGCCCACCGCCTCGGAGACGACTCCCTGGTCACCACGGTCGACATGGAACCGGAGATCACCGGGCCCGCCCGCCGGAACCTGGCCGGGGCCGGATACGACCCGGTGGTGGTCACCGGCGACGGGGCGTACGGGGTGCCCGCGCACGCCCCCTACGACCGGATCATCGCCACCTGCATGCTGCCCACGATGCCGCGCCCCTGGATCGCCCAGTGCGCGCCCGGCGCCCGGATCATCGCCCCGCTGAACAACGGACTGCTCGCCCTCACCGTCGACGACTCCGGCCACGCCGAGGGCCGCTTCCTGCGCTCCGGCGCCTACTTCGTACCGCTGCGCGGGGAGAGCCGGGCGCCCGCCGAGCCGGTGTCGCTGCGCGGGCTGCCGGGGCGGGCGCAGGACCAGGAGTCGTTCCGTTTCCTGCTGGGCCTCGTCCGGGGTGCGCTGGAACCGTCGCGGGCGTACGCGCTGTGGGAGAGCGCGGGCATGCCGGACCGCGAAAGGTACGGCGTCACGGTCAGCGGCCCCCGCGCCTGGGCCTGGCTGGACGACCCGGAGGGCCGCCACGCCTGGCCGCTGCCGTGAGGCCCTGGCTCAGCCCCGGCGGACGGTGATCGTCGTCCAGGCGCCCACATGCACCCGGTCGCCGTCCTGGAGCGGCACCGGCACGAACGGCTGGATCGGCTCGTCGGAGCCGTTGACCGTGGTGCCGTTCGTCGAGTTCTGGTCGACGACCGCCCAGCCGCCGTCCGGCTGCTGCACCAGCACCGCGTGCTGGTGGGAGACTCCGGGGTCCTCCGGCGGCACCGACAGGTCGACGTCGGGGGTGTCGCCGGTGGAGTGCCGGCGGCGGCCGATGGTCACCTGGTTGCCGGTGAGCGTGCGCTGCTGCTCGGGGGAGTACGCGGGCAGGTTCAGGCCCGCGGCCTCGGGGCCGGAGCGCTGCATCATCGCCATGAAGTAGTCGCGGTCCGGGCCGATGGTCGCGGTCCAGGTGGCCGGTCCCTGCGGGTTCTGGGGGCCCTGCGGGTAGCCCTGCGACTGACCGGTGCCGGGCTGCGGGTAGCCGTAACCGCCACCGGGGCCGCCGGGACCGCCGGAGGGGCCGTTCGACGGCGGCGGGGAGATCACCCAGTCGTCGTCGGCGAAGGACGGGCCTCCGGCCGGGGTGCGCCCGCTCTCCGGCGGGAAGCCGGTCGGCGCGGACGGGCCGGACGGCGGGGGAGCCTGCCGGGAGGGAGCGGTGCCGAAGGCGGAGGGCTCGCGCCCGAAGGGCGGGGGACCCGACGGGCCGCCCTGACCGGAGGGGCCGCCCTGGCCACCGGGACCGCCCTGGCCACCGGGGCCACCGGGACCGTTGGGACCGTTGGGACCGTTGGGGCCACCGGGACGGCCGGGACCACCCGGACCGCCATAACCAGGTCCACCCTGACCCCCGGGCCCGCCGGGACGCCCCGGCTGACCCGGACCCCCCTGCTGACCCGGGCCCTGCGGACCAGGACCCTGCTGACCCGGACCAGGCCCACCCGGACCCTGCTGACCCGGCCCCCCGCCGAACCCCGGCGGAGGCCCCGGACGGCGGTTGCCGAAGGGGGAGGGGCCGCCCGTGGTGGGCGGCGGGGAGGCCGGCCGGCGCTCGGCGCCGAACGGCGTCGGGCCCGAGGGCTCGTTGTCGAACGGGGGTATCGGCTCGGCGGGCCGGTTCACCTGTGAGGGCCGCGAGCCCTGGTACTCGTACCCGTCACCGCCGCCGCCGTACGGCTGGCTCGGCGGCTGGTAGCGGGGCTGCTGCTGCCGGGGCGGGGCCGCCGGGGTGTACGAGGTGGCGGTGTTGGTCAGGAAGTTCCACCGGCACTCCTCGCAGAAGGGCGCGCCGCCCTCACGGGGCGTACGGCACTGCGGGCACAGCTCGGCCTCGGCGCCGGGGTGTCCCTCGTTGCGGGGCGGCGGGAACCCGTAGCCGCCGCCGGACGGGGGCGGGGGCGGAGGTACGGCACCGGCCATGCGGTGACCGCAGACCTCGCACCAGTCGTCGGAACCCGACTGGTGTCCGTTCGGGCAGGTCGACATGTCGGTGGTACCCCTTCTGCTGAGGGATCGGTGTCTACAGGGTTACTTCTTGACGCGAACAGTCTTCGTGGACCGGGTCTCGAGAGTCATCTCGTCGGCCTCCGCGACCTTCGCCTTCAACCGCACAGTACCGGTCGGGGCGTCGACCACGTCCACCACCTTCGCAAGCAGTTTCGCAGTATCCGCGTTCCCCGACACCCCCGCGAGCTGAACGGCACGTCCTAGTTTGGCCGTTGCTCCGTCCATATCGCCCGCTTTGCGTAGGTCCAGCCCTTCCTGGATGGCCTGCGCCAGTTCGGCCTGGCCGGTGTAGTGGGCGACTTGAGAGTTGAGGGAGGTCGAGGCCGCCATGTCGTCGGTCCACACCGCCCGTACGAGACCTTGCGCGCCCAGGTTCCGTACCTCTCCGGCCGGTTGGGGCACCACCAGGGACACCCGCGCGGCCAGCATCTCCTGGCCCAGTCCGGCCGCCGGGACCTCCACGCAGAGGTGGTAGTCGCGGGACTCGTCGCCCCAGGAGCCGGTGGGATAGTCCCCGGCGCGCGGGCCCGCCTCGGTGCGCCGTTCGGTCAACTCCTCTACGGAGGGAGCTACTTGCTTGACGAACCTGATGCTCGCGCCGACCGGCGTCCACACCCGCAGGGCGACGTCGGCGACCTCCTTGCCCATCGTCGACTCCATGATCCGGGTGAAGTCGGCGGTGAGCTCGGCCGGGTCGGCGACGATGTCGGCGGTGCCGAGCAACGCCGAGGCGATGCCTGTGACTTCTTTCACTTCCCAGTCGGTGCCCACGCCCCGCGCGTCACAGGTGAAGCGCCCGGCGCACGCCTGGAGGGTGTCCTTCAGCTCCGTCGCCGACTCGTGCTCGTTGCGCCCGTCGGTCAGCAGGATGCCGTGCCGGATCGACACGTCCGCCCCGGCCAGCAGCCGGTCCGCCAGCCGCAGCCAGGTGCCGATCGCCGTGCCGCCGCCCGCGCTGAGCCTGCGCAGCGCCTGCTTGGCCTGGGCACGGGTGGTCGGGTCGGCCACCGCGAGCCGCCCGCCGCCCGGATAGACCTCGCGTGCGACATGGGTGCCGTCGACCACCGCGAAGTGCACCCCGTCGCGCAGGGTGTCGATGGCGGCGGCCGTGGCGTCGCGGGCGTTGCGCATCTTGGTGGGCGGGTAGTCCATCGAGCCCGAGCAGTCCACCATCAGCACCACGGCGGCCGACGCGCCCCGCCCAGCCGGCGCCCCCGCGAGGGTCCCGCCGCCCGAGGCCGTCACGGTCACGATGGCGTTGACCTCGCGGCCGCCCTCCGGCAGGAACTCGTTCTGGTAGACGTCCACCGAGAACTGCGGCCCGCCCGGTCTGGCGAAGTTGGCCATGCTGGTTCACATCCCCCTAGGACACGCCCCGCCGAGGCGAGGCCGTGCGTTCGGGCGGACCGGTCCCCTCCGTGTCCGCCCGTGCTTCCCCGTGCGCGAGGCCACCGCAGCCGTACGCGGTCACCCGCGCGGCGACGGCCTCAGGCCGATCCTGCCCCCTGCGGCGGCGCGGGGAACGGCACGACGGCCACTGTTACGTTGTCGTGGCCCCCGGCGTCCAGCGCGTGCCCCACCAGCACCCGCGCGGCGTGCAGCGGGCGGGTGGCCGCGTCCGGGGGCAGCACCTCGGCCATCTCCTCCGGCCCCTCGGCGTAGTTCCACAGACCGTCGGTGCAGACCAGCACCACACCGGGCCGGTCCGGCTTGAACGACGCGGTGTGCGGCTCCAGTTCATAGGCGTCGGCGCCGAGCCAGCCGGTGATGGCGTGAGCGCGCTCGTCGGCGTACGCCTCCGCCTCGTTCATCAGGCCGGCCGCCACCATCTGCGCCGCCCAGGAGTCGTCCTCGGTCAGCCGGGCCGGGGGCGCGGAGCGGTCGTCCGGCACCCAGTAGGCGCGGCTGTCGCCGACCCAGCCGACCACCAGCAGCCCGGAGGCGACCACGGAGGCGACGATCGTGCAGGCCGGGGCGTTCTGGTGCGGGGTGTGCTCGCGGGCCGCGTCGGGCTCCCCGGCGAGCGCGTCCACCGCCTTCGCGGCCGCCACGATCGCCTCGTGCATCGCCGCCTGCGGATGCGTGCCGCGCGGCAGGGCGGCCAGCAGCACGTCCCCGGCCGCGCGCGAGGCGGCGGTCGACGCCTCGTCGGGGCGGGTCGCGGAGGACACGCCGTCGCAGACCACGGCGAGCGTGGCGGGCGAGCCGTCGGGCAGCGCGGTGTGCGCGACGGCGAAGTCGTCCTCGTTGCGGTGGTGGCGCAGGCCGCGGTCGCTGACGGCGGCCACCGGGCCCGACTCCCGCTCCATGTGGTCGCGTTCGCGGGGCTGGGCGTGCCCGCAGTTCTCGCAGTAGCCGTCGCCGTCCACCCGGCCCGCGCGGCAGGCCACACACACCTGCGCGCCGGCGCCCGGCTCGGCGGCGGGGGTTTCGGCGCGCGGGTCCGGGGCCTGGAGCGGGTACTCCTCGGGCTCGGCGGGCTCCGTGGGCTCGGCCGGCCGGTCGAAGCGCACTCCGGACGCGGCCGGCTGCGGCGCGGGCAGCGGGGAGCCGCCGGAGTCGGTGCCGGGCACGTCCGCGGCCCGGTGGGCGCGCGGCTCGGTGCTGCCGGTGGTGGCCGGCTCCGGCTCGGGCCAGTCGACGTCCCCGTCCGGCGCGCCGGACATGGCCAGCGTCGGCTGGTCCGCGGGCGGCGCGGGCACGGCGGACAGGTCGTATCCGCACGCGCCGCAGAAGAGATCGCCCGGTTCGAGCGGCTCCGCGCAGCTCGGGCACTTGGGCAGTGCGGCCTGCTGGGGCATCTGTGACATGACTACACCCACGTCCGGGGGCGGTAACGGTTGGCCCGTTCCACCAGTTCGATCCTCTCCTCGCCGCCGGGCGCCAGCCGGGCCAGCGTGCGGTAGGCGCGCTCCAGACCGAAGCGGAGACCCCGCTCGTCCAGACCGCTGCCGAGCAGCACCCGCCCGCCGGTAACCGGCCGAGCGGTGTCCTGACCCCTGGAGAGTATCCAGTCCAGGGCGCAGCCGAGGACTTCGGCCGACAACCGCTCGCGCCGCGCCGGGTCGAGCCCGTACGCGTCCAGCGCCTCGACCTGGCCCGCCGCGGCGGTCAGGTCGTCCAGGAACGGTACGTCACCGGCGGCCGCCGTGCGTTGCCGCAGCCGCGCCCGCACCGCCGCGACCCGCGCTGCCGTGTAGTGGATGGACGACTCCGGCACCGACTCCAGCGTACGTACGGCGCCCGCCCGGTCCCCGCTCGCCAGCCGTACCCGGGCCAGCCCGAACGCCGCGCTGACGAAGCTCGGGTCGGTCGCCCACACCAGCCGGTAGTACTCGGCGGCGTTGTCGAGCTGGCCCAGCACCTCCGCGCACAGACCGAGCGCCAGCTTGGGCGCGGCCTCGCCGGGGAAGGCGTCGTAGATCGCGTCGAAGGCGAGCGCGGCGCTCTCGAAGTCGCCGGTGACCAGGGCGCTCACACCCCGGTACCAGACCACCCGCCAGTCGTCGGGCCGTTCCTCGTCCAGCCGGGCCAGCGTCGTCAGCGCGGCCTCCCGGTCGCCGTGCTCCAGCCGGGCGCGCACCCGTCTCAGCCGGGTCTCCACGCTCTGGCCGGGCGCCGCGTCCAGGGCGCTGATCAGCTCGCCCGGCGCGGACGCGCTCAGGCCGGCCAGGAAACCGGCGTCCGGGTCGCTCGGGTCGACCAGCGGCACGGGCAGCGCGAGCGCGGCGGCCGGGGTGTCGACCGGTTTCACCAGCGCGGGCGGCAAGCCGGGCGGACGCCCCGGTCCGGGCAGCTCGCGGGCGCCGAGCCGGGACACCTCACCGTCCAGCGCCGGGAACAACTCGGTGTCCGTGACCCGCACTTCGGGCCCGAACAGGGTCGACAGCGCGGGCCGGGCCTGCCCGGTGCTCAGCGACACGACCTCGCGGAGCACGCCGGTCAGCTGGTCGGCCATCTCCTGCGCGGAGGCGAACCGGCGGGCCGGGTCCGGGTCGGTGGCGCGGACCAGGAAGCGGTAGAAGGACTCGTAGCGGTGGAAGACCTCGATGGTGTCCGGGTCGGGCAGCGAGTCGGCGTAGACGGTGGTGTAGCCCTGGAAGTCGAAGGTGAGGACGGCCAGGGTGCGGCCCACCGTGTACAGGTCGCTGGCCGCCGAGGGGCCGACGTCGGCGACCTCGGGGGCCTGGTAGCCGACCGTGCCGTAGATCGCGGACTCCTCGTCGTCCACGCGGCGCACGGCGCCCATGTCGATCAGCTTGAGCTGGTCCTCGCTCTGGATGGCGTTGTCGACCTTGAAGTCGCAGTACAGCAGGTTGCGGCTGTGCAGGTGCCCGAGCGCCTCCAGCGCCTCGATGCCGTACGCGCACGCCTGCTCCACCGGCAGCGGGTCCCGCCTGCCGTCCGGGGTGCGGCGGGCGTTGGCGATCTCCTTCAGGGACTTGCCGCCGACGTACTCCATGACGATGTAGCCGTCCAGGGAGCCGGTGCGCTGGTCGAGGTGCTCGACGAAGTTGTAGATCCGGACGATGCCCGCGTGCTCGATCTCGGCGAGGAACCGGCGCTCGGAGATCGCCGCCGCCATCGCGTCCTGGTCACCGGTGTCCAGCAGGCCCTTGAGCACCACCCAGCGGTCGGACACCGCCCGGTCCACCGCGAGGTAGATCCAGCCGAGCCCGCCGTGCGCGAGACAGCCCGCCACCTCGTACTGCCCGTGCACGATGTCCCCGGCCCGCAGCTTGGGCACGAAGGAGTACGGGTGCCCGCACTTGGTGCAGAACCCCTCGGTACGGCCCGGCCGCTCCCCGCGCGCCCGGCCGACCGGCGCCCCGCAGTCCGAGCGGGAGCAGTACCGCTTGCGCTCGGGCACCTCCGGGTTGTCCAGCACCATCGCGCGCGGGTCGGGCCTGGGCACCTGCGGCACCACGACCAGACCGGCGCCCAGCCGCCCGCGCGCCGAGGGCCCGGACGCGGAGCCCGAGCCGCGCACCGACACCGAGCGGCCGCCCGGCTTCCCCGACACCGAGCGGGAGAGCCGCCCCGACACCGAGCGCCGGGAGCGGGAGGACTGCGAGGAGGTGCGCGAGACACCCCCGTTGATCCCGGTCGGCGCCGAGCCGGCCGAACCCACCGGCTCCGGGGCCGGGTCGGCCGCGGGGGCGACCACGGGAGCCAGCCCGCAGGTGTCGCAGTACAGCTCGCCGCCGCCCATGTCCTCGTAGGTGCCCGCGCAGTCCGGCCGCTGGCAGGTGCGCCGTTCCTCGCTCACTCCCGGTCCCCCTTCCCGTCCTCGGGCGTGTACTGCTCCGGGACCCTCGGCGGGGCCAGCAGTTCGGCCGCCGCCTGCTGATAGCGCAGTACCGCCTGCTCGGCCACGCGCAGATCGCAGGGCGCGCTCCACAGCATCCGCCGGGCCGCGTCGTACCGCTCGATCAGCAGCCGGTCCTCGGCCAGGCCGTGCCGGGTGACCTTCGCCCGGTAGGCGTCCAGGCGGCCGCGCAGCTCGGCGCGGACCGCGAGCGGCGCGGTGACCGCCGTCAACGACTCGCGGGCGCGCAGCAGTTCGTCCTCCGCCCGCTGCTCCAAGGACTCCAGCAGCGGGGAAAGGCGGTGCCAGCGGGCCTGGCGCCGGTACTCCGCCGCCGTCGCCAGCTGCTCCTGGAGCACCGTCGGCGGGCCGCTGACCACCGGGACCTCGGTCGCGGCGATCTTCGCCAGCACCTCACCGCGCGCGGTGCGCGCCTCGGCCAGGGTGCGGTCGGCGCGGGAGAGCACGTCCCGCAGCCGGATCAGCCGCTCCTCGGCGTCCTGCCGGACGGTCAGCACCGCCTCGATCTCCCGGCGCACGTCCTCCAGCGCCCGCGCCTCCCGGTCGTACACCGTGGTGTCCGGGCGGCCGCCGCCGGGCGCCGAACTGCCCCCGGCCGGAACCCAGTGGGCGAGCGGATCGCGGACGACCTCCTCGCGCAGCGCGGTCAGGGTGCGGGTGATGCCCTCCAGGTCGTCCCCGGAGGGGTGTTCGCCGGGGCGGACGCCGACGGAGTGCGCCAGCCTGCGGGTGCGCTGGAGTTCGGCGGCCAGCAGGTCGATACGGGCGGGCAGCGCCGACCACACGGCGTCGGCGGCCACCACCATGTCCAGCGAGGACGCGTACAGCTCGTTCATCCGGTCCACCAGGGCGGCCAGGGTGAAGCTCTCGCTGAGCACGGTCGACCCCGAGGCCCCGCCCGCCACGGTGACCGCCTCCCCGCGCAGCAGTCCGGTCAGCTCCACCAGGTCCTCCCGGCTGGACCAGCGGCGCCGGGCGCGGATCTCACGGGCCTCGCGCACAGCGGCCGTGTACGCGTCGAAGCAGGTCCACAGCAGGGTGATCGACGCCTCCGTGGCGGCCCACCGCTCCTTGGTGACACCGGTCAGCCCGGCGCCTTCGAGGAGGCGGCGGCCGGCATGGTCCTGGAGCGCGAACAGCGAGGTCTCGATGGCCTCGTGCTCCTGGCCGAGCCGCGCCAGCGCACGGTCCACCTCGTCCCGGTCCATCACCGGCCCGGCGGGGTCCGTGACGCCCATCGATCACCTCTCGCTGCTGTGTGGTCGGTCTGGCCCGTGCGTGCTTGCTTCAGCTCTCGCGCAGGTACTTCGGGGCGGGCGGTCTGGAGGAGCGCGCGTCCTTGCCCAGTGTGGCCGACAGCCACTTGTCGTACGACGCCTGCCAGCCGTCGGCCCGGTAGTCCACCAGTACGCGGTTGACGCGGCGCACCAGGTCGGTGGCGTCCTTCTTCATCGCCACCCCGTAGTACTCGGTGGTGAACGGCTTGCCCAGCACCTTCACCGTGGGGTCCTGCGCGGCCTGGCTGGCGGCCAGCGCGCCGTCCGTGACCACCGCGTCCGCCTCGCCGAGCTGGAGCCGCACCAGGCAGTCCAGCTGGTTGGGGACGGTCGCGGAGAAGTCGGTGGTGGCGGGCAGCGCCTTGCGCTCCCGGTCCGCCTTCAGCTTGCCGTGGGCGGTCGAACCGGCCGCCGTGCAGACCTTCTTGCCGGCCAGCGTCTCGTCGTAGCCCCTGATGCCGGAGGCGTCGGGTACCAGCAGTTGCTGGCCGGTCTTGAAGTAGGGCGCGGAGAACGCCACGTCCCGCAGCCGGTCACAGGTGATCGTCATCGTGCGGACCACCATGTCGACCCGGCCGTCCTGGATCGCGGTGATGCGCTGGCTGGTCGGGATCGCCTTGAACTGCACGTCGTCCGGGCTGCCGAGGATGTCCTCCGCGATGCGGTGGACGAGGTCGATGTCGAAGCCCTCCAGCTCCGCGCCCTCGGTGCCCGGGTTGCGGTAGCCCCAGCGGTAGCTGTTCTGGTCGATGCCGACGACCAGTTTGCGCTTGTCGCCCTTGCGGGCCTTGATGGCGTCGATGGTCGGGCCGTCCGCGCCGGACGGGGACGGCGTCCGGTCCTGCGCCCCGGCCTCCTCGCAGTCGTCGGCGCGGGCCGGGCTTCCGGTGACCAGGCTCCGGCTCGCCGGTCCCGCACCGGTCGCCGGGTGCGCCTGGGTGCGGGGCAGCAGCATCACGAACGCCAGTGCCAGCGCGCACAGCACCGCCATCGCGCCGACCCCGCCCCAGCCGCGCAGCCGGGTGCGCATCCGCGCCGCGTCCATCGCCTGGCCCCCTGTCACCGGTACTCCGAAAGCCTGCGCCCGATGCCGAACACCGCGCCCGCCGCGCCCAGTACACCGAGCACGGCGGCGCCCTCGGGCAGCCCGGTCATGGCGTCCCGGCCGTCGGCCGCGGCCCGGTCGAATTCCCTCTGCTCATGGCCGAGGGCGCGGGTGAGGCTCCGGTCGACGCCGTCGAAGGCCGCGCCGGTCGTGTCGTGGGCGCCGATCACCAGGTCCAGCGCCAGCTGGTAGTTGCCCTTCTCGTCCTCGCTCCGGGCGGTGCCGTGCCGGTCCTTCCACTCGGCCGTGTCACCCAGGGCCGAGTCGACCGGTTCGCCGCCCTTGTCGTCGTCGGCGAGCCGCCGGGCCTCGGTGAGCCGGGCGTCCAGCGTGCCGAGGTCCCGGTCGAAGGCGTAGTAGTACGCGTCCTGCTTGGCGCCGTTCACGTCGACGGTCTCCGCTCCGCGCGCCACCAGGCTCAGGTTCTCGTTGCCGCGCGCCTTCAGGGCGGCGATCTGGGCGTTGTGCAGCACGTTCAGCGAGCGGATGCCGTGGTCGTAGGAGCCGAACAGGCCGGAGCGGGCCACGGTGTGGCCGACGAGCATCCACAGCAGCACCACGACGGTCGCGGCCGAGGCGGCGACCAGGCCGTGGTTCAGGACGCGGTTGGTGCGGCGGTAGTCCCGGTACTGGGCGAGGCCCAGCGCGGCCAGGGCGAGCAGGCCGAGCGTGATCGCCGCCCAGGGGTACGGGGTGGCGTCCGCGTAGTCGGCGTCCAGCCGCTGGTTCTCCTTGGTGTACAGGTCCTGGGCGGCCGGGAGCATCTCCGTCTGCATCTTCTCGTTGGCGTACCGCAGATAGGCGCCGCCGACCGGGTAGCCCTGGCGGTTGTAGACGCGGGCCCGTTCGATCAGGCCCTTGTACTCGGGCAGCAGCCGGTTCAGTTTGCGGACGGTGGCCTCGGAGGGGGAGTTCGGCTCGGTGTCGGCGGCCGCGCGGACCAGGCCGGAGGCGGCGGTACGGATGTCGTCCTCGTACCGCTCCCTGTTCTCGGCGCTCTCCCTCGGGCCCGCCAGGAAGCCGGTGGACGCGGCGGTGTTGGCGTCGGCCAGCGAACGGTAGATGGCGGCCGCGCCCGAGCTGAGCGGCTGGCTGCGGGTCAGCACGTCGTCGGCGGCACTGGCCCGCTCGCCGCTCTGCCAGGCGGTGACGGCGCCGAACGCGACGACCAGCAGGGCGAGTACGGCACCGATGACCCGCAGCCGCCCCGGCTCGGTGGTCGCGGCGTCCCGCAGCCGCTCGGCGCCCTCGACGAACGCGGTCCGCCGCACGGGCGGCAGACCGGACCGGCCGCGCTGGGCGGGAATGGTCGCGGTGACCGGTGGTGGCGCGGGTACGGTCGGCGGTGCGGCACTGCTCTTCGGCGGTTGTGTCACCTGACCTCCCCCATGGTCATCCGTTGGCCGCCAGTATCGCCGCACCCGCCCCCCTTCGCACCAGCCTTCACCGCATCTTGATCGGATCAGGCCGAGAAGCGGGCTCTACCCCCTCTGTCCAGAAACACGCGGAGTCAACCACCTTGGTTCCCCCGGCCGTTCCGGTCAGGGCCGGGGGAAGTGGGTTCAGGTGCGGCTGGGTTCCCAGGTCAGGCGGGCCCGCTCCAGCGCCTCGGGTGTCGTGCCCAGGTGGTCCAGGCCGAGGAGTGCCGCGCCCAGGACCGGGGGAGCGGTCACCAACTGGACCTCTGCCAAGGGTGCTTGGGCGGTGAGGCGGGTGCGGATGCCGTCGTTCAGCTGGGGGTGGCCCGCTGCGAGGACGCTTCCGCCGAGCAGGACCGGGGTCGGTTCCGTGAGGAGGTCCAGGCGGGTCAGGGCGATCTTGGCCATCAGGGCCACCTCCTCCGCCAGGCGGTCGACCAGGGAGCGGGCCACCGGGTCGCCGTCGGCTGCCGTCGAGAAGAGGACAGGGGTCAGTTCGTGGCGGCGGTCCCGGGCGAGCCGGCCCAGGTGGAGGGACTCGATCAGGGCGGCCGTCGTGGGGAGGCCGAAGCGGGCCGGGAGCGCGCGGGCAAGCTCGGTCGGCTCGCCCCGGCCGTCCTCCGCGCGGGCCGCGTGCCAGAGGGCCTCCTCGGCCAGTCCCCAGCCGCCACCCCAGTCGCCGGAGAGACGCCCGAGGGCCGGGAAGCGGGCCGTGCGGCCATCGGGGCGCATGCCGACGCAGTTGATCCCGGCCCCGCACACCACGGCCACGCCACGCGGCTCGGACACGCCCGCGCGCAGGATGGCGAAGGTGTCGTTGCGCACCTCCACCGACGCACCCCAGGCCCGCGCCGTGACCGCCGCCGCCAACCGCTCCTCCTCCACCGGCAGATCGGCGTTGGCCAGACAGGCCGAGACCTGCGAGACGTACGAGACCCCCGCCTCCTCCAACGCCCGCTCCACCGGCACGGCGAGCGCGTCCATCGCCCGGTCCACGCCGACCGCCGGTGGCCGGAAGCCCCCGCCGCGTGCCGTCGCCAGCACCTCGCCGGCCGCGCTCACCACGGCCACGTCGGTCTTGCTGTTGCCCGCGTCGATGGCGAGGACGGTCCCGGTCAGGCCCACGCGAGGTGCTCCCGGTTGTGCGCGAGGAGGAGGTCGGTGAGCCGGTCGGCGTAGGCGTACTGGCCGACCAGGGGATGCGCGAGCAGCGCCCGGAACACCCGCTCCCGGCCGCCGCGCAGGGCCGCGTCCAGCGCGAGCTCCTCGTACGCCGTCACGTTCGCCATCAGCCCCGCGAACAGCGGGTCGACGCCCGGCACCGCAAGCGGCTTCGCCCCGGCCGGGCCCACCGCGGCTGGCACCTCGATCACCGCGTCGTCGGGCAGGAACGGCAGCGTGCCCCCGTTGACCGTGTTCACCACCTGGTACGGGCTGCCCCCGCCGCCCAGCAGGGCCGCCGCCACGTCCACCGCCGCCTCCGAGTAGTAGGCACCGCCCCGCCGGGCCAGCAGCGCGGGCTTCTCGTCGAGTGCCGGGTCGGCGTACATCGCCAGCAGCTCCCGCTCCAGCGCCGCGACCTCGGCCGCCCGCGAGGGCTTCACCCGCTGCTCGCCCACCACCTCGTCGTGCAGGTAGTAGTAGCGCAGGTAGTACGACGGGATCGAGCCCAGCCGCTCCAGCAGCGGGCGCGGCAGCCGCAGGTCGGCGGCGACGGCGTCGCCGTGCTCGGCGAGCAGCCGGGGGAGTACGTCCTCGCCGCCGGGTCCGCCGAGGCGGACGGCGGTCTCCCAGGTGAGGTGGTTGAGGCCGACGTGGTCGAGGTGGACCTCGCCCGGCTCGGTGCCGAGCAGCGCGGCGAACTTCCGCTGGAGCCCGATCGCCACATTGCACAGGCCGACCGCGCGGTGCCCCTCCTTCAGCAGGGCGCGGGTGACGATGCCGACGGGGTTGGTGAAGTCGATGATCCAGGCGTCCGGGTTGGCCCGCCGGACCCGCTCGGCGATGTCCAGCACCACCGGCACCGTGCGCAGCGCCTTGGCGAGGCCCCCCGCGCCGGTCGTCTCCTGGCCCAGGCAACCGCACTCCAGCGGCCAGGTCTCGTCCCGCTCGCGCGCCGCCTGCCCGCCCACCCGGAGCTGGAGCAGCACGGCGTCCGCGCCCGCCACACCGGCGTCCAGGTCGGAGGTGGTGACGATCCGGCCGTCGTGCCCCTGACGGGCGAAGATACGGCGGGCCAGACCGCCCACCAGCTCCAGCCGGTCCGCCGCCGGGTCCACGAGCACCAGCTCGGTCACGGGCAGCGTGTCCCGCAGCCGCGCGAAGCCGTCGACGAGTTCCGGGGTGTAGGTCGAACCTCCGCCGACCACGGTCAGTCTCACGGCGACTCCCTCGCGTACGACGGGCTCCTCGGCCAGGGGGAACCTAGGCGCAGGCGGGAGAGTCCGTCAACGAAGCGCGCCCCCGCGTGCGAGGGGTTCTCGCAAGCGGGGGCGCGTCGGGGAGCGCTACTTGACCGGAGGCTTCGGTGTGGTGAGCGGGTTGCTCGCCAGCGACTGCGGGGAGGTGGCGTTGGCGAACGCCGAGGGCGCCGCGACCGTCGCCGAGGGGTCCGGGGTGTCGCCGTCCGCCACCACGGCCGTGGCACCGCCGACGATCGGGATGCTCGCCTTGTCGAAGGCCCGCTTGATCCGCCAGCGCAGCTCACGCTCGACCGACACCGACTTGCCCGGCATCGTCTTGGCGGAGACCCGGATCACCATGGAGTCGATCAGCACACTGTCCAGGCCGAGCACCTCGATCGGGCTCCAGAGCAGCTCGTTCCACGGCTCCTCCTTGCCCATCTTCTCGGCGACCTCGTCCAGTACGGACTTGACCTTGTCCAGGTCCTCGCCGGCGCGGACGGTGACGTCCACGTTGGCCGTGGCCCAGCCCTGGGAGAGGTTGCCGATGCGCTTGACCTCGCCGTTGCGGACGTACCAGATCTCGCCGTTGTCGCCGCGCAGCTTGGTCACGCGCAGACCGACCTCGACCACCTCGCCGGTCGCCACCCCGGCGTCGACGGTGTCGCCGACGCCGTACTGGTCCTCGATGATCATGAAGACGCCGGAGAGGAAGTCGGTGACCAGGTTCCGGGCGCCGAAACCGATCGCCACACCGGCGACACCGGCCGAGGCCAGCAGCGGCGCCAGGTTGATCTTGAAGGTGGAGAGCACCATCAGCGCGGCCGTGCCGAGGATGACGAAGGACGCCACCGAGCGCAGCACCGAGCCGATGGCCGCCGAGCGCTGGCGCCGCCGCTCATTGTTGACCAGCAGGCCGCCCAGCGCGGTGTGGTCCACCGCCTGCACGGTGCGGTTCATCCGCTCGATCAGCTTGGTGATCGCCCGGCGCACCACCGCGCGCAGCGCGACGGCGATGATCACGATCAGCAGGATCTGCAGCCCCATCGCCAGCCAGGTCGACCAGTTCTGCTCCACCCAGCTCGCCGCGTTCGCCGCGTTCTGCTGGGCGTCCTGGAGCGACGGCACGGCCGGGTCCGAGCCCGATGGCGAGGGAGACGGCGAGGCTCCGGCGGCCAGCAGGGCGACGGGCAGGGACACGGCGGGTACCTCCATGGTGCTGCGGTCCGCGCCGGCGGGGGCGGGCAAGATCACGAAAAGGTCACCGGACGGACAGAACCACCACACTAACGGGGCATCGCGCGCCCACTTGCCCGTTCACCGGACAGCGCCCGCCGCACCCGGGCCTGAACAGGCCAAGCCGGTCGGGCGCCCCCGTCGATGTGGTCGAAAACACTTCGAGCCCGTTACCGGCACATGGTGGCGCTCGGACCAGGCATGAGGGGAGACTGACTCCAGATCGTCCCGGCGCGAGCCACGCGCCGCCGACGCCCAAGGAGGCACCCGTGCCGCATGTCCTGGTCCTCAACGCGTCGTACGAGCCCCTCGGCGTCGTACCGCTCCGTCGCGCGCTCGTCCTCGTCCTGGAGAACAAGGCCGTCTCCCTCGAGGAATCCGGCGCCTATCTGCACAGCGCGTCCGTCACAGTCCCCGCACCCAGCGTGGTCCGGCTCAAGCGTTTCGTGCGGGTTCCCTACCGGGGGCCCGTTCCACTCACCCGGCGCGCGCTGTTCGCACGGGACGGGGGCCGGTGCGCGTACTGCGGCGGCATCGCGACCAGCGTCGACCACGTCATCCCGCGCAGCCGCGGGGGCAAGCACGTCTGGGACAACGTGGTGGCCTCCTGCCGCCGCTGCAACCACGTCAAGGCCGACCGGCACCTGGTCGAGCTGGGCTGGCGCCTGCGCCACCAGCCGGCCCCGCCCACCGGTCTGGCCTGGCGCATCATCGGCACCGGCCATAGGGACCCGCGCTGGCTGCCCTACCTGCAGCCCTACGGCGCGGACGCCGCCCTGGCCCGGATCGACGGCATCTCCGCCTGACGGTCCGGGCCTTCGCACACCCCGTGGCGGGCCCCGCCCGGCCGGCCACGGGGGGGTCAGCCCCGTGGGCCCTCGGGGCGTGCCCCACGCACCATGTACAGCGCGGCGCCCAGCGCGAAGGCGGCCAGCGCGGCGGCCCACGCCCCCGGCTGCGCACCGGGCTGCACCGGCCACGCCCACACCGTGGCGGCCCTGCCGTGTGCGCCGGAGGAGGCCAGGTAGACGGCGGACACGTACCCGAAGGCGGGCAGCCAGCTCAGGCGGGCCCCGAGGACGACGGCGGCGAGCGCGGTCACCCCCACGCAGCCCAGCGTGTTGCGGATCATCGCCGGGGGCCCGAAGGTCTCCGCGTGCCCCGCCACCACCGGCGTCAGCAGTGCCGAGGCGAGTGCGGTGAGCGCGAAGAGGTGCGCCAGGCGACGCCGCCACCAGGGGCGTACGGCCGTGCGGTCCAGCTCGTCCGACGCCGTGTGCAGGCTCGCCCCGATCACGGCGGCGGCCAGCAGCGGGGCGAGCGCGACGACCGGCACCCGGCGGTCCGGGTCCAAGTAGGCGTCCAGGGCACCGGCCGCCCAGACGGCGAAGCCGGTGGTCGCGGCGAGGGCGACCAGGGTCACGGGGAGGGAGCGGGAGCGGGCGTAGAGCAGGAGACCGTGGGTGCTCACAGCGACGGCACCCCCTCGGTGCCGCAGCCGGCGCGGGCCGCGAAGTACGCGGACAGCCAGGTCCGGCGCCGCTGCTCGTCCATCCCGGCCAGCTTCGCCCGGGCGGCGAGGCTTTCCCGCAGGTGGGCGCGGGCGGCGGCGTCACCCTTGGCATCGCGGGCGTCGAAGTGGCTCTGGAACGGGTTCGGTGCCAGGTACGCCTGCACGGCCTCGTCCGCGAGCTGCCCGCGCGCGGGCTCGTTCTCGCAGTCGCCGTGTCCGGACAGCGCGGCGACCGCCTCCCACGCGTACTGATCCGGATGGGTCAGCCGCCCGCGTGCGACCGACCAGCCGAACGGAGCCAGCGTCGGCAGCGCCGCCTCACCGGCGCGCGGGTCGCTGTGCCGGTCCGCCCAGCGCGCCGGGAGGTTCTGTACGCCCCTGAGTCTGCCGGTGACCCCGGACAGGGCGGTGCGTACCTGGGGGAGCAGACCCGCGTACCGGGCGTTGACGCAGATCGCGGGAGTGGTGGAGGTGTCGCACACCTGTTGGTGGGTGATTGGGTCGGTCCGCCATATGTGGCTTCCGCCCTGTACGAGCAGCGCGCCCGCGGTCAGCGCGGCGGCCAGTGGCAGCAGGGCGGTCGCCCGGCGCCGGGCCGCGTACGCCAGGGTGAGGGCGAGGCTCAGGCCGAGGGTCCACGCGGCCATGGCGAGCGGCTGCCACCACACAGGGCGCATGCCGGCCTCGGCGAACGCGGCGGGATTGATCGCGTCCAAGCCGCCCTGGTGCGCCGCGATCCCGAGCCCCGCGTACCCGGCCACCCCCAGTAGCGGAGCCGTGAGCAGGGTGGGGACGGTCCGGCCCGCCAGGTGCCCCAGCAGCGCCGCGGCCATCAGTGCGGCGGTGTCCCCCGGTACCTGGGTGAGGTGGGGATGATCGCCCATGGAGTACGGCCAGGTGGCGAGCGCCGCGAGGGCGACGGCGAGCAGGTAGCCGACGGCTACCCAGAGCGCGACGGGAAGGGCGGAGGCCAGCAGCCGCTGGAGCGGCGCACGGACGGCCGTCCCCCAGAGCTCCTCCGTGCGGCGCCGCCGCTCGCGCCCGCCCTGCCAGCAGCCGGCCGCGGCGGCCAGCGGCAGGGCGATCAGCAGGGCGTTGTGCACCAGCGCGGCGGTCTCCGCCCAGCCGCCCTGCCAGGTGCGGGAGGAGGTGGTCAGCAGCACCCCGAGCATCAGCAGCACGGCGGCCCCGGCGAGCGGGGCGAAACCCCGGACGGCCTCGGCGCGCAGGGGATGGGGAGTGCGGGTCTTCGGCGTGGCCGGGGCGGTGGTCATGGTGGTGGCTGTCCCGGTGGTCATCGCACCGTCTCCCGCGCGGTCGGGGCGCGGTGGGCCCGCAGCGCCGTCGTGTAGCCGCGCTCGATCGGATGGTCGCCGGGTCCGTCCGAAGTCTCCCCGAGCCGGGTCAGGGAGGCGGGGGTGCCCTGGTACGCGATCCGCCCCCCGTCCAGCAGGGTGACCTCCGTACAGGCGGCGGCCACGTCCTCCACCAGGTGGGTGGAGACCACCACCGTGGCCGAGGTACCGAGTTCGCGCAGCAGTTCGCGGAACTCCACCCGCTGCTCGGGGTCGAGCCCGGCGGTGGGCTCGTCCAGCAGCAGCAGGCTCGGGTCGTTGACGATGGCCTGGGCGATGCCGACCCGGCGGACCATGCCGCCGGACAGCGTTCTGACCTTCGCGTCGATGCGGTCCGCGAGACCGACACGGGCCACCGCCCGCTCCACGGCGGCCGGGACGCGGTCGGCCGGGACCTCCTTCAGCCAGGCCACGTAGGCCACGAACTCCCGCACGGTGAAGGCCGGGTAGTAGCCGAACTCCTGCGGCAGATAGCCGAGTCGCCGCCGGATCTCGGAGCGCTCGCGCTGGTCGGCGCTGTCGTGGCCGAGCAGCTCCACGCTTCCGCCCGAGGGGCGGGCCACGGTGGCGAGCACCCGGATCAGCGAGGTCTTCCCGGCGCCGTTCGGCCCGAGCAGGCCGTGGACGCCGGTGCCCAGCTCCAGGTCGACGGAGTCGAGGGCGATGGTTCTGCGATGCCGGACACGCAGGCCGGTGACGCGGATGGACAAGGGAACTCCTTGGGGAACGAAGGTTTTCAGAGGGCGCGGTCGTACGCGGTGCGGCGGACCGCCAGCAGCAGGGCGCTCAGGGCGACCGCGGCCGCCCACGCGGACTGGGCCGGGGCGCTGCCCAGGCACCAGGCCAGCCGCTCGGCCAGGCGCGCGGTGACCTGGCTGGCCGGGGCGCCGGGCAGCGGCGCGAGCACCGCGCACAGCCAGCCGCCCGCCGTCACGGCGGAAGCCGTCCGGAACCCGGCGAAGGAGCCCAGCGCCAGGGTGGCCAGCGTCAGCGCCAGCCCCGGCAGCAGCCACGCTGCGGCGGCCGGGGCGCCGGAGGCGGGCAGCAGCAGGCCGGCGAGGGTCAGCACCGGCAGGCTCACCGCGAGCACGGCCGCCGTACGGGTCAGGGCCAGCCGGAGGCCACCGCCCGGTGTGGAGGCGGTCACCTCGTGGAGCGGGTCGGCGTGCGGGCCGTAGGACAGCGCGACCCCGGCCACGGGCATCACCGGCGCGATCGCCAGCAGCAGCGTCCGCGCCTCCGGCCCGCCGGTGAGGCCGAGCAGCATCGCACCCCCGGCCACCACCAGGACGGCGATCAGCCACGCCCCGCGTACGGCGGGCCCGGCGGCCCAGAGGAGCCGGGTACGGCGCGCGAAGGCGCCGGTTCCCGACCCCTGTACGGGAACCGGCGCCACCTCCCGCGCAGCGGCGGCCAGCACCGCAGTCCGTACGTCCATGAGCACCGCGCCCGCCGCCGTCCCCCGCACCGCCCCCGAGACGCGGGAAGCGCACCCCGTGCACGTCTCCAGGTGCTTCTCCAGGGACCAGGCGTCCGGCTCCGGCAGGGAGCCGTCGGCGTAGCGGGCGGCCAGGGCGTCACTCACGTGCCACTGCTTGCTCATGCCGGGCCTCCCAGCGGGGACGGGTTCAACTGGGCCAGCGCGGCCCGCAGTTCGGTACGGGCACGCCGGGCCCGCGACTTGACCGTGCCCTCGGGTATGCCGAGCAGCCGGGCCGTCTCACGGGTGGTCAGGCCGTCCACCACCGTCGCGCGCAGTACCTCGCGCAGCTCGGGGGAGATCCGGTCCAGGGCGGTGCCGACATCGCCGTACTCGAGACCGGCCAGCACCCGGTCCTCGGCGGAGGGCGCGGCTGCCTCCGTCTCCACCGGCTCGACCGCGACCCGTGCGACACGCTCCTGGGCCCTCCGGGCGTCGACCAGGCGCCGGGCCGCGATCGTCCACAGCCAGCCGCCCGCCTCCTCGCCCCGGTGCGCGGCGGCCGAACGCCACACCGTGACGAAGGTGTCCTGGAGCACCTCCCGGACCACCTCCGGGTCGGCGCAGCGCCGGGCCAGGCGGGCGTGCAGCCACCCCGCGTGCCGGTCGTACAGGTCGGCCAGCGCCGCCGCGTCGCCCGCCGCGACGGCCCGCAGCAAGGACCCGTCGTCCTTCTCCCGATGGCCCCCCATGGGGCGGAACAGTCTCACACCCCCTCTATCGCCCCGCCGCCCCGCGGCGGATCACTCCCGCGCGCGGGCGTGGCATCCGCGTCTCTGGGTAGGGCTGGGTAATCCGGCAAAACGCACCCGCCCCCCAGTGAACGAGGAGGCTCCCGTGGCCGCACCGGCTCACCTTTTTCTGCCCGCCCAGTGGAAACCCGAGGCGGAGACGCCCGCCGACTGCGCGTTCAGCGCGGAGAGCGCCTGCGTGGAGGCCCCGCTGACCAGCGAGCCCCCGCTGCCCGGCGCCGAGCCGCTGACCAGCGAGCCCCCGCTCGCCGACACCGTCCCGCTCACCGGCGACCTCGACCCCGTCCCGGTCCGCTTCGGCCCGGCCGAGTAGATGGCCCCGGCGCTGGAGGACGACGAGCTGGGCGCGCTCGCGGAGCTGCACGGCGTCGCCACCTCCTACAGCCCCTCCCCGGAGGCCGTGGTAGCGGTGCCCGCCGCCGCCGTGACCGCCGCCCTGGCCGCCCTGGACATCGACGCGAGCACCCCGGACGCCGTCCGCGCCGCGCTCGCCGAGCGGGAGCGCGAACTGCGCGAACGGCTGCTGCCGCCCACCGTGGTCCGCTGGACCGGCCCGCCCGCCGGCGCCACCCCCGCCCTCCCGGACCCCTTCGACGTCCTGCCGCCCGGCACCCAGGTGCAGATCGACACCGAGCAGGGCGAACGCCGGACCAGCGCCGACGACCTGCCCACCGGCGTCCACCACGTCACCGTCACCGCCCCCGACGGACACACCGGCCACGCCCACCTCATCGTCGCCCCCGAGCGCCTCCCCGCCCCCGCCGGCCGCTCCTACGGCCTGCTCGCCCAGCTCTACTCCGTGCTCTCCCACCGCTCCTGGGGCATGGGCGACCTCGGGGACCTCGCCGAACTGGCCGCCTGGGCCGGACGCGCGCACGGCGCCGGATTCGTGCAGGTCAACCCGTTGCACGCGGCCGTACCCGGCGCCCCCACCGACCCCTCCCCGTACCGCCCCTCCTCCCGCCGCTTCCCCGACCCGGTGCACCTGCGCGTCGAGGACGTCCCGGAGTACGCCTACACCGAGCCGAACCCCCGGCTGCGCGAGCGGGCCGAGCGGCTGCGTGCCGACGTGCTCGACAAGGGCGCCCTCATCGACCGCGACGCGGTGTGGGAGCTGAAGCGGGAAGCGCTGGAGCAGGTCGTACGGGTCCCGCTCGGACCGGGCCGGCAGGCCGCGTACGACGCCTTCCGCGCCGAGGAGGGACAGGCGCTGGAGGACCACGCCACCTGGTACGCCCTCGCCGAGGAACACGGCCACGACTGGCGGAACTGGCCCGAGGCGCTGCGCGACCCCCGCTCGGCGGAGACCGCGCGCGCCCGCGCCCGCCTCGCCGACCGGGTCGAGTTCCACACCCGGCTCGCCTGGCTCACCGACGGCCAGCTCCGCGCCGCCCAGCGGGCCGCCGAAGAGGCCGGGATGCCGATCGGGATCGTGCACGACCTCGCGGTCGGTGTGCATCCGGTCGGCGCCGACGCCTGGTCCCAGCAGGACCACTTCGCCGCCGGGATGTCGGTCGGCGCCCCGCCGGACGCCTTCAACGCGCGCGGCCAGGACTGGGGCCTGCCGCCCTGGCGCCCCGACCGGCTCGCGGAGTCCGGTCACGCCCCCTACCGCCAGCTGCTGCGCGCCCTGTTCCGCTACGCGGGCGCGCTGCGTATCGACCACGTCATGGGCCTGTTCCGGCTCTGGTGGGTCCCCGAGGGCAGCCCGCCCACCGACGGCACCTACGTCCGCTACGACGCGGAGGCGATGCTCGCCCTGCTCGCGCTGGAGGCGTCCCGCGCGGGCGCGCTGGTGATCGGGGAGGACCTGGGCACCGTGGAGCCCGGTGTGCGCGAGACGCTCCAGCGGCGCGGGGTGCTGGGCACCTCCGTGCTGTGGTTCGAGCGGGACTGGACCGGCGACGGCCGCCCGCTGCCGCCCGAGGGCTGGCGCGAGGACTGCCTCGCCACCGCCACCACCCACGACCTGCCGCCCACGGCGGCCCGGCTCACCGGCGAACACGTCGACCTGCGCGAGAAGCTCGGCCTGCTCATCAAGTCGGGCGCCGACGAGCGCGCGGACGCGGTCGCGGACACCGCCGAGTGGCTGGCCCTGCTCGGCAGTCTCGGCCTGCTGGACGCCCCGGCCGCCGGGCCGCCCGGCAGCGACGAGGAGGCCGAGATCCAGGGCTTCCACCGGTTCCTGCTGCGCACCCCGGCCCGGCTGGTCGGCGTCTGGCTCCCGGACGGCATCGGGGACCGGCGCCCGCAGAACGTGCCCGGCACCTGGGACCAGTACCCCAACTGGCGCCTGCCGGTGTCCGATCCCCAGGGGCGCCCGGTACCCCTGGAGGAGCTGACCGCGTCCCCGAGGCTGCGGGCACTGCTGGCATCGGTGCGGGCGGGGCTGGGGCACAGCGGTACCTGAGGGGTCGTGGTGGCCGCGCGTACGGCACCCCGGACGCGCGGCCGGTGCGGCGGTTCGCTAACTTGGGGAACGTGGACAAGAAGAACGCACTGCGCGCCGGAGCCCTGGCGGCCGGCACGACGCTGATGATGCTGCTCATGTCGTCCCCCGCGCTCGCGCTCACCCGCGACGACGGTGACGACCCCGGCCCCGGTCTCTCCGCCTGGGAGACCATCGGCCTGTACGTGCTGATCCCGCTGGGCCTGTTCGTCCTCATCGCCGGTCTGGTGATGGTGCTGGACAAGTCCCGGCCGCGTGCGTCGTCGTCCTCCAAGGGCTGACGGAGTCTTCCGAGGTTTTACGGACCGGCTGGTCCGAACGCCGGGGGCGCCGGTCCTCCCGTGTACGCGCAGCGCGTACACGGGCCGGGACGGCGCCCCCGGCGTGTTTTCCACACCGTGCCACCGAGGAGCCGCAGATGGCAGGCACCACCGGCGTCGTCGTAGTGGGCTGCGGCCCGACCGGACTGCTCCTCGCCGGTGACCTGGCCGAGGCCGGAATCCCGGTCACCGTGCTGGAGAAACGGCCGCGCGGCATCAGCAACCTCACCCGCGCCTTCGCGCTGCACGCCCGCACGCTGGAGCAGCTCGACATGCGAGGCGTCGCCGACGAACTCGAAGCCCTCGGCCACCCCCTGACCCGGCTCGGCCTCTTCGACGGCCTCACCCTCGACCTCTCCGAACTCCCCACCCGTTTCCGGCACGTCCTGGTGATCCCGCAGTACGAGGTGGAACGGGTACTGGAGCGGCGTGCGCGGGAGGCGGGCGCCGAGTTCCGGTACGAGACCGAGGTGACCGCGCTGACCCAGGACGCGTCCGGCGTGACCGTCCTCGCGCGGGGCACGGAGCCGCTGCGGGCGTCGTACGTCGTCGGCGCGGACGGGATGCGCAGCGCGGTGCGGGAGGCGGTCGGGCTGCCGTTCCCTGGGCGCTCGGTCATCCGCTCCGTGGTCCTCGCGGACGTACGGCTTTCCGAGGACCCGCCCGGCCTGCTGACCGCAGGCACGGCGGGGGACGCCTTCGCGCTTCTCATCCCCTTCGGCGACGGCTACCACCGGGTCGTCGGCTGGCACCGGTCCCATGACGTCCCCGACGACGCGCCGCTGGACCTCGCCGAGATCAAGGACATCGTCCGCGTCGCCCTGGGCCGGGACTACGGCATGCGCGACCCGCGCTGGATGTCCCGCTTCCACAGCGACGAACGCCAGGCGCCCTCGTACCGGGCGGGCCGGGTCTTCCTGGCCGGCGACGCCGCCCACGTCCACTCCCCGGCAGGCGGCCAGGGCATGAACACCGGCCTCCAGGACGCGGCCAACCTGAGCTGGAAACTGGCCGCGGTGCTGGACGGCCGTGCGGATGTGGCCCTCCTCGACACATACGACACCGAACGCCACCCGGTGGGCCGCACGGTCCTCCGCAGCAGCGGCACCCTGATCCGCCTGGCGATGGCCAACAGCCCCTGGACACGGGGTCTGAGGTCCGCCCTGACGACCCTGGTGACCCGCTTCCCCGCCCTGCGCCGGAAGGCGATGCACCAGGTAACGGGCCTGGGCTACTCCTACGGACACGCCCTGACCGGCAAACGAGCCCCGGACATCCCCTTGCCGGGCAACACCCGCCTCTACGAGGCCCTGCGCACGGGCAACTTCGTCCTGCTCACACCAGCCCCCTACGAGCACACCCACCGGACCCACCTCACCACATCCGAGTGGCCCGGCCCCCAGACCCTCCTGATCCGCCCGGACGGCTACATAGCATGGGCGGCGAAGTCCCCGACGCCAACGGCCGTGGAGAGGGCCCTACTTGAACACGTAGGTCCACCGGATCACCCGACCCGAATCTCATAACGAAGCCGCTGCCGATGAGCGGGCATGACGATGAGGTCCGCCTGAACAGCCCGGTCACCGTCATCGAAAGTGACCCTGCTCAACCGCAACACAGGCTCCTCCGGCGCCAGTTGCAGAACCTCCCGCTCCTCCGAGGAGGGCATCCCAGCGGTGACGTCCTCCCGCACCCGAACCCCACGATGCCCAAGCTCGGCAAGCAGAGTCACGGCCCCACCGGGAATCTTCCCTCGCTCAGCGAGACGGGTCCCCAGAGCGATGGCGGCCGGGTAATAGGTATCGGTCAACTCGCAAGGCACCCCATCAAGTTCAATAACCCGCCGCCGTACGACCACGACCTCTCCGACCTCCACCCCAAGCAACCCGGCAACCTCCCCCGAGGCGCCCACCTCCCCGGCATGCACAATCCGCTGACCGCCCTTCCCACCCCGAGCCGCAGCCTCGTCCGACCAGGCATCGCCCTGCCCCGGCTCCTTAGGGGTCAGGTATGGCATGGAGGCACTGACCCACCTGTTGTCACTCACGGCGTCCTCCTGAATCGGGCTTGCCGGTCGACGGCATCTGCGTATGCGTGGACTACGCGACGGCGCCAGCGCGCTGAGCGAACGCCCGCACGCCAGTGAGGACGCGGTCATGCCGCAACAGGTCGGCGGCCATGCTCCGGACAGAGCCGCGGCGGACCTCCTGTGGCGCTGCCTGCTCGGCGGCCAGAAGTGCCCGGTAGCAGCGGTCGGGTTTACCCCATTGATCGAAGGCGCGGGCGACGTCGATCCAGTATCGAGCCCGGCGTTCGGGGGTGGGCAGGCCAGCGGGGTCGATGCGGCGCGCGTGCTCGATGGCCTGGCCCGCGTCACCGAGCAAGTAGCTGACCGAGACCTGATGGAGAAGCACTTGGCCGGGACCGAAGACGGTGCCTCGCAGCAGGGCGTCACGGCCGAGTTGCCCGGCGGTGGCCTCGGCTTCGGCGATGAGGTCCTGTGCGGTGTGCCGGTTGCCTTGCTTGGCTGCGGTGTAGGCGGCGGTGGCGTACAAGTTGCCCTGGACGGAGAGCCGGTCGGTGGTGTCGGTGGTGCGGTCGGTGGTCAGATGCTGGGCGGCGGTGACGGCGACATCGGTGGCACGTGCGTAGTGCCCTTGGCGGCGCCAGGCGGAGGAGACCATACGGTGGGCTTCGGCGACGGTGAGGGCATCCGCGCCGCCGAGGGCCGCGGTGAGGGCCCGGTCGGCGGTGACGGCGGCCATGCCGTCCTCGCCGAGCTTGATGCACAGACGGGTCGCGGTGGTGTAGAGCTCGGCGACTGCGGTCGTAGCTTGCACCGGGTGCCCGTGGGCGCCGAGGGCCTGGGCAAGGGCGATCCGGCCTGGGAGCAGCCGCGCGAGGGCGTCGTAGCGACAGGCGCTGAAGTCGGCCCGAGAGGCGTCCACCGCTGCGGTGACTGCTGACGGGGTGGGATCCTGGGCCAAGGGATGGCCGTGCTGCCGATGGAGCAGGAGGTCTTCCAGGCCGGACAGGCTCGGCTGCGCTGAGGCATGGGCGTCGACAGACGGTCCGAGGACCGCGCCGGCGGTGGCTCCGGCCAGTCCTGTCAGGAGCTTTCGGCGTCGCACCGGGTCTTCTCCCTCATCGCTGAACGGGGTATGACCACCCACCCTAGTGGCGTCGATCCGTTCTGCGACGGCTCGCTGTCGTCGGGGCGCGAGGCCGAGCAGGTGCGGAGGAATGTCGAGGCTGGCGGCGAGGTTCTGGAGCAGCAGCACGTCGCGTATGGGCTGCTTGCCGCGTTCCATCCGGGACAGAGAGGCAGCGGTATAGCCGACCTGCCTGCCCAGTTCGTCGAGGGTGATGTCGGCCGCGCGGCGGGCCAACCGGACGATGGCGCCGACGTCGCCGCGGCCGAGCGCCTCACGCATGGCCGCAGAACGCCAGAGCGGATGGGTGTTGTCCACGACTCACCTCCTGCGGGGCTCATTGTCCCGTCAAACCACCCTGCGGCAGGAGAAGTTGCAAGCCGTTTACGCCCGGTGCAAACGGTGTGCGGGCCGGGAGGCTTCCCCTCCCGTCGCCCGGCGGGCTGCGGTGTCCTCATGACCAGACGGCGCGCACCGGAGCGGGCCGCAGGAACTCAGGAGGCACCGTGCACGAAACCCAGTTGAGGGAACTCACCGGCCGGAAGGTGCTGGTCACCGGGGGAGCCGGGTTGATCGGCAGCCGAATTGCTGCCTGCCTGCGCCAGGTGGGAGCCCGGCCGGTCCTGCTGTGCACGCTGGACGCCTACCCCCGGAACACCTACCGCGACCTGTTCGGGATCGACCCCTCGGACCGGAGTGTCATCGTCGGCAACATCCAGAACCCGGACGTGGTCAGGACGGCGGTGGCCGAGTCCGACTACGTGATCCACGCCGCCGCCCTCGCCGACGTCGCCGCTTGCAGCCGCAAGCCCATGGCGGCGATCCACACCAATGTCACCGGCACCCAGGTTCTGCTCGACGCGGTAGCCGCCTGCGAGCGGGTCCGCCGCCTCGTCTTCATTTCATCAGCCAGTGTCTACGGCAACGGCAGCCCGGAGGACTGGGCACGCCCGTGCGAGGAGTACCGCACGGTGCGCAAGCTGTTGGAAGCTGTCTACGGGCGGGTTCCGGCGCAGTTCCACGAGCACACGCAGTTGCGTCCGATGTCCGTATACGCCAACACCAAGGCGTGGGGCGAGACGCAGACCGCTCTCACGCTGGGTACTGCGGGCACCTCGTACACGGTCGTACGGTACTTCTCCGTCTACGGAGAGCCGCAGGTCGTCAAGGAGAAGAGCCACTCGTGGGTGGTCGCCTGGTTTGCCACCCGTGCCGCCCTGGGGCTGCCCCTGCACCTCAACGGCGGCGGCCACCAGATCCGGGATCTGGTCCACGTCGATGACGTCGCCGCCGCCACCGTCCGGGCCCTTGTCGCCCCGCGGGCCCACAATGAGACGGTCAACGTCGGAACCGGCACCCCCACCAGCATCCGCACCGTGGCCGAGCTGGTCGCGGAGCAGTACCCGCAGACCCGGTTCGTGGAGACGCCGATGCCGCCCGGTGACCCGCTCGGCGGCTACGCGGCCACCCACCGCATGGAAGCGGTACTCGGCTGGCGGCCGACGATCACCGTCCGGGAAGGGGTGGCTCGCTATGCGGATTGGCTTGGCAGGACGCCCGAGGCGATCCCGGCGTGGTTGAGGGCCGAATCCGAGGCCGTGACTGCCTGATCAGATGACCGGCGGACGGCCCAGGCGGGTCATCCGCCACACCGTGGACCACCGCATCGGCCGGCGGGGCGGGCACGAGGTGCGCAGGCCCTCGGCGAACCCGCCGAACCAGGCCCTCAGCCCCGCCGCCGACCGGGTGCGGGCCACGGTCACCACCGTCCAGACGCCCAGGTAGACAGGGATGAGCAGAGCGGGAAGGTGCCGCTTGGCCAGCCAGACCCGGTTACGGGCGACCATGCGGTGGAAGACTGCGTGCCGGGTCGGCGAGGTCCACGGATGCTGGAGTACCAACTCCGGTGCGTAGAGCACCTTCCAGCCCGCGTCCAGTGCCCGCCAGGCCAGGTCGGTCTCCTCGTGCGCGTAGAAGAACGGCTCGGGCCACCCACCGGTCTGGTCCAGCATGCGCATGGACAGACCGTGCCCGCCGCCGAGGAACGTCGTCACCGGGCCGCCCCGCATCGGATCCGCCGCCCGCAGGCGCGGGACATGACGGCGCTGGGTGCGACCGCGTTCGTCGGCGATACGGAAACCGACCACGCCCAGACGCTCGTCCGACGCGTACAGCGCCGCGAGCCGGGTGAAAACGTCCGACCTGATCAGCAAGCCGTCATCGTCCAGGTCCACCACGACATCTACGTCCCCGAACTCCCGCAGCCGGGCCAGTGCGGCGTTCCTGCCTCCGGCCACGCCCAGGTTGTCCGGCAGATCGACACCGGTCACCCAATCGGGAAGGGGCGGCAGCGGCGAGCCGTTGCCGACAACCACCACCCGCGCGGCAGGCATGTCCTGCCCGGCGACCGACGCGAGAAGGTCGGCCAGCTCGGCGGGGCGCGTGCCCATGGTCAAGATGGCAACGCCTACGCGCGGGTTACTCACGGATGAACTCTCCGTTCCTCGAGTCCGGTGCCGGTGATGCTAACCGCCCTGAGGAACGGCCACTGACCACTCGACGGAAGGCCACCGATGCCCACTGTCCGTATCGGCGACTACCTCTCTGCCCCCAGCAGCGGAATGCTGCGCGGCACCCCTTACGAGCACCTGGAGCGGGCCGAACTGGCCGATTTCCTCACGCTCTGGAAGGACTGGCACCGCCAGAGCCTCACCCGGCTCACGCACCGTATCCACCCCACCGCGCGGATTCACCCGACCGCGATCATCGGTGACGACGTGATCATCGGTCCTCGCGTACGTGTGTGGGAGTTCTCCACCGTCCGCGCCGGCTCCGTGCTCTGCGCCGATGTCTCGGTCGGTTTCAACTGCGAGGTCACCCACTCCTTTCTCAGTGAACGCGCCGTGCTCGGCCATCGCATCGGTATCAACCGGACCCTCGTCGGTGCCGACGCCCACCTGTCGGCCAACCTGACCGTCGCGGCCATCAGCCTGTGGAGTCGCCGGATGAGCAACCCTGAACGGGAGATCATCCTGCGCACCCCCGATGGCCTCTACCGTTGTGGCACGCCGCAGTTCGGCGCTTTGATCGGCGACCGTGTCCAGACCGGCAACAGCATCAGCCTCGGCCCCGGCATCGCACTCGGCCGTGACTGCCGGATCGCCAGCGGCGTTACTCTCGCCGCACGCGCCATTCCCGACCAGAGCGTCATCACCGCCCCCCATACCTCTGACGTCCACGTCCGACAGCGATCTGCGCATGCCGGCGGGATTGACACGGGGGCGTGACGCAAACAGAAGGGGGCGCCCGGCACAACGCCGGGCGCCCCCTTCTCAACTGCTAACCGGCTACGCCGAAGCCGCGTCCGCCCGCTGCGCCTTCAGCGCCCGCTCGACGCCCGCGCGGGACTCCGAGATCAGGCGGCGCAGAGCCGGGGTCGGCTCCGTGGCCGTCAGCCAGGCGTCCGTCTTGGTCAGGGTCTCCTCCGAGACCTGGACCGACGGGTACAGGCCCACCGCGATCTGCTGGGCCATCTCGTGGGAGCGGGAGTCCCAGGCCGTCTTGACGGACTCGAAGTAGCGGTCCGTGTAGGGGGCGAGGAGTTCGCGCTGGTCGGTCTGGACGAAGCCGCCGATGACCGCTTCCTGGACCGCGTTGGGGAGCTTGTCGGACTCGACGACCGACGCCCACGCCTCCGCCTTGGCCTCGGCCGTCGGGCGGGCCGCGCGGGCGGTGGCGGCGTGGCGCTCGCCCGCCGCCGTGCGGTCCCGCTCGTACTCGGCGGCGATCTCCGTCTCGTCGAAGCGGCCGACCGCGGCGAGCCGCTCCACGAACGCCCAGCGCAGCTCGGTGTCGACGGCGAGGCCCTCGACGGTCTGCGAGCCGTCGAGCAGCGCCTCCAGCAGGTCCAGCTGCTCCGGCGTACGGGCCGTCGCCGCGAACGCGCGGGCCCAGGCCAGCTGGTGGTCGCTGCCCGGCTCGGCGGTGCGCAGGTGGGCCAGCGTCGCCTCGGTCCAGCGGGTCAGCAGGGTCTCGCGGGCGGCCGGGTCGGCGTACAGGTCGATCGCCAGCTTGGCCTGGCGGTGCAGCGACTGCACGACACCGATGTCGGACTCCTTGCCGATGCCGGACAGCACCAGCGCGAGGTAGTCACGGGTGGCCAGTTCGCCGTCACGGGTCATGTCCCACGCGGAGGCCCAGCTCAGCGCGCGCGGCAGCGACTCGGTGAAGTCGCCGAGGTGCTCGGTGACGGCCGCGAGGGACTCCTCGTCCAGGCGGACCTTCGCGTACGACAGGTCGTCGTCGTTGAGCAGGATCACGGCCGGACGGCGGACGCCGGTCAGCTCGGGCACGGCCGTCAGCTCGCCGTCCACGTCCAGCTCGACGCGCTTGACGCGCACCAGCTTGCCCGCGTCGTCCAGGTCGTACAGGCCGATCGCGATGCGGTGCGGGCGCAGCGTCGGCTCGCCCTTGGCGCCGGCCGGGAGCGCCGGGGCCTCCTGGCGGACCGCGAAGGAGGTGATGACACCGTCCGCGTCCGTCGCCAGCTCGGGACGGAGGATGTTGATCCCCGCCGTCTCCAGCCACGCCTTCGACCAGGTCTTCAGATCGCGCCCGGAGGTCTCCTCCAGCGCGCCCAGCAGGTCCGACAGCCGCGTGTTGCCGAACGCGTGCCGCTTGAAGTACGCCTGCACGCCCCGGAAGAACGCGTCCTCACCGACGTACGCCACGAGCTGCTTCAGCACCGAAGCGCCCTTGGCGTACGTGATGCCGTCGAAGTTGACCAGTACGTCGTCCAGATCGCGGATGTCCGCCATGATCGGGTGCGTGGACGGCAGCTGGTCCTGGCGGTACGCCCACGTCTTCATCGAGTTGGCGAACGTGGTCCACGAGTGCGGCCAGCGCGAGCCCGGCGCCGACGCCTGGCAGGCGATGGAGGTGAAGGTGGCGAACGACTCGTTCAGCCACAGGTCGTTCCACCACTCCATGGTGACCAGGTCGCCGAACCACATGTGGGCCAGCTCGTGCAGGATCGTCTCCGCCCGCACCTCGTACGCCGCGTCGGTCACCTTGGACCGGAAGACGTACTGGTCGCGGATGGTCACCGCGCCCGCGTTCTCCATCGCGCCCGCGTTGAACTCCGGTACGAACAGCTGGTCGTACTTCTCGAAGGGGTACGCGTAGTCGAACTTCTCCTGGAACCAGTCGAAGCCCTGCCGGGTGACCTCGAAGATCGCGTCGGAGTCGAGGAACTCCGCGAGCGAGGGCCGGCAGTAGATGCCGAGCGGCACGCTCTGCCCGTCCTTCTCGTACACACTGTGCACCGAGTGGTACGGGCCGACGATCAGCGCCGTGATGTACGACGAGATGCGCGGGGTCGGCGCGAACGCCCAGACGTTGTCCTTGGGCTCCGGCGTGGGGGAGTTGGAGATCACCGTCCAGCCCTCGGGCGCCGTCACCGTGAACCGGAAGGTCGCCTTGAGGTCCGGCTGCTCGAAGGAGGCGAAGACGCGCCGCGCGTCCGGCACCTCGAACTGCGTGTACAGATAAGCCTGTTCGTCGACCGGGTCCACGAACCGGTGCAGACCCTCACCGGTGTTGGTGTACGCGCAGTCGGCCACCACCCGCAGGATGTTGCGGCCCTCAAGGAGGCCCGGCAGCGCGATCCGCGACTCCTTGAAGACCTCCGCCGGGTCCAGCGCGTCCCCGTTCAGCGTCACCTCGTGCACGGCCGGTGCGACCAGGTCGATGAAGGACTCGGCGCCGGACTCGGCCACGTCGAAGCGCACCGTGGTCACGGACCGGTAGGTGCCCCCCTCCTGCGCGCCGGAGAGGTCGAGATCGATCTCGTACGAGTCAACGGTGAGCAGCTCAGCCCGCTGCTGCGCCTCTTCCCGAGTCAGGTTTGTGCCAGGCACGCGGTCATCTCCTCGTTATGTGTGGGTTGCGCCATCCTTCCACGGGAGATCCGCGAACGCGATGTCCTTGTCCCGCCGGTCACAAGGCCAGCGCAAGGCCGGCCTGGGGCACATGACGACACACGCCACCACGACCCACACCCCGCGCGCCATCACGGAACCGGCCCTCGCCGAACTGCGCGCGACGGACGACGCCGGACGCCCGACGACCGCCGTCACCGACCCCGAGGACGAGGCGTTCACCGACGCCGAGGTGGCCCTCGTACACGTCAGAGCGGTCGAGTACGGCTGCTTCCTGTACGAGGTGCGCAGGCCCTAGCAGCGATTCGCACTGGCGCGTCAAGGGTGAAAGGGCCGTCCCGAGCCGCCTCCCGGCACCGGGCGCTGTCACGCTGTTTCTGTTGCCCAGGGGCGGCGCGCCGGTCCTGGCGGGCCGGCTCCGCGGAGACGAACAGCGAAGGGGCGTCATGGCCACTCAGCGGGCGACCGGCGATTCTCCCTCTTCTCCCTCTCCCGGCTCCGCCCGTCGTCGCCCGGAAGACGCCGGCCGGCGCGAGGTGCCGCGTCATGTCGCCTGCGTGATGGACGGAAACGGCCGGTGGGCGGCGCAGCGGTCGCTCCCGCGCACATCGGGGCACCGTGCCGCGGAGACGACGGTCATCGACGTCATCGAGGCGGCACGGGCGGCCGGAGTCGAGTGGCTGAGCCTGTACGCGTTCTCCACCGAGAACTGGCGGCGTCCGGACGCGGAGGTCGATTTCCTGCTGCGGCTGGTGCGTCAGGTGGTGCGCAAACACGCCCCCCTGCTGCACGCGCGCGGTATCCGCTGCCGGTTCCTGGGAGTGACGGATTCACGGATTCCCGCGGCGCTGGCCCAGGACTTCACCGACCTGATGACGCTGACCGGCGCGAACCGGGGAATGACGCTGACGGTCGCGTTCGATCACGGCGGGCGTGGGGACATCGTCGAAGCCGCTCGGTCGCTGATCCGCAGTGGGTTGCCGGCCGAAGGCGTGGACGAGACGGTGTTCGCCGCTCATCTGCCCTTCCCGGACACGCCCGATGTGGACCTGGTCATCCGTACCTCCGGTGAGCAGCGCATCTCCAACTTCATGCTCTGGCAGGTCGCCTACGCCGAGTGGATCTTCCCGCCGGTGCTCTGGCCCGACTTCCGCGCGCCGCACTTCGCGCAGTGCGTGCACGCCTATCGGCAACGGGACCGCCGCTTCGGCGGAGTGCGGTCCAACGTGAACGGATGACTCATGGATTCGTCGATCAGGGATGGTGACCCGCTCATGAGCCGGTTGGACGAGCATGGCGAACTCTTCAACGACCCGCGCTGGGCGCTGGCGCTCATCCGCGCGACCGTACTGGAGGCCGCTCACCCGCAGATCGGGGCGGCTCTCGTCGACCACTCGTCGTTCGTGACCCACCCCTGGCGGCGGCTGCGCAACACCTTTCTGAGCACGCAGCGCATGTTCGGCCCCGACGAGGAGGTACGACGCCGGGAGTCGGCGCGGCTCAACCGCCTGCACGCCCGGATGAACGGCACCGACGCGCAGAACCGGTCGTACAGCGCGATGGACCCCGACGCGCGCGCCTGGGTGGTGGCGACCATGTTCGAAAGTGCCGTCACCATGCACCGGCTGAGTGGACAAGCCCTTGAACAGGGCGCCATGGAACGGCTGTACACCGGATTCCAGGCGTTTCACACCGCCCTGGGCGACGATGCCGCCTTCCTGCCGCCGACCCTCCACGAGTTCTGGCCGTACTACGACCGCGTGGTCGAGGAGGAGCTGGAGAACACGGAGGCCATGCGCATCATCCTCTACAAGCTCTTCGATCATCTCCCCGCGCCGCCTCTGCTGGCCGGCCTGCCCACCCTGTGGGGGACCGGCCGGGCCATCGCGGGACCGGTCATCGGGGCGATCACCGTCGCCTCCCTGCCGGAGTCCTTCCGCCGCCGGGCCGGGCTTCCCGAAACACCCGGCGCGCAGACCCTGATGCACAGTACGTATCTCGCCGCAGGGCTGGCCCGCTTCCTCCCCGGCGGCTGGGTCCATGCCCAGGGCGTCGCCGATCTGCTGGCCCTCTCTCCCGAGAGCGACGACCCCCGTATGCGGACGGTCACCGCTCTGCGTGAGCAGATGAAACGCGCCGGCGCGCTGTTCCGGCTCATCACGCCCGTCCCCGCACAGCCCGCCCCGACCGGAGGAACCGGGACGCGGCGCAGCGCCGAGGAGTTCTTCCAGGAGGTCCTGGACCAGACCGGCGACGGCTGTCTCGACTGGCCGGACCTCGCCGCCATGGCCCGGGAGATCTCCACCCGCCTCGACCTGGACGAACCGGAGGAGACCAGGCTCTACAACGCCTACGCCGACTGGTGGCGGGAACTCCAGGCAGCCCTCGACACCGATGGTGACGGCCGGGTCAGCGCACAGGAGTACGCCGCCGCAGCTCCCTCCCTGGCCGGGCCCGCGCTGATCAGGGTCGCCGAGGTCCTCTTCGACGTCACCGACAAGGACGGGAACCAGCACATCGACGCGGACGAGTACCGGGCCCTGTTCCGCACCGCGTTCCACCGCGACACCGTCGACGCCGCCGGCGTGTACACGCGCAGCGCGTTCGTGAAGGACTTCCTCACCTTCATGTCCGGACGGCGGCGGTCCACCCCGTACGACCCACTGCTCACCGAGGCGTGACAGCGGCGCCCCAGGCACCCATGGGATGCCTGGGGCGCGCGCCCGCGTCCGGTCAGCCCTTCAGCTCGGCCGCCACCAGCTCCGCGATCTGCACCGCGTTCAGCGCGGCGCCCTTGCGGAGGTTGTCGTTGGAGATGAACAGGGCCAGGCCGTTGTCGACCGTCTCGTCGGAGCGGATGCGGCCCACGTACGACGGGTCCTGGCCGGCCGCCTGGAGCGGGGTCGGGATCTCGGACAGGGCGACACCCGGCGCCTGCGCCAGCAGCTCGGTCGCGCGCTCGACGGAGATCGGGCGGGCGAAGCGGGCGTTGACCTGGAGGGAGTGCCCGGAGAAGACCGGGACGCGCACACAGGTGCCGGAGACCTTCAGCCCGGGGATCTCCAGGATCTTGCGGGACTCGTTGCGGAGCTTCTGCTCCTCGTCGGTCTCGTATCGGCCGTCGTCCACGATGGAGCCGGCCAGCGGGAGCACGTTGAAGGCGATCGGGCGCTGGTAGACGCCCGGCTCGGGGAAGTCGACCGCGTCGCCGTCGTGGGTCAGCTTGTCGGCGTCGGCGATGACCTTCTGCGCCTGCCCGTGCAGCTCGGCCACGCCGGCGAGACCCGAGCCGGAGACGGCCTGGTAGGTGGCGACGACCAGCGCTTCGAGGCCGGCCTCCTCGTGCAGCGGACGCAGCACCGGCATCGCGGCCATCGTGGTGCAGTTCGGGTTGGCGATGATGCCCTTGGGGCGGTCCGCGATGGCGTGCGGGTTCACCTCGGAGACCACCAGCGGCACCTCGGGGTCCCGGCGCCAGGCCGAGGAGTTGTCGATCACGACCGGGCCCTGTGCGGCGACCTTCTCCGCCAGCGCCTTGGAGGTGGCGCCGCCCGCCGAGAAGAGCACGATGTCGAGGCCGGAGTAGTCGGCGTTCGCCGCGTCCTCCACCGTCACACCGTCCAGCACGGTCCCGGCCGAGCGGGCGGAGGCGAAGAGGCGCAGCTCGGTGACCGGGAAGTCCCGCTCCTTGAGGATCTTGCGCATGACCGTGCCGACCTGACCGGTGGCTCCGACGATTCCGACCCTCACGACGACTCCCTCTGTCTGTCCCAGTACCGGGTCACTTGCTTGACCGGCACTTTTCCATCATGCGGCCGACACAGGGCCGCGTGTCCAATCCTTTGTACGGGTGTGCCCGATGTGAGGGACACCCCTACGGGGCGGACGGCCCGCGGACCTGCGGTCCCGCGCCGGGAGCGGCCGCAGAAGTTCCCTCCCCCGGACCCGTCGGCCGCAAGCCGTGCTGTCCGGTCCCTGCCCGTCCGGCCCGGCGCCATACGGAGGTGTGACGCACGCCGCACACGCCGAAGGGGCGGGCGCCCACCAGGACGCCCGCCCCTTCCACCAGGGGATCAGCCGGTTACGGCGTGACCTTCCCGATCTGCACACTGGCGGTGCCCGCGACCGTGCCGCGCGCGTTCACCAGCTGGACGCGGCCGAAGAACTCGCGGCCCGCCGGGGCCTCGGCGGCGGCCGTGACCTTGCCGGACACGGTGGCCGAGGCGCCCGTGCCGAGCTTCACCGGGGCCGAGTCGTCGACCGTGACGGCGCCGAGCGCGTCGGAGAAGAACACGTCCCGGTAGTCGTAGTCGGTGGAACCGGCCGGGACCGAGTAGCCCACGACCTCGACCGTGTAGGTGCCCGCGGCGGGGGAGGGGATGGAGACGGCCTCCTCCGAGTCGCCGTCGGCGGACGTGCCGACCTGCTTGCCGGACGCGTCGTACACCGTGAGGTCGAGGTCGGCGGCCGGGTCCGAGACCTTGCCGATGGCCACGTCCAGGGACTTGGCGCCGGCCGGGACCTCGACCGTGGTGGTCGCGGTCTCGCCCTCCTTGATCGCCGGGCGGGCGGCCTTCGCGGAGCCGAGCGGGCCGCCGACCAGCTTGCCGTCGAGCGCGGCGTACTTGTTGGTGACCTTCCAGGACGCGGTGGCCGGGACGCCCACCTTGGCCTCGGGCACGGTCACGGTCTCCGGGTCGAAGGCCGCGCCGAGCACGGAGACGTCCAGCTTGTAGGGGTTGTCCAGCAGGGGCGAGGTGCGGCGCGCCTCGACCTCGACCTCCCAGACACCGGCCTGCGGGTCGGCGTAGGAGCGCACGTCGGGCTTGCAGCCGTTGCCGTCGAGGTAGTTGTTGTAGCAGTACGGGGTGCTGGTGTTGTCGACCGGCGTCCCGTAGGGGTGGATGGCGATGAACCGGGTCTGGCTGCCGGACTTCAGCCCGCCGATGGCGACCTCCAGCGACTTCGCGCCCTCGGGCACGGTCAGGAAGTACGAGCGGGTGCTGTTGCGCTGCACCGAGCCGGAGACGGAGCGGGTGTAGTCCACCGGGCTCGCCACCACGACCGTGCTGAGGATCTGCTTGTCGACGCCCACGGTCAGCGGGTCGTCGACCCGGAGGATCGCGCTCTTGAGCCCGGCCGACTTGGGAGCGGCCTCCACCTTGACGGTGACCGGCTGGTTCAGCGGCAGCCGCACCAGGGGGCTGCCGACGACGCGGAAGGTGTGCTCCGGGTCGTTGGCGAAGCTCAGCAGGTGCCAGACCGCGTGGTCCGCGCCGGTGGTGCGGGTGACCGTGACCTCGTACGTCTTGCGCTGGCCGGACTTCAGACCGCCCTCGCGGTCGTACAGGCCGGTGCCGAAGCCGGGGGTCTTCAGGGCGTAGTCGATCGCGGTGTCGACCGGAGCCTTCACCGAGTACTCGTGCGCCGAGGCGCCGAGCCGGATCGCGTCCCAGGCGTCCACGACGTCGATCAGGCCGGAGCCCTCCTCGTACGCCTGCGCGCCGCTGATGTGGTGCGCGGTCGAGGTGAGCGCGGTGCGCAGCACGGCCGGGGTGAGGTCGATCCGCTTCTGCTTGGCGGCGCTCAGCAGCAGCGCGCTCGCGCCCGCGGCCTGCGGGGACGCCATCGAGGTGCCCTGGAGCATCGAGTACCCGGCGGGCAGGGTGTAGCCCGCCTCGGCGACCGGGGAGCCGGGCAGCCAGGTCTGGGTGGTGTTGATCGCGGCGCCGGGCGCGGTGATGGTCGGTGTGAAGCCGCCGTCCTCACGCGGGCCGCGCGAGGAGAACGGCATCAGCGCGTACTTGGTGTCCACCGCCGAGCCGTAGTTCGAGGCCCAGGTCTCCTTGGAGATGGCGGCGCCGACCGAGATGACCTTGTCGGCCAGGCCGGGGTCGCCGATGGTGTTTGCGCCGGGGCCGGAGTTGCCGGCCGAGATGACGAGCTGGACGCCGTAGGTGTCGATGAGCCGGGTGTACAGCTCGGCGCGGGCGTTGTTGCCGTCGTTCAGCGCCGGGAGACCGCCGATGGACATGTTGACGATGTCCACGCCCCGGTTGGTCACCAGGTCGATCATGCCCTCGGTGAGGGCGACGTTGGTGCAGCCGCCGGACCAGGTGCAGGCACGCGAGGAGACGATCTTCGCGCCGGGCGCGGCACCGTTCATCTTGCCGCCGAACAGCCCGTTGGCGGCCGTGATGCCCGCGACATGGGTGCCGTGCTCGGACTCGATCACACCGATGTTGACGTAATCGGCCTTCGCGCCCGAGGAGTTGTAGACGACGTCCTTGCGGACCTCGACCACGAACGGGATGCGCTCGACGACGTCCGTCTTCGGGTCGTCGGTGCCGAAGTAGCCGACCTGGTAGCCGTCCTTGTACGCCTTCATCGGCGCGTTGTCGCCGAAGTCCAGGTCGTCGTCGGTGTCGACGCGGACCGTGCCGGTGGCCGGGTCGTACAGCACGCCCCAGGCGTCGGTGGTGTCACCGTCGCGGTTGAGGTCGCCCTGCATGTCGCCGCCGGTGGTGGCGGACTCGTACAGGTAGTTGAACTTGTACGAGCCGGCCGGGGCCTTGAAGGTCTCCGCGTTCGCGCCGGAGCCGACCGCGAAGGAGGGTCCGGAGACCGCCGCGGTCATCCGCCGCCAGGTGCCGTCGCCGTCGCTCACCGGGTCGGTCGCGGTGACCCAGTCCACGATCTTGCGCTCACCGGTGGTGGTCTTCTGGAGCGCCGGGTGGCCGAGGTCCACACCCGAGTCCAGGATGCCGATGGTGACCCCGCGTCCGTCCGCCTTCGGGTGGTCCTCGACGAAGTCGACGGCACCGGTCTCGAAGGACGGGTTGTACGGGTTCTTCGCCGGGGTCTTGCTGCCGGGTGCCGGGTAAGTCACGGCCGTACGGCTGTTCTTGGCGTCCTTCGCGGTGTCCGCGCCCGGCGCCGGGTCGTCCAGCGGGATCTCCTGGCGCAGGTCGATCGCGTGCACCGAGGACAGCTTGGCCGCGGCGGCGATGACCGAGTCCGCCTTGGCGGTCGGGACGGTGGCGCGGACGTAGCCGACCTTGTCGAAGGTGCGGCCCACGGTGCCGACCGCGTCCAGCTGCGAGGCGACCTGCTCGGTGCCGCCCGGCGCGGTGGCGATCATCATCGTGACGCTCTTGGCGCCGTCCGCCTTGGCCTCCGCGAGCCGGTCGGCGTCGTCCGGACCGAGCTTGCGGGGCGCGGACTTGGCGCCGGGGTCGGTGGGCGGCGCGTCGGCGGCGAGGGCCATCGGCACGGGGCCGGCCGCACAGAGGGCGGCCACCACGCCGGCGGCCAGGCTCAGACGCGCCAGGCGTCTCGGGCCGGGTATCGGATCACGGTCGGGGGAGTGGGTCATCGCATCCCTTAGTCGGTGAGGGTTGTCCGCGAGGTCCAGTGCCGGACCAGCGCAGCCTTTCCCAAGCGACCGAATTTTGGGGTTCGTTGACCGAATCGAGATCCATGTATGGGGAAAACCCGCGATGCGATGTGTGCGGTTGGGGACCGAATAAGCACGAATTCACTCGGTTCCCGGGTGGAGCGCGCTAACGTCCCCGCATGCGACGTAAGTTGAGGGTGGCGGCCTACGCCGTGTGTGTCCGGGACGGACAGCTCCTGCTCGCCCGCTCGCCCGCGCCGGGAGGCGGCCACGAGTGGGTACTGCCGGGCGGCGGCGCCGAGTTCGGCGAGGACCCGTACGACACCGTGCGCCGCGAGGTGGCCGAGGAGACCGGCTACCGGGTCGAGGTGACCGACCTGCTCGGTGTGCACACCGGCCGGGTGGTGCTGCCCGGCCGCTTCCCCGGCCGCGCCGTCGACCACCATGGCGTACGGCTGCTGTACGCCGCGCGCGTCACCGGCGGTGAACTCCGGTACGAGGTGGGCGGTTCCACCGACTTCGCCGCCTGGCACGACCTGTCCGCCGTGTCCGAGCTGACACGGGTCTCCCTGGTCGACACCGCCCTGCGCCTGTGGCGCGAACGCCCGCCCACCGGCCGCCTGGACACCGGGCCGCCGGTCGGGACGCGCTGAGCCGCACTACCGGGGCAGGACGATCACGTAAGCGGCCGGGTCGCGGTCACCGGCGGCCATCAGCGCCGTACGGACCACCGCGGCCTGCTGCTCCGGCGACTCCCGGAGCTTCTTCGGGGTGATGTGCACGACCGTGATCCCGAGCCGCTCCAGGTGCTCCCGCTTGCGGGCGTACTCCGACCAGGTCGCGTCCTCGTCCTGGCGCGGGGCCCGGGTGTCCAGCTCGACGGCGACCGCCTGCTCCGGCCAGTAGGCGTCAAGACCGCCCAGGTGGGGGCCGCCGGGCAGCCGCAGGTCCACGTTCCACACCGGGTCGGGCAGCCCCTGCTCGGTGACCATGCGGTACAGCCGGTCCTCGGCGACCGCGCGGCCCTCGGCCACCAGTGATTCCACCGCGTCCGCCACATGGGCCCGGCCCATCAGCTTCGCCTGGGTCAACTCCCTTACCAGCGCGGCCGGATCGCAGTGGCCGTCGCGCACCGCCTCGGTCAGCAGCCGCCGTACGGTGTCCGCGTCCGTCAGGTGGGCCACCGCGTCCGCCACCGCCCGCGCCACCGGCGCCACCGGCAGCCCCGCCACCGGCCGCGCGACGGGGAGGTCCGGGGTGCGCACCACGCGCACGTACCCGGTCGAGCGCAGCCGGCGCAGCCTCGGTACCAGGACGTCGATCCGTTCCAGGGCCACCAGTGGAGGCGAGGACGGCAGGCCGTGCAGGGTCAGCGCGGCCAGGCCGGTGAGCATCGCCTCGGCGTAGGCCGCGCGGTGCGCGTCGCCCGCGCCCGGCTGGGCGGGCACCCCGGGCGTGGACTCGCGGGAGGCGTACAGCAGCGCGCCGTGCAGGCGCTCCTCGCTCGTGGGCGCCCCGGAGTGCAGCAGGACCACGTTGGGCAGCAGCAGCCGCCAGGGCCCGTCGGCCCGGCACCGCTCGTTCAGTTCGGCCGTCGTCACCCCGTGGGTGCGCAGCTGGGCGGCGGTCAGGACCCGGCGGTGGATCTCGGTGAGGTGGCGGAGCGGGCGGGGGGAGAGCGGGGTGTCGTGCGTCATGGCTCTGGAATGCCCCACTTCCGGCCCACCCGTAACCGCTGTTACACATCCGTCGAGAAATGCGGACAACACGGTACTAAAGGACGGGTGTTCGGGTGCCGAGTAGGCGGCGAAAACCCCTGGTCCGTTCGGGGAGGACCAGGGGTTACGGGCTGCCGTGCCCGGATTCCGTAACGGTCACCGGGCGATGAAGCTCAGGCCAAAGCTCACTGGCCGGCGTCGCACTCCTGTGCGCGCAGCGCCCGCGCCAGGTCGTCCCGCGCCTCCAGCACCAGCCTGCGCAGCGCCGGGGCCGCGTCCGCGTGCTCCGCCAGCCACGCGTCCGTCGCCGCCAGCGTCCCGGGCCGGTCCTGGTACACCGGGAACAGCCCGTTGACGATGTGCATGGCGATCTGGATCGACCGCTCCCGCCACACCCGCTCGATCGCCGCGAAGTACTTCTCCGCGTACGGCGCCGTCAGCTCCCGCTGCCCCGGCCGGTCGAAGCCCGCGATGGTCGCCTCCACCAGCGCGTTGGACAGCGCGTCCGACTCCACGACCTGCGCCCACGCCTGCGCCTTGACCGCCGCCGAGGGCCGCGCGGCCAGGCAGCGCACCTGGTGGCGCTTGCCCGACGCGGTGTCGTCGCGGGCCAGTTCGGCCGCGAGCACCTTCTCGTCCACCACTCCGTGCGCGGCGAGCGGCTCCAGGAACGCCCAGCGCAGCTCCTGGTCCAGGGCCAGGCCCTCGACGGTCTCGGTGCCGTCCAGCAGCTCCTTCAGCAGGGCCAGGTCGGCCGGGCCGGAGGCGACCGTGGCGAAGAACCGTGCCCAGGCCAGCTGCTGTTCGCTGCCCGGCCCGGCCCCCCGCAGCTCCTTCAGCGCGCCCTGCGCCAGCAGCTCGCCGCCCGTCGCCCGCCACTCGGGGGCCGCGTACCGCTCCAGCGCGGTGCCGGCCCAGGCGTGCAGCATCTGGAGCACGCCGATGTCGGACTCCCGGCCCGCGAACCGCAGCACCAGCGCCACGAACTCCCGCGCGGGCAGCAGGCCGTCCCGCGTCAGGTTCCACAGCGCCGACCAGCACAGGGCGCGGGCGAGGGGGTCGGTCAGATCGCCGAGGTGCTCGCGGAGGGTGGCGAGCGAGGTCTCGTCGAAGCGGATCTTGCAGTAGGTGAGGTCGTCGTCGTTCACCAGCACCAGGTCCGGGACCTCGGCGCCGGCCAGCTCGGGCAGTACCGTGCGCGGGCCCTCGACGTCGGCCTCCGTGCTCCGGTAGCGCTCCAGCGTGCCGTGCTCGGTGCGCCGGTACAGCCCCACCTTCACCCGGTGCGGGCGCAGCTCGGGGTGGGACTCGGGGGCCTCCTGGAGCACGGCCAGCTCGTCGATCCGGCCCTCGGGGCTCACCAGCACCTGCGGGGTGAGGGAGTTGACGCCCGCCGTCTGGAGCCACGAGCGGGCCCACGCCGACATGTCCCGGCCGCTGGTCTCCGCCAGCACCGACAGCAGGTCCGCCAGCCGGGTGTTGCCGTAGGCGTGCCGCTTGAAGTAGCGCCGGGCGCCCTCCAGGAAGGCGTCCTGGCCCACGTAGGCCACCAGTTGCTTGAGGACGGAGGCGCCCTTGGCGTAGGTGATGCCGTCGAAGTTGAGCTTGGCGTCCTGGAGGTCGCGGATGTCGGCGGTGATGGGGTGCGTGGAGGGCAGCTGGTCCGCGCGGTACGCCCATGCCTTGCGGCGGTTGGCGAACGTCGTCCAGGCGTCCTTGAAGCGGGTCGCGCCCACGTTGCCGAAGGTGCCCATGAAGTCCGCGAAGGACTCCTTCAGCCACAGGTCGTCCCACCAGACCATGGTGACCAGGTCGCCGAACCACATGTGCGCCATCTCGTGCAGGATCACATTGGCCCGCGCCTCGTACGACGCCTGCGTGACCTTGCCCCGGAAGACGAACTCCTCCCGGAAGGTGACCAGTCCGGGGTTCTCCATCGCCCCGAGGTTGTACTCCGGCACGAACGCCTGGTCGTACTTCCCGAAGGGGTACGGGTAGTCGAAGTGCTCGTGGAAGAAGTCCAGTCCCTGCTTGGTGATCAGGAAGATGTCGTCGGCGTCGAAGTAGGGCGCCAGCCCCTTGCGGCACATCGCGCCGAGCGGGATCTCCAGCTTGCTCCCGTCGTCGAGCACCCGCTCGTAGGAGTCCGTCACATAGTGGTACGGGCCCGCGACCACACAGGTGATGTACGTCGAGATCGGCTTGGTCTCCGCGAACCGCCAGACACCGTCGGTGAGTTCACCGGCGCCGTTGCTCCACACCGTCCAGCCCTCGGGGGCGCGGACCTCGAAGCGGAAGGGCGCCTTGAGGTCGGGCTGCTCGAAGTTCGCGAACACCCGCCGGGAGTCGGCCGGTTCGTACTGGGTGTAGAGGTAGACCTCGCCGTCCTCGGGGTCCACGAAGCGGTGCAGGCCCTCGCCGGTGCGGGAGTAGGCGCACCGGGCGTCCACGGTCAGCTCGTTGTCGGCGGCCAGGTCCGTGAGCGCGATCCGGGTGCCGTCGAACACCTCGCCGGGGTCGAGGTCGCGGCCGTTGAGCGTCACCGAGGTCACGTCCGGCGCGATCAGGTCGGCGAAGGAGGAGGCACCCGGTTCGGCGCAGCGGAAGCGGATCGTGGTCACCGAGCGGAAGGTGCGGGGCTCGCCGCCGGACTCGCCCACGGCGGAGCGCAGGTCCAGCGCCACGTCGTACCCGTCGACCGACAGCAGGGCGGCCCGTTCGCGGGCCTCGTCGCGGGACAGATTCTCACCGGGCACGGGCGGCACTCCCTTGTGGTCGCAAGATGCGGGGCACTGAACGGCACGATCCTGCCATGTGGCCCTGACCGGCGGCATCGGGGAATTGGGGGGCCGGGGGCGATGTTGGCGCTGGGAAAGACCTTTTCGCGAGGAGAGACATGTCCGAGACCGCGACCACGTCGGGCAAGACCCCGGTGGATTTCTGGTTCGACCCGCTCTGCCCCTGGGCCTGGATGACCTCCCGCTGGGTGCTGGAGGTGGAGAAGGTCCGTGACATCGAGGTGCGCTGGCACATCATGAGCCTCGCCGTCCTCAACGAGGACCGGATCGACGAGCTGCCCGAGGAGTACCGGGAGATGCTCGCCACCAAGGCGTGGCAGCCGGTCCGGGTGGTCACCGCCGCCTGGCAGAAGCACGGCGTGGACGTCCTCGGCCCGCTCTACACCGCCCTCGGCACCCGTATCCACAACGAGGGCGAGGGCCCGAGCCGCGAGGCCGTCGAAGGCGCGCTCGCGGAGGTCGGCCTGCCCGCCGACCTGATCGACTACTTCGACCAGACCGACTTCGAGTTCGACGCCGAGCTGCGCGCCTCCCACAAGGAGGGCATCGAGAAGGTCGGCCAGGACGTGGGCACCCCGGTCATCGCGGTCCCCGGCCCCGACGGCGAGCAGATCGCCTTCTTCGGCCCCGTGGTCACCCCCGCTCCCAAGGGCGAGGAGGCGGCCCGCCTGTGGGACGGCACCCTCGCGGTCGCCTCCGTACCGGGCTTCTACGAGCTGAAGCGCAGCCGCACGGTCGGCCCGGACTTCAGCAACCTCTAGCCGGTACCTGAAGAAGCCCCCTGTGAGTCATGTCCTCACAGGGGGCTTCCTTCATCCGCCCGCCGGTGAAGGCTGAGAAGACGATCACGAGGCGGGACGCTCCGAGGCTTATTGCAAGCCTGTTGCAACTGCACGCTAGCAACAAAAGACCGGCGGTGGGGGAAGGGGGCGACACGAAGGCCCCCACATGTGGTCACGTGGGGGCCTTCGGCGGGGGTGGGTCAGCGCCGGGCGCGCGCCCGCTGCCGGATGTACCCGGCCGCCGCCAGGGCCAGCGTCAGGCCGCCCGTGGAGTACAACTGCACCCGGGTGTCGGACTGCTCGGCCATCAGGACCAGGATCACCACCATGCCCAGCAGCGCGGCCCAGGTCAGCCAGGGGAACGCCCACATCCGCACGGCGGGCGGCGCCTCACCGGCACGCTCGGCGCGGCGGCGCAGCAGGAGCTGGGAGACGCCGACGAAGATCCAGACGACCAGGATGACCGCGCCGATCATGTTCAGCAGCCACATGAACACGTCGTCCGGGCGCCAGTAGCTCAGCAGCACACAGCCGAAGCCGAAGACGGACGAGACCAGGACCGCGATCCGGGGCACCCCGCCGGACACCTTCGCCAGCACCCGCGGACCCAGGCCCCGCTGGACCAGGGAGTGCAGCATGCGCGAGGAGCCGTAGATGTTGGCGTTCATCGCGGAGAGCAGTGCGGCCAGCACCACGACGTCCATCACGCGGCCGGCGCCGGGGATGCCGAGGCTGTCCAGGGCGGCGACGTACGGGCCGCGCTCCACGACCTCCTTCGAGTCCCACGGCACCAGGGTCACCACGACGGCCATCGATCCGATGTAGAACAGCGCGATCCGCCACATCGTGGTGCGCACCGCGCTCGTCACACCCCGGACCGGGTCCTCGGACTCGGCGGCCGCGATGGTGACCGTCTCCAGGCCGCCGTACGCGAACACCGACGCGAGCAGGCCGAGGACGAGGCCCTGGCCGCCGTTGGGCAGGAGGTCGGTGAGGTGGGAGGTGCCGGGGGAGTGGGTGCCGGGCAGCACGCCCGCGATGGCCAGCACGCCGAGCAGCAGGAACGCGCAGATCGCGGCGACCTTCAGGGCGGCGAACCAGAACTCGAACTCCCCGAAGTTCTTCACCGAGGTCAGGTTCGCCCCGCAGAAGATCAGCATGAACAGCGCGACCCAGGCCCACTGCGGGGTCCCCGGCAGCCAGCCGCTGACGATCTTCCCGGCCCCGATGCCCTCCAGGCCGACCACCGTGCACTGCATGACCCAGAAAGACCAGCCGACCGTGAAGCCGGCCCACGGTCCGATCGCCCGCTCGGCGTGCGCGGAGAACGAGCCGGACGACGGGTACGCCGACGACAGCTCGCCCAGCATCCGCATCACCAGCAGGACCAGCAGGCCGGAGAGGGTGTAGGCGACGACGATGGAGGGCCCCGCCGCGGCGATACCGGCGCCGGAGCCGACGAACAGTCCCGCGCCGATCACCCCGCCCAGGGCGATCATGGACAGGTGGCGCTGTTTGAGGCCGGAGGAGAGCGGGACGCCCTGCTTCTGCTCCTGGGGCGCTTGCGTGGTGGTGCTGGGCATCGGCGCGGCTCGTCCAGTGCGGTAGGTGGGTAAAAACTCCCCCAGTCTGGGTGAAGTCGCCCCACTGTCGCCGGAAGCGCCCACGATGCGGACGATCGGCTTACGGAATGCTTACGTCCGTTTACTTCGCGCTGCGGGGCGCGGTGACCGGTATCACGCTTGTTCCGGTGTAAGACGCATCCTTTGTGCGAAGCCCACCAAGCCCCTGTTCACGCCTTTGTCGAGCACAGACGGTGATCGGTGCGTAAGGGCCGGTATAGCGTCACGGTGTTGCCCCCTGTCCCTGTCCACACACCCGCGGAGTCCCCATGAGCACCGCCAGCGTCACCGCTCGGCCCGGCGCCGTCCTCGCCGACCTCCTTCCCACCTCGCGCGTGCGCGACGCCGCCCTCGTGCTCGGCGGCGCGGCGCTCACCGGTCTCGCGGCCCAGATCGCGGTGCCGGTGCCCGGCTCCCCGGTGCCGGTGACGGGACAGACCTTCGCCGCGCTGCTGGTCGGCACGACGCTCGGCGCCCGCCGCGGCTTCGCCGCCCTCGCGCTGTACGCCGCCGCGGGCCTGGCCGGGGTGCCGTGGTTCGCCCAGGGCGGCTCCGGCGCCTCCGTCTCCTTCGGCTACGTCCTCGGCATGCTCCTCGCCGCCGCGGCCGTCGGCGCCCTCGCCCGCCGAGGCGCGGACCGCTCCCCGCTGCGCATGGCCGGCACGATGCTCCTCGGCGAGGCCATCATCTACGCCGTCGGCGTCCCCTACCTCGCGGTGACGGCCCACATGTCCGCGACGGCGGCCATCGCGGCCGGCCTCACCCCCTTCCTCATCGGCGACGCCCTGAAGGCGGCGCTGGCCATGGGCGTCCTCCCCACGGCGTGGAAGCTGACGAACAAGAGCTGACCTCTCCCCCGAAGGCCCGCCCGACCCACCCACGAGGTGACCGGGCGGGCCTTCGCCGTTTAGGCGGGGCACACGGGCGCCCTGGGGGCACGTGGTGGACGGGGCGCGCTACGGGGGCTGGGGCGCCGCCCGACCTGGGCGGCGGCTGCCCCGCGTCCCTGGAGAGGTGAGTGCGCCGCTGCCCGGCCTGGCCGACGCAAGGCATCGGCCCACGGTGGGCGGGCGGCCTCCCCCTGGTCGGGCAGCGCCCCGCAGATGCCCTGGCCCAGCCCCCGGCCGCCGCCCGCGTGGGCGCAAGCAGAAACCCGGTGCCACGAGGGAATCCCTCGTGGCACCGGGTTTCAGTGAGCGGGTCTCAGGCCGCGGGCACCTTCTCCGGGTCCTCCGTGGCCGGGATCTCCGACTGGCCGCGCTTGGCCGTCACCGACTGCTTCACGAAGGCGATGATCAGGACGACCGCCGCCACCATCAGGGACAGCAGAACCGTCTCGCGGCCGTCATGCTCCGTGTCGGTCAGCATGTAGCCGAGGACGAAGACGATCAGCGCGGCCGTGGCCCAGGTGAGGTACGGGTACAGCCACATCTTCACGACGAGCTTCTCCGGCGCCTCCCGCTGGATGATCTTCCGCATCCGCAGCTGCGAGAAGCAGATGACCAGCCACACGAAGAGCGCGACCGCACCGCTGGAGTTGACCAGGAACAGGAAGACCGAGTCCGGGAACTTGTAGTTGAAGAACACCGCGACGAAGCCGAACAGCACCGAGGCCAGGATGGCCGCCATCGGCACACCGCGGGAGTTGGTCCGCGCGAACGCCTTGGGAGCGTCACCCCGCTGACCGAGCGAGAACGCCATCCGGGACGCCGTGTACAGACCCGAGTTCAGACAGGACAGCACCGAGGTCAGCACGATGAAGTTCATGATCTGACCGGCGTGCGCGATACCGAGGGAGTTCAGCGCGGCGACGTAGGAACCGTCGGTCTTGATCGACGGGTCGTTCCACGGCAGCAGCGAGACCACGACGAGGATCGAGCCCAGGTAGAAGACCGCGATACGCCAGATGATGCTGTTGGTCGACTTGGTGACCGCGCGCTGCGGGTTCTCCGACTCACCGGCCGCCAGCGTGGCGATCTCGCTGCCCATGAAGGAGAAGACGACCAGCAGCACACCGGTGAGGATCGCGCCCGGACCGTGCGGCAGGAAGCCGCCGTGCGCGGTGAGGTTGCTCAGCCCGGCCTTGTCGCTGTGGGCACCCGGCAGCACACCGAAGACGGCCAGCGCGCCGACCACGATGAACGCGCCGATCGCCACGACCTTGATCCCGGCGAACCAGAACTCGAACTCACCGTAGGAGCCGACCGAGACCAGGTTGGTGGCCGTGAGCACCAGCATCACGATCAGCGCCCAGCCCCATTGCGGGACCGCCGGTATCCAGCCCTCGAGGATCTTCGCGCCTGCCGTCGCCTCGACGGCGAGCACCACGACCCAGAAGAACCAGTACAGCCAGCCGATGGAGAAACCGGCCCAGCGACCCAGCGCACGGTCGGCGTGCGCGGAGAAGGAGCCGGAGGTCGGGTTCGCCGCGGACATCTCGCCCAGCATCCGCATCACGAGGACGACGAGCGTGCCGACGAGGGCGTAGGACAGCAGGATGCCGGGGCCCGCCGTGGCGATACCCGTACTGGAGCCGACGAAAAGGCCGGCACCGATCACACCACCGATGGCGATCATCGACAGGTGACGGTTCTTGAGACCTGCTTGCAGCCCGGAACCTTGGGACATGGACGGAATTCCTTTGCGCCAGGTGGAGCGACTCCCGTACGAGCGGCGGTGCAGTCGTACGACGTCGTACGGGGCCTCGCACGAGCGGTGTACGAGGCGGTCCAGTGAATCTGAGGGGAACGAATTCGGGAACCTCTGAATCCGGATTGTTACTTGAGCTTTCCTTGAGGTTCTATGGCCCGTCTCACATATCCCCTATCGAACCCGGAGCTGCTGCCCGGAATCGGGCGTGGCACACTCGGTCCATGCGCGTGTACCTCGGCTCCGACCATGCGGGCTACGAACTCAAGAACCACCTCGTCGAGTGGCTGAAGGCGGCGGGCCACGAGCCCGTCGACTGCGGGCCGCACATCTACGACGCCCAGGACGACTACCCGCCCTTCTGCCTGCGGGCGGCTGAGCGCACGGTGGCCGACCCCGGCTCCCTCGGCATCGTCATCGGCGGTTCCGGCAACGGCGAGCAGATCGCCGCCAACAAGGTGAAGGGGGTGCGCGCCGTCCTCGCCTGGAGCGAGGCCACCGCCGCGCTCGGCCGCGAGCACAACGACGCCAACGTCATCGCCGTCGGCGCCCGGCAGCACACCGAGGACGAGGCGACCAAGTTCGTCGAGATCTTCCTGAACACCCCGTTCACCGGCGAAGAGCGCCACGCCCGCCGCATCGACATGCTGACGGACTACGAGAACACCGGCGACCTCCCGCCTATCCCGGCGCACCACCCCCAGCAGTAACGCCGCGCCGCCCCCGCCGCCGACCGCGGCGGGGGCCCGCGACCCGAGGAAGGACGCCCGGCCTTGCCAGAAGGGCACACGATCCACCGGCTGGCGCAGGACTACGCCGAGCGCTTTTGCGGCACCGCCCCGCTGGTGACCAGCCCCCAGGGCAAGTTCGCCGACGCCGCCGAGCTGCTGGACGGCGCCGAGCTGACCACCACCGACGCCCACGGCAAGCACCTCTTCCTCGGCTTCCGCGACAGCGACTGGGTCCACATCCACCTCGGCCTCTTCGGCAAGGTCGCCTTCGGCCCGGCCCCCGCGCCCCCGCCGACCGACACCGTCCGGCTCCGGCTGGCGAACGACACCGCCTACGTCGACCTGCGCGGCCCCACCACCTGCGCGCTGATCACCGACGCCGAGAAGCGCGCCGTCCACGACCGCCTCGGGCCGGACCCGCTGCGCCCCGACGCCGACCCGGCCGCCGCCTACGAGCGGATCAGGCGCAGCCGCACCTCCGTCGCCGCGCTGCTGATGGACCAAAAAACCATCGCCGGCGTCGGCAACGTCTACCGCGCCGAGGTCCTCTTCCGGCACGGCATCGACCCCTACCGCGCCGGCCGCGACCTCACCCCGGCCGAGTGGGACACGATCTGGGCCGACCTCGTGGCGCTGATGCGCGACGGTGTCCGCGACAACCGCATCGACACCGTCCGCCCCGAACACACCCCCGAGGCGATGGGCCGCCCGCCCCGCGTCGACGACCACGGCGGCGAGGTCTACGTCTACCGCCGGGCCACCCTGCCCTGCCACGTCTGCGGCACCGAGATCCGTACCGCCGGCCTCGCCGCCCGCAACCTCTTCTGGTGCCCGGCCTGCCAACTCGGCTGACCCGTGCGCCCCGTGCGCATCCGTGAACCGGTCGTGCGCCCCGTTCCGTCGTGCCAGGCCCGCAGCCTGCCGCCGAACAGGGCGGGGAATTTCCGCCGGGTGGCAGCGCGACGGCCTTCAGTGCCGTTCACTGTGTAGTCGGACCGCGTGGTCGAAACGCGGGGCCGAAACACGAAGTGGAGCCTCGCACGGGGGACAAGTGGGACCTCCCGTGCCGTGCGGCCGGTTGGATGGATAGGGTCCCGAACTGATGGCAGCAGGACGAGAACGGCGCGCGAAGGCCGAGACGTTCACGGCCCGGTGGAAGATGCAGTGGCACCGGGTCCGCGTCGCGCTGCGCAGAAGCGCCGTGGACTACTTCCGCGGCGACGGCCCCGACTGGATCGCCCTGGTCGGCCTGCTCCTCACCATTCCCGCGTTCATGGCCCTCACACTGGCCAACTCCGTCTGGTGTTCCCCGGCCACGCTGGTCATCCCGATCGTCGCGGGCGGCCTGCTGCTGCGCCCCGCCAGCCTGCTCGGTCTCTACGCGACCGCCGCCGGCGCCCTCATCGTGGAATCGGTGCGGCTCGGCCCGTACACCGAGGGACCGTCCAGGGTCACCCCCGGGATCGTGCTGGTCGTCGCCGCCTGCGGCCTCTTCGGGCTGCTGACCGCGCAGTTCCGCAGCCGGGTCGGCGTGCCCTGGCGGCGCGGCGGCACCATGCTCTTCGACCTGCGCGAACGCATCCGGGCCCAGAGCGAACTGCCCAAGCTGCCCAGGGGCTGGCACCAGGAGATGGCGCTGCGCCCGGCGGGCGGCCAGTCCTTCTCCGGTGACTTCGTCGTCGCCGCCCGCACCAACAACGGCCGCACCCTGGAGGTCGTCCTCACCGACGTCTCCGGCAAGGGCATGGACGCCGGTTCGCGCGCCCTGCTGCTGTCCGGCGCCTTCGGCGGCCTGCTCGGCTCGCTGCCCCCGCACTCCTTCCTGCCCGCCGCCAACGGCTACCTGCTCCGCCAGGACTGGGACGAGGGCTTCGCCACCTCCATCCACCTCGTGCTCGACCTCGACTCCGGCGACTACGAGCTCTACTCCGCGGGCCACCCGCCGGGCCTCCAGCTCAGCGCGGGCACCGGCCGCTGGGAGGAGACGGCCGCCGAGGGCCCGCTCCTCGGGGTGTACGACGGCGCCCAGTTCGACTCCATGAAGGGCACCCTGCGGCCCGGCGACGTCCTGATGCTCTTCACCGACGGTCTGGTGGAAGCCTCCGACCGGGACATGGTCGAGGGGATCGACCGCCTCACCGGCGAAGCGGACCGCTATGTCGCGGGCGGCTTCCACGGTGCCGCCTGGCACCTCATCGAGGCCGTCGCCAAGGACGTCAACGACGACCGCGCGCTGCTGCTGATCTGCCGCGAGGCATCCGCGCCCGTCCGCTGAACTCCCGGCGCGGCACTGAACTCCCGGTGGAACACTGGGCCGATGACACCGACCCCGCTCTCCCTGGCCCAGGTCGAGGCCCTCGCCCGCCGCGCCCACGCCGGACAGACCGACAAGGCGGGCCGTCCCTACGCCGAACACCTCGCCGCCGTCGCCGAGGGCGTACGGGTACGCGGTGGTGACGAGGAGCAGATCGCGGCGGCCTGGCTGCACGATGCCGTCGAGGACGACGCGCTCACCGAGGAGTGGCTGGCCGGTGCCGCACTCACCCCGCGCACCAAGGCCATCGTGCTCGCCCTCACCAAGCGGGCCGGCGAGGCGCCCGAGGAGTACGCGCGCCGCATCCTCGCCACACCGGGCGCCGAACTGGTCAAGCGGTCCGACCTCGCGCACAACGCCGACCCGGCCCGCCTCGCGGTGCTGGACGAGCCGACCCGCATGCGACTGACCGAGAAGTACACGCGGATGCGCGCGCTTCTCGGCCGGCCGGAAGGGGGTTAGGGGAGCCGCTACACGCCGGCCTTCTCCGGTACGGGCTGCTTCGGCCCGCCGTGCTGACGCTCCCGCGCCTGCTGGGCGGGGTCCTTCTTGAACGCCCACTCCATCTTCGGCTCCATCACGAACCGGAACACCCGGCGTACCGGAGCCGTGCACAGCACCGTGACGACCGTGACCGCGAAGGACGTCACCAGGATCGCGCCGAGCGGGGTGTGCAGCCAGTGGGCGTCGTACCAGCCCTGCCAGCGGGTGTACTTGAGGACGAAGCCGTGCAGCAGATAGCCGCAGATCGTGCCCGTGCCCAGCGAGGTGAACCACATCCGGCGCCCCGGCACCCAGGCGAGGAAGCAGGCCGTCAGGACCACCGAGCAGGCGAACAGGGCCAGCGTCATCAGCGGCCCGTACCACCACGGCGCGCCCATCTCCTGGGCGGCGTCCCGGCGGTAGAACCAGCCGAAGTTCAGGTGGGGCACCACCAGCCAGGCGAAGGCCAGCGCACCCGCCACGACGGGCACCGAGGCGATGCGCATCGCACGGGTGCGCACCCGCTGGAAGTGCTCCGGCTTCAGGCACAGCCCCAGCACGAAGCAGGGAAGGAACTGCAACAGCCGCTGGAAGTCCAGGTCGTTGCTGATCGCGGGGGAGACGGTCGCCAGCATGGCGATGCCGAGGGCCAGCGGCAGTGGTTGGCGCACGACCTTCCACAGCGGGGTCGTCAGCCGCCACACGAACAGCGCCGCCAGGAACCAGCACAGGAAGTACGGGTCGAGCAGGGTGATCCCCGTCTCGGAGTCCTGGCCGAAGTGATCGCGGAAGAGGGAGTAGACCGTCTCGAAGACGACGTACGGCACGGCGACACCGGTGATCAGCCGCTTCAGCCGGTCCGGGCGTATGTCGAAACTGCGCGAGAAGTAGCCGGAGATGATGATGAACGCCGGCATGTGGAAGGTGTAGACGAAGATGTAGAGCGCGCGGAGTATCCGGCTGTCCGAGTACAGCGCCTCCCACGAGTGCCCCATCGCCACGAGCACGATCGCCAGGTACTTCGCGTTGTCGAAGAACGAGTCGCGCTTCCTGGCGGATCTCTCCGGCGGCTGAGCCGGGGGGCGCATGGGCGCGCGGGTCTGGCCGTGGGACGGGGCGGCGTCGAACATCTCAGGCACCCTAGCCTCGCGTGTGTGAGTCCGTAAAACCATCGAGGTCATTCGCGTTTACCGGCTTCGGATACCCCAAAAATCGCGTAACTTTCCTGCGGGCGCAGGGTGATGGCGGGCACAACAGGGTTGATTATTTGCCCCTCGATGTACCGATTCATCCATCCGAATTAGGTCATAGTCGACCCGCGCCCGCTCAATTCGAATTACCCGCACCGCCGATGTGTGGGTATGGAAATGATGTTGAGCAATTCCCGTCGCCAACAACGCGGGTGAGCCGTCGAATTGCCGTGCGGGGCGTCGCCCGCGCCGGACCGGTTCACCGACGATGTGTCACGAGCCGCATACAGAGGGCTGGTTGGTGGCACGATGGTTCTGGCGGAGGTGTGCTGCACGGTGCCTCCAGGCCGGGAGAGCGAACCGACCGAGGGTGTGATCAGTTGTGGCCATTTCACTGTCCGTGGTGTTGCTGTTGGCGATCATCCTGGTGGTGTTGATGCGAGGAGGGAACATCAAGGCGGGCCCGGCCATCGTGGCGATGCTCTTCGGCTTCTTCCTCGCCTCCACCGGGATGGCGCCCTCCATCAGCCGCTTCATGCAGTCGATAGCGGAGATGGTCAACTCGATCAGCTTCTGAGGGGCCCTCGCGCCCCCGGGAACGACTCAGGGGCCCGGCGCCGCCGAAACGGCTGCCGGGCCCCTGAGTCATGAAGAGCGGGCGACGGGAATCGAACCCGCGTAGCTAGTTTGGAAGACTAGGGCTCTACCATTGAGCTACGCCCGCGAGGAGCGCACCGCGCGTCGGTGACCGCGGTACTGGAGCATCGTAGCGGGTCCCTCGGCGCGGAGGCCAACGTGACGTGCCACGGAGCGCCCGCGGCACGGCACCCGGTGCCGCGCGCGACGCGGCGACGCGCCCGTCCGGGGCATGTACCCTACGACTCGCACCAGACGGGGTGTGGCGCAGCTTGGTAGCGCGTCCGCTTTGGGAGCGGAAGGCCGTGGGTTCAAATCCCGCCACCCCGACCACTTGGCTCACGGTGTCGTGATGATCGCCTTTTGGGGCGCTGACCGGCTGCGGTTACTATGCAGGTTGCGCGCCCGTGTGTCCGGCCTCATGGCCTGCTACTCCTCCGGGCGGCTATCGGCCGGTGCCCTCTGGCTCCGGCAGAACCCAAGAAGTCAGCCACAAGGAGACCGAACCGTGAAGAGCGCCGTGGAGACCCTGAACCCGACTCGGGTTCGGCTCACTGTCGAGGTGCCCTTCGAGGAGCTCAAGGACAGCCTCGACGCGGCGTACCAGAAGATCAACCAGCAGGTCACGGTGAAGGGCTTCCGCAAGGGCAAGATCCCGGCCCGCGTCATCGACCAGCGGTTCGGTCGTGGTGCCGTGCTCGAGGAGGCCGTCAACGACGCGCTCCCGAAGTTCTACACCGAGGCGGTCAACGAGGCCGAGCTGACCCCGCTGGGCCAGCCCGAGGTCGACATCACCGAGCTGAAGGACGGCGAGACGCTGAACTTCACCGCCGAGGTCGACATCCGCCCGACCGTGGAGATCCCGGACTACTCCGGCATCGAGGTCGAGGTCGACGCCATCGAGGTCAGCGACGAGGACGTCGAGAAGTCGGTCGAGCAGCTGCGTGAGCGCTTCGCCTCCACCTCCCCGGTCGAGCGTGCCGCCGAGGACGGCGACGTCATCACGATCGACCTCGAGGCCAAGGTCGACGGCGAGGTCCTGGAGGACGGCGTCGCGAGCGGCGTCTCGTACACCATCGGCTCCGGCGAGCTGCTCGACGGCATCGACGACGCCGTCAAGGGCCTGTCCGCCGGCGAGGAGGGCACCTTCACCTCCGAGCTGAAGGGTGGCTCCGCCGCGGGCCGCGAGGCCGAGGTCACCGTCAAGGTCACCCAGGTCGCCGCCCGTGAACTGCCCGCGCTGGACGACGATTTCGCGCAGCTCGCCTCCGAGTTCGACACCCTGGACGAGCTGAAGGCCGACAGCACCAAGCGCCTGGCCAACATGAAGCAGTACGACCAGGCCACCCAGGCCCAGGAGCGCGTGCTCGACAAGCTCCTCGAGCTGGTCGAGGTCCCCGTCCCCGAGAAGCTCCTCGAGGACGAGGTCAACACCCGCAAGCACAACCTGGAGCACCACCAGCTCGGCCAGATGGGCCTGACCCTCGACAAGTACCTGGAGATCCAGGGCAAGACCGCCGAGGAGTTCGACACCGAGACCCGTGAGGCCGCGGTCAAGGGCATCAAGACCCAGTTCGTCCTGGACGAGCTGGTGAAGAAGGAGAACCTCGGCGTCAACCAGGAGGAGCTCACCGAGCACCTCATGCGCCGCGCCGCCTCCTCCGGCATGTCCCCCGACCAGTTCGCCCAGGCCGTCGTCGAGGGCGGTCAGGTTCCGCTGCTCGTCGGCGAGGTCGCCCGCGGCAAGGCCCTGGCCGTCGTCGTCGAGGCCGCCACGGTCAAGGACACCAACGGCGAGATCGTCGACCTGGACGACGAGGACGAGGAGACCACGGAGGTCACCGAGACCACCGAGGTCGCCGACGAGAAGACCGAGGGCTGAGCCCCAGGCACCTCAGCCTGACAGCAGGCCCCCGGGAGCGCGTCTCCCGGGGGCCTGCTGTCTTGGTTCAGGTGCGGTTGCCCAAGGGGCGCGGGGCTGTGTCGATCTGCGGCTCCGCCGCGGGGCGCGACAAGCCACAACGCACCCGCACCCGGCGTCACAGCTCACCCCCATGGCGCTCTACGCCCCCGGCGAACACCTGCTTCTGCGGGATTCACCGGGGGGACCAGAGCGTTAGGGTCCATGAATACGGGGGGCAGGGGAGTCAGCCGACCCCGCCAAGCCCCCGGCAGGACGACGTGAGACGGCCCGGCGCCGTCGTAAGACGAGCAGGTGGATACGTGACGAATCTGATGCCCTCCGCCGCCGGCGAGCCCTCCATCGGTGGCGGCCTCGGTGACCAGGTCTACAACCGGCTGCTGGGCGAGCGGATCATCTTCCTCGGCCAGCAGGTCGACGACGACATCGCCAACAAGATCACCGCACAGCTGCTCCTCCTCGCCGCCGACCCCGAGAAGGACATCTACCTCTACATCAACAGCCCCGGCGGCTCGGTGACGGCCGGCATGGCGATCTACGACACCATGCAGTACATCCCGAACGACGTGGTCACGATCGCCATGGGCATGGCGGCCTCGATGGGCCAGTTCCTGCTCACCGGCGGCGCGGCCGGCAAGCGCTTCGCGCTGCCGCACGCGGACATCATGATGCACCAGGGCTCCGCGGGCCTCGGCGGTACGGTCTCGGACATCAAGATCCAGGCCGAGTACCTGCTGCGCACCAAGAAGCGCATGTCCGAGCTGACCGCCCAGCACTCCGGCCAGACGGTGGAAGCGATCATCCGAGACGGCGACCGCGACCGCTGGTTCACCCCGGAAGAGGCCAAGGAGTACGGTCTCATCGACGAGATCATCACGCACGCCTCGGGTGTTCCGGGAGGCGGCGGCACCGGTGCCTGACCGGCCCGGCCGCGCCACGCACCGCCACCACCGACAGCTCCCAGAACGCCACCAGGACGGTGAACACCCCATGAACGACTTTCCCGGCGCCGCCAGCGGCATGTACGAGGGCCCCCGCCCCGACAGCCGTTACATCATCCCGCGCTTCGTCGAGCGCACTTCCCAGGGCGTCCGCGAGTACGACCCGTACGCGAAGCTCTTCGAGGAGCGCGTGATCTTCCTGGGCGTCCAGATCGACGACGCCTCCGCCAACGACGTCATGGCGCAGCTGCTGTGCCTGGAGTCGATGGACCCCGACCGGGACATCTCGATCTACATCAACAGCCCCGGCGGTGACATGACGGCCCTGACGGCCATCTACGACACCATGCAGTTCGTGAAGCCCGACATCCAGACGGTGTGCATGGGCCAGGCGGCCTCGGCCGCGGCCATCCTGCTCGCCGCCGGTACCCCCGGCAAGCGCATGGCGCTGCCCAACTCGCGGGTGCTGATCCACCAGCCGGCGGGCTCCACGGGGCGCGGTCAGCTCTCCGACCTGGAGATCATCGCCAAGGAGTTCACCCGGATGCGTGAGCAGCTGGAGGACATGCTGGCCACGCACACCAACCGGCCGCTCGAGAAGATCCGCGAGGACATCGAGCGCGACAAGATCCTCACGGCCGAGGAGGCGCTGGAGTACGGCATCGTCGACCAGATCATCTCCACCCGCAAGTTGAACAACGAATCGGTCCGCTGACCGCGGTTGCGCACGTCCGGGCCCTCTTGGCAGGGTGCACGTCAAAGTGAACCCTGCCAAGGGGGGCCCGAACACCGGGCCCGGCAAGGTACCGTCGACATAAGGCAGCACCAGGAGCCGCTGGATCTTCAGTGTCCAGTCGTCTCCCAGGCGAAGGGGAAGCACACCGTGGCACGCATCGGTGACGGCGGCGATCTGCTCAAGTGCTCGTTCTGCGGCAAGAGCCAGAAGCAGGTCAAGAAGCTCATCGCAGGTCCCGGTGTGTACATCTGCGACGAATGCATCGATCTCTGCAACGAGATCATCGAGGAAGAGCTGGCGGAGACCAGCGAGGTGCGCTGGGAGGAACTCCCCAAGCCCCGCGAGATCTACGAGTTCCTCGAGAGCTATGTGGTCGGTCAGGAACCGGCCAAGAAGGCCCTCTCCGTCGCGGTGTACAACCACTACAAGCGGGTCCAGGCCGGTGAGAACGGCGGCGGCCAAGGCCGCGAGGACGCCATCGAGTTGGCGAAGTCCAACATCCTCCTGCTCGGCCCCACGGGCTCCGGCAAGACCCTGCTGGCCCAGACCCTGGCCCGCATGCTCAACGTCCCCTTCGCCATCGCGGACGCCACCGCGCTGACCGAGGCGGGGTACGTCGGCGAGGACGTCGAGAACATCCTGCTGAAGCTCATCCAGGCCGCCGACTACGACGTCAAGAAGGCCGAGACGGGCATCATCTACATCGACGAGATCGACAAGGTCGCCCGGAAGAGCGAGAACCCGTCGATCACGCGCGATGTCAGCGGCGAGGGCGTCCAGCAGGCCCTGCTGAAGATCCTGGAGGGCACCACCGCCTCGGTGCCGCCGCAGGGCGGACGCAAGCACCCGCACCAGGAGTTCATCCAGATCGACACGACGAACGTGCTGTTCATCGTGGGCGGTGCCTTCTCCGGCCTGGAGAAGATCATCGAGGCGCGGGCCGGCGCGAAGGGCATCGGCTTCGGCGCCACCATCCGCTCCAAGCGCGAGCTGGCGGCCAAGGACATCTTCGAGGACATCATGCCGGAGGACCTGGTGAAGTTCGGGATGATCCCCGAGTTCATCGGCCGTCTCCCGGTCATCACCTCGGTGCACAACCTCGACCGCGAAGCCCTGCTGAAGATCCTGGTCGAGCCGCGCAACGCCCTGGTCAAGCAGTACCAGCGGCTCTTCGAACTCGACGGTGTGGAGCTGGACTTCGAGCGCGAGGCGCTGGAGGCCATCGCGGACCAGGCCATCCTCCGCCAGACCGGCGCGCGCGGCCTGCGCGCCATCATGGAGGAGGTCCTGATGTCGGTGATGTACGAGGTGCCGTCCCGCAAGGACGTGGCCCGCGTCGTCATCACGGCCGACGTCGTCCACTCCAACGTCAACCCGACGCTGATCCCGAGGGACTCCCGCGGGCGCGGCCAGGGCGAGCAGAAGACCGCGTAGCCCAGCAGCCGTACATGTGAGAAGGGCCCCGGCCGACCGGCCGGGGCCCTTCTCACATGTACTCGGCCGTTGTCACGCCTTGACGCGGACCGCCGCACGGAACTTGGCGGTCAGCTCGGCGTCCGCCGCCGGGTCGCTGCTGCGGCCCGCCGCCAGGGTGGCGATGTCCATCGGCATCACGAAACCGACGGTGCTGTGGTCGCCCCACACACAGAAGGAGAACGTCATCTCCTTGGGCACGCCCTCGCCGCTGCCCGACGTATCACCCTTGGCCTGCTGGCACTTGAGGATCGCGTCGCCGAGCGCCTCCGGCTCGTACCGCTTCGGCTCGCCGATCAGGGTGTACTTGTTCTCGCGCTCCTTGGTGCTCTGGTCCTTCATGTAGGCGAAGAGCGCGTCGACCGTCTTCTCCGGGTCGTCGATCGTGCCGTACACCCCGCCGAACTCGATCATCTTCTTGCTCAGCGGGTTGTCGACGTTCCCGGCCGCGTACTCGGCACTGACGTCCTTCGGGCCGACCACGCCCCAGTTCTCGGCGTCCTTCAGGTCGTCCTGGGTCATCGCGCCGTTCTCGCTCTTGCCCTTCTTGTACTCCGAGAGCACCGTCGAGGGCGCGGTCAGCTTGTGCGGGCCGTCGTCGGCGATGTCGCCGCCACCGCTGCCGCCGCTGGTCAGGAAGTAGACGCCCACCGCCACGGCGGCGACCACGGCCACCGCGCCGATGATCAGCCCGTTCCGCTTGCCGTTGTTGCGGCCCTGGACCGGCGGCTGCGGGGCGCCGAAGGGCGCCTGCCCGTAGGGGCCCTGCTGCGGCTGCCCGTACGGGGGCTGCTGCCCGTAGGGGTTCTGCTGGGGCTGGGCGTAGGGGCCCGGCTGCTGGGGCACGCCCTGCTGCTGCGGGTACCCGTAGGGGGCGCCGGGCGGGGCCGGGGGAGCGGGCGGGGGCGGCGGGGACTGCGGGTAGCCGTAACCGGGCCGGGGAGCCTGCGGGGGCTGCGGGGGCTGACCGTACGGTCCCGGTGCCCCGTAGGGGCCGGGCTGGGCCGGGGGCTGCTGCCCGTAGGGGCCGGGCTGACCAGCCTGACCGTAAGGACCCGGCTGCGGGGGCTGTCCGCCGTACGGGCCCGGCTGGTTGCTGCTCATGGCTGGGTTCCCCTCCAGATGTTCAGGTGTTGCCGCCATCCTTGCCCAGCGGCGGGGGACGGGTGGCACCGGGGGCCGCACCGTTACAGAACAAACGCGTTTCGGGAGCACCCCGTGGCACCTCTAAACTGACCCCCGTGACCGAGAACGCTCAGCAGCAGCCATCAGCGCCCGAGACCGAACTGCCGACCCAGTACGCGCCGGCCGACGTAGAGGGGCCGCTGTACGAGCGCTGGGTGGAGCGGGGCTACTTCGAGGCCGACGAGAAGAGCGACAAGCCGCCCTTCACCGTCGTCATCCCCCCGCCCAACGTCACCGGCAGCCTCCACTTGGGCCACGCCTTCGAGCACACGATCATCGACGCCCTGACCCGCCGCAAGCGCATGCAGGGCTTCGAGACCCTGTGGCAGCCCGGCATGGACCACGCCGGCATCGCCACCCAGAACGTCGTCGAGCGCGAACTGGGCAAGGAGGGCAAGTCCCGCCACGACCTGGGCCGCGAGGCGTTCGTCGACCGCGTCTGGCAGTGGAAGGGCGAGTCCGGCGGCCAGATCTCCGGCCAGATGCGCCGCCTCGGCGACGGCGTCGCCTGGTCCCGCGAGCGCTTCACCATGGACGAGGGCCTCTCTAAGGCCGTCCAGACCATCTTCAAGCGGCTCTACGACGACGAGCTGATCTACCGCGCCGAGCGCATCATCAACTGGTGCCCGCGCTGCCTGACCGCGATCTCCGACATTGAGGTCGAGTACCAGGACGACGACGGCGAACTCGTCTCCATGAAGTACGGCGACGGGGACGAGACGATCGTCGTCGCCACCACCCGCGCCGAGACGATGCTCGGTGACACCGCCGTCGCCGTCCACCCCGGGGACGAGCGGTACAAGCACCTGATCGGCAAGCTGATCAGGCTGCCGCTGACCGACCGCTCCATCCCGGTCGTCGCCGACGAGCACGTCGACCCGGAGTTCGGCACCGGCGCCGTCAAGGTGACCCCGGCGCACGACCCGAACGACTTCGAGATCGGCCAGCGCCACGACCTGCCGTCCATCACCGTCATGGACGAGCACGCCGTCATCACCACCCCCGGCCCCTTCCAGGGCCTGGACCGCCTGGAGGCCCGCTCCGCCATCGTCGCCGCGCTGCGCGCCGAGGGCCGGATCGTCGCCGAGAAGCGGCCCTACGCCCACTCGGTGGGCCACTGCTCGCGCTGCAAGACCACCATCGAGCCGCGGCTGTCCATGCAGTGGTGGGTCAAGGTCGCCCCGCTCGCCAAGGCCGCCGGTGACGCGGTCCGCGACGGCAAGGTCAAGATCCACCCGCAGGAGATGGAGAAGCGGTACTTCGACTGGGTCGACAACCTCCACGACTGGTGCATCTCGCGCCAGCTGTGGTGGGGCCACCGCATCCCGGTCTGGTACGGCCCGGACGGCGAGGTCGTCTGCGTCGGCCCCGACGAGCAGCCGCCCACCGGCGAGGGCTGGCACCAGGACACCGACGTCCTCGACACCTGGTTCTCCTCCGGCCTGTGGCCCTTCTCCACCCTGGGCTGGCCCGAGCAGACCGAGTCGCTGGCGAAGTTCTACCCGAACTCCGTCCTGGTCACCGGCTACGACATCCTCTTCTTCTGGGTCGCCCGGATGATGATGTTCGGCCTCTACGCGATGGACGGCACCCCGCCGTTCCACACCATCGCCCTGCACGGCATGGTCCGCGACCAGTTCGGCAAGAAGATGTCGAAGTCCTTCGGCAACGCGGTCAACCCGCTGGACTGGATGGACAAGTACGGCTCCGACGCGCTGCGGTTCACCCTCGCGCGCGGTGCCAACCCCGGTGTCGACGTGCCGATCGGCGAGGACTGGGTCCAGGGCTCGCGGAACTTCGCCAACAAGATCTGGAACGCGACCCGCTTCGCGCTGATGAACGGCGCGACCATCGAGGGCCCGCTGCCGGACGCCTCCGCGATGTCCGCCACGGACCGCTGGATTCTCTCCCGCCTCAACTCGGTCGTGGCCGAAGTCGACGCGCACTACGAGGACTACCAGTTCGCCAAGCTGTCCGACGCCCTCTTCCACTTCGCGTGGGACGAGGTCTTCGACTGGTACGTCGAGCTGTCCAAGACCACGTTCCAGGCGGGCGGCGAGGCGGCCGAGGTCTCCAAGCGGGTCCTCGGTGAGGTCCTGGACGTCACCCTCAAGTTGCTGCACCCGGTGGTCCCGTTCGTCACGGAGACCCTGTGGACCACGCTGACCGGTGGCGAGTCCCTCGTCATCGCCGAGTGGCCCACGGACTCGGGCTTCCGGGACGCGTCCGCCGAGCGGGAGATCGAGTCCCTCCAGTCCGTCATCACCGAGGTCCGCCGCTTCCGCGCCGACCAGGGCCTCCAGCCGGGCCAGCGGGTTCCGGCCCGGCTGACGCTGGACGGTACGGCCCTCGCCCCGCACGAGGCGGCCATCCGCCAGCTGCTGCGGCTCCAGCCGGAGGGCGAGTCCTTCACGGCCACGGCCACCCTCCCGGTCGCCGGCGCCGAGGTCGCGCTCGACCTCTCCGGCACGATCGACGTCGCGGCGGAGCGTAAGCGCCTCGCCAAGGACCTCGCCGCCGCGGAGAAGGAGAAGGCGGCGGCCACGGCCAAGCTCGGCAACGAGGCGTTCCTGGCGAAGGCACCGGACGCGGTCGTCGACAAGATCCGCGGCCGCCTGGCCAAGGCGGAGGAGGACATGCTCCGCCTCCAGTCCCAGCTGGACCGCTTGCCGCAGGCGTAAGCGCCCCGTACGACGAGGAAGGCCCCCGGTGCTCTGGTTGCGCCGGGGGCCTGTCCAGTGACCCTGAGCCGCACCCACCCAGGGCGCGGGGAACTGCGCGACAAGCCACGACGGCGCCGCAGCCGGACCACCACGCGCGACACCCCGCGCCCTCCGTAGACTGATCCCGTGAGCGACTCGCCCGGTAACAACGACACGCCCGACCCCCTGGACTCCTTCGACGAGATCGTCTCCGAGGAGACGGACCGCGACCCCGACCTCGCCGTGATCGAGGCGGGCAGCCGCACCCTGCGCACCCAGGGCGGCCCGCCGGAGGCCGACGTACCGGCCCGGCCCGAGGACCCCGAGGTGGACCGCGCCCTGCGCGAGGTGGAGACCGAGCTGGCCACCCGCTGGGGCGAGACCAAGCTGGACCCCTCCGTCACCCGGATCGCCGCCCTGATGGACGTACTGGGCGACCCCCAGCGCACGTACCCCTCCATCCACATCACCGGCACCAACGGCAAGACCTCCACCGCCCGCATGATCGAGGCCCTGCTCGGCGCCTTCGAGCTGCGCACCGGCCGCTACACCAGCCCGCACGTGCAGTCGGTGACCGAGCGCATCAGCCTGGACGGCGCCCCGATCAGCGCCGAGCGGTTCATCGAGACGTACGAGGACATCAAGCCGTACATCGGGATGGTCGACACCGCCCAGGAGTACCGGCTGTCCTTCTTCGAGGTGCTGACCGGCATGGCGTACGCCGCCTTCGCGGACGCGCCCATCGACGTCGCCGTCGTCGAGGTCGGCATGGGCGGCAGCTGGGACGCGACCAACGTGATCGACGGTGACGTCGCCGTGGTCATGCCCATCTCGCTGGACCACACCGACCGCCTGGGCGAGACGCCCGAGCAGATCGCCACCGAGAAGGCCGGCATCATCAAGCCGGACTCGACCGTGATCATGGCGCAGCAGCCGGTGGACGCGGCCCAGGTGCTGCTGAAGAAGGCCGTCGAGGAGAACGCCACCGTGGCCCGCGAGGGCATGGAGTTCGGCGTGGTCGACCGGCAGGTCGCCGTCGGCGGTCAGCTGCTCACCCTGCGCGGTCTCGGCGGCGAGTACCCGGAGGTCTACCTCCCGCTGCACGGCGCCCACCAGGCGCACAACGCGGCCGTCGCCCTCGCCGCCGTCGAGGCGTTCTTCGGGGTCGGCGCCGAGCGTGCCGAGCCGCTGGACATCGACACCGTGCGCAAGGCGTTCGCGGCCGTCTCCTCGCCGGGCCGCCTGGAGACCGTCCGGCGTTCGCCGACCGTCGTGCTGGACGCGGCGCACAACCCGGCGGGTGCCGAGGCGACCGCCGAGGCGGTGCGGGAGTCGTTCGACTTCAGCCGGCTGATCGGTGTGGTCGGCGCGAGCGCGGACAAGAACGTGCGCGGGCTGCTGGAGGCGTTCGAGCCGCTCTTCGCCGAGGTCGTCATCACGCAGAACTCCAGCCATCGCGCCATGGACGCGGACGAGCTGGCCGCCATCGCCGTCGAGGTGTTCGGCGAGGAGCGGGTCCAGGTCGAGCCCCGGCTGCCGGAGGCGCTGGAGGCCGCGATCACGCTGGCCGAGGAGGAGGGCGAGTTCGCCGGCGGCGGCGTCCTGGTCACCGGCTCGGTCATCACGGTGGGCGAGGCCCGCCTGCTGCTTCGGAAGGGCTGAGGTAAACCGCTCGTGCGTACGCTCTGTTCATCGACGCTGATCGGCGAGTTCTTCGTCATCGGGTTCGCCGGTCTGGTCGCCATGAAGGACCCCTCGCTGGCCATGTCCACGGTGTGGTGGGTCTGCGGGGTGGCCATGGTGCTGTCCGTGCTGCTGTGCGGCATGGTGACCCGGCCGGGCGGTGTCGTCCTCGGCTGGGCGCTCCAGATCGCGCTGATCGCGTCCGGTTTCTTCGTGCCGATGATGTACTTCATGGGCGCGGTGTTCGCGGCCCTGTGGTGGGCGTCGGTGCACTACGGCCGCAAGATCGACGAGGCCAAGGCCCGCTTCGCGGCGGCTGCCGCCGCTGGGTCCTCCCCTGCGGCTGACGCTGCGTGACGAAGGCGTGGACACGCCCTGTAACCTCGTGCCACCGCACGTCAGTCGTAAGGAGCCTTCCGTGACCCAGCGCACCCTCGTCCTTCTCAAGCCCGACGCCGTCCGTCGTGGCCTGGTCGGCGAGATCATCGGCCGTATCGAGCGCAAGGCCGACTGGCGGATCGCGGCACTGGAGCTGCGCGAGCTGGACCGGGGCACGCTGGAGCAGCACTATGGCGAGCACGAGGGCAAGCCCTTCTACGAGCCCCTGGTCGAGTTCATGTCCTCCGGCCCCGTCGTCGCCATGATCGTCGAGGGTGAGCGGGTCATCGAGGGTGTGCGGCAGCTGGCCGGCCCGACCGACCCGATCGCGGCGCCTCCCGGCTCCATCCGGGGGGACTTCGGTGTCATCGTGCGGGAGAACCTGATCCACGCCTCGGACTCGGAGGAGTCCGCCGAGCGCGAGGTGAAGATTTTCTTTCCGGGCCGTGACTGACCGGTGCGGTGCGGGCCCGTCCGGGCCACGCAGTGCGGAGTTTTAGGGAATTTTTCTGAGGGTTCGTCAGCACCCCCGGATATCCCGCCCCTGGGCGGCCGTACCATTTCGGCCGTCCCTCGGCATATGCGTTGCCGATCGGGGGAACGCGTGCCCCCGATGGACCGTCTCCACAAGCGAGGCGGCGCGCCATCTGCTGACAATTGGCGAAGACCCTCGCGCGGTGTTCGTGCAGGCGCGTCTACGATGGAAGCCTTCACGTCACCGCACCCACCTCGCCGACCTGAAAAGCCCTCAAAAGCTTCCAGGGAAGGCCCGTCGAATCCTGATGGGGAACTCAATGTCGTTCATCGGCCGTGACATGGCTGTCGACCTCGGGACCGCCAACACGCTGGTGTACGTCAGGGGTCGCGGGATCGTACTCAACGAGCCGTCCGTCGTAGCGATCAACACCAACACCGGTGGCATCCTCGCGGTCGGCGCCGAAGCGAAGAAGATGATCGGCCGCACGCCGGGCAACATCGTGGCCGTGCGGCCGCTGAAGGACGGCGTGATCGCCGACTTCGAGATCACCGAGCGGATGCTCCGCTACTTCATCCTGAAGATCCACAAGCGGCGGTATCTGGCCCGGCCTCGGGTCGTCGTCTGTGTCCCCTCGGGCATCACGGGCGTCGAGCGGCGCGCCGTCATCGAAGCCTCCTCCCAGGCGGGCGCCCGCCAGGTGCACATCATCGAGGAGCCCATGGCCGCGGCCATCGGCTCCGGCCTGCCGGTCCACGAGGCCACGGGCAACATGGTGGTGGACATCGGCGGCGGCACCACGGAGGTCGCGGTCATCTCCCTCGGCGGCATCGTCACCGCCCAGTCCATCCGCGTCGCGGGTGACGAACTGGACAACGCGATCATCCAGTACATCAAGAAGGAGTACAGCCTTCTGCTGGGTGAGCGGACGGCCGAACAGATCAAGATCACGATCGGTTCGGCGTACGACCTCGACTCCGACGAGCACACCGAAGTCCGCGGCCGGGACCTGGTGTCCGGGCTGCCCAAGACCGTCGTCATCTCCGCGGCGGAGGTACGCAAGGCGATCGAGGAACCGGTCAACGCGATCGTCGATGCCGTCAAGACGACCCTGGACAAGTGCCCGCCGGAGCTGTCCGGCGACATCATGGACCGGGGCATCGTGCTGACCGGCGGCGGCGCCCTGCTGCGCGGTCTCGACGAGCGGCTGCGCCAGGAGACCGGCATGCCGATCCACATCGCCGAGGACCCGCTCGACAGCGTCGCGCTCGGCTCCGGCAAGTGCGTCGAGGAGTTCGAGGCGCTCCAGCAGGTGCTCGACGCCCAGCCGCGCCGATGACATGACACTTCGATTCCGCCGTACGAGACGTTCTGCTCTCGTGCGGCGGATCGTTGATATAGAGGCATAAGCTCCCCCAACGGACCCCCTTCGATTCGAGCGTCGGCAACGGCGCTTTATCGGGGTCCCCGAATTCCTATAGAGGAAGGGCACGGCCGCCGCACGTGAGGGACACGAAAGAGAGCCGCCTGCTCCTGGTCCTGCTGATCGCCATCGCGTTCGCACTGATCACGGTGGACATCCGCGGAGGCCGGAACTCCCCGGTCGACGGTGCCCGGCAGGCCGCGGCCGCGGCCTTCGGCCCGATCGAGAACGGGCTGTCCACGGCGGTCGACCCGGTCGGCAACGCCGTCTCCGCCGTCCGGGACTCCGGCAGCCGCCACGACCGGCTCGCCGTCATGGAGAAGGAGAACGCGGCACTCAAGGCCAAGCTGGGCAGCGACGACCGCAACCGCAGCCGGCTGAACCAGCTCGACCGGATGCTGAAGGTCGCGGGCCAGGGCCAGTACGGCATCAAGGGCGCCCAGGTCATCGCCATAGGAGCCGCCCAGGGCTTCTCCTGGACCATCACCATCGACGCGGGCGCCGATGACGGCATCAAGCGGGACATGACCGTGCTCAACGGCGACGGCCTGGTCGGCCGCGTCACCACGGTCGGCCCCGAGACCGCCACCGTGCTGCTCGCCAACGACCCCGACTTCACCGTCGGCACCCGTATGGAGGGCAACGACGAACTCGGCTTCGCCTCCGGACAGGGCGACCGCCCGCTGCGCGTGGAACTCCTCAACGGCAAGGCGGAGGTGAAGAAGGGCGACCGGCTCGTCACCTTCGGCTCCCAGGCCGACAAGCCCTTCGTGCCCGGCGTGCCCGTAGGCGTGGTCTCCCGCGTCGACCCCTCCGGCGGCGGCCTGACCCGCACCCTCTACGTCACGCCGTACGTCGGCTTCAGCAAGCTCGACCTCGTCGGCGTGGTCGTCACGGGACCGAAGAAGGACCCGCGCGACGAGGTCCTCCCGGCCAAGCCCAAGCCGGTCCCGACGCCCACGGTGACCGTCACGGTCACCCCCTCGGCGGACGGCGCAGCGCCGGACGACTCCGACACCAACGGCCAGCAGCAGTAGGAGCTGAACCACCCATGCGCCTCAACCGCGTCCTGCTCTCCACCGTGCTGGTCGTCGTCGCCCTGGTGATCCAGGTGAGTGTCCTCGCCCGCCTCCACCTGCCCGGTGCCGTCCCCGACCTGCTCCTCCTGACCGTCCTCGGCCTCGCCCTGGTGTACGGCCATGTCGGCGGCGCCCTCGTCGGCTTCGGCGCCGGACTCCTCGCGGACCTCGCGCCGCCCGCCGACCACGCGGCCGGCCGCTACGCCCTCGTGCTGTGCGTCATCGGCTACTTCGCCGGGCTCGTCAAGCCCGAGACCGGCCGGCTGAAGTCGGCGACCGGCCCGATGGCCGTCGTGGTCGCCGCCGCGATCGGCTCCACGCTGCTCTACGCCGGCGTCGGCGCCCTGGTCGGCGACACCGCCGCCCGCCATGTCGGCCTGCCCGGCCTGCTGTTCTCGGCCGCGCTGTACGATCTGCTGCTGGCCCCGTTCGTGGTGCCCGGCGTGATGTGGCTGGCCCGCCGTGCGGACAACGACCCGCTGGCCGAGTCCGGCCCCGCCGCCAAGGCCGGGAACATCTCCTCCGGTTGGCTCTCCTCCGGCACCGGCCTGCGCCTCGGCTCCCAGCGGGGCCTCGGCGCCCTGAAGGCCAAGGCCCGCACCCGCTCGGCCCGCGTCGGCCGCATCAAGGGGGTCAAGCGGCTGTGACAGCCCCCGAATTCACCCGAACGGGGAAGAAACGGCGGAACCCGGCCACTCCGGCCGCACGTTCATCATCCGTACGCGCACACCAGTTCCCGCGCTGAGAGGGGGAGTCAGCAGCAGTGACCGCCCACCCGTCGCCCGCCACCACCCTTCCAATGAATGGGCTGCGCCCATGACCAACATTCCGGAGACCGGGCGGACCCCAAGGGTCCAGATCCGGCTGGTCGTCATCCAGATCCTCGTCCTCTCCCTGCTCGGCACCCTCGGCGGCCGCCTGTGGTACCTCCAGATCCGCGAGGGCGCCGAGTACCAGCGGGAGGCGTCCGGCAACCACGTCCAGCAGGTCGTCGACCCCGCCGTGCGCGGTGACATCCTGGACGCGCGCGGTGTGCCCCTCGCGGACAACGAGACCCGCCTCGTCGTCTCCGCCTCGCGCACCGACCTGCTCAAGCAGAAGGACGACGGCAAGGGCGTCCTGGCCAAGCTCGCCGGAGTCCTCGGCCTGAAGCCCGACGAGGTCCAGCAGAAGGTCCGGCTGTGCGACGCCAAGACCCCCCAGCCCTGCTGGAACGGCTCGCCCTACCAGCCGATCCCCATCACCGACGAGGCCACGCCCAAGCAGGCCCTCCAGATCCGTGAGCGCGCCGAGGACTTCCCCGGCATCACCGCCGAGCCCGAGGCCGTCCGCCGGTACGGCGCCCCCGGCAAGGCCAACACCTCCCAGGTCCTCGGCTATCTCTCGCCCGTCACCGACGACGAGATCCAGAAGGCCAAGGACACGGACTCGCCCTACCTGCGCTCCGACATGGTCGGCCGCTCCGGCCTGGAGCGGCAGTACGACAAGGAGCTGCGCGGCAAGGCGGGCGTCACGCGCTACGAGGTGGACAACCTCGGCCGGGTCATCGGCAAGGCCCAGGCCGACCCGGCGGAGTCCGGCTCCAACCTGGTCACCAGCATCGACTCGCGCGTCCAGCGGGTCACCGAGTTCGAGCTGGACAAGGCGATGAAGGTCGCCCGCCAGCAGTTCGACAAGATCACCGGCACCAACTACAAGGCCGACTCCGGTGCCGCCGTGGTGATGGAGGCCAAGACCGGCCGCATCGTCGCCATGGCCTCCGCGCCGACCTACGACCCGAACGTCTGGGTCGGCGGCATCTCCGCCAAGGACTACCAGACCCTCACCGGCAAGAACTCCGACTACCCGCTGCTGAACCGGGCCATCCAGGGCCAGGCCGCACCCGGCTCGACCTTCAAGGTCATCTCCACCGCCGCCGCGGTGGAGGCGGGGTACGACTTCGACGGCCGCTACCCCTGCACGAGTTCCTACTCGGTGGGCAGCCAGGTCTTCAAGAACTTCGAGGGCGAGAGCTTCGGCCCGATCCCGCTCGGGCGTGCGCTGGAGGTCTCCTGCGACACCGTCTTCTACTACCTGTCCGACCAGGAGTGGAAGCGCGACGGCGGCATCAACCCCAAGAAGGGCCAGCCCAAGGACTACTTCTACAAGGCCGCCCACCAGTTCGGCCTCGGCAAGGAGACCGGCGTCGACCTGCCCAACGAGGTCACCGGCCGCGTCCCCGACCGCCAGTGGAAGCTGGACTACTGGAAGGCCAACAAGGACGCCTGGTGCAAGTACGGCAAGAAGGACGGCTCCTACGTCGAGAAGATCGCCTACGAGAACTGCCTCGAAGGCAACAAGATGCGTGAGGGCGACTCGATCAACTACTCCATCGGCCAGGGCGACACCCTCGTCACGCCGATCCAGGAGGCCGTGATCTACGGCGCCGTCGCCAACGGCGGGACCATGTACCACCCCACCATCGGCAAGGCCGTCATCAGCGCGGACGGCAAGACCGTGACCCCGATCCCGCCGAGGAAGAGCGGCCGTCTCCCCGTCTCCAAGGCCACGCTGAAGGGCATGAACGACGCCTTCTCGGGCGTGGTCACCCGGGGTACCGCCGCCTGGAAGTTCGGCGGCTGGCCGCAGAACAAGATCCCCCTGCACGCCAAGACGGGCACGGCCGAGGTCTACGGCAAGCAGACCACCTCCTGGCTGGCGACCTACTCCAAGGACTACACGGTGATCATGACGATCGCCCAGGCCGGTACGGGTTCCGGAGCCTCCGGTGAGGCCGTCCGCAACATCTACAGCGCGCTCTACGGCGTCAAGGGCGACGGCTCCATCGACAAGAACACGGCCCTGCTGCCCGAGCCGCAGAAAACCCTGCCGAAGGTCCGCCCCGACGGCACCGTGGCCGCCCCGAAGATCAAGGGCGACCCGGCCAAGGACGTCGAGGCCGCCCAGAAGAACAACACCAGCAACGGCGACGAGGACCAGCCCGCCGCCGCCACCTCGCCCTCGCCCAACACCAACAGCAACACCCGCAGGCGGCCCCGCCGGAGGGGGAGCCGGAGGACACGCACATGACCGGCAACACCTTCTCCGTCTCCGGGTACGGCCCGGAGCGCGCGGGCTGGACCAGGATCTTCGCCCGTGACTCGCTGGCCCGCAGACTCGACTGGCCGATACTGCTGGCGGCCCTCGCGCTGTCGCTGATCGGCTCCCTGCTGGTGTTCTCGGCGACCCGCAACCGCACCGAGATCAACCAGGGCGACCCGTACTACTTCCTGTTCCGGCACTTCATGAACACCGGCATCGGGCTCGCCCTGATGATCGGCACCCTCTGGCTCGGCCACCGCGGCCTGCGCAACGCGGTGCCGATCCTCTACGGGCTGTCCTTGGCCGGCATCCTCGCGGTGCTCACCCCGCTCGGCTCCACCGTCAACGGCGCCCACTCCTGGATCGTCTTCGGCGGCGGCTTCTCGATCCAGCCCTCCGAGTTCGTGAAGATCACGATCATCCTGGGCATGGCGATGCTGCTGTCCGCGCGGGTCGACGCGGGCGACAAGGCGTACCCCGACCACCGCACGGTCCTCCAGGCGCTCGGGCTCGCCGCCGTGCCGATCCTCATCGTGCTGCTCATGCCCGACCTCGGGTCGGTCATGGTGATGGTGATCATCATCCTGGGCGTGCTGCTCGCCTCCGGCGCCTCCAACCGCTGGGTGTTCGGCCTCATCTCGGCGGGCGCCGCCGGTGCCATCGCGGTGTGGCAGCTGCACATCCTGGACGACTACCAGATCAACCGGTTCGCCGCCTTCGCCAACCCGGAGCTGGACCCGGCGGGCGTCGGCTACAACACCAACCAGGCCCGGATCGCCATCGGCTCCGGCGGGCTGACCGGTTCCGGGCTGTTCCACGGCTCGCAGACCACGGGCCAGTTCGTGCCCGAGCAGCAGACCGACTTCGTCTTCACGGTCGCGGGGGAGGAGCTGGGCTTTCTCGGGGCGGGCCTGATAATCGTTCTGCTCGGCGTCATCCTGTGGCGCGCCTGCCGTATCGCCCGCGACTCCACCGAGCTCTACGGCACGATCGTGGCCGCCGGGATCGTCGCCTGGTTCGCCTTCCAGGCGTTCGAGAACATCGGCATGACCCTCGGCATCATGCCGGTGACCGGTCTGCCGTTGCCGTTCGTCTCCTACGGCGGCTCCTCGATGTTCGCGGTCTGGGTGGCGGTGGGGCTGTTGCAGTCGATCAGGGCGCAGCGGCCCATGTCGGCGTGACCCTGCGAGGGTTCGGCGGAGCTGGTTGACGAGGGCCGGGAGCATCTCCCGGCCCTCACCCGTATCCGGGGGCTGGTTGAGAGCGCGGGGGCGTTCTAGATTCGGTTCATGACGGACGTGAAGCGGGAGATCGAGCGGAAGTACGAGGTGGCGGACGGCGGGCTGCCCGAGCTGGCCGGCACCGGAGCGGTGGCGGACGTCGTCGACCAGGGGGTGGTCGAGCTGGACGCCACCTACTACGACACCGCCGACGAGCGCCTGGGCGCCGCCTCGCTCACCCTGCGCCGCCGCACCGGGGGCTCGGACGCCGGGTGGCATCTGAAGTTCCCGGTCGCGCCCGGTGTCCGGGACGAGATCCGGGCGCCGCTCTCGGACACCGTGCCCGGGGAGATCGCCGCGCTGGTCCGCTCACGGGTCCGGGGCGCTGAGCTGGTGCCCGTGGTCCGGCTCCGGTCCGCCCGCGATGTGCGGCACCTCCTCGACGCGGACGGCGTCCTGCTGGCCGAGGCGAGCGTCGACACCGTGACCGCCGAGCGCCTCAACCGGGCGGGCGGCACCGCCCGGTGGACCGAGATCGAGGTGGAGCTGGCCGACGGCGCCGACCCGGCCCTGCTGGACGCCGTGGAGGAGCGGCTCGGTGAAGCGGGGGTACGGCCGTCGAAGGCGTCGTCCAAGGTGGCCGAGGCGCTGCGCCGGACCGGCGGCTCCCGCGCCCGGCCGGCGCGGGCGGCCGAGCCGGTGACGGCGGGGGACCATGTCCTCGCGTACCTGCGTGAGCAGCGCGAGGCGATCCTCGCGCGCGACCCCGGTGTCCGCCGGGATCTGCCGGACTCCGTGCACCAGATGCGGGTGGCCACCCGCCGGATGCGGTCCGCCTTCCGCAGCTTCGGCTCGGTCCTGGACCGGGACGCCACCGCGCCGGTCGCCGCCGAGCTGAAGTGGCTGGCGCGCGAACTCGGGGTCGACCGCGACCAGGAGGTGCTGGCGGACCGGCTGACGTCCGCCCTCGACGCCCTGCCGCCCGGCCAGGTCACCGGTCCCGTCCGCGAGCGCCTCGCCTCCTGGGCCACCGCCCGGCACGGCAGTACCCGCGGCCATCTGCTCGGGGTGCTGGACTCCGCCCGCTGTCTCGCCCTGCTGGACAGTCTCGACACCCTGCTCGCCGACCCGCCGCTGCGGAAGAAGGCGGCCCGCGAGCCGCGCGAGGTGCTCACCCGCGCGCTGAGGAAGGAGGGCGCGAAGCTGACCCGGCTGGTGACGGCCGCGCTGGATCTGCCGCCCGGCGAGGACCGCGACCACGCCCTGCACGAGGCCCGTAAGCGCGCCAAGCGCGCCCGCTATGCCGCCGAGGCGGCCGTCCCCGCGCTCGGCGGCTCCGCCCGCGCCCTGGCCCGTACGGCGAAGAAGCTGACCAGCCTGCTCGGCGAGCACCAGGACAGCGTGCTGGCCCGCCGGACCCTGCGGGAGCTGGCCGCGGTGGCGCACGCGGCGGGGGAGAGCGCGTTCACGTACGGGGTGCTGTACGAGCGGGAGGAGCAGGCCGGCCGGCGTACGGAGGCGGAGCTGCCCGGCCGGTGGCGGAAGGCGCGGCGCGTGTTCCCGGCGTGAGGCCGGTGGGGAGATCCGCTCCGGGCGTGCGGAGGAGGCGTCCGGGCGGGTTACGCTTGATGGTCATCCTCCCTCAGCCTCCGGCCGGGAGGTGCCCCCCGTCAGCTCACGAAGGTAATGCCGCGATGTCTGTCGAGTCGGTCTTCCCGCAGCTCGAAGCCTTGCTCCCGCATGTGCAGAAGCCGATCCAGTACGTCGGTGGAGAACTGAACTCCACGGTCAAGCCCTGGGACGAGGCCGAGGTCCGCTGGGCACTGATGTACCCGGACGCCTACGAGGTGGGTCTGCCCAACCAGGGCGTCATGATCCTCTACGAGGTGCTGAACGAGCAGCGGGGCGTCCTCGCCGAGCGCACCTACAGCGTGTGGCCGGACCTGGAGGCGCTGATGCGGGAGCACGGCGTCCCGCAGTTCACGGTCGACAGCCACCGCCCGGTGAAGGCGTTCGACGTGCTCGGCCTGAGCTTCTCCACCGAGCTGGGCTACACCAACATGCTCACCGCGCTGGACCTGGCGGGCATCCCGCTACAGTCCCGGGACCGTACGGTCGACGACCCGATCGTCCTGGCCGGCGGTCACGCGGCGTTCAACCCGGAGCCCATCGCGGACTTCATCGACGCGGCGATCATCGGTGACGGCGAGCAGGCCGTGCTGGACATGACGGAGATCATCCGCGGCTGGAAGGCCGAGGGCCGTCCCGGTGGCCGCGAGGAGGTCCTGCTCCGGCTGGCGAAGACGGGCGCGGTGTACATCCCGGCGTTCTACGACGTGGAGTACCTCCCCGACGGCCGGATCGGCCGTGTCGTCCCCAACCGCTCCGGTGTCCCGTGGCGCGTGTCCAAGCACACGGTGATGGACCTGGACGAGTGGCCGTACCCCAAGCAGCCGCTGGTGCCGCTCGCCGAGACGGTGCACGAGCGGATGTCGGTGGAGATCTTCCGCGGCTGCACGCGTGGCTGCCGGTTCTGCCAGGCGGGCATGATCACCCGTCCGGTGCGCGAGCGCTCCATCACCGGCATCGGTGACATGGTCGAGAAGGGTCTGAACGCGACCGGCTTCGAGGAGGTCGGCCTGCTCTCGCTGTCCTCCGCCGACCACAGCGAGATCGGTGAGATCGCCAAGGGCCTGGCCGACCGCTACACCGACGACAAGGTCGGCCTCTCCCTGCCGTCCACCCGGGTCGACGCGTTCAACGTCGACCTGGCCAACGAGCTGACCCGTAACGGCCGTCGCTCGGGCCTGACCTTCGCCCCCGAGGGCGGGTCGGAGCGGATGCGCAAGGTCATCAACAAGATGGTCTCGGAAGAGGACCTGATCCGCACGGTCGCCACCGCGTACGGCAACGGCTGGCGCCAGGTGAAGCTGTACTTCATGTGCGGCCTGCCCACCGAGACGGACGACGACGTCCTCCAGATCGCGGACATGGCCACGAACGTCATCCGCAAGGGCCGTGAGGTCTCCGGTTCGGGCGACATCCGCTGCACGGTCTCCATCGGCGGTTTCGTGCCCAAGCCGCACACCCCCTTCCAGTGGGCGCCGCAGCTCTCCGCCGAGGAGACCGACGCGCGCCTGCAGAAGCTCCGCGACAAGATCCGGGGCGACAAGAAGTACGGCCGCTCGATCGGCTTCCGCTACCACGACGGCAAGCCCGGCATCATCGAGGGCCTGCTCTCGCGCGGCGACCGGCGCGTCGGCGCGGTGATCCGCGCGGTGTACGAGGACGGCGGCCGCTTCGACGGCTGGCGTGAGCACTTCTCCTACGACCGCTGGATGGGCTGCGCGGACAAGGCGCTGGCCGAGTTCGGCGTGGACCTCGACTGGTACACCACCCGCGAGCGCTCCTACGAGGAGGTCCTGCCCTGGGACCACCTGGACTCCGGCCTCGACAAGGACTGGCTCTGGGAGGACTGGCAGGACGCCCTCGACGAGACCGAGGTCGAGGACTGCCGCTGGACCCCGTGCTTCGACTGCGGAGTCTGCCCCCAGATGGACACCCACATCCAGATCGGCCCGACGGGCAAGAAGCTCCTGCCCCTGGCAGTGAAGAACGCCGCCCCGGCACCGAGCGGGCACTCTCACTGAGCAGGCACGCGAAGAAGGGCCCACCGGAGGTATCCGGTGGGCCCTTCTTCGTGGCTGGACCGGCGTCAGACCGCCGGGGCGTACTTCGGGTTGGGGCCGTACTCGTTGGCCTCCGGCTTGCCCTCGGAGGCGACGAAGACGAGCAGGATGATGCCGCCGACGAGCGGGATCAGCGAGATGAGAATCCACCAGCCCGAGCGGCTCGTGTCGTGCAGGCGGCGGACCGTGACGGCGAGGCCCGGGACCAGGACGGCGAGGAAGTAGACGATCCCGAGGATCGAGGTGTCCAGGGCGGCGTCCACGATCGCCAGCACGATGCTGATGAGCAGGTTGAACAGGAAGAACATCCAGTATTCCTGGCGCCGCGCGCGACCGCTGAACACCGCGTACTTCTTGAGCACGTCCACGTACCAGTGCATTTGTCGTCCCCCCAGGGAAGTGCGTGTCTGGTCTTCCATGGAACCAGCAGCACTGGCCGGAATCCATAGCTTTGGCGTGGTCAGATCAATGCGTTACGCGGCCGCAGCCGTACGGTGATCAAAGCCGTTCGTCACACCGTCCCGGCGGTCGCGAGCCGGGCGTCCAGCCAGTCGAAGACCCGCTCCTCGAACAGGGCCCGCCCGAGCGGCTCGCAGTGCAGATGCGCGCCCTCCTCCTCGGTGAAGCGGACCAGTTCCTTCACGCCCGGCAGCGCGTCGTACAACTGCTCGGAGGCGCCGGGCCAGAAGTGCTCGCCCTCCGGGTCGGTGACCAGCAGCGGGGTGGTGATCCGGTCCACGACACGGGTGAGGTCGTGCCGGGAGACCTCGGTCAGCAGGTCGTACCGCGAGACCTCGCAGAGCAGGTCGTAGGGTGCCTCGACGCCGTACGGCCTGGCCCGCCAGCGCCACATCGCGGCCAGCGCGGGATTCTGCTCCAGCGCCTCCCCGATGATCGCGTCGAAGGCGTCGCGGTCCCCGCACTCCCACAGCGCGCGCAGGTCCGGGCCGAGGTGCTGCCACCAGCTCTCCGCCACCCGCACCACCCCCGGATCGGCGACCGCCGCCGCGATCCGGTGCTCGAAGGCCAGCGCGCGCGGCACCCAGTACCCGGCCTGGCTGATCCCGGCCAGCGCGATCCGGCGCGGGTCCACGTCGGGGCGGGCGAGGAGGAAGTCCACGACCGGGGTGATGACGTTCTCCCAGTCCGGCCGGAAGGTGACCCCGCGCTCGAAGAGCATCGACTGCTGGCCGGGGCCGTCGAAGAGCAGCACCCGGTAGCCGCGCTCCACCGCCGGGGCGCCGAGCAGCGTCCAGGTGGCGCTGAGCGGGCCGTCGCTGCCGTTGTTGGCGATCAGGGTCGGCAGCGGCCCGTCCGTGCCGGGCGGGCTCACCAGGTAGCCGGGCAGCGTCGTGTCCTCGTAGGGGATCGAGACCGGTTCGGCGGGCGGGTCGCAGGCCAGCAGGAACCGGTCGAGGCAGGCGCGGTGCTCGGCGAACGCCTCCGCCGCCCGCTTCTCCGCGTCCGGGACCGCGTCCACGCCGACCATCGCGGTACCGAGATAGCCGGCCGCCCGCAGCCAGCCCTCGCGGGCGCTCACCGGATGGCCGGCCGCCGCGCACTCCTCCGCTTCCACCCGCACGCGGCGGCCCAGGTCCAGCCAGGCGTCGAACCACACCTGCCCGTCTCCGTCCGCCACCGACCCGGCGGTGGTGAGCACTTCGCCCGCATCGGCTCCCTGCCGCCACACCGAACCGAGGGCGAGCAGGATCTCGTAGTTGAACTGGTCGTTCTCGCTGAAGCGAAACGTCATGACGGCTCCAGGGCATGCAGAGCGGACCCCTCGCTCGTCCGGACCGCACCTCTCACGGTAGGTGCCCGGCCGCCGCACCGCACCACGGGCGGCGTGCGGGCCGGGGCGAGCGGCGCGACCATGGGACGGGGGCGGGCCGCGACATCCCACGACGGCACACCTCACGGGAGGACGTCCTCATGGTGCAGCAGGCGACCACGGAACAGACCTCGCCCAGGAAGAAGCCCGTCGGTACCGGCAGCGTGTTCCTCTCGTTCGCCCCCTGGATCATCTTCGGTGTGGTGGCCAGCCCCAGCACCTGGGAGTACGCGGCCCTCGCCGCACTGGTCGCGGCCACCGTGCTGTCCGCGCAGGACCTGCTGCACGGGAAGATCCGCATCCTCGACGCGGTCGGCATCGTGTTCTTCGCAGTCCTCTCCGTCCTCGCCCTCGCCCTGAACCGCCCGGATCTGCTCTGGGTGGAGACCTACGCCCAGGTCATCTCCAACGGCCTGGTCGCCGTGGTGGCGTTCGCCTCGCTGCTGTACGACCCCTTCACCGCGCAGTACGCCCGCGAGTCGACCCCGCGCCAGTACTGGGACTCGCCCGTCTTCCGGCACATCAACCGGGTCCTCACCGCGTACTGGGGCGTCACCTTCGCCGTGATGACGGCCTCCACCTGGCTCGCCATCCACTTCCCCGACCAGGACGACTGGTTCAACTGGGTCATCCCCATCGTCCTGCTGGTGATCGCGGTCAAGTTCACCCAGCGCTACCCGGAGACGTACAAGGCCCGGGTGACCACGGCGACCTGAAAAGGCATCCGAAAGCGGGCCGGTGGCGTCTATGCCGGTATGGACCTCGACAAGCCGCCCGCCCCGCAGCCCCCGGAGGGCTGCCTCGTCGTCGCCGTCCGGCTGCCCGTCCGGATCGTGGTGCTGGTGCTCGTGGTGCCGGTACGGCTGGTGTGGGACGCGCTGGTCGTCACCGGACGGTTCCTGCACGCCACCGTGCTGCGCCCGCTGGGACGCGCGCTGCTGTGGGTCGGCCGGGCCCTCTTCGTATGGCCCTTCGAGGCGCTGTGGCGCTGGGTGCTCGTCCCGGTGGGGAAGGCGCTGAGCCTGCTCGGCCACGTGCTCGTGGTCGTACCGCTGTGCGCGCTGTACGCCCACGTCCTGACCCCGCTCGGCCATGCCCTCCGCTGGGCGGCCCGCGGGGTGTACACGCACCTGCTCGTGCCCCTGGGCACGCTCCTCGCGGCGGCCGGGACCGGCCTGGGCAATGCCGTGCTCTGGCTGCTGCGGCACCTTTTCGTCATCCCTGCCAAGTGGCTGTACGCGTACGTGCTCGCGCCTGTCGGCCGGGCGCTGCTGTGGCTCGCGGACGCCCTGGTCACCGGGGCCGGCGCCGTCCTGTACTGGACGCTCCGGGTCCTGCTCGTGCTGCCCGCCCTCGCCCTGTGGCGCTGGGTCCTGGCCCCGGTGGGCCGGGTGCTGGCCGTAGTCGCGCGCGAGGTCGCCGACGCGCTCGGGCACGCCTGGCGGATCGCCGGGCGCGTCTCCCTCGTCGTGGGCCGGGCGCTGGGGACCCTCTTCCGGTGGATCTTCGTGGAGCCCGCGCGCTGGGCGTACCGGACGATCCTGACCCCGGTCGGACACGCCGTGCGCGACGCGGTCCTGCGGCCCGCCGCCCAGGCCGCGCGCGAGGTCGGACGGGTCACCCGGCTGACCCTCGCCGCCGCCCGCGACACCCTCCGCGAGACCCGCCGGGATCTGCGGCGGGCCCTCTTCGGCGACCCGCGGCAGCCGGCCGCCGTGGACCGGCGGGAACCTCCCGAGCGCGATCCACGTACTCTTGGTGGCAGTACGACCGCTCTCACGAAGGACTAGGACACTGGGCAAGCGACAGCCCGAAGGCCCGCCGCCCGCACCTGCGGTGCAGCGCATCCGACTGCGCTACACCAAGCGCGGCCGCCTCCGGTTCACCAGCCACCGTGACTTCCAGCGCGCCTTCGAGCGCGCGTTGCGCCGCGCCGCCGTACCCATGGCGTACTCGGCGGGGTTCACGCCGCACCCGAAGGTGTCGTACGCCAATGCCGCACCCACCGGCACGGGCAGTGAGGCGGAGTACCTGGAGATCGCGCTGACCGCACCGCGCGACCCCGAGGCCCTGCGCGCCCTGCTCGACGAGTCGATGCCCGCCGGACTCGACATCGTCGACGCCGTGGAGGGCCGCACCTCGGGGCTCGCCGACCGGCTGACCGCCTCCGTGTGGGAGCTGCGGCTGGACGGCGTCGACGCCGAGGAGGCCCGGCGTGCCGCCGACGCCTTCATGGGGGCGGAGACGGTGGAGGTGCAGCGCATGGCCAAGAACGGCGTCCGCACCTTCGACGCCCGCGCCGCCGTCGTCACCCTGGAAACGCGGGACGAGTCGGCTGATAGGCCCAGCGACCAGCCCTGTGCGATACTGCGCCTGGTTGTTCGGCACGTGACGCCTGCCGTACGACCCGACGACGTCCTGTCCGGTCTTCGCGCCGTGGCCGACCTGGCGCCGCCGGTCCCCGCAGCGGTGACCAGGCTGGCGCAGGGGCTGTTCGATGAAGAGACCGGCACGGTGACCGACCCGCTCGCGCCCGACCGCGAGGCAGCCCCGGCCCCGAAGGCCGAACCGGCTGCCGCCGCGACGGCGCCGATGCCGGAAGGTTCCGTGTAGGGACGGACGCCGTAGCGCCGCCCTCGTATCCGGGAGCCACCTGGGTCGGGCAGCGCACCGACCAGAAGACTTTTCGCCAGGCCGTACCGACAAGGCGTACGGAACCGGCGAGACAGGACACAGAGTGCTCCCGTGCGGCGCCCGCGCCCCGGACGGCGGCCACCGCGCATCGCGCGGGCCGCGGACGTCAGCGGTGGCCGGTCTTTAAGAGACCGGCCCCGGACCAGGCGCGGCGACCCGGGAGCTCCGACGGGAGCAATGCCCGCATGCTCGAACCGACCGAGCCCAACGAGGGTTCCGAACTGAACACCCCCAGCGACACGCTGCCCCCGCGCAGGCGTCGCCGCGCCGCGTCCCGCCCGGCGGGTTCGCCCGCCGCCGGAACCGGCACCGAGACCACCGCGCAGCCGGAGGCCACCACCCCGGCGGACCGGGCCGAGGCCCCCGAGGCCCCCGACGAGACGGCCGCACCGGCCGCCCGCCCGCGCCGCCGCACCACCCGCCGCGCAGCCGCGCCCGCCGGGTCCCCCGCCACGGCCGAGGCCGCCACCGGCACGGAGACGGCCGCACCGGCCGCGTCCGCCGCCGAGCCGGCCGACTCCGACGAAGGCAGTACCGGGACCGCCGCCGCGTCCGCGCCGCGCCGTACCCGTCGCCGGGCCTCCGCGCCCGCCGGGGCGCCCGCTCAGATCGCTGCCGAGGACAAGAAGGCCGAGGAGGCCGACGTGGCCCAGGACACCGAGGACCAGACGGGCGCCGCGCCCGCCGAGGCCACCACCGAGACCCCCGCGCGCCCGCGCCGCCGTGCCACCCGGCGCGCCTCCGCCCCGGCCGGGGCACCCAAGGCCGACGAGGCGCTGGAGACCGCGCCCGCCGCCGAGACGCCCGCCGAACCGGCTCCGGCCGCCGAGACCAAGGCCGAGACCGAGACCGAGGCCGCTCCGGCCGCTCGTCCGCGCCGTCGTGCGACGCGCCGTGTGTCCGCGCCCGCCGCCGAGGCCCCGGCCGCCGCCGAGACGCCCGCCGCACCGGCTCCGGCCGCCGAAGCCGAGCCCGCCGCCGAGACCGAGACCGAGCCCGAGGCCGCTCCGGCCGGCCGTACGCGCCGCCGCGCCACCCGCCGGGTCTCCGCGCCCGCCGAGACCCCGGCCGCCGCCGAGGAGAAGCCCGAGACCCCCGAGGCCGAGCCGGCCCCGGCCGCCGAGGCGGAGCCCGAGACCGAGGCCGCTCCCGCCGGCCGTACCCGCCGTCGTGCCGGCCGCCGGGCCTCCGCGCCCGCCGGTGCCCCGGCCGCCGCCGAGGAGAAGCCCGAGGCCGCCGAGGCCGAGCCGCGCGCCGCCCGCAAGGCGACGCAGGCCGAGCCCGAGACGACCGAGGCCGAGGGCGGCCCGCGCCGCCGTCGCCGTGCCGTGCGCCAGGCCGCGGGCGGGTTCTCCGCGCCCGCCCCCGCCGAGGGCGACGCCCCGCGCCGCGCCTCCCGCCCCGCCGTGGCCACGTTCCAGGCACCCGTCTTCACCGAGCCGAGGTTCCAGACCCCGCAGCGCGCCGCCGCCGAGGCCGCGGCCCAGGCCGCCGGGGTGAGTGAGGCCGAGGAGGCCGAGGCAGCCGCGGAGCCCGAGAAGCCCGAGGACACCGCCGCCACCGAGACCATCGCCGACGAGCGCGCCGACAACGGCCGCCGTCGCCGTCGCCGCCGTGGCGCCGCCGCCGAGGAGACCCGCGCCGTCGAGGAGAAGCCGGAGGCGGCCGAAGAGTCCGCCGAGGAACTCGTCGAGGACGACGAGTCCGACGACGCCGAGGGCTCGGAGGAGTCCGGTTCGCGTCGCCGTCGCCGCCGGGGCGGCCGTCGCCGCCGCCGTGGCGACGCCTATGACGACGACGAGAACGACGAGGGCACGGACGGCGAGTCCGGCGACCTGGCCGCCGAGCAGGCCGAGCAGGACGCCGAGGACACCGCCGAGCAGGAGGAAGAGGACGCCGAGGACGCGCGGGGCGAGGAGTCCGGTGGCTCCAGCTCCAGCCGTCGTCGCCGTCGTCGTCGCCGTCGCGCCGGTGACTCCGGCGAGGGTGAGCCCGCCGACGACCCCGAGCGCACCGTCGTCAAGGTCCGCGAGCCCCGCAAGGCCGCCGAGCCGTCCGACGAGGTCCAGTCCATCAAGGGCTCGACCCGTCTGGAGGCCAAGAAGCAGCGCCGCCGCGAGGGCCGCGAGCAGGGCCGCCGCCGGGTGCCGATCATCACCGAGGCCGAGTTCCTGGCCCGCCGCGAGGCCGTCGAGCGGGTGATGGTCGTGCGCCAGCACGGCGAGCGCACCCAGATCGGCGTCCTGGAGGACGGCGTGCTCGTCGAGCACTACGTCAACAAGGAGCAGGCCACCTCGTACGTCGGCAACGTCTACCTGGGCAAGGTCCAGAACGTGCTGCCGTCCATGGAGGCCGCCTTCATCGACATCGGCAAGGGCCGCAACGCCGTCCTGTACGCCGGTGAGGTCAACTTCGAGGCACTCGGCATGGCCCACGGGCCGCGCCGCATCGAGGTCGCGCTCAAGTCCGGCCAGCCCGTCCTGGTCCAGGTGACCAAGGACCCGATCGGTCACAAGGGCGCCCGCCTCACCAGCCAGGTCTCCCTGCCGGGCCGCTACCTCGTGTACGTCCCCGAGGGTTCGATGACCGGCATCAGCCGCAAGCTGCCCGACACCGAGCGGGCCCGGCTGAAGACCATCCTCAAGAAGATCGTCCCCGAGGACGCGGGCGTGATCGTGCGCACCGCCGCCGAGGGCGCGAGCGAGGACGAGCTGCGCCGTGACGTCGAGCGGCTCCAGGCGCAGTGGGAGGAGATCAAGAAGAAGGCGAAGACGGGCAACGCCCCGGCGCTGCTGTACGGCGAGCCGGACATGAGCGTCCGCGTCGTCCGCGACATCTTCAACGAGGACTTCTCCAAGGTCATCGTCAGCGGTGACGAGGCATGGCAGACCATCCACGGCTACGTCTCCCACGTCGCCCCGGACCTCACCGACCGGCTCCAGAAGTGGACCAGCGAGGTCGACGTCTTCGCCACGTACCGGATCGACGAGCAGCTCGCCAAGGCGCTGGACCGCAAGGTCTGGCTGCCCAGCGGCGGTTCGCTGGTGATCGACCGGACCGAGGCGATGGTCGTCGTCGACGTCAACACCGGCAAGTTCACCGGCCAGGGCGGCAACCTGGAGGAGACGGTCACCAGGAACAACCTGGAGGCGGCCGAGGAGATCGTGCGTCAGCTCCGGCTGCGCGACCTCGGCGGCATCATCGTCATCGACTTCATCGACATGGTGCTGGAGTCCAACCGGGACCTGGTGATGCGCCGTCTGCTGGAGTGCCTGGGCCGGGACCGGACCAAGCACCAGGTGGCCGAGGTGACCTCGCTGGGCCTGGTGCAGATGACCCGTAAGCGGGTCGGCCAGGGCCTGCTGGAGTCCTTCTCCGAGAACTGCGTCCACTGCAACGGCCGCGGTGTCATCGTCCACATGGAGCAGCCCACCGCCGTCGGTGGCGGCGGTGGCGGCAAGCGCAAGAAGCGCCGCGCCGGCGACGGGCACACCCACGAGGGCGACGGCGACACGCTGACGGTGGAGACGGCCGTGGCCGAGGCCCCCGACACGCACGTCGAGACGGTCGCCGAGGTGGCCGCCGAGGTCGCCGAGCCGCTCGCGCTGCCCTCGGCGGAGTTCACCCCGGACGAGGAGCTGTACAGCTCCGTCGCCGAGGCGGAGGCCGCTGCCGGACGGGGCCGCTCGCGGCGCCGTGCCGGCCGACGGGCCTCGGCCCCGGCCGGTGCGCCGAAGGAGGGCAGCCGCCGCGGTGCCGCGCAGGCCGAGCGGTTCGAGCGGGCCGCCGACGAGGCGCCGACCGCCGCGTCCGTCTCCGCCGAGGAGGCCGCCGCCCGGCCCGTCCAGCCGGAGCCGGCCGCCGAGGCGCAGGCCGCGCCGATGGCCGCCGAGGACCCGGTGGTCGCGCCCGAGCCCGCTGCCGAGGAGGCCGCGCCCAAGGGCCGTGCCCGTCGCCGGGTCACCCGCAAGGTGTCCGCGCCCGCCGGTTCGCCGGCCGGGGCCGAGGCCGCCGTGGTGACCGTCGCCGAGTCCGCGCCGGTGGCCGAGCCGGAGCCGGAGGCCGCTCCGGCGGCCGAGGAGAGCGCCGCCCCGGCCCGTCCGCGCCGCCGCGCGGTGCGCAAGGCGACCGCGCCGACCGCGTCCGAGGAGACGGCCGTCCTGGTCGTCCCGTCGTCCGCGCCGGAGGCGGCCGCCGAGGCGCCCGCCGAGGAGCCCGCCGCCGAGCAGCCTGCCGAGGAAGAGGCCGCTCCCGCCAAGAAGACCGCCCGCAAGGCGGCCAAGAAGGCACCGGCGAAGAAGACGGCCGCGAAGAAGGCCACGGCCGCCAAGAAGACGACGGCCGCGAAGAAGACGGCCGCCAAGACGACGACGGCGAAGAAGACGACGGCCAAGAAGGCGGCCACCAAGACCGCCAAGACGGCCGCCAAGTCGACGGCGAAGAAGACCGCCACGGTCTCCGCGCCGGACGACGAGAGCTGAACCGAACAACCCTCGTGTGGTCCTGTCGCTCGCGGCAGGGCCACACGGCTGTCCCCCCACACCCCGGAACGGGGAAGTAAGGAGAAACCGCGATGATAGGTCTCGTGCTGGCGGCCGGCGCCGGACGGCGTCTGCGCCCCTACACCGACACGCTGCCCAAGGCTCTGGTGCCGGTGGGCCCGGAGGGCGACGAGGAGTCGCTGACGGTGCTGGACCTGACGCTGGGCAACTTCGCGGAGGTCGGGCTGACCGAGGTCGGTGTGATCGTCGGCTACCGCAAGGAGGCCGTGTACGAGCGCCGGGCCGCTCTTGAGGCCAAGTACGGCGTCAAGATCACGCTGATCGACAACGACAAGGCCGAGGAGTGGAACAACGCCTACTCCCTGTGGTGCGGTCGCGATGCGCTGAAGGACGGCGTGATCCTCGCCAACGGTGACACCGTGCACCCGGTCTCCGTCGAGAAGACGCTCCTCGCGGCCCGTGGTGACGGCAAGAAGATCATCCTCGCGCTGGACACGGTGAAGTCCCTGGCGGACGAGGAGATGAAGGTCGTCGTGGACCCCGAGAAGGGCGTCCAGAAGATCACCAAGCTGATGGACCCGGCCGAGGCGACCGGTGAGTACATCGGCGTGACCCTCATCGAGGGCGACGCGGCGGCCGACCTCGCGGACGCTCTCCGGGCGACGTTCGAGCGTGACCCGCAGCTGTACTACGAGGACGGTTACCAGGAGCTGGTCAACCGCGGCTTCAAGATCGACGTGCAGCCCATCGGTGACGTCTCCTGGGTCGAGATCGACAACCACGACGACCTCGCACGGGGACGGGAGATCGCGTGCCGATACTGACCCGGCTGATCCCCTCGCCGGTCGTCGTGGACATCCGCCCGGGTGCCCTCGCCGACCTGGCGAGCATCCTCGCCGACCAGCGCATCTCGCACTCCGGGCGCCTCGCGGTCGCGGTCAGCGGCGGCTCCGGCGCCCGGCTGCGGGAGCGGGTCGCGCCGCAGCTGCCGGGTGCCACCTGGTACGAGGTCGGCGGCGGCACGCTGGACGACGCCGTACGGCTCGCCGACGAGATGAAGTCCGGCCGCTACGACGCCGTGGTCGGCCTCGGCGGCGGGAAGGTCATCGACTGCGCCAAGTACGCGGCGGCCCGTGTCGGCCTGCCGCTGGTCGCGGTCGCCACCAACCTCTCCCACGACGGCATCTGCTCGCCGGTGTCCATCCTGGACAACGACGCGGGCCGGGGCTCGTACGGCGTGCCCACGCCCATCGCGCTGCTGATCGACACGGACATCATCCGGGAGACCCCGGTGCGCTTCGTGCGCTCCGGCATCGGGGACGCCGTGTCGAACATCTCGGCGGTCGCGGACTGGGAGCTGGCCAACCGGGTCAACGGCGAGAAGATCGACGGTCTCGCCGCCGCCATGGCCCGCCAGGCCGGCGAGGCGGTGCTCAGGCACCCCGGCGGCTGCGGCGACGACGCCTTCCTCGCCGTGCTCGCCGAGGGGCTCGTACTGTCCGGCATCGCCATGTCGATCGCCGGCCACACCCGGCCCTCCTCCGGTGCCTGCCACGAGATCAGCCACGCGCTCGACCTGCTCTTCCCCAAGCGGGCCGCCAGCCACGGCGAGCAGGTGGGTCTCGGCGCCGCCTTCGCCATGCATCTGCGCGGTGACCACGAGGGCTCGTTCCTCATGGCCGCCTCGCTGCGCAGGCACGGGCTGCCGGTGCTGGCCGAGGAGATCGGGTTCAGCGTGGACGAGTTCGTACGGGCCGTGGAGTTCGCGCCGGAGACCCGGCCGGGCCGCTACACGATCCTGGAGCATCTGGACCTGTCCCCGGACGGGATCAGGCAGGCGTACGCCGCGTACACGGCCTCGCTGGACCGCTGATCAGGGCCCGGTTTGACCCGTAGGGAACGCGACCGTACTCTTGACCGTCGGCATGTCATCTGAACATGCCACATCCCCGTAAACCTTCTCCTCCTGGTCGCCCTGGGCGGTCGGGAGAGGTCGTCCGTGGTGTTCTACCGGTGCGGCTGGCCTTCGGGGGTGCCGTACTTCGAGCGAAAGTGAGACCCGCGTGTACGCCATCGTGCGCAGCGGTGGTCGCCAGCACAAGGTTGCTGTCGGCGACATCGTTGAGGTTGACAAGATTTCCACTGCCAATGTTGGCGACACGGTCGAGCTTTCGACCCTGCTCGTTGTCGACGGCGACTCCGTGACCAGCGACCCGTGGGTGCTGGCCGGCATCAAGGTCCAGGCTGAGATCGTGGACCACCACAAGGGCCAGAAGATCGACATTCTGCGCTACAAGAACAAGACCGGCTACCGCCGTCGTCAGGGCCACCGCCAGCAGTACACGGCGATCAAGGTCACTGAGATCCCCGCGGCTGCGAAGTAAGGGACTGAGAAGACATGGCACACAAGAAGGGCGCATCGTCCACCCGGAACGGTCGCGATTCCAATGCCCAGCGGCTCGGCGTGAAGCGCTTCGGCGGTCAGCTCGTCAACGCCGGTGAGATCCTGGTCCGCCAGCGCGGCACCCACTTCCACCCCGGCTCCGGCGTCGGCCGTGGCGGCGACGACACGCTGTTCGCGCTCCAGCCCGGTGCGGTGGAGTTCGGCACCAACCGTGGCCGCAAGGTCGTGAACATCGTTCCGGTCGCCTGAATCGTCTGATTCACGGCCGCGAGCGAAAGCTGCGCGAGGCGGACCTCACTTCCCGGTCGGGAAGGCGGGTCCGCCTTTCGCGTGTTGACATAGGTAGTACCCGTACTTTTCTGGAGGCACCGAACCATGACCACCTTCGTGGACCGCGTCGAACTGCACGTCGCCGCGGGTAACGGAGGCCACGGCTGTGCCTCCGTCCACCGTGAGAAGTTCAAGCCGCTGGGCGGTCCGGACGGCGGCAACGGCGGGCGGGGCGGCGACGTCATCCTGACCGTCGACCAGTCCGTGACCACGCTGCTCGACTATCACCACTCCCCGCACCGCAAGGCCACCAACGGCAAGCCCGGTGAGGGCGGCAACCGCTCCGGCAAGGAGGGCCAGGACCTGGTCCTGCCCGTCCCGGACGGCACGGTCGTCCTCGACAAGGAGGGCAACGTCCTGGCCGACATGATCGGCCACGGCACCTCCTACATCGCCGCGCAGGGCGGCCGGGGCGGCCTCGGCAACGCGGCTCTCGCAAGTGCCCGCCGCAAGGCGCCCGGCTTCGCGCTGCTCGGTGAGCCCGGTGACTTCCAGGACGTGGTCCTGGAGCTGAAGACCGTCGCCGACGTGGCCCTGGTCGGCTACCCGAGCGCGGGCAAGTCCTCGCTGATCTCGGTGCTCAGCGCCGCCAAGCCGAAGATCGCGGACTACCCCTTCACCACCCTGGTGCCCAACCTCGGTGTGGTGACCGCCGGTTCGACCGTCTACACCATCGCCGACGTGCCCGGTCTGATCCCCGGCGCCAGCCAGGGCAAGGGCCTGGGCCTGGAGTTCCTGCGCCACGTCGAGCGATGCTCCGTGCTGGTGCACGTGCTGGACACCGCCACGCTGGAGTCCGACCGTGACCCGCTCTCCGACCTCGACATCATCGAGGCGGAGCTGCGGCAGTACGGCGGTCTCGACGACCGGCCCCGCATCGTCGTCCTCAACAAGATCGACGTGCCCGACGGCAAGGACCTCGCCGAGATGGTCCGCCCCGACCTGGAGGCCCGTGGCTACCAGGTCTACGAGGTGTCGGCGGTGGCCCACACCGGGCTGCGCGAGCTGACGTTCGCGCTCGGTGAGCTGGTCGGCCGGTCGCGTGCCGCCAAGCCGCAGGAAGAGGCGACGCGGATCGTCATCCGGCCGAAGGCCGTGGACGACGCGGGCTTCACCGTCACCCGCGAGGAGATCGACGGCGAGCCGCTGTTCCGGGTGCGTGGCGAGAAGCCCGAGCGCTGGGTCCGCCAGACCGACTTCAACAACGACGAGGCCGTCGGCTACCTCGCCGACCGGCTCAACCGCCTCGGTGTTGAGGACAGGCTGCTGAAGGCGGGCGCCCGCACGGGCGACGGCGTCGCCATCGGTCCCGAGGAGAACGCGGTCGTCTTCGACTGGGAGCCCACGGTCACCGCCGGCGCCGAGATGCTCGGCCGCCGAGGCGAGGACCACCGCCTGGAGGAGGAGCGCCCGGCGGCCCAGCGCCGCAGGGACCGCCAGGCCGAACGGGACGACGCCCAGCGCGAGTTCGACGACTTCGAGCCGTTCTAGGCTTCGTGGGCGAGTCGCTTCGGCGGGTACGGCGGCGCCGGGACATCTCTGACCAGAGGTTCCGGCGCCGCCCCCTGCCGTCCGGGAACCCCGAGTCTTCCCACGCGACCGATATGTGACTTGATTCCGGACAACCCTTTACCCTCTCTCCACGTCTAGTAACTGGACACGATCATGGAGGGCGTTAGCGCGCCTAGGGGGAAGAACACACAGTGAAGATCGCATTCTTGGTCCGCGACCTCTGCCACATGGGCGGGGTGGTGAGCGCGACCCAGAACCTCGCCGGGGCGCTCGCCGAGGAGCACGAGGTCGAGATCGTGGCGCTGCGCAAGGTGCGCGACGAGTCGTACTTCCCGCTCGACCCGCGGGTGTCGGTGCGGGCGCTCACCGACCTGCGCCCGCACTCGCCCGTCTCCGACGCGGACAATCCCCTGGCGGACCGGTTCACCCTGGTCTACCCGCCGAACACCGGGGTGAAGAAGCCGGTCGTCAGCCGGCTCGCCGAACTGCGGCTGCTGGAGTACCTCGCCACGACCGACGCGGACGTGGTGGTCAGCTCCAACCCGCGCATCACCGTCCTGATGGCACAGGCGCCGGGCAGCTTCCTGAGGGTCGCCCAGGAGCACTCGATGCCGCTCATCTACGCCGAGGACATCAAGAAGCGGCTCTTCCCCGCGTACCTCGGTCTGGACGCGCTGACGGCCCTCACGCGCGAGGAGACCGACAGCATCGCGGCGCAGGTGCCCGCGGTCCGCGACCGGCTCGCGGTGATGCCCAACTGCGTGCCGGCCGCACCGGTCCGCTCCAAGGGCACCAACAAGGTCGTGATCTCCGCCGGCCATCTCACCGAGAACAAGAACCACATGCTGGCCGTCGAGGCGTTCGCCCAGGTGCACGCCGAGGCCCCCGACTGGACGCTGCGGATCTACGGCAGCGGCACCGGGAAGGCTCCGCTGCGGGCCCGTATCCACGAACTCGGTCTGTCCAACAGCGTGTTGCTCATGGGTGCGGTCGCGCCCGTGACGCCCGAGTTCGGCAAGGGCTCGATCTTCGTACTGCCCTCCAAGCGGGAGGCGTTCGGCAACGTCATCGTGGAGGCCATGGCGGCGGGACTGCCCGTCGTCAGTACGGACGCCGACCACGGGCCGCGCAACATCCTCACCGAGGGCGAGGACGGCATGATCGTGCCGTGCGGCGACGCGGACGCGATGGCCGGGGCCCTTCTGCGGCTGGTGCGCGACGACGAGCTGCGACGGAAGATGTCGGAGACCGCCGTGCGCAACGCCGAGCGGTTCCACGAGACGGCCAGCCGCGAGCGGTTCGAGGAGATCCTGAAGCAGGCGTACGCCCGCAAGGAACTGCCCCGGCACGCCACCGCGCGGGTCGACGCCCGAGGCAGCCTGCACATCGCGGTGGGCCCGCTCCCCGAGAGCGCCCGGGGCGCCGACCTGGTGCTGCGCAGGGACGGCAAGACCCCCGAGGAGCAGCGGTTCGCGCTGACCACCGGCGGCGACGCGCTCATCCCCTGGGACGCCGGCCTTCCGCAGGGCACCTGGGAGGTGGGCCTGGCCACCCCGTCGGGCGCCGAGGTACAGCTGTCCACCGACGGCTACGGCTGTGACACGCGGGACCTGCTCGCGGTCGAACTGCCCCGGACGCAGGGCGCGGCGCTCGCGCTGCTGCTGCCGTACCGGCACCAGGACGGCCGGCTGCGGGTGCGCAGCGTGCTGCGCGAGGTGCACGCCGAGACCGGGCCCGTCGAGGTCGACGAGCGGGCCGTGCGGGTGCGGGCCGACCTGTGGGGTGCGGCCGTGGGCCGGGGCGCGGTGCTGGAGGCCGTGAACCGGCGCGACAAGAAGCGCTCGCTCGGCTTCCCGCTCCAGGACGCCGGGGACGGCGCGGTCACGGCGGTCGTCGACTGCGCGGCCCTGGTGCGCGAGCACACCGGCGGGGAGGGCTCGGAGGTCATCTGGGACTTCTGGCTGCGTCCGGAGGCCGACGCCCCGCGCGTGGCCCTGGCGAAGCTGGCCACCGACGTGCTCAGCCCGATCGACGTGTTCGTCCTGCCGAGGCCCGTGCTCGTCACCGAGGGGCCGACTGCCGCCGCTCCCCAGGAGCGGCCGTCCTCGCTGGGCGGGCGCGCCGTCCGCAAGGCCCGGCGCGTGCTGAAGCCGGAGCCGCAGCGGCGGCCGGAGGTCCGCCGCGAGGAGACCGAGCTGCGGCCCTACTTCACGATGACGGGCCAGTTCGCGGTGAAGACCGTCCGGCTCTGAACGCACCGGATCGTGCGGCGCTGAGCGCACCGCCCGCCGAGGGCACGCACCGCCAAAGGGCCGGGCCCGGAGGAAACTTCCTCCGGGCCCGGCCCTTTGCCGCGGTCAGGGTCAGATCTCCTTGGCCTGCTCCAGCATCCGGTCCACGACCCGCGCCGAGGCGTTGCCGTCGTCCAGGTCGCAGAACAGGTGGTGGAAGCGGTCGAAGCGCTCCTGGTACTCGGCGGACACCTTGTCGATGTCGCGGATCGCCGTCACCAGCTCCTCGGAGGTGGGCACCAGCGGGCCGGGCGAGTCCTTCTCGAAGTCGAAGTAGAACCCGCGCAGCTTGTCGCGGTAGTGCTCCAGGTCGTACGTGAAGAACAGCATCGGCCGCTTGAGGTGGGCGTAGTCGAACATCACGGACGAGTAGTCGGTGATCATGATGTCCGCCGCCAGGTACAGGTCGGCGATGTCCGGGTACTCCGAGGCGTCGAAGACGAAGCCGTTGCCCGCGCCGGGCACCGCGTCGACGACGTTGGAGTGGCGGCGGATCACCAGCACGTGGTCGTCGCCGAGCCGGCGGCGCGCGTCCTCCAGGTCGATCCGCAGGTCGAACAGGTACTGGCCGGCGCTGTGCGACTGGTCGTCACGCCAGGTCGGCGCGTACAGCACGACCTTCTTGCCCTTCGGGATGCCCAGCGACTCCCGGACCTTCTCGGCGATCTTGTCCTTGTCCGAGGAGTACAGGTAGTCGTTGCGGGGGTAACCCGCCTCCTGGATCTCACCGTCGTAGGAGAAGGCACGCTTGAGGATCGGCGTGGAGAACCGGTTGGACGACACCAGCAGGCTCCAGTTCTTCGCCTCCAGCGCCAGCCGGTTCTGGTACTCGCGGTCGAAGTAGAGGGTCTCGATGTCGTGACCGATCTTCTTCAGCATGGTGCCGTGCCACGTCTGCACGATGACCTGGCCGGGGCGGCGCTCCACCCACTCGGGCAGGTGCCCGTTGGTGACGATGTAGCGCGAGGTGGCGAGCGCCTCGAACCACTCCCGGCCCCACATGCGGACCTTGTCGGCGGTGGGCGGCAGGATCACCTGGCCGTCGCGCACGGCCCACAGGAACTTCATGTCGCTGCCCCGGCGCAGCAGTTCCTCGTGCATCGCCCGCGGGCTGTCCGAGTACTGCTTGCCGTTGTAGCTGAGGAAGAACACCTGGTCGCGCAGCGGCTGCTCGCGGCCGGCCTCGTAGACGTCACGGCGCAGCTGGAGCATCCGGTACGGGCCGCGCTCCAGGTCGGTCAGCTCGGAGCGGCAGTTGAGCTGCGGGAAGTCGCCCCAGCGGCTCTCGAACCAGTAGCGGCGGCCGCCCAGTTCGGTGTGCAGCGGGAACTGGGCGGAGGCGAGCCGGTCGATGACGAACTCGGCGTCCGGCACGGACTGGTCCTCGCTGCGCAGCAGCAGGTTCCAGCGGCCAGCCTTGAGCGGTACTCCGCCGGAGCCGCCCATCACGGACGGGTCGAAGGAGACGGTGAAGGTGCCGTCGTCCGACCAGTCCACCGACGCCTTGCGCTCGTCGAAGCGGTTGCTGGCCTTGAGCACGAACTCCGAGCCGATCAGCTCGTGGGAGGCGCGGCCGCCGACCGCGATCCGGCCGTCCCGGAGGGCGACCGAGGTCAGCACGGCACGGCGGACCCGGCCGATGATCTTCAGGTAGCCGTTGTTGCCGGAGACCACGGCGACCTCGCGGTGGTCTCCCGCCGGGCCGAAGGACTCGGGCACGTCGACGGAGAGGTCCGGCAGACCCTCGCGCATGACGCTGCCGAACTGGCGCTCCGTGCCGTCCGGGGACGTGGCCAGGAGCGCGACACTCCACAGCCGGCGCTCCGGCTGAGCCTGCTCGTCGACCGCGTCGCTGCCCAGCAGCACCACGTCGGACAGCGGCACCCGGCTCTGGAAGGTGGTGCGCTGACCGGCACGGCCGATGTCCATCGGGTACCGGCGGACCTCGCCGCTCTTGGCGTTGGTCAGCCGCAGCGACAGCGTCTCGCCGGACTTGAGGTCGGTGCGCAGTTCGCCGTCGATCTCCACCGCGTCCGGGGTCACCCGGCGGTCGGTGATCAGCGCGCGCACCTTCTCCACCCGGAGCTTGAGCGCGCCGCGCTCCACGACCGGCAGCATCCGGAAGTCGTCGTCGAGCCACTGGTACGGCGCGAAGTTGGCCGCCGAGCCGCCGCGGGCCCAGACGGCGCTGCGGCGCACCAGGCCGGAGGCGTAGACGTTGATGCCGACGTGCCACAGGCCCTCGCGCCAGGCGCCGCCCTTGCGCAGCCTGGCCGGGTCCAGCTCCAGCTCCCAGCCGGCCCAGTCGTAGTTGTGGCGCTTCTGGCCGGAGTCGGTGGTGCACTCCGGGCGGTGGATGTTCTTCGCCGGGAGGAACATGCGCTGGCGCGAACCGGACCGCTTGAGCTGGACGACCTTCAGGCTGCTCCGCTTGGCGGACATGTCGATCTTGTCGATGTAGGCGTCGCCGGACAGCAGCAGCTTGCCGCCCCGCCAGACCACCGAGCGCAGCGGGGCGCGCAGGTCGAGGTCGGTGTCGATGCGCAGCGCGGCCTTGGGCAGCTCGAAGCCGCTCTCCTCCAGCGTGCGGAAGCTGGCGTACTTGCGGAAGGTGCCGGACACCTCGACCGGGTCCTTGCGGCGCTGGGACGCCAGCAGGGCGATCAGCTCCGGCATGGCGTGCTTGCGCACCAGCAGCCACTGGACGCGGAGGTCCGTCGGCAGCGCCATGACGATCTTCGGGTCGATGGTGTCGAGGAAGCGGTTGGTGGCCTCCAGGAACGCCTCGTGGAACTCGGCCGTCGCGTCCGGCAGGACCCGCAGGAACAGGCGCAGGTCGTCACGGAGCACACGGTCGTCGTACTGGCGCTTGTACTCGGCGAACTCGGCGCCCGGCTGCTGGGCGAGGTAGTCGCTGACCATGCTCACCGCGGTGACGCGGTCGCGGATCGCCTGCGGCTCCCTGCGGCGCTGGGTGATCGAGGGGGCCGACTCGCCCTCGCGCAGCCGCCAGAAGTAGGTCGGCTCGCCGATGACGTCGATCGCCTCGGCCTTGTAGTGCGCGGGGAGCACCACCGGGATGTCCTCGTGCAGGATGCCCTCGGGGAAGGCGAAGCCGTGGCCCTCCCAGAAGGTCCGGCGGAAGATCTTGTTGCAGGCGATGCGGTCGGCGACCAGCTTCGGGTTCTGCGAGATGTGGGTGCGCTTGCGGGCCTCACCGGCCAGCATCTTCAGCAGCGGCACCTGCCAGGAGCGCTCGCCCTTGAGGTGGAAGACGTTGCCGGTGGCGAAGTCCGAACCCGTCTCGTCCAGGCTGTTCACCATCAGCCGGTACGCGTCCGGCGGGATGACGTCGTCACTGTCGACGAAGGTCAGGTACTCCGCGTCGGCGGACATGTGCGCGATGCCCGTGTTGCGGGCCGCGCCGAGACCGGCGTTCTCCTTGCGGATGAGGTGGAACCGCTCGTCGCGGGCCGCGTACTCGGCGGCTATCGCGGCCGAGTCGTCGGGCGAACCGTCGTCGACCATCAGGACCTCGAGGTCCTGATAGGTCTGCGCCGCCAGCGAGTCGAGGCAGGCGGGCAGGTAGCGCTCCACGTTGTAGATGGGAACGATCACACTGAGCCGAGGGGCCATGGTCTGGTTGTCTCTCCTCATGGGTGGTCAGGCCCGCTCGATCAGTTCGAGCGCCTGCGGGGGAGTCGGTGCGTGGGAACGGTCGGCGAACGGGACGAGGGGCAGCATGTCCTCCTCGCCGAGGAAGACCCGGCGCACCACTCGCTCGGCCGCGTGGCCGTCGTCGAACTCGCAGTAGCGCCTGCGGAACCGGTCACGGTAGCGGGCCGCCTCCGGCCCGTCGTACTCGCCCGATTCGAGGAGCCTGATCAGCTCCGCCTGGGAGGTGGCCACCGAACCGGGCGGCTCCTCCATCAGGTTGAAGTAGGTGCCGCGCACCGCCGAGTAGATGTCCCAGTCGGAGGCGAAGATGATGATCGGCCGGTCCAGGACCGCGTAGTCGAACATCGCGGAGGAGTAGTCCGTGATCAGGGCGTCCGCGGCGAGGTACAGCTCCTCCACCCGCGGGTGTGCCGAGACGTCGACGATGCGGCCGCTGCGGCGCAGCTCCTCCACGTGCGGGGAGTTGCCGTAGAAGTAGTGGCCGCGCACCATCAGCGTGACGTCCGGGCCGAGTTCGTCGGCGAGCCGGACGAGGTCGAGGCTGGGGGTGAAGCCGGCTTGGTACTCGCGGTGGGTCGGCATGTAGAGGAACGCCCGCGTGCCGTCGGCCAGTTCGAGGGCTGCGCGCGCCCGGCGCACATCCTCGGAGCCCGCGTTGACGAGGACGTCGTTGCGCGGGTAGCCGCTCTCCACGGAGACGTACGAGCAGGGGTACACCCGCTCCCACACGGTGGTGGAGAACCGGTTGGAGCTGATGCTGAAGTCCCAGCGGTCGCAGCGCTCCAGGAGCTTGTCGAAGCTCATGTTGGTGGACGCCGGGTACTTGCGCTGGTCCAGGCCCATGGTCTTGAGCGGCGTGCCGTGGTGGGTCTGGAGATGGATCTGGCCCTCGCGCTTGACCACGCTGTCCGCGAAGTTCACGTTGTTCACGAGGTACTTGGCGCGGGCCAGCACCGACCAGTACTCGCGCGAGCCGACCCGCACGAACTCGTGGCCGGCGGGAACCCGGTCCACCGCGTCCGCCTGGACCGCCCACACCCGGCGCACGTTCGGTGCCAGGCGGGCGAGTTCGGCGTCGATGGCGGCGGGGTTGCAGGAGACGCTGCGGCTCCAGTACGCGGAGAACAGCGCCAGGTTCTCGTCCAGCGGCAGCTTCAGCTGGGACTGGTAGAACACGCCCATCGCGTTGCGCTTGGAGTTGTTCAGGGTGGTGCGGGCCCGGCTGCGGACCGCCTGGCGGAGCTTCACCGCGCCCAGCGCGCTCGCCATCGTGAGGTAGGAGCCGCGCTCCAGCATCGCGTACTTGTGGCCGAGGTTGCCGCCGGGCCGCTTGAAGCCCTCGGGCAGGCGGGCGCGGTAGTCGGCGGAGGCGCGGCGGAAGAACTCGGCGCGCGCGTTCTGCGGCAGCCGGCCGGGCTTGGTGAGGACGGTGAGGAAGTGGTCGACCATCTTGCGGAACAACGGCCCGCGCCACTGGTCGAGTTCGGGGTGCGCGTCGACGAAGTCGAAGATGCGGCCGTACTGGTCGAAGACGTCGAAGTGCTTGCGGCTGACGGTCTTCAGGATGTTGCCGCCCTCGCGGCGCTGGCGGTACATCACGCAGACCCGGTCCAGCAGGGCGATGTGCTCGGCGCTGATCATCGAGCAGAACGTCCAGGGGGCGTCCTCGTAGTAGCCGGGCGGGAAGCTCAGGCCCATGCGGAGGACGAAGTCCCGGCGGTACGCCTTGTTCCAGACGATCTGGAGCAGGTCCAGCAGCTGCGGTCGCTCACTGAGCGGGAAGGACTCCGGTCCGTCGGGGCGGAGCAGGGCGGCGAGCTGGTTGGGGCGGACCCTGCCGTCCCAGTAGCTGCGCGCGTAGTCGTAGACGAGTATCTCGGGGTCACCGGCGGCCTCGAGCCGCCCGGCTATCGCCCGCAGCGCGCCCTCGGTGAGGGTGTCGTCGCTGTCGAGGAACAGGAGGTACTCACCCGTCGCCTTCTCCATGCCCGCGTTGCGCGCCCGGCCGAGGCCCACGTTCTCCGTGAGGTGAATCACGTGGACGCGCGGGTCACGCTCGGCGTATTCGTCCAGAATGGCACCCGAGGCGTCCGGTGAACAGTCGTCGACAGCGATGACCTCGAAGTCCGGAAAGTCCTGTTCGAGGATCGAGTCGAGGCACTCCGCGAGGTACGCCTGCACCTTGTACGCAGGGACGACGAGAGAGAGTTTGGGCATCCTTTACAACCTGTTCCGAGAACCGATCACGTGAGTGTGGGCCGGGACCGGAGTGAACTCTGTCCGCCGACGGGCCCAAGCGTGCCGCCGCCACAGAGTACAAGGACCGGCAAGTCCCATGGCTGTGGCGGTGGGGCACCCGGAGCCGAAGCGGGGTGCGCCCTGTTTCAACACCCTCCCACAGTGCGAATCGTTCCCTCCGCTTCGTGAAGTGGTCCATCTCATATCTCCGCTCACGCCCGATTTCGAGTTGTCCGTCACGGGATGTCGGATTCGATTTTCCCTGGCCCATCAAGGAGTCTGCTGCCGGGTACTGAACTTCGAGGAGGCCCTGGATGAGCTGGCTGGTCACGGGAGGCGCCGGATACATCGGCTCGCACGTGGTGCGCGCGATGACGGCGGGCGGCGAGAGCGTCGTCGTGTACGACGACCTGTCGACGGGCAGTGCCGGCCGGGTGCCCGAAGGGGTGCCGCTGGTCGTGGGCAGCGTGCTGGACCGGGAACTCCTCGAAAGCACCCTCCGCGAGCACGACGTGACCGGCGTGGTGCACATCGCCGCCAAGAAGCAGGTGGGGGAGTCGGTCGAGCGCCCGCTCCACTACTACCGCGAGAACGTGACGGGCCTGCAGACCCTGCTCACCGCGATGACGGCCACGGGCGTGGAGCGGATCGTCTTCTCCTCCTCGGCCGCCGTCTACGGCATGCCCGACGTCGACCTCGTGACCGAGGACACCCCGTGCGCCCCGATGAGCCCCTACGGGGAGACCAAGCTCGTCGGTGAGTGGCTCATCGCGGCCGCCGCCCGCGCCCACGGCCTGCGCGCCGTCAGCCTGCGCTACTTCAACGTCGCCGGAGCGGCCGCGCCCGAACTCTCCGACGAGGGTGTGTTCAACCTCATCCCCATGGTGTTCGAGCGCCTGGAGGCGTCCGAGGCCCCGCGTATCTTCGGCGACGACTACGCCACCGAGGACGGCACCTGCGTACGTGACTACATCCACGTCCAGGACATCGCCTCCGCCCACCAGGCCGCCGCCACCCGGCTGCGCGAGGCCCCCGAAGGCACCTCGCTGGTCCTCAACATCGGCCGGGGCGAGGGCAGTTCGGTCCGCGAGATGGTGGACCGCATCCTGAAGACCACCGGGCACGAGGACCTCACCCCCGAGGTCACCGAGCGCCGCGCCGGAGACCCCGCCCGCGTGGTCGCCGCCGCCGACCGCATCCACGCCGAGCTGGGCTGGACGGCCCGGCACGGCCTGGACGACATGATCGACTCCGCCTGGCAGGGCTGGCGCCACCGCCACGGCTGAGATCCCCGGCACGACGAAAAGCGCCGGTGCGGACATCCGCACCGGCGCTTCGCGTTCCCGGGCCGCTCAGGGCCGCTCAGGGCTGCTTCAGGGCTCCCGAGGATTCACGTAATTCACGGGATTCACACCTTCAGATCCGCCTTGTCGCCCATCACCACGACCGGATGCCGCGCCGGGTCGAGGGTGCGCAGCAGATACTCCATGTCCGCCTTCGACTGGCTCACGCACGCCGACGTACCGCTGCCGTGGTCCATGTGCAGCCAGATGCCGCCGCCCTTGGACTGACCCTGCGGCCGGGTCTGGTCGTTGGGCGGGGTGCCCTTGACGCGGTTGTAGTCGATGGCGATGACGAGATCGAAGTCGTGCCAGTACGACTTCTTCCAGTAGCGCGGCGCCTGGAAGGCGGCCGACTCGGTGTACGGCAGCCTGGCCTCGGGCTGGGCCAGCACCCCGCCGGCGTCGCTCAGCGTGAACACCCCGACGGGGCTGCGCAGATCGTCCTCGTGGTGGTCGGTCGTCCAGCCCTTGCGGCCGTTGTGGGTGGCCCAGGCGCGCTCCCGCGTCCAGGTCGACCCCTTCTTCGTGTACAGCGCCGCGTCCGAGTCCGCCGAGTCGCGCCCCTCGCCGGAGACCACCAGCACCTGCCGGGACTCCTCGGGCACACGCTTCCACAGCCGGTCACCGACGCCGGGCACGCGCTTCAGGTCGGCCTCGGGCGCCTTTCTGTCGTCCTGGGCCCGCGCGGCACTGGAATCCCCACCCCTTGGCTTCTCCGGACCCCCGCACCCCGCCACACCCAGGACGAGCAACACCCCGCCCACCGCAGCCGCAACCGCTCGCACCGCACCGCCGTCTCGCATGGGCTCCATGGTCGCAGAACGTGCCCCGCCCGCACCCGGTACCTTCACCGGGCGGGCCGTCCGCCTGCTGAAACCCGGCTGCACCGGCCGCTCCCACTCACGTAGATTGCGGGCACGGCAGCCGGACCGGGGCGAGAGGACAGCGGGCAAGGTGGCAAGCGCAAGGCAGACCGTGGGCGAGGCCCGGCGGATCGTCGTCAAGGTGGGGTCCTCCTCGCTGACCACCGCCGCGGGCGGACTCGACGCGGACCGCGTGGACGCGCTGGTCGACGTGCTGGCCAAGGCCCGCGGCGGCGGGGAGAGGGAGATCGTGCTCGTCTCCTCCGGCGCCATCGCCGCCGGACTCGCCCCCCTCGGCCTGGACCGCCGCCCCAAGGACCTCGCCCGCCAGCAGGCCGCCGCCAGCGTCGGCCAGGGCCTGCTGGTCGCCCGCTACACCGCCTCCTTCGCCCGCTACGGCGTCCGCGTCGGCCAAGTCCTGCTCACCAGCGACGACATGAGCCGCCGCGCCCACCACCGCAACGCCTCCCGCACCCTGGACAAACTGCTGGCGATGGGCGCCTTCCCGGTCGTCAACGAGAACGACACCGTCGCCACCGACGAGATCCGCTTCGGCGACAACGACCGCCTCGCCGCCCTCGTCGCCCACCTCGTCCACGCCGACCTGCTGGTCCTCCTCTCCGACATCGACGGCGTCTACGACGGCGACCCCGCCCGCCCCGGCACCTCCCGCATCGCCGAGGTGCGCGGCCCGGCCGACCTCAGCGGGGTCGAGATCGGCAGCGCGGGCAAGGCGGGCGTCGGCACCGGGGGCATGGTCACCAAGGTCGAGGCCGCCCGGATCGCGGCCGCCGCCGGCATCCCCGTGGTGCTCACCAACGCCGTCCACGCCTCCGACGCCCTCGCGGGCGGCGACACCGGCACCTGCTTCCACCCCACCGGCAAGCGCTCCGCCGGCCGGCTGCTCTGGCTCCAGCACGCCTCCACCCCGCGAGGCTCCCTCACCCTGGACGACGGCGCCGTGCGCGCGGTGGTCGAGCGGCACAGCTCGCTGCTGCCGGCCGGGATCGCCGCCGTCACCGGCGAGTTCAGCGCCGGGGACCCGGTCGAGCTGCGCGACCGCGCCGGGCACGCGGTGGCGCGCGGGCTCGTCAACTTCGACGCCAGGGAGCTGCCCCAGCTGCTCGGGCGTTCGACCCGCGAGCTGGCACGCGAGCTGGGCCCGGCCTACGAACGCGAGGTCGTGCACCGGGACGACCTGGTACTCCTGCACCCCTGACCGCCGGCCGGGCGCCCGCCGGGCCGGGCACACCGGGCGACCCCGGTGGGGGACGTTCCGTAAAACCGCCACGCGGAGCCCTGCGGCCTGCTCAACTTTGTTGCGGGGACATGTTGAAGGGACACGTTCCGTCAAGGGGCCATGCGTGAAGGAGGCCGTCGTGAGACGAGTCCGTCCTGGGGCGGCGTCGCGCGGTGCTCTGACGAGCGTCGCGGCCGGGGACACCTACGAGGAGCCCAAGGACCTGCCCCGCCTGTGGCACGTCACCCTCAGCGTCTCCGGGGAACACGTCCCCGTACAGGATCTGCGGCGGGCCCTGGAACAGCTCGCCCATGACCACCCCTTCCTCCTGACCAGCAGATACGCCGGCGACCACGCGGAGATCCGGTACTGGGAGGAGGCCCGCGACCTGCACGACGCGGCCGCCGTCGCGCTGCGCCTGTGGGGCGAGCACCGGCAGACCGCCGGACTGCCGCCCTGGGAGATCGTCGGCCTGGAGGTCATCGACCGCGAGACCTACCACCAGCGCATCGCCGAGGGCTACGGGCCCGCACCGGCCACACCCGTAGGGGTCCACCCCTTCTGAGTCCCGGGGCTTTGCGCCATGTCTCGCCGTGTGGAACAGCCCCCGGAGCGCCGCCCTCCCCGCACTACCCTTCCCCCATGACCACGCTCTCCCCGTACGACTCCCTCTCGCCGGTCACCCAGGCCGCCTACCGGGCCAAGGCGGCCGCCGCCGACCTCGCGCCGCTCCCGCGCGCCGACAAGGACGACGCACTGCTCGCCGTGGCCGACGCGCTGGAGGTCCGCACCGCCGAGATCGTGGCCGCCAACGCCCGTGACGTGGCCAAGGCACGGGAGAACGGCACCAGCGAGTCGATCGTGGACCGGCTCACCCTCACCCCCGAGCGGGTCCGCGCCATCGCCGCCGACGTGCGCGACGTGGCGAAGCTGCCCGACCCGGTCGGCGAGATCGTCCGGGGCAACACCCTGCCCAACGGCATCGACCTGCGCCAGGTCCGCGTCCCGCTCGGCGTCGTCGGCATCATCTACGAGGCCCGGCCCAACGTCACCGTCGACGCCGCCGCGCTCTGCCTGAAGTCCGGCAACGCCGTCCTGCTGCGCGGCTCCGCCTCCGCCTACGAGTCCAACACCGCCCTCGTCCGGGTGATCCGGGACGCGGTCGGGGGCGCCGGGCTGCCCGCCGACGCCGTACAGCTGGTGCCGGGGGAGGGACGGGAGAGCGTGCGCGAGCTGATGCGCGCCCGCGGGCTCGTCGACGTGCTCATCCCGCGCGGCGGCGCCTCCCTCATCCAGACCGTGGTCGGCGAGTCCACCGTCCCCGTCATCGAGACCGGCACCGGCAACTGCCACGTCTACGTGGACGCCGACGCCGACATCGACATGGCCATCGACATCCTGATCAACTCCAAGGCCCACCGGGTCAGCGTCTGCAACGCCGCCGAGACCCTCCTGGTCCACCAGGACATCGCCGCCGAGTTCCTGCCCCGCGCCCTGGACGCGCTGGCCGAGGCCGGGGTCACCGTGCACGCCGACCCGCGCGTCCTCGCCCACGCCGAGGGCAGCAGGGCGACCGTGGTGGAGGCCGTCCCCGAGGACTGGGAGACGGAGTACCTGTCGTACGACATCGCCGCCGCCGTCGTGGACTCCCTCGACAAGGCCGTCGAGCACATCCGGCTGTGGAGCTCCGGTCACACCGAGGCGATCGTCACCACCAGTCAGCAGGCGGCCCGGCGCTTCACCCGACTGGTGGATTCCACCACCGTCGCCGTGAACGCCTCCACCCGCTTCACCGACGGCGGCCAGTTCGGCTTCGGCGCGGAGATCGGCATCTCCACCCAGAAGCTGCACGCCCGGGGCCCCATGGGCCTGCCGGAGCTGACCAGCACCAAGTACATCGTCACCGGCGACGGCCACGTACGCCCCTGAGCACCGCCGCACGACGGACACGGGACGACGGTCGAATTTCCGTACCGTCTGCCCAAATTGACCCCCCAGGTCTACTCTGGACCCGTGCCGGAGGACGTGGGGGGCACGCCGTTCCCTGACGGCTGGGAGCCCGACGACGACCACGACCACGGGGTGCCGGACGAAGAGTTCGCCTCCGTGGTGTTCGACGCGGCCTTCGTCGCCGCCGCCACCATCCACGAGCCGACCGCCGTGGAACGCCTCCTCGCCGCCGCCGAGGCCAGAGCCGAGGCGTCCGAGACCGACGCCCGCCGCACCCACGCCCCCGCCGACCCCTACGACGAGGGCTACGGCCCCGAGGGCAGCGGTTTCGGCCACGACCTGGACGACGACCCGGACGGCCGCTACGCCTACGACGGCCATGACGGCCCCCTCGGCGCCTACGGAAAGATCCGCTGGCACCGGCCCGTGGCCTGGGTGCTCGCCGTGGTGATGGGCATCGGCATGGTCGCGCTGGCCTTCGCCGCCGTCTACCGGGGCGCCTCCTCCGGCACCCGCGACCAGGTGCCCGCCCCCGCCTCCACCGGCCTCGGCCGGGACGGCGTGGCCGCGCCCTCCGTCTCCGCCGACTACTCCCGGCCAACCGTCTCCGCGATCCCGCGCACCCCCTGACGCCCGCCCGGCGTTTTTGGTGGGAACCTGTCATAAGTTGTCGCGCACCAGCGCGTTTACCCGAGCCCCCCGCGACCTACCCTGAAGGTATGGGCGGGCCTGGAGACCCACCGGAGGGGACACCCGAGGGCGGCCCCGGAGGTGCCGAGGACGAGTACCGATCCGTCGTGTTCGACGAGTCGTTCGTCCGCGCTGCCCGGCTCCAGGAGTCCTCCGCCCGCGAACGCGTCAGCGACCACGCCCCCGCCGTCCGCCGCCGCCCGCCCCTGCGCCGGGGCCTCCCCCGGCAGGCGCTGGTGCTGCTCCTGCTGGTCGCCGTCGCCTTCGGCACCGCCGTCTTCCTGGGCTTCCGCCACCCGTACGGCTCAACACCCCCCAGACGCTCCGCGGAACCGCTGCGGATCACCGTCGTCCCGCTCGCCCCGCGCGGCGAGGTGCCCGGCGCCCCCGACGCCCGGTCCCTGTACGCACGCAGCCCCGCCGCCCGGTTCGCCGTGGGCCTCGCCGGGATTCCGCTGCCCCCCTCCCAGCCCACCGCGCACTTCTCCGACAGCCAGGTCCTCGCGGCCCTCGACACCGCCCGCAAGTACCTCCTGCACTCCGCGCTCGACCCCGACGTCCTCACCGGCCGCCAGGTCCGCCCCGTACGGGCCCTGATCGACGCCGGCCAGCTCGACCAGTTCGACCGGAGCATGGCGGCCCCCGCCGCCGACGGGAGGCACGCGCCCACCGGCTGGATGGTCCGCTTCGACCCCGCCCGCACCGCCCTCGCCGACGACGACATTCGCGCCCGAGGCGCCCTGCGGGTGAGCGAGACCGACGCGGCCACCCTCCAGGTCGTGGCCGACAGCACCTTCGTCTACGCCCTGCGCGCCCCCGGCACCGCGGCCAGGACCCCGGTCTCGCTGTTCACCGTGCGCCGCGAGCTGACCTTCCGCTTCGACCGCGACACCCTGCGCGTCGGCCAGACCCGGCTGACCTCCTCCAGCACCCAGGCGGGCCCGCTTTCCTGCGACGGGGACACCAGCGCCTATCTGCGGCCCCTGCTCGCCGGTGAGCGGGCCAAGCCGGGCGGCCCGCCCGGCACCGACCCCTACGGGACCGGCGCCGCGGCCCTGTGCGGCACGCTCGCCGACTCCGCCCAGCCGCACGTGTGAGCGCGCCCGGGGTGCTTCAGCCCGCGGCCGGGCCGTCCTCCGGTGGCGCGTCCTTCGGCGGGGCCTGGCCGGCGAAGCCGTTGAAGCCCCGGCGGACCCGGCCGCCCAGGTCGCCCGCACCGCCGGCGAGATCCGAGACCAGCTTCATCAGCGGGTCCTTGCTGGTCCGCACCTCGCTCGCGTAGCTCGACGCGGACTGCCGGAAGGACTCGCCGACCCTGGCGTCCTTGTCCTCCTCGCGGCGCGGGTAGTGGCCGTCCATGATCCGCTGGTAGTCGCGGGAGGCGGCCCACTTCTTCAGCTCGGCCGCCCGGATCGTGGTGAAGGGGTGCGAGCGCGGCAGCACGTTCAGGATCTTCAGCACCGAGTCCCGCAGGTCGCCCCCGGACTCGTACTCCTCGGCCTGCTCCAGGAACGCGTCCACGTTCATCTCGTGCAGGTGGTTGCCGCCCGCGATCTTCATCAGGCCGCGCATCGACGCCTGGAGGTCCTGGCCCACCAGCAGCCCGGCCCGGTCGGCCGACAGCTCCGACTTGCGGAACCACTCCCGCAGCGCCGTCACGATCGCCATGATCGCCACATTGCCCAGCGGAATCCACGCCACCTTCAGCGCCAGCGTGGTCAGGAACAGCAGCACCGTGCGGTAGACGGAGTGGCCGGACAGCGCGTGGCCCACCTCGTGCCCGACGACCGCCCGCATCTCCTCCTCGTCCAGCAGCTCCACCAGACCGGTGGTCACCACGATGACCGGCTCGTCCAGGCCGATGCACATCGCGTTCGGCTTCGGGTCCTGGGTGACGTACATCGCCGGGACCTTCTGAAGGTCCAGGATGTAGCAGGCGTCGCGGAGCATGTCGCTCAGGTGCGCGAACTGCCGGTCGGAGACCCGCACCGAGTCGGACAGGAACAGCAGCTTCAGGCTCCGCTCGGGCAGCAGCCCGCTCAGCGCCTTGAACACCGTGTCGAAACCGGTCAGTTTGCGCAGGGCCACCAGCGCGGACCGGTCGGCCGGATGCTCGTAGGCCCGCGAGGAGATCCCCGGAAAGCGAGTGCGGCGCCTGCCCGGCACCTGCTCGCGGCCGGCCTGCTCGTGGCGGTCGTCGGACATGTCTTCCCCCTGCGTCTCGGAAACCCGCTGCGCCCCCCGGACCGGGCCCAGCCTAGGCGGAGATACCGTGGACGGGCAGCACCCTTAAGGAGTCACCTCATGCAGCACCACCCCGCGGCCGCCCGGCTGACCGAGGCCGCCGCGAGCGCCGTCCAGCAGCAGGGGCCGGGAAACCTGCTCCGGATCGTCCTGATCGTGATGGTCCTGGGCTGCGCGCTGACCGCCTGGTTCCTCCTGCGCGGCTACAAGCAGAAGGACGACTGACCCGCGGCCGAGGTTCCCGCGCGGCCCGTCCCCAGGGCCCTTTGCCGGAGTCGGCGTGATCGTCGGGGGAGCACCCGCTTACGATGAACCGACGTCTTTATCCCGCCCACACGCGATAGGTCCTGCCGAAGATGAGCTTCCACAGCACCGCTGCCCAGTTGGTCACTCTCGCCGCCGAGGGCTCAGAGCACGGCGGCAACCACAACAGCCTGAACCCCGCGATCACCGGCGGCGGCGCCCTGGTCATCCTGCTGCTCCTGCTGTGGATCACCACCCGCTTCAACCGCGACCGCTGAAGCCCGACCGGTCCCCGGCGAGAAGCCGCAGGCCGGGCCGGTAGGGTCTGCACGCATGGGAGAGCAGGACATGCCTACCGGTCCGGCGGAGGGCACCGTGAACGATCCGGCAGGGAGCACGGCGGACCACGGCCCCGCCCGCACGGACCGGCGCAGGCTCGGCGTCATGGGCGGCACCTTCGACCCGATCCACCACGGACACCTCGTGGCGGCCAGCGAGGTCGCCGCCCGGTTCCGGCTGGACGAGGTGGTGTTCGTGCCCACCGGCCAGCCCTGGCAGAAGTCGCACCGAAACGTCTCTCCGGCCGAGGACCGCTATCTGATGACGGTCATCGCCACCGCGGAGAACCCGCAGTTCTCCGTCAGCCGCATCGACATCGACCGCGGCGGTCACACCTACACCGTGGACACCCTGCGCGACCTGAGCGCCCTCAACCCCGGCACCGACCTGTTCTTCATCACCGGTGCCGACGCCCTGGCCCAGCTGCTGACCTGGCGCGACTCCGAGGAACTCTTCTCCCTCGCCCACTTCGTCGGCGTCACCCGCCCAGGCCACCAGCTGACCGACGCCGGCCTGCCCGCGGGCGGGGTCTCCCTGGTCGAGGTGCCCGCGCTGGCCATCTCCTCCACGGAGTGCCGGGCGAGAGTCGCCAAGGGCGACCCCATCTGGTACATGGTCCCGGACGGGGTCGTCCGCTACATCGACAAGCGTGAGCTGTACCGCGGCGAGTGAGCCGAGAGGGGCACCGGTGAACGACCGATACGAAGCTGGGTACGGCGACGACAGTTACGGAGGTGAGGACCAGTACGAGATCGTCGGCTACGACGACTACGGCCGCCCCGTGTACCAGCAGGTCCCGCCCCGCCGGACGCCGCAGCAGACCTACGACCCCTACGGGCAGCAACAGGGGTACGCCCAGGGCGGCTACGACACCGGCCGGCAGCAGCCCGTACCCCCCGCCTACGACCCCTACGGGAACCAGGGCGCCCCCTACGACCCGTACGGGAACGGCGGCCAGGACCCCGCGTCCGGCTACGACCCCTACGGGCAGGCGGCGGCCGGCGGGCAGCAGCCGAGGGTCACCGAGCGGACGGCGCACATCCCGCAGCAGACCGGCCCCGGCGCCCAGCCGCAGCCGCAGCCGCGCGAGGAGCCCGAGACACAGGCGCCCCCGCCCGGACCGGAGCGCCAAGAGGCGGGCGAGGGCGGGGAGTTCGCGTTCGCCGAGGAGCCGGACGGCGAGTCCGAGGACGTCATCGACTGGCTGAAGTTCACCGAGAACCGCACCGAGCGCCGCGAGGAGGCCCGTCGCCGCACCCGCAGCCGGATCATCGCCCTCGGCGCCGTCCTCGCCCTGGTCGTGGCGGGCGGCGTCGGCTACCTCTGGTACGACGGGAAACTGCCCGGAGTCTCCTCGCCCGGCGCCGGGACCGGCACCACCACGGCCGCGGGCGCCCAGAAGCGCGACGTGATCGTGGTCCACCTGCACAACACCGGCAAGCGCGACACCTCCACCCTGCTGCTGGTCGACAACGCCACCACCAAGCGGGGCACCACCGTCCTGCTCCCCAACTCCCTCGCGCTGACCGACGATTCGGGCACCACCACCACGCTCGCCAAGTCGGTGGACGACGACGGCTCCTCCGGCACCCGCGACCAGCTCGACACCGTCCTCGGCACCGACATCCAGGGCACCTGGCGCCTGGACACGCCGTATCTCCAGAACCTCGTCGAGCTGGTCGGCAACATCGAGATCGACACCGACACCGACGTGCCCGACCCCGACACCACGAAGAAGGGCGACGCCCCGCTCGTCCACCAGGGCAAGGGGCAGACCCTCAGCGGCAAGATGGCCGTCGCCTACGCCACCTACCGGGGCCCCGGCGAGACCGAGAACGCCCAGCTGGCGCGGTTCGGCCAGGTCATGCAGGGCGCGCTGCGCAAGCTGTCCTCCGACCCGTCGGCCGCGACGACCACCGTGCAGACCCTCGCGCAGATCCTCGACCCGCCGCTGACCGACAAGGACCTGGGCACCTTCCTCGCCAAGCTGGCCGACCTCGCCAAGGACGGGAAGTACCGAACGGTCCCGCTGCCGGTGCAGACCGACGGCACGCTGACCGCCGGGACGAGTGACAGCGTGGTCAAGAACATCCTGGGCGGCACCGCCAAGAGCCCCGACGCCGGCTCCGCGGTCCGGGTCGCCGTACAGAACGGCACCGGCACCAAGGGCGACACCGAGAAGGCCCGCGTGGTCCTGCTCGGCGGCGGCTTCGGCTTCATCGAGGGCGGCACCGCCTCCGGCGCCCAGTCCGCGTCCAAGGTGGTCTACGCCGACGCCGCCGACAAGCAGAACGCCGCCGAGGTCGCCAAGACCCTGGGCCTGCCCGCCGGCTCGGTGACCAAGGGCGCGGTCTCCTCCGGCGCCGACGTCCTCGTCGTCCTCGGCCAGGACTACCGGCCCGGCACCTCCTGACAGCACGCGGCACACCCCATGTGAGCACCGGAACACGTGGGGTGCGCCCGGCCGCCCGTGAGACCCTTGGAGTTCCGGTGCCTTTCGGAAAGCGCCCCGCGCCCGGCAGGCCCGCCCCGAACTCTTCGTCATCACACCCCCGTCCTCGAACGAAAGCCGCACAGTGACCGCCACCGACCGTTCTCTCGACCTCATCAACACCGCCGCCCAGGCGGCCGCCGACAAGCTCGCCCACGACGTCATCGCCTACGACGTCAGCGACGTGCTGTCGATCACGGACGCGTTCCTGCTGGCCTCCGCCCCGAACGACCGCCAGGTCCGGGCGATCGTCGACGAGATCGAGGAGCGCCTGCTGAAGGAGCGCGGCGTCAAGCCCGTCCGCCGCGAGGGCGACCGCGAGTCCCGCTGGATCCTGCTGGACTACGTCGACATCGTCGTCCACGTCCAGCACAGCGAGGAGCGCGTCTTCTACGCCCTGGAGCGCCTGTGGAAGGACTGCCCCGAGCTGGAGCTGCCCGAGGAGGCCCGCGCCACCCGCGGCAAGGGCGAGGAGCACGCCAAGCTGAACGCGGACGAGGCCGGTGACGAGCCCGGCCAGGGGCGCTGATGAGCGCCACCGGTGAGGTGACCGACCGACCGGGCGGGGGCCGCCGCGTCATCCTGTGGCGGCACGGCCAGACGGCCTGGAACGTGGAACGCCGCTTCCAGGGCACCACGGACGTGGAGCTGACCGGGACCGGCGTCGCCCAGGCCCGCCGGGCCGCCCGGCAGCTGGCCTCGCTGCGGCCGGACGCCATCATCGCCTCGGACCTCAAGCGCGCCTCGGACACGGCCGACGAGCTGGCCGCCCTCACCGGCCTGCACGTCGTCCGCGACGAGGCCCTGCGGGAGACCTACGCGGGCGCCTGGCAGGGCCTGACGCACGACGAGATCATCGCCAGGTTCGGGGACGACTACGCCGCCTGGAAGCGCGGCGAGCCGGTCCGGCGCGGCGGTGGCGAGCTGGAGACCGAGGTCGCCGACCGGGCCGCCCCCGTCGTGCTGCGGCACGCGGAGAAGCTGCCCGAGGACGGCACCCTCGTGGTGGTCAGCCACGGCGGCACCATCCGCACGACGATCGGCCGGCTGCTCGGCCTGGAGTCCCACCACTGGGAGAGCCTCGGCGGTCTGACCAACTGCTGCTGGTCCGTGCTCGGCGAGGGCGCCTGCGGCTGGCGGCTGCTGGAGCACAACGCGGGCAGCCTGCCCGAGCCGGTCCTCGGCGACGACGACTGAGCCGCGCCGGAAAGCCCCCTGGTGGGGGCCCCGGGACCCGGATTTCACTTTCCGGCAGGTCACAGGCTAAAGTTCTTCTTGTTCGCCCCGCCGCGCGGGAAGAACGCGAGGGGCTATAGCTCAGTTGGTAGAGCGCCTGCATGGCATGCAGGAGGTCAGGAGTTCAATTCTCCTTAGCTCCACAGATCGACACTCGTACAGAGTGGTCAGAGATCGGTGATGAAGATCCCGTCCCTTCGAGGGGCGGGATCTTCTGCTTGTCCCCCGCTTGAGTCGTTCACGTTCCATGGTCGTATACCTCTGCGAACGGGGTCAGCGCAGGGGCGACCGTGTCCGGACCGGTACTGAGGCGTCGCTGACCGTGCAGGCCCGGCCGTGGCAGAATCAGACGGCCGGAAGGGGGCTCGGCCCGACGGGAGGGAGTGGCGATGCCTGCGAGCATCCTTGGGGAGGTCGGCAACCTCCTCGGGGCGGCGTGGATACGGGACACGGCCACCCGGCTCAGCTGCCCTTCCTGCGGTTCCGCGCACGTGGCCCAAGTCCTCGGCGACAACGGCGGAATCTCCTACGTGTGCACGGCCTGCGGCCACAGCTGGAGCTGAGCGATGGGTGCACACAGGCGGAAGTGCGACTGGTGCGGGAGCGGCACCCCGATCGTCCGCGACATGGAGCCGATCAACCCCGACTACCAGTACTGGTGCGAGGAATGCGCGCGGGCGCTGATCATAAAAGGCGACCCCATCGAGACGTACCGCGAGCTGGAGGGCGAGCCGATCTACGGGCGGCTGCTGGAGGAGCACTGCACGCTCAAGCGGTTCTACTCCTTCGTGACGGCATAACGGACATTCTGTTCGTACGGGGTCGGGCCCGGAACCGATTTGGTGTTCCACCCCCGGGGCCGTGTAATGTTGGCATCGCCGCCGGGGAAACCGGGCGGAAAACAGCACGGGGCTATAGCTCAGTTGGTAGAGCGCCTGCATGGCATGCAGGAGGTCAGGAGTTCAATTCTCCTTAGCTCCACAGAAAACGAAGGCGGATCGTCGTAAAGACGGTCCGCCTTCGTCGTGTTGGCTGCTTCATATGCGGGCGGCGGGGCCATCCATCTCGGATGACCCCGCCGCCGTACATCACCGCTGTCAGCGGCCCAGTGCGCGTCGCCCCCGGCCCTGGGAGACCACCGGGAGGTTCCGCGCGGGCGCCTGGCCGCGGGTGTCCTCCTCGATCCGCAGGGCGAGCGCCGGGCAGCGGCGTACGGCCCGCAGTGCCTTCGCCTCGGCGTAGCGCGGCACCTGGGCCTGGGCGACCGTCGGGAAGCCGTCCGCGCCCAGCTCGAAGACCTCCGGGAGGATGTCCGCGCACAGGCCGTGGCCCCGGCACAGCGTCCAGTCGACGTAGATCTTCTGGCGGCTGCCGCCGTCCTCCTCCGGCGCGGCGCCTCCCGTGATCCCGGCGGGGAGCTGACCCCCCTCGAACAGCGGGAGCACGCCCTCCACGGGGCGTCCGCAGCCGTTGCCGAGGACATGGGCGGCCAGGTCGTCCGTGAACGCCTTGATGGTCGACTCCAGGAACATCGCCGAGCCGTCCGGGTGCGAACACGCCCCGCGCCGCTTCACGTTCTTGGCGACCTGCTTCAGCGCCTCCAGCGCGGCCGGGCCGCCGCCGTTGATGATGTCCTCCATGCCCCGCGCGGCGGCGGGCAGTCCGAGGTAGCACGGGCCGCACTGCCCGGCGCTCTCGTCGGCCAGCCACTGCGCCACCCGCAGCGACTCGCCCAGCGGGCACGTCTCCTGACTGATCGGCAGGATCGCGCCCGCGCCGAGCGCGCCGCCCACCGCGTCCAGCGAGTTGCGCGAGACGACCGCCTCGTTCACCGTCGCCGCGTCGATCCACTTGCCGTGGTAGCCGCCGGTCAGCACGCCCTGCGGCACCGGCGGGGCGCCGGCCAGCTGGAGGATGTAGCGCAGCGGCACGCCCGTGGGGGCCTCGATCACCATCGGGCGGGCGACCGCGCCGGACACCGTCAGCATCACCGTGCCCGGCTCGTCGTACAGGCCGGTGTTGCCGTAGCGCTCGGGGCCGATGCGGGCGGCGATGGCCAGCTGCGCGAAGGTCTCCGCGTTGGAGAGCAGGGTGGGCACCCCGCCGACGCCGCTCTGGGAGGCGCTGATCTTGCGGCCGGGCGGGATCGCCGGGCCGCCGTCCACCGAGCGGATCAGGGAGGCGGCGGCGCCCGTGACCATGCGGACCGGGTTGCGCTGCACCCAGGCGCGCAGGGCCGAGCGGCGGGAGTTGCTCAGCCCGCGCTCGGCGAGGGCCGCCTCCATGGAGCGCTGGGTGGACTCACGGGTCACACCGATCACCAGCGTGCGCGCGCCCATCGCCTCGGCGCACAGCAGCGCGCCGTCCAGGATGAGATGCGGGGCACGGTTGATCAGCACCGTGTCCTTGCGGCAGGCGGGCTCGTCCTCGCTGCCGTTGACGACGACGACCGGGCGTACGCCCTTCTTGATCGCCGACTCGGCGACCGAGCGGAGTTTCTTGTGGAAGGGGAAGCCCGCGCCGCCGCGGCCCTTCAGGTTGATGCTCTCGGAGAGTTGCGCGAGCTGTTCACCGCCGAGCGGCTCGAGCGGCCCGTGCACCTTCAGATGCATGGGCAGATCGAGCCGCTCCACAAGGTCGAAACCCGACGTGAGCTGGGGAAGTCCGACCACGCGGACTTCGGGGACGTCAGGCAGGGCCTCGTTCACCTATGGCCTCCGGAAGGCGTGTTCCAGGGCTCGCCCGAACCCGGCGCGTCATAGCCGGCGCCGGGGGTCGCTTCAGAGGCGGGACCGCTGTTGAACGTTTCGGAGGAGTTGTACGTCCCGTACCGGGCGTTCGTCTCACCGGTGTTGTACACATCACTTCCGCCGTATCCGGGGGTGCCCGGATTGCCATAGGCGGGGATGTTGTATCCGGTGTCCTGGAGCGGGTCGTAGGAGGACGGCGGGGCCTCGCGGACCGGGGGCGGGGACGGCACCGGCCAGCTGGAGCCGGGGCCCGCCGGACCGGAGGGGTTCGCCATGCGGGGCATCGCCTCGGTCGGCCGCGCGTCCATGGGGGTGTCCCGGCGTCCGCCCTGGCCGGCGCCGTACGGCTGCTGGGGGGTGCCCGGCGTGTTCGCCGTGCGGTAGGCGGCGGCGAAGCCGGGGGCGGGGTCCGCCGGGGCGGCGGCCGGGGACTGGTAAAGCGGGCTCCCGCCGGAGGGGGCGCTGCGGGGCTCGCGCCGGTTGTCGAAGCCCGGCTCGGACATCCGGTTGCGGCTCGCCTCCAGGCGGTCCAGGTCGAGGCGCTCGCCGCCCCCGAAGAGGCCGACCAGACGGTCGGCGAGCTTGCGCTTGACCGGGCGCGGCGCGGCGCGCAGCGCGAGGCCGGCCATCACGCCGAGCAGGGAGAGGCTGTAGAGGATCACGAAGATCGGCTTGGCCTGGCGACCCGCGTAGAGGCCGTGCACCAGGGCCGCGCACCACGCCGGGTAGGCGAGCATGTGCATCGCGCGCCAGCGGGCGGCCACGGGGGCCGGGGCGGCGAAGTTGCTGCGCAGGGCGCCGGTGACGCCGACGAAGACCATCAGCAGCCCGGCCAGGGAGCCCAGGCCGATCAGACCGCCGCTGCCGGTGACGCCGAGGGAGAAGGGGATGAGGGCCGCGACCAGCTGGGTGTGGTCCAGCACGATCTTGGTGGTGATGTGCAGCAGCAGGAACGCGATCGAGGCGACCGCCGTCGTCCGGTGCACCGCCTGGCCGATGATCCGCTGGCGGGTGTTCAGCAGGACCCGGTCCTGGGCGACCAGGCCCCAGATGACCGAGCAGCTGAGCGAGACGAGGGACAGCACGCCCGCGCCGAAGTTCAGGAACTCCTGGAACTGGCTGCCTCCCACCAGCACGACCACGGGTATGAGCAGCAGGAAGACAGCGGACGCCACCCCATAGGCCGACCGGCCGGGCTTGGGGAGCGAGCTGTTACTACGACGAGGGTTCATGGGGGCAACTCCGAGCAGTTTCGGGAAGGCGGTCCCGCTGCCGAACTCTAGGTGGAGCCATACCGATCAGTACGAGGTTTGAGTTATTGCGTTGTTATCAAAGGACGAATCACCTGCGGCGTCGTCCCTTAGTGACTGTTACGCGAAGTAATCCTTGACCCGGATTCAGATCTGGCGGCCGTACGGACATGTCTCACCTGCATACGCAAGCGCGTCGCGGCTTGCTCAAGGGCTGCGGTACCCTAGCGCCATGCGTGCTGTACGCCTTCTGCTTAGCGAGCCGCGCTGATCAGTACCGACCGCCGGTCGCAACGGACGGTCGGCATCGGCGCGGCGTCCCCTCCTGTGTGAGGGGCTTTTTCGTTTCCGCGGGCAGAGACGATCGATGGAGCTTTGAGGATCATGAGCGAGACGAACCCCGCCGCCACCGCTGCCGCGTCGGCGGAGGCCGCGCCGCACCGCTACACGGCCGCCCTGGCGGCCGAGATCGAAGCACGCTGGCAGGACTTCTGGGACGTCGACGGCACCTACGACGCGCCGAACCCCACCGGTGACCTGGCGGGCGACCCCGCGCTGGCGGCGAAGCCCAAGAAGTTCATCATGGACATGTTCCCCTACCCCTCCGGCGCCGGCCTGCACGTCGGCCACCCGCTGGGGTACATCGCCACCGACGTCTACGCCCGCTTCCAGCGCATGACCGGGCACAACGTCCTGCACACCCTGGGCTTCGACGCCTTCGGCCTGCCCGCCGAGCAGTACGCCGTGCAGACGGGCACGCACCCGCGCGTGTCCACCGAGGCCAACATGGAGAACATGAAGGCCCAGCTGCGCCGGCTGGGCCTGGGCCACGACAAGCGCCGGTCGTTCGCCACGATCGACCCGGAGTACTACAAGTGGACCCAGTGGATCTTCCTGCAGATCTTCGAGTCCTGGTACGACGACGAGGCGCAGAAGGCCCGCCCGATCTCCGAGCTGGTCGCCCTCTTCGAGTCCGGTGAGCGTCCCGTACCGGGCCACACGCGCGCGTGGAGCGAGCTGACCGCCGCCGAGCGCGCCGACGTGCTGGGTGAGTTCCGCCTGGCCTACGCCTCCGACGCGCCGGTCAACTGGTGCCCCGGCCTGGGCACCGTGCTGGCCAACGAGGAGGTCACCTCCGACGGCCGCTCCGAGCGCGGCAACTACCCGGTCTTCAAGGCCAAGCTGCGCCAGTGGAACATGCGCATCACCGCCTACGCCGACCGCCTGCTGGACGACCTGGACGGGCTGGACTGGCCCGAGGCCATCAAGCTGCAGCAGCGCAACTGGATCGGCCGCAGCGAGGGCGCCCGCGTCGACTTCCCCGTCGACGGCGAGCGCATCACCGTCTTCACCACCCGCCCCGACACCCTGTTCGGCGCGACCTACATGGTGCTGGCCCCGGAACACCCCCTGGTGGAGAAGTTCACCCCCGAGGCGTGGCCCGAGGGCACCCACGACGCGTGGACCGGCGGCCACGCCACCCCGGCCGAGGCTGTCGCCGCCTACCGCGCGCAGGCCGCCGCCAAGTCCGACGTGGAGCGCCAGGCCGAGGCCAAGGACAAGACCGGTGTCTTCACCGGTGTGTTCGCGGTGAACCCCGTGAACGGCGAGCAGGTTCCGGTCTTCATCGCTGACTACGTCCTGATGGGCTACGGCACCGGCGCGATCATGGCCGTCCCCGCCCACGACACGCGTGACTTCGCGTTCGCCCGCGCCTTCGAGCTGCCGATCCGCTGCGTGGTCGAGCCGACCGACGGCCGCGGCACCGACACCGACGCCTGGGACGACGCCTTCGCCTCCTACGAAGCGAAGCTGGTCAACTCCGCCGGCGAGGGCATCACCCTGGACGGCCTGGCCGTACCCGAGGCCAAGGCCCGCATCACCGACTGGCTGGCCGAGGCCGGCATCGGCGAGGGCACCGTCAACTTCCGCCTGCGCGACTGGCTGTTCAGCCGCCAGCGCTACTGGGGCGAGCCCTTCCCGATCGTCTACGACGAGGACGGCATCGCCCACGCGCTGCCCGAGTCGATGCTGCCGCTGGAGCTGCCCGAGGTCGAGGACTACAGCCCGCGCACCTTCGACGCGGACGACGCCGACACCCGGCCCGAGACCCCGCTGTCGCGCAACGAGGACTGGGTCCACGTCACCCTGGACCTGGGCGACGGCCCGAAGAAGTACCGCCGCGAGACCAACACCATGCCCAACTGGGCGGGTTCCTGCTGGTACGAGTTCCGCTACCTGGACCCGCACAACGACCGGCAGATGGTCGACCCCGAGAACGAGCGCTACTGGATGGGCCCGCGCGAGGGCATGCCGCACGGCGGTGTCGACCTGTACGTCGGCGGCGCCGAGCACGCCGTGCTGCACCTGCTGTACGCCCGCTTCTGGTCCAAGGTCCTCTTCGACCTGGGCCACGTCTCGTCCGCCGAGCCGTTCCACAAGCTGTACAACCAGGGCATGATCCAGGCGTACGTCTACCGCGACAGCCGGGGCATCGCCGTCCCGGCCGCCGAGGTCGAGGAGCGCGACGGCGCCTTCTGGTACCAGGGCGAGAAGGTCTCCCGGCTGCTGGGCAAGATGGGCAAGTCCCTGAAGAACGCCGTCACTCCGGACGAGATCTCCGCCGAGTACGGCGCCGACACCCTGCGCCTGTACGAGATGGCGATGGGCCCGCTGGACGTCTCCCGCCCCTGGGACACGCGCGCGGTGGTCGGCCAGTTCCGGCTGCTCCAGCGGCTGTGGCGCAACATCGTCGACGAGAACACCGGCGCCCTCACCGTCACCGACGCCGAGCCCGGCGAGGACACGCTGCGCGCCCTGCACAAGGCGATCGACGGCGTGGGCCAGGACCTGGAGGGCCTGCGCTTCAACACGGCCATCGCCAAGGTCACCGAGCTGAACAACCACCTGACCAAGGAATACGGCAGCGCCGGCGTGCTGCCCCGCACGGTCGCCGAGCCGCTGGTGCTGATGATCGCGCCGCTGGCCCCGCACATCGCGGAGGAGCTGTGGCGCAAGCTGGGCCGCACCGACTCCGTCGTCCACCAGGACTTCCCGGTGGCGGACCCCCGGTACCTGGTCGACGACACCGTGACCTGCGTCGTGCAGATCAAGGGCAAGGTCAAGGCCCGCCTGGAGGTGCCGCCGGACATCTCCGACGAGGAGCTGGAGAAGGCCGCGCTGGGTGACGAGAAGGTCGTCGCCGCGCTGGGCGGGGCGCAGATCCGCAAGGTGATCGTGCGGGCGCCCAAGCTGGTGAACATCGTCAGCGGCTGAGCGTTCTTGCCTCGCTGAACGCCCGGTCCGCCGGGTGTCGGGGTGATCCCCTACGGGCAGGTTCCGGGTTCCGATGGAACTCGGGGCCTGCCCGTTGCGTTTACCGTGGTGAGCGAGGCGGCTCGGAGCCGCGGCCTGAGGAGGAACACGTCATGGAAGCAGTGATCACCGTGTTCGCCGTGCTCTTCGTGCTGCTCGTCGTCCTCGGCACCTACGCCACGGTGAAGGCGGTCGGCGCCGCCAAGCGCCAGGTGGACCGCACCATCGCCCAGGGCCGCCGCACCGTCGAGGACCACACCCTGCGCGCCAAGTCGCTCACCCGCCCCGGCCCGGCCGGCGAGATCGCCCAGCTCAGGCTCACCCTGCGCACCTCGATGCGCGCCACCCAGGACGCGCTGTACGCGGGCCCGGCCGAGGACGTGTCGCTCAAGGAATCCCTCGGCCTCTTCGAGCGCCTCAGCGTGCACGGCCGTGAGCTGGACGTCGTCCTCAAGCACCTGGAGTCCGAGCCGGACCGCGCCACGCTCACCGCCCGCCTGCCCGAGCTGCGCACCCGCACCGAGCGCATCACCGCCTCCGCCGACTCCCTGCGCTGGGCCGCCCGCGACCGCGCGAGCCGCTTCGCGGAGGACGACCTGGACTCCCTCAGCAGTCAGATCGACATCGAGGCGGGCGCCCTGCGCCACTGGACCACCGCCCAGGCACCGACCGCCGCTCCCTGGCCCGAGGCCCCGGCCGCCACCGACGAAGCGTCGGCCCGCCGCCAGACCTGGCCCCGGGAACCGGAAGCCCAGCCCGCGATCACCCCGCCCGCCGCGCGGCCCGCCTACCCCTGGCAGAAGAAGCCGCGCCCGGAGAGCACCGCCTGACCGTCTGCGCCCTCGTCCGGGGCCGGACTGCCGTGCGGGCGCGACGGCAGGTAACCTCCAGCTCATGTCCCGCCATGTCGCTATCGTCACCGATTCAACGGCCTACTTGCCGCCGGGGCTGATGGAGCGCCACGGCATCACCTCGGTGCCGCTGACCGTGGTCCTCGGCGACCAGGCGCTCGAAGAGGGCACCGAGATCTCCACCCGCTCCCTGGCCCAGGCCCTCCAGAAGCGGCGCCCGGTCACCACCTCCCGCCCCAGCCCCGAGGAGTTCGCCCGCACCTACCGTGAGGTCGCGGACACGGGCGCGGACGGCATCGTCTCCCTGCACCTCTCCGCCGAGCTGTCCGGCACCTACGATGCGGCCGTACTGGCGGCCCGCGAGGCACCGGTGCCGGTCCGGGTCGTCGACACCGGCATGGTCGCCATGGCACTCGGCTTCTGCGCGCTGTCCGCCGCCGAGGCTGCGGAGGCGGACGGCACGGTCGACGAGGCGGTAACCGCCGCCGAGAAACGGGCCGCGGGGACTTCCGCCCACTTCTACGTCGACACCCTCGACTATCTGCGCCGGGGCGGCCGCATCGGCACCGCCCAGGCGCTGCTCGGCTCCGCCCTCGCCGTCAAACCCCTGCTCCGGCTGGAGAACGGGCGGATCGAGCTGCTGGAGAAGGTGCGTACCGCGTCGAAGGCGATCGCCCGGCTGGAGGAGATCGTGGTGGAGCGGGCGGGCGGGGCGGAGGTGGATATCGCTGTCCACCATCTGTCCGCGCCCGAGCGTGCCGCGGGGTTGGCCGAGCGGCTGCGTGAACGGGTGCCCGGGCTGGCAGAGTTGCATGTCAGCGAGGTGGGGGCGGTGATCGGGGCGCATACGGGGCCCGGGCTGCTGGGGGTCGTGGTCTCGCCTCGGTGAGGCGCCCTTCACCCGTGAGGGTGGCGGGGTTATCCACAACGGGGTTCTTTTCCACGGGAATTGACCAAGATCCACTTTTGCTGGCGGAGTGTCCGATCCTCGTGCCATGACACTTCGATCACTGACCCGTGCGGCCACTCCGACCAGCGGTCCCGGCAGGGGGCCTTCCTCCGACGGCCGCGTCCGTCATCGCCGTCCGCCTGAGCGCGGTCGCGCCCGGCATCGTTCACCTGTGCCGGGGGAGGAGGTGCGCCGGCGGGCGGGGCGGCTGTTCGGTGAGGCGGGTGTGGAGTCGGGGAGCGGGCCGCCGACAGGCTCGGGGGCCTTGTGCGGCGAGGGTCCACTCTCGGATTCCGGCCGGCGGGAGCGGACTGGGCTCGCGCTGCGGGACCGGGTGCCGATGTGGGTGCAGGCGCGCTGCGGGGTGGAGCGGCGGGGAGTGCTCGCGCTCGGTGTGGTGCTGGTGCTGGCCGCTGTACTCGCCGCCCAGCATTTCTGGAGTGGGCGTACGCAGAATGTGAGTGCGCCTCAGGTGGTGCGTGAGGCTCCGGTGCGGGAGAAGGGGCCGGGCGCGGGTTCCGGGATGGCGATCGGGTCACCGGGCGCGCAGATCGTGGTGGACGTCGGCGGCAAGGTGCGAGATCCGGGGATTCGGCGGCTGCCGTCAGGGTCGCGGGTGGCGGACGCGCTGAAGGCTGCCGGGGGAGTGCGGCCGGGGGTGCGGGCCGAGGGACTGAACCGGGCCCGCTTCCTGATGGACGGGGAGCAGATCGTGGTGGGGGCGTCGGGCGTGCCGGGCGCTGTCGCGGGTCCCGCTCAAGCCGGGGCGACCCCCTCGGCGCCGGTGTCGCTCGGCACGGCGACCGTGGAACAGCTCGACACGCTGCCCGGCGTGGGCCCGGTGCTGGCCCAGCGCATCATCGACTACCGCACCCAGCACGGCGGTTTCCGCTCCGTGGACGAGCTGCGCCAGGTGGACGGCATCGGTGACCGGCGCTTCTCGGATCTCCGCGCACGGGTGGGGCCGTGACGGCCGAGCACGACCCCGGCTGGAAGGGCGACTCCCACCCCCGGCAGGAGGGCCCGGTCGATCTGCGGCTCGTACCGCCCGCGCTCGCCGCGTGGGCGACGGCGGCACTGGTCCTGGACGTTCCGCTGGCGTGGAGCCTCGGGGTGGCGGGCGCGTGCCTCGTCGTCGGGGTCGCGTTGCTTCGGGTGGGGGCCGGCCGGTATCGCGCTCCGGTCGCGGCGGTGCTGCTCTGCGTCGCCGCGTCCGCCGTCTCGGCGGGGCTGCACGGGGCCGACGTACGGCGCGGGCCGGTGCCGGAGGTGGCGCGGAGCTTCGGCACGGTGGCGGTCGAGGTGGAGCTGACCGGCGACCCGTGGCTGAGCAAGCCTCGGGTGCGGGGGGATCGTGCGGCGCCGGTGGGGGTGCTGGCGCGGGGTGAGGTGCGGAGGGTGGGGGAGGAGGGGGCGGGGGGAGGGGAGGGGGCCCTCACCCGGAGTCCCGTACTTCTCGTCGTGGACGCCGACGTACCGGCGCCCGGAGTGAGAGGCGGCGGAACCGAGGCCCGTGCGGCGTGGATCCGGCTGCTGCCCTCCACCCGACTCCGCCTGACCGGCAGGCTCGCGCCACCCACGACGGCCGGTGACCGCACCGCCGCCGTCCTGCGCGTACGAAGCTGTCCGCCACCGGAAATCGCATCGGGCCCGACCGCTCCGCAACGGCTGGCGGGCCGCCTCCGGGCCGGACTACGGCAGGCGACCGAGGAACTCCCGCCGGACGCGCGGGCGTTGCTGCCGGGCCTGGTCGTCGGAGACACCTCCCGTATCACCCCCGAACTGGACGAAGCCTTCAAAGCGACCGACCTCGCGCACACCCTGGCCGTCTCCGGAAGCAACCTCACGATCCTGCTGGCCCTGCTCATCGGCCCACCGGGCATGGCCGGCCTCGCCGAACGCCGGGGCATCGCTCCCTTCCTGGGCCTGTCCCTGCGCACCACCGCCCTGCTCGCGGGCGCGCTGACCGTGGCCTTCGTGATCGTGTGCCGCCCCGACCCCAGCGTGCTGCGCGCGGCCGCCTGCGGTTCCGGCGCCCTGCTGGCCCTGGCGACCGGCCGCCGCAGATCGCTCGTACCGGCGCTCGCCACGGCCGTACTCCTGCTGGTCCTGTACGACCCCTGGCTGAGCCGGAGTTACGGCTTCGTCCTCTCGGTACTGGCGACCGGCGCGCTGCTCTTGCTGGCGCCGCGCTGGAGCGAGGCCCTGCTGCGGCGCGGGGTACCCGCCCGGCTCGCGGAGGGGCTGGCGGCGGCCGCGGCGGCGCAGGCGGCATGCGCGCCGGTCGTGGCGGTGCTGTCGGCCCGGGTGAGCCTGGTGGCGGTGCCGTGCAACCTGCTGGTGGAGCTGGCCGTGGCGCCTGCGACCGTGCTCGGGTTCGCGGCGCTGGCGGCGGCGCCAGTGTCGATGCCGTTGGCCAAGGCGCTGGCGTGGTGCGCGGGTTGGCCCGCCGGGTGGATCGCCACCGTGGCCCGTACCGGCGCGGCCCAGCCCGGCGCGGGCGTGGACTGGCCGGGCAGTTGGCCGGGGGCGCTGCTGCTGGCCGCCGTCACCGTGGTCCTCGCCCTCCTCGGACGGCGCCTGATCCGGCACCCCTGGTGGTGCGGCGCGCTCGCCCTGCTCCTGCTGCTGGTGGTCGTACGCCCCACCCCGCTGACCCGCGCGGTCACCGGCTGGCCCCCGCCCGACTGGCGGTTCGCCATGTGCGACGTGGGACAGGGCGACGCCACCGTGCTGGCGGCCGGAGCGGGCGCCGGTGTGGTGGTGGACGCGGGACCCGACCCGACACCGGTCGACCGCTGCCTGCGCGAACTGGGCATCACCCGCGTTCCCCTCGTCGTCCTCACCCACTTCCACGCCGACCACGTAGGCGGGCTCTCCGGAGTACTGAGGGGCCGCTCGGTAGCCGCGATCGAGACCACGGGGTTCGCCGAACCCGCCGACCAGGCCGAGTCCGTACGCCGCGAGGCCGCCGCCCACCACATTCCCCTCACCACGGCAGCAGCGGGCGAGGAACGCCGAGCGGGCCCCCTCACCTGGCGCGTCCTGTGGCCGCAGGCCGGCGAGCCGGTGCCCCCGGACGGCCCGAACGACGCCAGCATCACCCTCCTCGTCCAGACCGCCGGCCTCCGCCTGCTCCTCCTCGGCGACCTCGAACCCCCCGCCCAACAGGAGCTGCTCCGCACCCCACAGGCCGCCGACCTGTCCCACGTGGATGTCCTGAAGGTCGCCCACCACGGCTCGGCCTACCAGGACCCCGACCTCCTCCGCCTTACCGCCCCCCGCCTAGCCCTCATCTCCTGCGGCACCGACAACCCGTACGGCCACCCGGCCCCCTCCACCATGGCCGCCCTGCGCTCCGCCGGAGCCACGGTGCTGCGCACCGACCGGGACGGCGCCCTCGCCCTCACCGGCACGGGTGGACCACACGGCGAGCTGAAGGTGATGCGGGACTGAGCGCAGGATCGCGGACCTACGCCTGCTCTGATGTGATCATGGTCAGCCCCTCGGGGTCCTCGGCCACCCAGGTCGGACCACCACCCGCATGGGGCCGGAGGATGTACCTCTCGCCCCCTTGGACATCGGTCACGATGGCCTTCCTGCCGGTGGCCCCGTCGCGTACCGCGTCGCCCACCCAGGGCTTGCCGTCCTTCATCGCGCCTCATCCCAGAACTCGCCCCACACCTGCTTGCCCCACGGGTACAGCTCGGTGCCCCAACGAGCCGTCAGCGTGTCCACGATCAGGAGGCCGCGACCCCGTAATGGAGCACCGCTGAACTCGGTCCGGAGGACCGGCAGGACCTTCGACCGGTCGACCACACCCAGGCGGACCGTGTCCGCCGTGGGCCGCCCGACGATCACCCGGATCGAGGCGCACCGGGCGTGCTCGACGGAGTTGGCGACCAGCTCCGACGTGACGGTGACGGCATCCTCGATCAGCCCGTCCATGCGCCACGCCGCGAGGGCGGTCCGGACGAGCCTGCGGGCCTCGGCGGCGCTTTCCGGCTGCCGGGGGAGGGTCTGGGAGTACCCGGGGTGCCCCGTGGGGCGGGGTGTGACGGTCATTGTCATCGGGACCTCGTCCGCTGTCGAACGTCCAGGAAGCCGCCGACTGCGCGTCACATGCCGGTTCTAGAAGGCGGGATGGCCCGAACAGCAAGCGGTGTGAAGCGACCGTAGGGAAGGCGCGGAAAACGCCTCAACGAGTTTCTACCGTTTTCTACGAGGATTACCCAAGGTGGGCAATGGCGCTGGTGATCAGGTCCCGCGCCGCACTGCCGTAGACCGCCATGTCGGCCATCTCCTTGCTGGCCCTGACGTACTGCTCGACCTCACCGGGAGCCGTGATCTTGACGGCCGCCGACAGCAGCTCGACATGCACGCGGGCGTCGTCGAAGACGTTGAAGGTCTCCAGGGTCCAGAGCGGCCGGGAAGCGGAGAAGGGGATCACGCCGAGGCTCACCGACGGGAGGGACATCAGCGTGAGCAGATAGCCCAGTTGACCCGCCATCGTCTCGGGATCGCCGACCCGGTACCGGAGGACCGACTCCTCCACCAGCACGGAGAACCGGTTGCCGTTGATGAAGAGCACCCGGGACCGCCGCATCCGGGCATCCACGGCCTCCGCCACGTCGTTGGGCGTGCGGTGGAACCGGGAGATCGAGTTGAGGAGCGCGGTGGCGTAGGAGGGCGTCTGGAGGAGCCCGGGGATCACGGTGGAGCAGTAGATCCGGAAGAGCCGCGTGCGCTCGTACAGCTCGACCCGGGACTCCTGGAGGTGCCGCAGGCCGGTGCGCTGCACGCGGCGCCACTCCATGTACATCGAGTCGGCGGACTGGGCGGAGGCCACCAGGTCGTCGGCCAGGTTCTCGGCTCCGCAGGCCACGCACCAGACCCGGATGTCGGCTATGCCGGGAGGGGTCCGGGCGTGCTCGATGCGGGAGACCTTCGAGGGATACCAGTCCAGCCGCCGTGCGAGCTCGGTGGCTGTCAGCCCCGCCTCCTTGCGGATCTCCCGCAGGCGGGCAGCCAGTTGTTGCCGGGCAGCTTGTACGGCGGCTGTCGGTGACTCGGTCATGCCTCGCTCAGGTCGTGTAGCGGTCGTGCGGGAGGGCTCGGGTCCAGATGCTCTCGAACGCCTCGGAGACGCTCTTGATCAGGGCAGGGTCTTCGCTCAGCGTGTGTCCGACGAAGGCCCCGTCACCGGAGAAGAGGCCGAACCGGATCAGGTCCGTGTCGAAGAGCCACAGGTCGTTACCGGGTATCAGCAGGTCCGAGGCCATCCGCCGGGGAAGCCACCGCACCTCTTCGCCCGCCATGACGTTCTGGAACGTACACGCGTGCTCGTAGCGGATGTACTCCGAGAGGGGCTCGGAGACGACCCGTGCCCGGCGGACCCGCACGCCCCGCTCCACGGCTTCGGCCACGGAGGAGTGGAAGTCGTTCCACCACTCGTCCCGGTTCTCCCGGCTGTGCCGCCGGCCGGCTCGCCAGGCGGCGAAGTCCTCGTTCTCGTCCGCGACACCGTAGACGTCGCGGGTCTCAAGGTGGACGGCACTGTGTCGGCAGCGGGCGAGCAGTTCAGCGAACGGCGGGACCGTCTGCGACATCACACGCCTCCCTGATCGCCGCCACCATGCGAGCGGGCAGCCGGACGACGGCCTCCGTATCCGGGATGCCCCCGGTCTCCAGGCACTCCCGCTCCGTCTCAGCGTCCGCCTTCCACCCCTGGACGACGAAGTCCCCGTTCGCCTCGTCGACCCAGACGGTCGGGCAGTTGTCGCCGTTGGTGTTTGGGTCCTTTGCGATGAACCGTAACGACATGGCTCTCCTCAAGTCCTCAGGCTTCTACAGACTTCTACAACGGTCATCCAAAGGAGTAACCGCGTCAAGACCACGACGAGCGGCCCGAATAGAAAGAAGTGCCCCGGCCAGCAGTCCGAGACGCCCAGGAGGACACCCAGCCATGCGGCTCGTCCTGCCCGTCGCCCGGATCTTTGCCGCGCCAGCCTTCGGCCTCTGCGTAGAAGGTCGGGGCCCACGGCCGGCCCACCCCCTCACGCGTACGGGAGGACGGCCGACCGGTCAGGGCGTGAAGGTGTCACTGCGGTGTCCGTTGTGCCATCTTGGGTTAGTGGCCGTGGACTTGAGTAGTGAGGACGCCATCGGCGGAGTGATTGCGCTGGCTGCCATGGGTCTTGTATTTGCTTGAGCGTCATGGAGAGTCGCTCGGTCCCAAAGCAGTCGACTACGAACGCGACCGACGGAAACGCGAGTTGCTTGGGCCTGCGGCCACCCAGTCTCAGCCGAACGGAACTGGGGATGCCGACGGAACCGGAGACTCGGTTCGCGAAGCTTCTCATCGAGTACTACGCCCATGGGCTCACTCAGGCCCGCCGCAGTTTCAGCGTCAGCCTGACCTGCTCGGCACTGGGCGGTCTTGTCCTGATCTCTGGCATCGGCATGGCAATCTTCAAGGCTGAGAGCACCGGGGATCAGTACGCGTCCATCACGGCGAGCGTGGCCGGACTCCTCATGACGGTTATCGGCACCTTGTTTCACCGGCGAGCCGACCAGGCGTTGAAGCACATGGAGTCGCAAACTCAGTCACTGCGGCAGGACATGAAGGTCGAACGAGATGCGGATCAAGCGATCCGGCTGTTGGAGGAAGTCGATGACCCGGCGCTCAAGGCCCATCTCCAGGCCGCGCTGATCCTCAAGTTCTCCGCTGCCGACCTGCCCCGACTGGGCGGCGCCGTGAAGGGGACTGAGCCTCTTTCGCAGGCGAATAGTCACGGCAGCGTTCCGCAGCAGCAGGGCGACAGTCCGGCGCCGTAAGGTCAGGCCACTGCGCTCAGGGCCTGCTTCGCCGTGACCTTCAGGTGTCCACGGCGCGCCCAGGAGTAGACCGTCTAACGCTGACGCCCGTGAAGAGCGCCGCGTCCTGGACCGTCGTCCCAGACCTCGTCCTCCACTGACGGTCTCCTCGGGAGGGCGAAAGGCCCCGGTCTCCGGCTGGAGTCGGCCCTGCACGTGGACACAAAGATCCTGCTGACCACGATTATGCGGAGTGCCGTTCCGAAGCGGAAGCGTCGTTCTGACGGCTGTCAGTACGCCGGATCGTCGGCCACGGCGTCCTCTTCGCGCGGGTCGACGTTGGCGGGATCAGGGTCCTGCAACCGCTCGAAGCGGCGACGCTGGGCCAACTCGTGCTGGACGGCCCTACGCTGCTTTTCCTCCGTCCGCTCGGAGAGGGGCGGAAGGGGATCGGAACGGATGTAGGCCGATAGGAGTTCGGTCAGCTCGTCCGTCAGCTCCGCGAGCCAGCTCACCGCGAAGAAGTGCAGGACACCGGCGGCCCTGAATCGCCTCATGACCATGAGGAGGGCCTTCACGTGGTCACGAAGTTCCCGGTCCGGGATGCGGGCCACGGCCCTTTCTATGTTTTGCATGTGGCCGAACACGGTTTCCAGGTATGACGCGCTCTCGTCCGTACGCATCGTGGCGACATCGCCCCTGACAGACCCCAGGAACTCGCCGAGCGTGATCAGCTCGTTCAGGGCCTTGTCCGCCGCTACCTGGCCGATCTCCCGGAGGCGGGCCTCCCGAGCCTGCTTCCCTTGATGGGACAGGGTGAGCCACACGCCGCCAAGGGACGCCACGCCACCCACTAGGGCGCCGCCAAATCCGATCAGGCCGGAGAGCACTTCTGGTTGCATGGCGATCATCATGCCGACGGGACCGGGTTCCGGGGGGCTGATCATGCCAAGTTCTCGGCCGGCTCGCGCTGCAACGCGGGAGGAACACTCATCTGTGGCGATCAGGCCCCTGGCGGCCGTGATCGAGACCATGTCGAGGGCGCAGGGCTTCAGGTCCCGGCCGCCTCCCGGAGCGCAGGTGTCTCGCCCCCTTTGCCCGGTATTCCATCGTTTGGTGAGGTGCCGGGTTTCGGTAGAGCCACGGTTCTCCACAGCGGCTGGGGCGCGCCCTCACCCTGACCGGCAAAGGTGGACCGCACGCCGAAATGAAGCTGACGCGGGACCATGCGCCCCACCGCCCACCACACTGGCCTCATGAATCCCACCCAGACCGACGCCTACCTCCAACGCCTCGGCGCGGAGCACCGCCCGAGCCCCACCACCGAAGCCCTGCGGGACCTGCACCTGCGCCACCTCCAGTCGGTCCCCTTCGAGAACCTGTCGATCCACCTCGGCGAGCCCGTCGTCCTGAAGGAGGAAGCGCTGCTGGACAAGGTGGTCGGAGCCCGCCGGGGCGGCTTCTGCTATGAACTCAACGGCGCCTTCGGTCTGTTGCTCGCTTCGCTCGGCTACGAGGTTCAGCTCCTCGCAGGCCGGGTTCACGGGGACGAGGGCCGGCTCGGTATCCCGTACGACCATCTCGCCCTGCGGGTAAGGACGGTGGACGGCGACGACCTCATCGCCGACGTGGGCTTCGGGGCGCACAGCCACGGGCCGCTGGGCTTCGGCGAGCGCGGGGACCAGATGGACCCCGGTGGGACCTTCCGGGTGGTGGAGGTGGGCGAGGATTTCGACGTCCTCCGGGACGGCAAGCCGCAGTACCGGCTGGAGCAACGGCCCCGCACGCTCCCCGACTTCCGCGCGGGAGCCTGGTGGCACTCCACCTCGCCCGAGTCGCACTTCACCCGGTCCCTGGTGTGCTCGCGGATCACGGCCGACGGCGGCCGGATCACGCTCAGCGGACGGACGTTGACGACCACGGACGCCGAGGGGCGGAAGGAGGTGCGTGAGCTGGGCGCGGACGAGGAGGCGCTCGCGGTGTACCGGGACGGGTTCGGGATCGGGCTGAGCGCTGTGCCCACGGTGCGGAACCCGAGCCGGAGCGGCCAATTCGGGTGACTTCCGGCGCATGGGCCGTACTCCCGTGATGTGGGCCCGTTTTGCTCGAAAGCCGCATCGGTGATCGAATGACCCTTCGGCAACACAGGATGTCGAGGCGCACAGGAGTGGCGTACATGTTCGGCCGGTGGCTGGAGAAACGAACGGACCGGGTCCACCGGACGAGTCCACTGGCGGCGGTCCGTACCCCGGCCGACGCGGGGGTGCTGAGCTGCCGGGTGCTCGATCCGGTCAACCAGCCGGTCGCCTCGGCGGAGTTCACCGTCAGCGACAGTCTGGGCCGCAAGGTCGTCACCGGCGGCACCGACCCCTACGGCTCCTTCATGGCGACGGTCCCGGCCGGCGAGTACCGGCTCGCGGTGTCCGCCGAGGGGTACACGCCCTACCGGGCAACGGCCATGGTCGCGGAGAGCTCCCTCGCCTCGCTCGGTGACGTGACCCTCCAGGTGGCGCCTCCCACCGAGCCCCCGATGCGGGGCGACTGGGACATCGACCCGGTGCACTCCTCCATCGTCTTCACCGCACGGCACATCGGACTGGCCCGCATCCACGGGCGGTTCAACTCCTTCGCGGGCGCGGTACGGATCGCCGACCGGGTCGAGAACTCGGCGATGCACGTGGTGATCGACGCGTCCTCCATCGACACCGGTGTCCGGATGCGCGACGACCACCTGCGCTCGCCCGACTTCCTGGACGTCGGGCGGTATCCGACGCTGGAGTTCTACAGCGAGCGGTTCGTCCGCCGGGGCGGCAACCGCTGGGCCGTCACCGGCGCGCTCTCGCTGCACGGCGTGACCCGCACCGTCACCCTCCACACCGAGTACCTCGGCCTCGGGACCGGCATGGAGGGCGAGACACGCGCCGCCTGCCGCGCCACCACCGAACTCCACCGCGACGACTACACGATCAACTGGCAGACCCTGCTGGCGCGCGGCATCGCGGCGATCGGCCCGAGCATCCGGGTCGACCTGGACGTGCAGATCGTCCCGAGGGGCTGAGCGTCCCCACGGGCCGGGAGCCTGCGAGGTCCGCCCGGCGACTCCGCCCTCGCGCCGTGCCGGAGAATGGCCGCGTGAGTGATGTGAGACATGTGCTGGTGCTGCCCGACCGCGACGCCGCCGAGGAGGCCGCCGAGGCGCTCCGGGCGCGGTTCGGCGTGGACGAGGAGCCCCGGCTCCTACGGGACGCGCTGGCCGGGGAGGACGACGCCGAGGACGCCCAGTGGCTGGTGGTCCTGCGTGACGAGGCGGAGCGGCTGGACCCCGCCGAGCTGGACGCCTTCGCGGCCGAGTGGGAGGGCTGGCGCGAGGAGCCGTGAGCCCGCGGCCCTGTGCCCCGCCTCCGCGCCCGCACCGCGCGACTCCGCGCCCCTGACGCCCGTGTCGGGGTCGCTTCAGGGACCGGTCGGGGTGCGCGGGCCGGTTCGTTGTCGGTGCCGCGTGGGATGCTGTGAGTGATGGCAAGAAAGACTGCGAATGACGACCCTCTCGCCCCGGTGACCCTTGCCGTGGGCCAGGAGGACCTCCTGCTCGACCGTGCCGTGCGGGAGGTGGTGGCCGCCGCGAGGGCCACCGACGCCGACACGGACGTACGCGACCTCACCCCGGACCAGTTGCAGCCCGGCACCCTCGCCGAGCTGACCAGTCCCTCGCTCTTCGCCGAGCGCAAAGTCGTGGTCGTACGCAACGCCCAGGATCTCTCTGCCGACACGATCAAGGACGTCAAGGCGTATCTCGGGTCGCCCGCCGAGGAGATCACGCTCGTTCTGCTGCACGCGGGCGGTGCCAAGGGAAAGGGCCTGCTGGACGCGGCGCGCAAGGCGGGCGCCCGGGAGGTGGCCTGCCCGAAGATGACCAAGCCGGCCGACCGGCTGGCGTTCGTGAGAGGGGAGTTCCGGGAGTTCGGGCGTTCCGCGACGCCCGAGGCGTGCCAGACGCTGGTCGACGCGATCGGCAGCGACCTGCGCGAACTGGCCTCGGCCGTGGCCCAGCTGGTGGCCGACGTCGAGGGGACGATCGACGAGGCCGTGGTCGGGCGGTACTACACCGGGCGGGCCGAGGCATCGAGCTTCACCGTCGCCGACCGGGCGGTGGAGGGGCGTACGGCGGAGGCGCTGGAGGCGCTGCGCTGGTCGCTGTCGACCGGGGTGGCACCGGTGCTGATCACCAGCGCGCTGGCCCAGGGCGTTCGGGCCATCGGCAAGCTGTCCTCGGCGCGTGGCGGGCGTCCGGCCGACCTCGCCCGTGAGCTGGGGATGCCGCCGTGGAAGATCGACCGGGTCCGGCAGCAGATGCGGGGCTGGACCCCGGACGGGGTGTCGGTCGCGCTGCGCGCGGTCGCGGAGGCCGACGCGGGCGTGAAGGGCGGCGGCGACGACCCCGAGTACGCGCTGGAGAAGGCGGTCGTGACCATCGCCAGGGCGGCCCGCTCCCGAGGCCGCGCGTAACGAACAGGCAGTGGGCCTGAGCTTCACCGCCCAGGCCCGCACCTCCCCTGGCCCACACCCGCGCCCGCACCCGTAGCGGAACCCACCCCGGTCCCGGTCCGGCCCCGCCCCGGCCGGATGGCCCCGGGCATGCCGAAGGCCCCGGCGTCCTCCCTGGGGAGGGAGAATGCCGGGGCCTCGGGACCAAGTTGCTGAAGCCACACCCGCGTGGCGAACGCAGGCCGCGTGTGGCTTCGGGGTGCCGGACGGGAGCGGAGAGAGAGGGCCCGCTCTGGGTCCTTCCGGCGGTCAGATCAGAAGGAGGTTCAGCCCTTGAGGTCCGCGACCTTGGCCGAGAGCGCCGACTTCTTGTTGGCGGCCTGGTTCTTGTGGATGACGCCCTTCGAGACGGCCTTGTCGAGCTGACGCGCGGCAGCGCGCTGGTACTCGGTGGCCTTCTCGACGTCACCCGCGGCAGTGGCCTCGCGGGCCTTGCGGATCGCGGTCTTCAGGGAGGACTTGACGGCCTTGTTGCGCAGCCGAGCCTTCTCGTTGGTCTTGATCCGCTTGATCTGGGACTTGATGTTCGCCACGAAAGGAGCCTTTACAGGTTCAGGCACGGGCCCGTTGTCGGTCCCGCACCGGTGATCCAGAAATTTTCTGTCGCGCCTCGCGCTGAGAGGACATGAGGCACAGCGCTCTACAGTACCAGCGGCCCCGACGGCGGCCCAAAACGCTCCTCGGTCGCTCTCCGTGGGACCATGGAGTCTACGTATCGATCCGACCCGAGGCACAAGGCGCCTCAAGAGACAGGACCCTGCGTGCCCGCGATCCCTAACAATGTGCCCGAGCCGAGCCGTACCGCCCCGGCTCTGATCCGCAACTTCTGCATCATCGCGCACATCGACCACGGCAAGTCCACGCTCGCCGACCGGATGCTCCAGCTGACCGGCGTGGTCGAGCAGCGGCAGATGCGTGCTCAGTACCTCGACCGCATGGACATCGAGCGCGAGCGCGGCATCACGATCAAGTCCCAGGCGGTGCGTCTGCCCTGGGCCCCGACAGAGGGCCCCGACCAGGGCACGACGCACATCCTGAACATGATCGACACGCCGGGCCACGTGGACTTCACCTATGAGGTCTCGCGGTCGCTGGCCGCCTGCGAGGGGACCGTCCTCCTCGTCGACGCCGCCCAGGGCATCGAGGCGCAGACCCTCGCCAACCTGTACCTGGCGATGGAGAACGACCTCAAGATCATCCCGGTGCTGAACAAGATCGACCTGCCGGCCGCGCAGCCGGAGAAGTTCGCCGAGGAGCTGGCGAACCTGGTCGGCTGCGATCCCGACGACGTGCTGAAGGTCTCCGCGAAGACCGGCCTCGGCGTGGACGCGCTGCTGAACAGGGTCGTGAAGGAGATCCCGGCCCCGATCGGCGACGCGGACGCCCCCGCCCGCGCGATGATCTTCGACTCGGTCTATGACTCCTACCGGGGCGTCGTGACGTACGTCCGTGTCATCGACGGCCAGCTCAACAAGCGCGAGCGCATCAGGATGATGTCGACCGGCGCGAGCCACGAGCTGCTGGAGATCGGCGTCAGCTCACCCGAGATGCTCCCGGCGGACGGTCTCGGCGTGGGTGAGGTGGGCTACCTCATCACCGGCGTGAAGGACGTCCGGCAGTCCAAGGTCGGTGACACGATCACCTCCCTGCACAAGGGCGCGACCGAGGCGCTCGGCGGCTACAAGGACCCGAAGCCGATGGTCTTCTCGGGCCTGTATCCGCTGGACGGATCGGACTACCCCGAGCTGCGCGAGGCGCTGGACAAGCTCCAGCTCAACGACGCCGCGCTGGTCTACGAGCCGGAGACCTCCGCCGCCCTCGGCTTCGGTTTCCGCGTCGGCTTCCTCGGCCTGCTGCACCTGGACGTGGTCCGGGAGCGGCTGGAGCGCGAGTTCGGCCTCGACCTCATCGCCACCGCGCCGAACGTGGTGTACCGCGTGGTCATGGAGGACGGCACCGAGCACACGGTGACCAACCCGAGCGAGTTCCCCGAGGGCAAGCTCAGCGACGTGTACGAGCCGGTCGTGCGCGCCACGATCCTCGCGCCGTCCGAGTTCATCGGCTCGATCATGGAGCTGTGCCAGACCCGGCGCGGCACCCTGCTCGGCATGGACTACCTCTCCGAGGACCGGGTCGAGATCCGCTACACGCTGCCGCTCGCGGAGATCGTCTTCGACTTCTTCGACCAGCTCAAGTCCAAGACCCGGGGCTACGCCTCCCTGGACTACGAGCCCACCGGCGAGCAGGCGTCCAGCCTGGTCAAGGTCGACATCCTGCTCCACGGCGACAAGGTGGACGCCTTCTCGGCGGTCACCCACAAGGACCAGGCGTACGCCTACGGTGTCCGGCTCGTCGCCAAGCTGCGCGAGCTGATCCCGCGGCAGGCGTTCGAGGTGCCGATCCAGGCCGCCATCGGTTCGCGGGTCATCGCCCGTGAGACCATCCGCGCCATCCGCAAGGACGTCCTCGCCAAGTGCTACGGCGGTGACATCTCCCGTAAGCGGAAGCTGCTGGAGAAGCAGAAGGAGGGCAAGAAGCGGATGAAGATGGTGGGTTCCGTGGAGGTTCCCCAGGAGGCGTTCATCGCGGTGCTCTCCAGCGACGACAGCACCGGCAGCTCGCCCAAGGGCAAGAAGTAGCCCACGCCGGCGCCGAGTTGTCGGAGCGAAACGGGCAAAGCGGGGCCCGCCGTACACATGTACGGCGGGCCCCCGCTCGTACGGGGCGTCGTCGTGGGGCGGATCTCGATGGGGTTCCGGTGTGAAGTGACAGGCCGTGGCCTCTTACGCGGTGGCCGGTCGCCCCTTACCCTGATCCCTGCTCGCTAGTTACTCGCGAGTTAAACAACAGCTTCGAAACAGCGTGAGTCCACCCAGCCGCACCGAGTCAGCCGCACCGTCGCGGGCCCCGGAGGATGTCGTGAGCGACACACAGACCCTGATCGAGAACCGTCCGCCGTCCGTGGCGGCCCTCTTCCTGGAGCGCGTAGCGGCCACACCGGACGCCGAGGCATACCGGTACCCGGTCCCGGCGGCCTCCGGTGAGGGCCCCGACGAGTGGCGGTCGCTGACCTGGGGGCAGGCGGCGGAGCGGGTGTACGCGATCGCGGCCGGCCTCATCGAGCTGGGGATCGAGCCCGAGCAGCGGGTGGCGCTCGCCTCCTCGACCCGGGTGGAGTGGATTCTCGCCGACCTCGGCATCATGTGCGCGGGCGGCGCCACCACGACCGTCTATCCGCAGACCAACGCCGATGAGTCGTCGTACATCCTGTCCGACTCCGAGAGCCATGTGCTGATCGCCGAGGACGCGGCCCAGGTCGCCAAGGCGGTGGAGCGGCGCGCGGAGCTGCCCGCGCTGACCAAGGTCGTCGTGATCGACCCGGAGGGCGCCGAGACCGGCGACTGGGTGATCACCCTCGCCGAGCTGGAGCGGCGCGGCGCCGCCTACCTGGAGCAGCACCCCGAGCTGATCAAGGAGCGGGTCGGCGCGATCACCCGCGACCAGCTCGCCACCCTCATCTACACCTCCGGCACCACCGGCCGCCCCAAGGGTGTGCGTCTGCCGCACGACAACTGGGCCTACATGGCCAAGGCCATCGCGGCGACGGGGCTGGTCACCGCCGAGGACGTGCAGTACCTGTGGCTGCCGCTCGCCCATGTCTTCGGCAAGGTGCTCACCTCCGGCCAGATCGAGGTCGGCCATGTCACCGCGGTCGATGGCCGGGTGGACAAGATCATCGAGAATCTGCCGGTGGTCCGGCCGACCTACATGGCCGCCGTGCCGCGCATCTTCGAGAAGGTCTACAACGGCGTGGCCGCCAAGGCCCGCGAGGGCGGCGGGGCCAAGTACAAGATCTTCCAGTGGGCCGCCGAGGTGGCCCGTGAGTACGCCAAGGCGTCCCAGGACAGCTTCCGCCGCACCGGCACCGCCTCCGTGCCGTTCGCGCTGGCCGCCAAGCACAAGGCCGCCGACGCCCTGGTCTACGGCAAGCTGCGCGAGGCGTTCGGCGGCAGGCTGCGGGCCTGCGTCTCCGGCGCCTCCGCCCTCGCCCCCGAGATCGGCTACTTCTTCTCCGGCGCCGGCATCCACATCCTGGAGGGCTACGGCCTCACCGAGACCTCCGCCGCCTCCTTCGTGAACCCCGGCGAGGCGTACCGCACCGGCACGGTCGGCAAGCCGCTGCCCGGCTGTGAGGTGCGCATCGCGGACGACGGCGAGATCCTGCTGCGCGGCCCCGGCGTCATGGAGGGCTACCACCAGCAGCCCGAGAAGACCGCCGAGGTGCTGGAGTCCGACGGCTGGTTCCACACCGGCGACATCGGCGAGCTGTCGGCCGACGGCTATCTGCGCATCACCGACCGCAAGAAGGACCTGATCAAGACCTCGGGCGGCAAGTACGTCGCGCCCGCCGAGGTCGAGGGCCAGTTCAAGGCGGTCTGCCCCTTCGTCTCCAACATCCTGGTGCACGGCGCCGACCGGAACTACTGCACCGCCCTCATCGCCCTCGACGAGGCCACGATCCTCCAGTGGGCCGCCGACAACGGCCTGGAGGGCAAGTCGTACGCCGAGGTGGTGGCAGCGCCGCAGACCGTCGAGCTGGTCGACGGCTTCGTGAAGCAGCTCAACCAGGGGCTCCAGCGCTGGCAGACCATCAAGAAGTTCCGGCTGCTGCCGCGTGACCTCGACGTGGAGCACGGGGAGATCACGCCCAGCCTGAAGCTGAAGCGGCCCGTGGTCGAGCGGGAGTACAAGGGCCTGATCGACGAGATGTACAACGGGTCCCGCGAGGCGTGAGAAGCATCCGCCGGGGTGGTTTTTCGGCCGCCCCGGTGGGTTCGCTTTCGGCCATGACCGAAATTGACCGCCTTCTGGCCGGGCGGTAGCCGAGTTCGTCGTCACGAGCGTTCACTTCGGTGACTCGGTGCTTATGCGTCCCGCCTGTCTGTCACCCTGGCCGCATGGACATGGCGGCCATACCCGTGCAACGGGCGGGCGGCGCCGGAGCGGACGGCGCACCGGCGCCCTCCGGCACGCGCACGCTCGCCGAGGGCCGGGCCACCCTGCCCGGCAGCCCCGCGGCACCCGGCTCGGCCCGCGCCCTGGTGCGCGCCGCGTTCACCGACTGGGCCGACCTCGGCCTCACCGGCCCGGGCGGCGCCTCCCGGATCGGCGACGACGCCACCGCCGTCGTCAGCGAACTCGTCACCAACGCCGTCGTCCACGCCGGAACCGCGGTCGAGGTGGACTGGCGGCTGGAGGAGAGCGGCGCGTTCGTCGTGGAGGTCCACGACCACCACCCCGCCCGAGCCCCGCGCGACCCCGACGGCGACACCCCGTACGACACCCCCGAGCACGGGCGCGGGCTGCGCCTGGTCGCCACCCTCGCCGAGTCCTGGGGCGTCACCTACCGCACCGGCCGCAAGACCGTCTGGGCCCGCCTGCCGCCCGGCGGTACCGAGGAACCCGACGGCCCCGCGCCCGCCCCCGCGCTGGTCGCCGCCGAAGCCCTCGCCCCGCAGCCGCAGCGCGCCGCGGGCGACCGGGACTGGCTCGGCCGGGGCGCGCTGTCCTTCCTCGCCGAAGCCTCCGACCTCCTCGCCGGACAGCTCGACGAGAACCTGGTCGCCGCCCTCACCGGCCAGCTGATCGTGCCCCGGCTCGCGGACTGGTGCGCCGTCTGGCTGGAGGACGAGGCGACCGCACGCGGCGGCGGTGACGGCCCCGCCCGTGTCTGGCACGCCAGCGAGAGCCGTATCGAGGAACTCCAGCGGGCCCTGGAGAAGGAGCCGCCGCGCTCCGGCCACGGCGTGCGCTCCGGCCCCGAGCCCTACCCCTGGCCCGGCACCGCGCTCGGCCCCGAGGGCACCCACGGCACCGCCCTCGCCTACCGGCTGATCGCGGGCGGCCGCCCGCTGGGCACCCTCCTCATCGGCCGCTGCGGACTGCTCGGCTTCCCCGACGAGGTCACCGGCCTGGTCGAGGACCTCGGCCGCCGGGTCGCCCTGGCCATCGGCGCCGCCCGCCAGTACGCCCGCCAGGCCACCATCAGCGCCGTGCTCCAGCGCGGACTGCTGCCCGGCGCGGTCGCCGAGATCCCCGGCATGACCAGCGCCCTCGTCTACGAACCCCGCGACCAGGGCGGCCCCAGCGGCGACTTCTACGACCTGTTCCCGGCCGGCCACGGCCGCTGGTGCTTCGCCATCGGCGACGTCCAGGGCAAGGGCCCCGAGGCCGCCGTCGTCATCGGCCTCGCCCGGCCCTGGCTGCGGCTGCTCGCCCGCGAGGGGTACGGCGTCGCGGACGTCCTCGACCGCCTCAACCAGCTCCTTCTCGACGACGCCACCGAGGCCGCCGACGCCGCCGCCCGCGCCCTGATCGCCGCCGGAGGCGGCCCCTTCGCCCCCGGCGACGGCCCCCAGACCCGCTTCCTGTCCCTGCTCTACGGCGAGCTGACCCCCGTCGAAGGCGGCGTCCGCTGCACCCTCGCCTCCGCCGGACACCCGCTGCCGCTGGTGCTGCGCCCCGACGGCGAGGTCAGCCCTGCCGCCCGCCCGCAGACCCTGCTCGGCGTGGTGGAGGACGAGACCTACACCAGCGAGACCATCGAGCTGCGCCCCGGTGACAGCCTGCTCTGCGTCACGGACGGGGTGACCGAGCGCCGCTCGGGCAGCGACCAGTTCGACGACGGCGACGGACTCGCCCAGGCCCTGTCCGGCTGCGCGGGCCTGAGCGCCGAACAGATCGCGGACCGCATCCGCGACCTCGTCCACGGCTTCAGCGAGGACCGGCCCGAGGACGATCTCGCCCTGCTGGTGCTCCAGGCGCAGTGAACGGGGTCCCGCGCGCGGTGCGGGACAATGGAGGACATGCCTTCCGCACTCCCCGACGGCGAGTCCGTCCCCGACGACGGCGCGCTGCCCGCCGCCGCGCTCGCCGGTGCCGCCGAGCGCCCCCTCGGGTTCTATCTGCACGTCCCGTACTGCGCGACCCGCTGCGGCTACTGCGACTTCAACACCTACACCGCCACCGAGCTGCGCGGCACGGGCGGTGTCCTCGCCTCGCGGGACAACTACGCGGACACCGTCGTCGAGGAGATCCGGCTCGCCCGCAAGGTGCTCGGCGACGATCCCCGCGAGGTCCGTACGGTCTTCGTCGGCGGCGGCACGCCCACCCTGCTGGCCGCCGGGGACCTGGTGCGGATGCTCGGCGCGGTCCGGGACGAGTTCGGCCTCGCACCCGACGCCGAGATCACCACCGAGGCCAACCCGGACTCCGTCGACCCCGCCTACCTCGCCACCCTGCGCGAAGGCGGCTTCAACCGGCTCTCCTTCGGCATGCAGAGCGCGAAGCCGCACGTGCTCCAGATCCTCGACCGCACCCACACCCCCGGCCGCCCCGAGGCATGCGTGGCGGAAGCCCGCGCCGCCGGGTTCGAGCACGTCAACCTCGACCTGATCTACGGCACGCCCGGCGAGTCCGACGACGACTGGCGCGCCTCCCTGGACGCGGCGCTCGGCGCGGGCCCCGACCACATCAGCGCCTACGCCCTGATCGTCGAGGAGGGCACCCAGCTGGCCCGGCGCATCCGGCGCGGCGAGGTCCCCATGACCGACGACGACGCGCACGCCGACCGCTATCTGATCGCCGAGGAGATGCTCACCGCGGCGGGCCTGCACTGGTACGAGGTCTCCAACTGGGCCACCTCCGAGGCCGCCCGCTGCCTGCACAACGAGCTGTACTGGCGCGGCGCCGACTGGTGGGGCGCCGGCCCCGGCGCCCACAGCCACGTCGGCGGGGTGCGCTGGTGGAACGTCAAGCACCCCGGCGCCTACGCGGCAGCCCTGGCCGCCGGCCGCACCCCCGGCGCGGGCCGCGAACTCCTCCCCGAGGAGGACCGCCGGGTCGAGCGCATCCTGCTGGAACTCCGCCTGCGCGACGGTGTCCCCCTGACCCTCCTGAAGCCGGCCGGCCTGACCGCCGCCGGCCGCGCCCTCACCGACGGCCTCCTCCGCCCCGAGCGCTACGCCGAGGGCCACGCGGCCCTCACCCTGCGGGGACGGCTGCTCGCGGACGCGGTGGTACGGGACCTGGTGGACTGATCACTCGCCGGGGTGAATCGGTGCGGGACGCCGGTTCACTCCCTAATCTGGTCCGAAGGCTGCCCCCGTAGGTGCACGGTGGCAGAAACCGGAGGGCTGCGGAGATGACCGCTGTGGACGATCGTGGCATGACCAGGTTCTTCGAGGAGTTCGAGCCTCCCGAGGGAATCAAGATCGAGCTTCTCCGGGGGGAAGTCGTGATGATGGCCGCGCCTGATCTGGTGCACAACCGGATCGTGACAGCAGTGCAGGACCGGGCCCAACGAGTCACGAAGTTCGGCGCGCCCCTCCCCTTGGAGACACTCGGTGTCGAACTCGACACTGCTGATTTCGGCACCTACAAAGCCGTCAGGCCCCACCGCTATCCGTGACGAAGTCGATCAGCTCCTCCACCCGCCCCAGCAGCTCCGGTTCCAGATCCCGATAAGACGTCACCTTCGCCAGGATCGCCTGCCAGACCGCACCGGTGTTTTCCGGCCAGCCCAGGGCTTTGCACACGCCCTTCTTCCAGTCCTGGCCGTGGGGGACGCGGGGCCAGGCGGGGATGCCGAGGGCGGAGGGCTTCACGGCCTCCCAGATGTCGATGTACGGGTGGCCGACCACCAGGGCGTGCTCACTGGTCACCGACTGCGCGATGCGCCACTCCTTGGTGCCGGGCAGGAGGTGGTCCACGAGGACACCCAGGCGGGCGTCTGCGGCGGGGCCGAATTCGGTCACGATCGAGGGCAGGTCGTCCACGCCCTCCAGGTACTCCACGACGACGCCCTCGATGCGGAGGTCGTCGCCCCACACCTTCTCCACCAGTTCGGCGTCGTGCCGCCCCTCGACGTAGATCCGCCCGGCGCGGGCCACGCGGGCGCGGGCGCCGGGGACGGCGACCGACCCCGAGGCGGTGCGGGCGGGCTTCACCGGGGCGGCGGCGGACGGGCGGACCAGGGTGACCGGGCGGCCCTCCAGCAGGAAGCCGCGCGGCTCCAGCGGGAACACCCGGTGCTTGCCGAAGCGGTCCTCCAGCGTGACCGTGCCCGCCTCGCAGCGGATCACCGCCCCGCAGAACCCCGTACCGGGCTCCTCCACCACCAGACCCGCCTCCGCCGCGACCTCGGGCACCGGCTTCGGTTTCTTCCAGGGGGCGGTCAGGTCGGGGGAGTAGTCGCGCATTCCGATGACGATAGGAGAAGTCGCGGCCCGGTACTCAGGACACGCCGAAACGCGCTGCCAGGGCGTCCCGTTGGCGCCGTACGAAGGCCGCGTCGACCACCGCTCCGTGACCGGGTACGTACAGTGCGTCCTCGCCGCCGAGGGCCAGCAGCCGGTCAAGTGCGGCCGGCCAGCGGGACGGCACCGCGTCCGGGCCCGCCTGTGGTTCGCCGGACTCCTCGACCAGGTCGCCGCAGAAGACGACCTCGGGGGAGCCGGGCACCAGCACCGCGAGATCGTGGGCGGTGTGCGCGGGGCCGACGTTGGCCAACAGCGCCTGGCGGCCGCCGCCGAGGTCGAGCGTCCACTCGCCGGACACCGCGTGCGCGGGCGGGACCAGGGCGCGTGCGGCGGCCTCCGCCTCCCCGGCCGGGACCCCGTGGTCGACCGCGTCCAGCCGCAGCGCCTCCCGCTCGTGCGCGAAGACCACGTCCAGCCCGACCGCGCCGTAGACGTCCGCCCCGGCGAAGGCGGGGGCGCCCAGGACGTGATCGAAATGCGGGTGGGTCAGCGCGAGATGGGTCACATCCCGCCCAGCCAGTGTCCGCGCCGCCGACCGCAGCGCCGCCCCCTCGGCCAGGCTCGACCCCGCGTCCACCACCAGCGCCGTGCCCGCGCCCACCACCAGCCCCACCGTGCAGTCCCAGCCCGGCAGTCGGCACCGGCCCACCCCTTCGGCCAGCCGCTCCCACCCGAGGTCTTCCCAAGTCACCGTCATACCCGGACGCTAACGGTGGACAAGCCGGGCGGACGGCACCGACCTTGCCCGGTGAGCACCCCGCGGCCGTACACTGGCCGGGGAAGTCTGGCACTCGCACACGCAGAGTGCCAGGCGGTACACCGTAAGGGCCGTGGGTCGACGTGATGGAGGTGCGCATGCTGAGCGAACGCAGGCTGCAGGTGCTGCGCGCCATCGTGCAGGACTACGTCGGCACCGAGGAGCCCGTCGGCTCCAAGGCCCTCACCGAACGGCACAGCCTCGGCGTCTCCCCGGCCACCGTGCGCAACGACATGGCCGCGCTGGAGGAGGAGGGGTTCATCGCCCAGCCGCACACCAGCGCCGGGCGCATCCCCACCGACAAGGGCTACCGGCTCTTCGTCGACAAGCTCGCCGGCGTGAAGCCGATGACGGCGCCGGAGCGGCGCGCGATCCAGAACTTCCTGGAGGGCGCCGTCGACCTGGACGACGTCGTGGCCCGCACGGTCCGGCTGCTCGCGCAGCTGACCCGGCAGGTCGCCGTCGTGCAGTACCCCTCGCTGACCCGGTCCACGGTCCGGCATGTGGAACTGCTCTCACTCGCCCCCGCCCGCGTGATGCTCGTACTGATCACGGACACCGGCCGGGTCGAGCAGCGGATGGTCGACTGCCCCGCGCCGTTCGGCGAGGCACCGCTCGCGGATCTGCGCGCGCGCCTCAACAGCATGGTGGCCGGACGCCGGTTCAGCGATGTACCGCGACTGGTCGAGGACCTCCCCGATGCCTTCGAGGCGGAGGATCGCGGTACGGTCTCCACAGTGCTCTCCACTCTGCTGGAGACACTCGTCGAAGAGAACGAGGAACGGCTGATGATCGGCGGCACCGCCAATCTCACCCGTTTCGGACATGACTTCCCCCTGGTGATCCGGCCCGTGCTGGAGGCCCTCGAGGAGCAGGTCGTGCTCCTCAAGCTCCTCGGCGAGGCCAAAGATCCGGGCGTGACCGTGCGTATCGGGCACGAGAACGCTCATGAGGGACTCAACTCCACGTCCGTCGTGTCGGTCGGCTACGGTTCGGGCGGCGAGGCGGTTGCCAAGCTCGGCGTGGTCGGACCGACCCGCATGGACTACCCGGGAACGATGGGAGCGGTACGCGCAGTGGCACGGTACGTCGGACAGATCCTGGCGGAGTCGTAAGTGGCCACGGATTACTACGCCGTTCTCGGCGTGCGCCGCGACGCGTCGCAGGATGAGATCAAGAAGGCGTTCCGCAGGCTCGCGCGCGAGCTGCATCCGGACGTCAATCCCGATCCGAAGACCCAGGAGCGGTTCAAGGAGATCAACGCCGCCTACGAGGTGCTGTCGGACCCGCAGAAGAAGCAGGTCTACGACCTCGGCGGCGACCCCCTCTCGCAGGCCGGCGGCGCCGGTGGCGCGGGCGGTTTCGGAGCCGGCGGCTTCGGCAACTTCTCCGACATCATGGACGCGTTCTTCGGTACGGCGTCGCAGCGCGGACCGCGCTCGCGCACCCGGCGCGGCCAGGACGCGATGATCCGGATCGAGGTCGAGCTGGACGAGGCGGCCTTCGGCACGACCAAGGACATCCAGGTCGACACGGCGGTCGTCTGCAACACCTGCAGCGGCGAGGGCGCGGCCCCCGGCACCACCGCGCAGACCTGTGACATGTGCCGCGGCCGGGGCGAGGTCTCCCAGGTCACCCGGTCCTTCCTGGGCCAGGTCATGACCTCCCGCCCCTGCCCCCAGTGCCAGGGTTTCGGCACCGTGGTCCCGACCCCGTGCCCCGAGTGCGCGGGCGACGGCCGGGTCCGCTCCCGGCGCACCCTGACCGTGAAGATCCCCGCCGGTGTCGACAACGGCACCCGCATCCAGCTCGCGGGCGAGGGCGAGGTCGGCCCCGGCGGTGGCCCGGCCGGTGATCTCTACGTCGAGATCCACGAGCTGCCGCACTCCACCTTCCAGCGGCGCGGCGACGACCTGCACTGCACGGTCACCCTCCCGATGACGGCGGCGGCCCTCGGCACCAAGGTGCCGCTGGAGACGCTGGACGGCATGGAGGAGGTCGACATCCGGCCCGGCACCCAGTCCGGCCAGTCGATCCCGCTGCACACCCGGGGCGTCACGCATCTGCGCGGCGGCGGCCGGGGCGACCTCATCGTGCACGTCGAGGTCACCACCCCGACCAAGCTCGACGCCGAGCAGGAGCGGGTGCTGCGGGAGCTGTCCAAGCTGCGGGGCGAGGAGCGGCCCACGGGCCAGTTCCAGCCCGGCCAGCAGGGCCTGTTCTCCCGGCTGAAGGACGCGTTCAACGGACGCTGATGTCGGGGGGCGTTCGGCGCCCCCCGACCCCGTCCGGCCCGATTCGGACTTGTCAGGCGGACATGACACCATGCGGGCATGTCCTCCGCACTGGCCGATCTCGTCGTGCATCCGATCGTGCAGGCCCCCATGGCGGGCGGTGTCGCCGTACCGGAACTGGCCGCCGCCGTCTCCGAGGCCGGAGGGCTCGGCTTCCTCGCCGCCGGCTACAAGACCGCCGACGGCATGTACCGCGAGATCAAGCGTCTGCGCGGACTGACCAGCCGCCCCTTCGGCGTCAACCTCTTCCTGCCCCAGCCCGCCCACGCCGAGTCCGGCGCCGTCGAGCTGTACGCGCAGCAACTGGCCGGTGAGGCCGCCTGGTACGAGACCGAGGCGGGCGACCCCGACGGCGGCCGCGACGACGGCTACGACGCCAAGCTCGCCGTCCTGCTGGACGACCCGGTCGCCGCCGTCTCCTTCCACTTCGGCGTACCCGACCCGGAGGTGCTGGCCGCGCTGCGCCGCGCCGGGACCGTCACCCTGGTCACCGCGACCACCGTCGAGGAGGCCCGCGCGGTGGAGCGGGCCGGCGCGGACGCGGTGATCGCGCAGGGCATCGAGGCGGGCGGCCACCAGGGCACCCACCGCGACCTGGCGGAGAACGACGGCACCGGACTCGGCCTGCTGTCCCTGGTCACCCAGGTCGTGCAGGCGGTCGAGATCCCGGTCGTCGCCGCCGGAGGCATCATGCGGGGCGCCCAGATCGCCGCCGTCCTCGCCGCCGGGGCGACCGCCGCCCAAATGGGCACCGCGTTCCTCGCCACCCCCGAGTCCGGCGCCCCCGACGCCCACAAGCGGGCGCTGACCGACCCGGTGTTCCCGCGCACCGAGCTGACCCGCGCCTTCTCCGGGCGCCCGGCGCGGGCCCTGACCAACCGCTTCCTGCGCGAACACGGGCCGTACGCGCCCGCCGCCTATCCCGACGTGCACCACCTGACCGCGCCGCTGCGCAAGGCCGCCACCGCCGCCGGGGACGCCCAGGGCATGTCCCTGTGGGCAGGCCAGGGGCACCGGCTGGCCCGGCCGCTGCCCGCAGCCGAACTCGTCCGCACCCTCGCCGCCGAACTGAACCTGGTACGCGGTGAGTCGGGGCGGCAGTACAGACCCATCCGAGCCCAAGGAGGAGACGCGCGATGACCGCGCCCGTCTTCGTCGTCGAGCACTTCCGCGCGGACGGCACCCGGTACGTACTCGACGGCCCCGAGGGGCGGCACGCCGTCTCCGTGAAGCGGCTCGAACCCGGCGAGGAGGTCGTCCTCACCGACGGCGCCGGGCGCTACGCGGTGTGCGAGGTCACCGGCACCGAGGGCAAGGACCGGCTGATCGTCGACCTGCCCGAGGTGCGCGAGGAGCCGGAGCCCCGGCCGCGCATCACCGTCGTGCAGGCGCTGCCCAAGGGTGACCGGGGCGAACTCGCCGTGGAGACCATGACCGAGACCGGGGTCGACGCGATCGTGCCCTGGCAGGCGTCGCGCTGCATCACCCAGTGGAAGGGCGAGCGGGGACTGAAGGCGCTCGGCAAGTGGCGCTCCACCGCCCGCGAGGCGGGCAAGCAGTCCCGCCGGGTCCGCTTCCCCGAGGTCGCGGACGTGGCCTCCACCAAGCAGGTCGCCGCCCTCCTCGCCAAGGCCGACTTCGCCGCCGTGCTGCACTCCGACTTCGACCACGAGTCCGTCCCGCTGGCCACCGCCGAACTGCCAGCCGAGGGTGAGATCGTGCTCGTCGTCGGGCCCGAAGGAGGCGTGTCCCGCGACGAGTTGGCGCTCTTCGAGGAAGCCGGCGCCCGCGCCTGCGTGCTCGGCCCGTCCGTGCTGCGCACCTCCACCGCCGGCACCGCCGCGACCGCCCTCCTGCTGGGCCGCACCGGCCGCTGGTCCTGAGATGGAACTCGCCCAAGTCCGGCTCCTCGTCACCGACTTCGCCGCCTGCTACCGCTTCTACGCCGAAGTCCTCGGCCTGCGCCCCCAGTCGGGCTCGGCCGAGGGCCCGTACGAGAAGTTCAGCCCGCACGCCGGGTCCGCCGGGATCGCCCTCCAGGACCGGGCGTCGATGGCCGAGGTGCTCGCAGAACTGGGGGAGACCGCGACCGGGCACCGCTCGCTGGTCGTACTCCGCGTCGACGACCTGGACGCCTACTGTGCCGAGATCACCGGCCGGGGCGCCGAAGTGCTGCACGGCCCGGCCCCGCTCACCGACCGGATGCGGGTGGCCCATCTCCGCGACCCCGAGGGGAATCTGGTGGAGCTCCAGGAGTGGCTGCTGATGCTCGGCTGACAGCCGGCGCCGCACGTTCGGGTGACTGGCCGTATGCGGCCTTCCGCCGTGGGGGAGTCGGTGGCAGGCTGGGCCATATGGGGGCATCGAGGTGGACTCGCCGTGGTCCGCGTCCCGTGCGGCTGTTGGCCGCTGCCGGGCTCGCGGTCCTGGTCGTGGGTACGGTGACGGGCTGTCAGCCGGGTGATCTCGGGGCGGCCTCGGTCGCGTACACCACCGACTCGACCGCGACAGACGCGCTGAACAAGCGTGATGTGGACGTGAGTTGGCTCACCTGCACGGGGCGGCAGGATGGCGGGTCGGCCAGTGGGTCGCCGAGCGAGTCCACCGTCGTCACGGTCGACTGCCAGGGCCGCACCAAGGACGGGCGGGACATAGCCGTCACCGGCAAGGTGACCCGCGCGGTGAACGGCGCCTGCGTGCGCGGGAACCTCACCGCCAAGGTCGGCGGACGCCAGGTCTTCCGGGTCAGCGGACTCGGCGACTGCGACGCCGCCCCCTCCTACACCCCGCCCGCCACCTACCGCCCGCCCGGACAGCCCCGGCCCACGGTGACCGTCACCGTCACCCGCACCCTGTGGTGCGAGAACGACCCCTCGTGCCGGCCCGTCGAAGGCAAGTGACGGGAGGCGGAAGGAAGTGATCAATTCCGGGTCCGTGCGCGGCCGCTCACGCGTAGGGTGACCGCGTGACTCAGGGTGCTGCCACGGAAAACGCCGCCTCGTATCTCCGATTCCCGCATGTGCGGGGCGACTTGATCACCTTCACCGCCGAGGACGACGTCTGGGTCGCCCCGCTGGACGGCGGCCGGGCCTGGCGGGTCAGCGCCGACAACGTCCCGGTGAACCACCCCCGCATCTCCCCGGACGGCACCACCCTCGCCTGGACCTCCACCCGCGACGGCGCCTCCGAGGTGCACACCGCCCCCGTCGACGGCGGACCCTCCCGGCGCCTGACCCACTGGGGCAGCCGCCGCACCCAGGTCCGCGGCTGGACCCCCGGCGGCGAGGTCCTGGCGATCAGCGCGGCCGGACGGCACAGCACCCGCCACAGCTGGGCCCGCGCCGTCCCGCTCGACGGCGGCCCGGCGGCCACCCTCCCGTACGGCCCCGTGGGCGCCGTCGCCCACGGCCCGCACACCGTGCTGCTGTCCGCCTCGATGAACCGGGACGCCTCCGCCTGGAAGCGGTACCGGGGCGGCACCGCGGGGAAGCTGTGGATCGACCGGGACGGCGAGGGCGAGTTCGTCCGGCTGCACGAGGAGCTGGACGGCAACATCGAGTACCCGTCCTGGGTCGGCGACCGCATCGCGTTCCTCTCCGACCACGAGGGCACCGGCGCCCTGTACTCCTCCCTCGCCGACGGCTCCGACCTGCGCCGCCACACCCCGCTCGGAGGGTTCTACGCCCGGCACGCAGCGAGCGACGGCACCCGCGTCGTCTACGTCAGCGCCGGTCAACTCCAGGTCCTGGACGACCTCGACGGTGCCGAGCCGCGCCGCCCCGACATCCGGCTCGGCGGCCCCCGCGCCGACCTCCAGCCCTTCGTCGTGGACGCCGCCCGCTGGCTGGACTCCGCCACCCCCGACCACACCGCGCGCGGCAGCGCGGTCGCCGTACGCGGCACCGTCCACTGGGTCACCCACCGCGCCGGACCGGCCCGCGCCCTCGCCGCGCGGCCCGGCGTACGCGCCCGGCTGCCGCGCACCTTCCGCGCGGGCGGCGAGGAGTGGGTGGTGTGGGTGACCGACGCCGAGGGCGACGACGCGCTGGAGTTCGCGCCCGCCACCGGCCTCGCCCCCGGCACCGCCCCGCGCCGCCTCGCCGCCGGACAAGTCGGCCGCGTACTCGAACTCGCCATGTCCCCGGACGGCACCCGCGCCGCCGTCGCCTCCCACGACGGCAGGCTGCTGCTCGTCGAGCGGGAAACCGGCGAGCTCCGCGAGGTCGACCGCAGCGACAACGGCGAGCCGAGCGGCCTGGCCTTCTCACCCGACTCCGGCTGGCTCGCCTGGGCCCACCCCGGCCCCGGCCCGCTCTCCCAGATCCGGATCGCGGCCACCACCGACCTCACCGTCACCGAGGCCACCCCGCTGCGCTTCGCCGACCACGAGCCCGTCTTCACCCTCGACGGCCGCCACCTCGCCTTCCTCTCCTACCGGGCCTTCGACCCCGTCTTCGACAGCCACGTCTTCGATCTCGCCTTCGTGGAGGGCGTCCGCCCGCACCTCATCACCCTCGCCGCCACCACACCCTCCCCCTTCGGCCCGCAGCGCCACGGCCGCCCCTTCGGTACCCCCGACCGGGACGAGACCCCCGGTGCCGAGGGCGCCCCCGCCACCCGCGTCGACCTCGACGGCCTGGCCGACCGCATCGTGCCCTTCCCCGTCGAGGCCGCCCGGTACAGCAACCTGCGCGCGGCCAAGGACGGCATGCTCTGGCTGCGCCACCCGGTGCGCGGCGTCCTCGGCGCCTCCCGCGCCACCCCCGACGCCCCCGACCCCAAGACCGAGCTGGAGCGCTACGACCTCGCCCAGCACCGGCTGGAGCAGCTGGCCGCCGACGCCGACCACTTCGAGGTCAGCGGCGACGGCCGCCGCGTACTGCTGTGGAGCGACGGCAGGCTCCGCGTCGTCCCCGCCGACCGCCGCGCCCCGGACGACGAGGACGGCGACTCCCGCGTCAACGTCGACCTCGGCCGCGTCCGCCACACCGTCGACCCGGTCGCCGAATGGCGGCAGATGTACGACGAGACGGGCCGGATCATGCGGGACAACTTCTGGCGCCCCGACATGGGCGGCGTCGACTGGGACGGCGTCCTGGACCGCTACCGCCCCGTCCTCGGCCGCCTCGCCACCCACGACGATCTCGTGGACCTCCTCTGGGAGGTGCACGGCGAACTCGGCACCTCTCACGCCTATGTCGTCCCGCCCGGCGGCTGGGGCGGCGGCGCCCCCCAAGGGCTGCTGGGTGCCGACATCTCCCGCCACGAGGGCGGCAGTTGGCGCATCGACCGGGTGCTGCCCTCGGAGACCTCCGACCCGGAGGCCCGCTCCCCGCTCGCCGCGCCCGGTGTCGCCGTACGCCCCGGTGACACCCTCCTCGCCATCGGCGGCCGCCCCGTCGACCCGGTCACCGGGCCCGGCCCGCTGCTGCTGGGCGCGGCCGGGAAACCCGTCGAGCTGACCGTCGCCCCCGCCGGCGGCGGCGAACCCCGGCACGCGGTCGTCGTCCCCCTCGCCGACGAGGAACCGCTGCGCTACCACGCCTGGGTCGCCGGCCGTCGCGCCCACGTCCACGAACGCTCCGGCGGCCGCCTCGGCTATCTGCACGTCCCCGACATGCAGGCCCCCGGCTGGGCCCAGATCCACCGCGACCTGCGCGTGGAGGTCGCCCGAGAGGGCCTGGTCGTGGACGTCCGCGAGAACCGTGGCGGCAACACCTCCCAGCTCGTCGTGGAAAAGCTCGCCCGCCGCGTCGTCGGCTGGGACCTCCCCCGAGGCATGCGCCCCGAGAGCTACCCCCAGGACGCCCCCCGAGGCCCCGTCGTAGCCGTGGCCGACGAGTTCTCCGGCTCGGACGGCGACGTGGTGAACGCAGCCATCCGAGCCCTGGGCATCGGCCCGGTGGTCGGCACCCGCACCTGGGGCGGCGTGATCGGCATCGACAGCCGCTACCACCTCGTCGACGGCACCGTCATCACCCAGCCCAAGTACGCCTTCTGGCTGGAGGGCGCAGGCTGGGACGTGGAGAACCACGGAGTCGACCCGGACGTGGAAATCCCGATGCGCCCCCAGGACTGGGCAGCGGGAGCGGACCCCCAACTGGACGAAGCAATAAGGCTGGCCCTGGAAGCACTGGAGAGGGAGCCCGCAAAAACACCGCCCAGCTTGCCGGCTTAGGGGGCGCGGGGCTGTGTCGATCTGCGGCTCCGCCGCGTGGGCGCGACCAGCCCCCACGCACCCGCACAAGAACAACTAGGATGCCAAAGGCAACCCCCGACGGCGAAAGCGAGCGCAGCGAAATGGCGGGCGAACCCCAAGAGGACTGCCTCTTCTGCGGAATCATCGCGGGCAAGATCCCCGCGGACGTGGTCCGCGAGACGGACACCACGCTCGCCTTCCGGGACATCAACCCCCAGGCGCCCACCCACATCCTGGTGATCCCCAAGGCCCACTACAAGAACGCCGCCACCCTCGCCGCAGAAGCCCCCCAGCTCGCCGCCGACGTACTGGCCGAGACCCGCCAAGTCGCCGAAGGCGAGTCGCTGGAGAGCTACCGCACCGTCTTCAACACCGGCAGCGGCGCCGGCCAGACCGTCTGGCACGCCCACGCGCACGTCCTCGGCGGCCGTGGCCTTCAATGGCCCCCCGGATAACCCGTCATGTCGTCACGTGAACTGGTGGTCCTCGGCACCGCCAGCCAGGTCCCGACCCGGCACCGCAACCACAACGGCTATCTGCTGCGCTGGGACGGCGAGGGCATCCTCTTCGACCCCGGCGAGGGCACCCAGCGGCAGATGCTGCGCGCCGGGGTCGCCGCGCACGACCTGAACCGGATCTGCGTCACCCACTTCCACGGCGACCACAGCCTGGGCCTGGCGGGAGTGATCCAGCGGATCAACCTGGACCGGGTGCCGCACGAGATCACCGCGCACTACCCGCGCTCGGGTCAGCGCTTCTTCGACCGGCTGCGATACGCGACCGCCTACCGGGAGACGGCCGACCTGGTCGAGGCGCCCGTCGACACGGACGGCCCCCTCGCCACCACCCCCTCCTACACGCTTCAGGCGCACCGGCTGTCCCACCCGGTGGAGTCCTACGGCTACCGGCTGATCGAGCCCGACCGGCTGCGCATGCTGCCCGACCGGCTCGCCGCGCACGGCATCTCCGGCCCCGACGTGGGCCGTATCCAGCGGGAGGGCTCGCTCGGCGGGGTCGCGCTGGAGGAGGTCAGTGAGACGCGGCGCGGGCAGCGGTTCGCGTTCGTCATGGACACCCGGCTGTGCCCCGGTGTGCACGTCCTCGCCGACGGCTGCGACCTGCTCGTCATCGAGTCCACCTTCCTGGACGAGGACGTGACGCTCGCCGAGGAGCACGGCCATCTGACGGCCGGCCAGGCCGCGACCGTGGCCCGCGACGCCGGGGTGCGGCACCTCGTCCTCACCCACTTCAGCCAGCGCTACTCCGACCCCGCCGAGTTCGAGCGGCAGGCCCGCGCGGCCGGGTTCGAGGGCGAGCTGACCGTGGCCCGCGACCTGGACCGCGTGCCGCTGCCCAAGCGCGGGTGAGCGTGCGGGGGCGGGCGTACGATATTTCGATGCCCCTCCCCAAAGCTGAACTGCACCTGCACATCGAAGGCACACTGGAGCCGGAGCTTGCGTTCCGACTGGCCGAGCGCAATGGCGTCGAGCTTCCCTACGCCGACACCGAGGCCCTGCGCGAGGCGTACCGGTTCGAGGACCTCCAGTCCTTCCTGAACCTGTACTACGAGCTGATGGCCGTCCTGCGCACCGAGCGGGACTTCGAGGAGCTGGCCGACGCCTACCTCGCCCGCGCCGCGCAGCAGGGTGTGCGGCACGCGGAGATCTTCTTCGACCCGCAGGCCCACCTCGCGCGCGGGGTGGAGATGGGGACCGTGATCGAGGGGCTGTGGCGGGCGCTGGGCCGCAGCGAGGAGACCCACGGCGTCTCCACCAAGCTGATCATGTGCTTCCTGCGGGACGAGTCCGCCGAGTCGGCGCTCGCCACGCTGGACGCGGCGGGGCCCTACCTGGACCGGATCACGGGTGTCGGCCTGGACTCCGCCGAGGTGGGCAACCCGCCGGAGAAGTTCCGCGAGGTCTACGACGCCGCCGCCGCGCTCGGGCTGCGGCGCGTGGCGCACGCCGGTGAGGAGGGGCCGCCGGAGTACGTCGTCCAGGCCCTCGACCTGCTCGGGGTGGAGCGGGTCGACCACGGGCTGCGGTCCGTGGAGGACCCGGCGCTGGTCGAGCGGCTGGTCCGGGACCGCATCCCGCTGACCCTGTGCCCGCTGTCCAACGTCCGCCTGCGCACGGTCGACACGCTGGCCGACCACCCGCTCCCGGCGATGCTGGAGGCGGGGCTGATGTGCACGGTGAACTCCGACGACCCCGCCTACTTCGGCGGCTACGCGGGCGACAACTTCACCGCCGTCCAGCAGACCCTCGGTCTCTCCCAGGACCGGCTGCGCGAGCTGGCCCGCAACTCCTTCCTCGCCTCCTTCCTGGAGGACGACGAGCCCCGCCGGGCGCGGTACCTGGCGGAGGTCGAGGCGTACGAATTCCCTGGCGGGGCGGCGTAGTCAGACGGGAATGGTCGCGGTGGGGGTCTTCTCCACCGGGACGTCCCTGAGGGGGAGTTCCAGGACGGGGAGATCCCTGAGGGGGGCCTCCCTGACAGGGAGTGTCCCTGGGGAGAGGTCCACGGCGGGGAAGTCCCTGACGGGGAGTCCCCGGAGGGGGTGTGCCCCTAGGGGGAGTTCCAGGACAGGGACCGCCCTGACGGGGACATCCCTGACCGGGATCTCCACCACAGGAATCTCCACCACAGGGATCTCCCTGACCGGGGCTTCCCTGAGGGAGATCTCCACGACCCGCAGGCGGCGGGGGGCCGTCCGCAGGGCGACCGCGGACATCGGAACCGCCGCCAGCAGCAGTATCACCGCCAGGATCTCGCCCATCGCCGGGAAGCCCGCGCGAGCCGACAGCAGGCTGCCGGTCAGGGGACCGGCCGCCGTGCCCAGCGACGCGGCCGAGCCGACCAGCACCGCCCAGCGGCCGCGTGTGTCGAGCGCGGCGGCCAGGCTGATGACGTAGGACAGCACCACCGGGTAGCAGAGGTTCCACGCGATCTCGCCCAGCGCGAAGGACGGCAGGTCGGTGGCCGAGGCGCTGAGCGCGATGCAGCCCGCGATCAGCGCCGTACCGAGCCCGATCGGCAGCGCGCGCCCGAGGCGCGGGCCGAGCGCGCCCGCGCCGACCACGCCCAGCAGCCCCGCGCCCAGCGCGACCGCGAACACCACGCCGACCGTGATCTCGGTGAGGTGTGCCTGCCCGAGGCCGATGCGCCCGCTCACGCCCCACAGTGCGTTCTGCGCCAGCGACCAGCAGGGCATCGTGGCGGCCAGCAGCAGCCCGGACCGGCGATGGGGGAGCGGCCGGCGTACGACGGCGGAACCGGCGGCCGGGGCGGTACGGGCGGGCAGGCGGCCGGTGAACGGCCACACCGCGAGCGCGGTCAGCGCGACCGCGCCGAGCGGCAGGCCGTGGCCGGGGCCGAGGCGGGGGATCGTCAGATAGAGGGCGCCCGCCAGGGCGGAGACCACGAGCAGCCCGGACGTGGTGGCCCGGTGCGGATCGCGCCCCGCGGCGATACCTCCGGCGGCGACCGCCGTCATCGTGCCGGAGCCGAACCCGCCGACGACCGCGCCCAGCACCACGGCGGGGACCGAGTCGGTGAGGGCGGCGGAGCCGTAGCCGAGGACGGCCAGGGTGAGCCCCAGCCGGGCGAGCGCACGGGCGCCGAACCGGTCCACACGGGCGGCCAGCGTGAACCCGGCCGACGCCGAACTCAGCAGCAGGGCACTGCCGATGGCACCGGCCTGGGTGGTGGACAGCGGCAGCGCGCTGTCGAGACGGCCGACCGTGGTCGGCAGGAGATACGAGGCGAGGTACCCGGCCGTGAAGAGGGCGACGAGGGGCCAGGGGATGGAGCGGGGGGCGAACACGGGCGTTCCCAGGGCAGGCGTGAGCGACAGCTCGACGAGGAGTGAAAGAGGGGGGAAGGGCGACGGCCGTCTGTTCGACGGGAGCGCGCGAGCAAGTTGTATCAAGCACGCGGTTTCGAGAAGAAGTCCGGCCGATGTGATTCAGATCACTATCACGTTTGATGTCCATCGGGACGGGTAGACACCGCCGATTTCGCGCTCGAACGCTCGTGCGGTGATCGCACAGAACTCCGGGATGGGCTATGGTTGTTCACGTCGCGGTCGCCGGAACTCCCGGTGGCGGACAGTGCGTTGGTGGTCCAAGGAAAGACGCCCCGCTTCCTGCGGGGAAATGCAGGTGCAAGGCCTGCCCGGCGCTCCGAACAGAGCCCCATCCCGCTCCGAGCGGGGTGGGGCTCTCTGCTGCGCGCCCCCGCTTCGCGCCGCCCCGCTTCCGTGCGCGCCCTGTCGCTCCCTCCTTCCGCTCGAACCGTGCCTGAACTCCGCCCCATTGACGGCCCCGGTACGCGTATCTAGCCTCGGTTCTCATACATGGACGGCATTCACAAGAGGAGATGGTGCGGGTGAGCGGCGCTCCGCAGGACGTGGCCCGGCGGCTGCGGGAGGGGATGGCGCGGGGCGTGCTCTCCTTCCCGCTCACCGCCTTCCACGACGACGGCACCCTCGACCCCGAGGGCTGCCGTGCCCACGTGGCCGACCGCCTCGCCGCCGGCCCCGGCGCCCTCTTCCCCGCCTGCGGCACCGGGGAGTTCTTCTCCCTGGACGAGGACGAGTACCGCCAGGTCGTCACCGTCGCCGTCGAGGAGGCGGCCGGACGGGTCCCCGTCGTCGCCGGTACCGGCTACGGCTGGGCGCAGGCCGCCCGCTTCGCGGGAATCGCGGAGGAGGCCGGTGCCGACGCCCTGCTGGTGCTGCCGCACTACCTCGTCGCCGCCCCGCAGGACGGACTCGTCGCCCAGCTGGCCCAGCTCGCCGCCCGCACCCGGCTCCCGCTCATCGCCTACCAGCGCGACCAAGTCGCCTACACCGTGGACTCGTTGCGGCGCATCGCCGGTATCCCGAACGTCATCGGGCTCAAGGACGGCCACAGCGACCTCGACCGACTCCAGCGGCTCACCCTCGCCGCCCCCGAGGGCTTCCTGTTCTTCAACGGCGCCGCCACCGCCGAGGTCCAGGCCCGCGCCTACACCGCCGTCGGCGTACCCGCCTACTCCTCCGCCGTGCACGCCTTCGCCCCCGAGATCGCCGGCGCCTTCCGCACCGCCCTGCGTGCCGGGGACGACGACACGGCCGACCGGCTGCTGCGCGGCTTCTACGTCCCCTTCGTCGAACTCCGCGACCGGGCACCCGGATACGCCGTCTCCCTGGTCAAGGCCGCCGCCCGGCTGAGGGGCGCGCGCGTGGGACCCGTACGGGCGCCCCTCACCGACCCCGCAGGCGCCGACCTCGCCGCGCTGAAGGACCTGCTCGCCGCCGGACTCGACCTCGTGGGAGCCGCCCTGTGACCCCGGACCTGACCATCACCGAGGTGCGGCTGACCCCGGTCCTGGTGGCCGACCCGCCGTTGCTCAACACACAGGGCGTGCACCAGCCGTACACCCCCCGGCTGATCGTGGAGGTGGTCACGGCGGGCGGGGTCACCGGGCTCGGGGAGACCTACGGCGACACCAAGTACCTGGAGCTGGCCCGCCCGCTGGCCGCCCGGCTCACCGGACACTCGGTCACGGATGTGAACGCGCTGTTCTCCCTCGACCTCGCCGTGGACGAGAGCCGGGTCCGCGGGGCCGTCGACGCGGGCGGGCTGCGCGGGGTGCAGAGCGCCGACAAGCTGCGGCTGTCCGTGCTCTCCGCCTTCGAGGTCGCCTGCCTGGACGCGCAGGGCCGGGCGCTCGGACTCCCCGTGCACGCGCTGCTCGGCGGGAAGCTGCGGGACTCCGTCGAGTACAGCGCCTACCTCTTCTACAAGTGGGCCGCCCACCCGGAGGGGGTCGCGGACGAGTGGGGTGCCGCGCTCGACCCGGCCGGGGTGGTCGCGCAGGCCCGCGCGCTGTCCGAACGGCACGGGTTCACCTCCTTCAAGCTCAAGGGCGGCGTCTTCCCGCCGGAGGAGGAGGTCGCGGCCGTACGCGCCCTCGCCGAGGCGTTCGCCGGCCGGCCGCTGCGGCTCGACCCCAACGGGGCCTGGTCGGTGCCGACCGCGCTGAAGGTGGCCGCGGAACTCGCCGGCCTGCTGGAGTACCTGGAGGACCCGGTGCTGGGCACCGACGCCATGGCCGAGGTGGCCGCGCTGACCGGGGTGCCGCTCGCCACCAACATGTGCGTGACCACGTTCGGGGAGATCAAGGAGGCGTTCACCCGGGACGCCGTGCAGGTGGTGCTCTCCGACCACCACTACTGGGGCGGACTGCGCAACACCCGGCACCTCGCCGCGATCTGCGCCGCCTTCGGGGTCGGGGTCTCCATGCACTCCAACACCCACCTCGGGATCAGCCTCGCCGCCATGACCCAGGTCGCGGCCACCGTGCCGAACCTGCACCACGCCTGCGACTCCCACTACCCGTGGCAGAGCGAGGACGTGCTCACCGAGCGCGTGCCCTTCACCGCGGGCCACGTCACCGTCTCCGACCGCCCCGGCCTGGGAGTCGAACTCGACCGGGACGCCCTCGCCCGCCTCCACCACCGCTGGGCGACGGACGACGGCTCCCTGCGCGACCGGGACGACAGCGCCGCGATGCGCCACGCGGACCCCGCCTGGCAGACCCCGGTGATGCCCCGCTGGTAACCCCCGCGCGCTCCCGCGAGCCCCCCGGAACCATCGGATTCCGGCCGCCGAACCCTCGGTCACCGGCCGGTGAGTGGTGCACACTGGCCAGATCCGCACCACGTCAGGGAGCCCGCACTGATGCCGTCCCACGCGATCGCCGGAGAGGAAACCGGAGGCGACCCGGAGCACCTCACGCAGACAGCGCGCCGCCAGGCCCAGATCGACCCGCTCGGCGCCCTGCGCGCCCCCGGCGACCCGCCCTGGGACGTCTATCTCACCGGCACCGTCTTCCTCGACATCGTCTTCACCGGCCTGGACTCGGCACCCGTACGCGGCACCGAGTCCTGGGCACGCGGGATGGGCTCCAGCCCCGGCGGCGTCGCCAACATGGCCGCCGCCCTGGCCCGCCTCGGCCTGCGCACCTCGCTGGCGGCGGCCTTCGGGGACGACCACTACGGGGAGTACTGCTGGGACGCGCTGGCCCACGGCGAGGGCATCGACCTCACCCCCTCGCGCACGGTGCCCGGCTGGCACTCGCCGGTCACCGTCTCCATGGCGTACGAGGGCGAGCGCACGATGATCTCCCACGGCCACGAGCCGCCCCCCGAGGAGCCCGCGCCCGACTGCCCGCCCCCGGCCCGCGCCGCCGTCGCCTCCCTCACCCCCGGCCGCCGCGCCCCCTGGATCGCCCAGGCGGCCCGTAAGGGCACCCGGATCTTCGCCGACGTCGGCTGGGACGACACCGGCGCGTGGGACCTCGCCGGACTCGCCGACCTGGAGCACTGCGAGGCGTTCCTGCCCAACGCGGAGGAGGCGATGCGGTACACCGGCTCCACCTGCCCCAAGGCGGCCGCGCACGCCCTCACCGAGCATGTGCCGGTCGCGGTCGTCACCCTCGGCGCGGAGGGCGCCTACGCGGTGGACCGGCGCACCGGCGAGACCGCCGAGGTGCCCGCCATCGCGGTCGAGGCGCTGGACCCGACCGGTGCCGGGGACGTGTTCGTGGCCGGGTTCGTCACCAGCACCCTCGCCGGCTGGCCCCTCGCCGACCGCCTCGCCCTCGCCGGTCTCACCGCCGCCCTCTCCGTCCAGGAGTTCGGCGGCTCCCTCTCCGCCCCCGGCTGGTCCGAGATCGGCGCCTGGTGGCGTCGGGTCCAGTCCCTCGAAACCCAGAACCCCACCGCCCTGCGCCGCTACGCCTTCCTCGACACCCTCGTCCCCACCCACCTCGACCGCCCCTGGCCCCTGCGCCGAGCGGTCCCCACCATCGGCTTCGGCCGCACGGCCTGAGGCGGGCGCTCACGGCATCGCTCCCCTTGTGGGTGAAAACCACTGCGGTGTTGACGGTGCCCCGGCGTACTCTGGGACGTGCGAGGCCGCCGTAAGGGGGGCGGCCGTGATGAGGAGGACACGCAGGCCATCAGCGCCGGCCCATGACTCAGACACCGACAGCTCACACCTCCGCGCAGGACCGGACGAGAGCACGGATCAGCGTTCCCGCACAGCACCCGATGGTGACCGTGCTGGGCTCCGGCGACTCCCTCCTGCGCGTGATCGAGAAGGCTTTCCCGGCGGCCGACATCCACGTCCGGGGCAACGAGATCAGCGCGGTCGGCGACCCGGCGGAAGTCGCCCTGATCCAGCGCGTGTTCGACGAGATGATGCTGGTGCTCCGCACCGGGCAGCCGATGACGGAGGACGCAGTGGAACGCTCGATCGCCATGCTCAAGGCGAGCGACGAGGGCACGAGCGACGGCCCCGAGACCCCGGCCGAGGTGCTGACGCAGAACATCCTGTCCTCGCGCGGCCGCACGATCCGCCCCAAGACCCTGAACCAGAAGCGCTACGTCGACGCCATCGACAAGCACACCATCGTCTTCGGCATCGGCCCCGCCGGTACCGGCAAGACCTACCTCGCCATGGCGAAGGCCGTGCAGGCGCTCCAGTCCAAGCAGGTCAACCGCATCATCCTGACCCGCCCGGCGGTCGAGGCCGGCGAACGCCTCGGCTTCCTCCCCGGCACCCTGTACGAGAAGATCGACCCGTACCTGCGCCCGCTCTACGACGCCCTGCACGACATGCTCGACCCCGACTCGATCCCCCGCCTGATGGCAGCGGGCACGATCGAGGTCGCCCCGCTGGCGTACATGCGTGGCCGCGCTCAGCCGGTCTTCACGAACGTGCTCACGCCGGACGGGTGGCGGCCCATCGGCGACCTGCGAGTGGGTGACCTGGTCATCGGCTCCGACGGAGAGCCGACTCCCGTACTGGGCGTCTATCCGCAGGGGGAGAAGGACGTCTACCGCGTCACCGCCCAGGATGGTTCCTGGACGCTGTGCTGTGGCGAGCACCTGTGGACCGTCCGTACGGCCTCCGACAAGCGCCGTGACAAGCCCTGGCGGGTCCTGGAGACCCAGGAGATGATCGGCGACCTGCGGGCAGCCCATGCCCGCCGGTACGAGCTGCCGCTCCTCACCGCTCCGGTCTGCTTCCCCGAGCGTGCGGTGCCCATGGACCCGTACGCACTGGGCCTCCTGCTGGGCGACGGCTGCCTCACGGGCTCCACCACTCCGTCCTTCGCCACGGAGGACCCTGAGCTGGCCGAGGCGCTGGAAAGCGCGCTGCCCGGTGTGGCGGTGCGCCACACAAGCGGCCCCGACTATGTCCTCAACCGTGTCAGGACACCGGGTGACGTGATCACTCTGGAGAACCCGGTCACGCGCGTGCTGCGCGAGCTCGACCTGCTCCGCACCCGCTCGCACACCAAGTTCGTCCCGGACGACTACCTGCAGAACTCCACCGAGGTCCGACTGGCCGTCCTCCAGGGTCTGCTCGACTCGGACGGTGGCCCCGTCGCGCAGAAGGACCGCACCTGCCGCATCCAGTACACGACGACGTCGATCATGCTCCGTGACGACGTGATCGCTCTGGTCCAGTCGCTGGGCGGTGTCGCGTACAGCCGCCGCAGGGCCGCCGAGGGCCGCACGCCCGGACGGGCGAGGGGCCGTGACGTCGGATACCGGCATGACGCTCACGTCATCGACATCCGCCTCCCCGAAGGCATCGAGCCGTTCCGTCTCGCCCGCAAGCGGGACAAGTACCAGGCGGCGGGAGGCGGTGGCCGCCCGATGCGGTTCATCGACAGCATCGAGCCCGCAGGCCGGGAGGAATGCGTCTGCATCCAGGTGGCGGCCGAGGACTCCCTCTATGTCACCCAGGACCACCTGCTGACGCACAACACGCTGAACGACGCGTTCATCATCCTGGACGAGGCCCAGAACACCAGTCCCGAGCAGATGAAGATGTTCCTCACCCGGCTCGGCTTCGACTCGAAGATCGTCATCACCGGTGACGTGACCCAGGTCGACCTGCCCGGCGGTACCAAGAGCGGGCTGCGGCAGGTGCAGGAGATCCTGGAGGGCGTCGAGGACGTCCACTTCTCCCGGCTGACGTCCCAGGACGTCGTCCGGCACAAGCTGGTGGGCCGTATCGTCGACGCGTACGAGAAGTACGACAGCCACGAGGCCACGGGCAAGACCGGTGCCAAGGGCTCCAAGGGGAAGTAGACCAGCACGACCATGTCGATCGACGTCAACAACGAATCCGGCACCGAGGTGGACGAGCAGGCGGTCCTCGACATCGCCCGCTACGCGCTCGCACGGATGCGCATCCACCCGCTCTCCGAGCTCTCGGTGATCGTCGTGGACGCCGACGCCATGGAGCAGCTGCACATCCAGTGGATGGACCTGCCCGGCCCGACGGACGTCATGTCGTTCCCGATGGACGAGCTGCGCCCGCCGGGCAAGGACGACGAGGAGCCCCCGCAGGGTCTCCTCGGCGACATCGTCCTGTGCCCGGAGGTCGCCGCCCAGCAGGGCAAGGACGCGCCGACCCAGCACTCCATGGACGAGGAGCTCCAGCTGCTCACCGTCCACGGCGTGCTGCACCTCCTCGGCTACGACCACGAGGAGCCGGACGAGAAGGCCGAGATGTTCGGCCTCCAGGCCGCCATCGTCGACGGCTGGCGGGCCGAGCGCGGGCTGACCGGGCCGTCCCCGGCGCCGACCGTCTCGTAGGGCGGCCGGTACCCGAATGAGTCCGCAGATCGTGATCGGCGCGGTCGCGCTGATCGTCGTGGCCTGGCTCGCCGCCTGCGCCGAGGCGGGCATCGCCCGTGTCTCCAGCTTCCGCGCCGAGGAGGCCGTCAAGTCCGGCCGGCGCGGCAGCGGCAAGCTGGCGCAGATCGCCGCCGACCCCACCCGCTATCTCAACGTGGCGCTGCTGCTCCGCGTCGCCTGCGAGATGGCCGCCGCCGCCCTCGTCACCTACGGCTGCCTGCGCGCCTTCGACGCCACCTGGCAGGCCCTGCTGGTCGCCATCGCCGTGATGGTCCTGGTGTCGTACGTCGCAGTGGGTGTCTCGCCGCGCACCATCGGCCGCCAGCACCCGCTCAGCACCGCCACCGCGGCCGCCTATGTGCTGCTGCCGCTGGCCCGGGTGATGGGCCCGGTGCCCTCGCTGCTGATCCTCATCGGCAACGCGCTCACCCCCGGCAAGGGCTTCCGGCGCGGCCCCTTCGCCTCCGAGGCGGAGCTGCGCGCGATGGTCGACCTCGCCGAGCAGGAGTCGCTGATCGAGGACGAGGAGCGCCGCATGGTGCACTCCGTCTTCGAGCTGGGCGACACCCTGGTCCGTGAGGTGATGGTGCCGCGCACCGACCTGGTCGTCATCGAGCGGTACAAGACCATCCGGCAGGCCCTCACCCTCGCCCTGCGCTCCGGGTTCTCCCGCATCCCGGTCACCGGGGAGAGCGAGGACGACATCGTCGGCATCGTGTATCTGAAGGACCTGGTCCGCAAGACGCACATCAACCGCGACGCCGAGAACGACCTGGTCTCCACCGCGATGCGCCCCGCCGTCTTCGTCCCCGACACCAAGAACGCGGGCGACCTGCTGCGCGAGATGCAGAAGGAACGCAACCACGTCGCCGTCGTCATCGACGAGTACGGCGGCACCGCCGGGATCGTCACCATCGAGGACATCCTGGAGGAGATCGTCGGCGAGATCACCGACGAGTACGACCGCGAGCTGCCGCCCGTGGAGGAGCTGGGCGACGGCCGCTACCGGGTCACCGCCCGCCTGGACATCACCGACCTCGGCGAGCTGTACGGCCTGGAGGAGTACGACGACGAGGACGTGGAGACAGTCGGCGGCCTGCTCGCCAAGGCGCTCGGCCGCGTCCCCATCGCGGGCGCCTCGGCCGAGGTCGAACTCCCCGACGAGCGGCGGCTGAAGCTGACCGCCGAGGCCGCCGCCGGGCGCCGGAACAAGATCGTGACGGTACTGGTCGAGCCCGCCGGAAGTGCGGCGCGGGAGGAGAAGCCCGAGTGAAGCCCCAGGAGCTGCGCGCCCTGTGTCTGTCCTTCAACGCGGTCGTGGAGGACTTCCCCTTCAACCCGGAGACCTCGGTCTTCAAGGTGCTGGGCAAGATGTTCGCCCTCGCGGCACTGGACGCGCGGCCCCTGACGGTCAACCTCAAGTGCGACCCGGAGGACGCGCAGCGACTCCGCGCCGATCACGAGGGCCTGATCGTGCCCGGCTATCACATGAACAAGCGGCACTGGAACACCGTGACGGTGGACTCCACCCTGCCCGACGCGCTGGTCAAGGAACTGGTCGAGGACTCCTACGACCTGGTCGTGGCGGGCCTGCCCAGGGCGGAGCGGCTGAAGCTCGACCGCCCCTGAAAACCCCTACGGGGCGGCGGTGACCCCGTGTCAGAATCCGCCGCATGACCCTTCGCTACCCGCGCCCCCTGCGCCCCGGTGACCGTATCGGCGTGACCTCGCCCTCCAGCGGGGTCCCGGACGCCCTGCGCGGCCGCCTCGACGTGGCGGTGGGCGACCTCAAGGCGCGCGGGTACGAGGTGACGGTGGGCCGGTGCATGGACGGCGCCGGCCACCTCAGCGCCCCGGCCGCCGAGCGGGCCGCCGAACTCACCGCGATGCTCACCGACCCCGAGATCCGGGCCGTGGTGCCCCCGTGGGGCGGCGAGACGGGCATCGACCTGCTGCCGCTGCTGGACTTCGCGGAGATCGGCCGGGCCGAGCCGACCTGGGTCGTCGGCTACTCCGACCTGTCGACGCTGCTCGCCCCGCTGACCCTGCTCTCCGGGGTCGCCACCGTGCACGGCAACAACCTCATGGACACCCCCTACGGGACCCCCGAGGGCCTGCTGTCCTGGCTGGACATCGTCGAGGCGCCGCAGGGTGAGCCGTTCACTCAGACCCCGCCCGGCCGGTACCGCTCGGCCGGCTGGGACGACTTCGCCGGGCACCCCGAGGTCCGCGACCCGAGGCTGGACACCGAGGGCGCCTGGACCCGGCTGGACGGCACCGGGGACGTGGACGTCACCGGGCGGCTGATCGGCGGCTGCACCGAGATCCTGGCCCCCCTCGCCGGGACGCCGTACCTGGACACCGCCGCCCTCGCACCCGGTGAGCCGCTGCTCGTCTACGTGGAAGCCTGCGAGGACAGCGCGTTCACCATCTGCCGGAACCTGCACGGGATGCGGCTCGCCGGGTTCTTCGACCGGGCCGCCGCCATCCTGGTCGGCCGCACCAAGGCCCCCGACAGCCCGACCCTGAGCCAGCACGAGGCGGTGCTCGACGCGCTCGGCCCGCTGGGCGTGCCGATCGTCGCCGACGTCGAGTGCGGGCATGTCGCCCCGTATCTGCCGCTGGTCAACGGCGCGCGCGGCCGCGTGGAGCACACGGCCGCGCGCAGCGCGATCACCCAGACCCTGGACTGAGATCAGGCCGCGACCCGTACGGGGCGCAGGCCGACGGCGATCAGGGCGGTCGCGCCGAGCACGAGCACCGCGTCCAGCGCGAGGACCGTGTGGACGCCCGCCAGCAGGTTGCCGCTGGTGGTGGCCAGCACCCCGAGCAGCGGGACACCGACCGTGAGGCCGACCTGCTGGGTGGAGGTCACCAGCCCGGTCGCCAGGCCCTGTTCGCCGTCCGGGACGCCCGAGGTCACGGTGAGTCCGTACGAGATGACCGCGCCGAGGTGGCACATGCTCGCCAGGGACACGGCGGCCGTGGCGAGCCACACCGACCAGCCGTGGGCGTTCAGCGGCAGCAGGGCGGCGACCAGGACGCCCTGCCCGGCCAGCGAGCCGACCAGGGTGAGCCGGGCGCCGAACCGTCCGATCACCTTCGGGACGAAGACGCCCGCCACGGTCGACAGCACGCCCTGCACCCCGAAGACCAGCCCGGTCCGGAACGCCGACAGCCGCAGCACCTCCTGGAGGTACAGGGTCAGCACGAACACCACGGTCGACATCATCGAGAACGTGACCAGCCCGCCCAGGTTGCCCCACGCCACCGTCCGGCGGCGCAGCATCGGCAGCGAGACCAGCGGCGCGGCCGTACGGGACTCGATCACGGCGAACGCGGTCAGCAGCGCGAGCCCGGCCACCAGGGCGACCAGCACATCGAGCCGGCCGAAGCCCCGGTCGGCGGCGGTGGACAGCGCGTAGATCAGGGACAGCAGCCCGGTGGTGACGGTGACGGCGCCGGGCACGTCCAGCCGGGGGCGGTCCGGGGTGCGGGACTCGGGCAGCAGGCCCGGCGCCAGCGGCAGCACGATCAGCGCGAAGACGGCCAGCAGCGCCATCGTGGAGCGCCAGCCGAACGTGTCGGTCAGCACGCCGCCCGCGACCATGCCGATGGTGAAGCCCAGCGACAGCAGCGTGCCGGAGATGCCGAGCGCACGGTCCCGCGCCGGGCCCTCGGGGAAGGTGGTCGTCAGCAGGGACATGCCGGTCGGCACGATCGCCGCCGCGCCGAGCCCCTGGAGGGCGCGGCCGGTGAGGAAGGACGCCGGGTCCCAGGCCAGGGCCGCCAGCAGCGAGGCCGCGCCGAACAGGGCGAGCCCCGAGAGGAACAGCTTGCGGCGGCCGTAGAGGTCACCGACGCGGCCGAAGAGCAGCAGGAAACCGCCGGACGGGAGCGCGAACGCGGTGACCGCCCACTGGAGCGCCGAGCGGCTCATGCCGAGGCCGGTGCCCAGCTCGGGCAGCGCCACGTTCAGCACCGAGAAGTCGAGGGCGACCATGAACTGGGCCGCGCACAGCACGAACAGGACGAGCCGGTCACGCGCCGAGAGCCGGGCGGGGCGGACTGGCAGGGTAGCGGGGGGAGTTGCGGGGGCTGGGGTGTCGATCGCCATGGCAAAGAGCTTCCGATGCCCGGAAGAAACGTGGGGAGTCGGAACTTATGGTGGTGGTGGCACCACCAGACACGGCGACGAGGGGGAGCGGCACGTGGCTGCGACGGCGAGCACGGCGAGCACGGCGAGTACGGCGAGTACGGCGAGCACGGCGAGTACGCCGAGAAGTGAACGGCGCAGTGAGCTGCGGGAGTTCCTGATGACCCGGCGCGCCCGGATCACCCCGCAGGAGGCCGGACTGCCGTTCGGTGGACCCCGGCGCCGTACGGCCGGTCTGCGCCGGGAGGAGGTCGCGGTGCTGGCCGGGGTGGGCGCCTCCTGGTACCAGTGGCTGGAGCAGGGGCGGGACATCTCCGTCTCCCCGCAGGTGCTCGACGCGGTCTCGCGGGTGCTGCGGCTGAGCGACGCCGAGCGGCGGCACCTGTATCTGCTGGCGGGGCTCAACCCGCCCGCGCCCCATGTCCTGCCCGGACGACAGGACATGTGCGAGGGGCTGCGGCGGCTCATCGACACCTGGATGCCGTACCCCGCGCACATCATGGACCGCTACTACAACTGCGTGATGTACAACGACGCGGCGACCGCGGTGTTCGGCATGGGGCAGGGGCCCACCACCCGGAACTGCCTGGTCGACTTCTTCGCCGACCCGCTGTTCCGGAACCGCACCCTGAGCTGGGAGACCAACGCGCGTACGGTGGCCGCGCAGTTCCGGGCCGCCTGGGCCGCCGACCCCGAGGACGAGGGGTTCCAGGCGGTGCTGGCCGAAGTGAGCGCCGTCAGCCCGGAGTTCACCGCGCTGTGGGCCGAGCGGGACATCGAGGACCAGGGGCAGATCCGCAAGGAGCTGATGCATCCGCGCGTGGGGCTGCTGGTGGTGGAGTCCACGGCGATGCAGGTGCCCGCCCGGCCCGACCTGCTGATCGTGCTGCACGCCCCGCTGCCGGAGGCGGACACCGCGGCGAAGCTGGAGTGGCTGGCGGGGGCGGACGACGGGGTTCGTATGCTCGGGGCATGAGCGAGAACGAGCTTGATCCTGAGGACCGGAAGATCGTGACTCTGGCGCGGTCGGTGCGGGCGCGGAACGGGGTGCCGGAGGGGGCCGCTGTGCGGGACTCGACGGGGCGGACGTATGCCGCCGGGGCCGTGGCGCTTCCCTCGCTTCAGCTCAGCGCGCTGCGCACGGCTGTCGCCATGGCGGTGGCTTCCGGGGCGGAGTCTCTGGAGGCGGCGGCTGTCGTCAGCGAGGCGGAAGGTTTCTCGGCGGAGGACCTGGCCGCTGTTGCCGACCTCGGAGGTGCGGGGACGCCTGTGCTGCTCGCCGGGGCTGACGGAGTCGTCAGGTCGACTGTCACGACAGACTGAGGACAAGAGTCCGGGGACTGGACCTACAACGCGTCCGGTCCCCGCTCTCCCGTCCGCACCCGCACCACCGTCTCCACCGGCACGGACCACACCTTGCCGTCGCCGATCTTGCCCGTGTGGGCGGCCTGGACGATGGCGTCGATCGCTTCCTCGGCCACCGCGTCCTCCACCACCAGCTCCAGCCGGACCTTGGGGACGAGGTCTACCTGGTACTCCGCGCCCCGGTACACCTCGGTGTGGCCGCGCTGGCGGCCGTAGCCGCTGGCCTCGGTGACGGTGAGGCCGTCGATGCCGAGGTCGCGGAGGGCGGTCTTGACCTCGTCCAGGCGGTACGGCTTCACGACGGCGGTGATGAGCTTCATGCGGGGCTCTCGGCCTTCCGGACGGGGGCGACGGGGGCGCCATGGCCCAGGACCCCGTGATCGTAGGCCGTCTCGGCGTGCACCGTAAGGTCCAGACCGGTGCGCTCCTCCTCCTCGCTCGCGCGCAGCCCCATCGTGCGGTCCAGCAGCTTGCCGAGCCCGTACGTCACCGCGAAGGCGTACCCCGCGACCGCGAGGACCGCGACGAGCTGGCGGCCCAGCAGCGCGAGCCCGCCGCCGTGGAACAGGCCCTCCGGGCCGCCGGTCATCGCCTTGTCCGCGAACAGGCCGATCAGCAGGGTGCCGATCACCCCGCCGACCAGGTGGACGCCGACGACGTCGAGGGAGTCGTCGAAGTTCAGCTTGAACTTCCAGCCCACCGCGTACGAGCAGACGACACCCGCGGCCAGCCCGACGACCAGCCCGCCCAGCAGCGAGACCGTGCCGCAGGACGGGGTGATGGCGACCAGGCCCGCGACCGCGCCGGAGGCGGCACCCAGGGTGGTGGGGTGGCCGTCCCGCTTCTGCTCGACCAGGAGCCAGCCCAGCAGACCGGTGCAGCCGGCGGCGAGGGTGTTGAGGAAGGCGGCCGCGGCGAGGCCGTTCGCGCCGAGCGCGGAGCCCGCGTTGAAGCCGAACCAGCCGAACCACAGCAGACCGGCGCCGAGCATCACCATCGGCAGGCTGTGCGGCCGCATGGCGTCTTTTTTGAAGCCCAGCCGGGGTCCCAGGACCAGGCACAGGGCGAGTCCGGAGGCGCCGGACGTGATCTCGACCGGCAGACCGCCCGCGAAGTCCAGCGCGCCCAGCTTCGCGCCGATCCAGCCGCCCGGCCCCCACACCCAGTGGGTGACTGGAACGTATACGAGCAGCGTCCACACCGGGACCAGCACCAGCCAGGCCCCGAACCGGGTGCGGTCCGCGACCGCGCCGCTGATCAGGGCCGCCGTGATGATCGCGAAGGTGAGCTGGAAGGTGGCGAAGAGCAGGGTGGGCACCGTGCCGTGCACACTGGCCGGGGTCAGATGGGCCATCCCCGCGTTCTCCAGGCCGCCGAGCAGGCCGCCGCCGAGGTCGTCGGTGAAGGCGAGGGAGTAGCCGGCCGCCAGCCACACCACGGTGACCAGGGCGATGGACACGAAGCTCATCATCAGCATGTTGAGGACGCTCTTCGCGCGGACCATGCCCCCGTAGAACAGGGCCAGGCCCGGTGTCATCAGCAGCACCAGGGCGGTGGCGGCGAGCAGCCAGGCGGTGTCACCGGTGTCCGCGTGCGCGGCGGCGAGGGTCACGGGCGTCTCCAGCGGTCCGGGGGAGCGGGCTCGTCAGAGGTTCACGGGTGCGCGTTTCCGGTCGCCTACAGGGGCGTTTCCGTGGTGTTTCGGCCCGCGTCGATGACCTGAGACGCAGGTGACAAGGGTGCTTCGGACGCCGGTGCGGCGCGGGCCCGAGGATCAGGGAGAATGGTCGGCATGAGCGTTCGTACCCAGTCATCCGAGCGGTCGGGCGAGAATGCCCACCGCGCAGGCTTCGCGTGCTTCGTGGGCCGTCCCAACGCGGGCAAGTCCACCCTCACGAACGCTCTGGTCGGGCAGAAGGTGGCCATCACCGCCGACCAGCCGCAGACGACCCGGCACACGGTGCGCGGCATCGTGCACCGGGACGACGCCCAGCTGATCCTGGTGGACACCCCCGGCCTGCACAAGCCGCGCACCCTGCTCGGCGAGCGGCTGAACGACGTGGTGCGCACCACGTGGGCCGAGGTCGACGTGATCGGCTTCTGCCTCCCGGCGAACGAGAAGATCGGCCCCGGCGACCGCTTCATCGCCAAGGAGCTGGCCGGGATCAAGAAGACCCCCAAGGTCGCCATCGTCACCAAGACCGACCTGGTCGACTCCAAGACCCTCGCCGAGCAGCTCATCGCCATCGACCAGCTCGGCAAGGAGCTGGGCTTCGAGTGGGCCGAGATCGTGCCGGTGTCGGCGACCGGCGGCCAGCAGGTGGGCCTGCTGGCCGACCTGATCGTGCCGCTGCTCCCCGAGGGCCCGCCGCTCTACCCCGAGGGCGACCTCACCGACGAGCCCGAGCAGGTCATGATCGCGGAGCTGATCCGCGAGGCCGCGCTGGAGGGCGTGCGCGACGAGCTGCCGCACTCCATCGCCGTCGTCGTGGAGGAGATGCTCCCGCGCGAGGACCGCCCGGCCGACAAGCCCCTGCTCGACATCCACGCCAACGTCTACATCGAGCGGCCCAGCCAGAAGGGCATCATCATCGGCCCCAAGGGCAAGCGGCTGAAGGACGTCGGCATCAAGTCCCGCAAGCAGATCGAGGCCCTGCTCGGCACGCCCGTCTTCCTGGACCTCCATGTGAAGGTGGCCAAGGACTGGCAGCGCGACCCCAAGCAGCTCCGCAAGCTCGGGTTCTGAGGGGTATCCAGCTTTTACGTAAGCGCCCCCGCCGGGCTCCGCACCGTCTCCCGCGGGCGCGCCGCGTCCCGGCTCGGCGGGGCCCGGCTCGGCGGGGCCCCGAACCGCCGGGCCGGGGCTGCTTGACTGAACTGCGAGATTTGTCGCCCGTGTTGATCCCATAAAGCCGGATCGCAGGCCGCCTCGCGCCACTTCTTCGACTGGGCGCCACGCCAGAACACCGCGCTCCACGCCGACTGCGCACCCTACGCATGTGACACAGGTCACCCTCATTGGCGTAGGGCCGGAGTTCCTCTTTGCGATCGCTTGACGGTGATTGCCGTCTTTTTACTCCAGGTAACTTCACACCGGCATCACACCTGAGGATGCGTCACGCAAAGGTGAACAGACCGGAGAATTGCAATGATTCACTTGCCTGCCTTCCGCAAACGCAGGCGTCCCTGGCCTGGGGGAAGCACCCGTTGGATAGCGGGAGGCGTGTCCCTGGCCCTGACCGTCACGCTTCTCGACAGCGCGGTTGCCGCGGCCGCCACAGAGCCGCAGAACTCCAAAGCGCCGAAGCCGGCGGCGGCCACACGCGCGGCTGACATCCCGTCCGCGCGAGTGGCTGCCCGACTGTCGGGTGAGCGGGTCGAGGCGCTCTCCGAGCGTACCGAGACCTCCACGACCTGGGTGAACAGGGACGGCTCACTCACTACCGAACTCACCGCTGGACCCGTCCGGTTCAGGGACGAGACCACAGGAGAGTGGCGTGATGTCGACCTGAACCTGGTCCGGTCCGACGACGGGACGGTTGCGTCCCAGGCGCATCCGAGGGGGCTGCGTCTGGCCGGCAAGTCCGGGACTCCTGCGAAGTCGCTGAAGGCCACTCGCGAGGCCAAGGCCACCGACCTGGTGACCCTCGGCGAGGGTGACCAGCAGATCACCCTGCAGTGGAAGGGCGGACTGCCGAAGCCAACTCTCGACGGGACACGGGCGGAGTACGTCAACGCTGTCCCCGGTGCCGATGTGGTGGTGGAGGCCACCCGAACCGGCTTTGAACAATTCGTCGAGATCAAGCAGCGGCCCACCTCGGGTGATTACTCCTACACGTTGCCGTTGAAGGCCAAGGGGCTGAAGACGAAGCAGCTGCCGGATGGCAGCGTGCAGTTCACCGCCGAGAACAACAAGAAGCAAGCGGTGATGCCCGCGCCGGTGATGTGGGACGCCGCCGTCGACCAGCGCTCCGGTGAGCACACACACAAGGCCAAGGTCGGCATCAAGGTCGTGCGAAAGGGTTCGTCCGTCGACCTGGTGCTCACTCCGGACGCGAAGTTCCTCGCCGACCCGGACACCAAGTACCCGGTCACCGTGGACCCCTCCACCTCCGCGCTGTCCAACGTGTTCGACACCTACGTGCAGCAGGGCGAGACCGTCGACTGGTCCAACGACACCGAACTGGACTTCGGTGACCCGGGCACCAAGAACGCCGACGGCACCCCGCGTACCGCGCAGTCGTTCATCTCCTGGAACACCACACCGCTCCAGGACGCGCTGGTTCTGGACGCCAAGCTGTCGCTGTGGAACTTCCACTCGGGCAACACCGACTGCAAGGCGTACCCGTGGGAGGTGTGGTCCTCCCCCGCCGCCTCCACCTCCAGTCGGTGGACCAACCGCCCGACCATGACTGCGAAGAAGGCCACCTCCACCGAGACCCGCGGCAACGTCGACTGCACCTCACAGCCCGACGGCTGGATCAACGCCGACCTCACCGCGCTGGTGCAGGAGTGGGCCTCGGCCAAGGCCACCCGCGGCCACATGGGCATCCGGGCCACCAGCGAGGCGGTGACCGCGCAGTGGAAGCGCGTCAACTCCGCCAACGCCGCTTCCAACCCGCCCAAGCTGGTCGTCAACTACAACTACCGGCCGCGCACCGGCACCAAACAGGAAGCTGGACCACCCTACTTCTCCTACAGCGGCACCTACGTGGTGAACACGACCACGCCGACGCTGCGGGACACCTTCGTCGACGCCGACGGTGACAAGGTCAACGGCACCTTCCAGATCTTCGACAATGCCACCAACACCCAGGTCGGCGACGTCATCGTCTCCCCGTACGTGCCGTCCGGCCAGGTCGCCTCGGTGACCGTTCCGGCGGGAGTGCTGGCCAACGGCAAGACGTACAAGTTCCGCACCTCCCCGTATGACGGTTCGCACTACAACCCGGGCTGGTCGGCGTGGAAGACCTTCACCGTCGACACCAATGCCCCCTCCGCCCCGACGTCGATCACGTCGACGGACTACCCGTCCGCCTCGTGGGTCAAGGGCGCGGGCCAGGCGGGCACATTCACCGTCACTCCCAACGGCACCGACCACAACTGGCTGGAGTGGTCGCTGGACGGCGTGACCTGGACCAAGGTCACCACCGGCGGCGCGACCGCCGCCAAGGCCATCAGCATCGCCCCGCCCAAGGACGGAACCCACACCCTGCAGGTGCGGCAGGTCGACAAGGCCGACAACAAATCCGAGGCCGTCGACTACGTCTTCCACGCCGGCCCCGGCGGCTTCGTCCAGCCCGCCGACAGCGAGCGCACCGCCCGCCGTCTGCCCCTCGTGGCCGAGGCCGACGGCAGCAAGTACAACAGGGTGTCCTTCTCCTGGCGGCGCTCCGAGGCCGACCCCTGGGTCCAGATCCCGGCCGGCGACGTCACCTCCGGCGGTACCCCGCTGTCGGCCTGGCCGGTGGCGATGACCGGTGGCAGGAACGCCGCACTGGTTTGGAACGCCACCGACACCGTCGACCCCGACGGCGCGGTGCAGATCAAGGCCGACTTCACCGGCCCCGACTCCTTGGCGGGCAGCACCGAGGCGCTGACGGTCGTGGTCGACCGGAACGCCGACAGTGCCGCCACCGAGGCGATCGGCCCCGGTTCGCTCAACCTTCTCACCGGCGACTTCCTGCTGTCGGAGACCGACGTGTCGCAGTTCGGGCTGTCGGTGGAGCGCTCCGCTTCTTCCCGTACTCCTGCGGCCACGCAGGAAGGGCAGCTGCCGATCTTCGGCAAGGAATGGGTCAGCGGTACGACCGCGGAACTCACCGACTCCGATTACAGCTACCTGCGGAAGATCTCCGACACCGCAGTGGACGTGGTGACCGTGGACGACAGCCCCATCCACTTCACCGCCAACAGCGCCAGGACCGGCTGGATCGCGGAACCCGGATCGGAGCACCTGACCCTTACCGGTAATACCGGCGCGAGCTTCACCCTGGCCGACACCGAAGGCGCGGTGACCGAGTTCACCAAGCCGTCCGGCGCCACCACCTGGCAGGTGAGCAGCACCCGGAACAACGGCCAGACGGATTCGACCACCAGCATCCAGTCCAAGACCGTCACCGTCGACGGTAAGGAACTCGCCCGCCCGGAACGGATCTTCGCTCCCACCTCGGCGACGACCATCACGGCCTGCAAGGCGGATCCCACGACCAAGGGCTGCCGGCTCCTGGAGTTCGTGTACGCCACGTCCACCACGGCCACGAGCAGCACCGCCGGAGACTACAGCGGCCAGGTCAAGGAGCTGCGCCTCTGGTCGACGGCGCCCGGCGCGGCGACGGCGACGGCGAAGACGGTACAGAGCTACGCGTACGACAACACGGGCCGGCTGCGGCAGGCATGGGACACGCAGATCTCCCCCGCGCTGAAGACCGAGTACGACTACGACAGCGCGGGCCGGGTCACCAAGGTCACTCCGCCCGGCGAACTGCCGTGGACCTTCACCTACGGCGAGGCGGGTGCGAGCAGCGCGGCCGGTGACGGCATGCTGCTCAAGGCGTCGCGTCCGGCGCTGCGACAGGGTACGGCCGCCACCGTCGAGGGCGCCGCCGTCACGTCGGTCGTCTACGACGTGCCGCTCACCGGGACCGCCGCCCCGTACACCATGGGAACGGCCGACGTGAAGGCGTGGGGGCAGACCGATGCCCCCACCGACGCGACCGCCGTCTTCCCGGCCGACTCGGTACCCGGCTCCAACACGGGCACCTCGCTCGGTTCAGGTTCCTACGGCCGGGCGACGATCCACTATCTCGGAACCTCCGGCCGTACCGTCGACAAGGCCGAACCGGGCGGCCACATCACCACCACCGAGTACGACCAGTTCGGCAACGCGGTGCGTGAACTGACGGCCGCCAATCGCGAGGTCGCTGTCGGCTCCTCGGCCGACAACACCGCCGCGCGCGCCGAGCTCGGCATCGCGCAGCTGCCCACCGCCGAACGTGCGGAGTTGTTGTCGACGCGTACCGTCTTCAGCGCCAACGGCACCCGCGAACTGGAGGAGTTCGGCCCGCTGCGGCGCATCGACCTCACGGCGGATCTGAAGTCGGGCACCACGACACTCGTCGGCGCCGGTACATCGGTCACCGCCCGGTCCTGGACCGTGAACTCCTACGACGAGGGGCGTCCCACCGACGGTTCCGCCGTGGTCAAGGACCAGATCACCAAGGTCACCACCGGTGCGCAGGTGCGCGAGCATCCGCAGGTCCAAGGCGAGACCAGAGTCGTGCAGACGGTCTTCGACTGGGCCAAGGGCCTCCCGGTGAAGACCATCGAGGACCCTGCGGGCCTGGCGGTCACCGAGACCACCGAGTACGACGCTCAGGGCCGTGAGACCAAGGTGATCAGGCCGGGCGGGAGCAGCACCGGCGCCACCACCCGCGTGACCGCCTATTGGTCGGCGACCGGCACGGGCACCTGCTCCGGGCACCCGGAATGGGCTGACCTGGTGTGCTCCACCGGCCCGGCCGGCGCCATCACCGGCGGTGGTACCAACCCGTCCCAGCTGCCGGTCAAGACCTTCGAGTACGACTGGTGGGGCACGGCCGCCAAGACCACCGAGACGGCCAACGGCTCGACCCGCGTCACCACGGTCGGCACGGACGCGGCCGGTCGCATCACCTCGACGAGGACCACCGGCGGAGCCGGGCAGGCCGCGCCCGAGACCACCGCCGAGTTCGACACGGCGACCGGCCGGGAGACCAGGACCGTGTCGCCCACGGGCGGAACACTGACCTCGGTGTTCGACATGCTCGGGCGCGTCATCTCGTACACCGACGCCGACGGTGGGGTCACGACCACCGAGTACGACCTGTTGGGCCGCATCGTCAAGACGGGCAACAACATCCCGTCCACGGTGACGTACAGCTATGACCACACGGCGGAGCCGCGCGGTCTGGTCACCAAGGCCGTCGACTCCGTCGCTGGTACGTTCACCGCGTCCTACGACGGGGACGGTGTCATCGTGGGCGAGAAGCTGCCTGGCGGTTACACGCTCAAGCAGACACTGGACCCCACGGGGACCCCGGTCGAGCGCACCTACACCAGCGACAGCAACGGCGTGATCGTGCAGTCCGACATCACCACCCGGTCGGTACACGGCCAGGTGATCTCGGACGCGCAGATCTCCGACCAGGCGTACGGCTACGACGCCATCGGGCGGCTGACCTCCGTCGAGGACACCGCCGAGACGGTCTGCAGCAAGCGCGTGTACACCTTCGACCAGCAGTCCAACCGCAAGACCCTGACTACCGCCATGGGCACGCCCGGCGCGGACTGTCCGGCCACCGGAGGCACGACCACCAACTACACCAACGACAGCGCGGGCCGACAGGTCGACGCCGGTTACACGTACGACGCCTTCGGACGTACGACCGCCAAGCCGGGCGGGGTCACTCTCGGGTACTACAACAACGACCGGATCTACCAGGAACTGCTGGGCGCCCAGCGGCAGACCTGGAAGCTGGACGGTTCGATGCGGATCCGCTCCTGGACGGTCGAGTCGAACGCCTCCGGCACCTGGACCCAGACCCAGGCGAAGGTGAACCACTACGACTGCGGGTGCGACAGTCCGAGCTGGGTGGTGGAGAACACCACCAGCGGTGAGATCACCCGGAACGTCCAAGCGCTGAGCGGCGTACTCGCCGCGACCACCAGCAAGACCGGTGACACGGTCCTCCAGCTCAGCGACATCCACGGGGACGTGGCGCTCCAACTGCCGTTGGACACCGCGAAGGCCCCCACCGTCCTCGACACCGACGAGTACGGCAACGTCCGTACCAGCACCACGGCCGCACGGTACGGCTGGCTGGGCGCCCGTGAGCGGTCCGGCGAGACGCTGTCCGGTCTGACCCTGATGGGTGCTCGTGTCTACGATTCGGCCACTGGCCGTTTCCTTCAGTCGGATCCGGCGGCCGGCGGCGGCGCGAATGCCTACGGCTATCCCGTCGACCCCATCACCATGTACGACCTGAGCGGCAAGTGGTGGTGGTCGGAGAGCACGTACTGGAAGATCGCGAAGTGCGCCTTCGCCATCATCGAACTCGCGGCGTGGGCCAGTGCGGTCGGCTGGCTGATGAAGCTCAACAAGATCCGCAAGGCAGTGAAGATCATCCGCAAGATCGGCTTCAAGCGGATGTACAAGTTGATCAAGGCGATCAGGAACAAGCCCCGCCGTAAGTGGTGGAAGATCGCCGGAGGCATCGCGGTCGGGCTGTACGCGGCGTTCAAGACCTTCATGGGCTTCTCGTCAGTCCAAGAGGACTGTTACGACGCCTTCAAATGACAAGCGCCCGGGGGCCCTGCCGGGCCCCCGGGACGGCCCGTCTTTCTCGAAACGGAACCACGTATGCCTGCCTCAGTATGGAAGTCGGCCGGAATAGCGGCTCTTCTGTTCGCCGTCGTCATCACGGCCACGTTCCTGGTCATGGCGCTTCGGGCGTCCCGGGCTCGCCGTCCCGAGCGCACGTACCTCCGGTGGTCCTTCTCCCTCTCCGTCGTCGTGGCATCGGTGCTCGGCGTCCTCATCGGCGCATGGGCCACCGGCCGGACTCCGCGGTTCGACATGGATGAGTTCAAAACGGTGGGAATCCCGCTCGCCATGGGACTCTCGGTGCACGCGCTCATCCGGTCCCGGCTTGCCGATGAGAAGGGAGTCCAGTGGCCGACGCGTTACGTTCCGGCCGTCCTCGTGCTGGTCTGCGGAACGCTCGTCTCCGGCGCGACGACCTATCTCGGCGCCTGACAGCCCGAGTCGGCCCAGGCGGCGGACACCCTAGTTCCGGAGGTCCCGCAGCAGCTCCTGGTACCAGCGGTACGACGCCTTCGGGGTCCGCCGCAGCGTGGCGAAGTCCACGTGGACCAGGCCGAAGCGGCGGGCGTAGCCCTCGGCCCACTCGAAGTTGTCCAGCAGCGACCACACGAAGTAGCCGCGCACGTCGACCCCTTCGGTGAGCGCGGCGTGCACGGCGCGGACATGGCCGTCCAGGTAGGCGATGCGCTCCTGGTCGTCCCGCCCCTCGTACGAGCAGCCGTTCTCGGTGATGACGAGGGGCGGGAGCCGGTCGCCGTACCGGTCACGGAGGCCGGTGAGCAGGCCGGTCAGCGCCCCGGGCACGACCGGCCAGCCGAAGTCGGTCACCGGGACGCCCTCGAACTCCCTCAGTGAGAAGGGGAGTTCGGCGGGCAGGGTCACTCCGCCGAACTCGGTGGGCGTCTCCTGCGGGGCGCCGACCCGCGCCGGGGCGTAGTAGTTGATCCCGTACCAGTCGAGCGGCTCCGCGATGATCCGCAGGTCGTCCTCGGCGCCCTCGGGCATCAACGCGACCGTGCCGTCCGGGTATTGACCCAGCAGGACCGGTTCAGCGAAGAGGCGGTTGAGGAGCAGGTCGTAGAAGACGGCCGCCTCCACATCGGCCGGGTCGGCGGAGGCGGGCTCCACGGGGGAGTGGGAGTTGGCGATGCCGATGTCCGTCACCCCGGCCGCACGCAGCGCCCGTACCGCCAGGCCGTGCGCGAGGAGCTGGTGGTGGGCGGCCGGGAGCGCGTCGAAGAGCAGCGCGCGGCCGGGGGCGTGGGTGCCGAGCGCGTGGCCCAACAGGGTGTGTTCGGCGGGCTCGTTGAGGGTGATCCAGCGGGGTACACGGTCCCCGAGCCGGTCCGCGACGCGTGAGACATGGTCCGCGAACCGGTACGCGGTGTCCCGGTCCAGCCAGTCGAGACCGGCCGGCAGATCCCAGTGGAACAGCGTCGGCACCGGCTGCACGCCCGCTTCGCACAGCGCGTCCACCAGCCGGTCGTAGAAGTCCAGGCCGCCGGAGGAGTTCACGCGCGGCCACGAGATGGAGAAGCGGTACGCGTCCACGCCGAGGCCGGCCAGCAGGGCCACGTCCTCCGGGTAGCGGTGGTAGTGGTCGCAGGCCACGGCGGCCGTGGAGCCGTCCTTCACCCGGCCCGGCTCGGCGGTGAAAACGTCCCACACGGACGGCTCGCGCAGCTCGGCGGCGCCCTCGATCTGGTGCGCCGAGGTCGACACCCCCCACAGGAAGCCGTCGGGGAAGCGGGGGAGAGGGCCGTGCGCGTCCGTCACCATGGGCCGGATCATCCGCACCCGGCCCCGCCGAGTCAACGCCCCCGTCAGCCCTCCAAGGGCACGATGTCGAGCGCGGCGAGGCGCTCCCGGTCCGCGACGACCTCGATCCCGGAGATCCGGCCGTCGTCCGCGAAGGTGAAGGCGAGGACCAGGGCCAGGCGGCCGTGCGGGGCCATGACCAGACCGACCGAACCGTCCAGCAGGGCGAGACCGGTGAACAGGGCCCGGCCGGTGGCCGCCATCGCGCCCCGTGCGACCGTGCCGGAACCCCGCACCGTGACCGGCTCCGGGGTCGGGACCACGAACCGGTCCGCGTGCAGCACCACGTCCGGGTGGAGCAGACCCACCAGCGCGTCGAAGTCCCCGCCCCGCGTGGCCGCGAGGAACGCCTCCACCGCACGGCGCCGCCGCACCGGATCGCCCTCCGGCAGCGGCCCTTCGCCCCTGACCCGGCGCCGGGCACGGCTTGCCAACTGCCGTACGGCGGCCGGGGAACGCTCCAGCAGCGGGCCGATCTCGTCGAACGGCACCGCGAACAGGTCGTGCAGGACGAACGCGAGCCGCTCCGCCGGGGAGAGCCGGTCCAGCACCACCAGCAGCGCCACCCCGACCGCGTCGGCCAGCACCGCCTCCTCCTCCGGCGCACCGCCGTCACGCGGGCCGGTGACCGGATCGGCGGGCCGGGCGTCCAAAGGCTCCTCGCGCTGCCGCTCACGGGTGCGCAGCAGGTTCAGGCACACCCGCCCGACGATCGTGGTCAGCCATCCGGCGACGTTCTCCACCCCGTCGGCGCCCGCCCGGTCGGCCCGCAGCCAGGTCTCCTGCACGGCGTCGTCGGCCTCGCTCACCGAACCCAGCATCCGGTACGCCACCGCCCGCAGCCGCGCCCGGTGCCCCTCGAACATTTCCGCCGACCACATGGCGTCGCCCACCGGTGTCACATTCCTCTCGCGCGGGGTGTCACGGAAGTAGAACACCGAGAACCCGCCGAAGGGACCTGGACGCAAGCGTTCCGGTTCCCGCGAAACTGGGAGCAGTCATGACCTCCAGCACCTCAGCCGTCCTGGTCACCGGTGGCACCGGCACGCTCGGCCGCCATGTCGTCCCCCTGCTGCGGGAGGCCGGCCGCGAGGTGCGCGTCCTCAGCCGGAAGGGCGGGGACGGGAAGGGCCATGTCGCCGTCGACCTCCTCACCGGCACCGGACTGGACACGGCCCTGGACGGCATCGGCACCGTGCTCCACCTCGCGGGCGGACCGAAGGGCGACGACACCGCCACCCGCAACCTGGTGCGCGCCGCGCAGGCCGCCGGGGTCCGGCACCTCGTGTACATCTCCGTCATCGGCGCCGACCGGGTGCCGCTCGCCTGGCTCAGGTCGAAGCTGGCCGCCGAGCGGGCCATCGCGGAGTCCGGGCTGCCGTGGACGACGCTGCGGGCGGCCCAGTTCCATGAACTCACCCTGAAGATGGTCCAGTCGATGGCCAAGCTGCCCGTCTTCCCGGTACCGGGCGGGCTGCGCCTCCAGCCGGTCGACTCCCGAGACGTGGCCGCCCGCCTCACCGACCTCACCCTCGGCGCCCCGGCCGGACTCGTCCCCGACCTCGCGGGGCCCCAGGTGTACGGACTCGCGGAACTGGGTCGCGGCTATCTCCAGGCGCGCGGCAAGCGCCGCCCGATGCTGCCGGTCCGCATCCCCGGCAAGGCGGGCCGTGCCTACCGCGCGGGCGACAACCTGACCCTCACCGGCGCGGACACCGGCAAGCGCACCTGGGAGGACTTCCTCGGCGAACAGCTCGCCTAGGCCCCCTCCTTCAGCACCCGTGACACCAACTCCCGCTGGGCCTCGGTCAGCCGGGGGTCGGCCGCGTGGACGGTGTGGCCGTCCACCGTGATCTCGTAGTGGAAGCCGTCCGGGACGCCCGCCGGGGGGGTGCCCGGCGCGGCGGCCAGGGCGCGGTCGGCCAGGGTGCGCCACTCCTGGGCGTCGGCGCGCCCCGAGGTGTCCACCTCGGCCTGCCGCTCGATGCCCGCGAAGCCGCCCGTACGCCGTACTTGGATACGCATGGCCCCAGTGTCCGGTACCGGCGGCTAGAGCGTCTGCACCCCCACTTCCTCCCATGCCTTCTCCACGGCCTGGAGTTCGGCGCCCGCGCCGAACCGCTCGCGGGCGGCCTTCACGGTCAGGGTGGCGAAGTCCGCGAACTGGGCGTCCTCCTTCAGATGGCCGCCGGTCAGCACGTCGTACCAGATCTGCCCGGTCTTCTCCCAGGCGTAGCCGCCGATCGCGGTGGCCGCGATGTAGAAGGCGTGGTTCGGGATGCCGGAGTTGATGTGCACGCCGCCGTTGTCCCGGCCGGTGTGGACGTAGTGCTCCATGTCGGCGGGCTGGGGGTCCTTGCCGAGCACGTCGTCGTCGTACGCGGTGCCCGGTGCCTTCATCGAGCGCAGGGCCTGGCCCTGGACGCGGGGAGCGAGGAGGCCCGCGCCGATCAGCCAGTCCGCGTCGGCGGCGGTCTGGCGCAGCGTGTACTGCTTGATCAGCGAGCCGAAGACATCGGACAGCGATTCGTTGAGCGCGCCGGACTGGCCGAAGTAGGCCAGGTTCGCGGTGTACTGCGTGACGCCGTGGGTGAGTTCGTGGCCGATGACGTCCACCGGGATGGTGAAGTCGAGGAAGATCTCGCCGTCCCCGTCGCCGAACACCATCTGCTCGCCGTTCCAGAAGGCGTTGTCGTAGTCCTTGTCGAAGTGGACCGTGGCCTGGAGCGGGAGGCCCTCGCCGTCGATGGAGCGGCGGCCGTACACCTTCAGATACAGCTCGAAGGTGGCGCCCAGGCCCGCGTAGGCCCGGTTGACCGTGGCGTCGGCGCCCGGCTCGGAGCCCTCCTCGCGGACCTTCTTGCCGGGGAGGTTCTGCGTGTGCTGGGCGTCGAAGATGGTCCGGTCCGGCTGGTCCCCGTCGGCGGCCGCGGTGGTCGCGGCGGTGGCCGCCTGCGCGCCGATCACGGTGGTCAGCCGGCGGCGGGTGCGCTCGAAGGCGTCCCGCTCCAGAGAGCGGCGGGCCGGGCCGGACAGCGCCGGGTCGGAGTCGCGCGCCAGCTTGTCGAGGAGGTGCGGCGGCACGATCGTGCAGAAGACGGGCTCGAGGCCCCCGTTGGTCGTCATACCAATAAATGCTTGCACCGCGCGACGCCAAAGTCACTACCAGTAACCGTGATTGATGAAATACGGTGATATCTCTCGTCACTCCGCGTCACCGAGTGGTATGGACCCTCATTACCCGTTCTCACCCGTTCCGGTTCCGCATGCTGATACGCCCCCGCGTGCCCGCCAGGGCTCGGCTAGGCTGCGCAGCATCATGCGTTTCGGGCTGCTTCTCCTTAGCTGCCGCGGCGAGGGCCTGTAAGCAAGGCCGACCCCCTCCCCGCGGTGCTCTGGCGTTGCGTCGTCGGCCGTCCACCGGACTTTGCCGAGGAGCCCACGCGATCATGGCGAACCGCCAGCAGCCCAGCCCCATGCCGTTCCAGCGCTACGGCCAGTACGACCAGGTCGACATCTCCGACCGGACCTGGCCCGGCAAGCGCGTCACCACCGCCCCCCGCTGGCTCTCCACCGACCTGCGCGACGGCAACCAGGCCCTGATCGACCCGATGTCGCCCGAGCGCAAGCGCCGGATGTTCGACCAGCTGGTGAAGATGGGCTACAAGGAGATCGAGGTCGGCTTCCCCGCCTCCGGCCAGACCGACTTCGACTTCGTGCGCTCCATCATCGAGGAGGAGGGCGCGATCCCCGAGGACGTGACGATCTCCGTCCTCACCCAGGCCCGCGAGGACCTGATCGAGCGGACCGTGGAGTCCCTGAAGGGCGCCCGCCGCGCCACCGTCCACCTGTACAACGCCACCGCGCCCGTCTTCCGCCGGGTGGTCTTCCGGGGCTCCAAGGACGACATCAAGCAGATCGCCGTCGACGGCACCCGCCTGGTCGTGGAGTACGCGGAGAAGCTGCTGGGCCCCGAGACCGAGTTCGGGTACCAGTACAGCCCGGAGATCTTCACCGACACCGAGCTGGACTTCGCCCTGGAGGTCTGCGAGGCGGTGATGGACGTCTACCAGCCGGGTCCGGGCCGCGAGATCATCCTCAACCTGCCCGCCACGGTGGAGCGTTCGACCCCGTCCACGCACGCCGACCGGTTCGAGTGGATGCACCGCAGCCTCTCCCGCCGCGAGCACGTCGTCCTGTCCGTGCACCCGCACAACGACCGGGGCACGGCCGTGGCCGCCGCCGAGCTGGCGCTGATGGCCGGCGCCGACCGGGTCGAGGGCTGCCTGTTCGGACAGGGCGAGCGCACCGGCAACGTCGACCTGGTCACCCTGGGCATGAACCTGTTCTCGCAGGGCGTCGACCCGCAGATCGACTTCTCCGGCATCGACGAGATCCGTCGTACGTGGGAGTACTGCAACCAGATGGAGGTCCACCCGCGCCACCCGTACGTGGGCGACCTGGTCTACACGTCCTTCTCCGGCTCCCACCAGGACGCCATCAAGAAGGGCTTCGACGCGATGGAGGCCGACGCGGCTGCCAAGGGCGTCGGTGTGGGCGACCTGGAGTGGGCGGTGCCGTACCTGCCCATCGACCCCAAGGACGTCGGCCGCTCCTACGAGGCCGTGATCCGGGTCAACTCGCAGTCCGGCAAGGGCGGTGTGTCGTACGTCCTGAAGAACGACCACAAGCTGGAACTGCCGCGCCGGATGCAGATCGAGTTCTCGAAGATCATCCAGGCCAGGACGGACGCCGAGGGCGGCGAGATCACGCCGCGCGACATCTGGGCGGCCTTCCAGGACGAGTACCTGCCGAACCCGGAGAACCCCTGGGGCCGCGTCCAGGTCCGTACGGGCCAGTCGACCACCGACACGGACGGCGTGGACACGCTGACGGTCGAGGCGACGGTGGACGGCGTGGACACGGTGCTGACCGGTACGGGCAACGGCCCGATCTCGGCCTTCTTCGACGCGCTCCAGTCGGTCGGCGTGGACGTACGCCTGCTGGACTACCAGGAGCACACGATGAGCGAGGGCGCGTCCGCGCAGGCCGCCTCCTACATCGAGTGCGCGATCGGCGACAAGGTCCTGTGGGGCATCGGCATCGACGCGAACACGACACGTGCGTCGCTGAAGGCGGTGGTGTCGGCGGTGAACCGCGCGACCCGCTGACGCTGCCCTGACCCGGCTCTTCGGTGCCCCGGCCGCTGTATACGGCGGCCGGGGCACCGTCGTCTTCCGGCCGGAGAACGTCCCAGGTCACGGACCGGTCTCGTACGAGGTGCTGACTCGGGCTCCGTGATGTGGCTAACATCACGCCAGCGCGGCGATGTTGCCGCGTGGTTACGTGCGGAGGTGCGACGTGCTGCCAGTACGGGGACGAGACGGCCGAGCCACCGGGTTCGTCCGGCACATCCTGGGCACTCGCACCGCCTGGACGCCCCAGGGCGACGGGGAGTTCTTCTGCCCCGGCTGCGGCGGCGACCGCAACTACCAGCGCCTGACCGGCCGTCGGCGCCTGACCCTGCTCGGGGTGCCCGTGCTCGCGCGCGGTACGGCCGATCCGGTCGTGGAGTGCGCCTCCTGTCTGCACCGCTTCGGCGTCGACACCCTCGACCACCCCACCACCCGCCACCTCTCCGTCCTGCTCCGCGACGCGGTCCACGCGGTGGCCGTCTCGGTACTGGCCGCCGGGGGCGCGGGGTCGCGGGCGGCGCTGGAGACGGCGGCGATGACTCTGCGCGCGGCGGGCTGCGAGGAGGAGATGGCGGAACGTCTCGCCATGACCCTGGACGGCGGCGACCCCCGCGTCCCCCTGACCGCCCTCGCCCCCCACCTGGCCGCTCCGGGCCGCGAGTCCCTCCTCCTGGACGCGGCCCTGATCGCCTTGGCCGACGGCCCGTACACCCCCGCCGAACACACCGCCCTCACCGCGGCCGGCGAGGCGCTGCTGCTCCCGGCCGAGGTGGTGGAACGGGTCCTGACGACGGCACGCATGCCCTCCTGAACAGGGAGGGCGTGACGCGCGGGAGCCCCCGGCGTTGAGCATCGCGGCCTTACGTAACTGGAGGACGGCGATGACCACTGCGGAGCGCACTCTCGCGGATCTGCTGGAGATCACGGCGGGACAGGTCGTGCGGGAGATCGGCTGGGACGAGGACTGCGACGACCGCCTGCGCGCGGCCGTCGAGGAGTGGACCGGCGACGCACTGGCCGACGCGGCCGGTGCGGAGATCGCCGACGCGGTGCTGCTGTGGTGGCGCGAGAAGGACGGCGACCTCTTCGACGCGCTCACGGGCGCCATGGCCGTGCTCGGGGACAGCGGGCCCATCTGGCTGCTGACGCCCAACACCGGCCGCGACGGATATGTGGAGCAGAGCGACATCGCCGAAAGCGCGGCCTCCGCCGGGCTCGGCCGACGGCCATCCGTGAGCGTCACGTGCGACTGGACCGGTACGCGGCTGGAGCCGCCGAGGTAGCGTGCGCGGGCATGAGTGAGCTGTGGAGCGAGGGCACCGGGGGAGTGCTGCGGCTGCCTTCCGGGCGGCTGGTGCGGGGGCGGGGGCTGCGGCGGCCGCTCGATCCCGGTGTGCCGGTTCCCGCCTACGGCGTCCATCTCCTCGGCAAGGAGCCGCCCGCCGTGCCGTGGGCGACCCGCTGGGTGCGGTGGCCCGACTTCCGGCTCCCTGCGGACCGTACGGCCGCCCGCGAGGTGTTTGCCGAGGCGCGGGAGCGGTGTGCTCATGAGCGGGTCGAGTTCGCCTGTGCGGGCGGGCGGGGGCGTACCGGTACGGCCCTGGCCTGCCTCGCGGTGCTGGACGGCGTACCGCCGGGGGACGCCGTGGAGTTCGTGCGGCGGCACTACGACCGGCATGCGGTGGAGACGCCTTGGCAGCGGCGGTATGTGCGGCGGTTCGGGCGCGCGGACTGACCCGCCTGCCGCGCGCAGAACCGGTGATCACTAATTCGAGTGGCATATGCGGACTTTGCTATGCCTTCGGGGTGTTTCGCCCCATGCTGGACGTGCCACTCGGCGAGATCACGGAGGACTTGGAATCATGACCACCACCGCGCAGGACGTCATCTCCATCAAGCTTGAGCGTTCGTTCGACGCTCTCGACTCCAACCGCGACGGCTACCTGGACTGGACGGACTACCAGAAGCTCGCCGACCGCTACATCCAGGCGTACCGGCTCGGCAAGGACGACCGTCGGGCCAGGGCGCTCCAGACCTTCTGCCAGATCTACTGGCTGGAGCTGCTGCGCCACGCGGGCGTGGATGCGGACCGGCTGACGAAGGACCAGTTCGTCACGGCCAACCGCCTCGCGGCCATCGACACCAGCCGGCTCAACGTCACCGAGGGCGGCGGGCACGCCATCTTCGACGTCATCGATGTCGACGGCGACAACGAGATCAGCAAGGACGAGTTCGCCCGCTTCCTGAGGGACGTGTGGCTGAGCGACGCGCCCGACGCGATGGCCTCCTTCACCAGGCTGGACACCGACGGGGACGGCGCGATCTCGCGGCAGGAGTTCATCCGCGCGATCCGTGAGCACTTCCTCTCGAACGACCCGGAGGCGCCGGGCAGCCTGTTCTTCGGTCAGGTCTGACCCGGTCGGTGGTCCTAGGTCCGGCTTAGGTCTTCCGGCCGTTACGCCGCCCCCGTGCGCCGCTCTACCGTCCTCGGCATGGATACGACAGGCATTCTCGACGAGGCGCTGGAGCGGCTGCACGGTTCGGGGCCGGAGCGGATGGGGCGGCTCACCAATCACGCGCCGATGGCCGTGGAGGCGCTGGCCGCGCGGGGGCAGGGGCGGTCGGTGCATCGGTGGCTGGACCTGTACACCCATAAGTTGGAGGAGTTCCCGGCCGGCTTCGAGCCCGTGACCTCGTCCAACTGGGCCGGCGCACTGGGGGAGCCGCGGCGGGTCGCGGACTGGATCGAGTACTTCCAGCGGGAGGTCGCCGAGCGGCCCTGGCGGGAGGTGCTCGCCGAGTGGTGGCCCCGGCTGCTGCCCGGCATGTACGGGGGGTCCGCACATCCGGTGATCCGGGTCGGGCACGCCGTACGGACGCTGCTGGCCGACGGTGACGACACCGGCCCACGGGTGAACGAGCTTGCGCACGGGCTCGGTTACTGGGCCGCCCGGCATCGCCCCGTCACCGGGGTCGTCCTGCTGCCCGGCGCCGACAGCGCTGCCGACGCGCTGGACGCGGTCAGCCCCATCGCCGAGCGGGACGGCAGCTTCCCCGCCCGGCTCGACCGCGTCACCGGCCTGCCCGTCTGGGCGGCCGGGGTCACCGACCCGGACGACGCCCACCGCCGCCTCACCGAACTCGTACGGGCGGCCACCCACCGGTACGCCACCCACGCCCACGGCGAGCCGACGATGCTGGTCCACGCGGCCACCGCCCCCAACGCCGTGCTGCGCACCCTGCCCGCGCTCCCGCGAGACCTGTGGGTGCCGAGCATGCGGGCCGCGTGGACGGCCTCCGCGGCCGTCACGGCGATGTACGCGCCCGACGCCCCCGCCCCCTACGTCCCACCGGGCACCGTCGCCCCCGGCGAAGTCTTCGAACGGGCCCTCGCGCACGGCGACGAACACGTCATCAAGCTCACCGACACCGCGCTGGACATCGGGGACGAGCGCGCCCTGGCGGCAGCGCTCCGCGCGATCGAGCTGAGCGAACCCCTGGCCTAACGCCGCCAGCGGACCTCGCCGTCCTGGCGTACGGGGGTAGGAGCGAGGCCCGCCGCCTCGGCCACGGCCGCCGAGGCGTGATGGTCGGGGTGGATGTGGGCGGTGATCTCGTGCACCGGGTACGCGGTCAGCCAGGTGACCAAGGCCACGGCCGCCTCCTTGGCGATGCCCCGCCCCTGCCAGGGCGTGCCCACCACCCACGCGATCTCGGCGGTGCCGCACGCGCTGAGCGTCGCCTGTACGGTGCCGGTCAGGCGGGACTCCTCGCGCAGCAGGATCACCCAGTTCAGCCAGGTCACCTCGGGGTCGGGCGAGCCGGCGGCAAGTCGCCGGTACCGCCCGGCGAGCGCCTCCGGGGTGTACGGGGTCCCGCCGATGAACCTGTGCAGGGCGGGGTCGGCCAGCACCCCGGCCATCTCCCCGGCGTGCTCGACCCGCAGGGGCAGCAGGTCGAGCCGTGGGGTGCGGATGCTAGTGCCTGACGGCGTCAATGAAGTTGGCCCAGGCGGTGTCGCTGAGGAGGAGTACGGGGCCGTACTTGACCTTGCTGTCCCGCACGGGGACTACGCCGGGGAGGTTGGCGGCGACCTCGACGCAGTTGCCGCCGTCGCCGTTGCTGTAGCTGCTCTTGTGCCAGCGGGCGTTGGTCAGATCGAGCTCGTGCATCGGGAGTTCTCCGCTCCGGCCGAGTCGATGAAGTGAGCCCACGCGGAGACGCCGACGATGACGACGGCGCCGTCCGAGACCTTGCTGTCCCGCACGGGTACGACACCGGGGACGCTGGCGGCGACCTCGACGCAGTTGCCGCCCTCTCCGTTGCTGTAACTGCTCTTGTACCAGTGGGCGTTGGTCAGGTCGTACTGGCGCATCGTCTGAAGTCCTCCGCCGCCGATTCGATCAGGGTCAGGGACACCTCCGGCGACAGCGTGGCGACCCTGAGAAGATCGTATGCGCGTTGGGCTCGCTTCACCACGGCCGGAACGTCCACCAGCGTTCCGGAAAACGAGGTCTCTGTATAGGCAACCGGTGGCGCGTCCTCGAACTCCATGAGCCTGAGGTCACCGTTCATGGCGGCGTGTGCCCCCGTCGTGTGGGGCAGCACCGTCACAACGGCCCTGCGGTCCCGTATCAGCCCTGCGATGTAGTCAAGTTGGCTCGCCATGGCGGGCGGTCCGCCCACGGGGATGCGCAGCACATTCTCATGCAGCGCCACCCAATACTCCGGCCTTGTAGCGTCACTGAGGATCAGAGATCGCTCCAGCCTCGCCGTGACGATCTCGTTCACGTGCTCGTCGGACTTGAACGGGTTGGCCGCTACGGTGACCGCGCGCGCGTACTCCTTCGTCTGGAGCAGGCCCGGAACGACCGTGGGCGCGAACTCGCAGATCCGCGTCGCCAGGCGCTCCAGCTCCACCACCTGCGCGAAGTAATCCGCATACCTAGGATCATCGATCAGCTTCCTGCACAGCCGCTCGAAAATACCGTCGGTTTGCAGCACCTGGTCGATCCGCTGGGCCACATCCAGTTGCGGCTTCCGGATCGCCTGCTCGAACTGGCCGATGTAGCCCCCGGAGACGAAAACCCGTGCCCCCAGCTCCGTCTGAGTGAGGCCGGCGTCCTCTCTGCGCCGCTTCAGTTCGGTCCCGAAGAACTCCCATACCGCCTGACGTGAACCGTTGGCCACTGCCAACCCCCTTGTGCTGCCACGCGCTTGTAGGGCCCAGGCCCCTTCCGAGTCTAGTTGTGGAGCGTCACCGTTAGGACACGAAGCGTGAAGAACGTGACGGAAGGGAAGTGATGCGGACAGTGAACACACAGGATTCAGCGGACCGGGTCGAGGCAGCGGAGCGAACCCTCGAGGAATTGCGGACCGCATTGGAGAAGGCCGGGATCAAGTTGCCCTCGCTCGGGCTCGATCCCATTTCGTTGGCCTGCGAGGCCCCGATCCCGCTGGTGGAGCTGGGACGGTGCTCCGTGGAGACGGCCGCGCTGCTCGCCGCGGCCTTGCGATGAGTGTCGTAGGGCCGCCGCTGGGCTCGTACGCCTTGGACACCGGCACGAACAGAGTGGGCGTGGTCATGGGACACCAGGGCCCGTACGTCCAGCTCAGACCACTTGGTGGCGGCCGGGAGTGGGACGTACCGCCGGACCGGGTGCGGGCGGCGACCCCCGCGGAGCGGATCAGCGCGGCGACGGCGTACGCGAACGCGCGCAGCCGGGGCGAGGTGCCGTGACGTCGGCGCGCCCCGCGCAAGGGAAAGCGGCCTCCCCCGGATCTGAGTCCGGGGAAAGCCGCTTGCCTGCGGGATCAGGTCAGTTGAGGACCGCGATGCCGTCCGTGGTGATCGTCGGGCGCCCGGAGGTGCCGACGACCACGATCTTCAGGGTGTGCTGGGCCGCGCTGCTCCAGGTCTTGGTCCACATCGCCTGGCGGTAGGCGGTGGTGGCGGACTTCAGGTCGACGGTGGTCTGCAAGGTGCCGTCGACGTAGATCTTGACCGCGCCCGAGGTGCTCGCGCGCGAGGCGATCCACGCGACCGAGCGGCCCTTGAAGGTCCAGGTCAGCGAGGCATCCTTGGTGCCGGAGCTGGTCGAGTAGCCGCCGAGGTAGCTGCTGCCGGCCCGCTTGGTCCAGGTGCCGGTGGCCTTGGCCGAGCTTTCCTGGAGCAGGGTGGCGGTCCGGGTGACCGACGCGGTCGCCGTGTTGCCGGCCAGGTCGGTGGCGGTCAGGCCGAACTTGGTGGCCGTCGCCGACTTGGCGGTGGTCGACCAGCTCGTCGAGGTGGCCGTAAGGGTCTTCGCGCTGGGCGAGGTGGCGGCCTGGGAGCGCAGCCCGTTGTCGTCGGCCGCCTTCCAGGTCACCGTGACCGGGACGCCCGCCGTGTTGACCGTGCCCTTGCCCAACTGCGCGGTCGGCGCGGTCGGGTAGGTGGGACGCGTGGTGTCGGCGGTCACCGTGACCGCCGCCGACGTGCCGGTCTTGCCCGAGACGTGGGTCGCCCGCACCTGGACGGTGTGGTGGCCCGAGGCGAGCGGGACCGAGGCCGACCTCGCGGAGCCCGCGACCTTCGCCACGGAGGTGCCGTCCACGAGGACCTCGGCGCCGGAGAGCAGGGAAGTGGGCGTGGTCGTGGTCCAGCGCACGGTCGCCGTGGTGCCGGTGACGTACCCGGTGCCCGAGCGCATGGCGCCGGACGGGGTGTCCACGCTGGTGACGGCGACCCCGGCCGGGGGACCGGCCGCGTAGGAGCGGATGGTCGCCAGCTTCGCGTACAGCTGGTTGCCGGGGCAGTCGGTGGCGAAGCCGTTGCGGTGCCCGGAGACGGCGTTCAGGGTGTACGCCTGGCCGAACGTGAAGCCGTAGCTGTCCTTGGCGCCCTCGGTGAGGGAGCTGGTGCCGGTCGGGCTGACGCCCGACATGCCGAGCTTCCACGCGGCGATCCGGGAGATCGCGGTCACCATGGCCTGGCTCGGCGTGGCACCGGGGATGGTGCTGGCCTTGGAGTCACCGCCGGTGAGGTCGGTGTACGTGCCGATCGCGGCGATGCCCATCGAGTCGGTGTTGAACCCGTAGGTCTGCGCGCCGATCACCGGCATGGCCATGCCGCCGAAACGGCCCTCGAAGATCGTGCCGCACTTGTCGACCAGGAAGTTGTAGCCCAGGTCGCGCCAGCCCTGGTGCAGATGCAGGGCGTACAGGCTGCGCACGATGGAGGGGGAGTCGGCGCAGGAGTAGGTGTTGGTGGTGTCGGTGTGGTGGACGAACACCGCCTTCACCGTGTGGCCGTAGTCCGGGTAACCGGTGTCGCGGGCGCACTCGTCCGCGCCCCAGCCGGCGCGGGTGACGACCGGGGGAGCGGGCACCTTCGTCGTCGGCGGCTGCGCGGGCAGCGGGCTGGGCATCTTCTGCGGCGCGGCGGAGGCGCTCGCGCAGGAGGGGTACGCGGCCGACAGCGAGGGCAGGTAGCCCGGCGCGCTGGGCGCCGCGCTGGTCGGCGGGGCCGTCGAGGTGGAGGCCGTGGGCGAGGCGGGGGCGGTCGTCCCGGCCGAGGTGCTCTGCGAGGGCTCGGCGGTCTCGGTGGGCGGGGCCGTGGTCTCGGCCGGGGACTCCGGTGCGGAGTCGGAGGGTTCGGGGGTGGTCTCGGTCGGCTGGTCCGACGGGGACTCCTCCGGGGTGGAGGCGGCGGGGTCGGCCGGCTGGTCCGACGGGGTCTCCTCGCCGTCTCCGGGCAGCGCGTACGCCGCCGGGTCCATCGCCGGGGCCGCTGCCGCGCCGGCCGCGCTGTCGGTGGTTCCGGAACCGCTGTCGCCGGGGTCCACCAGGTCGACGGTCAGTCCCTTCGGCAGGGCCTTGCCGTCGGCCTTCACCTGCACACCGTCGGAGGGTCCGGCCCACAGCGGGGCCGTGCCGCCGCGCACCCCGGCCCGGTCGCGCTCGGCCGGGTCGGGCTGCGCGTCCCCGGCGCCCAGCGCCTGCCACTCGCTCCACTCGCCCGTGGCCGACGACTTCGTACGCACCCGCACCGTCCCGTCGAGCCGAACGCTCGGGTCCTGCCAGCTCACCGCCAGCATCCGGAACGCCTTGGTCGACCGGGCCGCGAGCGCGCGCTCGTCGGACGAACCGGTCAGGTCCAGCGAGTCCACCGAGGTGTGCACCACACGCGGCCCGTCAGCCGCCGTGTCGGTGCCCGAAGTGGCGCGGAGGGCGACGGCCGCGCCCGTCCCCGCCACCAGCACGGTCCCGGCCGCGAGCCATATCTTGGCCCGTCTCCCCCGCGGCGCCCGCGCGCCGCCAGCCTCTGTTCTCATGTCAAGCCTCTCCCCTTGCCGCCGCGGCGGCCCGTGCGCACACATGCGTCACATCCAGCGGATCGTAGAGTCGGGCGTGGAGCGGGTCACAGCCGGGGGCGGATAAGCGGAGACCCGGCCTCGCGGGTTCGGGCGTGGGCGAGAATGGACGGCATGAGTCTGTTCCGCGACGACGGCATCGTGCTGCGCACCCAGAAGCTGGGTGAGGCGGACCGGATCATCACCCTGCTCACCCGAGGCCACGGCCGGGTGCGTGCCGTGGCGCGCGGTGTACGGCGCACGAAGTCGAAGTTCGGGGCCCGGCTGGAGCCGTTCTCCCACGTCGACGTGCAGTTCTTCGCGCGGGGCAGCGAGCTGGTCGGGCGCGGGCTGCCGCTGTGCACCCAGAGCGAGACGATCGCGCCGTACGGCGGCGGCATCGTCACCGACTACTCCCGCTACACCGCCGGCACGGCCATGCTGGAGACGGCCGAGCGGTTCACCGACCACGAGGGCGAGCCCGCCGTACAGCAGTACCTGCTCCTGGTCGGCGGCCTGCGCACCCTCGCGCGCGGCGAGCACGCCTCGAACCTCGTCCTCGACGCCTTCCTGCTGCGCTCGCTCGCGGTCAACGGCTACGCGCCCACCTTCGGGGACTGCGCGCGGTGCGGGATGCCGGGGCCGAACCGGTTCTTCTCGGTCGCCTCGGGCGGCTCGGTGTGCGTGGACTGCCGGGTGCCGGGCAGTGTGGTCCCCTCACCGCAGACCCTGATGCTGCTGGGCGCGCTGCTTACGGGAGACTGGGAGACCGCGGACGCGGCCGAGGCGCGGCACGTCCGCGAGGGGAGCGGCCTGGTGTCCGCCTACCTGCACTGGCATCTGGAGCGCGGGCTGCGCTCCCTGCGGTACGTAGAGAAGTAAGCAGCAAGCACGGCTGAGGAGACGAGAAGCATGGTCGTACGCGGATTTCTGGGGGGCCGGCGCCGGGAGTACCAGGCGCCGGACCCGCACCCGTCCGGCGCCCGCGCGCCGAAGCTTCCCGGTGAGCTGGTCCCCGAGCACGTGGCGATCGTCATGGACGGCAACGGCCGCTGGGCGAAGGAGCGGGGGCTGCCGCGTACGGAAGGGCACAAGGTGGGCGCCGAGCAGGTGCTCGACGTGCTCCAGGGGGCGATCGAGGCGGGCGTCCGCAACATCTCGCTCTACGCCTTCTCCACCGAGAACTGGAAGCGGTCGCCGGACGAGGTCCGCTTCCTGATGAACTTCAACCGCGACTTCATCCGCAAGTCCCGCGACCAGCTCGACGCGCTGGGTATCCGGGTGCGGTGGGTCGGGCGGATGCCCAAGCTGTGGAAGTCGGTGGCGAAGGAACTCCAGGTCGCGCAGGAGCAGACCAAGGACAACGACCTCCTCACCCTGTACTTCTGCATGAACTACGGCGGCCGCGCCGAGATCGCCGACGCCGCGCAGGCCATCGCCGAGGACGTGAAGGCGGGACGCCTGGACCCGGCCAAGGTCACGGAGAAGACCATCCAGAAGTACCTGTACTACCCCGACATGCCCGACGTCGACCTCTTCCTCCGCCCCTCCGGCGAACAGCGCACGTCCAACTATCTGCTGTGGCAGAGCGCCTACGCGGAAATGGTCTTCCAGGACGTCCTGTGGCCCGACTTCGACCGCCGCGACCTGTGGCGAGCCTGCATGGAATTCGCTTCGCGTGACCGGCGCTTCGGGGGAGCGGTGCCGAACGAGGAGCTGCTGGCCATGGAGGCTGCGATGAAGGGGGACGACTCGACGTCGTCCTGACCGCCCGTCCGCCCTTACGATCCCTCTTCACGATCATGGAACTGGGGAGGGATCGTCATGGGCGGGGAATCCGTCGGCGATGTCATGCCGGACGCGGCCGGGGACACGGTGGAGCTGACGTACCGGCCCGTGGCCGCGGACTTCACCGCCGCGCTGCGGGCGCGGCTGCGGGTGAGCCGCTCGGGGTGGATACAGCGCTGGTCGCCCTACGTCGTGGCGGTCGGCTTCGTGGCCTGGGGCGCGCTGCTCGCCGCCCAGGACGAGAGCCTTCCGCTGGGCTGGACGGCGGTGCTGGCCCTCGCCCTGGCCGTGCTGGTGCTGTCGCCTTGGCTGTCGGGCCGTCAGCTCCAGCGGCTCAGCGATCAGCAGGGCGTGTTCCGGGCCACCGTGACCACGCCGGGCTCACGCTGGTCAACGACACCGCCTCGTCGTCCATCAGCTGGGCGGCCGTGCCCCGCTACCTGGAGACCTCGCGCGTCTTCGTCCTGCTCAGCGCCGACCGGAACGCCACCGGCTTCACCGTCCTGCCCAAACACGGCCTTCCCGACCGCGCCTCCACGGACCGGCTCCGCACACTCCTGGACCGGCACATCACCCGCTGCTAGGCCCTGCCGTCGAATTCCCGGCGTGTGTGCGGAGGGGCGGTGCGACTCGGCAGCGAGACGCCGTCGTCAGGCGTTCGCGCAGTCCGCGCAGGTGCCGAAGATCTCCACCGTGTGGGCCACGTTGACGAAGCCGTGTTCGGAGGCGATGGCCTCGGCCCACTTCTCCACGGCCGGCCCCTCCACCTCCACCGCCTTGCCGCAGGTGCGGCAGACCAGGTGGTGGTGGTGTTCGCCGGTGGAGCAGCGGCGGTAGACCGACTCGCCGTCCGAGGTGCGCAGCACGTCGACCTCACCGGCCTCGGCGAGGGACTGGAGGGTGCGGTAGACGGTGGTGAGCCCGACCGAGTCGCCCTTGTGCTTGAGCATGTCGTGGAGATCCTGCGCGCTGCGGAACTCGTCGACCTCGTCGAGGGCCGCCGCCACCGCCGCGCGCTGCTTGGTCGCGCGGCCCTTCACGGGCGGTCCAGCGGTCGTCACCGGGTGCCTCCTCATGTCTGCGCCTCTGACCGGGCCATTGTGCCAGCCCGGACCCCCCGAGGTCAGACGCCGAGGGTGCCTCCGGCGGGTTCGCGGGGTGGGGGCGTGCGTTTGACCCGGGCTGCGGGGGTCCAGGGCCCGCAGGGCGGCTTGCGACCTTGGCTCGGACTTCCGGAGGCCGGACGCTGACCTTGTGCCCGGCGGGGGGTGTGGCGGGCCGGGCGCGTCCGGTGCGGTGTCAGCGAGGGCGCCTTGCGGCTTCGGGCCGGATCTCGGACGGTCGGACGCCGACCTCGTCCCCCGCTGGTCGCGTGGCCGGGATCGCGCACTCCACCGGGTCTCCGGCGGAGCGGGTCGCGCGGGCTCGGCGGCGGGCCAGGGGGGTGGCGAGGGCGGTCATGACGGCGAACGCGGCGATGGTGAGCAGGACGATCGTCGCACCCGGAGGGACGTCCTCGTAGAACGACGTGATCGTGCCGCCGATCGACACCGTCACGCCGAGCGCGACCGATATGGCGAACGTCGCCGCGAAGCTGCGGGTGAGCTGCTGGGCGGCGGCCACGGGGACGACCATGAGCGCCGAGACGAGGATCAGGCCGACGACGCGCATCGCCACGGTGACGGTGACGGCCGCGGTGACCGCGACGAGCAGGTTCAGCGCCCGCACCGGCAGCCCGGTGACCCGCGCGAACTCCTCGTCCTGGCTGACCGCGAACAACTGGCGCCGCAGCCCCAGCGTCACGGCGACCACACACGCGCCCAGCACGATGATCGCGGTCACGTCGGACGGCGCCACGGTGGACAGCGAGCCGAAGAGGTACGAGGTGAGGTTGGCGTTGGAGCCGCCGGGCGCGAGGTTCACGAAGAGCACACCGCCCGCCATGCCGCCGTAGAAGAGCATGGCGAGGGCGATGTCGCCACGCGTCCTGCCGTACCAGCGGATCAGCTCCATCAGTACCGAGCCCGCGACGGAGACGGCCGTCGCCATCCACACCGGCGAGGAGTTCAGCAGGAAGCCGAGGCCGACGCCGGTCATCGCCACGTGCCCGATGCCGTCGCCCATGAGGGGCTGGCGGCGCTGGACGAGGTAGATGCCGATCGCGGGGGCGATGACGCCGACCAGGACGGCCGCGAGCAGCGCCCGCTGCATGAAGGCGTAGTTGAGGAAGTCCATCAGCTCAGCAGTCCCGTACGGATCGGTTCGGCGCCCTCGTGCGGGTGCACGTGGTCGTGGCCGGGCAGGGCGTGCTGGCCGACGGCCTTCGGCGGCGGCCCGTCGTGCAGCACGCAGCCGTCGCGCAGGACGACCGCGCGGTCGATCAACGGCTCCAGCGGGCCCAGCTCGTGCAGCACCAGCAGGACGGTGGTCCCGGCGGCGACCTGCTCACGCAGGGTCGACGCCAGCACCTCCTGGCTGGCGAGGTCGACGCCGGCCATCGGCTCGTCCATGATCAGCAGCTCGGGTTCGGAGACCAGCGCGCGAGCGATCAGCACCCGCTGGTGCTGGCCCCCGGAGAGCGCGGTCACCGAGTCCTTGGCACGGTCCGCCATGCCGACCAGTTCCAGCGCGCGCCCCACCGCCTCCCGGTCCGCCTTGCGGAACAGCCCGAAGCGGGTGCGGGCCAGCCGGCCCGAGGACACGATCTCGGAGACCGTGGCCGGTACGCCCCCGGCGGCGGAGGTGCGCTGGGGGACGTAGCCGACGCGGGCCCAGTCGCGGAAGGAGCGCAGGGGCGTGCCGAACAGCTCGACGGCGCCCGAGGTGGCCGGCACCTGCCCGATGGCGGTGCGCACGGCCGTGGACTTGCCTGAGCCGTTGGCGCCGAGCAGCGCGACGACCTCGCCGGGGCGCACGGTCAGGTCGATGCCGCGCAGCACCGGCCGCCCGCCTAGCTCGGCCCGCACGTCCCGCAGGGCGAGCGCGGGTGCCGACTCCCGTTCCTCGGTGGTCACTTGGCCCCCAGGGCGCTCTGGAGGGCCTTGAGGTTGGCCTGCTGGACGGCGAAGTAGTCCTGGCCGCGGGACCTCTTCGTGATGCCCTCGACCGGGTCGAGCACGTCGGTCCTCAGGCCCGCGTCCCCGGCGACCGTCTTCGCGGTCTTGTCGCTGACCAGCGTCTCGTAGAAGACGGTGGAGACCCCGTCGGCCTTGGCCAGCTTCTGGAGATCCCGCACACGGGCCGCGCTCGGCTCGGACTCGGGGTCGAGGCCGCTGATCGCCTCCTCGGTGAGGCCGTAGCGCTCGGCGAGATAGCCGAAGGCGGCGTGGGTCGTGATGAAGACCTTGGAGCGGGTGTGCGCCAGGCCGTCCTTGAAGTCGGTGTTCAGCTCGTCCAGCTGCTTCACCAGGGCCGCGGTGTTCCTCTTGTAGTCGGCCGCGTGGTCCGGGTCGGCCTTCTCGAAGGCCCGGCCGACACCCTGGGCGACCTCGGCGTACCGCACCGGGTCGAGCCAGATGTGCGGGTCCTTGCCGTCCTCGCTCTCGTGGTCGTGGCCCGCGTGCTCCTCCTCGTGCCCGGCCGCGTGGCCGCCGACCTCGGTGCCGTGCTTCTCCAGTGTGGTCAGCGTGGCCGCGTCGATCTTCGTCTTCACCGGCGACTGGTCCACCGCCTTGTCCACCGAGGGCTGGAGCCCCTTCAGGTAGAGGACGGCGTCGGAGCGCTCGAGGCCCCCTATCTGCCGCGGGCTGATCTCCAGGTCGTGCGGCTCCTGGCCCGGCGTGGTGAGCGTGGTCACGTGCACGTGGTCCCCGCCGATCCGCTCGGCGAGGAAGGCCATCGGATAGAACGAGGCGACGACGTCGAACTTGCCCGTGTTCCCCGACGCGGCGCTGCTGTCCGAGCAGGCGGACAGCGTGCCCAGACCCAGTGCGGTGGCGGCCGCTATCGCGGACCCGGATATGAGGCGTCGTCGTACGTTCATGACAGTCATTTTCAACAAAGTTGGAAACGATTGTCAACAAGCTGGATGGCCGGGGCTTGCGACGCGGATTCTCCAGGTCGGCTTGGTAAGGGTTCGGGCGGGCTTCGGCGGCTTCGGGAGGGGGGTCGGCGGGGGCCGATTTGGCCGAGGGGGAGCATGCGCCGGTAACCTGAATCATTCGCTGGAAGCATCTCGCTTCAACGCCCGTCGTCGTAATGAAGAGAGCACCGTGGCCGCCGACAAGATCGACACCATCGTCAGCCTGAGCAAGCGCCGTGGCTTCGTTTTCCCCTGCAGTGAGATCTACGGCGGACAGCGTGCCGCCTGGGACTACGGACCGCTGGGTGTCGAGCTCAAGGAGAACATCAAGCGTCAGTGGTGGCGCTACATGGTGACGTCGCGCGAGGACGTGGTCGGTATCGACTCGTCCGTCATCCTGGCCCCCGAGGTCTGGGTCGCCTCCGGTCACGTCGCCACCTTCACGGACCCGCTGACCGAGTGCACCTCGTGTCACAAGCGGTTCCGCGCCGACCACCTGGAAGAGGCGTACGAGGAGAAGAAGGGGCACGCTCCGGCCAACGGCCTGACGGACCTCAACTGCCCCAACTGCGGTAACAAGGGCACCTTCACCGAGCCCAAGCAGTTCTCCGGTCTGCTCTCCACCCACCTCGGCCCGACCCAGGACTCCGGCTCCGTCGCCTACCTGCGTCCCGAGACCGCCCAGGGCATCTTCACCAACTTCGCCCAGGTGCAGACCACTTCGCGCCGCAAGCCGCCCTTCGGCATCGCCCAGATGGGCAAGTCCTTCCGCAACGAGATCACGCCCGGCAACTTCATCTTCCGGACCCGTGAGTTCGAGCAGATGGAGATGGAGTTCTTCGTCAAGCCGGGCGAGGACGAGCAGTGGCAGGAGTACTGGATGCAGCAGCGCTGGAACTGGTACACCGGTCTCGGCCTGCGCGAGGAGAACATGCGCTGGTACGACCACCCGAAGGAGAAGCTCTCCCACTACTCCAAGCGCACCGCCGACATCGAGTACCGCTTCTCGTTCGGCGGCTCGGAGTGGGGCGAGCTGGAGGGTGTCGCCAACCGCACCGACTACGACCTCGGCGCTCACGCCAAGGCGTCCGGCCAGGACCTCTCCTACTTCGACCAGGAGGCCGGCGAGCGCTGGACCCCCTACGTCATCGAGCCCGCCGCCGGTGTCGGCCGCACCATGCTGGCCTTCCTCCTCGACGCCTACACCGAGGACGAGGCGCCCAACGCCAAGGGCAAGATGGAGAAGCGCGTCGTGCTGCGCCTCGACCACCGCCTCGCCCCGGTCAAGGTCGCGGTGCTCCCGCTCTCCCGCAACCCCGAGCTGTCCCCGAAGGCGAAGGGTCTGGCTCAGGCGCTGCGTCAGAACTGGAACATCGACTTCGACGACGCCGGCGCCATCGGCCGCCGCTACCGCCGCCAGGACGAGATCGGTACCCCGTTCTGCGTGACCGTCGACTTCGACACGCTCGAGGACAACGCGGTGACCGTGCGCGAGCGCGACACGATGAAGCAGGAGCGGGTGTCTCTCGACCAGATCGAGGGCTACCTCGCCGCCCGTCTGATCGGCGCCTGACCTTCTCATCTCCGCCCACCCTCCTGCCCGGTCCTCCGGGTCGGAGGGTGGGCTTTTTCGTGCCTGGACGGGGTCTACCCGAAATCCACTGACAACTAACAACTGACAGATATTGAATTCTGTCAGTCCACGTGCCAGGCTGGACGCATGACGATCCCCACGCGAAATCTCGGAACCACCGGCCCCCAGGTGTCCGCCCTCGGCCTCGGCTGCATGGGCATGTCGGGTATGTATGGAGAAGCGGACCGCCCGGAGGCCGTCCGCACGGTGCACGCCGCGCTGGAAGCGGGCGTCACCCTCCTCGACACCGGCGACTTCTACGCCATGGGGCACAACGAAATGCTGGTCGGCGAGGCCCTGCGCACCGCCCCGGCCCACCTCCGCGACAACGCGGTGCTGAGCGTGAAGTTCGGTGCCCTGCGCGACCCGGACGGCGCCTGGCTGGGCTTCGACGGCCGCCCCGCAGCGGTGAAGACCTTCGCCGCCTACTCCCTCCAGCGCCTCGGCGTGGACCACATCGACATCTACCGCCCCTCCCGCCTCGACCCGGACGTCCCCATCGAGGAGACGGTCGGCGCCGTCGCGGAACTGGTGGAGAAGGGGTGGGTGAAGCACATCGGCCTCAGCGAGGTCGGCCCCGACACCATCCGCCGCGCCGCCGCCACCGCCCCGATCTCCGACCTCCAGATCGAGTACGCGCTGATCTCGCGCGGCATCGAGCGGGAGATCCTGCCCACCCTGCGGGAGCTGGGCATCGGCGTCACCGCGTACGGCGTGCTCTCGCGCGGCCTGCTCTCCAACCACATCTCCGCCGACCGGGACTTCGCCGCCACCGACTTCCGCGCCTTCTCGCCCCGCTTCCAGGGCGACAACTTCCGGCACAACCTGAGCCTGGTCGACTCCCTCCGCAAGATCGCGGAGCAGAAGGGGGCCACGGTCGCCCAGATCGCCATCGCCTGGGTCCTCGCCCAGGGCTCCGACATCGTGCCGGTGATCGGCTCCCGCACCCGCGAGCGGCTGTCCGAGGCGCTGGGCGCGCTCGACATAACCCTGGACGCGGCCGACCTCGCCACCATCGAGGAGGCCGTCCCGGCCGGCGCGGCGGCGGGCGAGCGGTACGCGCCCGCGCAGATGGCCATGCTGGACAGCGAGCGATGAGCCGGAAGCGGTGACCGGCGCGCCGGGTACGGTCTAGGCATGGCAGCGACCGAGACCCTGACCGCCGAGCGCATCCTCGAAGCGACCGAGGAGGTGCTGCGCCGCCACGGCCCGGCCAAGGCCACCGTGGTCGACGTGGCCCGTGCTCTCGGGGTCAGCCACGGCAGCGTCTACCGCCACTTCCGCACCAAGGCGGCGCTGCGCGAGGCGGTCACCAAGCGCTGGCTGGACCGTACCTCGGAGCGGCTCGCGGTCATCGCCGGTGAGGAGACCCCCGTCGAGGGCCGGCTGCGGGACTGGCTCGCCGCCCTGTTCGAGGCCAAGCGGCACAAGGCGGGTGACGATCCCGAGCTGTTCGCCACCTACAGCGTGCTGGCCGAGGAGAGCGGGGTGACGGTCGGCGAGCACATCACCGACCTCACCGCCCAGCTCGCCCGGATCATCGAGGCCGGGACCGAGTCCGGCACCTTCCGTGCCGCGGACCCGGCCGCCGAGGCCCGCGCGGTCTTCCAGGCCACGGCCCGATTCCATGACCCCTGTTACGCCCGCGAATGGCAGCAGCCCGGTATCGAGGAGGACTTCAGAGTGATCGTGGATCTGCTGATACGCGGGCTGGGCGCTCCCGTCAGGCCGTGATCCGCGTCAGGCCGTGACCCGCCAGAAGTCCCGCATCACCGCGGGCGGCGTCGGACCGGTCATCGCCACCTGGGTGAGAAGGACGGTCACCTTGCCGGTGGCCGGGACCAGATGGGCTGCGGTGCCGGTGCCGCCGACCCAGCCGTAGCGACCGGGCACGTTCCACGGTTCGGTGCGGTCGATGTCGACCGAGCCGCCGTAACCCCAGCCCTGGCCCTCCAGGAAGAGCGGGCTGCTCTTCCGCTGGGCCGGGGTGAGCTGATCGCTGGTCATCCGGGCGACGGACTCCGGCGAGAGCAGGCTGCGGGCGCCGGCCTTGCCGCCCGCTCCGCCGCCGGCCAGCAGCATCCGGGCGAAGGCCAGGTAGTCGTCGGCGGTGGAGACGAGGCCGCCGGCGCCGGACGGGAAGGCGGGGAGCCGGTCCCAGCCGCCGTCGAAGGCTTCGGCGACACCAAGAGTGCCGTCGGGACCGGGCTGGTAGGCCGTCGGCAACCGGTGCAGCTCCCGCTCCGGCACGGAGAAGCCCGTGTCCGTCATGCCCAGCGGTTCGAAGACGCGCTCGGCGAGGAAGTCCGGCAGCGTTTCACCCGACGCCCGCGCGATCAGGGCGCCCTGGAGATCGGAGGAGGTGTTGTAGAGCCAGGCTTCACCGGGCTGGTGGAGGAGCGGCACCTTGGCGAGGTCGGCCAGCAGCTCGTCCATGGCGGGCACCGCGTGCGGGGCGAAGCCGCCGCGCTGAAGCTCGAACAGCGGCCGTACGGCGGGCAGCGAGAAGTCCGGGGGAAAGCCCCAGCCGCACCGGGAACTGAGCACGTCCTCCACGGTGATCGGCCGCTCGGCCGGCACCAGGTCGTCCACCGGCGACCCGGGCGTCCGCACCACCATCGGCGCGGCCAGCTCGGGCAGCCACCGAGCCACCGGGTCGTCCAGCCCGACCAGCCCCTCGTCGACGAGCATCAGCAGCGCGGCGGCGGTCACCGGCTTGGTGATCGAGGCGAGCCGGAACAGTGAGTCCCGCGCCAGCGGCACGGTCCGCCCGGTGTCCGTGTGCCCGACGGCAACGGCCTCGATGTCGTCCCCGTGGGCGACGAGGCCGACCGCGCCGGGCAGGCTCCCGTCGTCCACGTACCGGCGCAGGGTCTCGTGCAGTGCGGTCATGGGGTTCGCCTTCCGGTCGGCGCGGGTCGTCATGGGGTACGACTCCCACGGCGCCGTGGATTCATCGCCGGGCCGGGTCCAGCGTCGCCTGATGGGCCTCGGCCAGATGCTCCGTCGCCGGATGCTCGTCCGTCGGCGTCCAGGGCAGGTGCCGCGTGCCCCGGCGCCAGCCGCAGGTGCCGCAGCCGAAGGTCCGCTGGAGTCCGGCCCGTTCCACCCGTACGACGTGTTCCCGGCCGTGCCGGTCCCACCGGCGCACGCTGTCCCCGCTCCTGCTCTCGGTCATGCCCGGAGTGTGCGGCACGCGGGGCGGGGCGAGGGGCGGAACTCCGGGTGGGAACCGTCACACGGTCCCGGCTCAACCCACCTCGCGGGGCAGGCGCAGGCTCAGCAGGCCGGTGGCGAGGATCGCCGTGAGCTGAGTGAACAGGGCGATCAGCAGGGCGTCCCGCATGCCGAGGTGGGGGACCAGAGTGAGGAAGAGGGCGCCCAGGGTGGCCACGCCCAGGGCGAACGACGCCTGCTGGGTCGTCGCCAGCACCCCGCTGCCCACGCCGGCGCGGGCGGCCGGGACCTCGGAGAGCACGATCCTCAGCAGGTTGGGGAGTTGGAGTGCCTGGCCGGCTCCGGCGACGGCCGCACCCGGCAGCAGGGTGCCCAGACCCAGCTCCGGCCAGTCCCGCCACACGGCCAGCACGATCAGCAGCACGCCCACGCCCTGGAGCACCGCACCGGCGCCGACCACCCGCGTTCCGAAGCGGGCGATCAGGCGGGGACCGGCCAGCGAGACGAGGAGGAAGGAGACCGCCATCGGCGCCAGCGCCAGACCCGCACGTACCGGACCAAGACCCGCGCCCTGCTGGAGGCTCAGCGCGATGACGAACATGAACCCACTGAATCCCAGGCAGAACGGCACCACGATCAGCAGCCCCCGTCGCAGGGACTCGGTGGCGAACAGGCTCGGCGGCAGCAGCGGGGTGCGGCCCAGCCGGTCCAGGCGCCGTTCCACCGTCCAGAACGCCCAGCCCGCCACCGGGAACACGGCCAGCGAGACCCATGTCCACAGCGGCCAGCCCGTCGCGCGGCCCTCGGTGAGCGGGGCGAGCAGCGCCAGCAGGGCCACCGCCAGCAGGACCGTGCCGGGTACGTCGACCGGCTCGGGATGCCGGGCGCGGGTGTCGGGGACATGACGGACGGCGAGGACCAGGCCGAGGACGACCACGGGCACGTTCACCAGGAAGATCGAGCGCCAGCCGGTTCCGGCGATGTCCGCCGCGACCAGGATGCCGCCCAGGATCTGGCCCACCACCATGGACAGGCCCGCCGTCGCCCCGTACAGGCTCATCGCGCGGGCGCGGCGGCCGCCGGCGGTGGTGGACTGGATGGTGGCGAGCACCTGCGGCAGCATCAGCGCGGCCGACGCGCCCTGCGCGGCCCGCGCCGCGACCAGGCTCCACGCGTCCGGGGCCAGCCCGCACGCCAGCGAGGTCAGCCCGAAGGCGGCCATGCCGCCGATGAACAGCCGGCGCCTGCCGAACAGGTCCCCGAGGCGCCCGCCGAGCACGAGCAGCACCGCGTAGGTGACCCCGTACCCGGCCACGACCAGCTCCAGCAGGGCCTCGCTCGCGGAGAGGTCGCTGCCGATGGCGGGGAGGGCGACGTTGACGATGAAGAAGTCGACCAGCGGGAGCGCGGCGGCCAGCAGGACGGTCACCAGGCCCGCCCCGCTCAGGGTGGGCGCCGCCGCCGGAGCGCGTACGGACGGCGCGGTGGAGAGGGTGGTCTCGGTCATGCAGACGAGCGTGCGCCGCCTCGGAGACGGGTACCAGAGTGTGCCGATGCTGGTACCGGAAGTACCCGCCAACGCCCTCGGCCGGGCCTTGTCCCACCCGCAGCCTGGTGGTGGCGGGCGCTCATCCTGGTGGTAGGAGCACCTGGCAACGGGGTCGGCGCGGAGGCACTCTGGAGCCATGACGACCATGGCCCAGGAAAGCGCCTCCCCGGCGGTCAAGGGCGCTGAGATACGGCGCCATGAACTGGCCGCGTTCCTGCGCAGCCGCCGTGAGCGAATCACCCCCGAGCAGGTGGGGCTGCCGCGCGGTGTCCGGCGGCGTACGCCCGGTCTGCGCCGGGAGGAGGTCGCGCAGCTCTCCGCCGTGGGCGTCACCTGGTACACCTGGCTCGAACAGGCCCGCAACATCCAGGTCTCCGTGCAGGTCCTCGACGCCCTCGCCCGCACCCTGATGCTGGACCCCAGCGAGCGCGCCCACCTCTTCCAGCTGGCCGGGGCCACCGACCCGACCCCCGCCGCGATCTGCCCCAGCATCACCCCGGCGCTGCGCGCGACCCTGCGCCAGATGGAACCGTTCCCGGCCGCCGTGCAGAACAGCCGGTACGACATCCTGGCCTACAACCGCACCTACGCCCGGCTGCTGTGCGACATGGACGCGGTCGCGCCCGAGGACCGCAACTGTGTGCTCCTCGGCTACTCCAACCCCGAGTGGCGCGCCTCCATCGTCCACCTCGACGAGGCCCTGCGGCTGATGGCGGCCCGGCTGCGCGCCTCGATGGCCGGACACCTCGGCGAACCCGCCTGGAAGATGCTGCTCAAGCGCCTCCAGGCGTACCCGGAGTTCCTTGAGAACTGGGAGCGCTACGAGGTGGTCCGCAGTCGCTCCAAGACCAAGGAGTTCCTCAACCCGCACGTCGGCCACCTCACCCTGGAACACACCGACCTCTGGCTCTGCCCCGACCCCGGCCCCCGCATCGTCATCTACCCGCCGAAGAACGAGGAGTCCCGCGAACGCCTGGAGAAGCTGCACGCGATGGCGCTCGCGGGGTGAACGGGGGAGACAACCTGTTCCGGAGTTACTGCCTGCCCGCGCCCAATGGGCACGGCTCGTCCGCCAGTGGATCGAGCCGGCCGAGGCGGTCTGAGGTCAGAAAAACCCCGGTCGCCTGGCCGCGCCGGGGAGTCGCCGGGACGCTCGACAGCCGTGAGCCCGCCCACACGGAACACCTCGTCCGCCAGTGGGCCGAGCCGGCCGAAGCAACCTGAGGTCAGGACACCCCCGCCGGCTGGCGGACCTCTTCCGTCTCCAGCCGCTCAGCCGTCCGTTCCGCCGTCCCGTGGGCCCAGCGGCCGCTGGTCAGGAGGCCCAGGATCAGGACCGCCGCGCCGCACGCGGCCAGAATCCACCAGCCGGGGCGGGCCGCCGAGACGAAGGTGTCGCGGTACGGGGAGTTGCCGATGCCCGACGCCAGGACCGCGCCGATCACGGCCACGCCCAGGGTCTGGCCGAGCTGACGGCTGGTGGAGGCGACCGCCGCCGCCACGCCCGCCTGGGCGCGGGGCATGCCGGAGACGGCCGTGTTGGTGATGGGGGCGTTGACGAAGCCGAAACCGACGCCGAAGAGGACGTAGCCGAGGAACAGGGTGACGTCGGAGGTCTCGGCCTCGAACAGGGCGAAGAGCAGGCCGCTCGCCGTCATCGCCGCGCCCGCGATCAGCAGGGGCAGGCGCGGGCCCCGGCTGCCGACCAGCCGTCCGGACAGCGGGGCGCACAGCAGGGTCGGCACCGCCATCGGCAGCATCCACAGGCCGGCGTGCAGGGCGTCGAGGCCGCGTACGTTCTGGAGGTACAGCGTGGACAGGAAGAGGAAGCCGCCCAGTGCGGCGAAGGCGCTCACCGCTATCCCGGTCGCCCCGCTGAACGGTGCCGAATGGAAGAAGCGCAGGTCGATGAGGGGTTCGGCGCGCCGGGGCTCGTAGATGAGCAGGGCCAGCAGGGCGGCGACGGCCACTACCGCGAAGGGGAGCACCGTGGCGGCGCCCGCGTTCGGCGCCTCGATGATCGCGTACGTCAGCGAGCCGAACAGGGCGATCACCAGCACCTGACCGACCGGGTCCGCGCGGCGCGGCCTGGGCGCGCGGGACTCGGGAACGAAGCGCAGGGTGAGCAGCAGGGCGGCGAGGCCGACCGGCAGGTTGACCCAGAAGATCGAGCGCCAGCCGACCGACTCCACCAGCAGCCCGCCCGCCAGCGGACCGGCGGCCATGGAGATGCCGACCACCGCGCCCCAGGCGCCGATCGCCCGCGCCCGTTCGCGCGGGTCGGTGAAGGTGTTGGTGATGATCGACATGGCGACCGGGTTGAGCATCGAGCCGCCGACCGCCTGGACCATGCGGAACACCACGAGGAGTTCCAGGTTGGGGGCGAGCGAGCACAGCAGGGAACCGGCGGTGAAGATCACCAGGCCCGCCATGAAGACCCGTTTGCGGCCGATCCGGTCCGCCGTGGACCCCGCGAGCATCAGCAGCGAGGCCAGCACCAGCGTGTAGGCGTCGATCGCCCACTGGAGGCCGGAGGTCGTGGCGTGCAGCTCGCGCTGCATGGACGGCAGCGCGACGTTCAGGGCGGTGTTGTCCAGGCTCACGATCAGCAGGCTCATGCAGCAGATCGAGAGCACCAGCATCCGCCGCCGGTGAGTCAGCTCGGGCATGCGCCCCATCGTACGCGCTTCGATAGTGCGGCTAACTAATGACCCTTACATGATCCCGAGCCGTAGGGGCAGGGGTGCTGCCGGGGTGAGGGACAATGGGTCCTTGCCCGTGTTGTACATCCGCCCCGGAGCCCCCTGATGACCCAGCCGCTGTCCATCGGCCCGCACGCCGTGGTGCCGCCCGTCGTGCTCGCACCCATGGCCGGGATCACCAACGCCCCCTTCCGCACCCTGTGCCGGGAGTTCAGCGGGGGCAAGGGGCTGTTCGTCAGCGAGATGATCACCACGCGGGCGCTGGTCGAGCGCAACGACAAGACCATGCAGCTGATCAGGTTCGACGAGACCGAGAAGCCCCGCTCGATCCAGCTGTACGGCGTCGACCCGGCCACCGTCGGCAAGGCCGTCCGCATGATCGCGGAAGAGGGCCTGGCCGACCACATCGACCTGAACTTCGGCTGCCCGGTCCCCAAGGTCACCCGTAAGGGAGGCGGCTCCGCGCTGCCGTACAAGCGGAACCTGCTGCGATCCATCCTGCGGGAGGCCGTCTCCGGGGCGGGCGATCTGCCGGTCACCATGAAGATGCGCAAGGGCATCGACGACGACCACATCACCTACCTCGACGCCGGCCGCATCGCCGTCGAGGAGGGCGTCACCGCCATCGCCTTGCACGGCCGCACCGCCGCCCAGCACTACGGCGGCACCGCCGACTGGAGCGCCATCGCCCGGCTGAAGGAGCACGTCCCGGAGATCCCGGTGCTCGGCAACGGCGACATCTGGTCCGCCGAGGACGCGCTGCGCATGGTCCGCGAGACCGGCTGCGACGGCGTGGTCGTCGGCCGCGGCTGCCTCGGCCGTCCCTGGCTCTTCGCCGACCTGGTCGCCGCCTTCGAGGGCCGCGACGACTTCCAGCGGCCCGTCCTGCGCGAGGTCGCCGACGTCATGGTCCGGCACGCCACGCTGCTCGGGGAGTGGCTCGGCGACGAGGCACGCGGTGTCATCGACTTCCGCAAGCACGTCGCCTGGTACCTCAAGGGCTTCTCGGTCGGCTCCGAGATGCGCAAGCGGCTCGCCATCACCTCCTCGCTCGCGGAGCTGCGCGCCGGGCTGGACGAGCTGGACCTCGACCAGGCGTGGCCGACCGGCGCCGACGGCCCGCGCGGGCGTACCTCCGGCAACAACCGGGTGGTGCTGCCGGACGGCTGGCTGAAGGACCCGTACGACTGCGCGGGCGTCGGCGAGGAAGCCGAGCTGGACACCTCCGGCGGCTGAGCGACACCAGGGCCGGACCCCTGAGGGACCGGCCCTGTCTCTCAAGGACCCTAGGGGTCAGCCCTTCTTCGGGTGCGGGGTGGAGCCGTACGCGGTCAGGAAGCGGTCGCGGAAGGCGTTCATCTTCCACACAGGTGCGTCGTGCGCGGGGCGCAGGCCGTCCGTCCAGCCCCAGTCGCCGATCTTGTCGAGCACCTTCGGGTCCTTGGCGACGATCGAGACCGGTACGTCCCTGCTGGCGTGGTTGCCGCTGACGCGGGCGATGGGCTGGTGGTCGCCGAGGAAGACCAGCACCGTGTCCTCGGAGCCGTAGCGCTCCAGCCACTCGGTGAGCGCGGTGACCGAGTACTGGATCGACTTGCCGTACTCCTGGCGGGACTTGGTGGTGTCCGCGATCACGTCGGCCGCCTTGTTGCCCGCCGCCTCGATGCCCTTGAAGACCGAGCCGTCGCCCAGCTCGTCCCAGCCGACCATCTTCGGGATCGGGCCCCAGGGCTGGTGGCTGGAGGTCAGGATCAGCTCCGACATCACCGGCTTGTCGTGCTTCTTGCCGTGCACCCGCTGCTGGAACTGTTCCAACGCGTACTGGTCCGGCATCGTCGACCAGCTGAACTTCGGCCCCTTGTAGCCGAGTTGGAAGGCGTTGTAGACCTTGTCCAGGCCGTAGAAGCTCTGCTCCGGCCATGCCTTCTGTACGCCCGGCATCACGCCGACCGTGTTCCAGGCGCCGGTCTTCTTGAACGCCTTGGTGAGGCTGAGGTGGTCGCTCGCCATCACCGTGCGGTAGCGCTGCTGGTTGCTGACCCACAGGCCCGACATGGTGGTGGAGTGGCCGAGCCAGCTGCTGCCGCCGTAGGTCGCCGAGGTCAGCCAGCCGCTCTTGGCGTGGTAACCCGCCTTCTCCAGCGCCTCGTTGCGAACGGAGAGGGTCTTGTCCACGCCGGGCGACATGATCGGGTCCTCGATCGCGCTGCGGCCGTAGCTCTCGATGAACGTGAAGATGACGTCCTTGCCGCGCAGGTCCGGCACCAGTTGGGCGGGCGGGGTCGCGCCGAACGCGTCCACCTTGGCGACCTTCTGGAACGCGGCCTCGTCCTTCAGCGTGTTCGACACCCGCTGGGACTGGCTCTGGAGGGTGAGGGCGGCGCCCTCGGCGGCGAGGGGCACGCCCGCGAGCTGCACCCCGAAGGAGGAGCAGGTGATCCAGACGACGCCCGCGATCAGGGTGCCCCGGGTCGCGGCGGCGGAGTGCCGGGCGAGGACGTCACTCAGGCGCACGACGGCGTAGGCCAGGGAGGCGAACAGCAGCAGCACGAGGGCGATCAGTCCGGCGGTCGCGGCGAGGGTGGCCACCCGGCCGAGCGAGTCCTCCAGGTACGACTGCGCGTCCCCCAGCAGGCTCCAGTCCAGCACCAGGTTGAAGGTCCGGCCCAGGTACTGCTTGAACCCCATGTCGAGCCAGTTCAGCACGGTCAGCGCGGCGAGGACCACACCGGAGAGCGCGGCCAGCACGATCCGGGGCTTCCGGGGCAGCGCGAGCAGTACGGCCGCCCCGACGATCGCCTCACCGGGCAGCCGGAGGAAGTTGGCCGGCCTGACCCCGGCGATGGTGGCCGGCATCACCAAGGTGCAGACGACCAGCACGGCGGCCAGGACGGTGATGGTCCGGGAGAGGACCCGGGCCCGCCGGGGGTGCTCGGCCTGCCAGCGGGCCAGGCGGGCGAAGCGGGGTGGTTTCGAGGGCGAGTCGGGGGCGGGTTCGGGGAGGCCCGTAGGGGTGGCCGCCGCGTCGGGGTCGGTGTCGGGGGCCGCCTCGGGGGTGTCCTCAGGGTCGGCCTTCGCCTCGCCCGTGCGGCCCGCGTCCGTCTGCCGCGCGTTTCGCGGGGCGGCCTCGGGGGCCGGGTCAGGGACCGGCTCGGGGGCGGCCTCCACCTCGGCTTCCCCGCGTGCTTCAGCCTCCGGCGCTCCCTCCGGGCTGACTTCGGCCCCAGCGGGGGCCTCCGGAGCGGCACTGCCACCCTCAGCGCCCGCCTTCGCCGGGCCCGTCTCGTCCGGCCCCGTGCCGCCCTCGGCGTCGGACCCGTGAGCCTTCGCTCCCGAGGGCTCGGCGGCCACGCCGGAACCCCGGTCGTCGCTCTTCCCGTGCTCCACCAGGGTCTCGGTACCCGCCACCCCGCCGGATTCCGCGGAGCCCTCTTCGGGGGCGCCCCCCGGTCCCCCCGTCGCGGCCGGTGACTTGTGCGTGTTCTTGTGCTGAGGCAAACCCGGAGGTCCTTCCGCGCGGGGCCGGTGACGACGGAGGCGGCGGGCCACGCTGGGGAGGCTGGGCAGGACCGGTGGAGGCCGGTCCGCCTGGCCCGCCGTCCTTCCGTACGGTCCACCGGAGTCCGGTGTTCACGACCTACGGCAAATACCGGGCAAACGCCCGGTCAAGGCCGGTGTCAGGCGCCCCCGACCGCGGTGAGCAGGGCGAGCGGCGCGGCAGCCGAACGGGACTCCCGCACACACGCGTGCGGGTACGGTACCGGCTCGGGGTGGGTGTCGCGGCCGTAACCCGCCAGCACCTCGGGAAGCCGGTGACCGGCGGAAGCCGCCGCGTCCACCAGGCCACGGGCCACCGCGCGGGCCTCGTCGTGCAGGCCGTAGCGGGCCAGGCCCAGGGTGATCAGCGCGTTGTCGTGCGGCCAGACCGAGCCCCGGTGATAGGAGAGCGGGTGGTACGCGGCCTGGCCGGCGGCCAGCGTGCGCACGCCCCAGCCGGAGAAGAAGTCCGGCTCCAGCAGCCTGCGCCCCACGACCTCCCCGTACTCCTTGTCCAACAGCCCCGACCACAGCAGATGCCCGGCGTCCGAGGCGAGCGCGTCTATCCGGTGGCCGTCGCCGTCCAACGCCAGGGCGGGGAAGGACTGTTCAGGCAGCCAGAAGTCACGCTGGAATCGGTCACGCAGATCGGCCGCCGCCTGCTCCAGCAGCGCCGCGTACGTCCCGTCGTCCCACACCGTGCGCGCCAGCCACGCCGTGCGGCGCAGCGCGTCGTACGCGTACCCCTGCGCGCCCGCCGCCATCACCGCACCGCTCGGCCGGGTGCCGTCGGCGCGGCAGATCGCGCCGGGGGAGTCCTTCCAGTTCTGGTTGGCGAGGCCGCCCTCGTCGGCGCGGTAGACGAGATAGCCGCGCGCGGTCAGCCCGCCGTGGTCCAGCATCCAGCCGACCGCCGCTCGGGCGTGCCGCTCCAGCCGCCGGGCGAGGGCCGCGTCGCCGGTGCGCTCGGTGTAGGCACCGAGCAGGACCAGGAAGAGCGGGGTGGCGTCGACCGAGCCGTAGTAACGCCCGTACGGCACCTGCCCGAAGTGGGCCAGCTCGCCGTGCCGGACCTCGTGCACGATCTTGCCGGGCTGGGCGACGGGGGAGGTGCCGTCGGCCGTGGCCTGGGTGGCGGCGAGCGCGGGGAGCGTGGCGGCGGCCAGCTGAGGGCGGTACGGCAGGGCGAACAGCGAGGCGAGCAGGGCGTCCCGGCCGAGCAGGGTGAGGAACCAGGGGGCGCCCCCGGCCGGCACCCGCAGCTCCTCCCCGTCCGGTCCCCGCGCCGGCACCTGGAGCGCGGCCAGGTCGGACAGCCCCCGCGCACAGGCCGCCGCCAGCTCCGGCCAGGCGGTCGGGAAGGCGACGCCCTCCATGAACTCGTCCTCCGCCGCACGGAGTTGTCCGCTCACGGCGGTGGGAGAGCGGGGTACGCGCACCGCGCGCCGGTCACCGTGCGGGCGGGCCATCACCCGCAGCAGCAGCTCCGCGCTTCCGTGCGGGGGGAGTTCGAGTGTCCAGACCAGCCGCCGGGCCCCGGTGCCGGTCTCCTCCACCGCCTCCGGGGCGGGATCGGCGGTGATGGTGGTACAGGACCGCCACTCGCCGCGCCGGTACCCGAACTCGATCCCGTCGTCCAGAACTTGGCGGCTGCGCACGGCGCCCGCCTTGACGTAGGTGCGGTGGTCGGAACGCAGCTCGAACTGGTCGGTGAAGTCGGCGTCGACGGTGAGGGCGAGCCGTACCGTGGTGGGCGCCGGGATGTTGCCGGTGATCCGTACCGACTCCACGAACGAGCTGTCGCCCACGGCCTGTTCGCGCCACAGGGTGTACGCGGGCGGCTCCTGACGGCCGCCGCGCGGCACCAGTACGCAGCGTGCCGTGTCGCCCTCCCCGACCGGGCGCAGCACTTCCGGCACCGCGCCGTCGACGGTGAGCTGCCAGCGGCTCAGGTGCCGGGCGTCGCGCACGAACAGTCCGTCGACCGAACCACCGCCCCGTACCCCGCTGATGTCGCCCCGGTCGCCCACGGCGGCGAACGTGGTTCCCCGCACGAACAGATGATGCCGCTCGGTCATCTCCGGTCCCCTCCCTCTTTCCCAGTGTCCAAAGCCCCGCCCGTGCCGTGCAGCAGGTCCAGCGTCAGCGCGGCGGTCCAGCCGAACCCCGGCGCCCCGCACGCCTCGCCGGTGTCCGGGTCCACGTACTCCGCGAACCCGGACTCCCCGGCCGCGCGCAGGAACGCGGCGCGCAGGGCGCCGGCCGCCGCGCGCTCGCCATGGGCGCGCAGCCCGCGCTCCACCAGCCAACTCGTGTTGAACCAGGCCGGGCCGCGCCAGTACCGGTTCGGTTCGAAGGCCGGGCCGCGCAGGTCGTAGCTGGGCACGAGCCCGGTGCGCGCCGCGAAGTGCGGGCCGCGCAGGGTGCCGGCCAGGGCGCCGGCCACCTCGCGGGGGAGCCCGGGCAGCAGCAGCGGGACCAGGCCCGACACGCTCCGCTCCCGGATCAGGCCGCCGCCGCGCAGGTCCCGGCAGAGGAACATCCCGGACGGGTCGTCCCACAGCCGCTCCACCAGTGCCGCCGTCAGCCGCTCGGCGCGGGCGTGGCGGGCGGTGCCGGGGGCGCCCAACTCGGCGGCGATCCGGGCGAGGGCGTGCTCGGAGGCGATCAGCAGGGCGTTGAAGGAAGGGTCCTCCACCGCGAACTCGCCTTCCCCGTCCGCGTATTCGCCGTCCCGGTAGTCGGCCGCGAGGCGCACGTACCGCCCGTAGTCCAGGTCGGTCGGCCGGTCCTCGGCGGCGCCGTGGTCGAGGTCGGCGCGGCGGAAGGAGCGGCCCGGGGCCGGGGTGACGCGGGCCAACGGGGCGTCCCAGCAAGGGCTGTTGTCCATGCCCTGCTCCCACGGGTGCACCACCGACACCAGCCCGCCCCCGCCGAGATCCCGGCGGTGCAGCAGATAGCGGTGCCAGGCGGCCAGCCGGGGATACACCCGGGTCAGGAAGCCACGCGCCCGCGACAGGGCGGGGTCGGCCCGGTGCACCAGCCAGGCCGCCAGCGCGTGCACGGGTGGCTGCACGATGCCGGACGTCTGTACCGTGCGCGGGGCGCCCACGGGCCGCCCGGCGGTGGAGGAGCGCCAGAAATCCGGGCTCGGGAAGTAGGCGTCGAGTGGCACGGAGGGCGAGAAGACGATGTGCGGCACCCGCCCGTCCCCCCACTGGGCCGCGAGCAGCGTCTCCAGCTCCGTCTGCGCCCGCAGCGGCGACAGGTGCCTGAGGCCGATGGCGATGAACGCCGAGTCCCAGGACCACTGGTGCGGGTACAGGCTCCGGGAGGGGACCGTCGAGCCGCCCGTCCAGTTGGCTGCCAGCACCCGGGCCGCCCTGACGTGCAGCGATGCGGCCGAGGGTGCGGGGGGTGGCGAGGAGGAGGGTGGATCGTATGCGATCCCGCGCTCGGTGACACGGGCGGTGAGCTGGGCAGTGCGATCCACTCGGGGCTCCCCGAAGACGTCCGGCCGGCCTGGTTTGGTTGTGTCTATCGCAGGGTTACGTCTATTTAACACGCAAAACTCAATATGTAATGCAAACTTGAGGAACACAAGGGGGTGGCATGACCGGAAAGCCGGGCAGGACAGCCAGGGGCGGCGCGCAGACGAGCGCCGGTGACCTGCTCGACCTGGTGCGCAGTGGGCGGGCCGTCACGCGCGGCGCGCTCCAGCAGATGACCGGGCTCTCACGTGCCACGGTCGGCCAGCGCCTGGACCGGCTGTTCCGGGCGGGCTGGCTGCGCGAGGGCGCGGGCGGCCCGGTGGACTCCCCGCTCGGCGGCCGCCCCGCCATCACCCTGGAGTTCGACGGCTCGCACGCCGTGGTCCTCGCCGCCGACCTCGACACCCGGCACGCCCGCGCGGCCCTCCTCACCCTGACCGGCGAGATCCTCGCCGAGCGGGCCGGCGCCCTGGTGGTCGAGGACGGCCCGGAAGCCGTCCTCGCCGGCCTTGGCCGCTGGTTCGCCGAGCTGCTCACCGAGACCGGCCATCCCCCGGAGGCGGTCTGCGGGATCGGGCTCGGGGTGCCGGGCCCGGTCGACAGCGGGACCGGGCGGGTGGTCCAGCCGCCGATGATGTCCGGCTGGGACGGCTACGACATAAGGGGCCGCCTCTCCCGCGCCTTCACCGAGCACACCGGCGCCGGACCCGTCCCGGTCCTGGTGGACAACGATGCCAACCTCATGGCGTACGGCGAACAGCGCACCGCACACCCCGGCTGCCGGGCCTTCGTGCTGGTCAAGGTCTCCACCGGTATCGGCGCCGGGGTCGTGGTCGACGGCGCGATCTACCGGGGCGTGGACGGCGGCGCGGGCGACCTGGGGCACATCCGGGTCGGCACCGAGGCGCTGTGCCGCTGCGGCTCGTACGGCTGCCTCGCCGCCGTCGCCAGCGGTGGCGCCGTGGCCCGGCGGCTGACGGAGGCGGGCGTACCGGCCGCGTCCGGCTCCGACGTACGGGAGCTGCTGGCCGCCGGGCACCCGGAGGCGGCGGCCCTGGCACGGGAGGCCGGGCGCCGGGTCGGGGACGTGCTGGCGACCGTCGTCACCCTGCTCAACCCCGGGGTGCTGATGATCGCGGGCGACCTCGCCGGGACGCCCTTCCTGACCGGGGTGCGCGAACTGCTCTACCAGCGGGCGCTGCCCCGCTCCACGGCCCACCTCGACGTCGTCACCGCGAAGCTGGGGGAGCGGGCGGGGCTGATCGGCGCGGGCGCGCTGGTCGTGGAGCATCTGTACGCCCCGGAACGGGCGGAGGAGCGGCTCACCGCGCTGGGGGTGTGACGGCCGCGTTTCGGGCCCGGAACGGCGTCCGCATGGTGAAATCCCCTGCCGTGTGGCAGCGTGATTCTCGCCACCCTTGATAAGGGTCGCGCTCAGATGAGCGGATCTTGAGCGGCTGCACTTCTCCAAGGGGTGGCACTCGGTGCCACCCCTGCGGCGTTCATTGATCGAAATCAAGCGTGTCGATCGCCGCTCATACGAGCAGGATGCGGCGTCGTCGTACGCCCGTCCGTTCAAGAAGTGAACACTCGCGTGGCCCTGGCCTTGCTCTGCCTTTGCTTTAGATCCTGTGGCAGACGGCTGGTTACAGGCTTATGACGCACGACTGGACGTACCAAGGCGCCTTCGATCTGGGTATGTTCCTCGCCGTCAGGGCAGCCACCGTGGCCTCAAGGAGTCGAGACCCGTGTCGGAAAACAAAGAGCCTCACGTAGCGAAGTTCGTCTACGACTTCACCGAGGGCAACAAGGACCTCAAGGACCTGCTCGGTGGCAAGGGTGCCAACCTCGCCGAGATGACCAACCTCGGGCTGCCGGTACCTCCCGGCTTCACCATCACCACCGAGGCGTGCAAGGTCTACCTCGACAGCGGCGAGGAGCCCGCCCCCCTGCGTGACGAGGTGAGTGCGCACCTCGACGCGCTGGAGCAGCGGATGGGCAAGAAGCTGGGCCAGGCCGACGACCCGCTGCTGGTCTCGGTCCGCTCCGGCGCCAAGTTCTCCATGCCCGGCATGATGGACACCGTCCTGAACATCGGCCTCTCCGACAAGTCGGTGAAGGGCCTGGCCAAGCAGGCCGGCGACGAGCGCTTCGCGTGGGACTCCTACCGCCGCCTCATCCAGATGTTCGGCAAGACCGTCCTCGGCGTCGACGGCGACCTCTTCGAGGAGGCGCTGGAGAAGGCCAAGGAGGCCAAGGGCGTCCAGGTCGACACCGAGCTGGACGCGGCCGACCTGAAGAAGCTCGTCACCGCCTTCAAGAAGACCGTCAAGACCGAGGCCGGCCGGGACTTCCCGCAGGACCCGCGCGAGCAGATGGACCTCGCCATCCACGCCGTCTTCGACTCCTGGAACACCGACCGCGCCAAGCTCTACCGCCGCCAGGAGCGCATTCCGGGCGACCTGGGCACCGCGGTCAACGTCTGCTCGATGGTCTTCGGCAACCTCGGCCCCGACTCCGGCACCGGCGTCGCCTTCACCCGCGACCCCGCCTCCGGGCACCAGGGCGTCTACGGCGACTACCTCCAGAACGCGCAGGGCGAGGACGTGGTCGCGGGCATCCGCAACACCGTGCCGCTCGCGGAGCTGGAGAACATCGACAAGGCGTCGTACGACCAGCTCATGCAGATCATGGAGACCCTGGAGAACCACTACAAGGATCTCTGCGACATCGAGTTCACCATCGAGCGCGGCAAGCTGTGGATGCTCCAGACCCGCGTCGGCAAGCGCACCGCGGGCGCGGCGTTCCGTATCGCCACCCAGCTGGTGGACCAGGGTCTGATCGACGAGACCGAGGCGCTCCAGCGGGTCAACGGCGCCCAGCTCGCCCAGCTGATGTTCCCCCGCTTCGACGAGGACGCCCGGGCCGAGCAGGTCGGGCGGGGCATCGCCGCCTCGCCGGGCGCGGCGGTCGGCAAGGCGGTCTTCGACTCGTACACCGCCGTCAAGTGGTCCCGCTCGGGCGAGAAGGTCATCCTGGTGCGCCGGGAGACCAACCCCGACGACCTGGACGGCATGATCGCCGCCGAGGGCATCCTCACCTCGCGCGGCGGCAAGACCTCCCACGCGGCCGTGGTCGCGCGCGGCATGGGCAAGACCTGTGTCTGCGGCGCGGAGGAGCTGGAGGTCGACACCAAGCGGCGCCGGATGACCGTGCCGGGCGGGCATGTGGTGGAGGAGGGCGACGTCATCTCCATCGACGGCTCCTCCGGCAAGGTGTACCTCGGTGAGGTGCCGGTCGTGCCCTCGCCGGTGGTGGAGTACTTCGAGGGCCGGATGCATCCGGGCGCCGACGACGCCGACGAGCTGGTCGAGGCCGTGCACCGGATGATGGCCTTCGCCGACCGCAAGCGCCGGCTGCGGGTGCGGGCCAACGCCGACAACGCCGAGGACGCGCTGCGGGCGCGGCGGTTCGGGGCGCAGGGGATCGGCCTGTGCCGTACCGAGCACATGTTCCTCGGGGACCGGCGCGAGCTGGTCGAGCGGCTGATCCTCGCGGACACCGAGACGGAGCGCGAGGAGTCGCTGAAGCAGCTTCTCCCGCTCCAGAAGCGGGACTTCATCGAGCTGTTCGAGGCGATGGACGGCCTGCCGGTGACGGTCCGTCTGCTCGACCCGCCGCTGCACGAGTTCCTGCCCGACATCACCGAGCTGTCGGTCCGCGTGGCCCTCGCCGAGTCCCGGCAGGAGCCGCACGAGAACGAACTCCGGCTGCTCCAGGCGGTGCACCGGCTGCACGAGCAGAACCCGATGCTGGGTCTGCGCGGCGTACGCCTCGGCCTCGTGATCCCCGGCCTGTTCACCATGCAGGTCCGCGCCATCGCGGAGGCGGCTGCCGAGCGCAAGACCGCCAAGGGCGACCCGCGCGCCGAGATCATGATCCCGCTGGTCGGCACCGTCCAGGAGCTGGAGATCGTCCGCGACGAGGCCGACCAGGTCATCGCGGAGGTCGAGGCGGCGACGGGTACGAAGCTGAAGCTGGCCATCGGCACGATGATCGAGCTGCCGCGCGCCGCACTGACCGCCGGTCAGATCGCGGAGGCCGCGGAGTTCTTCTCCTTCGGCACGAACGACCTCACACAGACGGTGTGGGGCTTCAGCCGGGACGACGTGGAGGCTTCCTTCTTCACCGCGTACCTGGAGAAGGGCATCTTCGGCGTCTCCCCGTTCGAGACGATCGACAAGGACGGCGTGGGCTCCCTGGTGAAGTCCGCCGTCGAGGCCGGCCGCGCCACCCGCCCCGACCTCAAGCTCGGCGTCTGCGGCGAGCACGGCGGCGACCCGGAGTCCGTCCACTTCTTCCACGAGGTCGGCCTCGACTACGTCTCCTGCTCCCCCTTCCGCATCCCGGTAGCCCGCCTGGAAGCGGGCCGCGCGGCCACCCAGTCGGAGGGCAGCGACCACCGCTGACCCCTGCGGAGCCCCGGACCCGTCGTCGGTCCCCGACCCTCACCACCGATCGACGACGGGCTCCGGCGCCAAAAAAGAGGGGCGGCACCCTGTGCGGGGGTGCCGCCCCTCGATGCGTCTCCGGTCACTCCTCGGCGAACAGGTCCTCGGCATAGGTGGCGTGGACGGCGCGCTGGGCCCAGAGTTCGAGCTGGTCCGGGTCGTCGCAGGTGGTCACCCGCTCGCAGACGTGCTCGGGGACAGGCACCCCGCGCCACTCGAGGGCGCGCAGCACCATCTCCGCCTTGGCCTCCGCCCGGCCTTCCTCGCGGCCCTGTTCCAAGCCCTGCTCCCGTCCCTCCTCCCGCACCTGTTCAGCCAGCGGGTGTCGCCAGAAGTACTGGATCGCCGTCATCAGGTCCCTCCACATCTGCTTCGCCTGGGGGTCGGCCAGGCATGAGTCGACGAACTGCACGAAGACCGCGGCGTTCCACCGGCTCGATCTCGGTGAGATCCACGTTCAGGGCGGCGATCTCATGGGGTTCGGGGAACGGTAGGTGCAGCACGCGCTGTAACGCGCGGGTCAGCAGGGCGGGGTCCTTCTGGAAGATGCGGTGCAGCGCCTCGTGCGACGAGCCGACCATCAGCTCTCCTTTCGTACGACATGTACAACGAGCCATGTCGCCGCAGGTTAGGGCTGGGTTCAGGTGGGCCGGGCGGCCGTCAGGTGGGCGAAGACCACCACGTTGCCCTGGTAGCCCGTCGTCTTCGAGTAGCCGCCCCCGCAGGTGATGACGCGGAGTTCGGGGCGACGGGCGGTGCCGTAGACCTTGGCGTCGGGGAAGTTCTTCGCGGAGTAGACCTCGACCGCGTCCACCGTGAAGACGGCCGTCGTGCTGTCCTCGCGGTCGATCTCGATCGTGGCGCCGCGTTTCAGGGCGCCGAGGTCGTAGAAGACGGCGGGACCCTCGGTGTTGTCGACGTGGCCGGCCACCACGGCGGTGCCGGTGTCGCCGGGGGTGGTGCCGGCCTCGTACCAGCCGGCGAGGTTCTTCTCCGCCAGGGGCGGGACGTCCAGGCTGCCCGAGGAGGTCAGGGCGAGGCCCATCAGGGGGGCGTTCACGCGGATCGTGGGGACGCGGATGCGGGTCGGCGGGGATGCCGGCAGGGCCGGGGCCGCGCGGTGTTCGCCACCGGGGTCGGGGCGGCCCTCGGCGGCGGACGGCTGCGGGGGCGTACCGGTGTTGGTGGAGAGCAGCCACACACCGGCACCGAGCGCCAGTGCCGTGACGGCGGCTATGGCGGTGTCGCCGATCCTGCGCATGGGAACCCCTTCCCGGAGACAACACCTCCCTTGAGGGAGGCCCGCCCCCTAAGGGTCACGAGGGGCATCGGACCTTTAGGGGGCGGGGCTTCGCGGTACCGGCGACGGACAGCGGAGGGTGTCCGTCAGATCCCGTCGCCTCTCGCCCGGCGATGCAGGAGCCAGGTACCGCCCGCGGCGGCGACGGCCAGAGCCGCCACACCCGCCGTGGTCTGCATGGGGCCGGGGCCGAACGCGCCACCCACCCCCGTCTTCACACTGCCGTGCGGCTGCACCTGCCCGTGCGCCCCGGCCAGTGTCACCATCAGGTCCCCCGTCACCCGCTTCTCGCCCTCCGCGCACCGCGCGACGATCTCGTACGTCCCCGGCTGCGCGCCCGCCGGCACCTGGAACTGCCCGATCGCCTCGCCCTCGTGCGTGGTGGGCGCCAGCGCGAACGTCCCCGCGCCCACCGCCCCCGCGTCACCGAGCGCCGCGCCCTTCTCCCCGCAGGCCGCCGTGTTCACCGTGACCTGGCTGCCCGGCAGCGCGGTGGACGGGTACACCTGGAGACTGCCGACCTGTGCGGGCCGCAGGTGCGGAACGCCCGCGTGGGCCGGAGCCGTGCCGAGCCCGGCCGCGGCTACGGCCAGCGCGGTACCGGTCAGCAGACGGGCGGTGCGTCGCATGGTGCTCCCCAGAGCTTGTCCGACTCGTGTTCTCGACTCGTGCTTCCTGCTCGTGTGATCCAGGGGCGTGCCCCTGCCCTACCGAGGAAAAGGCCGGCGCGCCCTGCCCGCCTCCCGAGCCGCCGCCCCCGCTGCGGTGAACAGGTGACGCCCACCGCCCCCGCACGGGTGAGGCAGCACGACGTAACAGCAGGTCAGGGGCGTACGAGAGACCGGGGACCAAGTGCACACGAATGGCGTGCGGCCGGGGGGAACGCGAACGACGGTGCGCCGGACGCGAAGGTCCGACGCACCGTCAGTATCAGCCGAGCGGAAACCGCCTCAGCTCACGTTCACCGCGCTCCACGCCGCCGCGACCGCGTTGTACTCCGTGCTCCCGGCCCCGTACAGGTCCTTCGCCGCGTTCAGGGTCGCCGTGCGGGCGCCCGCGTACTTGGTGGACGAGGTCATGTACACCGTCAGCGCCCGGTACCAGATCTTGCCGACCTTGTCCCGGCCGATGCCGGTCACGGTCTGGCCGTTCGCGGTCGGGGAGTCGTACGAGACACCGTTGACGGTCTTCGCGCCGCTGCCCTCGGAGAGGAGGTACGCGAAGTGGTTGGCGACGCCGGAGGAGTAGTGCACATCCAGGTTGCCGAGAGAACTGCTCCAGTAGTCGGCCGAGTTGCCGTCCTTGGAGGGCTTGTCCATGAAGCGCAGGGCGGCCTTGCCGAAGCCGGGCTTCACGATGCGCTCACCGATGAGGTAGTCCCCCTTGTCGGTGGAGTTGTCCGCGTGCCACTCGACCATCGTGCCGAGGATGTCCGACGTCGCCTCGTTCAGGCCGCCGGACTCGCCCGAGTACGTCAGCGCGGCCGTCTTGGAGGTGACGCCGTGGGTCATCTCGTGCCCGGCCACGTCGAGCGCGACCAGCGGGCCGAAGGTGGTGCCGTCACCGTCGCCGTAGGTCATGCAGAAGCAACTGTCGTCCCAGAAGGCGTTGTTGTAGTTGCTGCCGTAGTGGACGCGGTTGTACGAGCCCTTGCCGTCGCCCGCGATGCCGTTCCGGCCGTGGACGTTCTTGTAGTAGTCCCACGTCTGGTCGGTCCCGTACTGGGCGTCGACGGCCGCCGAGGCGCGGTCCGCGGTGGCGCCGGTGCCCCAGTGGTTGTCGGTGTCGGTGAACACCGTCGAGGGGGCGCGGCTCAGGCAGATCCCGAGGATGCACAGGTCGGTCTTGTTGGCCGCGTCGCCGGTGTACGTGTTGCCGCGCGTCGCGTCCTTGAGCTGGTACGACGGGCCGGACTGGGTCGTCTCCAGCGGAACCGTGCCGCTGTACAGCGACTTGCCGTCCCCCGCCGCCGTCTCGATGCTGTCCCACGCGTCGATTCGGGCGCCGGTGCGGGCGTCGGTCAGCACGGTACGGCCCACCGGGTTGCCGAGGGTGTCCAGGCCGACCGCGTTGGTCCGCCAGGCCAGCCTCGGCTTGCCGTGCAGGGCGTCGACGACCAGCTCCGGCTTGGCCTTGGCCCGGGCCAGCTTCCGGGGGCTCGCGGCGCGCAGCGCGTCCACCGCGATCCCGGCCGCCTTCGGGCCGGTCAGCTTCGGGGTGACGGTGGGCAGCGAGAGCACGGTACGGGTGGCGCGGTCGGCGCCGCGGTAGCCGCCGGCGGAGTTCAGGTGGACCACGAAGTCCCCGCCGATCACGGGGAGTTGGTGATAAGTGCGGTCGTAACGGACGTGCTGCGTACCGTCCTTGTCGACGATCACGTCCCGGACGCTGGTGCCCTGGTCGGAGGTGAGGCCGAGGCTCGCGGCGTGCGCGACGAGGATCGAGGCCGCGTCGGCGAGCGTGGTGGCGCGGTTCGGCCCGGGGTCGGCCTGGGCGGCGGGGGAGAGGGCGGTGGCCAACAGTGTGGCCGCCGCCGCGGCGGTACCGGCGGTGGCGAGACGACGGGACCCTCGGACGTGCTGCCGTATCCGGCTCATCGGTCTCCTTGGGTGAGGCGCCTACGAGGCGTGGGGGTGGCGCAGATGCCCTAGAGATTTAAGGGGGCATGACATGTCATGTCCATAGCGCCGTCGGGGGGCCTGATGGGGTTCTCGTGGAGATCCCTTACGGGGCGTGACGGCTCGTGGAGATCCCTTAGGGGCGGTGCCCTTGAGGGGCGCTCGTGCTCGCCAGCGCCCGCTGGATGCCCCGCTCCCGCGGGCCCAGGAACTCGGGGTCGGGATGGAACGCCGCGTCCAGCGCCGCCTTGCCCGCCGCGAAGACCTCGCGGGTGCCGCCGTAGTACCAGGTGGCGTCGTGCTTCGCTTCGACGCCGAGGCCGTACGAGGTGACGCCCGCCGCCTCGCAGAGGGCCACCGCGCGGCGGATGTGGAAGCCCTGGCTGATCAGTACCGCGCGGTGGACGCCGAAGACGCGGCGGGCGCGGACGCAGGAGTCCCAGGTGTCGAAGCCCGCGTAGTCGCTGACGATCCGTCCGGCGGGGACACCGTGGTGGCTGAGGTAGGCGCGCATGGCGCTCGGCTCGTCGTAGTCCTTGCGGCTGTTGTCGCCCGTGACCAGTACGGCCTTGATCCGGCCCGCCCGGTACAGCCGCGCCGCCGCGTCCAGGCGGTTCGCCAGGTACGGGGAGGGGCCACCGTCCCACAGGCCGGCGCCGAAGACGACGGCGACCTCGGTGCGTGGCACGTCCGACGCCGTGCGCAGCCGGTCCGCCGTCGACACGTACAGCCAGGTCGACGGCAGCAGTGCCAGCACGCACCCCGCGACCAAGCCCTGTACCAGCCGTCGGCGCCCCCGCAGGGTGCGCGGCAGCCGTGGTCGGCCGATTCTCATCCCGCCCCCCGTGTTCGATCCCGACCCGGGAGACGTGAAACACGCCCTTCCGGTTCACTCCACCCCGCAGGCCGCCGCAGGCCCCCGCGCAAACTGCTACAAATCAGCCACCCCTCCCGCAATCACCCGCCCCGCCACCCCGCGATGTCCGTACCGGCGCTTACTGTCGAAGCATGGAAGGCACCGCACACCCCTCGGCCTACGATCCGACCTCCGTCGAACGCTGGGCACCGGAACCCGACAAACGGCCCGGTCGCACCGCCTTCCAGCGCGACCGCGCCCGCATCCTGCACTCCGCCGCGCTGCGCCGCCTCGCGGGCAAGACCCAGGTCGTCACGCCGGGCACCCGCGGCCACGCGTGGGACGCCAGCCCCCGCACCCGCCTCACCCACTCCCTGGAGTGCGCCCAGGTCGGCCGCGAGCTGGGCGCCGCCCTCGGCTGCGACCCCGATCTCGTCGAAGCCGCCTGCCTCGCGCACGACCTCGGCCATCCCCCCTTCGGCCACAACGGCGAACAGGCGCTGAACGAGTTCGCGGACGACATCGGCGGCTTCGAGGGCAACGCCCAGTCCCTCCGCCTCCTCACCCGCATCGAGCCCAAGCGCTTCACCCCCGAGGGCCCCGTCGGCCTCAACCTCACCCGCGCCACCCTCGACGCCGCGACCAAGTACCCCTGGCCGCGCGGCGCCCACCCCACCGACCCGGCATCCCCCAAGTTCGGGGTCTACGACGACGACCGCCCCGTCTTCGACTGGGTCCGCAAGGAGGCCCCCGGCACCCGCACCTGCTTCGAGGCGCAGGTCATGGACTGGGCGGACGACGTGGCGTACTCGGTGCACGACATCGAGGACGGCCTGCACGCCGGGCACATCGACCCCGACTGTCTGCACGCCGACCCCGAGCGGCAGGCCGTCTTCGAGGTCGCCATCGGCCGCTACGTCCCGGCCGACACCGAGGCCGCCGAGCTGGCCGAAGCCCTCGACCGGCTCCAGGACCAGGAGTGGTGGCCGCACGGCTACGACGGCACCGCGGTCGCCCAGTCCCGGCTGAAGGACGCCACCAGCCAGCTCATCGGCCACTTCTGCCTCGCCGCCGAGGGCGCCACCCGCACGGCGTACGGCACCGGCCGCCTCACCAGGTACGGCGCCGAACTCGTCGTACCCCGCGAGACCCGCATGGAGTGCGCGGTGCTCAAGGCCGTCGCCGACCGGTACGTGATGCAGCGCGCCGAGCAGGAACTGCTCCGCGCCGATCAGCGCATCGTCGTCGCCGAGCTGGCCGAGGCGCTCACCCTGCGCGCGCCGGACGGGCTGGAGCCGCAGTTCAGGGCGCTGTTCGACGCGGCGGAGAGTGACCACGCGCGCAAGCGCGTGATCGTCGACCAGATCGCCTCGCTGACCGACGCCTCCGCCCGCACCCTGCACGCGAGACTGACGGGGCATATGTAGCGGGAAAATGACCGAGGGTGGCCCGTTTCCGGTCACCCCCTCTTCCCGCACCACGCCGCGTGCGGGACGCTCGCCTGAAGGCGGCATCTTCACGAGGAGGCATCAAGTGGTCGACGCGGATCAGACGTTCGTCATCGTCGGAGGCGGTCTCGCCGGAGCGAAAGCGGCCGAGACGCTCCGCGCGGAAGGGTTCACCGGCCGCGTGATACTGATCTGCGACGAACGGGACCACCCCTACGAGCGCCCGCCGCTGTCCAAGGGACACCTGCTCGGCAAGGAGGAGCGCGACAGCGTCTTCGTCCACGAGCCCGCCTGGTACGCCCGGAACGACATCGAGCTGCACCTCGGCCAGACCGTCGACGCCATCGACCGCGAGGCCAGGACCGTCCGCCTCGGCGACGACGGCACCCTGATCCGCTACGACAAGCTGCTCCTCGTCACCGGCGCCGAACCCCGCCGCCTCGACGTCCCCGGCACCGGCCTCGCGGGCGTCCACCACCTGCGCCGCCTCGCCCACGCCGAGCGCCTCAAGGGCGTCCTGGCCGCACTCGGCCGGGACAACGGCCACCTGGTGATCGCGGGCGCCGGCTGGATCGGCCTGGAGGTCGCCGCGGCCGCCCGCGAGTACGGCGCCGAGGTCACCGTGATCGAGCCCGAGCCGGCCCCGCTGTACGGCGCCCTCGGCCCCGAGCTGGGCAATCTCTTCGCCGAGCTGCACCGCGAGCACGGCGTCCGCTTCCACTTCGGGGTCCGGCTCACCGAGATCATCGGCCAGGACGGCATGGTGCTCGCCGCCCGCACCGACGACGGCGAGGAACATCCCGCGCACGACGTCCTCGCGGCCATCGGCGCGGCCCCCCGCACGAGTCTCGCCGAGGCGGCCGGCCTGGAACTGGCCGACCCCGCCTCCGGCGGCGGCATCGCGGTGGACGAGCACCTGCGCACCTCCGACCCCGCCATCCACGCCGCCGGCGACGTGGCGAACTTCCCGCTCCCGCTCTTCGACACCCGGCTGCGGGTCGAGCACTGGGGCAACGCCCTGGGCGGCGGCCCCGCCGCCGCCCGCGCGATGCTCGGCCAGGACGTCACCTACGACCGCGTGCCCTACTTCTTCTCCGACCAGTACGACCTGGGGCTGGAGTACAGCGGCTGGGCACCCCCCGGCTCCTACGACCAGGTCGTCATCCGGGGCGACGCGGGCAAGCGCGAGTTCATCGCCTTCTGGGTGCGCGAGGGCCGGGTGCTCGCCGGGATGAACGTGAACGTGTGGGACGTCACAGAGCACATCCAGCGCCTCATCCGTTCCGGTGCCGCGGTGGACGTCGAGGCGCTCGCCGACCCGCACGTACCGCTCGCCGACCTGGTGCCCTGAGGTCCGTGCGAGCGGGGGGAGCCCCCGGACCCCCGTAGAATTCATCCGTGGCAGGACGGATCAACGACGAGGACGTGAAGGCGGTACGGGACGCGGTCCCGATCGACGCCGTGGTCTCCGAGTACCTCCAGCTGCGCAACGCTGGCGGCGGCAACCTCAAGGGCCTCTGCCCCTTCCACGACGAGAAGTCGCCGTCCTTCCAGGTCAGCCCGAGCAAGGGGCTCTTCCACTGCTTCGGCTGCCAGGAGGGCGGCGACACCATCACCTTCGTGATGAAGGTGGACCACCTCTCCTTCTCCGAGGCCGTCGAGCGCCTCGCCGGCCAGGCCGGCATCACCCTGCGCTACGAGGAGGGCGGCTACAACCCCGCCCACCAGCGCGGCGAACGCATCCGGCTGGTCGAGGCCCACAAGATCGCCGCCCAGTGGTACGCCGAGCAGCTCGCCACCAGCCCCGAGGCCGACACCGGCCGGATCTTCCTCGCCGAACGCGGCTTCGACCAGGCCGCCGCCCTCCACTTCGGCGTCGGCTACAGCCCCCAGGGCTGGGACCACCTCACCCGCTATCTGCGCGGCAAGGGCTTCAGCGACAAGGAACTGATCCTCTCCGGCCTCGCCCAGGACGGCCGCCGCGGCCCCATCGACCGCTTCCGGGGCCGCCTGATGTGGCCCATCCGGGACATCGGCGGCGAGGTCGTCGGCTTCGGCGCCCGCAAGCTCTACGAGTCCGACAACGGGCCCAAGTACCTCAACACCCCCGACACCGCGATCTACAAGAAGTCCCAGGTCCTGTACGGCATCGACCTGGCCAAGCAGCAGATCGCCAAGTCCAGCCGGGCTGTTGTCGTCGAGGGCTACACCGACGTCATGGCCTGCCACCTCGCCGGTGTCACCACCGCCATCGCCACCTGCGGCACCGCCTTCGGCGGCGACCACATCAAGATCCTGCGCCGGCTGCTGATGGACAACGGCTCGGCCCGCGTGATCTTCACCTTCGACGGCGACGCGGCCGGCCAGAAGGCCGCGCTGCGCGCCTTCGAGGACGACCAGAAGTTCGCCGCCGAGACCTACATCGCCGTCGCCCCCGACGGCATGGACCCCTGCGATCTCCGCCTCGCCAAGGGCGACGAGGCCGTCGCCGACCTGGTCCAGCCCCGCACCCCGCTCTTCGAGTTCGCGCTGCGCCAGATCGTCGCACGCTACGACCTCGACACCCCCGCCGGTCGCGCCGCCGCCCTGGACGAGGCCGCGCCGGTCGTCGCCCGGATCAAGAACAGCGGCGCCCAGCACGAGGTCGCCGTCGACCTCGCGGGCATGCTCGGCATCCTCGACACCCAGTTCGTCGTCAAGCGCGTCGCCCAACTGGCCCGCTGGGCCCGCGATCGCGGCGGCAAGGGCGCCCCGCAGCAGCAGTCGCGCGCCCCCCAGCAGCAGTGGGAGGCCGCCCCCCGCCAGGCCGGCGGCCCCGCCCTCACCCTGCGCAACCCGGTCTACGCCACCGAACGCGAACTGCTCAAACTCGCCCTCCAGCGCCCGGAGTTGGTCTCTCCCGCCTTCGACGCCTACGGCCTCGACGAGTTCACCGCACCCCCCTACGTGGCCGTCCGCCAGGCCATCGCGGAAGCCGGCGGCGCCGAATTCGGCACCCAGGACCCCCAGGAGTACGTGGTCCGCGTCCGCGAGGCCGCGCCCGACGACACCGTCCGGGCCATGGTGACCGAGCTGGCCGTGGAGGCGATCATGCGCCGCACGGTCGACGAGACGTACGCGGGCATGGTGTTGGTGCAGATCAGGCGGCGTGCCGTCACCCGCCGCATCACCGAGCTCCAGTCCACCCTCACCCGCCTCGGCCACACCGATCCGGCCCAGTCGGCGGCCGTCCAGAACGAGATGATGGTGCTCACCCGGTACGACCGCGCCCTCCAGCACGAAGGTCCGGCCGCCCTCTAGCGCCCCAGGATCACCACGCGGTCACGGACCGGAAGCAAAAAGTCACCGCACGCCCCTCGTGGCGGAGATGTGTCGTACCCCACACTGGGGGCGGTGCCCGAGTCTCCGGAGCGCAGGCCGTCGACTTCGCGCTCCGCCGCGCCGCTGCCGCACCCCCCCCGGAGCAGCGATCATCCTGGAGGTCGCCCCCGTGCAGACCCACACCCTCACGCAGACAGCCCGTACCGCCCACGGTGGTGCCGAGCCGGGACTGCTCAGGGCCGTGCCCGCGCAGAGCCATGGTCGCCGGCACCTGGAGGCGGCCCCGGAACCGGCGTCGGAGGACACCCCCGAACCCCCCGCCGAGGCCCTGACCGGCGCCACCGACGACACCGGCGAGCCCATGACGCCCGAGCCCGCCATCGCGCGCGGCGCCGCCCGTGCCGACAGCGGTGGCCCCTCCGCCGACCTGTTCCGCCAGTACCTCCGCGAGATCGGCCGCATCCCCCTGCTCACCGCCGCCGAAGAGGTGGAACTCGCCCGCAGGGTGGAGGCCGGACTCTTCGCCGAGGAGAAACTCGGCAGCACCCCGCACCTCGACAGCGGGCTCGCCCTCGACCTGGACCGGATCGTCGTCATGGGCCGCATGGCCAAGCGCCGTCTGATCGAGGCCAACCTGCGCCTCGTCGTCTCCGTGGCCAAGCGGTACGTGGGCCGGGGGCTGACCATGCTCGACCTGGTCCAGGAGGGCAACCTCGGCCTCATCCGCGCGGTGGAGAAGTTCGACTACGCGCGCGGCTACAAGTTCTCCACGTACGCCACCTGGTGGATCCGGCAGGCCATGTCGCGGGCCCTCGCCGACCAGGCCCGCACCATCCGGGTCCCCGTGCACGTCGTGGAGCTGATCAACCGGGTCGTCCGCGTCCAGCGCCGCATGCTCCAGGAACGCGGGTACGAGCCCACCCCCGAGGAGGTCGGCGCCCACCTCGACCTCCCGCCCGAGCGGGTCCGCGAGGTGCTCCGCCTCGCCCAGGAACCGGTGTCGCTGCACGCGCCGGTGGGCGAGGAGGACGACGTCGCCTTCGGCGATCTGATCGAGGACGGGGACGCGGCCAGCCCGGTGGAGTCGGCCGCGTTCCTCCTCCTGCGGCAGCACCTGGAGGCTGTGCTGTCGACCCTCGGTGAGCGTGAGCGGAAGGTGGTCCAACTCCGTTACGGGCTGGCGGACGGCCGGCCCCGGACCCTGGAGGAGATAGGCCGTCTCTTCGGTGTCACGCGCGAGCGGATACGGCAGATCGAGTCCAAGACCTTGAGCAAGCTCCGGGATCACGCTTACGCGGACCAACTCCGGGGCTATCTGGACTGATTCCGGCTGCCGGGCCCGTCGTGGCCTGTCGCGCGGTTCCCCGCGCCTCTGGGGGAACCGCGCGACCGCCTGTTTTCTAGTCGACCTCGACTACCGCCTGCGCGAACTGCGCCTTGTACAGGCGGGCGTAGGCGCCGTCCGACGCCAACAGGTCCGCGTGCGCGCCCTGTTCGACGATGGAGCCGTTCTCCATGACCAGGATGGTGTCCGCGTCCCGGATCGTGGAGAGGCGGTGGGCGATGACGAACGAGGTGCGGCCGTCGGCCAGTTTGGCCATCGCCTTCTGGATCAGCACCTCGGTCCGGGTGTCCACCGAACTCGTCGCCTCGTCCAGCACCAGGATCACCGGCTCGGACAGGAACGCCCGGGCGATCGTGATGAGCTGCTTCTCACCGGCGCTCACCCCGGTGCCCTCGTCGTCGATCACCGTGTCGTAGCCGTCGGGCAGCGTACGGACGAACCGGTCGGCGTGGGCCGCCCGCGCCGCCTCCTCGATCTCGCCGCGGGTGACCTCGCGCGCGGAGCCGTACGCGATGTTCTCCGCGATGGTGCCGCCGAAGAGCCAGGTGTCCTGGAGGACCATGCCGATCCCGGCCCGCAGCTCGTCGCGCGACATCTTCCGGATGTCCACCCCGTCGAGGGTGATCCGGCCGCCCGTCACGTCGTAGAACCGCATCAGCAGGTTGACCAGCGTGGTCTTGCCCGCCCCGGTCGGGCCGACGATGGCCACCGTCTGGCCCGGCTCCACCTTGAGCGACAGATCCTCGATCAGCGGCTTCTCCGGGTCGTACCGGAACGACACATGCTCCAGCTCCACCCGGCCGCGCCGCTCGGCGGGGCGTTCGCCCGGCATCGGGTCCGCCTCCTGCTCCTCGGCGTCCAGCAGCTCGAACACCCGCTCCGCCGAGGCGACACCGGACTGCACCAGGTTCGCCATCGAGGCGACCTGCGTCAGCGGCATCGAGAACTGCCGCGAGTACTGGATGAACGCCTGGACGTCACCGATGGACAGCGCGCCCGTAGCCACCCGCAGACCACCGACGACGGCGACCAGCACGTAGTTCAGGTTCGACACGAACATCATCAGCGGCTGCATCACCCCGCTGTGGAACTGCGCCTTGAACGCGGCCTCGTACAGCTCGTCGTTCTGCTCGGCGAACTGCTTCGCCGACTGCTCCTGCCGCCCGAACACCTTCACCAGGGTGTGCCCGGTGTACATCTCCTCGATGTGCGCGTTCAGGGTGCCGGTGATGCGCCACTGCTGCACGAAGTGCGGCTGCGACCGCTTGCCGACCCGCGTCGCCACCACGAAGGACAGCGGCACCGTCACCAGCGCGACCAGCGCGAGAATCCACGAGACGTAGAACATCATCACCAGCACACCGATGATGGTCAGCACCGCGTTGATCAGCTGGCCCATCGACTGCTGGAGCGTCTGCCCGATGTTGTCGATGTCGTTGGTGGCGCGGGAGAGCACCTCACCGCGCTGCCGCTTGTCGAAGTAGGACAGCGGCAGCCGCGACAGCTTGGCCTGCACCTGCTCGCGCAGCCGGTACATCGTGCGGTTCACGGCCCGGTTCACCAGCCGGGTCGCCACCGCCATGAGCAGACCCGCGACCAGGAAGACGCCGACCGCCAGCAGCAGCACCCGGCCGACCGCGTCGAAGTCGATGCCCTGGCCGGGCGTGAAGTCGGTGCTGCGCAGCATGTCCGCGACCGAACCCTGGCCCCGCTCGCGCAGCGAGTCCAGCACCTGCTGCTTGGACGCCCCGGCGGGCATCTTCCGGCCGACGATGCCGGCGAACACCAGGTCGGTGGCCTTGCCGAGGATCTTCGGGCCGATCACGTTCAGCGCCACGCTGATCACCACACAGGCCAGCAGCCCGTAGATGGTGCCCCGTTCGGGCCGGAACTGGGCCGCGAGCCGCTTGCCCGAGCCCTTGAAGTCCATCGACCGCTGGTCGGGTCCGCCCCCGGCCATCATGCGTCCCATGGGACCGGCCATCAGGCGGCCTCCGCTTCCGTCAGCTGGGAGAGCACGATCTCCCGGTACGTCTGATTGCCCGCCATCAGCTCGTGGTGGCGGCCGGAGCCCACCACCCGGCCCTCGTCCAGCACGATGATCCGGTCCGCGTCCCGGATGGTCGCCACCCGCTGGGCCACGATCACCACCGTGGCGTCGGCCGTCTCCCGGCCGAGCGCCGCACGCAGGGCCGCGTCGGTGGCGTAGTCGAGCGCGGAGAACGAGTCGTCGAAGAGGTAGATCTCCGGGCGCTGCACCAGGGTGCGGGCGATGGCCAGACGCTGGCGCTGACCGCCCGACACATTGGTGCCGCCCTGCGCGATCGGCGCCTCCAGGCCGCCCTCCAGCCCCTCCACGAACTCCTTGGCCTGCGCGGTCTCCAGCGCGGCCCACAGCTCGTCGTCGGTGGCGTCCGGCTTGCCGTAGCGCAGGTTGCCGCCGACGGTGCCGGCGAACAGGTACGGCTTCTGCGGGACCAGGCCGACGGTGCGGGCCAGCAGGGCCGGGTCGGCCTCGCGCACGTCCACGCCGTCCACCAGGACCTCGCCCTCGGTGGCGTCGAACAGCCGGGGCACCAGGCCCAGCAGGGTCGACTTGCCGCTGCCGGTCGAGCCGATCACCGCCGTCGTCTCGCCCGCCCGCGCCACCAGGTCGATGGAGCGCAGCACCGGCTCCTCGGCGCCCGGATAGCGGAAGCCCGCGTTCCGGACCTCCAGATGCCCGCGTCCGCGCAGCTCGGTGACCGGCGCGAGCGGAGGCACGACGCTGGACTCGGTCTCCAGCACCTCCTGGATGCGCTCGGCGCACACCTCCGCGCGCGGCACCATCATGAACATGAAGGTGGCCATCATCACGGACATGACGATCTGCATCAGATAGGCGAGGAACGCGGTCAGGTCACCGATCTGCATCCCACCGCTGTCGATGCGGTGCGCGCCGAACCACACCACGGCGATGGACGACAGGTTCACCACCGTCATCACGATCGGGAACATCAGCGCCAGCATCCGGCCGGTCGCGAGCTGCATCTCGGTCAGCTCGCCGTTGGCCTTCCCGAACCGCCCCTGCTCGTACTCGTCACGGACGAAGGCGCGGATGACGCGGTTGCCGGTGATCTGCTCGCGCAGCACCCGGTTCACCGTGTCCAGCCGGGTCTGCATCGAGCGGAACAGCGGCCGCAGCCGGCGCACGATCAGCGCCACGCAGATGCCCAGCACCGGCACGACGGCGACCAGTACGCCGGAGAGCGGCACATCCAGTCCGAGGGCCAGCACGATGCCGCCGACACACATGATGGGCGCCGACACCATCAGCGTGAACGTCATCAGGACCAGCATCTGGACCTGCTGCACGTCATTGGTCGTACGGGTGATCAGCGAGGGCGCGCCGAAGTGGCCCAGCTCCCGCGAGGAGAAGGACTGCACCCGGTCGAAGACCGCGGCGCGCAGGTCCCGGCCGAGCGCGGAGGCGGTACGGGCGCCGTAGTACACGGCGCCGATGTTGCAGACGACCTGGATCAGCGAGATGCCGATCATCAGGGCGCCGGAGTCGAGGATGTAGCCCGTGTCCCCCTTCACGACACCGTTGTCGATGATGTGCGCGTTGAGGTTCGGCAGGTAGAGCGTGGCGCAGGTCTGGAGGAGCTGCAGCGCCACCAGAAGGGCGATGGGTTTCTTGTAGGGCCTGAGACAGGTCCGCAGAAGTCGTATGAGCACGCTTGTCTCTCGGAGTCGGCGGTGGGGCGGTGTTCTGCCCCTGGCCCTATCGTCGGGCACTCCACCCGTGTTACCTCAACCGATTAACCCATCGGGTGCCCCGCCGACCCCGGTTTTGTACGGCTCTTTACGCGCGGAACGCGCCCGGATGGGTCTGCTCGCGCACCGCCACGTACTGCTGGCGCACCGCCTGCCCCACGGCCAGGTCCTCACCCGGCTCCAGCACCTGCGCGGCCGCCCCGTGCCAGGCGGGCGGGGTACGGGGGTCCAGGGTGCCCTGGGCGGCCCCGAGGGCCCACGCGGCCTGGCGGGCGGCGCCGATCGCGGCATAGTCGGCGGGCTGCGGCACGACCACCTGCGTCCCGAACAGCGCCGGAGCGATCGCCTGCACGGCGGGCAGCTCGGCGGCCTGGCCCAGCAGGAAGATCCGCCGCACCGCCACGCCCCGCCCGCGCAGCACGTCCAGCGCGTCCGCGAGCCCGCACAGCATGCCCTCGAACGAGGCCCGCGCCAGATGCTCGGGCTTCATCGACTCCCGGCGCAGCCCGGCGAGGGTGCCCGCGGTGTGCGGCAGATCGGGGGTGCGCTCGCCCTCCAGGTAGGGGAGCAGGACCAGGCCGTGCGAGCCGGGAGTGGAGTTCAGGGCCAGCTCGGAGAGGGCCTTCAGGTCGGGCAGGCCGAGGAGTCCGGCGGTGCCGCGCAGGGCCCGTACGGCGTTGAGCGTGGTGACGACCGGCAGGTGCATGCCGGTGGCGTCGGCGAGGGAGGTGATCATCCCGGACTGGTCGGCCAGCGCCTCGGTGTGCACGGCCATCACGGACCCGGACGCGCCCAGCGAGACGACCGCGTCGCCCAGGCCGATCCCGAGGCCGAACGCGGCGGCCATCGTCTCGCCCGTACCGGCGGAGATCAGCAGCCCCTCCGGGGTGGTGCCCGCGGCCTCGGCCGGGCCGATCACCTCGGGCAGCGCCACCTGGTGGCCGAGCGCCAGCTCGACCAGGTCGGGCCGGTAGGCGCCGGTCGCGGCGGACCAGTACCCGGTGCCCGAGGCGCCGCCCCGGTCGGTGGTCCGGCGCGCCGGCCGGCCCAGCAGCTGCCAGACCAGCCAGTCGTGCGCCTGGAGCAGTACGGCGGTACGGCTCGCGTTCTCCGGCTCGTTCTTCGCCAGCCAGCGCAGCTTGGTCACCGGCCGGGCGGCCTGCGGGACACAGCCGACCGCCTGCGCCCACGCCTCCCGGCCGCCGAGGGCGTCGATCAGGTCGGCGGCGGCCACCTGGGCCCGCTTGTCGGCCCCGGCCATCGCCGGGCGCACGGTGTTGCCCTGCGCGTCCAGCGGGACCACGGCGTTCGCCTGCGTGGAGACGCCGATGGCCTGTACGCCCTCCAGCAGCCCGCCGCCCGCGGCCTCCCCCAGGGAGAGCAGCCACGCCTGCGGGTCGACGTCACTGGGCCGCGGGGCGCCGTCCGGCACGTCCAGCGGATGCGGGGCGTACCCCTGACGCAGCACGGCCCCCGTGTCCGTGTCGCAGACCACGATGCGAGTGAATGCGGGCGAACTGTCCAACCCGGCGACTATCCCCATGGCTCAAATTCTGCCGCAGAGCGGGGGCTGCTCCTGCCGGTATGCGTGTGCCCCCTGGAGACGCTGCTCAGGGGGCACGTCCGCGGGTGGCCGGTTCAGGGGTGGCTGGTGCCCCAGTCGTCCTCGGCCGGCCGGCCGTGGCCGTTGCGGCCGCGCAGGGAGCGGACCCGGTCGGCGAGGGACTCGGGGACGTGGTCGCCCACCTTCTCGCCCACCGTGTGCAGCGCCTTGCCCGCGTAGACCCGGCCCTGCTGGGCGGCGGTCTCGGCGGTGTTGCGCACGGCGGGGTTCTGCGCGACCCCGCGAGCGGCCTTCTTCAGCTGCTCGTAGCGCTGCTGGCCGGCGCGTGCTCCGAGTACGTATCCGACGGCCAGTCCGGCGACGAACGTGAGCCGGTAGCGCATGTGGGCCACCCTTCCTTGCGTAGTCCCTGACGGGGGTCTGTGGTGCTGAGCGGGGGCCGGAGGGGAACCGATTGGCGGAGCACCCCCCTGCTTGCGCTAATGTATGTGTCGCAGCGAGCGCCCGCCCCCTGGCGAATACCCAGGTGGATGCGTTCGATGCAGACGAAGCGATCCCCTGTAGCTCAATTGGCAGAGCAGCCGGCTGTTAACCGGCAGGTTACTGGTTCGAGTCCAGTCGGGGGAGCTTCGGTCCCCTGTAGCTCAATTGGCAGAGCAGCCGGCTGTTAACCGGCAGGTTACTGGTTCGAGTCCAGTCGGGGGAGCGCGATGAACGAGGACCCTGCGGGGTCCTTTTTCATGTCCGGACCGACCGCCCGTGGCCTGGGCGAAGTCTCTCCAGGTCAGGGAAGCAGCGCGGAAGCCGACCATCCGAAGCAGGAGATCGTATGAGCGGCTATGCTGCGGCAGACGGCGCGCACAGTTGTACGCGACACGCCGCGAGGGGCGGTAGCTCAGCCGGTTAGAGCAGCGGACTCATAATCCGTCGGCCGTGGGTTCGAGTCCCACCCGCCCCACAAGATCTTGACCTGCGAACAGTGCCTGTTCTTCGCGTCCACTTCTCCTTCCGTGCGTAGCTTCTTCGGTCGGCACCGTGTGCTTTTGGTGACTCAGGGGCGGTGAGAGCCCCGGCCGTTGAAGCAGTTCCACGCTGTTTCCCGCCGTGGTCAAGGCACGTGATCAGTCGGTGAGGCACCGGAAATGGGTGGTCAGCCGGCCCTCGTCGTCCAGAACGTGGAAGGCGAGCGCGGGCGGCTGGTCGAGGTGGATGTAGTCCTCGGGGTGTGCGTGGTGCTCCCAGGGGAGCCGGAGCGTGGAGACCACTCCGGGTGCCACCAGCAGCGGCCGTCCGGCGAAGGTGGTCGCCGCCGGGGTGTGGGCGTGTCCGCACAGGAAGGCGGTGAGATTGGGGTGACGAGCCGTCAGGGCGGCGAGTCGTTCCACGCCGAACTGGCGGATGCCGTCGATGAAGGGTTCATGCAGCACGGCCGGCGGGTGGTGGAAGCCGACGAGCACCGGCACCTCGGCCGGGGCCTGCTCCAGGACGTCCTCCAGCCACGCCAGGGTCTCGTCCTCGAGGAAGCCCTCGTCCTTGCCCGGCACCGAGGAGTCGCACAGGGCGATGACGAAGTCGCCGGTCTGGCGCACCTGGTCGACCGGTGCCGTCGATGGCGGCTGCCCCAGCAGGAACTGCCGGAATGCCGCACGCTCGTCGTGGTTGCCGGGACAGACCAGGACCGGGTGCCGGGAGGCCAGCAGCCGGCGTGCCTGCTCGTACTCGGCGGGCAGCGCGTGGTCGGCGATGTCTCCGGTGACCAGGACCGCGTCCAGGTCGTAGGGGAGGTCTTCGAGGTAGTCCATGACGGCTCGGGTGCGCGCGGAGGCGCGGTGCCCGCCGTCGATGTGGATGTCGCTGAGGTGAGCGATCACGATCACCGCTGGGGTCCTTTCGTCGTGGTGTGCGGGATGTGGCCGAGGACGGCCGGGCAGTTCTGGCCGGCGCGCACTCACGACCCCCTTCGGCCGGGCCTTCGACATCGAACGTAGAGGGACACCGGACTGGAAATAAGATCCAGTTCCATGCCGAATTCCTGGTCCAGTTCCCGGCTCGACCTGCACATCACCCTCGACGCCGCGGCCGGGCGGCGCGCCGGCCTGGAGTCCGCGCTCCGGCAAGCGATTCGACAAGGTCGCCTGCCCGCCGGGACGCTCCTGCCGTCCACCCGCGGGCTGGCGCAGGAACTCGCACTCTCGCGGGGCACCGTCAGCGCCGCCTACGGCCAACTGGTCGAGGAGGGCTACCTCACCACGCGCCCGGGATCGGGCACCAAAGTGGCCGAGGCGGCGCAATGCGCCCAGGCCCCCGCGTGCCGCGCACCCGCCCCGGCCACTCCCCGCCACGACCTTCGCCCCGGGCTCCCCGACGTCAGCGCCTTCCCCACCCGGGCGTGGCTCGCCGCCACCCGCCGTGTGCTCACTCACGCCCGCCCCGAGGTCTTCGGCGCCGGAGACCCACAGGGCCGGATCGAACTGCGCAACGCCCTCGCCGACTACCTGGGCCGCACCCGCGGCGTGATCACGACCCCGGACCGGATCGTGATCACCTCCGGCCACTACCAGGGACTCGGCCTGCTCAGCGGCGTACTGGCCACGAACGGCACCCGCGACGCGGCCGTGGAGGACCCGGGCCACAACCTCTTCCGCGAAGTCGTCCAGCGCGCCGGGCTCACCACCATCGCCCTGCCCGTCGACACCCACGGCGCTCGCGTGGACGCGCTGACACAGCGCACAGGAGCGGTGTTCCTCACCCCCTCGCACCAGTACCCGACCGGCGTGCCGCTGCATCCGGGCCGCCGCCGGAGGCTGTACGCGTGGGCGCGCTCCACGGGCGGCCTGATCGTCGAGGACGACTACGACGGCGAGTACCGCTACGACCGCCGGCCCGTCGGCGCCCTCCAGGGCGTCGCACCCGACCACGTCGTCTACTGCGGTACCGCGTCCAAGACTCTCGCCCCCGCCCTCCGCCTGGCCTGGATGGTCCTGCCGCCCCACCTGGTGCAGCCGGTGACGCGGGCCAAACAGCAAGCCGACCTGTACACCGAGACCCTGGGCCAGCTCGTCCTCGCCGACCTGATCACCACGCACGCCTACGACCGCCACGTCCGCGCCGCCCGCCTGCGCTACCGCCGACGCCGCGAACTCCTCCTCGGCCGGCTGACCGCCCACCCCGGCCTCACCGCCCACGGAGTACCCGCCGGCCTCCACACCCTTGTCACCCTCTCTTCCGACGGCCCCACCGAAGACGAGCTCCTGGCCGGCTGTGCCCAGCGCGGCGTTGCCCTGCGTGGCCTCACCGAACTCCGCCACGACCTCGACGGCCGTCCGCAGGGCCTGTTGATCGGCTTCGCGGCCCCTTCCGAACGTGCCTACCCGGCTGCCCTCGACGCCTTGTCCGCTGCCCTGGCTCCCGCGGTCGGGGCAGTACGTCAGCCGGCGTGATGACGACCGCTGCCGGGGGCCGGCGAAGGCCGCGATCTGCCCCTGGTGGAGGACCGGCAGCGCGTCACAGGTGCGCCGCTTCAGCAAGCGCACGGGGCGGGCCGGGCCGATGACCTGGGCCGACGCCCGCGATACCTCCGGCGCGCGCTGGTTATGCTCCGGGATCTGCCCCGGGCAAGGCCGAATCCGGCCCCGGGGGCGGCGTCCTGGCAAGGGGACCGGGACGCCCGACCTCAAGATGGACCAGGTCGCCCGACTGGTCGCCGAGCAGCAGGCGAACGTCGTGATGCTCCAGGAGGTCTGCGGGTACGACGAGGACACACCCGAGCAACTGCGCCGCTCCAACGTCATGACGCTCACCGCTCCCGGCGACACCGACCGGGACGGCCGGAACGACCTGCTCGCCAGGGACACCCGCAACGGCGACCTGTGGCTCTACCGGGGCCGCGACGACGGTCGTTTCGACGGCCGCACGCTCTACGGCCACGGCTACGACACGACCAGTCGCCCCCTCCTCGCCGGCGCGGCCGACGCCGACGGCAACGGGGCCGCCGACATGTGGACCACGACGGACGACGGCACGGGCACGCTTCTGTTCTACGCCGGCGGCAACGACACCTCCGGACAGCCGGTCGACGGCCCCCGCACCCTGGTCGGCCCGAGCGGCCGGAAGACGATCCGCTCCATCAGCTGACGTCAGGTCACCCACCACACCGGCTCGGATTCATTCGACCCCCGGTCCGGGCCGGGTCAGATTCCTGTTCACCATCGTCGCCCCCAGCAGCGTCAGCGTGTGGATGACCGTGTTGCCGTGGCGGTGGCTGGTGATGAGGCCCGCGTCGCGGAGGGCTGTGGTGTGGTGGGTGGCGGTGGCGGGGGTCACGCCGGCTCGGTGGGCGGCTTCGGTGGTGGTGGCGCCGGCGGCGGTGGCGCGGAGGACTGTTGCCCGGGCTCGGCCCAGGAGGACCTCCAGGGAGGGTGAGCCTGGGGTCGCGCGGGGTGGCTCGTGGTGGAGGGAGTAGGTGAGGACGGGGGGCAGGGTCGGGTCGGCCAGGGAGACGGGACCTTTCCAGCAGAAGTACGAGGGGATCAGGAGCAGGCCGCGGCCCTCCAGGCGGATGTCGTGCTCCGTCGGGTACGTGCCGATCTCCAGCCGGGGGTGCCGCCAGCGGACCGCCGGGCCGAGTCCCCCGAGCAGGCCCTCGGTGCCGCCGTCGAGCAAGTGCCGGGCCAGGCGTACGCGTTCGGTGTGGACGCTCTCGCGCATCCACTCCTCGTGGGGTTCGATCACGGTGCGGTGGTAGGCGCGCAGGACGCTCACCAGTTCCTCGCGGGGCCCCTTCTCCGGCAGGCGGGCCAGGTGGGGCGGGATGCGTCTTATCCGGGCCAGGGCCGCCAGTTCCGCCGTCACCCGGGCCGGGGGCGTGGCCAGGATCGCCTTCAGGCCCGCTTCCAGGCCGGCCGCGCCCTCCAGCGGGGTGAGGAAGTCCGGCCAGTACGACGCGCGTGGATAGAGCGGCAGCAGGATCTGGCGTACCGCGCTCTCCAGCCCCGCCTCCCGTAAGCGATCGCGGGCCGTGCGGTACCAGTGCGCGTAGGCCCAGCGGCCGGCCGGTGTCTGGAAGCGGTGGAGGCTGGCGGCGATCTCCCACAGGGGGTGCGGGGCGGCGGCGACCCGTGTCCTGGCCAGATCCTCAGCCGAGAAGTGAAAGCGAAGCACGCTCAACACCCTTTCCACCGGCGTCATTTCACCCTGTTCGAATGAGCATGACAGCCGATAGCGCACACCGGAGCATGAACTCGCTCCGCCGCACCGATCCCCACGGCACCATCGCTCCCCGGCACCACGCGAGGCACCACAGTGCGCCACGACGCACCCCGGTCCAGCCCGGCGCACCCCGGTCCAGCCCGGCGCACCGCAGCCGGACCGGCGCACCCCCGCACCTTCCGCATGTCCCCGGCCCACAGAACCAACGGACACCGAAGGAAACCGATGGCGAAGATCCTCACCCACCCGGCCGCGGCGGCGGCCCTGCTCGCCGCCCTCGCCGTCTCGGTGCCCACCACCGCGTCGGCCGCCCCCGCCCCTGTGGCGGCCACCAGCTGCTACGGCGGCGCCGTCACCGTGAACTACGGCGACGCCCTCGAGTTCGGGCCCTACACGACGACGTCCCGCTGTACCGACATCAACCTCCGCATGGTCAGCGGCGACGCCGAATTCGTCTGGGCCTGCGTGAAGTTCACCCGCGTCGGCGAGTGCAACTACTGGACCAAGGCCGGCCGGAGCTGGAAGACCATCGCCACCGACGTCAAGGACGGCAGCAAGTTCACCGTGCCCCTCGGCGTGGATCTCGAAGGCTCCTCCGCGCGCGTCCAGATCGCCTTCTGACATCCGCAAGGGCACCCACGTAAGGGCCCCAACTCCCGCTCCCCTTAAGTGATCGGACCCACCATGACCCGCACCCGGAGAACGGCGGCCGTCCTCGCCGCCACCACCGCGCTCCTTGCCGCCGGTGCCACCGCGCCCGCCGTCGCCCAGCCCGAGAAGGCCGCCGCCGCCACCTCCTGCTACGGAGGCGCCAAGTCGCTCACCTACCGCTACTCCGCCGCCGCGGTCGAGTTCGGCACCTACACGACCACCTCGCGCTGCGGCGACATCAACATCAAGCTCAGCAGCTCGGCCACCGGCTTCCTGGACGCCTGCATCGTCTTCGTCGACCACACCACGCTGTGCAACCACGACAACACCTACTCGACGTTCGGCCCCCAGTGGGCGACCGTCGCCACCGACGTCAAGGACGGCACCCGCTTCAAGCTGCGCGTGCACGCCTACGACACCGACGCCCAGGTCGTGCCGTTCCAGCTCGCCTTCTGACCGTAGATACAAGGGAGTTCACGATGACCTTCTCTCCGAACCGCCGCACGATCCTGCGCGGCACCCTCGCCGCGACCGCGGGTGTCTTCGCCGGGCCCGTACTGCTGTCGGGCAGCGCGCAGGCGTACAACTGGACGCGCACCATGAACCAGGGCGCCAACGGCGCCGATGTGACGGAGCTTCAGATCCGGGTGGCCGGCTGGGCGGCGGACTCCGCCTCGCACTCGCGGGTGAGCATCGACGGCGACTTCGGGCCGGGTACGGCCGCCGCGGTACGCCGGTTCCAGGCCGCGTACGGACTCTCGGCCGACGGCAGCGCCGGACCCGCGACCCAGGCGCAGCTCAACGCCCTGGAGCAGTCGGACGGTTCGACCGCGCACTTCAACTGGAGCGAGTTCTACGACCGTTCGAGCGGCAACTTCAACGGCGGCAAGGTGAGCGCGGCCGCCGTCAAGGAGAACGCCCGCCGGGCCATGTACAAGCTGGAGGCGCTGCGCAAGAAGCTCGGCAACGTCCCGATCACCGTCAACTCCGGCTTCCGCAGCATCGCGCACAACGCCGAGATCGGCGGCGCCAGCGACAGCATGCACCTCTACGGCACCGCGGCCGACCTCGACGTGCCCGGCGTCGCCAACCGCACGGTCTACCAGAAGGCCGAGACCTGCGGGTTCTCCGGTCTGGAGCGGTACGACGTCGACCACCAGCACGTCGACAGCCGCGCCGACCTCGGCCGCGCCTGGTGGTGGGAGAGCGGCACCATCTGACCGCCCGCAGGCCATGGCCGGGGACCACGTACGAGGTCCCCGGCCTCCCCACATCCCCAAGCCCGCCCCCACTGGAAGGCCACCCCCATGCCCCGCATATCCCTGGCCCGCGCAGCCCTCGCCGGCCTCGGCACCCTCGGCGTGCTCGCCGCCGCCGTGCAGCCCGTCACCGCCGCGCCCCGCGCCGGAAGCACCGAGGGCCCCGTCGCCCACGCCTTCAGCGGCGCGGCGGCCGAGTACGGAGTCCCGCGCGATGTCCTGATCGCCCTCGGCTACAGCGAGACCCACCTCGACGGCCACCACGGCCTGCCCAGCCAGGCGGGCGGCTACGGGGTGATGCACCTGGTCAGCAACCCCGACCAGCACACCCTGGAGCTGGCTTCCCGGCTGACCGGTGAGACAACCGGCGAGCTGCGCACGGACACCGCCGCCAACATCCGCGGCGGCGCGGCCGTCCTGCGCTCCTACGCCGACCACGCCGGACTCAGCGGGGCCGAGCGGCGCGACACCGACGCCTGGTACCCCCTCCTCGCCCGGTACGGCGGCGCCACCGACCCCGCCACCGCCCGGCTCTACGCCGACACCGTCTACACCTTCCTGGCCAAGGGCGTCACCGCCCGCGCCGAGGGCGGCGAGAAGCTGACCCTCCCCGCCCGCACCGTCGCCCCCGAGCGCGGCCGCTACGAGGCCGCCGTGGCCCCGGCCGCGCAGAGCCCGGACTACCCCTCCGCCCTCTGGGTCCCGGCCAGCTCGGCCAACTACGCCGTCGGCCGTACGGCGGCGATCAGCAAGGTCGTCATCCACGTCACCCAGGGCTCGTACGCCGGGACGATCAGCTGGTTCCAGAACCCGTCGGCGCAGGTCAGCGCGCACTACGTGGTGCGCTCCTCCGACGGCCAGATCACCCAGACGGTGCGCGAGAAGGACACCGCCTGGCACGCCCGGTCCGGGAACGCGTCCGGCATCGGCATCGAGCACGAGGGGTACGTCGACAACCCCAGCTGGTTCACCGACGCGATGTACCGCTCCTCCGCCGCGCTGACCGCGTCCCTGTGCGCCAAGTACGGCATCCCCAAGGACCGCGCGCACATCGTCGGCCACTCCGAGGTGCCCGGCAACGACCACACCGACCCCGGTCCGAACTGGAACTGGACCTACTACATGCAGCTGGTCGGCGGCAGCACCGGCGGCGGCGAGGTCCAGCTGAGCTTCCCGTCCTACGACACCCTGCGCTCGGGCTCCTCCGGCCCCCAGGTCTCGGCCGCGCAGTCGCTGCTCAACGCGCAGGGCTTCAACGTGGGCACCGTCGACGGCAGCTTCGGCTCGAAGACCACCTCCGCCGTGACCGCCTTCCAGCAGGCCCGCGGCCTCGGCGCCGACGGAGTGGTGGGCGCCCGCACCTGGACCGCGCTGCTCTCGGCCGGCAGCACGCCCGCCCTCAGCCAGGGCAGCACCGGCGCCGCGGTCCAGCGCCTCCAGCGGGCCCTGACCGCGGCCCTCGGGCGGACCGTCACGGCGGACGGCGACTTCGGCTCGGGCACCGGGCAGGCCGTGCGGGACTACCAGACCAGCCGCTCCCTGGGCGTCGACGGCCAGGTCGGACCCGCGACCTGGGGCGCGCTGCAAGCCGGACGCTAATAGCCTGGGAGGTGTGTGCAGGGGGGACGCCCGTACCTTCCCATCGAGTGGGGGGCTTTTCGGAGCATCGCCCATGACCACTACACGCACCTTCCGGCCTGACCGTGCCACGGACCGCACCGCGCTCGGCTCCGCCGCCGACTGGGGGCTGCTGTTCATCAGACTGACCTTCGGTCTGCTGATGGCGGCCCATGGAGCGCAGAAGCTCTTCGGGATCTTCGGCGGACAGGGGCTCACCGTGACCGGTAAGGGGTTCGAGGCCATCGGTTACCGGCCGGGGAAGGTCTTCGCCACCATCGCGGGACTGTCAGAACTGCTCGGCGGCCTCGGCCTGACCGTCGGCCTGCTGACGCCCCTGGCCTGCGCCGCGCTGATCGGCGTCATGATCAACGCGATGGCGCTGGTCACCGGTGAGCACGGCCTGTGGGCGTCCGACGGCGGTCTCGAGTACAACCTCTGCATCGCCGCCGTCGCCGTCGGCATCGCCGCGACCGGCCCCGGCCGCCTGTCCCTCGACCGCTTCTTCCCGTGGGGCCGGGGCGGCTGGTGGTCGGCCGCCCTGGCCCTCGGCCTGGGCGGCATAGGCGCGGCGATCACGCTCAGTATCTAGGCACCGCCGGCCCCTGGTGATGCCGCCGCACGACACGCGCGGCGGCATCACCCCGTCCCGTTAGCCGACGATCGCGACCGGCGCGTCCCACGCGTTGCGGTCCACCGTGATCGTGTAACCGCCGCGCGTCTCCTTGCTGTTCACCATGTACTGGTGGGCGCGGCTGTGGTTGGTGAACTGCTTCGGGTCCCAGGGCCAGTCGGCCGTGGTGGTGTTCTGCTTGTCCCACAGGGCGTACCAGAGGTTGCCCGGCAGGTCGGTCTTGTCGGTGGCGGTGGCGACCGCCTTCGCGCTGGAGCTGGTGAAGCCGTAGTAGCCGCCGCGGTAGACCTTGGCCCGCAGCGTCTTGGTGAAGGAACGGACGTACGACAGCACGGCGTTGTTGCACGCCTTGTCCGTGGTGTCGTACGGCTCCATGTCGAGGTAGATCGCGCTGCCCGGCTTCATGCCGAGCGCCGACGCCTTGGCCACCGCGTCCTTCGCGTCCGTCGCGCCGAGGGAGGCCGCGTTGGCGCCTGTCATCTTCTCCGGGTTGGCGCTCTTCTGGCAGGGCGGCTGGGCGCCGACGTAGAGCGGAATCAGCTTCCAGCCCATGGAGTTGACCGACTTCACCCAGGACGCGGTCAGGTTCGGCTGGGCGCAGCCGCGGTTCTTGCCGCCGATGTAGACGGCGGCGGCACCGTAGAAACCCGTCTGCCACGCCTTCATCGCCTTGGCGGACGGCGCGGTGCAGGTGTCGAAGGCGCGGCCGGTGTAGGTCTTCTGCGCGGGCCAGACCGTGGCCGCGCTGGACGCCTGCGCCGCGATACCGGCACCGGCGACGACCGCGACCCCCGCGGTGCCCCAGGCGATGTAACGACTCTTCTTGGACAGCCGATGGCTGGACATCCCCACCCCAGATGCTCATGCCCCCGGCACGCTGACGGCGCTGCGAGGGGCGAACGATGTGACTCCGGTACGGCGGTTGCCCGGTTGCGGGACCGCGGACGTACGAAGTGACAGCACTCTAATGGAAGGGATGTGCGAGGGGGTTGTGTGTTGCGTGTGCCGTTCCCCGGTGCCCGGGCCGGGGAACGGGGTGATCGCATTCTTTTCGCCGGGCGGGCTTGGGGCGGGCGCGTTCTGGGCACCGTCCTCCTACCGGTGTTCGGTGTCGGCTGGGAGGAGGGTGACGTGGAGCGTCAAATCCGGGTGCGGGTCAGTCGTCGGCCCGCGGCTCCGCGGGGCCAGGAGATCGACCGCAGGACGCCCTCGGGGCGCGTCCTGCCGTACTGAGACCGAGCATGGGCCGCTGAGTCAGGCGGCCAGCGGTGCCAGGACCAGCGGGGCGATCTGCCCCTCCAGCATGGCGCCCAGGCCCTGCACGGCACACACGTCGGGGCGTTCCGCGATGTGCACCGGCATGCCGGTGGCCTCCCGGAGCATCTGGTCCAGGCCCGGCAGCAGCGCGGTGCCGCCGACCATCATCATGCCCCGGTCCACCAGGTCGGCCACCAGGTCCGGCGGGCAGTCCCGCAGCACCTTGCCGATGCCGTCCAGGACGGCCAGCAGCGGGGTGTGGATCGCGGTGCGCATCGCCGCCGTGTCCACCCGTACGCTGCGCGCCAGGCCCGTGGCCACGTCCCGGCCGTGGATCTCGGTGGACACCGGGCCCTGCGGGGTCAGCCCGTTGTCCGACAGGGCGATCTGGAGCGGCCGCACCGACTGGCTGGGCAGCATCAACTCGTGCTTGTGCCGCAGGTGTTGCACGATCGCCCGGTCCACCGCCTCACCGCCCACCGGAATGCGCTCGGCCGTGACGATCGACCCCAGCGACAGCACCGCCACCTGGGTCGCGGCCGCCCCGCACACCATGATCATGGTGGCTTCGGGGCGCTCCACGGGAAGTCCGCAGCCGACGGCCGCCGCGATCAGCGTGTCCACCAGCTCCACCCGCCGCGCGCCGAGTCCGACCAGCGTCTCGATCGTCGCCCGCCGGGCCAGCGGGTCCGCCTCGTGCGGGGTGCACGCCGCCGCGCGGAGCCGGGGCCTGCGGCGCAGGGCGCGGCGCGTCTTGTCGCCCAGCAGATGCCGCAGCATGCGCTGCGCCATCTCGATGTCCACGACGGTGCCGCCGGACACCGGCCGCACCACGCGGATGTACTGCGGGGTGCGCCCCGTCATCTGCTCCGCGAAGTCACCGACCGCGATGAGCGCGCCGGTACGGGTGTTCACGGCCGCCACCGAGGGCTGGTCGACGACGAGTCCGGCGCCCTTCACATACACGCGGGTGCGGGCCGCGCCCAGGTCGACGGCGAAGTGGCAGCGGCCCAACTGCTCCAGGCTGACGGTCACGGCAGTTCCTCCCGAGTGCGCTGACCATGGGCGGGCCGCCGGATTCGGCGGGCCTTAGTGGAATCCTGCGCGGGCACGGGCTGGGGTGCCTTCTGGAGGGGGCCGGGCGGGGCGCCGCTGAATGGGGGGTTTCGGCGGCCTCAGGCCGTGTCGGGCTCGCTTTCGGGGGCCGGGACCGTCAGCGCGCGCTTCATGATCTTGCCCATGTCGTTGCGGGGGAGGGCGGGGAGCAGGTTCAGCACGCGGGGCCGCTTGTGCGGGGCCAGGCGGGCGGCCACATGGCCGGCCAACTCCGTGAGCAGGGGCGGCGATCCGGGGTCCGCCGGCACCACCCACGCCACCACCCGCTCGCCCAGATCAGCGTCGGGCTCCCCGGTGACCGCCGCCTCGCGGACCGCCGGGTGCTCCAGCAGCGCGTTCTCGATCTCGCCCGCCCCGATCTTGTAACCCCCGCTCTTGATCAGGTCGGTGGCCTTCCGGCCGACGATCCGGACGTATCCGTCGGCCTCCCGCACCGCCACGTCCCCGGTGCGGAACCAGCCGTCGGCCGTGAACGCGGCGGCGGTCGCGTCGGGCCGGTTCAGATACCCGGTGAACAGGTTCGGGCCGCGCACCTGGATCTCACCCACGCTCTCCCCGTCACGCGCGGTCACCTCGGTGCCGTCCTCCTCCACCAGGCGCAGCTCCACACCGGGCAGCGGTACGCCCACGGTGCCGGCGCGGGCCTCGCCGTCGACGCGTACGGAGGTGTTCATCAGGGTCTCCGTCATGCCGTACCGCTCGATCACCCGGCGTCCGGTCGCCGCCGCGATCCGCTCGTGGTCGTGCACGGGCAGCGCGGCCGAGCCCGAGACCAGCAGCCGGGCCCGGCCGAGAGCCTTCGCCAGCTCGGGGTCGGACGGCAGGGCCTCGGCCAGCCGGTGGTACATCGTGGGCACGCCGAAGAGTATGGTCGCGCCGTCGTTCAGCTCGCGGGTCACGCCCTCGGGGGTGAAGCGGCCCAGGTGCCGTACCGAGCCGCCGCGTCGTAGCGGGCCGAGGATGCCCAGGACGAGTCCGTGCACATGGAACAGGGGCAGGCCGTGCACCAGTACGTCGTCCCCGGTCCACCGCCAGGCGTCGGCCAGCGCGTCCAGGGTCGCGGCGAGGGCGCGGCGCGGGACGACGGCACCCTTGGGCGGGCCGGTGGTGCCGGAGGTGTAGACGATCAGCGCCGGGTCCTCGTCCCCGTACGTGTCCTCGGGGGCCTGCCCGGCGCCGGAGACCTCCAGCCGGGGCAAGTCGGCCAGCACGGCCGGGAGTTCGGCACCCGGCGCGGTCAGCACCAGCGCCGGTTCGCTGTCGGAGAGGATGTGCGCCAGCTCCCCTTCCCCCGACTTCGGGTTGAGCGGCACGGCGGCCGTCCCGGCGAGCAGCGCCCCGGTCACCGCCACGGCGGTCTCCAGCTCGGGCGTCGCCCACACGGCGACCCGGCCGGTGCCCCGGAGCCGGGCGGCGACCGCCCCGGCGGCCGAGGCGAGGTCCGCGTACGTCAGCGAGCGCGCGCCGAAACGCAACGCGGTCCGTCCGGCCGTCAGGGGGTCCGTCAGGGCGGGAAACAGGGAGGACACGCGGGACTCCTTCGCTGCCGGGTACGACAGCCCCTTCCTACCCCACGGGCGGCACCACGTCCCCGACCACACAGCTCACGTTGTCCGGCCCGCCCGCCGTATTCGCCGCGTCGACCAGCGACCGTACGGCCGCCTCCGGGTCCGGGGCGGCGGCCAGCAGCTCCCTGATCCGGCCGTCCGGGACGACCCCGGTCAGGCCGTCCGAGCAGAGCAGGTAGCGGTCGCCGGGGAGGGCCTCGTGCAGCCGGAGGTCCGGGTCGGCGCCGAGGACCTTCAGCAGCAGCGACCGCTGCGGGTGGCTCTCGGCCTCCGCCGGGGTCAGGCGGCCCTCGTCCAGCAGGGACTGGACCACGCTGTGGTCGTGGGTGATGCGGAACAGCCCGCCCTCACGCAGCAGGTAGGCCCGAGAGTCCCCGATGTGCGCCAGGGCCAGGCGCGACCCCGTCCAGAGCAGCGCGGTCAGCGTGGTGCCCGCGTCCTCGGCCCCCTCCGTCACGTCCCGTACGGCGTCGCCCGCGCCCCGCACCGCGTCGGCCAGCAGGTTCAGCACGTTGCCAGGCTGAACCCCGTCCCCCTCGTCGAGGAACCGCAGCGCCTCGACGGCGGCCCCGCTGGCGGGTGCCCCGGCCGGGCCGAAGCCGTCGGCCACGGCGAGCAGCCTGCGGCCGGCGTAGACGGTGTCCTGGTTGGCGGGGCGGACGTGCCCCCGGTCGGAGTGGGCGGCGCAGCGCAGTTCCAGCATGGTGGTTCCCTCTCTCGGTGCCTCGGTCAACTCCGTCACGAGGAACGCGGCGAGATCCCGCCGCACGGCCGTCTCCGCCTCGATACGCGCCCAGTACGCCCGGACCTCCCGCGCCGCGTCCGCCCCGGTCAGGACGGACACCGCGCGGATCTCCGCCAGCGGCATCCCGAGCCGCCGCAGCCACGCCACCAGCCGGGCCCGGTCCAACTGGGCGACGGCGTAGTAGCGGTAGCCGGTGTACGGGTCGACGCGCGCGGGGCGCAGCAGGCCCAGCTCGTCGTAGAGCCGCAGGGCCTTCGGGGAGAGCCCGGACGCCTTGGCGAACGCGCCGATGGTCAGCAGATCCATGTCCGTCCAGGCTCCCTCGAAAGGCCGGTTCCTCGCTTCGCCACCGATGCTGGGGCTTCACCGAAGGGGAAGGTCAACAGGGGTGTGCCGGTTCCGGGGCGGTTGCTAGCCTCGCGATCACCGAGCCGACGTACGACAGGGAGCCCGCCGTGCCGCGTATCGCACTCGCCACCTACGACCCCGGCACCGAGCCCAGCAAGGACCCCGATCTGGCAGACCTGGTCGCGGAGTTGCGGGCGGCGGGCGCCGACGCGGAGAGCCGGTTCTGGGACGACCCGGACGCCGACTGGGCCGGCTACGACCTCGTGCTCATCCGCTCCACCTGGGACTACCCCTGGCGCACCGCCGAGTTCCTGGCCTGGGTGGACCGGGCCGACGCGCTGACCCGGCTGCTCAACCCGGCCGACGTGGTGCACTGGAACTGCGACAAGCGGTACCTGGGCGAGCTGGCGGCGGCCGGTGTGCCGACGGTGCCCACGCGTTACCTCCCGCCCGGCGCGGAGCCGGACCTGCCCACCGGGCACGAGTACGTGATCAAGCCGGCCTCGGGGGCGGGGGCGCGGTACGCCGCCCGCTACGTACCGGAGGAACGCGAGCAGGCGGTACGGCAGTTGGCGCACCTGCACGCCGAGGGCCTGACCGCGATGGTGCAGCCGTACATGCGGGGCATCGACCGGCACGGCGAGCGGGCGCTCCACTTCTTCGGCGGACGCCTGCTGCACGCCAGCCGCAAGGGTGCCGTCCTCGCCTCCGGCACGCCCTTCGACGCCGCCAGGACCGCCCACCCGAATCTGGAGAAGTGGCAGCCGACCGCCGCCGAACTCGACGTGGCCGAGCGGGCGTTCGCGGCCGTGCCCGGTGGGCCCGAGCGGCTGCTGTACGGCCGTGCCGACCTCATCGACGGCGAGGACGGCCGGCCGTGCGTGATGGAGCTGGAACTCATCGAGCCCCACCTCTTCCTCGATCTGCACCCGGAGTCCCGGCCCCGCGTCGCCCAGCTCATCATCGAGGCGGCCAAGGGCAGTTGAGCCTCAGTCCCGCAGCGCCGTCCGCTGGAGCAGTCCCCAGGTGAACTCGGCGGCCATCTCGTGCCGTACCCCGTCCCGGTCCGGCGCGGTGAAGGCGAGTGCCTGGCGGCCGGGGGCGGTGCCCTGGACCGGGCGGGCCGGGGCGAAGGCGCGGGCCACCTCCTCCAGCGTGCAGGACCACGGGGTGAGGTCCTCCAGAGTGGCCGGCGCGGGAGCCGGGGCGTCCGGTGCGCGCACCAGCCACTCGGTGAAGACCACCCCGCCCTGCCCGACCAGCACCTCGAAGCGCAGGTCCGGCCAGAGGGGCAGCGTCCACCGCCACGCCTCGCAGTCCAGGTCACCGACCCGGCGCGGCTCGACCGACTCCGGCTCGCCCAGCACCGCGAGGTACCGGGACGCGGCGGCCCGTGACCTGGGCGAACGGGCCATCGCCTGCCAGTGTTTGTTCGCCTCCCGCATCTCGGTCGCCGAGGCGCCGAGCCGCCTGCGGGCGTCCTCGGCCAGCTCCGGATTGTGGTCGGCCATGCGGCGCAGCAGCACCAGGGAGAAGTCGAGAGCCATGCGCTCCATGGTGCCCGGCGCGTGGGCGACCGTTGCCCGTCCGACTCGCTGTGACTAGCCTGTGTTCGCCCCGCCGGTCACCGGTTGGGATATCGAACACGGGCCGCCGCGCCCGTAGAGCAGGCAAGGAGGCCGGACATGGGACGCCTCGTGCCCGCCGTGACGCGGGCCCTCGACATCCTCGAACTGTTCCTCGACGGGGACGGCACGCTCTCCGCACCCGACATCGTGCGCAGACTCCAGCTTCCGCGCACCACCGTGCACGAGCTGGTCACCACCCTCGCCGCCCGCTCCTACCTGGTGCCCGTGCCCGGACAGCCCGGCCGGTACCGGCTCGGCGTGCGCCCGTACCAGCTCGGCAGCCGGTACGCCGAGCAGCTCGACCTCGCCGCCGAGGGCCGGGAGGTCGCCCGCGGCGTCGCCGAGACCTGTGACGAGACGGTCCATGTGGCGCTGCTGGAGGACACCGACGTCATCTACATCGCCAAGGTCGACTCCACGCACGCGGTCCGCATGGTCTCGGCGGCCGGGCGCAGGCTGCCCGCGCACTGCACGGCGGTCGGCAAGATGCTGCTGGCCTCGCTGCCCGGGCCGGAGCTGGCCGCCCGCATCCCGGACGGCGCCGAGCTGGCCGCGATGACCCCCGACAGCCTCACCGACCCCGCCCGGCTGCGGGACGCCCTCGCGGAGATCCGGCGCCGGGGTGTCGCGGTGGAGCGCCGGGAGTCCAACCCGGACGTGAGCTGCGTGGCCGCCCCCGTCCGCGACCGCACCGGACGCGTGGTCGCCGCCCTGTCCATCTCGGTGCCGACGGTCCGCTGGAGCGAGGAACGCCGCACCGAGCTGGAGGCGCTGGCCGTCAAGGGCGCCGCCGAACTCTCCGAGCGGCTCGGCCACCGGGACGCGGCGTGAGCGGCTACGAGGTCGCGGTGGCGGCGCGGGCGGAGCTGGGCGAGGGCCCGACCTGGGACCCGGCCACCGCCCGCCTGTTGTGGGTGGACGTCCTGGCGAGCCGCGCGCACACCTACGACCCCGCCACCGGCCGCCGTACGGTCCGCACCACCGGACAGCACGTCGGCGCCGCCAAGCCCCGTACACACGGTGGCCTGGTGCTGAACCTGCGCGACGGCGTCGCCCTCCTCGACCCCGACGGCGCCTTCCGCTGGCTGCACCGCGACCCGGTGCCCGGCCGCCGCGCCAACGACGCGGCCGTCGCCCCCGACGGCTCGCTCTGGGCCGGCACCATGCGCTACGACGAGGCCACCGGCGGCGGCACCCTGACCCGGCTGACCGGCGACGGCACGGCCGAGACGATCCTGTCGGACGTCACCGTGAGCAACGGCATCGGCTGGAGCCCGGACGGCACCCTCATGTACTACGTCGACAGCCCCACCCGGCGCGTCGACGTCTTCGACCACGACGGCGACGGCGTACGCAACCGGCGCACCCTGGCCGTCATCGAGGACGGCGCGGGCTTCCCGGACGGGCTGACCGTCGACGCGGCGGGCTGCGTCTGGGTGGCCCTGTGGGACGGGGGAGCGGTCCGCCGCTACACCCCCTCCGGCGCACTGGACCGCGAGATCCGGCTCCCGGTCCCGCGCACCACCGCCTGCGCCTTCGGCGGCCCCGGCCTGACCGACCTGTACGTCACCACCGCCCGCGTCGGCCTCACCGTGCCCACCCCCCTGTCGGGGTCGGTACTGGTGGTGCCGGACGCGGGACAGGGGCTGCCACAGCCGCCGTTCAGCGGCTAAGGGACCCCCGCCGCTTTTCGCTCCTCCGCAGTCAGGGGCGGCCCGGACAGCGGCGGGCGCAGCGGGCCCACGGCGGCCGCGAGCAGCATGCGCGGAGCGAGCAGCACCTGCGCGCCCGCCTCCAGCGAGGTCACATCCGTCACCCGGCGCGCGACCCGGCCGTTGCCGGTCGCGGTCAGCAGCAGCCGGCCGACGTACGCCGAGACGAGCCGGTCCCGGACGGTCGGCCCGGTCGGCGTGGCGCCTGGATAGAACACATCGGCGCCGATCGCCAGGTCCCAGGCGGTACGCACCGTACGGCCCACCGCCCGCTGCGCCCGCCGGGCCAGTCCCGGAGCGCCGAGCCCGCCCTGTCGGAGCACCGCCTCCCGCAGGGCCACGGCCGACTGGGCCGCGACCGACATCCCGTGCCCGTACACCGGGTTGAGCGCGCACAGGGCGTCGCCCAGGACCACGAAGTGCTCCGGCCACTTGGGCGACCGTTCAGGGAAGACGCGCCGGTTGACGGTGGTGCGCGTCACCGTGACACCTGTCAGCGGCTCGGCGTGGGCCAGCAGTTCGCCGATCAGCGGGTGCCGCAGCTCCTCGTGCGCGTACCGGAGGAACTCGGCCCCGGTGGCGGGCGGTTCGTCGGTCCGGCCGCCGGTCAGGGTGACCAGCCACTTGCCGTCCTCGACCGGCAGCAGCACACCGCCGCGCCCCATGCTCGAACCCCGTTGACCGGGCTCGATGTTGACCACCGGGAAGCCGCCCCGCGCCCCCTCCGGCGCCCGGAACAGACGGCTGGCGTACGTCAGTCCCGAATCGACCTCCCGCCGCTCCGGCTCCGGCAGGCCCAGTCCCGCCAGCCAGTGGGCGGCGCGGGAGCCGCGTCCGGTGGCGTCCACGACCAGATCGGCGTCCAGGGTGCGTTCGGTGCCGTCGGCGCGCACCCGCACCCCGGTCACCGCCTGGCCGGTGCCGGTCAGGGAGAGGGCCTCGGTGCGGTCCAGCAGCTCGATCGCGCCGTCCGCCAGCACCAGTTCCCGGACCACCCAGTCCAGCAGATCGCGGCTGGCGGGCAGCATGAACGCCGACTCCGGCCAGCGCCGGTACCAGCCGTGCGCCGACAGCACCACCATGTCCGTCGTCACCGGCACCCGGTTCACCCCGGCCGCGCTCAGCGCGTCCACCGCGCCGGGCAGCAGCTCCTCCAGCGCGCGGGCGCCGCCCGACCACAGCTGGTGGACATGGCGGGCCTGCGGCAGCCCCTTGCGCGGCTCGGGCCCCGCGGGCAGCGCGTCCCGCTCCACCACCGTGACGCGGGCGCCCGTCGAGGCCAGGGCGCGGGCCGCGAGCAGACCGGCCAGGGAGCCGCCGAGCACGACGGCCGTGGGCTTCAGTTCACTCATGTGCGGCAACGCTCTCTGCTGGGTCGGCGGCCGCACGGGTGCGGACCGCCGCGATCTCGTCGGGACGGCGGAGGGCTCGGGAGACGGCCCCGATCTCCTGGAGCAGGTCGGTGGTGTCCGGCGCGGCCACCGTCGCGGGCGGCTCCGGCATACGCGCCTTGGCCTCGACCGCGTCCAGGATGGTCACCGCCGAGGCCAGCGCCCTCGCCCGCTCGGGTGCGTGGCCGAGGCCGAGTGCGGCGGCGTACGCGCGGGCGCCGAGGGCGGTGTCGAGGTGCCGGGCCAGCGGCAGCAGCACGTCCCGGATGAACGTCTCGCGCCGGGTCAGCCGCAGCTCCGGTGTCGCCCGCAGCACGAACGGCACGCCCTCCCCGGCCGACGCCCGCATCAGCAGGTACAGCGGCCGCAGTTCGCGGTGGGCGAGCCGGATGCGCCAGCGGTCGCTCGCGTACTGGCCGGCGTGCGGCAGGATGAAGCCGACCGCGATCAGGATGGCGGACAGGGCGGCGACCGGCGGCGCGAGGTCGGTGCTCAGCCAGTCCAGATCGCCGCCCAGCCAGCGCGCGCCGACCGCCACCAGCTTGGCCGCGTCGAAGATCAGGTTCAGTACGTAACCCACGCCGAGCAGCTTCAGGCCCCAGCGCAGCCAGGCGTCCAGCCCCTCGGCGCGTACCCAGTTCCACAGCAGCCGCGAGGTGATCAGGCAGGCCACGGCGTGCGCGCCGAGGTAGAGCAGGATCTCCTCGCGCATGAACGGGGTGGTGGCGTAGTAGGTGTCCAGGTCCCGCAGCCGCTCCACGGGTACGTCGGCCAGCAGGAACAGCACCCACAGGGCGGCGATCACCCCGCTGTACACCGACACCACCCAGCGCCGGGCCCGCCGGGTGACGGCGGAGCGGTCGGCGGGGCCGTTGCGCCAGGTGATGATCATCAGCAGGCAGGAGCCGCAGAACGCCGTGAGCAGCGAATAGCACCAGGGCGCGGAGATGTTGGGTACGCCGGTCAGCCGGTTCACCCGGGCGATGGTGGACGGCGAGCAGAACACGAAGACACCGCAGGCCACCAGCAGCAGACCGCCGACCGCGCGCAGCAGCGGGTCCCGCCACAGCCGGATGATCGTGGGCAGCTTGATCACCAGCGCGATGCTCAGCACCGCCGCCGGAATCCAGAAGGAGATCGAGAAGTCCCGCAGGGTGGCGGCGGGTTCCATGACCGGCACGCTCACCGCGCGGCCCCGCCACGGCCGCGATAGCCGAGAGCACGCTGCACGGGGTCCAAGGGCTCGGCCGGACGTCCGAGCCGGGAGCGGAACAGGGTGGCCAGGCGGTGGCCGAAGTCCTCGGCGGCGGCTTCGTCGGCCTCGCGGGAGCCATCACGGGCGGCCACCGTCAGCGCCCGCTCCTCCCAGCCGGACCCCTCCGCGAGCGCCAGGGTGGCGGGGCCGAGGGGCGGATGGTGCCGGTGCCCGGCGTGCAGATGCCACAACTCATGTCCCAGGATGACCAGTTGCTGCACGGCCTCGGCCCGCTCCTCCACGATGACCAGATCGAAGTCCTGGAACTCCACCCACAGCCCGGTGACCTCGATCTCGTCCGGGAAGCGCTCGAACCGCAGCTCCACCGGCCGCCCGCCCCGCCGGGCGCTCATCGCTGCGCACAGGGCATGGCACACACCGTGTACGTCCGTCGGGGGCTGCGGCAACTGCGCGATCCGGGCGGCGAGTTCCCTGGCCAGGGAGCGCATCGCATGCCCCGGCCGGGAGGGACGCAGCCGGGCGGCCAGTCGTGCCGCTCGCGCCCGTGCGTCCGCGCTGACCATGTGCCGCCCTCTCCTCCTTCACCCCGACCACCCCGACGCCGTTGCCGGACCGTCCGAGGGTACGCGCACGGGTGTGTCCACGTCATGCGGATCAGCGGGCATCGTTCAACCGAGAACGACCCGTGCGCGTACCGGGGTTCAGTGGCCGGGAGAGGGCACCAAAGTCACCGGGATACCGCCGGCGGCCGCGCCCAGCAGGGCCAGGCTCACCTTGCCGGGCCCGGACAGCGTGGTGAACTCCGACAGCACCGCCAGCGCCAGTGTGTTGGTGCCACGTGTGCGCAGAATCCCGTTCGGCAGCACGAAGGTGTGCTGCGGACCCACGTTGTTGATGTACTGGCCCATGTTCCAGCCGTTGAGGAAGATCTGCGCCCGGTAGGCCCGGTACGGATCGTCCTCCAGCCGCAGCCCCACCGAGGCGTCCACATCGCCCGGCACCGACAGCCGGAACGTGGTGCGGTACCAGGTCACGCCCTGCCGCCGCTCCTCCCTCGGGAAGGTCACCGGCTCCCAGTCCCGGTCGCGGAAGCCGGGCAGATGCCAGCCCTCCCGCTCCCCGTACAGCCCGCCGGTGTTCTGCGGTCCGCGCACCGGGTCCACGCCCCGCTCGCCCTGGAGCCGCCAGGACACCTTCGGCGCCGCCCCCGTGAAGGACACCGAGGTCAGGCCGCGCGCCGCCTTGTGGGTGTCGTCGCCCTTGCCGTCCTGGTCGTGCTGCATGCGCCGCACCAGGACCGACAGCACATGGCGGCCGGGCGAGCGCAGCTCCGGACGCACCGGGAAGGTGGCCGTCGCCTCCCAGGTGCCCTTGCGGATCGTGGTCGACTTGTCCGGCACCGGCAGCCGGTGGGTGCCCAGCGGCTCCCCGTCCAGCCACGCCATCAACAGCCCCTGGGTGCCGGAACTGTAGGCGAGCGATACCTCCTCGATGCCGGAACTCCCGCTGAACGAGCCCCGGTACCAGACGTCGCCGTAGTGGAAGCCGTAGTCGTCGGCGAACAGCACCGGACCGCCCTTGGGCACCGGGGTGGTGCTGTGCGACGAAGTGCGCTCCGCCCGGCGCCACTTGGAGTCGTCGAAGCTCGGGCCCGCCTCCGGGTTCTCGGTGCGCGCCCGCCAGCCGGTCAGCTCCGGGAGACGCACCTCGGGTACGCCGGGCAGCGTGGCGGTGGTCATCAGGCTGCCGGAGAGGGTGACCCGGGCCGGCACCCGGCGCCCGTTCCACACCAGGGTGTCGATGCCGCGCGGCCCCCACACCTCGATCACCGGCTCGCCGTCCAGATCACCGGTGAGCCGCACCTCGGAGCCGTGCACCTCGGCGTGGCGCAGCAGCGCGGGGCCGTAGACCACGAGGGTGCCGGAGGGGGTGTCGTAGGGGAAGATCCGCATCGAGGTGTCGTCGTCCGCGAAGAGCAGCACCAGCGGGGTCTCGGTCTCGCCGCCGGTGACCAGCACCCGGCTCAGCCCGGCCTCCCCGAGCGGGGCGCCGACGTGCAGCTCACCGCGCTCGTACGCCCAGCCGGCCTCCGGGTCGAGACGGGTGACGTTCGGCTCCTGCGGGCAGTCCAGCACCAGGTCCGCCATGTCGCCCCGGCGGCCCGCGAAGACGGCGACGTCCTGCTTGCCCGCCGTCACGCACATCATGGGCTGCGCGGTGCTGTACTTCATCGTCCGCCGGCCGAGCCGCAGCCCGGTCGCCAGCATGCGGGCGTCCCGCGCGGGCACGGTGATCCGCAGCTTCCCGGCCCGCGTCGGCAGCTCGGCGGTGACCGGCTTCGTGCCGTCGTTGCGCGTGACGTACACATGCGCGCCGGTGTCCGGGTTGGCCAGGTGGTAGACCTTCAGCCCCGCCACCGTCACGTCCGCCGCCCGGTCCAGCCGCGCGAAGTCCGGCACCCGCTGCAGCAGATGCCCCAGTTGGTGCATCGGCGCCATCTTCGCGGTGACGTTGCGGGCCTCGTCGATGGCCGCGCCGTAGTCGTACGACGTGTAGACGACCGGCGCGGGCAGCCAGCCCCAGCTGGTGCCGCCGAACGTCATGTAGACGTTGTGCAGGGTGAGGCCGTTGGCCAGGTTGGTCAGATAGAAGCGGCGCTCGTAGGCCGAGTCACGGGTGCGCCGGGCCTCCGCGTACCCCTTGCCGTCGAACCAGGCGCCGCCCCACGGGTCGAACCAGCCGCCGCCGAACTCCGGGGTGAAACCGGGCGTGCGCGGCGAGGCGGTGGACCCGCCGGTCGGCCCGCCGGGCCCGAACTTCCCCCAGTCCGGCGGGTTCTGGGAGGGTGAGGGATAACCGTCGAAACCGTACAGCCAACCGCCCTCCTCGCCTCCGGTGTCGAAGGAGCCCGGCACCCAATGGCCGTTGCGGCCCTTGTCGTTGTGGAAGAGGGGTACGTCGATGCCGTCCGCCCGCACCCTGTTGTACAGGTGGGACATGTACTCCCGGCCGGTCGCCTCGGTGACGTGGGAGTCGTACTCGTTCTCCAGCTGGTAGAGCAGGACCGTGCCCCGGCCCTGGGTGTACAGGTGCCGCCGGACGATCCGGTCGACCTGCGTCAGCCACGCGTCGACATGCCCCAGATAGGTGGGGTCGGCGGTGCGCGCGGTGCCCTTGGTCGCCGTCAGCCAGCCGGGGAAACCGCCGCCGTCGACCTCGGCGTTGATGTACGGGCCGGGCCGCAGGATGACGTACAGGCCCGTCTCGGCCGCGGTGCGCAGGAACAGGTCCAGGTCACGGATGCCGGAGAAGTCGAAGGTGCCCGGCGCGGGGGAGTGGTAGTTCCAGGAGACGTACACGCTCACCGTGTTGAAGCCGTGCGCCCGCATCTTCTGGAGCACGTCCCGCCACAGCGACGGGCTCGGCAGCCGGAAGGGGTGCATCTCGCCCGACCACACCACCAGCCGCCGCCCGTCGACCAGCAGCGAGTACGGGTCGTACCCGATGGTGTGCCGACGGCCGTCGGCGCGCGGCGGGGCGGGCGGGGGACCGGTCGGCACGCTCCGTGCCGCGAACGCCGAGGGCGCTCCCGGACCACCGCTGCCGCCCATGGCGAAGCCGAGCGCGGCACAGCCGGTCAGGGCACTGAAAGTACGTCTGCTGAGCGCCAAGGTTGTCCTCCGGTCGACCCCATGACGAGCGTGGGTCCGGCCATTCTCCACGCCCCACCCGCCTCCGGCCGACCCAAGGGGCCCCCGGCGTGGGCGAATCACCCGGTACGGGGGGATGGCGTTCCGGTGAAGCACGCGGAAATCGCCGCCGTACGGGACGCTCGCACTGACGTGCGCGGATCTCTGCGAGGCAACTGCGGCGGGGTGCTAGCCCATCTGGCCCGCCGGGGCCGCGCCCGCCGCGTTCGGCCAGCTCTGGGCGTTGGGCCAGCCGGTCGCGGCGGCCGGGGTGAGGCCGGGGGTCGCCGGGGCGGCGGGGGCGGCCGGGGTGCCCGGTGCGGTCATGCCGCGCACCTGAGCGGCTGTCAGGCCACCGCGCGCCGGGACACCGGGCGGGGTCGGGCCGAGGGCGGCGGCGGGCGCGGGGGCGGGGGCGGCCATGGGTGCGGGGGCGACGGCCGCCGCGGCCGGTATGGGTGCCGGGTACGGGGACACGGGCGCCGGTGCCGGAACCGGCGGCGGTGCCATGGGGACCGGGGACGCCATGGGTGCCGGCTGCGGCGGCGGGGCGGGGGCCCGCTGCGGCACCGGCTGCTGCGGCACGGGTTGCTGCGGTACGGCCTGGGGCGGGAATGCCGGCTGGGGCGCGGGGCCCGGCTGGGCCGCCGGTACCGGCATCCCGCCGCCCGGTGGGGGCGCGGCGGCGGGGAGCGGCATGCCGGTACCGGCGGCCAGGGCGGCGGCGATGACGGGTGAGCCGGATGCGGCCGGTGCGGCCAGCCGCATCCCGGCCCCGTTGGTCTCGCCGACCAGCCGGTCCACCGCCGCCGTGCCCGAGCTGTAGTTGGTCCCGGAGCCCAGCTCGGGCACGGCGGCTCCCCTCCTGGGCTCGTAGAGCACCTGCTCCAGACCGGCCACCAGACGGTGGACGTCGGTCTCGGGGCGCACCACGAGTCTCAGGAAGCGGCTGGACGAACCGATCTTGTTGCCGCACTCGCGGACCAGAATCCGGTGCTCGGTGAGCAGCCGGTCCCGGACCACGGTGCCCTCGGCGCCCAGGGGGAGGCGCACGAAGAGGAAGTTGCCCTGCGAGGGGTAGACCGTGAGCCCCGGCAGCGAGGACAGCTGGCTGGCCATCTCCAGCCGGTCGCGCCGCACCTGGAGCAGGCTCTGCGTGTACTCGGTGCCGTGCTCCTTCAGCATGAACACCACGTACTCGGCGAAGGAGTTGAGGTTCCACTTGGGCAGCATCGAGCGGACCTTGTTCGCGAGGCCGGGGTTGGCCACCAGATAGCCGAACCGGATGCCGTGCAGGCCGAAGTTCTTGCCGAGGCTGCGCAGGACGATCACGTTGGGTCTGAGCATCGCCTCCTGCACCACGCTCGGCTCCGACTCGGCGTCGGCGAACTCCAGGAACGACTCGTCGATCACCACCAGGTCCAGGTCGGCCATCGCGTCCATGAACTGCACCACCGACTGCCGGGGCAGAAAGCCGCCGTCGGGGTTGTTCGGGTTGCAGATCACCGCCACCCGGGTGCCCCGGGCCCGGATGAACTCCGCGTACCGGCCGAGGTCCAGCGCGAAGCCGTTGGCCTCCTGGAGCGGGAACATGTCGACCCGCTTGCCGGTCTCCATCGGCTGGTCGGTCCAGCGGCCGAAGGTGGGCACCGGCACCGCGAGCGACTCGCGGACCAGCAGATGGTCGATCCAGGTGATCAGCTCGGTCGAGCCGTTGCCCATCGCCACGCACTGCGGCGGCAGTTGGAGCAGCTGGCACAGCTCGGCGGTGATGGTGTCGGCGCCGCTCGGGTAGTACGTGATGATCTCGCGCAGCCGGGACGCCATCTCCTCGAACATGGCCGGGGTCGGGAAATAGGGGTTGCAGGGGATGCAGAAGTCCACCGGACCCGTACCGTCGCTCTCCCGCGCCAGCGCCGCCATCGAAGGGCTGTGCGCGGCGGTGCTGCGGAACAACGAGGTGACGTTGTCGGGCAAGGGGACCTCCGAGGACGGGTGGCCCGCGCGGGGGGCGCGGGCCACCCATGCATACGGAGGACTCCGGGGCGGTGTTCAACTCGCTTTTCACGTGCGCCACTTCACATGTTCGGGTGCCTTACGCCCCCGACCTGCGCTTGTTCCACACGTCGAAGCCGACCGCCAGCAGCAGTGCGAGCCCCTTGATCACCTGCTGCCAGTCGGTGCCGACGCTCAGCAGGTTCATGCCGTTGTTCAGCACCCCGAGCACGAGCCCGCCGATGATCGCGCCGAGGACCGTGCCGACGCCGCCGCTCATGGAGGCCCCGCCGATGAACGACGAGGCGATGGCTTCCAGTTCGAAGTTGACGCCCGCCTTCGGCGAGGCCGCGTTCAGCCGGGCGGCGACCACCAGTCCGGCCAGCGCCGCGAGGACGCCCATGTTCAGGAAGACCAGGAAGGTGACCTTCTTGTCCTTCACCCCGGACAGTTTGGCCGCGGGCAGGTTGCCGCCGATCGCGTACACATGCCGGCCGAAGACCGCGTTGCGCATGACATAGCCGTAGCCGACGACCAGGGCGCCGAGGGCGATCAGGATGATCGGGGCGCCCTTGTAGCTGGCGAGCAGCAGGGTGAGGGCGAGGATCGCGGCGACCAATGCGGCCAGCTTCAGCGCGAACAGCCTGAGCGGCGGCACCTGGAGCGCGAACTCCCGTTGCCTGCGCCGCCCTTGGACCTCCTGCCAGACCACGGCCGCGATCAGGACCAGGCCCAGCAGCAGCGTCGGATTGTGGTAGTCGGTGTCGGGACCGAACGCGGGCAGGAAGCCGTTGCCGATCTTCTGGAGCCCCTCCGGGAACGGCCCCAGGGTCTGCCCCTGCAGCAGGATCTCCGTCAGCCCCCGGAACAGCAGCATCCCGGCGAGGGTCACGATGAACGACGGGATGCCCAGGTAGGCGATCAGATACCCCTGCACCGCCCCCGCCGCCGCGCCCACCAGCAGACACAGCACCAGCGCCAGCGGCCAGGGCACGTCGTGGCGGACGTTCAGCACGGCCAGGAACGCCCCGACGAACGCGGTCAGCGAGCCCACCGACAGATCGATGTGCCCGGAGATGATCACCAGCATCATCCCGATCGCCAGCACCAGGATGTAGCTGTTCTGGAGCACCAGGTTGGACACGTTGCGCGGCAGCAGCAGGTCCCCGTCGGTCCACACCGCGAACAGGACCACGATCAGACCGAGCGCGATCACCATCCCGTACTGGCGCATGTTGCGGCGCAGGCCGTCCAGCATCAGCCGGAGCACACCCGGCCCGGCGGGCGGGCCACCGCGCTCAGGCGGGGCCGGGGCCGTCACGTCCGCGCTCATGGCGTCACCTCTTCGTCCTTCGTCATCAGGCGCATGAGCGCTTCCTGCGTGGCCCCGGCCCGTGGCACCTCGCCGGTCAGCCGGCCGGCGGCCATGGTGTAGATCCGGTCGCACATGCCGAGCAGCTCGGGCAGTTCGGAGGAGATGAAGACGACCGCCCGGCCCTCGGCCGCGAGCCGGCCGATCACGGTGTAGATCTCGTACTTGGCGCCCACGTCGATGCCCCGCGTCGGCTCGTCCAGGATCAGCACGTCCGGGTCCGCGAAGATCCACTTGCTGAGGACGACCTTCTGCTGGTTGCCGCCGGACAGCCGGCCGACCGGTTCCAGCACGGTCGGCGCCTTGATGTTCATGGCGGTACGGAACCCCTCCGCCGCCCGCCGCTCGGCGTGCTCGTCCACGATCCCGCGCCGCGCCACCTTGCCGAGCGCGGTCAGCGAGACATTGCGGTGCACGGTGTCGATGAGGTTCAGCCCGTAGTGCTTGCGGTCCTCGGTGACGTACGCGATCCCGTGCCCGACCGCCTCCGCCACGGTCCGGGTACGGATCTCCCGGCCGTCCTTGAGTACCGTGCCGCCCGCGTACCGGCCGTAGGAGCGGCCGAACACGCTCATCGCCAGCTCGGTACGGCCCGCGCCCATCAGCCCGGCGATGCCGACGATCTCGCCCCGGCGCACCTCGATGGACACGTCGTCGACGACCTTGCGCTGCCGGTCGATGGGATGCCGTACGGTCCAGCCGCGCACCTCCAGCGCCGGAGCCGCACCCGACTCGGCCTGGTGCGGCGGGCGTTCGGGGAAGCGGTGGTCGAGGTCGCGGCCGACCATGCCCGCGATGATCCGCTCCTCGGTGGTCCCCGGCGCCCGCACGTCCAGCGTCTCCACCGAGCGGCCGTCGCGCAGCACGGTCACCGAGTCGGCGACCCGGCGGATCTCGTTCAGCTTGTGCGAGATCACGATGCAGGTGATGCCCTGGCCCTTCAACTCCAGGATGAGATCGAGGAGTTTGCCGCTGTCCTCGTCGTTCAGGGCCGCCGTCGGCTCGTCCAGGATCAGCAGCCGCACCGATTTCGCCAGCGCCTTGGCGATCTCCACCAACTGCTGCTTGCCGACCCCGATGTCCGCGACCCGGGTCTCCGGATGCTCGTCCAGACCGACCCGGCGCAGCAGCTTCGTGGCGTGCCGCAGGGTCTCGGTCCAGTCGATCAGACCGCGCCGGGCGTGCTCGTTGCCGAGGAACAGGTTCTCCGCGAGGGAGAGGTACGGCACCAGCGCCAGCTCCTGGTGGATGATGACGATGCCCTGCCGCTCGCTGGCCCGGATGTCCCGGAACCGGCACTCCTCGCCCTCGAAGCGCACCTCACCTTCGTAACTCCCGTACGGATGCACGCCGGAGAGCACCTTCATCAAGGTGGACTTCCCGGCGCCGTTCTCCCCGCAGATGGCGTGCACCTCGCCGGGCCGGACGGTCAGGGTGACGTCGGAGAGGGCCTTGACGCCGGGGAAGGTCTTGACGATCGAGCGCATTTCGAGCACGGGTCCCGCCAGGGCCGTGCCTTCCAAGTCCTGGGAGGAAGCCATCACTTGAGCTGGGACTCGGTGTAGTAGCCGCCGTCGACCAGCACCTCGCGGTAGTTGCCCTTGTCGACGCTGACCGGCTGGAGCAGATAGGCGGGCACGACCTTGGCGCCGTTGTCATAGGTCTTGGAGTCGTTGACCTCGGGCTTCTTGCCCTTGAGGGTGGCGTCCACCATGTTCGCGGCGACCTCGGCGAGCTTGCGGGTGTCCTTGTAGACCGTCTGCGTCTGCTCCCCGGCGATGATCGACTTCACCGAAGCCAGCTCCGCGTCCTGCCCGGTGACGACCGGCAGCGGCTTGCCCCGCGCGCCGTAACCGTCCGACTTCAGCGCGGACAGGATGCCGATGGAGATGCCGTCGTACGGCGAGAGCACCGCGTCGACCCGGCCGGAGCGGTAGGCGGAGGTGAGCACGTCCTCCATGCGGTGCTGGGCGGTCGTGCCGTCCCAGCGCAGGGTGGTGACCTGGTTGAGCGCGGTCTGCCCGGACCTCACCACGAGCTGCTTCTTGTCGATGTAGGGCTGGAGCACCTTCATCGCGCCGCCGAAGAAGTACTTGGTGTTGTTGTCGTCGTTGGACCCGGCGAACAGCTCGATCGAGAACGGGCCCTTCTTGCCGCTGTCCAGCCCCAACCGGTGCGTGATGTAGGTGCCTTGCAGCTCGCCGACCTTCTCGTTGTCGAAGGAGGCGTAGTAGTCGACGTGTCTGGTGCCGAGGATCAGCCGGTCATAGGCGATGACCGGGATGTGCGCGTCGGCGGCCTCCTGGAGCACGTTGTTCAGGGACTTGTTGTCGATCGCCGCGATGATCAGGCCCTTGACGCCCTGGGTGATGAGGTTCTCGATCTGGGCGACCTGGGTGTCCGGGTCGTCCTCGCCGTAGACCAGCTTGGTCTTGTACCCCTTGGCCCGCAGGTCCTTGACGACGTTGGCGCCGTCCGCGATCCAGCGCTCGGAGGACTTGGTGGGCATGGCGACGCCGATGGTGCCGCCCTTGGCGTCGCCGCCCTTCTCCTCAGCTCCGCCCTCACCGCTCTGCCCGCAGGCGGTCAGGGTGAGGGCGAGTACGGCACTCGCGGCGAAGGCGACTCTGCGGGGGCGTGCGGTGAACCGGTCGCGCATGGTGAACCGTCCTTGTTCGTCTCGGTGTTCGTCTCGGCGTCGAGCGGGTCGGGCCGTGCGGTGGTGCGGGGTCCTACGGGTCACGCGGTCATGCCGTCGGGAAGCGGTGCAGGGGGCCGGGAAGGCGGGTGCCGAGCGGGGCCATGCCGTGGTCGGCGCCGTGCCGGGCGAGCAGGTCCAGGGCCAGCCGGCCGCGCCGTACCCGCTCCCGCGCGGTGTCCAGGGCGACGCTCCTGAGGTGGGCGCCCCACGGGTAGATACCGGGCGCCCTGGACAGGCCGAACTTCAGATACAGCGGGGCGCCGCGCCGGATCAGCTCGGCCACCTCGTACATCCGCACCTGGCCGCCGAGGTCGTCCGGCGCCTCGATGTACATGTCCATGGGGGCGCCGGACACCCGGCGGATCTCGGTGAGATGGGCGAGGGTGAGATCGCCGGGCACGTTGATCGAGTCGGCGCCCAGTCGCTCGAACACCGCGTAGGAGACCGGGTTGACCGGGCCGATCAGCGCGGAGACCTTGAGCGTGGTGTCCGCCGGGAGCACCCCCGACTCCCGTGCCCGGTGCAGCGCCCACAGCACGCCCTCGTCGGCCACCAGCAGGCAGCGCACGCCCAGTTCGGTCGCGCGTACCGCGTCCTCGACACAGCCGGCCACCGCGTCGTGACCCCGGGCGCGCGGGCCGCCGCCGCGCGAGTCGGAGCGCACCGCGCCGCCGGTGTCCCAGGTGCCGCGCGGCCCGGTGAACAGACACAGCTCGATGCCGCGTTCACGGGTCGCCCCGGCCATCTCGGTGATCTCGGCGTCCGTGAGCATCCAGACGCCGCTGCCCTGGCTGATCCGGTGCACCGGCACGTCCAGCCGCTCCGCCTCGGCCAGCACGACGGCCAGCGCCTCGGGCCCCTCGCACGACGGGATCTCGGTACGCCAGCTGCCCCCGCCCGGAAAGCGGTGCGGGGAGGCGTCGGCCGGGTCGGGGGCGGGCGCGCCGAGACCCAGAGCGGCGAGCGCCTGCTCGCCGGGCCTGCGGACTGCCGGAGCGGAAAGGTCGGTCACGGGCTGCCTTTCGTGTTCGGTATGCCGGACAGGGTTCGGATCTTCGGGCGAGAGGACCCCTAGGGGGCACGTACGCGCAGGTCAGGGCAGCAGGAGCACCTTCCCCACCCCCGCCCCGGCCAGCCCGACCGCCCGCGCGAACTCGGTCAGCGGCAACCGGTGCGACACCAGGGGCAGCGGGTCCAGCAGTCCGGCGCCGAACAGCCGTACCGCGTGCGCCCAGGCGGCCGGGGGTGCCCCGAAGACCGTGCGCACCTCCAGCCGCCGTACGACGAGGCCGGCCGGGTCCAGGCCCGCCGCGCCCGGCGCCGGGATGCCGGTCAGCACCAGGCGCCCGCCGCGCCGGAGCAGGGCGGCGGCCGTACTCGCGGCTTCGGCGGAGCCCGCGGCCTCGATCACCACGTCATAGCCGCCGGGCAGGTCCGGGCCGCTCAGTGCGAAGCCGGTGGCACCGAACTCCTTTGCCAGTCCCTCGCGTTCGCGGTCGAGGCCGACCACCAGCAGCTCCCTCGGTGAGACCGCGGCGAGCAACCGTACGGCGAGCATCCCGAGCGTCCCGGTGCCGACCACCGCGACCCGCTCACCCGGCCGGGCGTCGGCCAGAAGGGCGGCGGCAGCGACACAGGCGGCGGGCTCCAGCAGGGCGGCCGCGGTGAGGTCGGCGTCGTCCGGCAGCGGGTGCAGCAGCCGGGCGGGCAGGGTGAGCGTAGGTGCCATCGCACCGGGGCGGGTGAAGCCGGTCTCCTCGTACCCCGCCTCGCACAGCGTCGTCTCGCCCGCGTGACAGCGTGCGCACACCTGGCAGTTGCGGAAGCCCTCGCCGACCACCTTGCGGCCGACCAGGTGCTCCGGCACCCCGGCGCCGACCGCGCGGACCGTCCCGGACCACTCATGGCCCGGCACCAGCGGGTAACGCACGTACTGCGCGGGCCGGTTGCCCCGGTACAGCTCGCGGTCGCTGCCGCAGACGCCGACCGCGTGCACCGCGACCAGGGCTTCGCCGGGGCCGGGCGCGCGAGGCGTGTGCGGCTCCAGCCGGTGCGTACCCGGTGCCTCGACCACCACCTGGACGCTCACCGGGCCCCCTTCGGCCGGCGTCGCTCCCAGCCCTCGGCCCACAGGTCGAACCGGGCCTGCTGCTGCGGGAATTCGGCCGCCGCGTCGGTGTCCAGCTCGACGCCGAGGCCGGGGGCGTCGGAGAGGTGGAAGTAGCCGTCGACCACCTCCGGGGCGCCCTTGACCACGGTCTTGATCTCGGCGTCCGCGAAGTCGTTGAAGTGCTCCAGGATCTTGAAGTTCGGTGTGCTGAAGCCGACTTGGAGCGAGGCGGCGGTGAGGACCGGACCGCCCACGTTGTGCGGGGCGAGCAGCATGTAGTGGGTCTCGGCGGTCGCGGCCAGCTTGCGGGTCTCCCAGATGCCGCCGATATGGCCGACGTCGGGCTGGAGGATGTCCGCCGCCTGGCTCTCGAACAGCTCGCGGAACTCGATCCGGTCGTGGACGCGTTCCCCGGTGGCGACCGGGATGTCCACTTTCGCGGCCACCTTCTCCAGCGCCTTGAGATTCTCCGGCGGCACCGGCTCCTCCAGCCACGCGGGGTCGAAGGGCGCCAGTTCACGGGCGAGTCGGATCGCGGTGGCGGGAGAGAAACGGCCGTGCATCTCCAGCATCAGCTCGGTGTCCGGCCCGATCGCGTCCCGTACGGCCTCGATCAGGGAGACGGCGTACCGGGTGCGCTCGTGGTCCAGCTCGAAGTGACCGGTGCCGAACGGGTCGATCTTCAGCGCCCGGTAGCCCCGCGCCACGACCGCGCGAGCCGCCTCGTGGTACGCCTCCGGGGTGCGCTCGGTGGTGTACCACCCGTTGGCGTACGCCTTGACCCGGTCGGTGACCTTCCCGCCGAGCAGCTGCCACACCGGCACGCCGAGCGCCTTGCCCTTGATGTCCCAGCAGGCCATCTCGACCACCGCGATCCCGGACATCACGATCTCGCCGGCCCGCCCGAAGTCGCCGTACTTCATCCGGCGCACCAGGTCCTCCACGGCGAACGGGTCCGAGCCCGCTATGTGGTTGGCCTCGGCCTCCCGCAGATAGCCGATCAGCGCGTCGGTGTGGCCGAGCATGCGGGTCTCCCCGACCCCGGTGAGCCCCTCGTCCGTGTGGACCTGCACATAGGTCAGATTGCGCCACGGTGTGCCGACCACATGGGTGCTGATTCCGGTGATACGCACGCCCGTCCACCCCTCGGTGTTCGAAATTTCGTCATGCGTTCGAAATGCTGGCGTGACAGTAGGGAGGGGGTGCGGGGGGTGTCAATGGGGCGAACACGTAACGGTTCCGGCACGAGGGCGCGGAGAACTTCCGGTCCCGCACCAAACCTTCACAGCGGCGCCTAGGAACGTGACCCGAGTGGAATCTAGTCTTCCCGCGTCATGGACTACTGCCAACCGTGCCGACGGCACCTCAACGGCGCCCTGGCCTGCCCCGGCTGCGGCACGCCCGCGCTGACAGCCGTCACGCCGGTCGCCACCGTCCCCGCGGGCACGGCGGCGGACCCCTACGGGCAGAGCACTCCCGCGGACCCCTACGGGCAGAACGCCCCGGCCGCCCCTTACGGGCAGGACGCCCCGGCCGCCCCCGAGCAGCCGAAGGTGCCCCGGCAGGCCGACCGGCGCGGCGCGTACGAGCCGCCTGCCGAGCCCGCCGCACCCGAGGACGCGTACGACGAGCCGGACCCCGCCGAAGCCCCGGACCCCGCCCCCGACGGCAGCCGCCGCGACCGCAAGGCCGCAGCACACCGCCGCCGCAGGCGCCGCACCCTCCTGGTGGTGACCGGGTTCGTGCTGGCGGCGGCCGCGCTGAGCCTCGCCGAACTCGGCACCGACGCGCCCTTCTCCTTCGACCGCCCCGCCGTCTCCGGCGACCCCTCCCCGGACGGCGGCGCGGCCTCCGTCTCCCCGGACCCGGCCGGCGCCCCGCTCACCAACGCCTCGCCCGGCGCGTCCGGCACCGGCAGCGCCTCGGCCTCCCCGTCGGACTCGCCCTCCGCGTCGCCGTCCAAGTCCGCCACGGAGAAGGCGTCCGAGTCCCCGACGACGGACCCCACCACCGACCGCCCGGCCACCACCCCCCGGAACCCCGCGAGCCCGGCCCCCGCCAACCCGGCTCCCGCCAAACCCACCCCCACCCCGACCACAGCCCCCACCACCTCCAGACCCACCCCCGAGCCCACCCCGACAAAGACCTGCGACCGCTTCCTGTGGTGGTGCAGTTAGGGCATGCCAGGCATCCGGTGACCTCCGGGAGCGCCCCGGCCATGACGTGTGGCCCCGTGGCGGTTGAGTCGAACAGGTGCATCTCGCCGTACACGACCTCGGAATGCGTCGGCCGGGCCCGGCGCCGTGCGAGGAGGAGCAGCGAGCAGCGGCTCAGTTGAGGAGAACGGATGAGGCAGAACAGCACCGTCCAGGGCACGGTCGCCGAGGGATTCGAGGCGGTACGCGAGGAGTTCACCGCCTTCGTCTCCGGTGAACAGCCGGACTACGAAGGCCAGTTGTGCGCCTATGTGGACGGCCGCCGGGTCGTCGACCTGTGGGCCGGCGAGGACGTCGACGGCGGCTCGCTGTACGGCGTCTTCTCCTCCACCAAGGGCGCCGCCCACCTGGTCGCGGCCCTGCTGGTCCAGGACGGCACCCTGGAACTGGACCGCAAAGTCACCTACTACTGGCCCGAGTTCGGCGTCGAGGGCAAGGGCGCCCTGACCCTGCGCGACCTGCTCGCGCACCGCGCCGGACTGGTCGGCACCGACACCGGCTTCAGCGCGGCCGAGCTGGCCGACGACCGCGCGCTCGCCGAACGCCTGGCCGACCAGCGCCCGTTCTGGCGCCCCGGCACCGCCTTCGGCTACCACGCGCTGACGATGGGCGCCCTCACCGGCGAGGTGGTCCGCCGGGCCACCGGCCACACCATCCAGGAGGTGTACGAGGAGCGGGTCCGCGCCCCCTACGGGCTGGACTTCCACCTCGGGCTGCCCGCCTCGCGCGAGCCCCGCTTCCGCGCCACCCGGCCGATGGTGCCCACCCCGGCCCAGCAGGCGGAGGCCGAGCTGCGCCGCAGCGGCCCGCACACCCTGCCGGCCATCGCCCTCAACCAGCACGCCCCGGACCCCACGGACCTGGAGTCGCTGCCGAACGACCGCGCCGTCCGCGCGAGCGGCCCCGCCTCCGTGGGCGGCGTCGCCTCGGCGCGCGGTCTGGCCGGGATGTACGCGGCGATGATCAGCGAGGTGGACGAGAAGGCACCGCTGCTCAAGAGCGACACCCTCGCGGAGTTCGGCCAGCCGCACTCGGTCGGCCACGACCTGGTGGGCCGCGCCCACCGGGTGTTCGGCCTCGGCTTCGAGTGCACGGCCGACGTCTGGCACCCGTTCCTCGGCGCGGGCACCGTCGGCCACAGCGGCGCGGCCGGCTCGCAGGCGTTCGCCGACCCGCGCAGTGGCCTCGCCTACGGCTACACCCGCCGCCGCTTCGCCCACCCCGGCGGCGCGGCCCCGGAGAACGACCGGCTGGCGGCCGCCGTGCACCGGGCGGCACTCGGCAGCTGAGCCGGGGCATGGCGGAGGCCGCACCCCACGTCCAGGGATGCGGCCTCCGTCAGGACCAACGAGCGGCACCGGACTTACGTCACCGGTGAGCCGGGATCAGAGCTTGACGATCATCTTCCCGGTGTTGTCGCCGCGCAGCACTCCGAGGAACGCCTCCAGCGTGTTCTGGATACCGTCCACGATCGTCTCGCGGTACTTCAGCTTGCCCGAGGCGACCCAGGGCCCGACCTCGCGGACGAACTCCGGCTGGAGGTCGTAGTGGTCGCCGACCAGGAAGCCCTCGATGCGGCCGCGGGTCTGGATCAGCCGGGTGAGGTTGTTCGGGCCGGGGGCGGGCTCGGTGTTGTTGTAGACCGAGATCGCGCCGCAGATGGCGATCCGGCCATGCAGGTTGAGCTCGCCGATGGCGGCCTGGAGGTGGTCGCCGCCGACGTTGTCGAAGTAGACGTCGATGCCGTCCGGGGCGGCCTCGCGGAGCTGCTCGCTCACCGGGCCGTCCTTGTAGTTGAACGCGGCGTCGAAGCCGTACTCCTCCACCAGCAGGCGCACCTTCTCGTCGGACCCGGCCGAGCCGATGACCCGCGAGGCGCCCTTCAGCTTCGCGAGCTGCCCGACCTGGCTGCCCACCGCTCCGGCGGCGCCGGAGACGAAGACGATGTCGCCCTCCTTGAACCCGGCGGTGCGCAGCAGACCGGCGTACGCGGTCAGGCCGGTCATGCCGAGCACCCCGAGGTACGTCGACAGCGGCGCGGCCTCCGGGTCGACCTTGACGGCCTTCTTCGCGTCCACCGCCGCGTACTCGCGCCAGCCGAGGAAGTGCAGCAGATGGTCACCGACCTCGATGCCGTCGACGTCGGAGGCGACGACCACGCCCACCGCGCCGCCCTCCATCGGCTCACCCAGCCCGAACGGGGCGGAGTAGGACTTCGCGGCACTCATCCGGCCCCGCATGTACGGGTCCACCGAGAGGTACTCGTTCCGCACGAGCACCTGGCCCTCGCCGGGCACCGGCATCGGCACCTCGACGAGCGCGAAGTCCTCGGGCTTCGGCCAGCCGACCGGACGGCGCAGCAGCTGCCACTCACGGCTCACGGCGGGAAGGGCGGGGGAGTCGGACATGGGGGGCGACCTTCTTCCTCAAAACGCTAAATGCTTCAGTACCTGAAACAACCATGCGCCTGAATATTTCATGATGTCAAGTAACCCGGTATCCTGGACGGCATGTCCACCCCGCCGCCGCGTCCCGCCGCGCACCACCGCGCCGCCGACCCCCTGACCATGGAGGTCGTCGAGCTGATCGGCGACGTCGTGGCCCGCTTCCACGCGGACTACGAGGAGGCCGCGGCCACCCACACGCTCACCGGACCGCAGGCCCGCCTGCTCAGCCTCCTCGCCCTTCAGCCGCTGCCCATGCGCAAGCTCGCCCACCGGCTCAAGTGCGAGCCGTCCAACGTGACCGGGATCGTGGACCGGCTGGAGGCGCGCGGCCTGGTCGAGCGCCGCCCCGACCCCACCGACCGCCGGATCAAGCTCGCCGCCGCCACCGACGAGGGCCTGCGGGTCGCCCGCGATCTGCGCGAGGGCCTGCGCTTCGCCCGCGAACCCCTCGCCGGCCTCTCCACCGCCGAACGCGCCTCCCTGCGCGACCTGCTGCGCCGCATGCTGGACGTCTGAAACCGCCCTCCGCCCGCCCGGCGCCCGCACCACGCCGGGTAAAGTCCCCGGCATGCGTGACTTCGGGGTGGGGTTCCGGCATCTCCTGGCCGGCCAGCGGTGGGTGGGCCGGCACGGACGGCAGTACGGCTTCGGGCTGCTGCCCGGCCTGATCACACTCGTCCTCTACACGGTGGCGCTGGTCGCGCTCGCCCTGTGGGGCACGGACGCCGTCTCCTGGGCGACCCCGTTCGCCGACGACTGGTCCAGCCCCTGGCAGGGCGTCTTCCGGGGCTTCCTCGCCGTCGTCCTGTTCGCCCTCGCCCTGCTGCTGGCCGTCCTCACCTTCACCGCGGCCACCCTGCTGATCGGCCAGCCCTTCTATGAGAGCCTGTCGGAGCGGACCGACGCCGACGTCTCGCCCGACGGCACCGCGCCCAGCTCCGACCGGCCCATGTGGCGCGAGCTGTGGATCTCCGCCCGGGACAGCCTGCGCATCCTGCTGCGCGCCTGCGTCTGGGGCGTCCTGCTCTTCGCGCTCGGTTTCCTGCCCGTCGTCGGCCAGACCGTCGTCCCGGTCATCGGCTTCTTCGTCACCGGGTTCTTCCTCACCGAGGAGCTGGCTGCCGTCGCCCTCCAGCGCCGGGGCGTCGACCTGCGCGCCCGCCTCACCCTGCTGCGCTCCCGCAAGATGCTCGCCTGGGGCTTCGGCGTCCCGCTGGGCCTCGCCTTCCTGGTCCCCGTCGTCGCGGTGTTCCTGATGCCCGGCGCGGTCGCCGGCGCCACCCTCCTCACCCGCGATCTCCTCGGCGAACCCCTCGCCGAGGAGGAAGCCGAGGAGCAGTCGGAGAGTGGCCGGCCGATCACCGCCTGAACCCCGCCCGGCGGCCAAGAAGGCGAACTCGTGGCGCGTGCGTGAAGGGTTCGTACGAGAACCCGCCCGGACCCCCGATCCGCGGCCCCGAGCCGCCCCACGCGCATTAACGTCGACACCAGCCCCGGTCCCGGAACCTGACACCTGGACCGGGGCTGAATACTGTCCGGGGTGTCGTTAGCGCGTCCCGAAGCCGTACACCGTCGCGGAGCGGTACACCTCGCCCGGCTCCAGCCGGGTGGTCGGGAAGTCCGGGCGGTTGGGCGAGTCCGGGAAGTGCTGCGTCTCCAGCGCCACCCCCTCGCCCGGCGCGAACGGAGCGCCCAGATGGTCGGCGGTGTACAGCTGAAGCCCCGGCTCGGTCGTCGCCACCGTCAGCACCCGCCCGGACGCCGGGTCGTACAGCTCGGCCACCTCCTCGGCCGCCGGCGTGACCCCCTTGTCCAGCACGTAGTTGTGGTCGTAGCCCGAGCCGATCTTGCGGGACGCGCGGAAGTCGAAGCGCGAGTCCGTCACGTCCAGCGGCTCGCCCACCGGGATCAGACCGTCGTCCACCGGCGTGTACCGCGAGGCGTCCAGCCGCAGCTCCTGACCGCCCGCGTGCCCCGAACCGCCCAGGTTCCAGTACGAGTGATTGGTGAGGTTCACGACCGTCGGCGCGTCCGTCACCGCCTCGTAGGCGATCCGCAGCGCGCCCCGCTCGTCCAGCGTGTACGTCGCGGAGACCTCCAGGCGCCCCGGAAAGCCCTCCTCGCCGTGCGGGCTGACCCGGCTCAGCCGCACCCCCTGCCCGACCGGCTCCACCTCCCACACGTACCGGTCGAAGCCGCGCTCACCGCCGTGCAGCGAGTTGGGCCCGTTGTTCTGCGCCAGCGCGTAGATCCGCCCGTCCAGCGGGAAGCGGCCGCCCGCGACGCGGTTGGCGTACCGGCCCACCAACGCGCCCAGATACGGCCCCGGATGGTCCACATAGCCCTCGACGGAGGGAAACCCCAGCACCACGTCCGCCGTGCGCCCCTCCCGGTCCGGCACCTCGACCGACTGCACGATCCCGCCGTACGACAGCACCCGGACCCGTACCCCACCGCGCTCGAGCGTCCAGCGGTGCACCGGGGTCCCGTCGGAAAGTGTGCCGAAAAGTTCGCCCATGTGGGAAACCTTAGGTCACGGTCTGCGCTCCGTGACCGTCCGGTACGCGATCTCGGCGAGCCTGGCCTGACCGTCACGGCTCGGGTGGAACCAGTCCCACCGGCTCAACTGCCCGGTGCCGAAGCGGTAGTCGAAGACCGCGTTGCCGTCGGAGCGGCAGCGCTCGTCCTTCGCGCACACCTCGGCCAGCACCGAGTTGTACGCCTCCACCCGCCGCTGGACCTCCTCCCGGCGCACCGTCGCCGCCTCGGTCAGATCGTCCGCGCCGCGCAGCATCGACGGGCAGATGCCCAGCTTCCACACCTCCTTGCCCAGCGGGTCGGCACGCCCCTCCGACCACAGCCGCAGCAGATTCGGCACGCTCGCCACGTACACCTGCGTCCTCGGCAGCTTCTCGCGCAGTGTGGCCATCGACCGCTCGAAGTCCCTGCGGAAGTCCGCCACCGGGGTCATCGTCGACACCGACCGACGGCAGGCGTCGTTGGCGCCCACCATCACCGTCACCAGCTCCGGCTCGCGCTTGGCCGCCTGCGCCATCTGGCCGGGCAGGTCCGCCATCCGGGCGCCGGTCACCGCGTAGTTCCAGCCGCGCTCGGCCGCCCCCTGCCTGCCCAGCAGCCGCACGGCCAGGCTGTCCACCGCCGTGTCGCCGCCGGTCGCCCAGGAGACGCTGGGGCAGTCCGAGAGCACCTGGCACGCGTCGAACCCGCGGGTGATGGAATCGCCCACCGCCGCGATCGAGTCCGGGCGCGCGTCCCACACCGGCGAGGGCCTCGCGGAGGGCCGGGACACGCCCGTACCCTCGCCACCGCCCCGGATGGAGTCACACCCCGTCGCCAGCACGGCCGCCGTCAGCACGGCGAGGACGGCCCGCGCCCGGTGGCCTGGTTTCCGCATCCCCGCAGGTCCCCTCGCTCGTCCGCGCACCGACCGCCGGTACGCCCACCCCGCACAACGCGCGAGGGTTCCCGTCCGGCCACGCTGGAACGGCACACCCCCGTACAAGCGTCCCCCTGGGTGAATGGCAGAGGATTCCTGGCACCGGGACCGACGGTACGTCACACTCCTTGCATCCCCGCAGGGTAGCCTCGCCATCAACGCGGCCGTCGCGTCACGGCCGCTCAGCCAGCCCGCAAGATGTCCCGCTCAGCCCGGAGGTTCCGGTGACGACACGTGGAGTTCTGTACGTGCACTCCGCGCCGCGCGCGTTGTGCCCGCATGTCGAGTGGGCCATCGCCGGGGTGCTGGGCACACGCGTCAGCCTGGACTGGATCAGGCAGCCCGCCGCTCCCGGCACCTGGCGCTCGGAGTTCTCCTGGCAGGGCGAGGCGGCCACCGCCTCCAAGCTCGCCTCCGCGCTGCGCGGCTGGCAGCTGCTCCGCTTCGAAGTCACCGCCGAGCCCTCCGCCGCCGCCGAGGGCGAGCGCTACAGCTGCACCCCCGAACTCGGCATCTTCCACGCCGTCACCGGCATCCACGGCGACATCCTCATCCCCGAGGACCGGCTGCGCGCCGCCCTCCAGCGCAGCAGACAGGGCGAGACCGACCTGGAGGCCGAGCTCTCCAAACTCCTCGGCAAGCCCTGGGACGACGAACTGGAAACCTTCCGCCACGCCGGCGAGGGCGCCCCGGTCCGCTGGCTCCACCAGGTGGTCTGAGGCGCCGTAACGTACCGGCACGCGAAAAGGCCCCCACCAGTTGGTGGGGGCCCTCTTCGTGCCTGGGGTCAGATGCTGCGGAACGCCAGCACCACGTTGTGGCCGCCGAAGCCGAACGAGTCGTTCAGCGCGGCGATGCGCCCCTCGGGCAGCTGACGCGGCTCGCCGACGACGACATCCGCGTTGACCTCGGCGTCCAGCTCGGTGACGTTGATGGTCGGCGGAGCCGTCCGGTTCACCAGCGCCAGGATGGACGCGACGGTCTCGATACCGCCCGCACCACCCAGCAGGTGACCCGTCATCGACTTGGTCGCGGAGATGGCCATGTGGTCGACGTCGTCGCCGAAGACCTTCCGCAGCGCCTTGATCTCCGCCACGTCACCCTGAGGCGTCGACGTGGCGTGCGCGTTCACGTGCACGATCTCCGCCGGCTTCAGGTCGGTGGAGTCCAGCAGGTTCTGCAGCGCCTGCGCGATGCCGTTGCCCGAGGGCTCCGGCTGCGTGATGTGGTGGCTGTCGGCGGAGATGCCCTGGCCGACCGCCTCGGCGTAGATCCGGGCGCCACGCGCCTTGGCGTGCTCCTCGGACTCCAGCACGATCACACCGGCGCCCTCACCGAGCACGAAGCCGTCGCGGCCCGAGTCGTAGGGGCGGGAGGCGCCCTCGGGGTCGTCGTTGTTCTTGGACATCGCCATCATGTTGCCGAAGGCGGCGATGGGAAGCGGGTGGATGGCGGCCTCGGTACCACCGGCCACGACCACGTCCGCACGACCGGTGCGGATCATCTCGATCGCGTACCCGATGGCCTCCGCGCCCGAGGCGCAGGCCGAGACCGGGGTGTGCACACCGGCACGCGCGCCCAGCTCGATACCGACGTTGGCCGCCGGCGAGTTGGGCATCAGCATCGGCACGGTGTGCGGGGAGACACGGCGTACGCCCTTCTCCTTCAGCACGTCGTACTGGTCCAGAAGGGTCGTCACGCCACCGATGCCGGAGGCGATGACCGCGCCCAGCCGGTCGGGGTTCACGGACTGGTCCTCACCGGCCTTGGCGGTGAAACCGGCGTCCTTCCAGGCTTCCTGAGCGGCGATCAGCGCGAACTGCGCGGACCGGTCCAGCTTGCGGGCCTGCGGCCGGGGGATGATCTCACCCGGCTCGACGGCGATCTGCGCGGCGATCTTGACCGGCAGCTCGGCCGCCCACTCCTGCTCCAGGCGGCTGACGCCGGACCGGCCGGCCAGCAGGGCCTCCCAGGTGGAAGCTGCGTCGCCACCCAGCGGTGTGGTTGCGCCGATACCGGTGACGACCACGGTGCGATTGGTCGGGCTCACGGGAATTCTTTCTCCAACAGATGCGGGATCTACGGCGCCACCGCCGGGTGGCGGGGCCTAGCAGCTAGGACCGAGGGGTGACTCAGACCTGGTGCGTGCGGATGTACTCGGTGGCGTCACCGACGGTCTTGAGGTTCTTGACGTCCTCGTCCGGGATCTTCACGTCGAAGCGCTCTTCGGCGGCGACGACGACCTCGACCATGGACAGGGAGTCGACGTCGAGGTCGTCGGTGAAGGACTTGTCCAGCTGGACGTCCTCGGTGGGGATGCCGGCGATCTCGTTCACGATCTCGGCAAGGCCCGCGACGATCTCTTCCTGGGTGGCGGCCATGTCAGGCGCTCTCTTTCTTCGATGTTCAGACAATTGATGGCATTTTTCCCCGTATCGGACCGGATGGCCCGGCACGGAGTGCCTAGGGGAGGGTAACGACCGTGGCGGCGTAGACCAGACCCGCCCCGAAACCGATGACGAGCGCCGTGTCGCCGCTCTTGGCCTCGCCGGTCGCCAGAAGCCGCTCCATGGCGAGCGGGATCGACGCGGCCGAGGTGTTGCCGGTGGTGCGGATGTCACGGGCGACCGTGACATGCTCCGGCAGCTTCAGAGTCTTCACCATCGAGTCGATGATCCGCACATTGGCCTGGTGCGGGATGAAGACGTCCAGGTCGTCCGAGGAGATCCCGGCCGCTTCCAGCGCCTGCTGGGCGACCTTCGCCATCTCGAACACGGCCCAGCGGAACACCGCCTGGCCCTCCTGCGTGATCGCGGGGAACTTGATGTTTCCCGCGCTGTCCAGGGGGAGTTCGGACACGTCGCCGATGGCGAAGCGGTCCCACGGGACGGTCTGCTTGATGGTGCCGGCCTTGTCGCCCTCCGAACCCCACACGGTGGGGCCGATGGCGGGCTCCTGGGACGGGCCGACCACGACCGCGCCCGCGCCGTCGCCGAACAGGAAGGCCGTCGCCCGGTCCTCCAGGTCGGTCAGGTCGCTCAGGCGCTCCACGCCGATGACGAGCACGTACTCGGCGGAGCCCTCCACCACGATGCCCTTGGCCAGGGTGAGGCCGTAGCCGAAGCCCGCGCAGCCCGCCGAGATGTCGAACGCGGCGGCCTTGTCGGTGCCCAGCTTGTCCGCGATCTCCGTGGCCACGGCCGGGGTCTGGCTGAAGTGCGACACGGTGGAGACCACCACGGCGCCGATCTGCTCGGCGGCGATGCCCGCGTCGGCGATCGCCTTGCCGGCCGCCTCGATCGACATCGCGGCGACCGTCTCGTCCGGGCCCGCCCAGTGCCGGGTCTCGATACCGGAGCGGGAACGAATCCACTCGTCGGAGGAGTCGATCGTCTCCAGGATCACCTCGTTGGGCACCACCCGGGTCGGGCGGTAACCGCCGACCCCGAGGATGCGCGCGTACGGGGCGCCCTTGCTGGGCTTGATCTTCGCCATTGGCATGGGCTCCTTGTCAGGCGCCCGCCGCGTCAGCGGCAGGAGTCGCGGTCTCGGCGATGAGCGCGCGCGCCGCGTCGAGATCCTCGGGGGTCTTCAGGGCGAGCGTCCGTACACCGGGCAGCGCGCGCTTGGCCAGGCCGGTCAGCGTGCCGCCGGGGCACACCTCGATCAGCGCGGTGGCGCCCAGTTCCTTGAAGGTCTCCATGCACAGGTCCCAGCGGACCGGGTTGGCGACCTGGCCGACCAGCCGCTGAAGCACCTCGGTGCCGGACGCGACGGTACGGCCGTCCTTGTTGGAGACGTACGTCACCTTCGGGTCCGCCGGAGCCAGCTCGGCCGCGGCCTTGGCCAGCGTCTCGACGGCGGGCGCCATGTGACGGGTGTGGAAGGCGCCGGCCACCTTCAGCGGGACGACCTTGCGGACGCCCTCCGGCTTGTCCTCCAGCAGCGCGGCCAGCTGCTCCAGCGTGCCCGCCGCGACGATCTGGCCCGCGCCGTTGATGTTGGCCGGGGTCAGGCCCAGCTTCTCCAGATGCGCGACGGAGACCTCCGGGTCGCCGCCGAGCAGCGCCGACATGCCGGTCTCGGTGATCGCGGCGGCGTCGGCCATGGCCAGACCCCGCTTACGGACCAGGTTCAGGGCGGAGATGTCGTCCAGCACGCCCGCGAAGGCGGCGGCGGTGATCTCGCCGACGCTGTGGCCCGCGACCGCGCCCGGCGCGATCTCCGCGATGTCACCCAGTGCCGCGGCGGACAGCAGCCCGGCGGCGACCAGCAGCGGCTGCGCCACCGCGGTGTCGCGGATCGCGTCCGCGTCTCCTTGCGTTCCGTAGTGGACGAGGTCCAGTCCGATGGCGTCGGACCACGCGGCGACGCGGTCGGTGGCACCGGGGAGTTCGAGCCAGGGGGTCAGAAAGCCAGGCGTCTGGGCACCCTGGCCGGGAGCGACGAGTACGAGCACTCTCACACTCTCTCTTGGAGACGGCCGAAGCCGCCCGTGGGGACAGGGACGAAGAACTCGGAAGGCTTTTGTGGGCCCCCGACAAAAGCCTAGGGCTGGGACTCCCCATCGGTGAGCCGCCCCAGGATCAGGGCGATCCGCAACGTGAAGGCGGATCGTACATCGGAGGGCGACCAGCCGGTGACGTCAGTCACACGTCGGAGCCGGTAGCGCACGGTGTTCGGGTGAACGAAGAGCATCCTCGCCGCGCCCTCCAGACTGCTCGCCTGCTCCAGGTAGACACTCAGGGTCTCCAGGAGCGCCGAGCCCGCCTCCTCCAGCGGTCTGTAGATCTCCTCCACCAGCTGCTCGCGCGCACTGGGATCACCCGCCATGGCGCGCTCCGGAAGCAGATCGTCCGCCAGCACCGGCCGGGGCGCGTCCTGCCAGGCGGTACACGCCTTCAGACCCGCCGCCGCGGCCTGCGCGGACCGGGTCGCGGCCTGGAGGTCGCTCATGATCGGCCCCGCCACCACCGGACCCGGCGCGAACGGCCCGATCAGCGACTTGGCCACGTTCAGCGGCTGCGAACTGCCCCCGGCGATCACCACGAGACGGTCCCCGAGCACCCCGGTGAGCACCTGGAGCTTGGCGTGCCGGGCGGCCCGCCGGATCGCCTCCACGGTCAGCTCGCTGTCCCCGTCCGGGGCGGTGCCGAGCACCACGCACACATGCTCCGGCGAGTTCCAGCCCAGCGCGGCCGCCCGGCTCACGGCGCCCTCGTCGGCCTCGCCGCTGAGCACCGCGTTCACCACCAGGGACTCCAGGCGGGCGTCCCAGGCACCGCGTGCCTCGGCGGCCTGGGCGTAGACCTGGGCGGTGGCGAAGGCGATCTCCCGCGCGTAGACCAGCAGCGCCTCGCGCAGCACGCGCTCGTCGCCGGGGGCGGCCACCTCGTCGATGGCGCTCTCCATGACCTCGATGGTGGTGCGCACCATCTCCACGGTCTGGCGCAGCGTGATCGCGCGGGTCAGCTCACGGGGCGCCGTGCCGAAGACATCGGTCGAGATGGCCTGGGGCGCCTCGGGGTGCCGGAACCACTCGGTGAAGGCGGCGATACCGGCCTGGGCCACGAGTCCGATCCAGGACCGGTTCTCCGGGGGCATGGCCCGGTACCACGGCAGGGTGTCGTCCATCCGCGCGATGGCCTGCGCGGCGAGACTCCCGGAGGACTTCTCCAGCCGCTTGAGGGTCGCGGTGTGCGGGTGGACGACGTGTACCGCGGGGTCACTGTGGTGGGATTCGGGTTCGGGCACGTGGACAAGACTGCCTTATCGGGACGCGCGCATGTGCCGCCGGGTCCGTCCCGGCCTTCCGCACCGGCTGGTACATGCCTGCGGCACGGGCACCGCGCGCACTACCGTGGGGGCCGTGATGGAGGTACGGCGCGCCGCTGAGCGTTACCACGGAGGAGACCCGGAGGCGGGCATCGACTCCCGGCACGCCCTGTCGTTCGGGCCGCACTACGACCCCGGGAACCTGCGCTTCGGCGCGGTGATCGCCTGCAACGAGGAACGGCTCGCGCCGGGCGCCGGCTTCGACGAGCACCCGCACAGCCACACCGAGATCGTCACCTGGGTCGTCGAGGGCGAGCTGACCCACCGTGACTCCGCCGGCCACGAGAGCGTGGTCCGCCCCGGCGACGTACAGCACCTGAGCGCGGCGGCGGGCGTCCGGCACATCGAGCGCAACGACGGCACGGTCCCGCTGACCTTCGTCCAGATGTGGCTGGCCCCGCTCAAGCCCGGCGGGGAGCCGTCCTACGAGGTCGTGCCGGGCATCGCCGACTCCACCCCGTACGCCCTTCCCGGGGCCGGCGCGATGCTGCACGTACGGCGGCTCGCGGCGGGGGAGCGGACGGCGGTGCCGGACGCCGCGCACCTGTACGCCCATGTGGTGCGCGGCGAGGTCCGGCTCGACGGGGAGAGGCTCGGGCCCGGCGACTCGGCCCGGATCACCGGCGCCGAGGGGCTCGCGGCGGTGGGGGTGACGGCGGCCGAGGTGCTGCTGTGGGAGATGGGTCCCTAGATCAGCCGCTGGACCGGCCGCTGGGTCAGCCGCGCGCTTCCGCCAGCACCGCGTCCGTGAACGCGGGCCATGCCTCGGTCGCCCAGGGCCCGAAGGCGCGGTCGGTGAGGGCGACGGCGGCCACCGCCGCGTCCGGGTCGGCCCAGAGGAAGGTGCCGGACTGGCCGAAGTGGCCGAAGGTGCGCGGGGAGGACGAACTCCCGGTCCAGTGCGGGGACTTGGCGCCCCGGATCTCCAGGCCCAGCCCCCAGTCGTTGGGGTTCTGGTGCCCGTATCCCGGCAGCACGCCCTTGGTCCCCGGATACTGCACGGTCATCGCCTCCGCGACCGTCCTGGGGTCCAGCAGGCGCGGCGCCTGGAGCTCGGCCGCGAAGCGCAGCAGGTCCGCCACCGTGGACACCCCGTCCTTGGCGGGCGAGCCCTCCAGCGACGTCGAGGTCATGCCCAGCGGCTCCAGCACCGCCTGGCGCAGATACTCGGCGAAGGGGATGTCGGTGGCCTTGGCGATGTGGTCGCCGAGCTGCTCGAAACCGGCGTTGGAGTACAGCCGCCGCTCGCCCGGCGCGGCCATCGTGCGGTGCTCGTCGAAGGCCAGCCCGGAGGTGTGCGCCAGCAGATGGCGGACCGTGGCACCGGGCGGCCCGGCGGGCTCGTCCAGCTCGACGGCGCCCTCCTCGTAGGCGACCAGCGCCGCGTAGGCGGCCAGCGGCTTGGTCACCGAGGCCAGCGGGAAGCGGTGGCCGGCCGCGCCGTGGGTGCCCAGCACCGTGCCGTCGGCTCGTACGACACCCGCCGCGGCGGTGGGGACGGGCCAGTTCTCGATCAGCGCCAGGCTCTGCAACGACATACCGGCGAGCCTATGCGGGTCACAGCCGCAGCTCCATCAAGGGGTCCGGCTTGGGCTTGAACCCCAGCGCCTCGTACAGCGGGCGGGCCTCGGCGGAGGCGGTCAGCTGGACCTGCCGGGCGCCGCGCTCACGGAACCAGGCCAGCAGCTCGTCCACGCACGCGCGGGAGTAGCCCCGGCGGCGGGTGCCGGGGTCGGTGGCGACGCTGAAGACGAAACCGACCGTGCCGTGCGGGTTGGTCTCGCGCCCGATCCGGTACTCGACCGTCCCGACCGCGAGCGCGGCCAGCGCCCCCGGCCGCTCCGGGTGGTCCACCACGAAGGCCCCGAAGGTGCCCTCCGGGTCGGCCAGCCGGGCGCGCAGGGTGGGCAGGGACTCCTCGTGCCAGGTCCCCGCGTCACCGCCCCCGGAGACGGAGTCGATCATCACCTGGCGCAGGCGGAGCACTTCCCGCGCGTCCTCGGGCACGGCCCGGCGTACGAGACTCATGGGCGGCACGCTAGCGTCCCGGCCCGGCTCCCGTCCCCGTCATTTCCGCGGAGCCATTTCTGCCGGATACCGCTTGCCTGGAGTGCGCTCGAAGGTCATAGCGTTGAGGGCATGACGGTGATGCAGACCACGCAAGCGGCGGCGGCCGGCCGGGATCTCTGCACCGGCCCCGCCCCGCGCCACCCCCGGCCCGACGGCCAGGACCGGTACACGATCAGTGAGGTCGTCGCCTTCACCGGACTGACCGCGCACACCCTGCGCTGGTACGAGCGGATCGGCCTGATGCCGCACGTCGACCGCTCCCACACCGGTCAGCGCCGCTACACCAACCGCGATCTGGACTGGCTGGTCTTCGTGACCAAGCTGCGGCTCACCGGCATGCCGGTCGCCGACATGGTCCGGTACGCGGAGCTGGTGCGGCAGGGGGAGAGCACCTACGACGAGCGGCGCGAGCTGCTGGAGTCGACCCGCCGGGACGTGCTCGCCCGGATCGACGAGCTGCGGGACACGCTCGCCGTGCTCGACCTCAAGATCGGTTTTTACGCCACGGAGGGGACCACCCGATGACCGACCGCACGATCCCGGCCGTACGCCTGGGCGAGACCGGCCCGGAGAGCAGCGTCCAGGGCCTCGGCTGCATGGGCATGAGCTTCGGCTACGGCCCGGCCGACGCCGAGCAGTCGCGGGCCACGCTGGAGCGCGCCCTCGACCTCGGCGTGACGCTGTACGACACGGCGGACGCCTACGGCGCCGGGGACAACGAGCGGTTCCTCGCCCCCTTCTTCAAGGCGCACCGCGACGAGGTGGTCATCGCCACCAAGTTCGCCCTGTCCATCCCGCCGGACGACCCGGGCAGGCGGATCATCCGCAACGACGCCCCGTACATCCGCCAGGCCGTCGAGGACAGCCTCGAGCGGCTCCACGTCGACGTGATCGACCTCTATTACATGCACCGCCGCGATGTGAACGTGCCCATCGAGGAGACCGTCGGTGTCATGGCCGACCTGGTGCGCGAGGGCAAGGTCAAGCACCTGGGGCTGAGCGAGGTCACGGCCGGCGAGCTGCGCGCCGCGCACGCCGTCCACCCGGTCGCGGCCGTGCAGTCCGAGTGGTCCCTGTTCAGCCGGGACATCGAGGCGCAGGTCGTCCCGGCCGCCCGCGAGCTGGGCGTCGGCCTGGTGCCGTACTCCCCGCTGGGCCGGGGCTTCCTCACCGGTGCCTTCACCGACGCGTCCAAGGAGCTGACGGACGGCGACTTCCGCCGCTCCCAGCCCCGCTTCACCGGCGACAACGCGACCGCCAACGCGGCCCTGCTGGAGCCGGTCCGCCAGGTGGCCGAGGCCCACGGGGCGACCCTCGGCCAGGTCGCGCTGGCCTGGGTGCACCAGCGGGCGGCGGTGCACGGCCTCGCGGTCGTCCCGATCCCCGGTACCCGCAAGGCGGACCGGGTCACCGAGAACGCCGGGGCCGCGCACCTCGTCCTCACCGAGGAGGAGCTGGCCCTGCTGGAGCCGATCGCCGCGCGCGTCGCGGGGGACCGGTACGCCGACATGACGTTCACCTCGGCAGGCCGGGAGCAGTAGAGCGGGCCGGGAGCAGTAGAGAGGACGGGAGGGCCTACAGCTCCGCCAGCAGTTCGGCCTTCTTGGCGGAGAACTCCTCGTCGGTCACCAGACCGGCCTGGTGCAGCTCACCCAGGTGGCGGATGCGCTCGGCGATGTCGGCCGGGTCCCGCCGGGGCGCGGCCGGGACCGCGGGCACGGCGCCTCGGGTCCGTACCGCCGCGAGGACGGCCGCCGCGAACGGCAGCGACTCGTGCACCGGCCCGTACCCGAGCCCGAAGACCACGGTCGCCGCGTCCTGGTCGGGCGGCACCGGGGGAGCCGCACCGGTGAGGTCGTTCGGCAGCAGCCGCAGATACCCCTCGAACGCCTCCGGTGAGCGCCATTCCACCCCGCCGAGGTCCGCGACCGCGAATCGCTGGTCGCCCGCCTTCCACTTCGCCGAGGAGGCGCCCGTCCACGACCAGCGGAAACGCACCGAGGTGCCGTCGAACGACGCCTTCCCGTCGTACGCCTTGAACCGGCGCGGCGCCTCCGGGGCACCGATCAGATGCCGGTCGGCGGGACCGGACTCGGTCAGCGCGGCCTTCAGCTCATCGGCGTAGTACTCGGCCAGCGTCTCCCGCTCGGCGGGCATGACCAGCCGGTACGGGTCCAGGCCCTCGGGGAGCTGGCCGGCCGCCGCCTCCAGCAGCGGGTCGGCTCCGGCGCGCGGCTGAAGCCGCAGCACGACGGTGCCCCGTCTCCCCTCGGCCAGGCTCACACCCTCCAGCGCGGCGAGCGGGACCCGCCGTTCACCGAGCGCCTGGAAGAGTTTCGGTGTGCGTACCCCCCGCTCGTAGCGGATGAGCACGGAGTCGGAGTCGAACTCCCAGACGGCCTGAAAACCCGCCAGTACGTCACCCATGCGGCTCATCGTATGCGGCACATGTCCCTCCGTCGCCACCCGCGCGGACCGCACTTCCTGCTGTTTCTACGCGCGTCCCGCGGCGGGCGTGTCCGGCACGTCGGACCGGCACGCCTCGTCCCCGCGGGCGCATGTCACCGCGCCGTACGCCCCCACACCGACCTCGGCGAGATTGCGCAGGCTGTCCGTGCCGGGCTGGAAATAACCGGCGTGGCCCCGCGCGTCACGGGAGGACAGCACCCGGGCGCCGAACGCGCGGGACACCGGGTCCGCGCCGTGCCCGAGCCCGCCGACCTCCAGATACGGCACGTCCTGCACCCAGTCGGTGGCGTCCCGCATCGCCCACACCCGGGCGGTGCGGTTCAGATGGGCGGCCGTGGCCACCCGCATGCCGGGGCTCGCGGCCACCGCGATGTCGCTGACCCGGCGGGGCATGCCGGGCGCGGCGACCCCGCAGACCACCGAGCCGTAGCTGTGGCAGAACATCGACACCTCGGCCCGGCCGGGCAGCCCGCGCAGCAGCGCGTTCAGCCGGACGGCGCCGTCCTCGGCGCGCATCGCGGTCGCCGCGTCCACGCCGAGCCCGGCGGGCGCGGTGTAGTCGGCCCAGGCGATCACGGCGGTACGGGTCGAGGGCGCCGCCTGCCGCTCGGCGGAGTAGAGCGCCTTGGCCATGCCGACCGGGGCGCTGTACTGGCGGTAGGACTTCTCGAAGGTGAGCAGGTCGGTGTCGACACCGGGCACCACCACGGAGATCCGCTCCGCCCGGCGCAGGTCACCGAAGACCTCGGCGATCCGGCCCGAGCCCTCGGGGTCGAAGGCGAGGATGTGCCGCTCGGGCCGCATCAGCGCCTCGTACCGGTGCAGCCTGCGGGAGGCGTCCTGCTGGCCGGCCGTACTGAGCCGGTTGTCGTGCATGCGCCGCGACTCCACGTCCCGCTCCCGCTCCAGCGCCACCCGATTGGCCTCGTAGCGCAGCGAGACGGGGGCGCCGTTCATGTTGCCCACCGCCAGCGGGTAGCGCGTCGCCAGGTCGTGGCGGTCGTGGGCGGTGAGCGAGCCGAAGAAGCGGGCCAGCCGGTCCGGCGCGGTCTTCGCCGGGTCCGGCAGGGGCTTGCCGTGCACGCTGTCGCGCACCCACTCGGAGAGGGAGGACCGCAGCGCGGTCGACTCACGGTGGGTGTGCAGCGCGGTCCAGCCGGTGGTCGCGAGCATCACGAACACGACGGCCATCGCGAGCAGTGCGCGCCATACGCTGAGCTGGGGAGAAATGCCGAAGGAAGTCACTGGGAGGACACACTAGGAGAACGGAAGGGTCTCGGGTCAATCGAGTGGCAGGGATCACGTTTCGTGTGCCGGGGGCCGGTCCACGGACGATCTTTCTAAACGATCTCCCCTGATCCGCCAACGATTTCAGGCCACGCGCCAGTTCCCCGTCAACGCCGGGCCCACCTGATCGAGGTACGCCTCCGTGAGCCCCCGGATGGCCGCCAGGCTGAAGTCGTCACCGGTGCTCCACTGCCGCTCGGTGACTCGTATCACCCCGGCGAACACGGCCACGGTGAGCCGGGGGCGGGGGTCGGTCTCCACGTCGACGCCCTCGCGCTCCGCGAGCAGCCGGGCGATGGTCTGCTCGGTCGCCGCCGAACGGCGCAGATGCGCGGCGAGCAGCGCGGGCGTGGACTCGATCATGCGGTACATCCGCAGATACAGCTCGACCGGTACGACCGACTCGACGGTCTCCCGTATGTCGTCCCAGCCCTCCAGCATGGCCTGTCGCAGCGCCTCCATCGGCGGTTCGTGCGGCGGGCGGGCGCGTACGGCGGCCACGAAGTGGGCCTCCGTCATCTCCTGCACCGCGAAGGCCGCGTCCTCCTTGCCCGCGAAGTAGCGGAAGAAGGTGCGCTGCGAGACATCGACGGCCTCGACGATCTCGTCGACGGTGGTGCGCTCGTACCCCTGGGTGGTGAACAGTTCGAGGGCGGCGCGCACCAGCGCCTCGCGGGTACGCCGCTTCTTGCGCTCGCGCAGCGTCTCCATGGCCTCTCCCTGTACGTCCTTCCAGATCAGCCTATGCGCTCGGGCGAATGGCAGTCATATGGCCGTCATGTGGCAGTCGCCGACTGGTGAATGCGTTTGTCAACTGTCAGCGACTGTCACTAGCCTCATTACATGACTAGTCAGACCACCATCGACAAGACGGGACCGGAGGACGGGTCACCCACCGACGTGCCGCCGCCCGCATCGGCGGGCCTGCGCGGGCACCCCTGGTTCACCCTGATCACCGTCGCCGTGGGCGTCATGATGGTGGCCCTGGACGGCACCATCGTGGCCATCGCCAACCCGGCCATCGCCAAGGACCTGCACGCGAGCTTCTCCGACGTGCAGTGGATCACCAACGCCTACTTCCTCGCCCTCGCGGTCGCCCTGATCACCGCGGGCAAGCTCGGCGACCGCTTCGGGCACCGGCAGACCTTCCTCATCGGCGTGACCGGCTTCGCGCTGGCCTCCGGCGCCATCGGACTGTCCGACAGCATCCCGATGGTCGTCACCTTCCGGGTCCTCCAGGGCCTGTTCGGCGCGCTGCTGATGCCGGCCGCGCTCGGCCTGCTGCGGGCCACCTTCCCGGCCGAGAAGCTCAACATGGCGATCGGCATCTGGGGCATGGTCATCGGTGCCTCCACCGCGGGCGGCCCGATCCTCGGCGGTGTGCTGGTCCAGCACGTCAACTGGCAGTCGGTGTTCTTCATCAACGTGCCCGTCGGCCTGCTCGCCCTGCTGCTCGGCACGCTGATCCTGCTCGACCACCGCGCGGAGAACGCCCCGCGCTCCTTCGACCTGCCCGGCATCGCGCTGCTCTCCGGCGCCATGTTCTGCCTGGTCTGGGCGCTGATCAAGGCCCCGGCCTGGGGCTGGGGCGACGGCCGGACCTGGGGCTTCATCGGTGCCTCGGCGCTGCTCTTCGTGGCCTTCGCCTGGTGGGAGACGAGGGTCGCCGAACCGCTGATCCCGCTGGCGCTGTTCCGCTCGGTCCCGCTCTCGGCGGGCGTGGTGCTGATGGTGATGATGGCCATCGCCTTCATGGGCGGCCTGTTCTTCGTGACCTTCTATCTCCAGAACGTGCACGGCCTCAGCCCGGTCGACGCCGGTCTGCATCTGCTCCCGCTCACCGGGATGATGATCGTCGGCTCCCCGCTGGCGGGCTTCGCCATCACCAAGCTGGGCCCGCGCATCCCGCTCGCGGGCGGCATGACGCTCACCGCGGTCGCCATGTACGGCATGTCCACCCTGAAGGCGGACACCGGCAGCGCCACCATGTCGATCTGGTTCGCCCTGCTCGGCCTCGGCCTCGCCCCGGTCATGGTGGGCGCCACCGAGGTCATCGTCGGCAACGCCCCCATGGCCCTCTCCGGTGTGGCGGGCGGACTCCAGCAGGCCGCCATGCAGATCGGCGGCAGCCTCGGCACCGCCGTGCTGGGCGCCGTGATGGCCTCCAAGGTCGACAACGACCTGCCGGGCAACTGGGCCGGAGCAGGACTGCCCCCGCTGACCCCGGCTCAGCTCGGCCAGGCGTCCCAGGCCGTACAGGTCGGCGTGGCACCGGTGACCAAGCAGATGCCCCCACCGCTGATCGACAAGATCACCGAGGTGGCGCACGACACCTTCATCTCCGGCATGAGCCTCGCCTCCCTGGTCGCGGCGGGCGTGGCCGCGGTGGCGATCCTGGTAGCCCTCCTGACCCGCCGAGGCGTCAACGCGGAGGCGGGCGCGGGGGTCGGCCACATCTGACGCGTCCGAAAAGGCCGGGCGGCATGGGCCGCCCGGCCTTTTCAGGGGCGCGGGGAACCGCGCGACCAGCCACGGCGGCGCCGCACCGTGCTACGCGTCGCCGCCGGCCGCCCCAGGCGCCGCCGCCTTCACGTCCAGCAACTGGTACCGGTCGATCGCCTGCTTGAGAGCCGAGCGGTCGATTTTCCCGTCCTTCGCCAGCTCCGTCAGCACGGCCACCACGATCGACTGCGCGTCGATGTGGAAGAACCGCCGCGCCGCCCCGCGGGTGTCCGCGAACCCGAACCCGTCCGCGCCCAACGACTGGTAAGGCCCCGGCACCCAGCGCGCGATCTGGTCCGGCACCGACCGCATCCAGTCCGACACCGCCACGAACGGCCCCTCGGACCCGCCGAGCTTCCGCGTCACGAACGGCACCCGCTGCTCCTCCTCGGGGTGCAGCATGTTGTGCTCCTCGCAGGCCACCGCCTCCCGGCGCAGCTCGCTCCAGGAGGTCGCCGACCACACGTCCGCCCTGACGTCCCACTCGTCGGCGAGGATCTGCTGCGCCTGAAGCGCCCAAGGCACCGCGACACCGGACGCCATGATCTGCGCCGGGATCGAGCCGCCGGTGCCCTCCTTCAGCCGGTGGACGCCCTTGAGGATGCCCTCGGCGTCCACGTCCGCCGGCTCGGCCGGGTGCTGGATGGGCTCGTTGTAGACGGTGAGGTAGTAGAAGACGTCCTCGCCGTGCGGGTGTTCCTCATCGCTGCCGTACATCCGGCGCAGCCCGTCCTCGACGATGTGCGCGATCTCGTACCCGTACGCCGGGTCGTAGGCCACGCACGCCGGGTTGGTGGAGGCGAGGAGCTGGGAGTGGCCGTCCGCGTGCTGGAGGCCCTCACCGGTCAGGGTCGTGCGGCCGGCGGTCGCGCCCAGGACGAAACCGCGCGAGAGCTGGTCGGCCATCTGCCAGAACTGGTCGCCGGTGCGCTGGAAACCGAACATCGAGTAGAAGACGTACACCGGGATCAGCGGCTCGCCGTGGGTGGCGTAGGCCGAGCCGGCCGCGATCAGCGAGGCCGTGCAGCCCGCCTCGGAGATGCCGTCGTGCAGCATCTGACCGGTCGGGGACTCCTTGTAGGCGAGCAGCAGATCGCGGTCCACCGCCTCGTACTGCTGGCCCAGCGGGTTGTAGATCTTCGCGCTCGGGAAGAAGGAGTCCATGCCGAACGTGCGGTACTCGTCCGGCGCGATCAGCACGAACCGCTTGCCGATCTCCTTGTCCCGCATGAGGTCCTTCAGCAACCGCACGAACGCCATCGTGGTGGCGATGGACTGCTGACCCGACCCCTTCTTCACACTCGCGTACGCCTTCTCGTCGGGTAGCGCGAGCGGCTCGGAGCGCACGACGCGTGTCGGGACGTAGCCCCCGAGCGACTTGCGCCGGTCGTGCATGTACTGCATCTCCTCCGAGTCCCGGCCGGGGTGGTAGTACGGCGGGGCGCCGGACTCCAGCTCGCGGTCGGAGATCGGCAGGTGCAGCCGGTCGCGGAAGCCCTTGAGGTCGTCGACCGTCAGCTTCTTCATCTGGTGGGTGGCGTTGCGGCCCTCGAAGTTGGGGCCCAGCGTCCAGCCCTTGATCGTCTTGGCCAGGATGACCGTCGGCTGGCCCTTGTGCTCCTTGGCCGCCTTGAACGCCGCGTAGATCTTGCGGTGGTCGTGGCCGCCGCGGCCCAGGTGCAGAACCTGGTCGTCGGTCATGTTCTCGACCATGGCGCGCAGCCGGTGGTCGTCACCGAAGAAGTGGTCCCGGATGTAGGAACCGGACTCGGTGGCGTACGTCTGGAACTGGCCGTCCGGGGTGGTGTTCATCCGGTTGACCAGCACACCGTCCCGGTCCTGGGCCAGCAGCGGGTCCCAGCTGCGGTCCCAGACCAGCTTGATCACATTCCAGCCGGCGCCCCGGAACTGCGACTCCAGCTCCTGGATGATCTTGCCGTTGCCGCGCACCGGCCCGTCGAGCCGCTGGAGGTTGCAGTTGACCACGAAGGTCAGGTTGTCCAGCCCCTCACGGGCCGCGATGGACAGCTGGCCCAGCGACTCCGGCTCGTCCATCTCGCCGTCGCCGAGGAACGCCCACACATGCGAGTTCGACGTGTCGGCGATGCCGCGCGCCTCCATGTACCGGTTCATCCGGGCCTGGTAGATCGCCCCGAGCGGGCCGAGGCCCATGGAGACGGTCGGGAACTCCCAGAAGTCCGGCATCGAGCGCGGGTGAGGGTAGCTGGACAGCCCGTCCGGGTACTTCGACTTCTCCTGCCGGAAGCCGTCCAGCTGGGTCTCGGAGAGCCGGTCGAGCAGATAGGCGCGGGCGTAGATGCCCGGCGAGGCGTGGCCCTGGAAGAAGACCTGGTCGCCGCCGTCACCGCCGTCCTTGCCCCGGAAGAAGTGGTTGAAGCCCACGTCGTACAGGGAGGCGGAGGAGGCGAAGGTGGCGATGTGGCCGCCGACCCCGATGCCGGGACGCTGGGCGCGCGAGACCATCACGGCCGCGTTCCACCGGGTCGCGTTGAGGATGCGGCGCTCGATCTCCTCGTTGCCGGGGAAGAACGGCTCGCTCTTGGTGGGGATCGTGTTGACGTAGTCCGTGCTGCGCATCTCGGGCACGGCCACGCGCTTCTCGCGGGCCCGCTCGATCAGCCGCAGCATGAGATACCTGGCCCGCTCCCGGCCGCGCTCGTCCACGGCGGCGTCGAGGGAGTCGAGCCACTCCTGCGTTTCCTCGGGATCGAAGTCAGGAACCTGACTCGGAAGGCCGCCAATGATGATCGGATTGCGATCGGAACCGGAAGCCACGCTGTTCCTTACCTTTCGGAGGGACCTGTCGGAAGGCCGATGCTTCTCGTGCCTACACCGTTCCCCATCGTGTACCTGGGGAAGGCGTACGTCACCCACTCGTTCTCTTCGTTCCCCCGCGTCCCCCGACCCGCCATCCGGTCGGCCACCCGGTCAAATCGCAACGATACGCCCGCGGTGTGACGGGCATGGCAAAGTTGTTCGATGGGCGTAACGACGGATGATTCCGAAGTACGCATAAGGGGCACATCGGTGTGATGTGGTTCTCCGGGAAACGGGATACGGTGCCAGGAGGGGCGGCGAGCGGCCCGGAACGTCACCGTTTCGGCGGTCAGGACGGCCGGGTACTTGCGCGATCCGTCCCGCCCGTGTGGACTACGGCCAATGCTTCGCGCACGCGCGTGGCTCAGTTATTCACCAAGACATGATCAGGAGGCAACCCGTGAGCGCGACCGCGGACCACGCGGAGGAGCGGACGAACCCTGCCGCCAGGCTGGGGTTCCAGCCCGGACAGGTGGTCCAGGAGATCGGCTACGACGAGGACGTCGATCAGGAGCTCCGCGAGGCCATCGAGGAAGCCGTCGAAGGCGACCTGATGGACGAGGAATACGACGACGTGGCCGACGCCGTTGTGCTGTGGTTCCGTGATGACGACGGAGACCTCACCGATGTACTCGTGGATGCCACCACGTACATCGAAGAGGGCGGCGCCATCCTGCTTCTGACGCCGAAGACCGGCCGTACGGGGTACGTGGAGCCGAGCGACATCTCGGAGGCCGCAACCACCGCAGGGCTGACCGCTTCGAAGAGCGTCAGCGTCGGCAAGGACTGGAGCGGCTCGCGTCTCGCGACGCCGAAGGCCGCCAAGTCCGGCAAGCGTTAGAGAAACGCGTCATCGCCGCGCCGTGCGGGCCGGGACTCCCCGGTCCGCCCGGCGGCCCCGGCGTGATCGCTGCGTAGGGTGGGACCGGGCGTGTGACCCGCGCCCACCCGTACAGCCCAGCGAAGGGATGCAGGACGATGGCGATCCAGGTCGGCGACGAGGCACCCGACTTCGAACTGAAGGACAACCACGGCCGCACTGTGCGGCTCTCCGACTTCCGGGGCGAGAAGAACGTGGTGCTGCTCTTCTACCCCTTCGCCTTCACCGGTGTCTGCACCGGCGAGCTGTGCGAGCTGCGTGACAACCTTCCGCAGTTCACCGACCGCGACACCCAGCTGCTCGCCGTCTCCAACGACTCCATGCACACCCTGCGCGTCTTCGGCGAGCAGGAGGGCCTGGAGTACCCACTGCTCAGCGACTTCTGGCCGCACGGCAACGTCAGCCGGGCCTACGGCGTCTTCGACGAGGACAAGGGGTGCGCCGTGCGGGGCACCTTCATCCTCGACAAGACGGGCACCGTGCGCTGGACCGTGGTCAACGGCCTGCCCGACGCCCGCGACCTCACCGACTACGTGAAGGCGCTCGACACCCTGTGAACGGCCCCGCGCTTCGCGGGAACCCGTCACTAGGATCGGCACGTTGATCCCGTATCCGATGCACTACGGGGCTGTCGGCCCCTGGACACCACATGGAGGACCCGTGGGAGTCAGCCTCAGCAAGGGTGGCAACGTTTCGCTGACCAAGGAGGCTCCCGGCCTGACCGCCGTCATCGTCGGTCTGGGCTGGGACGTGCGCACCACGACCGGCACCGACTTCGACCTCGATGCCAGCGCGCTGCTGGTGAACAACGCCGGCAAGGTGGCCAGCGACCAGCACTTCGTCTTCTTCAACAACCTCAAGAGCCCCGACGGCTCGGTCGAGCACACCGGCGACAACCTCACCGGTGAGGGCGAGGGTGACGACGAGCAGGTCAAGGTGGACCTCGCCGGCGTCCCGGCCGACGTGGAGAAGATCGTCTTCCCGGTCTCGATCTACGAGGCCGAGAACCGCCAGCAGTCCTTCGGCCAGGTCCGCAACGCCTTCATCCGCGTCGTCAACCAGGCGGACGGCCAGGAACTCGCGCGCTACGACCTCAGCGAGGACGCTTCCACCGAGACGGCCATGGTCTTCGGCGAGCTGTACCGCAACGGCCCGGAGTGGAAGTTCCGCGCCATCGGTCAGGGGTACGCCTCGGGCCTGCGCGGCATCGCCCAGGACTTCGGCGTCAACGTCTGACACCGTACGGCCAGCACCTCCTCCGGCGCCGTTCCGCGTTTGCGGGCGGCGCCGGAGGCGCAGGAGAACCAGGGAACACACAGGGGAGGACCAGCAGCATGGGTGTCACGCTCGCCAAGGGAGGCAATGTCTCCCTCTCCAAGGCCGCGCCGAATCTCACCAACGTCTCGATCGGGCTCGGCTGGGACGCCCGCTCCACCACCGGTGCCGCCTTCGACCTGGACGCCAGCGCCCTGCTGTGCGGCGCCGGGAACCGGGTGCTGGGGGACGAGTGGTTCGTGTTCTACAACCAGCTCACCAGCCCGGACGGCTCCGTGGAGCACACCGGTGACAACCTCACCGGTGAGGGCGACGGCGATGACGAATCGATTCTGGTGGACCTCTCCCAGGTGCCGCCCCAGTGCGAGAAGATCATTTTCCCGGTCTCGATCCACGCGGCCGACGAGCGTGGCCAGTCCTTCGGCCAGGTCTCCAACGCGTTCATCCGGGTGGTCAACCAGGCCGACGGCCAGGAACTCGCCCGCTACGACCTCAGCGAGGACGCCTCCACCGAAACGGCCATGATCTTCGGCGAGCTCTACCGGTATCAGGGCGAATGGAAGTTCCGTGCGGTCGGACAGGGGTACGCGTCCGGACTTCGGGGCATCGCTCTAGACTTCGGAGTCAACGTTTCGTAAAGCCGGGTACGGCGCGGGGGAGACCCTCCCCCAGATGCAGTCTGGGGGAGGCCCCAGAAGATGATGGGGTAGCCAGTGCTTCTGAAAACCTTCGGCTGGTCGTTCGCGATCACAGTGCTCGGCCTGGTCGCGGCGGTCTTCTACGGGGGGTGGAAGGCATTCGGCATCGTGGCGATCCTTTCCATCCTCGAGATCTCGCTGTCGTTCGACAACGCGGTGGTCAACGCCGGAATCCTGAAGAAGATGAACGCCTTCTGGCAGAAGATCTTCCTCACGATCGGCGTGCTCATCGCGGTCTTCGGCATGCGGCTGGTCTTTCCCGTCGTCATCGTCGCCGTCAGCGCCAAGATGGGTCCGATCGAGGCCGTCAACCTCGCGCTGAACAACAAGGACCGCTATCAGGAACTCGTCACCGACGCCCACCCGTCGATCGCCGCGTTCGGTGGCATGTTCCTGTTGATGATCTTCCTCGACTTCATCTTCGAGGACCGGGACATCCAGTGGCTGCGCTGGATCGAGCGACCGCTGGCCAAGCTCGGCAAGGTCGACATGCTGTCGGTCTGCATCGCCCTGATCGTCCTGCTCATCACCTCCTTCACCTTCGCCACCCACGCCCACCAGCACGGGGGCGCCCATGTCGACAAGGCCCAGACGGTCCTGATCGCGGGCATCGCGGGACTGATCACCTACATGGTCGTCGGTGGTCTTTCGGGCTACTTCGAGGACAAGCTGGAGGCGGAGGAGGAACGCGAGCACGAGGCCGAGGAGGAGGCCGCCCGCTCCGGCAAGCCACGCTCGGCGGTGAAGCTCGCCGGCCAGGCCGCGTTCTTCATGTTCCTCTACCTGGAGGTCCTGGACGCGTCCTTCTCCTTCGACGGTGTGATCGGCGCCTTCGCCATCACCAACGACATCGTCCTGATGGCGCTGGGCCTCGGCATCGGCGCGATGTACGTCCGTTCGCTGACCGTCTACCTGGTCCGCCAGGGCACGCTCGACGACTACGTCTACCTGGAGCACGGCGCCCACTACGCGATCGGCGCCCTCGCCGTGATCCTCATGGTCACCATCCGGTACGAGATCAACGAGGTCGTCACCGGCCTGGTCGGTGTCGTCCTGATCGCCTGGTCCTTCTGGTCCTCGGTGCGCCGCAACCGCGCGCTGGCGGCCGCCGGCGGCGACGCGGGGTCGAGCGAGAAGACGGAGATCTCGTCAGGGGTCTGATGTCACGACCGGTGTGAGTCCGGTGTAGGCCGGTGCCCTGATCCGGCCCCTAGGGGCAAGATCGGGGACGTGGCGGGGTGTGGCACCCCGTCCGGTGAGGAACGCTTCGAACGGGGCGGCCGACTCGGGTCGGCTGCCCCGACGGCTTTTCACGCCACGAGCACCGCAGCAAGGAACCAGGGGGCGGGAATGGGATTTCTCGACGGACTGCTGGGCGGACGCACCGCCGACTTCGACTCGGGCAGCTCCGGGTCCAACGCGATCGAACTGACCAAGCGGCACCAGCAGGTGTCGCTGACCAAACAGGGCGCGGCGACCGGAAATCTGCGGGTCAACCTGGCCTGGCGGATGCGTACCTCGGACTTCGGCGGCGCCCAGCGCGGCAGCCTGTTCCGGCATCCCTTCAAGGCGCTGAAACCACCGGAAGTGCTGGGACACGGCCAGAGCATGGTCAACGTCGACCTGGACCTCGGCTGTCTGTTCGAGCTGACCGACGGCACCAAGGGCGTCGTCCAGCCCCTGGGCGGCTATCTCGGCGACGTCAACGCACCGCCGTACGTCAAGCTCAGCGGCGACGACCGGTTCGGCTCGGCGTCGGGCGAGACGATGTACGTGAACCTGGACCACCGGGACGCCATCAAACGCCTGCTGGTCTTCGTGTACATCTATGACCAGACCCCGGCCTTCGACCGCACCCACGCCGTGGTCACGCTCTATCCGAGCAACGGCCCGCGCATCGAGATCGGCCTCGATGAACGCCATCCACAGGCCCGCTCGTGCGCGGTGGTGCTGATAGAGAACGTCAAGGGCGAGCTGGTCGTGCGCCGCGAGGTGAAGTTCGTCTACGGCTTCCAGGGCGAGCTGGACCGGCTGTACGGCTGGGGACTGACCTGGGGGCGCGGGTACAAGTCCAAGGCGGACCGCTGACCGCGCCCGGCTCCCGCTAGCGGCCGAGGAACTGCGGCCCCTGCGGCGGCAGCCGGAAGTCCGGGTCCAGCGGGGCCGCGGCGGGCACCGGCTGGGGCTGGGGGTAGCCGTAGGCGGGCGGCGCCTGCGTCGTGGCGGGCTGGGGATAGCCGTAGGTGGCCTGGCTCGCGGAGGCGGGCTGCGGATAGCCGTACCCGGGCGGCTGGGGGGAGACGGGCTGCGGGTAGCCGTAGGCCGGCGGCTGGGCCGGGAGGGGCGGCAGCGGCACGGGCTGCTCCGGGGGCAGCGGCACCGAAAGGGACTCCTGGCGGCGCGGCTCCTCGGCCACCGCCTCCGCCTCGTCCACCGAGATGCCGAAGTCCGTGGCCAGCCCCTCCAGACCGTTGGAGTAGCCCTCGCCCAGCGCGCGGAACTTCCAGGCGTCCCCGCGCCGGTACAGCTCGCCGCAGATCAGCGCCGTCTCCGCGCCGGTCTCCGGCTTCACCTCGAACCGGGCCAGCGCCTCGGCGTCGGTCACCGAGGCGTCGTACAGCAGCACGCACAGCGTCGGGACCCGGTCGAAGGGGACGCCGTCGGCGGAGGCCACCAGCAGGATGCGGTCCACACTGGGCTCGACCCCGGCCAGGTCCACCTGGATGGTGTCGGTCAGGCCCTCGGCGACCGGCTTCTTGCCGAGCCCCCACACCGTGCCGGAGGGGTGGCGGGGCTGGTTGTAGAAGACGAAGTCCTCGTCCGAGCGCACCCGGCCGCCGGAGCCCAGCAGCAGCGCCGAGGCGTCCACCTCCGGGACGTCCTGCCCCGGCGTCCAGCGCAGCACGGCCCGTACCGTGGCGGCGTCCAGTGGGACGTTCGACCCCTTCAGCATCGCGTGCGTCATGCGGTCATCCTGCCTTCTCGGTCCTGGCCACGACAATGCGGGGGGTGTTCTGTCCGACACGGGCGGGTAACCGGAAATTCATGCCGGCCGGGAACCCCGGACATGGGTCTCTACGTACTATTACCGGCCACCCTTTGCGGAAATCACAGACTAGGCGCGCCTTGAGGGAGTCCTATGCGGCATTTCGGGCAGATCGCCCCCGAAGCGAGGGAGCGTCTCTTCCACCAGGAGCCGTGCGCGTTCACCGCCGACTCCCCGGCCCGGCTGCTCTCCGCGGCCCTGGGAGCCACCCTGTACAGCCCGGCGACGCGGCCCCGGCTCGCCGCCGACATCATCAGACAGACCGGGAACGGCGTCGTCTCGATGGTGCTGTGCCTGGAGGACTCCATCGCCGACGAGGACGTACCCGCCGGTGAGGAGAACCTGGTCCGGCAGTTCGCCGAACTGGACGCGCTGAACGCCCGGACCGGCGCCGAGCCGCCCCTGCTGTTCGTCCGGGTGCGCACGCCCGAGCAGATCCTCGACCTGGTCCGGCGCCTCGGCTCCAGCGTCCGGCTGCTGTCCGGATTCGTGCTGCCCAAGTTCACCGAGGAACGCGGCGTCCCCTTCCTGGAGGCGCTCGGCGCGGCCGAGACCGCCTGCGGCCGGCGGCTCTTCGCCATGCCGGTGCTCGAATCGCCCGAGCTGCTGTACCGCGAGTCCCGCGTGGAGACCCTGGAGGGCATCGCCCGCGCGGTCGGCAAGTACCGCGACCGGGTGCTGGCGCTGCGCCTCGGCGTCACCGACTTCTGCTCCTCCTACGGGCTGCGCCGCGCCCCCGACATGACCGCGTACGACGTCCTGATCGTGGCCTCCGTCATCGCCGACGTGGTCAACACGCTGGGCCGGGCCGACGGCAGCGGATTCACCGTGACCGGGCCGGTGTGGGAGTACTTCCGGGTCCCCGAGCGGGTGTTCAAGCCCCAGCTGCGGGCGAGCCCCTTCCTGGAGGTGCGCGCCGTCGAACTGCGCGAGAAGCTGATCGAACACGCCATGGACGGCCTGCTGCGGGAGATCTCCCTGGACCAGGCCAACGGTCTGCTCGGCAAGACCTGCATCCATCCCTCCCACGTCCTGCCCGTGCACGCGCTGTCCGTGGTCAGCCACGAGGAATTCAGCGATGCCCAGGACATCCTCCGGCCGGCCAGCGACGGTGGCGGAGTCCTCAGGTCCGCGTACACGAACAAGATGAACGAAGTGAAGCCGCACCGCGCCTGGGCCGAGCGGACCCTGCTGCGCGCGGAGGTCTTCGGCGTGGCCAACGAGGACATCGGCTTCGTGGACCTGCTGGCCGCCGGCGTGACCGGCTGAGCCCCCTCCCACACCCCCTGAGCCCCCTCCCACACCCCCGAGCCTGTTCCCCCACCCCCTGAGCCACAAGGAACGCATGAAGAACGCAGTGAACGACGGCGTCTGGTCCGGCACCTGGGTCGCACGGCGACTCGGTGTCGAACTGGAGGGCGACGAGCACCTGACCGACCTGCTGGGGATGGCGCTGCGCCGCAACCCCAAGCGGGCCCATCTGCTGGTCTCGAAGGTGCTCGGCAAGCACGTCCCGCAGTCGCCCGCCGTGGTCCACGGCCATGGACTCCGGCTCGGCCACCGGGTCCGCGCCCTGCTCGGGGACGCGGAGGCGGCCCGGGCGGTCGTCCTCGGGTACGCGGAAACCGCCACCGGCCTCGGCCACTCGGTCGCGGACGGCCTCGCCCTCGCCCCGTACCTGCACTCCACCCGCCGCCCGGTCGCCGGGATCACCCCGGCCGGCGGCTTCGAGGAGTCCCACTCCCACGCCACCTCCCACCTGCTGCTCCCCGAGGACCCGGCGCTGCTGGCCGGGGACGGCCCGCTGGTGCTGGTGGACGACGAGTTCTCCACCGGAAACACCGTCCTCAACACCATCCGCGAGCTGCACGCCCGCCACCCCCGGCGCCGCTATGTGGTGGTCGCCCTGGTCGACATGCGCTCCGCCGAGGACACCGCCCGGCTGGACCGGTTCGCCGCCGAGATCGGCGCCCGCGTCGACCTGGTCGCGGCCGCCTCCGGGACCGTACGGCTGCCCGAGGGCGTGCTGGAGAAGGGGCAGGCGCTGGTCGCAGAGCACGAGAGCGAGAGCGCGGGCGCTGAGCCCGGCCCGGCGCCGCACGGCGAGGTGACGCGGGTCGAACTGGGCTGGCCGGCCGGGCTGCCGGACGGCGGACGGCACGGCTTCACCCCGGACCACCGCGCCCGGCTGGAGGCCGCGCTGCCCGCCATGGCCGCCCGGATCGCCCAGGCGCTGCCCGCCGGGTCCCGCCGCGTGCTCGTGCTCGGCTTCGAGGAGCTGATGTACGCCCCGCTGCGGCTCGCGGCCGAGCTGGAGCGGACCGTCCCGGCCGAGGTGCGCTACTCCACCACCACCCGCTCACCCGTCCTCGCCGTGGACGACCCCGGCTACGCGATACGCACCCGCCTCGCCTTCCCCGCCCACGACGACCCGGCGGACGGCCCCGGCGAGCGGTACGCCTACAACGTCGCGGGCGCGGGCTTCGACACCGTGGTCGCCGTCGTCGACTCCGCCGCCGACACCCCCGGCCTGCACACCCCGGACGGCCTGCTCGCCCGCCTCGCGGCGCACGCCCCGCACATCCTGCTCGCGGTGGTGCCCGCCCACGAGCCCCGCCCGACCCACCTTCCCGAAAGGCCGGCCATGCTGCCCGAGCCCCTCCGCGGCCCCGCCTTCTCCTCGTACGCCCCCGACGAGGTCGGCTGGCTGCTCCAGGACCTCTCCGCGGTCAGCCTGGAGGCGCCGACCGAGGAGCGCGAGGAGGCCGTGCAGAACGGCGGCGCGCACTACGCGGAGTCGCTGCCGGTGGAGTACCAGCCCAGCGAGCGGTACCAGGCGCTGTTCCACGCCGCCCTGGACACCTCCGCCGACCGCATCGCCCGCGCGGTCGGCGTGGTCACCGAGACCGTCCTCACCGAGCGCGGCGGCAGCCCGGTACTGGTCTCGCTCGCCCGCGCCGGGACACCCGTCGGCGTGCTCATGCGCCGCTGGGCCGAGCAGCGGCACGGGCTGAAGCTCCCGCACTACGCCGTCTCGATCGTCCGGGGCCGGGGCATCGACGCCAACGCGCTGCGCTGGCTGGCCGCACACCACGACCCGCGCGATGTCGTCTTCGTGGACGGCTGGACCGGCAAGGGTGCCATCACCCGCGAACTCGCGGACGCCATAGAGGAGTTCGAGCGCGCGGAAGGCGTCACCGGCTTCGACCCGGAGATCGCCGTCCTCGCCGACCCCGGCTCCTGCGTGCGCACCTACGGCACCCGCGACGACTTCCTCATACCCTCCGCCTGCCTCAACTCCACGGTCTCCGGCCTGATATCGCGCACCGTGCTGCGCGCCGACCTGGTCGGCCCGGACGACTTCCACGGCGCGAAGTTCTACCGCGAACTCGCGGACGCCGATGCGTCGGTGGCCTTCCTCGACGCCATCTCCGCCCGCTTCCCGGAGGTCCTGGACGAGGTGGACGCGGCCGTCAAGGAACTGCTCGCCGAGGACCGCGCCCCCACCTGGGAGGGCTGGCGGGCCGTGGAGCGGATCAGCGAGGAGTACGGCATCCACGACGTGAACCTGGTCAAGCCCGGCGTCGGCGAGACCACGCGGGTGCTGCTGCGCCGGGTGCCGTGGAAGATCCTCGCCAAGGCGGGCGCGGGCGCCGACCTCGACCATGTGCGGCTGCTCGCCGAACAGCGCGGGGTGCCGGTGGAGGAGGTCGACGACCTGCCGTACACCTGCGTCGGGCTGATCCACCCCAAGTACACGCGGGGCGCCACGGGCGCCGACGGCCGGGCGGTGAACGTCTGATGCCGGTACTGGTGGCCAGCGACCTCGACCGCACCCTGATCTACTCGGCGGGCGCCCTCGCCCTCACGATGCCCGACGCGCGGGCGCCCCGGCTGCTGTGCGTGGAGGTGCACGAGTCCCGTCCGCTGTCCTTCATGACGGAGACGGCGGCCGCGCTGCTGACCGAGCTGGCGGACGCGGCGGTGTTCGTGCCGACGACCACCCGGACCCGCGCCCAGTACGAGCGGATCAACCTGCCGGGCCCGCCCGCCCGGTACGCGATCTGCGCCAACGGCGGCCATCTCCTGGTCGACGGGGTCACCGACCAGGACTGGCACGCCTCGGTGCTGGCCCGGCTCGCGGACGAGTGCGCGCCGCTCGCGGAGATCACCGACCATCTGCGCCGCGCCTCCGACCCGGTCTGGCTGCGCAAGCAGCGGGTGGCGGAGGACCTGTTCGCGTATCTGGTGGTCGAGCGGGAGCTGCTGCCCGAGGAATGGGTGGGCGAGCTGGCCGAGTGGGCCGGGGAGCGGGGCTGGACGGTGTCGCTCCAGGGCCGCAAGATCTACGCCGTTCCGCAGCCGCTCACCAAGGGCGCGGCAGTGCGCGAGGTGGCCCGGCGGACCGGCGCGGAGCTGACGCTCGCGGCCGGTGACTCGCATCTGGACGCCGACCTGCTGCTGGCCGCCGACCGCGGCTGGCGTCCCGGACACGGCGAGCTGGCCGACAGCGGGTGGAGCGCGCCGGAGGTCGGCGCGGTGGCCGAGCGTGGGGTGCTGGCGGGGGAGCGGATCACCCGCGAGTTCCTGCGGGTGGCGCGGGGCGCGGTGGTACCGGCGCGGCTGCCGGCGTAGCGGTAGGGCACGCAGCGGTACGGCACGCAGCGGTACGGCACGCAGCGGTACGGCACCGGACGCTCGCCCGGTGCCGTACCCGAGTCCGGCTCAGCCGCAGCGGCCGCCTCCGCAGCAGCCGCCGCCTCCGCCCGAGGGGGCCGGGGCGGCGGAGGAGCCGCCGACGGCCACCGCCGACAGCAGTTTGACCGTGTCGCCGTGGCCCTCGGGGCAGGTGGCGGGCGCGGCGGACTCCGCCATGGGGCGGCTGAGTTCGAAGGTGTCGCCGCAGGTCCGGCAGCGGTACTCGTAGCGAGGCATGCGCACAGGTTAGCCGCCGGGCCCTCGGGACGGGAGTGTCACTCGGCCTTCGTGTCCGGCCCGCTGACGGCGCGCTGGTCCGGTGTGGTGAGGGCGGGCTGTTCGTGCTCCGCCCCGGGGTGCCGGGTGCGCCAGTAGGGGTTGTCGTGCGGAAGGGACGAGCCGACCCGGCCGTACATGCCGAAGGTCATCAGCAGCAGGCCGACGATGAAGGTGAAGAACACGTTCTGGATCTTGAACGCCAGGAAGTTGTTCTCGGTGTCCAGCAGACCCAGGTTCAGGAAGCCGTTCAGGATGAACAGCAGGCCGAAGACCATGTTCAGGGTCGACGCGAAGTTGCCGCCGATCACCATGCCCACCAGGAGCACCAGGCCGACACAGATGGAGAGCACGCTCAGCGCGCCGTTGGTGTTCAGGCCGGCCACGGTGTCGCTGCCGACGTTGAAGGCACCGATGTGGCCGACCAGGCCGAGGATGCCGAAGACGAGCAGGAAGAGTCCGATCAGGCCCGCGCCGATGCGGTAGACCAGGTTCAGGCGGTGGTCGACGGGCAGGTGCTCGTCGAGCACGGTGCGGTGTCGGCTGGACTGCTTGTCGCGCGAGTGCACTGCTTGTGCGGCCATGTCGCCTCCTCGGGGGCGCGTGCGGAGGCCGTCCCGTACCTCTCAATACTCGCCAGCACCCCACACACCGGCAACAGGGGCGCGGCCGGCGGGCTCACTGACCGGGGCCGCCGCGCTCCTCACGGATCTGCGCGACCACCCGCGCCACCGCGCTCCGCACGGCCTCGGTCTCGGTGAGGAAGTGCCAGTAGTCGGGGTGACGGCCGCTGTCCAGACCGGCGACCGCGCGGTCCAGCCGGGCCACCGCCTCGTCCAGCGGGCGGGCGTGCCGGGGGTCGGGCGCGGTACGGCCCGTCATGGCGAGCCGCTGGGCGTCACGGAGCGCGAACCTGGTCCGCTCGATCTCCTGCCGGGGGTCCTTCTGGACGGCGTTCAGCCTGGTCAGCCGGTCACCGGCGGCCGACACCGCCTCGTCGGTGGTGTTCAGCAGGGCCCGTACGGTCGACAGCAGCGAGGTGGCGTCCGGCCAGCGCTGGGCGTCCCGGGCGGCGCTGGCCTCGCTCAGCTTGCGCTCGGCCTGGCGGACGTTCTCGGCGGCCTGCTCGGGCACATGCTGGAGGTCCTGCCAGCAGGCGGCCGTGAACCGGCGCCGCAGCTCGCTCAGCACCGGCTCGACCTGGCCGCTGCGGGTGGTCAGGGCCTGGGCGCGGGTGCCCAGACTGACCAGACGCCGGTCGATCTCGGCGGCGCGCTCCGGCAGCCGCTCGGCCTCGGCCCGGATCGCCCCGGCCTCCCGCTGCACCCGCTCGGCCCGCTCCAGCGTGGCCGCCACGCCGTGCTGTCCGGCGCCCTGGTTCAGCCGGGTCAGCTCGGGGGCGAGGGCGGCGAGGCGGGCGGCGAGGTCGTCCGCGCTCAGCCGGTGCTCGCGTACGGCGTCCAGGGCGTTGCTCGCGCCGAGCAGGGCCTGGCGGGCGCGCTCCACGGCGGGGGCGAGGCGGGCCAGCTGGGTCTCGGCGGTGCCGAGGAGGGGGCCGAGGGAGGTGCCGAACCGGTCCAGCTCTCCCTTGACCCGGACCAGCTCGTCCTTGGCGGCGGTCAGCTCGCCACGGGCGCGGGTCGCGGTGCCGGCGTCGAGGTCGTCGCGGTCGAGGTCCTGGGCGTCGACGGCCTGGATGTACGTCTGGCTGGCCTCGTCTATGCGCCGGCCGAGCGCCTCGAAGTCGGCGACGGCGCGGCGGGCGGCGGGGGAGTCGTCGACGACGGAGATGGTCTCGATGGAGATGCGCAGGTCCCGCTGGGCGGTGTCGAGTTCGTAGAACGCGGCCGCCGCGGCGTCCTTCGCCGCCTGCGCCTCGGCCCGCTGGCTCTCGGCCCGCCCGCCGAACCAGCGCCGGGTGCCACCGCCGGCGAACGCCGAGGCCAGGGTGAGGGCGGCGAGCACGGGGAGGCTCATCAGGGTGAGGGTGTCCCGCAGGGGGGACGGCGGGTGCGGGTTGGTCTGCGCTGCTGGCGTGCCCGGTGTCGCCGTCACATCCCTCTCCCGTGCCGTGGTTCGCGCTGGGTGGTGTCATTCTCCCACCCGTTGAAGACGAACACACGGCCCGGTCAGTTCACCGCCGGCCCCGCCGTTTCCGGCGTTTGCGGGACACCGCCCGGGGCAAGGTAGGCTGTCGACTCGTCCGGGCCACGTGCCGGGACGCACGGGTGCGTAGCTCAGGGGTAGAGCGCCTGCCTTACAAGCAGGATGTCGGCGGTTCGAAACCGTCCGCGCCCACGCAGGTCAGAGGCCCCTTGCTTGATCAGCAAGGGGCCTTCTGGCATTGCTGCTACGCCTCCTCCACCGCGTCCCTCGCACTTTCGAGGAGAGATCTGCAGCTCTCATCTCTGGAAATGTAGTTCTTGTCGATCCGGAAGATATTGTCCAACATCTCTTCTGCTTGGCCCGGTGGCCCGTATTCATGGAGAGTCACGGCTGCAGCGGAAACCACTCGCGCCCGCAGGCAAAAGTGCGGTGCCCCTTTGGGGAGGTACCGATGCGGCCTTTTGGCGGACGTGAGATCGAACATGTCGAGAACGCGCATGAGGGCCGGAAGACCCGGATCGGACTGTCCGGAGGCGAGGGCATAGGCGGCAACGGCTTCCGTCGCTTCGCCCAGGGCCAGCAGTGAGGGAATCGGGTCCGCGTTGTGCATTCCCATGATGAACGGGAGCGATTCGCTCGCCATGTCCAAGGCTTTTACTGATATGCCATAGCCTTGCGACAGGTCATCGTCGGCATAGAGGACCCTTGCGATGTAAGTCAACGCCCGAGCGGACTCCCGCAGAGCTGTCAACGAGGGCCAATTGAAATTGAATGGCCAATCTTTGGGTAGATTTTCCTTTGCCTGATCGGCTCCTGCCAGAATGTGAGGCAGGAGTAGCTGTGCGATGCGCCGGAAGTCTTCCGGATCTTTCTCCGAACTCTCGCTGATCTCCATCCACAGCGACGACACGGCCCAGTATGTCCAATGCTGCATCTGTCGAGTGGACAGCTGACTCCTCACGGTCTGCTGTACAAGACCGTGGACGTATAGGTGCGAGTCGTCCGCCGAGATGAGAGACTGCTGAACCAGCGCAGCGATCAGGGCGTTGTACGACAATTCATGGCGTACCTTGACCCTGAATCGGTAAGGCGCCCGCGACCCGATGTCCCAGTGTTTCGAACGCGGATTGTCCAGCAGTCTCGGCAGTTGCCGGGGGATGGCGCTCCCGGAGTACAGCGAACAGAGTTTGAGTAGATCTCTCGCCCCCTTGCATGTACGCTCCGCGCGTTCCACGGCCAGAGAGTACGTGGCTGTCACCGACTCGTCCCGGTTGAACGCACGCCCGGCTTCCAGCATGTCGGGCGTGTTCTTCTGGAGCATGCGCAGGTATGTCTCGGCGCCGATACGGGTTTCCCGCATGTAGCTCGCCGCCTGATCGATCGCCAAGGGAACATTGTGCAGCCGTTCGGCGATCTCGTGGAGCACTTGTGGTGAGCCTTGGTTCTGGTTCCGCAGGAAGGAAACAGAGTCCGTGACGTCCCAGTCGTTCAACTCCAGAAGTTCCGCGGGCGCTCTGAGCGCGTCACGGCTCGTGATGATGACATGTCCTCTGGAGGCCGTCGCTGGGAGAAAATCCTGAAGCCTGGACGCCTCGTTCACATCGTCGAAGACAAGCAGCCAACCGTCGTTGTGCGTCAGCCACGTGGAAACTCTGAGCCGGGCGTGCAGGGGGTCGCTGCCGAGACCGAGGGCAACGGCCATCGCGTCATAATCCGCTGCCAGCACCTCGGACTGGCCGGACCGAATCCACCAGACGAAAGTGTGAGATGAGTGGTTCTTCTCCACGTACGCGGAAGCGAGTTGAGTCTTACCCACCCCGCCGGGGCCCACGATTCCCACCCGGTGGGCGCGGTGGAGTTTATCCGAGAGGGACCTCATGTCGTGCTCTCGGAGCTGATACCTGGGGCTCAGGGGAGGTGTGCGTCCGCTTGGTCCGTCCACGGGCAAGGAGGTCCGAGCGCGTCCGGTCATCCTGCTCACCAGGAGCGAGAGCGAGGTCTTCAACCCGCTTCGCGGTGACTCTTCCCGATCCGCGGTATCAGAGCCCGGCGAGAGTCTGGGCGGAATCGACCCCGTCACCGTGAGGGGCCTTACCGGTATGTGCGCCGCAGCGACCACGTCCGTTCCGGTCACGCCGTTCGCGTCGGCATGCTCCAGGACTTCCGCGGTGAGAGGGGTTGCCGCCAGGTAGTCCGGCAGGTTCGAGTTCGACTGCTCCACCTGGACGGCCACGATGCTGCCCTGGCACCAGGCTGCGGCACCGGACATTCCGGTCCAGTAACTCGTGTCGCGCAGCGGAGGAAAGCGTTCCCGCTCCGGACGCAGGCGGACCTGTCTGTCCTTGGAGGCCGCGTACTCCGAGAGCTTTATCTCGCCGTCCACTTGTACTGGGTTACGCACAAGCCTTCCCGACTCACGCGTGTCGCCGGCCCTGGGCCACCCGAACATCACGAAGGCGAGCCGGAGTTCGCTGGTCGAGTCGGTCGGAAGGGTGGCGATGGACGCGGGGGCGAGCACGGGGCCCTCCGCCACGGGCGCGTGGATCAGCGCCACATCGGCCTTGCGGTTGCACCACGCGATGGATGCGTCTGTCTCCCGACCGTGGATGTCACGGACGAGGAGGCGCCCCGAGTCCGGCGCCATAGGCAATATGTGCGCGCAGGTGAGGAAGAGTCCTGCTCCGATTTGACAGCCGGAGCCATAGGACCGGGACCCGCCCGGCGACGTCGGGCGGAAGATGACTTCGACCGCGCGCGCCGCATCGAAAGGCATCGCGAACCCGTTTCAGTCCGGGATCACCGTGTCGCCGGTGAGAAGTGGGGTGCCGTCGGCGCTCACCGGCGTGATCGGCACCGAAAGGCGATGGGTGTGCGAGTCGCTACGGGACTTCTCGCCTCCCGCTTCCAGCACCCAGACCTTCAGGCCACCCTTCTTGCCGCTGACGCGCTGTACCTCCACTTCCAGTTCGAGCATCACCTCGCCGACCTGGAAACGGATGTCCGCCCCCTGCGCTTCCTCGATGGAGGTGGTCAACTCCTGCCGCACTGCGGCGATCGTCTCGGCCAGCCCTATTCTCTCCATCGCTCCCCCATGTGAGTCGGGCTCCTGACCGCGCACTCTAGCCGCGAACCGGCCGTGCGGTTCGGTCATCGAGAACATTCCCCACACCTCAGGACACGGCGCGCTCCAGCCTGCGGCCCGGTGCCACGAGGCCCCTGGCGCCCCGGGTCCGTACCGCTACGGACCCCGGCCCGGGTGCCGTCGCTGATCCGCGACCGAGGGCCGGGCCACGGGGGCGTGCTTCAGCTCCGCGCGGGCCTGTACTCGGTCCGGGGCCGCGATCTCGGTCCAGTAGCGGTGGCCGGTGATGAAGACCGCGAGTTCGTCGGCGGTCCAGCCGGGGACGCGGGGCGTTCGATCTTGCGCCAGCGACTTCGTCCCGTGGTCCGCCCTGGCGGGCCTCGCCTGGGCGGCCTACAGCGCGGCCCTCGGCTACGGCGCCCGCCGGCTCGGCGCCACCTGGCTGGCCACGGCCGTCTCGGTCGGCGTCGGTGCACAGAGAACAGGCGGGCGCGTGGGCGAAGAGCGCCTTGCAGGCGTGATCGGCGAGGCACGGGCCGCACGCCTGGGGAAACCAGTGCTGCCCACCCTCCGTGACCCGCTCACCGAGGTCGATGGCGACGGCCAAGGTCAGAGATCCGCCACCCCATACGCACGCGCGACCGGCAACCCGCTCCTCGGGGAGGCCGTCGGGGTCCGGGAGCACCAGGTACGGCAGCAGTTCGGCGGGGATGTCTGCGGGCGGGCGCCCTGTTGGCGTGGCCTCAGCAGCAGCGCATCGGTACATCTCGGCTCCGTTCGGCCGGTCATCCGGTCTCGTGATGGTGAAGCGCGTCGCCAGGACGTAGGAACCTCCGCCGTATCCCACTTCAGGACGTCCTACGTGAGACAGAACGTCCCTGTCGGATTCCGGGAGAGGAGGAACCGAAGTTGCCCAATGAACGGCTACGCGCAGCCATCGCCGCTGGGGGCTGGACGCACGAGACGCTCGGGCGGGAGGTCGGCGTCGACCCCAAGAGCGTCGAACGCTGGGTGAACAAGGACCGCGTGCCCCGTCAGCCTGCGGCCCTGCGTGCGGCTGAGCTGCTCGGCGAGGACGTCCACGCGCTGTGGCCGGCCCTCCAGCAGCCGAGGAGGGCCCGCGCGATCAGCCCTGAGCTGGTCGCCCTGTATCCGCGTCGTGCCGACCTGCCGATAGCGGCCTACATCGAGCTGTTCGCCCAGGCACGCGAGCAGATCGACGTTCTCGTGTACGCCGGGGTCTTCCTGCACGAGGGCTACCCAAGCCTCAACGAATTGCTGGAAGAACGGGCCGCAGCAGGGTGTGACGTGCGCATCGCGGTGGGCGACGCCGACAGTCCGGCCGTACAACAGCGCGGCCAGGAGGAGCAGTTCGGGCACGGTATCGAGTCCAGGTCACGCCTCGCCCTCATGCACTACCGGCCGTTGATCACCGTCCCCGGCATCCAGGTCCGCACCCACGCGACGACGCTGTACAACTCGGTCTACCGGGCTGACGGCCAAATGCTCGTGAACGGCCATGTGTGGGGAGTCAACGCCTACGGGGCACCCGTCTGGCACCTCAGACGCGTGGAGGACGGCGGTCTCTTCGACACCTACGCGGCCAGCCTCGATGCCGTGTGGAGCGCGGCCCAGCCAGTGGAGGAACAGTCATGTCCCGTCGCACCGAGTACTACGACGACCCGAACGCCCCCACGCCGAACAGCCTCGTGGTCGCGGCCTCCGCTGTCGTGACCGATGGGCAGGGGCGGGTGCTGCTTCAGCGGCGGCGGGACAACGACCTGTGGGCGTTGCCCGGCGGCGGCATGGAGATGACCGACTCCCTCCCCGGCGCCGCGGTGCGGGAGGTGAAGGAGGAGACCGGACTGGACGTCGAGGTGACGGGGCTGGTCGGCACGTACACCGATCCTCGGCATGTCATCGCCTACAGCGACGGTGAGGTGCGCCGGCAGTTCAACGTCTGTTTCCGGGCGCGCCTGACCGGCGGAGAGCTGGCCGTCTCCGACGAGTCCACCGAACTGCGGTGGGTCGCCGCCGACGAGATCGCGGCGCTCCCGATGCACCACACGCAGCGGCTGCGGCTGCGGCACGCCTTCGAACAGCGGGTGGAGCCGTACCTCGGCTGAGCCGGGGACTACTCCTGTCCGTGGGCGTGCTTCAACTCCGCGCGGGCCTGCACCCGGTCCGGTGCCGCCACCTCGGTCCAGTAGCGGTGGCCGGTGATGAAGACGGCTAGTTCGTGTTCGCGGCGGCGGAGTTTTTCCACCTCGGCCTGTTCGTCGGCGGTCCAGCCGGGGGACGCTGGGCGTTCGATCTTGCGCCAGCCGGTGTCGTCGGTGAAGCCGTCCAGCGGGGCGACCGACCAGGGCAGCCGCTTGAGCAGGGCCGACAGCTCGGCCCTGATCTGGTGCAACTCCTCCTGCCCGGCGAGCAGGTCACTGGGGAAATCATGGGACGCAGGCACACGGCAATGGTACGCCTGTTCGATTTTCAGTGGCGAGCTTCGCCGGGCAGTTCATACGAACGAGTGGCCTCAGCCGACGTCGCCGCCCAGCTCCTTCACCAACCGCGCGGCCACCGGCACCGGCACCCCGTGCCGCCCGGCCGCGCGCAGCAACGCGCCCCCGATCGCGTCGAGTTCGAGCGTGCGGCCCGCCTCCGCGTCCCGCTGCATCGAGGACTTGGCGCCCGGCGGGAACATGTCGTACCGGGCGAGCGACCGGGACGGGTCCGCCGGGGCGCCGCAGGCGCGGCTGACGGCCGCCGTCTCGGCCACCAGGGCCTCCAGCTCCTGCCGGTACCGCGTGCGGACCTCGCCGATCGGCACGCCGTACCGGGTGGTGAGCAGGGCGAACGGCGCGAGGAAGCTCATCTTGGCCCACAGGGCGGCCGTCTCGTCCTCGACCACTCGCGTCGTTACCCCGGCCGCCGAGAGGGCCGTGGCCAGGGCGTCGAGGCGGGGCCGTACCGTCGCCGCGCCCGCGAGGTCGACCTCGGCGAAGGGGCTGCCGTGTTCGATCACCACGCCTTCGCCCGGCCCGGCCGGGACACGGGTGGACTCCACACGGATCGTCGCGGGGGCGACCAGCTCGGGCGCGTAGAGGGTACGCAGCTCCGCCGGGTGTTCGACGCCGTTCAGCAGCGGTACGACCAGGGCATCACCGAGCACGGCGGGCGGTACGCGGGTCAGGGCCGCGTCCAGCGTCGTGTGCTTGACGGTGATCAGGCAGGCGTCGACCGGCTCGCGCAGCTCCGTGTCCGCCTCCACGGCCGCGCCGAAGTCGCCGAACTGCCCGCTGCGGACCTGAATTCCGTCGCTCCGCAGGGCGTCCGCCGTGGCCTCCCGCGCCAGGCAGATCACCCGGTGCCCGGAACGGGACAGCAGGGCGGCGAGAAGGCCGCCGACCCCGCCAGGGCCCAGTATCGCCACCGTGGGCTTGCTCGTCATGAGGTGTCCTCTCCATCGGTCGGCCCCGAGATCCGGTGGCCGCCTGGAGCCGATCATCGTTCATGCGCGGCCCGGCTGGAGGAGACTTGAGACATGTGCCGGAGTATCAAGACGTTGCGGCCGCCCGTGTTGCCCGGTGAGGCCACCGAGGACGACATCCGCGCCGCCGCGCTGCAGTACGTACGCAAGGTCTCGGGCTTCCGGGCCCCCGCCGCGCACAACCGCGAGGCGTTCGACCGCGCCGTGGACGCCGTCGCCCAGGCCACGGCGGAACTGCTGGGCACCCTGGAGGTACGGGGGCGGCCGGTCCGGGAGGAGCCGGCGTGAGCCGTCGGCTCAGGACTCCGCCGGCTGGCGTCGCATGAAGTACGCCGCCACGGCCCCCGCCCCGCACAGCGCCGCTACCGAGACGGCCGTGGCCAGCCATGCCGTGCCCAGCCAGCGGGTGCCGTAGTAGCCGAGGGCGACGCTGTAGGCGGCCCAGGAGAGGCCCGCGAGGGCGGACCAGGGGACGAAGTCGCGGGCGCGGCGGTGGGCGGCGCCCGCGCAGAAGGAGACGACCGAGCGGCCTGCGGGGGCGAAGCGGGCGAGGACGACCAGCGCGCCGCCGCCCCGCGACAGTGCCTCGCCGAGACGTTCCTGCGCCTTGGTCAGCCGCCGGGAGCGGGCGATGGCACGGTCCAGCCGCTCACCGCCGCGCCAGGCCAGCCGGTACGCGACCAGGTCGCCCAGCACGGAGGCCGTCGTCGCCAGCAGAATCAGTACGAGGATGTCCGGCACGTCGTGCGGGACCTGGCCCGCCGCCGCGCCCGTGCCGGCCGCCGCCGCGGTGGCCGCCGCGATGACCAGTACGCCGCTGGGCAGCACCGGCAGAAAGACGTCGAGCAGGACCGAGACGGCCACCACGGCGTAGATCCATGGACCGGCCGTCAGTGACCCCACGCTGTCCAGCACGATGACTCCCCGTCGTTCCCCCGATTACAGCCATACAGCGTACGCCTGACCCGTGACGGGAGGTTCATGGGGGGACCAAGTGATCAACACAACATGTTCACGTCACCGGGGTGAAGGGCCGGCTCATACGCCGCGTTCACCCGTGCGGCGCGCCCATGGGGCGGCCGGGGTCCATGTCCCTTACCAACGTGTGGGGAGCTAACACAGCTACGGGAAAGAAGGTGTGCTCCATGCTGGCAACCCTGAGTGCGGTGGCGGCGGCGGTGCTGCTGGGCGGCACCACCAGCGGCTACACCGTCGACGCCGAGGGTCGGTTCGCGCCGCCCGCCGCCTTCATCCCCTCGGCGGCGGTGACGTACGACCAGTCCTACGTCCCGGCCGCCGCCTCCATCCACGTACGCCAGCACACCGGCACGGGCGGTGTCACCACCGTCGACCTGCGCATCACCGGCGTACGCCCCCATCACTCGTTCGGGGCCTACGTCCATGAACGCCCCTGCGGCGCCCTGCCCGCCGACGCCGGTGCCCGCTACGAGAACCGGCCCGGCGCCGCCGACGACAACGAGGTCCGGCTCGACTTCACCACCGACGCCCAGGGCGCGGGCGGCGCGAGCGACCGGCACACCTGGGGGCTGCGGCGAGGCGAGGCCGCCTCCGTGGTGATCCAGGACCGGCCGGGCGACGACGCCACCCGCGTCGCCTGCTTCACGGTGCCCTTCGGCTGGGTCACGGAATAGATGACGGAAACGGAATAGATGACGGAACAGGTGCGGGGCCAGAGCCGTCCTTCGGGGGCGGCTCTGACCCGTCAGCCAGGACTCCTCAGGCCGCTATCGGCTCCCGCACCCCCTCCTCCGCCGGAGTCACCCGCCGGGACGCCACCACCCGGTCCAGCCCGAACGCCCCCGAGCCGGTGAAGATCAGCAGGAAGAAGGTCCAGCAGAACAGGACCGACAGCTCGCCGCCGTTCTGGATGGGCCACAGTGCGGCCTGCTGGTGGACGTCGAAGTAGGCGAACGCCATCGAACCGGAGGCGATGAGGGCGGCACCGCGGGTGCCGAGGCCCAGCAGGACCAGGCCGCCCGCGACGAGCTGGATCACCGCCGCGTACCAGCCGGGCCAGGTCCCCGCCGCGACCGTGCCGCCGTGGGTGCCCACGGCACCGCCGAGGACGCCGAAGAGCGAGGCGGCGCCGTGCACGGCGAACAGCAGGCCGATGACGATGCGGAAGAGCCCGAGCGCATAGGGCTGGGCGGCGTTGAGACGTGCGGACATGGGGGGAGGTCTCCTCTTTCGGGGCCGGGTGTGGGGCGGCGGGTACCGAACGAGGACCCAGGTTAGGTATGCCTAATCCATACTTGCAAGTTCAACATTCGGCCATGATCGTGGCGGATGAGGCCGAAGTTGCGCGGGGGTGCTCCCGGAAACGCCAACAGCCCGCCCCGGCCGGGTGGCGGGGGCGGGCCGTAGGGGCGGGTTGCCGTCAGCAGCCCGACAGGTAGCTCGTCAGCGCGCTCTTCTCGGCGGAGTCCACCGAGAGGTTGTAGTAGTACTTCACCTGCACCCAGGCGCGGACGTAGGTGCAGCGGTACGAGGTGAGGCTCGGCATCCAGGTGGCCGGGTCCTGGTCGCCCTTGGACTGGTTGACGTTGTCGGTGACCGCCAGCAGCTGGGGCCGGGTGACGTCGTTGGCGAAGCCCTGCCGCTGCGCGGTCGTCCACTGGCTCGCGCCGGAGTCCCACGCCTCGGCCAGCGGGACGAGGTGGTCGATGTCCACGTCGGAGGCCGCGCCCCAGGTCGCGCCGTCGTACGGGGAGTACCAGCTGCCGCCGGTCGCCACGCAGGCGGAGTCGGTGGTGACGTTCGTGCCGTCCCGCTTGAGGATGTACTCGCGGGTGTTGCAGGTGCCGCTGATCGTGATCCAGGTCGGGAACAGGTCCCGGTTGTAGCCGGTGCGGTTCTCGGTGGCCACGGTGAGCTGCGAGAGGTAGCTGCGGGCGGTGGCGCCGCTGACCGGGGTGGGCAGGGCGGCCGAGGCGCTCGGCGAGTTGAGCAGGGCGGCGGAGGCGAGCAGACCGGTGGCCGCGGCGACGACCCCGAGCCGTCGACGCGCGTAGAACCGGGACGAGCGGGACATGCGGAACATATGAACTCCCTTGTGGGGTAGGAGTGTTGGCGCACGGGCAGGGGAATGCTCGCCGGGACGCGTTGCGGTGGGGTGAGCGCTCGGTTAGAAGCTAGTGACGCGTTCATGACACGACAAGGTTCATGACGGAACTTTCACGTCCCGTACCATGGACGGTGCAGAAGGGGAGTAGCTCTTCGCCGGACCGTCGACATACTGCTCAGCGAGCCTGAGCCGGCGCCCGGAGACGGAGTCCCGTGGGACCCGCCAGCGAGACCTTCGGCAAGCAGTGCACGCCCGTGCCCTTGAGGCGCGGGTGCCCAGTGTGCTGCCGTGCCGAGGTGTCTCACGCGCAGATCCGCGCGACTCTCGGTGGGGCGGCCCCGACCGATTGAGGAACCTTGATCAGCATCACCGTGACGGCGCTCGTCTTCGGCGTCATCTTCCTCGCCGAACTGCCGGACAAGACCGCGCTCGCCGGTCTCGTCCTCGGCGCCCGTTACCGCGCCTCGTACGTATTCGTCGGCGTCGCCGCGGCCTTCCTGGTGCATGTCGTGCTGGCCGTCGCGGCGGGCAGCGTGCTGACCCTGCTGCCGCAGCAGATCGTGCACGCCCTCACCGGCGTCCTCTTCCTCGGCGGCGCGGCCGTACTGCTGCTGAAGCGGGACGAGGGCGAGGAAGAGATCAAGAAGCCCGCCGACCAGTCCTTCTGGAAGGTCGCGGGTACGGGCTTCATGCTCATCCTGGTCGCCGAGTTCGGTGACCTCACCCAGATCATGACCGCCAACCTCGCCGCCCGTTACGACGACCCGATCTCGGTCGGCCTCGGCGCGGTGCTCGGCCTGTGGGCGGTGGCCGGGCTCGGCATCGTCGGCGGAAAGGCCCTGATGAAGCGGGTGCCGCTGCGGCTGATCACCCAGATCGCGGCCCTGCTGATGGTCGGCCTCGGCGTGTGGAGCCTGTACGAGGCCATCGCCGGCTGAGCCCGGTCGGCGCCGCTCGCGGGAGGCGTGGTGGCGGGATGCGGTCCGCGTTTTGTACCGTAGAGGAACAAAGTGGCTCCCGCCCGCTTCCCCTGACCGGCGGGCGGGGCCGCCTTGTCCCCTTCCGGGCCCCCTCCCACGGGGGCCTCGCGTCTTTGGAGCTGCCGATGGCCACCGAACCCGCCGTTCTCACCGCCCGCGCCCTCCTGCTCGACATGGACGGCACCCTCGTCAACTCCGACGCCGTGGTCGAGCGCATCTGGCGAGGCTGGGCGGCCGCCCAGGGGCTCGACGGCGACGAGGTGATGAGCGTCGTGCACGGCAGGCAGGGGCACGCCTCCATGGCGCTGCTGCTCCCCGGCCGCCCGGTCGAGGAGAACCGCGCGGACAACGCCCGCATGCTCGCCGCGGAGACCGCCGACATGGACGGCGTGATCGAGGTCCCCGGCGCCACCGCCTTCCTCGCCGCCCTCACCGGCATCCCGCACGCCCTGGTCACCTCCGCCGACGTGGCCCTCTCCACCGCCCGCATGGCCGCCGCCGGGCTCCCGCTGCCCGAGGTCCGCGTCACCGCCGAGTCGGTCGGCGCCAGTAAGCCCGACCCCGAGGGCTTCCTCAAGGGCGCGGCGGAACTCGGCGTCGACCCCGCCGACTGCGTGGTCTTCGAGGACTCCGGCGCGGGCATCGCGGCGGGGCGGGCGGCCGGGATGCGGGTCGTGGGCGTCGGCCCGCGCGCCGCAGAGCACGGGCCGGACGTGACGGTACGAGACCTGACCCAGGTCCGGGTCGCGGCGCTGCCCGACGGCCGGGTTCAGCTCACCGTGGGCTGAGCCCGAGCTGATCCACGGGGCGCTCGACGCTGGTGGACCGGAACACCGAGCACCTGAAGCGGTGTCGCGAGGTGAGAACGCGGTACAGGATGCGCGGGATCGTCTGTTGGCGTTGATGGAGGCGGCATGAGCGACGACCGGATGTTCACGGACATGGACCGTGCGAAGCAGCGAGTGCGCGAGCGCGTATGGGACGTCCTGGACGCGGGCGGCGCCGTCCACGACAGCACCGCGCACGGGCGCATCCCGAACTTCGCCGGATCGCAGGCGGCAGCCGCCGCGCTCGGCGAGCTGGCCGCCTGGAAGCACGCCAGGGTGATCAAGTCCGTGCCCGACAAGGCCCAGCTCCCTGTGCGTGCTCTCGCGCTGGCCGAAGGCAAGACCGTCTTCATGGCCGTGCCCAGGCTCGCCGACCGCCACCCCTTCTATCTGCTCGACCCCGAGGCCCTGACCGTCCCGCCGGCCGAAGCCGCCTCCAGCCGAGTCGCCGCCGGCATCGCTCCCAAGGTGGGCGTGGACGGCCTCCGTCCCGTGGACATGGTCGTGCTGGGAAGTGTTGCCGTGAACCGGGCCGGGGTGCGCATCGGCAAGGGCGCCGGTTACTCCGATCTCGAGTTCGCGTTCCTCACCGAGGCCGGGCTCATCGGTGACCACACCGTCGTCGTCACCACCGTGCACCGGCTTCAGGTCCTCGACGAGGAACTGCCCGCGACCGCGCACGATGTCGGCGTCGATGTGATCGTGACGCCCGAGGAGATCATCACCTGCTCCTCGCCGCACCGGCCGTCCGGGCTGATCTGGGAGCATCTGGACGCCGCGAAGATCGCCTCCATCCCGGTGCTCGCGGCTTCCCGTCCCCCATACGGCCGTACCCCAGCCCTGCCCGACGGCCCGGTCGTGCCGGACTGAGCCACGGTTTCCCGCCCCCGAGCGCTTCGTCCGTCACCGCTCCCGACAGGCCGTAATCGCCCCCACCGCCGACCATGGAAGCCGGGCATCCGAGCCTCGGGAGGTCTTCATGGCCCTGGACACGCATGGCGCTGCCGAGGAGGTGCGCCGGGGTGAGCACGTGAGTGGGAACGTGCTCGTCTCCATCGGGGCCCTGCTGCTCGGGCTGCTGCTCGCCGCGCTGGACCAGACCATCGTGTCGACGGCGCTGCCGACCATCGTCAGCGATCTCGGCGGGCTGGAGCATCTGTCCTGGGTCGTCACCGCGTATCTGCTGGCGTCCACCGCCGCGACCCCGCTGTGGGGCAAGCTCGGGGACCAGTACGGGCGCAAACGGCTGTTCCAGCTGGCCATCGTCATCTTCCTGATCGGCTCCGCGCTGTGCGGCATGGCGCAGAACATGCCCCAGCTCATCGGGTTCCGGGCGCTCCAGGGCCTGGGCGGCGGCGGGCTGATGGTGCTGTCGATGGCGATCGTCGGCGACATCGTCCCGCCCCGCGAACGCGGCCGCTACCAGGGGCTCTTCGGGGCCGTGTTCGGTGCCACCAGCGTGCTCGGACCCCTGCTCGGCGGGCTGTTCACCGAGCACCTCAGCTGGCGCTGGGTGTTCTACGTCAACCTGCCCATCGGCATCATCGCGCTCGTCGTCATCGCCACCGCCCTGCACATCCCGCGCCGCACCTCACGGCACGCCATCGACTACCTCGGCACCCTGCTGATCGCCTCCGTCGCCACCTGTCTGGTGCTGGTGGCCTCGCTCGGCGGGACGACCTGGCCGTGGGCGTCCGCGCAGATCATCGGGCTGGCCGTCGTGGGCGTGCTGCTCGCCGTCGCGTTCGTCGCGGTGGAGCGGCGGGCCGCCGAACCGGTGCTGCCGCTGAAGCTGTTCGGCATCCGCACCTTCACCCTCGCCGCCGTGATCAGCTTCATCGTCGGCTTCGCCATGTTCGGCGCGATGACCTACCTGCCGACCTTCCTCCAGATCGTGCACGGCATCTCGCCCACCATGTCCGGCGTGCACATGCTGCCGATGGTGGCCGGGCTGCTGCTGACCTCCACCGTCTCCGGGCAGATCGTCAGCCGCACCGGCCGCTGGAAGATCTTCCCCGTCGCGGGCACCGCCGTCACCGCCCTCGGCCTGCTCCTGCTGCACCGGCTCGACGAGCGCAGCTCGACGCTGGAGATGAGCCTGTACTTCTTCGTCTTCGGCCTCGGTCTGGGCCTGGTCCTCCAGGTGCTCATCCTCATCGTGCAGAACGCGGTGTCCTACGAGGACCTGGGCGTCGCCACCTCCGGCGCGACCTTCTTCCGGTCCATCGGCGCCTCCTTCGGCGTCGCCATCTTCGGCACGGTCTTCTCGAGCCGCCTCGGCGACAAGCTCACGGAAGCCTTCCGGGGCGTCCGGCTGCCGCCCGGCATCTCGCCGGACGCGCTGGAGGCCGACCCGCGCGGCATCGGCGCGCTGCCGCCCCCGCTGCGCCCGGCCGCGCTGCACGCCTTCTCCTCGTCCATCACCGACGTCTTCCTCTACGCGGCGCCGGTCGCGTTCGCCGGTTTCGTGCTGGCCTGGTTCCTCAAGGAGGACCGGCTGCGGGGTTCGGTCACCGCGCCGGACGCCTCCGAGACCATCCCGCCCAACCCGGTCCACCGCTCCTCCTACGAGGAGGTGTGCCGCGCGCTCTCCACGCTCGGCACCCGCGAGGGACGGCGGGAGATCTACGAGGAGATCACCGCCCGCGCCGGGTACGACCTGCTGCCCGCCGCGAGCTGGATGCTGCTGCGGATGCGCAAGCACGGCTGCGTGGAGCCGTACATGCTCGCCGAGCGCGGTCCCGTCCCGCTCAGCACGGTGCTGGCCGCCGGCCGCCAGGTCGAGGAACGGCGGCTGGCCGCGCGTGATGGTCTCGAGCTGTCGCTCACCCCGGCCGGGGCGGAGGTCGCCGAGCGGCTGGCGCAGGCCCGCGAGGACTCCCTGTCGGAGCTGCTGGGGGACTGGTGGGAGCCCGGACGGCCAACGGATCTGGTGCAGTTGGTGAAGGAACTCACCGCCGAGCTGTGCGGCTCCGAGCGGGAGCGGCCGCAGGGCGGGCCGGTCAGGAAGCCCGGTTGAGGGTCCCGGCCAGGTCCTTGGTGAACCAGTGCTCGGCGTACTGGTCGGTGTTGTGCCGCTCGGTCTCGACGTAGCCGAGCCGGGCGTACAGGGTGCGTGCCTCCACCAGGTCGCCGCGCGTGTCCAGGATCAGCCGCCGGGCGCCGAGCGCGCGGGCGGCCTCCTCGGCGGCGGAGACCAGCGGTGTGGCGCCGCCCCGGCCGCGCATGTCCTGGTGCAGGAAGACGCGGGTCAGTTCCGCGGTGTCCGGGGCGAGCAGCCGTACGCCCGCCGAGCCGACCGGTTCGCCGCCGTACCGTGCCACCAGCAACTCGCCGTTCGGCGGGGCGAGTTCGGCGCCGGTGGTGGCCGCGATCTCCCGCTCCAGCTCGGCCGGGTCGGTGCGGTGTCCCTCGTGCAGGAGGTACCAGCGGTCGCTGACCTCGGTGTAGTACGCCCGCCAGAGGGCGGCGGCCACGGGGGAGTCGTACGGCTCCGGGGCGATGGTCCACGTCGTCATGCGGACCATCCCAGCGGGGCGGGCGGGGCGCTGGCAAGCCTATTTCAGGCGCCGCCGGTCTCCCGTAGGCGCCGCCACTCGCCCACGACCTCGTCCACGTCGTACGGCTTCCTGCCCAGTGGCGGGCCCGGCGGCGGACGGAACATCATGTCCCGGATCTTGACGTTGACCGCGGTGATGATCTCCCGGACGGCTCGCTCCGAGGGCGCCGCGTACGCCGCCGCGAGCGCGTCCTCGGCCTCCTTGCGCAGGGCGAGCGCCGGGGGCAGCACGGCCAGGCCCTCGCGGGCCATCTTCCGCTTGACCCACCACAGTTCGTCGTACGCGCCGTCCAGTCCGGCGGGCAGCGGCTGACCCGCGCCGGGCAGCTCGTCGAACTCGCCGCGGCGCTGCGCGGCGGCGATCTGGTGGTCGACCCACGACTCGAACGGGACACCCGGTGGCTTTCGCTCGGTCATGACCCCCATTGTGCCGGACGTGGGCGAGCCGGGCGTTCTATCATGCGGCGGCGGTGCGGCGATCTGGTGTCCGCACCAGGAGGCTTCAGGGGGAACACGCGTGCTCGAACTCACCATGGCCGCCGTCTCGAGCGAGGAAGCGGGTGCCACGGCAGGCATGACCATGGCCGAGGCATCCAGCGAACCGGGCGCCGCACTGCGCGTGGGCCGGGACGGGGCCGTGTGCCGGCTGGTCACCCCGGAGGACTGGCTCTTCGTCTCCCGCGTCCACCTGGAGTTCCTCTGCGGCCCCGACGGCGGCTGGCAGCTCTCCTGGCTCCACGGCTCCCAGCCCGACCCCTCCTCCGAGGTCCGCCTCACGGTCGGCGAATACGCCCAGACCGTCCCCTACGGCGGCACCGTCCGCCTCCCCCGAGGAGCCTCCGGTGAGGTCGTCATCCAGGACCGCACGGCCCCGCGCAGCGTGAACGTGGGCTTCTATCACGAGCCGTGAACCGGCTACCCCACCACCCGCGCCAGCGCGAAGCCGTCGTAGCCCTTGGGGCCCACCGTCTGGAGGGCGGTGCCGGTCAGGCGGGGGTGGGTGGAGATGAGGTCGATGGCGGTGCGGGTGCCGGTGATGGCGGGGTCGGTGCTGGTGGCGTCGGTGACGTGGCCGCCGCGGACGACGTTGTCGAGGACGATCAGGCTGCCGGTGCGGGAGAGGCGCAGCGCCCACTCGACGTAGTGCGGGTTGTTCGCCTTGTCGGCGTCGATGAAGACCAGGTCGAAGGGGGCCGGGTTCTCGTCGGCCAGCTTGGGGAGGGACTCCAGGGCCGGGCCGACCCGCACGTCCACCATCCGGTCCAGGCCCGCCCGCGCGATGTTTCGGACGGCCACGTCGGCGTGTTTCGCGCTGTGCTCCAGCGTGACCACGCGGCCGTCCGCCGGGAGGGCGCGGGCCAGCCAGATGGTGCTGTAGCCACCGAGGGTGCCGATCTCCAGGACCGTCCGGGCGCCCTGGATCTGCGCCAGGAGCTGGAGGAACTTGCCCTGGGTGGACGTCACCGCGATGGGCGGCAGCCCGGCCGCGTCCGAGTCGCGCAGGGCCGCCCGCAGGGCATCGTCGTCCGGTGCGAGACGGCTGGCGAAGTAGAGGTCGACGTCGTCCCACAGCTGCGACTCGCTCATGCGTGTGCTGCCTTTCCCGAGTGTCCGCGCAAAGCCTCTGCCAGGGTCCATGGTGTTCCCCCCGGATGATCCCAGCGCCGCGCCCCGGAGGGGTGGAAAGACAGAAGTGGGCGCGGGAACCGGCCATTCGGTTCCCGCGCCCACCTCCGCCGGAGCCGGCTACTGCCGGCCGGCCTCCACCGCGGGCGGCGAGCCCGGCAGCGGACGTCCGGCGGACTCGCTCATCCGCCACACCGCGAAACCACCGATGACGGCGGCCGCCATCATGTAGTACGCGGGCATCATCAGGTTGCCGGTCGCCCCGATCAGCGCGGTGACCACCAGCGGGGTCGTACCGCCGAACAGGGACACCGAGACGTTGAAGCCGATCGACAGCGAGCCGTAGCGCACCCGCGTCGGGAACAGCGCCGGAAGGGCTGCGGGCATGGCCGCGGTGAAGCAGACCAGCAGCAGACCCAGCGCGCCCATGCCGAGCGCGACGGCCAGCAGGCTGCCCTGGCGGATCAGCAGCAGCGCCGGGATGGACAGGAACAGGAAGCCCGCGCAGCCCACGGCGATCACCGGACGGCGGCCGACACGGTCGGTCAGGGCACCGGCGAACGGCTGGACGATCATCATCAGGGCCATCACACCGAGCACGACCAGCAGACCGTGCGTCTCGTCGTACTTCAGCTCACTGGTGAGGAAGCTCGGCATGTACGACAGCAGCATGTAGTCGGTGACGTTGAAGACCAGCACCAGGCCCATGCACAGCAGCAGCGACTTCCACTGGCCCGTGACCATCTCGCGCAGCGGCACCTTAGGCCGGTTGGTCTCGGCCTTCTCCAGCTCGGCGGCGAACGCCGGGGTCTCCTCCAGGCGCATCCGCAGGTACAGGCCGATGATGCCCATCGGACCGGCGATCAGGAACGGGATGCGCCAGCCCCAGGAGAGCAGGTCGTCGGAGGAGAGCAGGGCGGTCATCAGCGTGACCAGGCCCGCACCGCCGATGTAACCGGCCAGCGTGCCGAACTCCAGCCAGCTGCCGAGGAAGCCGCGCTTCTTGTCCGGGGCGTACTCGGCGATGAAGGTCGAGGCGCCCGCGTACTCACCGCCGGTGGAGAAGCCCTGCACCAGGCGGGCCGCCAGCAGCAGCAGCGGTGCGCCGACGCCGATCGAGGCGTAGGACGGGATCAGGCCGATGGCGAACGTGCCCGCCGCCATCATGATCATCGTGACGGCGAGGACCTTCTGGCGCCCCACCCGGTCGCCCAGCGGGCCGAAGACGATGCCGCCCAGCGGGCGGACGAGGAAGGCCGCCGCGAAGGCGCCGAACGTCGAGAGGAGCTGTGCAGTCGCGTTTCCGGAAGGGAAGAAGACTTTGCCCAGGGTGACCGCGATGTAGCTGTAGACGCCGAAGTCGAACCACTCCATCGCGTTGCCCAGCGCGGCCGCCTTGACGGCACGCTTGACGAGCGCGGGATCGGTGACCGTGGGCTCTGCCTGGGCCTTCGAGGTCCGAAGATCCTTCGGACGGGGACTGACAGCGGTGGCGGCCAAAACGGAACTCGCCTGCCTTTCGACGGGGACACGGACAACGCCGGACGACGACGGCGATGACGCGCGTCAGGCAGAAAAGAGACGATAGGAGAGTTTCGGCCCCTTACGTCCTGTGGGCGGATCGTTGCGTTCTGCAAAGAAACCGCCTCTACGCTGGTCGTCTGCCCCGTTCCCCGCGCATGATCCCGGCCAAAAATGTGATCCATATCGCGCCGTGGGACGGAAACCGCGCCCTCCTCGGACTATCGTCTTCCGGACAAATAGGGGGAGGACGTCCGGTGGACCGAAGGCTCCGGCGTCCTACGTACGGGGCGAGTGGGCCCCTTAGGGTTCGCCGGGGAACCCGGCGCGCGACGCGCGAGACGCGATGGGGCGGGAGGCCACGAGCCGTGATGGACGTGGAGCGCAGCGGGCGGCCGGCGGACACCCTGGCGGCGGCCGGACCCGGACCACGGCTGCGCGCCGCCCGGCTCGCCCTGTGGGCGGTGGCCGCGATCCTCGCGGTACGGCAGATGGCCCTCGTCCTCACCAGCCCGAGCAGCCGGCGCCTCACCGACCTGGAGACCTGGGCCGGCCCGCAGGGCGTCCTGCATGTGAACGGCTCCCTGTACGACTCGACCCGGTTCACCGGCACCCCCTTCGCCGGCCTGGTCCTCAAGCCGCTCACCCGCGCCGCCGAACAGGCCCTCGGCTGGGGCTGGACCTTAGGCACCCTGCTGCTGGTCGTCGCCCTCGGCCTGGTCGCCGCCCGCGCGCTGCCCCGGCCGGTCGGGCGCCGCACCGCCCTGCTGGCCGCGCCGGTCGCCATCAGCCTGCTCATGGTGTCGCTGCCGGTCCGCAACACGCTGTGGCTCGGCCAGACCAGCGTCATCCCGGTGCTGCTCGTCCTGCTGGGCTGCTTCACCGTGCGCGGCGAACGCGCCGGAGGCGTGCTCATCGGCCTCGCCGCCGCCCTCCAGCCGACCGTACTGCTCTTCGCCCCGCTGCTGTGGTTCGCCGGCCGCCGCCGGGCCGCGCCGATCACCGCCGCCACCTTCGCCGGGGGCACCCTGCTCGCCTGGGCCGCGATGCCCGGCGACTCCTTCGCCTACTGGGTGCACCACATGGCGGGCGCCGGCCTCGGCGGCAGCGCCGACGCGCTCGCCAACCAGTCGCTGCATGGCGCCCTGCTCCGGCTCGGGCTCAGCGGCCCGCTGGAGATCGCGCTCTTCCTGCTGCTCGGCGCCGCCGTCGCCGTCCTCGCGCTGCGCCGCGCGGTGGGCTACGCCCGCGACGGACAGCTGCTGCTCGCGGTCGCCGTCACCGGCTGCGCCGCCGTCGCCGTCTCCCCGACGACCTGGCAGCACCAGCTGCTGTGGGTGCTGCTCGCGGTGGTCGGCCGGGTCGGTACGCGGGCCGCCGACCGCACCGTCTGGCCGGTCGCGGTGGTCCTGGTGACCACCCTCCCGGCGACGATGATGCTGCCGAACACCCCGGTGATGTACCCGCTGCGGGACAACCTCGTCCTCCTCGCGGCCCTGGCCGCCGCCACCGCCGTCCCCTTCCTGCCCCGCGCCTCCCCTTATTACGACGCCCCGGTGCCCACCGAGTACGCCCGCCAGGTCCCGGCCCGGCTCAGACACGTACCGCTGCTGCCGTTCCTGCGCCGCTCGCTCACCCGGCCCAACCTGCTGCTGGAGCTGCTGCTCATCCGCGTCACCTACGCCGCCTACCAGCAGGTACGGCTCGCGGCGACCGGTGGCAGCAACGAGGTCGCCCGCGCGACCGCCGAGCACCACGGCCACCTGATCCTCGACGCCGAGCGGTTCCTGCGCATCGACATCGAGCACGCCGTCAACCACGCGGTCGTCCAGGTGGGATGGCTGCGCGGCTTCCTGGACTTCTACTACGAGTCCTTCCACTTCGTCGTCCCGCTGACCGTCCTCGCCGTCCTGTACTGGCGCCGCCCGGTCGACTACCGCTGGGCCCGCACCTCCCTCGGCTTCGCCACCCTGCTCGCGCTGATCGGCTTCTGGCTCTTCCCGCTGGCCCCGCCGCGCCTGATGCCGGGCCTCGGCTTCGTCGACACCGTGCACGGCGTGCAGGACCTCGCCCACCCGGACTACGGCGCGATGACCGCGATCACCAACCAGTACGCGGCGATGCCCTCGCTGCACTTCGGCTGGTCCCTGTGGTGCGGGCTGGTCATCGCCATGCTCGCGCCCCGCTGGTGGATGAAGGCGCTCGGGCTGCTGCATCCGCTGCTCACCGGCACCGCGATCGTCGCCACCGCCAACCACTGGGTGCTGGACGCGGTCGGCGGCGCGCTGGTGGTGGGCGGCGGCTTCGCCCTCGGGTACGCGCTGATCGGACCCCGTGGGATCGCCGCCGACACCGGCGAGGTCGGACGGCCCCCCGGCCAGCGCAAACCCCAGGCGCAGGAACAGCCGGTCACCTCCGGCTGAGCCGGGAACGGGCGGCAGGCGCAGCTGGTGAACACCCCGACGCGAGACCTCGACCGCCCGATCACCCCGGCCACCGCTTCGCAGGGGCGCACCAGGGCACCGGTGCTCGTGCCCGCCGCCCTCGCCACGGTCCTCGGGTCATGGGGCCTCACCCGCCGGGACAGCATGTGGCGCGACGAGTCGGTCACCTACCAGGTCGCCCACCGCTCGCTCGGCGAACTGCTGGAGCTGCTGGGCCGTATCGACGCCGTGCACGGGCTGTACTACCTGCTCATGCACGGCGTCTTCGCCCTCTGGGACGGCGGCCTCCCCGCGCTGCGCCTGCCCTCGGTGCTGGCCACCGCCCTCGCGGCCGCCGGGGTCGGCGCGCTCGGCACCCGGCTCGCCGGCCCCCGGACCGGTGTCCTCGCGGGCGTGCTGTTCGCCCTGTTCCCGGCGACCCAGCAGTACGCACAGGAAGGTCGGTCGTACGCCCTGGTCACCGCCGGTGTCGTCTGGGCGACGTATCTCCTCCTGCGCGGCCTCGGCTCCGCCGCGCGTGGCTGGTGGGTGGGGTACGGGCTGCTGCTGGGGGTCGCGTGCTGGGTGCACGAGTTCGCCGCGCTCGTCCTGTTCGCCCACGCGGTCACCCTGCGCCTGCTGCGGGTGCCGGGGCGGGTGTGGCGCCGCTGGGGCGTGGCGGCGGCCGGGGCGCTGGTCGCGGTGGGGCCGCTGGTGGTGGTCAGCGCCGGGCAGGCGGACCGGCAGCTCGGCTGGCTGGGCCGCCCGAGCCTCGCCATGTGGCTCGCGTTCCTGGCGGTGTCCGCGCTGGGCCTGCTGCTGAGCCGGGTCCCGGCCCTGGCCGACCGCACGGTGACCGCGCTCGCGCTGCCCCTGCTGATCGTCCCGCCCGGCCTGCTGATCACCGGCTCGCTGCTCAAGCCCTGGTACGTCGACCGGTACGTCCTCTACGCCTTGGCCGGGCTGGCCCTGCTCGGCGGGGTCGCGCTGGACCGGCTGCCGGTGCGGCTCGGGACCGCCCCTCGTAAGGGCACCGCCTGGCTGCTGGCCGCGGCCCTGGTCGCCGCTTGGCTGCCCGCGTCCCTCGCGGTCCGGGCGCCGGAGAGCCGTAAGGACGACGTGGCCGCGGTCGCCCGGACCGTGCGGGAGCTGGCGGAGCCCGGTGACGGCGTCCTCTTCCTGCCGTCCCGGCGCCGCGAGTGGCTGATGTCGTACCCCGCCCTCCGCGCCCGCCTCGACGACCTGGCGCTCGCCCGTTCCCCGGTCGCCTCCCGCACCCTCCAGGGCACCGAGCTGCCGCCGGACGCCATCCGGGCCCGCCTCCTGGCCACGCCCCGGGTGCTCGCCCTGACGGACCCCGACGGGCAGCCGATCGACCCCTTCCCGCAGGAGGCGGTCAAGCGGCGGACGCTCAAGGCGTACTTCCAGGAGTGCGAACGGGTCCGGGTGTGGGGCGGCCAGGTGGTGGTCTACGTCCGGAAGCCGGGCCCCGGCTCAGTCGCGGTCCGAGGCGAGGGCTGCGAGCGCCGCTGAGGCCAGCGCCGCGAGCAGCAGCGGGATGCCCAGGCCGTGGTGGAGGACCAGCCAGGCGCCCAGACAGGCACCGCCGAACATGGCCAGCACGGCGGCCGTCCGGCGCGGGGAGCGCTGCCCGGTGCCGCTGCCGAGCCGGGACTCGGCGGCCAGGCCGGTCAGGGTCATCGTCAGCACGGTGGTGGTGAGGTCGGGGACGCCCAGCGCGCGGACGGTCGCGTTGCGCAGGCCCATGGCGAGCGCGGTGAGGGCGATCAGCGCGTACCGGGTGCCCGGCTGCTCGGGCCAGCCGAAGGCGATGGCCGCCGAGCCGCCGACCAGCAGCGCTTCCGCCGTCAGGGTCAGTCGGGTCCAGCGCAGTCGGCTCGCGCGCCGGACGCGGGAGGTCAGCCGTCCGCCCGCGGCCGCGCCGAGCAGGAAGCAGCCGAGCGAGGTGGCCGTGAGCGGTACGGAGAAGCCGGGGGCGCCGACGGCGGCGAAGCCGAGGACGATCACGTTGCCGGTCATGTTGGCCGTGAAGACGCGGCCGAGGCCCAGATAGCCGACGGCGTCGATGAGCCCGCTCACCACGGTCAGCACGAGCAGGACGAGCGGGAGCCGCATCCCGCGCTGCCGGGGCTCCGGCACCGGAGCGGTCGTCGTCGGCATCCGGTCCTCCGGTCGGGCGGGCGGGGCCGGACCAGTGGATCACGGGGGCGGGGTGTACCGGGTGCGGACATGCGCGCGCACCCTCGCCGGGCGGTGGCGAGGGTGCGGGAAGGAAAGGGGGGTGGGCCGTCGACCGTGGGTGGTCGTGCACCGGGTGACCCGGTGGGGGGTACGGCCCGAGTGTGGGGGGCGGCTCAGTACCAGCCGTTGGACTGCCAGAAGTTCCACGCCTGCACGGGGCTGCCGTAGCGGGAGTTCATGTAGTCCAGGCCCCACTTGATCTGGGTCGCGGGGTTGGTCTTCCAGTCGGAACCGGCCGAGGACATCTTGGAGGCCGGCAGGGCCTGCACCAGGCCGTAGGCGCCCGAGGAGCTGTTCTTGGCGGAGACGTTCCAGCCGCTCTCGTGCTCGACGATCTTGTTGAACGCGTTGTACTGGGCGGCGTCCGGGATCATCTTGTGCGCCACGGACTGCGCCGAGGACGGCGACGGGCTCGTCGCGGCCTGGGCGGGGGCGGCGCCGAGGGCGACACCGGCGACACCGGCGGCCAGGGCGGCCACGGTGACGGCCATCTTCGGGGAAGCGATGCGGCGGATGGCGGAGAACGACACGAAAACCTCTTACGTTGGGGACGATGGGTCGCCGTTCGCGTCCCAACACGCTCCGCGTGGTGGCCGCATGCGTCGGCGCCGCGACCCGTGGGGGCCGTGGCGCCAGGCGACGGCCTCCAGAGAAGCAAGCTTCCGAAACGTCCGCAATCCCCCCTTTTACTAGTTGCGGCCGGACCGCCGAGGGCGGCCTCTCTTGTGACCGGACTCTCAAAACGCAGGTCAGGGGTGATGCAAGAAGGTGCATAACGGGCATTAAGGACTACGAAGAGAGGTCGTAGGTGACCTCGGCCATGTGGGGTGGCTCACGCACCGGGGGCGTCGAAGGTGACCGGCGTCTCGAAGGCGGCCCGGCGGGTGGCCCGGCGCAGCGCGCGCAGCACGGCCGGGCCGAGGGTCAGGGTGAGGACGACCGTGCAGACGGCCCGGCCCAGGTCCCAGCCCATGGAGGTGGCCAGACAGTAGGCGAGGAAACGGGCCAGGTTGGCGGGGACCGCCGCGTGCGGGTCGAAGGAGATGTTCGACGCCATGGTGCCCATGAAGGGCCAGCCGGCCAGGTTCATGATCGTGCCGTAGGCGAAGGCCGCGAGAAAGCCGTAGCAGGCCAGCAGCGCCAGCTCCGCCTTGCCGCGCAGGCGGGCCGCGCCCGGCAGTAGCCCCGCGCCCATGGTGAACCAGCCCATCGCCAGCATCTGGAACGGCATCCACGGCCCGACCCCGCCGGTCAGCAGCGCGGAGGCGAACATCGTCACCGAGCCGAGCACGAAGCCGAAGCCGGGGCCGAGCACCCGCCCGCTGAGCACCAGCAGGAAGAACATCGGCTCGATGCCCGCCGTACCCGCGCCGATCGGCCGCAGGGCGGCCCCGGTCGCCGCGAGCACCCCCAGCATGGCGACGGCCTTCGGGCCGAGCCCCGACTCGGAGATGGTCGCCGCCACCACCGCGACCAGCAGCACCAGCAGCCCCGCGAACAGCCAGGGCGCGTCCTCGGCGTGCGCGCTCACCTGCGAGTCCGGCGGCGCGAGGAACGGCCACCCGAACGCGGCCACCCCGACCGCGCCGACCAGCACGAGCGCGACGACGGAACGGGGGCCGAGCCGGACGGCACGGACGGCGGTACGGGTCATGCCAGCGCCTTTCGCACCTCGGACACCGTCAGCCAGGGCTGCGGGGCCAGGATCTTGGTGACCTGGGGCGCGAAGGAGGGCGACGACACCACGATGTCGGCCGTGGGACCGTCCGCTATCACCTCGCCGTCCGCCAGCAGCACCACCCGGTGCGCGATCTCGGCGGCCAGCTCCACATCGTGGGTGGCCAGCACGAGGGCGTGCCCCTCGGCCGCCAGTCCGCGCAGCACGGCGACCAGGCGGGCCTTGGCCGCGTAGTCCAGGCCGCGCGTCGGCTCGTCCAGCAGGAGCAGCGGGGGGCGCGCCGTCAGCACGACCGCGAGGGCGAGGGCGAGGCGCTGGCCCTCGGAGAGGTCGCGGGGGTGCGTGTCGTCGCCGATGCCCGGCAGCAGCTCCGACACCAGGGCCCGGCAGGTGCCGGGGGCGGCGTCCGCGTCCTTGTCGGCGGCGACGCACTCGGCGCCCACCGTGTCGGCGTACAGCAGATCGCGCGGCTCCTGCGGCACCAGGCCGACCCGGCGCACCAGTTCAGCGGGCCTCAGCCGGTGCGGGGTGGCTCCGCCGACCTGGACGGAACCGCCGGTCGGCGTGACGAGGCCGACCAGGGAGCCGAGCAGGGTGGACTTTCCGGCGCCGTTGCGGCCCATGAGGGCGACGGTCTCGCCGGGGCCGACGGTCAGGTCGACACCCCGCAGCGCCTCGACCCGGCCCCGCCGCACGGCGAGGTCCCGGACCTCGGCGACCTGCGGCTCGGCGGGAGCGGCGCGTCGGAAACGGCGGCGGGGCGGTGGGGGACCGGCTTGGGGGAGACTCCGCTCCTCCCTGTCGAAGCCGGCCAGGCTCTCCCGCAGCGGCCCCGCCTTGCGGCGGGCGTCACGGATGGTCAGGGGAAGCGGGCTCCAGTCGGCCAGGCGGCCCAGTTCGACCACCGGGGGGATCACCGGCGAGATCGCCATCATGTCGGCCGGGGCGCCGAGGACCGGGGGAGCGCCGGGGGCGGGCAGCAGGACGACCTGGTCGGCGTACTGCACGACCCGCTCCAGCCGGTGTTCCGCCATGAGGACCGTGGTGCCCAGGTCGTGCACCAGGCGCTGGAGGACCGCGAGGACCTCTTCCGCCGCGGCGGGGTCGAGCGCCGAGGTCGGTTCGTCCAGGACCAGGACGCGGGGGTGCGGGGTGAGCACCGAGCCGATCGCCACCCGCTGACGCTGACCGCCGGACAGGGTGGCGATGGGACGGTCCCGCAGACCGGCGAGGCCCAGCAGGTCGAGCGTCTCCTCCACCCGGCGCCGCATCACCTCCGGAGCCAGGCCCAACGACTCCATGCCGTAGGCGAGTTCGTCCTCCACGGTGTCCGTCACGAAGTGCGCGAGGGGGTCCTGGCCCACCGTGCCGACCACGTCGGCCAGTTCGCGCGGCTTGTGGGTGCGGGTGTCCCGGCCCGCCACCGTGACCCGGCCGCGCAGGGTGCCCCCGGTGAAGTGCGGGACCAGGCCGCTGACCGCGTTCAGGATCGTCGACTTGCCCACCCCGGACGGCCCCACGAGCAGCACGAGTTCACCCTCGGGCACCTCGAGGTCCACGCCCTGGACGGTCGGTCCGGCCGCCCCGTCGTAGGTGACGGCGACCTCCTCGAAGCGGATCACGACGGCTCCTTGCGGTCCTGGGGTACGACGAGCACGGGCAGCAGCCCCACCAGCACGGCGGCGGCCGGCCACAGGGGCAGCGCGGGGGCGGCCAGCGGGACGACACCGGGGTGCAGCGCGCCCGGATCGCGTACGGAGGCCAGCGCGAGCAGCGCGGCGACGGCCGCGCCCGACCCCGCCACCAGCCACGCCCGCACCCCCCACGGCGCCGGCCGGTACCGGGTGCGCGGCGAGCGGCGGCCGCCCAGGCGCAGCCCGGCGAGCGCGGACAGCGCACCGGCGAGCAGCAACGGCAGCCCGTACACCCCGCCCTCGGCGGTGAGCAGCCCGTACGTGCCCGCGCACACCCCGAGCAGCCCGCCCAGGGTGAGCGCGGTCGTCGTACGGCGCACCGGCGCGGGCACCTCGGCGGTGCGGCCGTAGCCGCGGGCGTCCATCGCGGCGGCCAGCGCGACCGAGCGCTCCAACGCGCCTTCCAGCACCGGCAGTCCGACCTGGAACAGGCCCCGCAGCCCCCGGTCCGGGCGCCCCCGCAGCCGGCGGGCGGCGCGCAGCCGCTGCACGTCGGCGATGAGACTCGGGGCGAACGTCAGCGCGACGACCACCGCGACCCCCGCCTCGTACAGCGCGCCCGGCAGCGACTTCAGCAGCTTGGCCGGGCTGGCCAGGGCGTTCGCGGCGCCGACGCAGACCAGGAGGGCGGCCAGTTTCAGGCCGTTGTAGCCGGAGAAGAGCAGCGCCTCCGCCGACACCGGCCCGCCCAGCCGGATGCCCTGCGCCCAGCCGGGCAGCGGGATCTCGGGCAGCGTGAACAGGATGTGCGTACCCGGCACCGGCGAGCCGAGCACGGCCGTGAACGCGAGCCGGATCAGCAGCACGGCGGCGGCCAGCTTGGCGAACGCCGTGTACGACCGGGCCCAGGGCGCGCTGGAGCGGTGGACGGCCACCACATAACCCGCCACCGCCATCAGCAGGGCGAGCAGCAGCGGGTTGGTGGTGCGGGTGGCTGCGGTGCCGAGACCGAGCGACCACAGCCACCAGGCGCCGGGGTGCAGTTCCGTGCTCGTCCGCCGGGGGACGAGCACGGTGGTACGGGCGGCGCGGACGCCGGTGTCAGGCATTCCGGCGCCGCCGCGCCTGCCAGAACGCCGCCCCGCCGAGCACCACGACCACGCCGATGCCGAGGGGGAGGCCGAAGGAGGGGCCGTCGTCCTTGGGCGCGGCCTGCTTGTTCTCGCCCTTGCTGTCGGCCGAAACCTGCTCCCCGCAGCCGCGTGCCGGGTAACCGGCGATGGCGCACAGCAGGGCGTTGGTGTCGTAGCGCAGGGGCTTCGCCGCCTCGGCCAGGGCGTCGGCGGTCGTCGCGTCGGGGGCGACGCGGGCGCAGACCGTGCGCGCGGCCGGCGGGGTCTCCCCGGAGGGGGCGTCGGCCGGGGTGCCGAAGTCGAGGACGAGGGCGACGCGCTTGGTGCCCGCCTTCGCGGGCGTCTTCGCGCAGACCGAGCCGAAGTCCGCCGTGCCGCGCGGCCGGTTCGCGTCCGAGGAGTCCGCGCTGACCGCGAACCGGAAGCCCCGCACGGAGCCGTCGTCGGGACGCTCCATGGCCGGGCCCTGGGTGGCGTACGTCCACCGGTCGCCGGAGCGGTCCCAGAAGGACCAGTACCGGTATCCGGCGGCCTGCGCCTGGGCGGTGGCGGCCAGCACGAGGAGGGACGCGACCAGCAGGGCCGCGGCACGGCGGACGAAGGTCACGGGCGGTTCTTCTTCCGGCCGCTGATCAGGAAGCCGACGCCGATGCCCGCGACCAGGCCGACGCCGATGATCCACCAGACGCTGTTGCCGGACTTCTCGGTCGCCTTCTTCTCCTCGGCCTGCTCCGTGGCGGCGGCCTTCTTCGCCGGGGCCGGGCCCAGCTTGTCCAGGCCACGGACCAGGTCGGTGCCGCCGAAGTCGCGCGGGTCGGCGCCGACCGCGTGCGCGCTGAGGATCAGCTGGGCGTAGGCGGCGGGGCCGTACTGTCCCGCCCATTTCCCGGCGTTCTTCTCCAGCCAGGCGTACGGCTTCTTCGCCTGCTCCGTCCAGCCGTCGGCGGCCAGCGCGACGACCGTGTCGGCGGTGTTGCCGTAGTCCGGCTGCTTCTCGGCGCCGGGCATCGTGGACATCAGGTGGCCGGACTTGGCGACGGCGCCGATGAGGTAGGCGGAGGCGTTGTCGGCCAGGCGGGCCGGGGTGGCCTTGCCGGCGGAGGTGCAGGCGGGGGCCTTGGCGCGGGCCTTGCCTGGCTCGACGACGAAGCCCTTGCCGAGCGCGCCGAGCACCGCGGAGGCGGTGGCGTCCGCGTTGGCGAGCAGCTTGCCCTTCTTGTCCGGCTGGAAGGCCAGCGCGCCGCCGCCCTCCTCGTCGCACGGCACCGCCCACGAGGCCAGCGCCTCGTCCGGCGACTTGCCCTTGCCGCGCAGCCCGGCCGGCTTCTCACCAGCGGCGGCCAGCGCGCCGACGACCACGGACGTGGAGTTGGTGTCGCTCGGGCCGCCGGGGAAGTAGCCCCAGCCGCCGTCCTTGTTCTGCCGGTCCTTCAGCCACGCGACGGCCTTGCCGGTCGCGTCGTCGTGCCCGCCGAGCGCGGCCAGCGCCTGGACGGCGGCGGCCGTGCTGTTGGTGTCCGCCTGGGCGCCCTTGCCGCCGCACGCCGTGCCGGTGTCGGCGCGGAAGGAGGCGAAGCCGCCGTCGGCGCACTGCTGGCCGGTCAGCCACTTCACGGCCTCATCCGCGGGCTTTTCACCGACGGTGTGTTGCGCGAGCAGGGCGAGGGACTGGCGCCAGACGCCGTCGTAGGTGGGGTCGCCCTTGCCGAACAGCCCGGCCGGGACCGTCGCCTTCGGGGACGGGGCGGCCTCGGCGGCCGTGGCGGGCGCGGCTGCGGCCAGCACGCCTATGGCGGCGAGAGCCGCGGCACTGCGGCGGACGTTCATGGTCGGCGACTGCCTCTCCTGCGAGGAGCCGACGCGCGCGCGGGAACCTCCCCGGCGGCCCGGCCCCGTATGCCTCGACGGTGCCGTGCGCGGCAAAGCGCCACGCACGCGAGCCGGTCAACGTCCCGCCGAGGCGTTCCGGCTCACCGGGCCCCCTGGGCGCCGGATGACGGTTGCGGGTCAGCGCCGGAATCGCACCGGTCTTCCCCCCGTACGGGTGTGTGACGACCTGGCCACTTTACCGGGGGCGGCAAAGCCGCCGGTCGTGGCGTGAATCACCTGATCCACTGCTCACAGCGCTCCTACCTGCCGGTAGATTCAGAGCCTCTTGGATGATCAAGTCTGAAACTTGTTCCGGATTGTCGTCCCGTCGTAGTCTCGCGGGACCGTGCAGGCAGAAGGGGGCCCAGAGTGACCGCTGAGGCCAGTCAGGCGGCTCCCTCGGGCACCGCCGCCGACGGCGAGCGACCGCTCCGTATCGCGCTCCTCACCTACAAGGGCAATCCGTTCTGCGGCGGCCAGGGTGTCTACGTCCGTCACCTCTCCCGTGAACTCGCGCGCCTGGGCCACCGGGTGGAGGTCATCGGCTCCCAGCCCTACCCCGTACTCGACGAACATGACGACTACGCGGGCCGGTTGAGCCTCACCGAGCTGCCCAGCCTCGACCTCTACCGCCAGCCCGACCCCTTCCGCACCCCCGGGCGGGGCGAGTACCGGGACTGGGTCGACGCCCTCGAAGTGGCCACCATGTGGACCGGCGGCTTCCCCGAGCCGCTCACCTTCTCCCTGCGTGCCGGACGTCAACTGCGCGCCCGCAGCGGCGAGTTCGACGTCGTCCACGACAACCAGACGCTCGGCTACGGCCTGCTCGGCGACCTCGGCGCCCCCCTGGTCACCACCATCCACCACCCCATCACCGTCGACCGGCAGCTGGAACTGGACGCCGCCGGCGACTGGAAGCGCCGCCTCTCGGTGCGCCGCTGGTACGCCTTCACCCGCATGCAGAAGCGCGTCGCCCGCCGGCTGCCCTCCGTGCTCACCGTCTCCGGCAGCTCCCGCCAGGAGATCACGGACCACCTCGGCGTACGCCAGGACCGCGTGCACGTCGTCCACATCGGCGCCGACACGGGCCTGTTCGCGCCGAATCCGGCCGTCCCCGAGGTGCCGGGCCGGATCGTCACCACCTCCAGCGCCGACGTGCCCCTCAAGGGCCTGGTCTTCCTGGTGGAGGCCCTCGCCAAGGTGCGCGCCGAACAGCCCCACGCCCACCTCGTCGTCGTCGGCAAGCGCGCCGAGGAGGGCCCGGTCGCCCAGGCCATCGAGCGCTACGGCCTCGAAGACGCCGTCGAGTTCGTCAAGGGCATATCCGACGCCGAGCTGGTCGATCTGATCCGCTCCGCCGAAGTCGCCTGCGTGCCCTCGCTGTACGAAGGGTTCTCGCTGCCCGCCGCCGAGGCCATGGCCACCGCCACCCCGCTGGTCGCCACCACCGGCGGCGCGATCCCCGAGGTCGCCGGAGCCGACGGCGAGACCTGCCTGGCCGTACCCCCCGGCGACGCCGGGGCGCTCGCCGCCGCCCTGACCCGGCTGCTCGGCGACCGCGAACTGCGCGCCCGCCTCGGCGCGGCCGGCCGCGAGCGGGTGCTCGCCCGCTTCACCTGGGCCCGCGCGGCCGAGGGCACCGTGGCCCGCTACCGCGAGGAGATCGAGCGCGCCCGCCCGCGCGCCGGCGGCCCCCTTCCCGCAGCCGTCCACAGCCGCCCCGTCGCGGCCGTCTCCGCGGCACCCGCGCCACTCTCCGAAAGCTCCTCCGAAAGCAGGGCCACGTGCTGACCGTCGACTTCTCCCGGTTCCCGCTCGCCCCGGGCGACCGTGTCCTGGACCTCGGCTGCGGGGCCGGCCGGCACGCCTTCGAGTGCTACCGGCGCGGCGCCCAGGTCGTGGCCCTCGACCAGAACGCCGAGGAAATCCGCGAGGTCGCCAAGTGGTTCGCGGCGATGAAGGAGGCCGGCGAGGCCCCCGAGGGCGCCACCGCCACCGCGATGGAGGGCGACGCGCTCGCGCTGCCCTTCCCCGACGAGTCCTTCGACGTCGTCATCATCTCCGAGGTGATGGAGCACATCCCCGACGACAAGGGCGTCCTCGCCGAGATGGTCCGCGTCCTCAAGCCCGGCGGCCGCATAGCCGTCACCGTGCCCCGGTACGGTCCCGAGAAGGTCTGCTGGGCGCTCTCCGACGCCTACCACGAGGTGGAGGGCGGCCACATCCGCATCTACCGGGCCGAGGAACTCCTCGCCAAGATGCGCGGCGCCGGCCTCAAGCCGTACGGCACCCACCACGCGCACGCCCTGCACTCGCCGTACTGGTGGCTCAAGTGCGCCTTCGGTGTCGACAACGACAAGGCGCTGCCGGTACGGGCGTACCACAAGCTGCTGGTCTGGGACATCATGAAGAAGCCGCTGGCCACGCGCATGGCCGAGCAGGCACTCAACCCGCTGATCGGCAAGAGCTTCGTCGCCTACGCGACCAAGCCGCACCTGCCCCGCCTCGACGACGCCGCGACGGACGCCCGGTGACGACTCCCAGGACCGACCACCTCGTCCTGGACGGGGTCCTCACCGCCGAGCAGGCCGCCGACACCGTCCGGGGCATTCTCGCGGTGCAGCGCGCCGACGGCGCGATCCCCTGGTTCCGGGGCCACCACCTCGACCCCTGGGACCACACCGAGGCCGCCATGGCCCTCGACGCGGCCGGGGAAACCGCGGCCGCCGAGCGCGCCTACCGCTGGCTCGCCGACCACCAGAACGAGGACGGCTCCTGGTACGCCGCCTACGCCGACGGCGCCCATGACGACATCACCGACCGCGCCCGCGAGTCCAACTTCGTCGCCTACATAGCCGTCGGTGTCTGGCACCACTACCTGTCCACCGGGGACGACACGTTCCTGGACCGGATGTGGCCCACCGTGTACGCGGCCGTCGAGTGGGTACTGCGGCTCCAGCAGCCGGGCGGGCAGATCGGCTGGCGGCGCGCCGAGGACGGCACCCCCGCCGAGGACGCCCTGCTCACCGGCAGCTCCTCCGTCCACCACGCCCTGCGCTGCGCGCTCGCCATCGCCGAGCAGCGCGAAGAACCGCAGCCCGACTGGGAGTTGGCGGTGGGCGCGCTGCGCCACGCCATCCGCAGGCACCCCGAGCGCTTCCTCGACAAGAACCACTACTCGATGGACTGGTACTACCCGGTCCTCGGCGGCGCCCTCACCGGCGCCGAGGCCACGGAGCGCATCAAGGCCGGCTGGGACCGCTTCGTGGTGCCCGGGCTGGGCGTGCGCTGCGTCGTGCCTAACCCCTGGGTGACCGGCGGCGAGTCCTGCGAACTCGCCCTGGCCCTCTGGGCGGTGGGGGAGTCCGACCGCGCGCTGGAGATCCTCCAGGCCATCCAGCACCTGCGCGACGCGGAGTCCGGCCTGTACTGGACCGGCTACGTCTTCGACGACGACGCCATCTGGCCCCAGGAACTCACCAGTTGGACCGCCGGCTCGCTCCTCCTCGCTGTGGCCGCCCTCGGCGGTCACGACGCCACGGGCGCCGTCTTCAGCGGCGACCGCCTGCCCCTCGGGCTGGACCCCGACTGCTGCGACTGAGCGGCGGCCGGGGCCCCTCCGGGTCCTTCCGGGTCAGCGGTGCAGGCGGCCCGCGATGGCGTGGCCGATGAACAGGTAGACCACGGCGGCCAGTCCGTAGCCGGCGACCACCCGCGCCCACGCCTCGTCGAAGGTGAACAGGTCGTGCGACCAGCCCGCCAGCCACGAGGCCGTGTCATGGACGAACTCGACCAGGGAGTTGCCCCTGTTCGCGTCCAACAGGTACATCAAGATCCACAGACCGAGGATGATGGCCATCACGTCCGCTACTACGGCGATGACCCGGCCGGCCTGGTTCGTGCCTGAGTGGTATCGAGACATGGTGTTCGAATTGCCGCTGGGCGCCCCCTGAAACCGGCCACAGGCCCGTAATCCCGGGCCCCACGACCCGTACGGGCCTCCCGGCTGGCGGCTGCCGGGAGGCCGGGCAAGGCTTCGGAGCAGGAGACACCCGCTCGGGGAGACACGTCCGGAGGACCGCGTGCCCGTTCCGCTGCGCCGCACATGGGTGGCGCTCATCTTGTGCTGCGCCCTGCTGGCCGGTACCGCCGCCTGCGGCAGTGACGACAAGACCAGCACCAAGACCCCCGCCGCGGCCACCCCGAGCCCCAGCACGTCCGCCGAACGCCAGAAGTTCGCCAAGACCCGCTTCGTCGCCAACGCGGGCCTCGCGGCCGGGGCGACGTACCAGTGGATCGTGAAGCCCTGGCGGGCCGGCACCTTCAAGAAGGGTGCCGACGGCCGCAAGGTGGCCCTCGTCAAGGCCGGCCTCGCCGGTGCCTTCGCCTACAACCGGCTCAAGGCCGCCCAGAAGAACGCCCAGGGCGACCCCACCCTGTCCAAGGCGCTCGCACCGCTCACCGCGGGCATCGAGAGCCTGAAGAACCTGCCGTCCAAACTGCGCAACGGCGATACGGGCGCGATGAGTTCCTACGACGACATCATCAACAAGGTGAAGAGCGCGGGCGCGAGCGCGGGCGCTCCGGTCAAGGACCAGGTGCCCTCCTCCTCGGACCTCTCCAAGGGTTAGCGGCAGAAAAACGGCGACGGCCCCCCGCCCGCAAAGGGCGAGGGGCCGCACACGACGGTCCGGGGGCTCAGCCGCGCTGGATGCCCGAGGTGTCCTGAAGCACACCGCGACGGCCGTCCTGGGTCTGCGCGACCAGCGCGGCACCGCGCTGCTCGACCGCCAGGTACCAGGTGCCGGGGGCCAGTTCGGCGACCGGGCTGGGCGAGCCGTCCTCCGCGTACAGCGGGCGGGCCACCGGCACGGCGAACCAGAACGGCGAGAAGTCCGCGGCCGCCTGCTGCTGCGGCGCCGGAGCGCCCTGCGCGGCACCCTGCCCGAACGCCTGGGCCTGCTGCGGCTGACCGCCGAAGGACGCGGCCGGGGCGCCGGGGTAGCCGTAACCCTGGGGCGGCTGGGCGCCGTAGGGCTGCGGGGCGACCGGCTTGGGCGCCGGGATCAGCGCGGCCTGGAGCGCCGGGACGAGCGGGGTGGCGACGGCGGCGGCCGCCATCAGCAGCGTGGCGACCAGCGCGAGGATCAGACCGGTACCGGCGCTCGGCGACTTCGAGCCGGACGCGATGTTGTCCAGGCCGCCGATCGGGTCGATCACGTTGCCCAGCGCGCTCCACGCGGCGAACACCGCGAACGCCACGCCGAAGACGCCGAGTTCGAGACCGGCGACCTTGCGGGGCTGCGGCAGCGCGCGGGCGGTGACGACGAGCGCGGCGGCGATCAGACCTGCCAGGACGACGCTGAGCAGGACGGGGCCGCTCTCCCAGAGGTTCGGCATGTCGACGTCGCCGGGGAGCTCGTCGTACGAAAAGTTGTCGAAGAACGACGCGATGAGCAGCAGCAGCGCTGCTCCGATCACCACGCCGTCGCCTCTGGTGAGAGAGCGGATATTCACTTCATCAGGTCCTTCGTAGGTCGTCTCGTCGTCGGTAGACAGTACCGTCCGCGTGATCCGCTGTGCGGACGGTTTCGCCCGGCGGTCACGACTCGTGCAGGAAACTCACGATTCCCTCAGAGATCCCCTGCGCTGCCTTCTGCCGCCAGGGACCGCTGGTCAGCAGCGCCACATCGGACTTGTCGCGCATGTTCCCGCACTCGATGAACACCTTGGGAACCGTTGACAGATTGAGACCGCCGAGGTCCGTGCGCGTGACCATCCCGGTGCCCTCGCCCAGATAGTTGGAGAAGGGTTCGCCGGTGGAGCGGCGGTAGCCGCCCGCGACCCGCTCGCCCAGCCGCTTGGAGGGGGCGACGATGGGCCGGGTGTCCGCGGCGCCCGCGTGCACCGCGCCCGGCATGATGACGTGGAAACCCCGGTTGCCCTGCGCCGAGCCGTCCGCGTGCAGCGAGATCGCCGCGTCCGCGTGGGCCTTGTTGCCGATCCGGGCCCGCTCGTCCACGCACGGCCCCCACTTCCGGTCGCCGTCGTGGGTCAGCTTCACCGTGGCGCCCTGCTTCTCCAGCAGCGCCCGCAGCCGGTGGGCGAGGTCCAGGGTGAACTTGGCCTCCGGGTAACCGGCGTCCGTGGCGGTGCCGGTGGTGTCGCACTCCTTCTTGCCGGTGCCGATGTCGACCTGCTTGTTGATCTCGGCCGTGTGCCGGAAGTTGCCCGTGTTGTGGCCGGGGTCGATGACGACGACCTTCCCGGCGAGCGAGCTCGCACTCGGCGACGCACTGCCCGCGCCGCCCGGCGCCGCGGACGCCGACGGGCTCGCGGCGGCCGCCGAACGGTCCGGCTCGTCGCCGAGCGCCGACCAGCCCAGCCAGCCCAGCAGGGCGACCGGCACCAGCGCGGCGAACGTGATGGTCAGCGCGCGGCGGGAGCGCGGCTGGGGGGCTTCGTCTTCCGGGCCTTCGTACGACACCCGGCCACCCTAACGGCAGGACCGGCCCGGCCCCCGCATCCCTGACGGCTCGTCAGATCTCGTCCCCGGTGCGCTTCAGCACCCGCAGGGAACCGGTCGCGGAGACCTCGGTGAACGCCCCCGAGGCCAGCGCCCGCAAGTACACCCGGTACGGCGCCTGGCCGGTGAACTCGTCCTCCGGCTCCGGGAACACGTCGTGGATGACCAGCAGTCCGCCGGGTGCGACGTGCGGGGCCCAGCCCTCGTAGTCGGCACTCGCGTGCTCGTCGGTGTGGCCGCCGTCGACGAACACCAGCGCCACCGGGGAGTTCCACACCGCGGCGACCTGCGGGGAGCGGCCGACCAGCGCGATCACGTGGTCCTCCAGGCCCGCCCGGTGCAGGGTGCGGCGGAAGGTGGGCAGGGTGTCCATCAGGCCGACCTCGGGGTCGACCGTCTCCGGGTCGTGGTAGTCCCAGCCCGGCTGCTGCTCCTCGCTGCCCCGGTGGTGGTCGACGGTGAGCGCGGTGACCCCGGACTCACGGGCCGCGTCCGCGAGCAGCACGGTGGAGCGCCCGCAGTAGGTGCCGACCTCCAGCAGCGGCAGCCCCAGCCGCCCGGCGTCCAGCGCCGCCGCGTACAGCGCCAGCCCCTCGTCCACGGGCATGAACCCCTTCGCGGCCTCGAACGCGGCCAGGATCTCCGGCTTGGGTGCCGCGGGCATGGGGGGTCCTCTCGTCGTACGTCTCTCTGGGCGCCCATGCTGTCGCACCCCCCGCCGGAGTGCGACGGGGGGTGCGACAGGCGGGGGACCTGGACGGGTTACGCCGTGACGGTCTCGCCCGGCAGCGGCAGGTCCAGCTCGACCGGCCGCTCGTCCCCGGAGTGCGTCGCCGAGGAGGCCAGCGGGCCGTGCCCGGCGGCCCTGGCGGCCAGGACGTACGGGCCCTCGGACGGGACCGCGAGGGCGTAGCTGCCGTCCGGGGCGGTGAGCGTGGTGCCCGCCTGGCGGCCCCGGCGGTCGATCAGGGTGACCTTGGCGCGGGGCACCGGAGCGCCGGAGGCGTCCAGCACCCGGCCCCGGAAGCCGCCCAGCACCTCCTGGGCGCGCTCCAGCGCGGCGTCCTCCTCGCTGCTGGCCCGCAGCTGGACGTGCTGGGCGGCCGGACGCGGGGTGCGCGGCAGGAACACCGCGAGCGCCAGGCCGACCAGCACGGCGGCGGTGGCGATCAGGAACGACACCCGGAACCCGTGCATCGTCGGCACCGCGACCCCGCCCATGTCGTACGCGGTGTTGGCCAGCACCATGCCGATGACGGCGCTGGAGACCGAGGTGCCGATGGAGCGCATCAGGGTGTTGAGGCCGTTGGCGGCACCCGTCTCGGAGGCCGGGACCGCGCCCACGATCAGCGCGGGCAGCGAGGAGTAGGCCAGGCCGATGCCCGCGCCGAGGACCACCGAGGTGATGATCGTCTGCCAGGCGGCGTGCATCAGGCCGAGCCCGCCCGCGTAGCCGACCGCGATGACCAGCAGGCCGATGATCAGGGTCGTCCGGGGTCCGTAGCGGGCCGAGAGGCGGGCGTAGACCGGGGCGGTGAACATCATCGTCAGGCCCAGCGGGGCCACGCACAGACCCGCGACCACCATCGACTGGCCCAGGCCGTAGCCCGTGACGGTGGGGAGCTGGAGCAGCTGGGGGAGGACCAGCGAGACGACGTAGAAGCTGACGCCGACCATGATCGAGGCGAGGTTGGTGAGCAGCACCTCGCGGCGGGCGGTGGTGCGCAGGTCGACCAGCGGTGCCGCGATGCGCAGCTCGTACACGCCCCACAGCAGGAGCACGGCGAGCGCGGCGGCGAACAGGCCGAGCGTGGTGCCGGAGGACCAGCCCCAGTCGCTGCCCTTGGTGATCGGCAGCAGGAGCAGCACCAGTCCGGCGGAGAGGCCGACGGCGCCCGGGTAGTCGAAGGAGCCCTTCGCGCGGGCCGGGGACTCAGGGACGACGAGCAGGGTGAGGCCGATGGCGAGCACGCCCAGGCCGGCGGCGCCGTAGAACAGGGCGTGCCAGTCGGTGTGCTGGGCGACCAGGGCCGCGGCGGGCAGCGCGAGACCGCCGCCGACGCCGATCGAGGAACTCATCAGCGCCATCGCGGAGGCGAGCCGCTCACGCGGGAGCATGTCGCGCATCAGGCCGATGCCCAGCGGGATCGCGCCCATGGCGAAGCCCTGGAGGACACGGCCCACGATCATCAGGAGCAGCTGGCTGGTGACCGCGCTGACCAGCGCGCCGACCACCATCACGGACAGGCTGAGGATCAGCATCCGGCGCTTGCCGTACAGGTCGCCGAGGCGGCCCATGATCGGGGTGGCCACGGCACCGGACAGCAGGGTGGAGGTGAGGACCCAGGTCGCGTTGCTCGGCTCGGTGCCGAGCAGCTGCGGCAGGTCCTTGATGACCGGCACGAGCAGGGTCTGCATCACCGCGACCACGATGCCCGCGAAGGCGAGCACCGGGACGACGGCCCCGCCCGCTCTCCGGGTGGCGTGATCGGGCGTGGTGTGGGTCATGGAAATGAGGTCCTCCCGCGTGAATACGTGCAGGGTGAACCTCGTATGCACAGGAAACTATTCCGTTGCTTCGGGACGCTAATGAAACCTTGACCGAGACATGGGTTTCTGACCGGGTGTCAGTGCTTGCGTCACAGCCAGCCGCGCTGCCGGGCCTCCCGTACGGCCTCCGCGCGGTTGCGGGTGCCGGTCTTGCCGATCGCCGAGGAGAGGTAGTTGCGGACGGTGGACTCCGAGAGGTGGAGCCGGGCGGCGATGTCGGCGACGGTCGCGCCGTCCACGGAGGCGGTCAGCACCTCGCGCTCCCGGCCCGTCAGCGGATTCGGCCCGGCGCTCAGCGCGGCCGCCGCCAGCACCGGGTCGACCACCGTCTCCCCGGCCAGCACCCGGCGCACCGCCTGGGCCAGTTCCTCCACCGGGCCGTCCTTGACCAGGAACCCGGCCGCCCCCGCCTCCATCGCCCGGCGCAGATAGCCGGGCCGGCCGAAGGTGGTCAGGATCAGCACCCGGCACCCCGGCACCCGCTCCCGCAGCAGCGCCGCCGCGTCCAGACCGCTCAGGCCCGGCAGCTCGATGTCCAGCAGCGCCACGTCCGGCCGGTGCTCCACGGCGGCCGGCACGATCGCGTCCCCCGCCGACACCTGCGCGACCACCTCGATGTCGTCCTCCATGCCCAGCAGGAGGGCCAGGGCGCCGCGCATCATGCCCTGGTCCTCGGCCAGCAGGAGCCGGATGTCCTTCACGGCGCCAGGGTAGCGAGGGCCGGTCCGGCCGTCAGGACTCCACGGCAACCGGGACCGCTTCCCCGGCGCACGGTCCGCCGGGGCCACGGGTCGCTCCGCCGCGCCCCCGTCAGGACTCCAGCGCGACCGGCACCGCTTCCCCGGCGCACGGGTCCGCCGGGCCCACCGGCAGCTCCGCCGTCACCGTGAAGCCGCCCGCCGGGACCGGGCCCGCCGTCAGCGAGCCGCCCGCCGCGGCCAGCCGCTCGGTCAGCCCCGTCAGGCCGGTGCCGCCGATGCCCGCGCCCTTGGCCGGTGCACCCGTGCCGTCGTCGGTGACGGTGAGCCGGACCCGCTCCGCCGCGCTCTCCACGGTGATCTCGCACCGGGTGGCCCCGCTGTGCCGGACCACGTTCGTCACCGCCTCCCGCACCACCCAGCCGAGCAGCGCCTCGGTCTGCGGGGCCAGCGGTGCCCCCGACTGCCGGACCACCGGCTCCACGCTCGCCGCCGCCAGCGCCGACCTCGCCCGCGTCAGCTCGGTGGACAGACTGCCCTCGCGGTAGCCGGTCACCGCCTCCCGGATCTCGGTCAGCGCCTGCCGCCCGACCGACTCGATGTCCCCGATCTGCGCCAGCGCCGCGTCCAGGTCCCGCCCGGCCAGCCGTCGCGCCGCCTCCGACTTCACCACGATCACCGACATGGTGTGGCCCAGCAGGTCGTGCAGATCGCGGGAGAACCGCAGCCGCTCCTTCTCCACCGCCCGCCGCGCCAGCTCCTCCCGCGCGGCCCGCAGCTCCCGCACCGCCTCCGACAGGCTCAGGATCGCCGCCGTGACCATGCAGGACAGGAAGGTCGCGTACCCGATGTTCGGCGCCTCCCGCCAGCCCTCGCGCAGCCCGGCGAGGACCGCTCCGTACGCCGCGAGCAGCAGCCCGACCCGGCCCAGGTGCCGACCGCGCAGGGTGGCGCCCGTGGCGAGGCCGAGCAGCGGGAAGAACAGCAGCCAGTTGCCGCCGTAGCCGACCGCCAGGCCCGTGGTCACCAGGCCCATCGTCAGCAGTGCCAGCCGGGTGGAGAGGGACTGGCGCTTCTCGCGGTCGAAGGCGCGGAACGTGACGTAGACGTAGAGGGAGTTGAAGGTGAACAGGCCCAGGCCGCCGATCCACGGGTTCTCGGCCTTGCCCTGGAGCAGGTTGGAGAAGGAGCCCAGGCCCATCAGCAGCCAGGGCAGCAGGGCGAAGCCGGTCGGCGGGGGTCCCGCGTGGTCGGCGCCCCGGGCACACCTCGCCGAGCGCCGCCGCAGCACCCGCGCCCACCACGTCATGTCCGTGTCCCTCGGCCTCTCCCGCTTCACCGCGTCCGGCCGGTCGGCGGGACGACGTTCCAGGGTAGGGAAGGAGAGCCGTTGCCCGCACCGGGCGGATCGCGTCTGTGTCATGTCTACGACGGTAGAAGCGGGGCGCCGCCCGGGGCAGAGGCGTACGTACGGACTCCTGCGGTACGCGTGTACGGCGCCCGGCAGTACAAATGTCACGGCTGGGAATGGCGAAGGGGCGGGGTACGCGCCCTGTGGCACGTACCCCGCCCCTTCACCGTCCTGGTCAGACAGCCGTGTCGCCGGTCCCGCCGGCCGGGCGGCGATGGCGCCCGTGGGGGGCACTCTCCCCGTCCCGGTCCGTGACCGGGCCCCGGTGGCGACCGTGCCCGTCCGCCTCGGCGGAGGCGGATTCCGGCTGGTAGCGGTAGGAATCCGTGGGCGCGGACAGCGGCTGCGTCGTGCTGGTGTCGGTCATCGGAAGCATTCACCCCGTCAACATGATCGTCTTGCAGCCGGGAGAGTCTAACCAACCCACCAGGGGCCCGGTCCAGGCGGCCGTGCCGATCTCCGCTACCCGGTGGCGACCTTGCCGAGCGGCGCCTCCCGCAGCGGCACCGGGCGTGGTGCCTGGGGCTCGGGCTCCTCCGGGTCCGGGGACTCCGCGGGCTCCTCGGCGGCCGCCTCCGCCCCCGGAGGGTTCAGCTCCGCCACCCCGCACGGCGTCTGTGCCGTGGCGTACGGCAGCCGCAGTACCCCCTCCGCCGTCCACAGCCCGGACCCCGCCAGCCAGCCCTCGGGCGCGGGCAGGTGCCGTACCCGGCGCTCGGCCGGGCGCCAGGTGCCCACCCAGGTGCCCAGCGGGCCGTCCACCCGCAGCGCCACCGCGCAGTTCTCCGGCGTCAGCACCTGGCCCGGCTGGATGGCGAACGGCGTCACCGCGCAGTCCGGCAGCCGCAGCGCGCCGGGGAAGCGGACCGGCAGCGTGCTGCCCATCACGCCCCAGCCCAATCGTTCCCGCCCCGGCGAGGCCGCGTCCGAGGAAATCACCACCAGCCCGCTGTCCGGGTCGGCCAGCAGCAGCCGGTCGTGACTGTCGGGCGTGATCTGGAGCAGTGGCGAGACCTCGCCGTCCCGCCCCAGGTCCACCACGACCGTCTTGGTCCGGCCGCCCAGCTCCCGGTCCAGGGCCAGCATCCGCCCCGCCGGGTCCAGCCAGACCCCGCCCGAGCACTGCCCCGGCACCTCGGCCACCCGCTCCGGCCCGAAGGCGCCCCCGGCCACCAGCCACACGGCCGTGGACGTCTCACCCACCGCCAGCGCGTACGCCCGCTCGCCCCCCGGCGCGGGCGGCAGCAGCGTGAACCGGGTGCCGGGCTCGGGGCACTCCACCGCGCCGACCTGCAGCTCACCGGTGCCGGGGCCGGTCGGGTACAGCAGGGAGAAGGCGTGCCGCCGCTCCACCAGGCGGTGGATCAGCACCCGCCCGTCGCCCATCGGATGCACCTCGGTGCCCGGCTCCTCCGGCTGGCCGCCGGGCAGCGGTACCGCGTACGGCTCCGGGCCGTCCAGCGTCCAGCGCTCCGGGAACCAGCTCTCGCCGTCCAGCGCGAGCCGCGCGGCGTACGCGCCGTCCGCCGTGATGGCGTACCGCGTCGTGGGCGCCTCGTGTTCCGCACCGGTCGACGGGGATTCGATCGCACAGGCCGTCATCGTTCGGTCACCTCCGGCGACGAAGCTAGTTTTCGTACGCACGGCCGGGGGGCCGGGTCCGGTCCACTTCACACATACGGGTGGCGCAGAAGCGATTCCTCTGAGGAAAGGGCGGGGGTGGGCGTACCGGCCCGGGCCCGCCGTACGCGGTACGGCCCCCCTGGACGGACAGGTAGCCTTTCCTCGTGCCCCGTCTGTCTGAAGTCATCGCCGCGCTGGAGACCCTGTGGCCCGCAGAGCGGGCCGAGTCCTGGGACGCGGTCGGCACGGTCCTGGGCGACCCCGCCCAGGAGGTCACCCGCGTCCTGTTCGCCGTGGACCCCGTGCGGGAGGTTGCCGACGAGGCCGTACGGCTCGGCGCCGACCTGCTCGTCACCCATCACCCGCTCTATCTGCGGGGGACGACCACGGTGGCCGCCGACACCCCCAAGGGCCGGGTCGTGCACACGCTGATCAAGAACGACGTCGCCCTGTACGTCGCGCACACCAACGCCGACAAGGCAGACCCCGGAGTCTCCGACGCCCTCGCGGGCGCGCTGGACCTGCGGGTCACCGGCCCCCTCGTACCCGACCCCGACGACCCGGCCGGGCGCCGGGGCCTGGGCCGGATCTGCGAGCTGGACCACCCGCTGACCGTGCGCGAACTGGCCGAGCGCGCCGCCGAGCGGCTGCCCGCCACCGCGCAGGGCATCCGGGTCGCCGGCGACCCCGACGCCGTCGTCCGCAAGGTCGCCGTCAGCGGCGGCTCCGGCGACAGCCTCTTCGACCGGGTCCGCGCGGCCGGTGTGGACGCCTTCCTCACCGCCGATCTGCGCCACCACCCGGCCTCCGAGTTCACCGCGGTCACCGCGTCCCTCGCGGACCGGCCGCTCGCCCTGCTCGACGCGGCCCACTGGGCCACCGAGTGGCCCTGGTGCGAGCTGGCCGCGGCCGAACTCGACCAGATCTCCGACCGTCACGGCTGGGGCCTGCGGGTCCACGTGTCCAAGACGGTCACCGACCCCTGGACCGCCCACGCGGCGTCCCCCGTCACCACTAGCCCCATGGGAGCCCCCAACTGAACGCCGAGCCCGCCGACCAGATCCGACTCCTCGACGTCCAGGCCCTCGACGTCCGCCTCCAGCAGCTCGCGTACAAGCGGAACTCGCTCCCCGAGCACGCCGAGATCGAGACGCTGGGCAAGGACCTCGTCCAGCTGCGCGACCTGCTGGTGGCCGCGCAGACCGAGGAGAGCGACTGCGCCCGCGAGCAGACCAAGGCCGAGCAGGACGTGGACCAGGTGCGCCGCCGCGCCACCCGCGACCAGCAGCGCCTGGACTCCGGCGCGGTCAGCTCGCCCAAGGACCTCGCCAGCCTCCAGCACGAGATCGCGTCCCTCGCCAAGCGCCAGGGCGACCTGGAGGACGTCGTCCTCGAGGTCATGGAGCGCCGTGAGTCCGCCCAGGCGCGGGTCGCCGAGCTGACCGAGCGGGTCGCCTCCGTCGAGGCCAAGGCCGACGACGCCACCGGGCGCCGCGACGCCGCGTTCCGCGAGCTGGACGACGAGGCCGCCGCGGTGACCAAGGAGCGCGAGGTCGTCTCCGCGTCCGTCCCGGCCGACCTCCTCAAGCTCTACGACCGCCTGCGCGTCCAGGGCGGCGGTGTCGGCGCGGCCAAGCTGTACGCCCGCACCTGCCAGGGCTGCCGCCAGGAGCTGGCGATCACGGAACTGAGCGAGATCCGCTCGGCCGCGCGCAACACGGTGGTCCGCTGCGAGAACTGCCACCGCATCCTGGTGCGCACGTCGGAGTCGGGTCTGTAGGCACACCTCGGTCGAGGACGCAGGGAGCGGTTGGCGTGCGGGAGTTCGTCGTCGAGGCCGATGGCGGGTCGCGGGGCAATCCGGGACCGGCCGGGTACGGGGCCGCGGTGAGTGACGCGGCCACGGGGGAGACCCTGGCCGAGGCCGCCGAGTTCATCGGCGTCGCCACCAACAACGTCGCCGAGTACCGGGGTCTTGTCGCGGGCCTGCGCGCCGCCCACGCCCTCGACCCCGAGGCGCGGGTCGCCGTCCGCATGGACTCCAAGCTGGTCGTCGAGCAGATGTCGGGCCGCTGGAAGATCAAGCACCCCGACATGAAGCCGCTGGCCGCCGAGGCCCGCCGGATCTTCCCGCCCGGCCGGGTCACCTACGAGTGGATTCCCCGCGAGCGGAACAAACACGCCGACCGGCTGGCCAACGAGGCCATGGACGCGGGGGCGAAGGGCGAGGCGTGGACGCCTCGGGCCGCGGCTCCTGTCGCCCTTGAGCCCGACGGCCCGCCCGGCGACGCGCGGGCGGGCGCGGCCCGGGCGCGCGCGGCCATGGTCCAGGGCCGGGGTATGCCTGCGGCGGATGGCGGGGTCGGCCTGGCGTCCGGTGCCGGGGGAGCGGCGTCGACTTCTGGTGCGGATGCTTCGACACAGGACCAGAGCGCCGCTGCCTCCGCCCGACCCGGCTCGGACGTACCGGCGGATGCCGACCTCGACGGGGCGTCCGGTGCCGGAGGGAGCCACGCCGATGCGCGGGCCGCCCGTACCGTCGCCTCCGCCTCCGCCTCCGCCTCCGCCTCCGCCGCCACCACCGCGCCCGGCTGGAGTGCCGCTCCCGATCTCGGGGCGCCGGCCACCTTCGTGCTGCTGCGGCACGGGGAGACGCCGCTCACCCCGCAGAAGCGGTTCTCCGGGAGCGGGGGGAGCGATCCCGCGCTGTCCGAGGTGGGCCGGGAGCAGGCCCGGCTGGTGGCCGGGTCGCTGGCGCGGCGGGGGACCGTACAGGCGGTCGTCGCCTCGCCGCTGGCCCGTACGCGGGAGACCGCCGGGATCGTCGCGGCCCGGCTCGGGCTGGACGTGAGCGTCGACGACGGGCTGCGCGAGACGGACTTCGGGGCCTGGGAGGGGCTGACCTTCGGGGAGGCCCGCGAACGCTACCCCGAGGATCTGAACGCCTGGCTCGGCGACCCCGAGGCGCGTCCCACCGGTGGCGGGGAGAGCTTCACGGAGACCGCCGAGCGGATCGAGGAGACCCGCGCCCGGCTGGTCGCTCAGTACCAGGGCCGTACGGTGCTGCTGGTCACCCACGTCACGCCGATCAAGACCCTGCTGCGGCTCGCCCTGGGCGCCCCGCCCGAGTCGTTGTTCCGGATGGAGCTGTCGGCCGCCTCGCTGTCGGCGGTGGCGTACTACGCCGACGGCAACGCGAGCGTACGGCTGTTCAACGACACGTCCCACCTGCGTCCCTGAGGCCGGCCGCACCACGCGCCAGCTCCTCGATCCGGGCCCAGTCCCCGGCGGCCACCGCGTCCGCCGGGACCATCCAACTGCCGCCCACGCAGCCCACGTTGGGCAGTGCCAGATACTCCGGCGCACTCGCCTGCGCGATCCCGCCCGTGGGACAGAAGCGGGCGTCGGGCAACGGCCCGGCGAGGGACTTCAGATAGGCCGTACCGCCCGCCGCCTGGGCCGGGAAGAACTTCATCTCCCGCACCCCGCGCTCCAGCAGCGCCACCACCTCCGAGGTGGTCGACACCCCCGGCAGGAACGGCACCCCGGACTCCCGCATCGCCGCGAGCAGCGACTCCGTCCAGCCGGGGGAGACCAGGAACCGCGCCCCGGCCGCCACGCACCGTGTCACCTGCTCCGGAGTGATCACCGTCCCGGCGCCCACCACCGCCTCGGGCACCTCCTCGGCGATGGCCCGGATGCCGTCCAGCGCGGCCGGGGTGCGCAGCGTGACCTCGATCGCGGGCAGCCCCCCGGCGACCAGCGCCCGCGCCAGCGGTACGGCGTCGGCGGCGTCGGAGAGCACGACGACGGGCAGGACGGGCGCGAGATCCAGTACGGAGGCGGGGGAGGGCGGGGGCACCGATGAGGTCATGGACGACATCGTGCCCAGGGGTGGCAGCATGCGCAACGGGCGTTGCGCATGCTGCAATGGCTCTCAGTGGGCGCTCAGTGGACCTCGTCCACCAGTACGTCCAGTGCCCACGGCTTGCCGGCCTTCTCCGGCGCCGCCGCCTCCACCTCGTACCCGAGGTCCCGCAGCGCGACGACCAGCTCGGCCGGGTCCTTGGGCGCGGCGCTCTCCGTGAGCAGGGCGCGGACGATTCGGCCCTTGGTCGCCTTGTTGAAGTGGCTGACCACCTTCCGGGTGGGCGCGTGCAGCACCCGTACCGTCGCCGTGCGCCCGGCGGTCTCGCCCTTGGGCTTCCAGGCGGCGGCGTACGCGGCGGAGCGCAGGTCCAGCACCAGGCCGTCCCCGGCCGCCTCGGGCAGCACCTTGGCCATCGGCGCCCGCCAGTGCCCGGCCAGCGCGCCGAGGCCGGGCAGCTTGACGCCCATCGAGCAGCGGTAGGAGGGGATGCGGTCGGTGACGCCGATCGCGCCCCACAGCCCGGAGAAGACCAGCAGCGAGCGGGCCGCGCGGCGCTTGGCGGCCGGGTCGAGGGAGGCCAGGCCGAGGGCGTCGTAGAGGACACCGGTGTAGATCTCGCCCGCGGGGCGGGCGCCGGCCGTGAGCAGCCCGGCGTTCTTGGCGACCTCGCCGCGCAGCCCCTCGCTCAGGCCCAGCACCTCGCGGGCCTTCTCCTCGTCCCCGGCACACAGCTCGACCAGCTCGGCGAGCACGGCCTGCCGGGCGGCGGCGAGACCGGGCAGGGACAGCGACTCCGGCTTCAGCGGGGCACCCCGGCCCGAGGACGCCTTTCCCTCCGACGGCGGCAGCAGGACCAGCACGGACAACTCCTTCTCTCGGCCTCCGCGCCAGCGTACGGGCCCCCGGCAGCGGTCGGCGCCGCCCGCCCGGCCCGGTACCATGGTCGGCACGGCAGACGAGCCGGGCGGACGGCCGCGTGAAGTCCCTCAGGGGGCTTCCCGAGGAACGTCCGGGCTCCACAGGGCAGGGTGGTGGCTAACGGCCACCCGAGGCGACTCGCGGGACAGTGCCACAGAAAACAGACCGCCCCGCGCCTCGGCGCGAGGTAAGGGTGAAACGGTGGTGTAAGAGACCACCAGTGCCCAGGGTGACCTGGGCAGCTAGGTAAACCCCACCCGGAGCAAGGTCAAAAGGAAACACCCCGGTGTTTCTGCGCGGACGATCGAGGGCTGCCCGCCCGAGTCCGCGGGTAGACCGCACGAGGCCGGTGGCAACACCGGCCCTAGATGGATGGCCGTCACCGGGACGCCCGCGAGGGCCCCCGGAACAGAACCCGGCGTACAGCCCGACTCGTCTGTCGTACCCCTACGGCATCCCCCTGAGCAGGGTCCGCTGCCCGGCGGAGTCCTACTCCTCGAACAGCACCTCCTGCTCCGTGATCACCGTCTCCCGCAGCCGCCGGTTCCGGGCGCCGATCACCACCGCCGTGGCCGTCGCCGTGAAGCCGAGGGCGGCCGGGACCATCCAGTTGCGGTCGAAGACGTGGCCGAGGAGATGGTCCAGGGAGAGGCGGCCGGGGCCCGCGACGGCGAGGCCCGCCGCGGCCAGGCCGAGGCTCGCCGCGTACTCGTAGCCGCCCTCCTGGGCGAAGAAGCCGTTGGGGACGTGCAGCGCCGCCGCCCCCGCCATCGCGCCGGCCGCCGCCGCGCCCGCCACGGGTGTCGCCAGGCCGAGGGCCAGCAGGACGCCGCCGCCCGCCTCCGCCGCGCCTGCCGCCGTCGCGCTCGCCTTGCCCGGTGCGAAGCCCACGGACTCCATGAACTGGCCGGTGCCCTCAAGACCGTGCCCGCCGAACCAGCCGAACAGCTTCTGCGCGCCGTGCGCGGCCAGTACCCCGCCGGTGCTCAGCCGGAGCAGCAGCAGGCCCACATCGCGTCGGTCGTAACAGGTCATGGTGACTCCCTGGGGGCGCGGACGGGGAACCTTCCCTTGCGTCCACGGTCGCACCAGGCACCCCGTCCGGCCTCCCGGGCCGGGCGTCCGGGTGGCGCGGGTGGCGGACGTCCGGTGGCAGGGCGCGGGGAGCGGTGTGAGCCTGACGCCATGACGATTCAGCCCGCCAAGCTGCGCGACCCGGCCGTCCGGGCCTTCGTGCACGCCGTCAACTCCCATGACCGCGAAGGCTTCATGTCCCTCCTCGCGCCCGGCGCGACCATGGCCGACGACGGCGCCGACCGCGACCTCGCCGTCTGGATCGACCAGGAGATCTTCTCCAGCCACGGCCACCTGGAGGTCGACAACGAGTCCAGGGGCGGACGTGCCCTCGTCGCCCGGTACCGCAACGACACCTGGGGCGAGCTGCGCACCCGGTGGACGTTCACCGTGGCCGACGACGGCCGGATCTCCCGGTTCGAGACGGGCGAGGCGTGAGGGAACGGGTGTGAGGGAGCGGGTGTGAGGGACGGGTGTGAGGGAACGGGTGTGAGCGGGCGGCGCTGAGGGCTGGTCCGATGGGGCGGCCGGAGCGGGTCCGACCGGTTTGCCGCGCGATCGGTCCATCGGACTTTCATAAGAGGGCAAAGTCCTGGCCGGGGAACGACCTCCCGCTGGTAAGGCCCAGTTGGGGCCGGTGTACGGTCCCCGGGTGCGTGAATGTTCCCCGCTCAGCCGACGTGCCCTCCTCGGTCTCGCGGCAGCCGCCGTCCCCCTGACCGCCACCGCCCCCGCCTCCGCCGCCGGGGCGAGATCCGCGGGGACGAGCGTCGTCGGCGGTGAACGGCTCGCCCGCGGCGGGGTCCAGGTGCGCGCGGCCGGCCTGCCGAAGAAGCTCACCGCGCAGGCGTGGCTCCTCGCCGACCGGGACACCGGGGAGGTGCTCGCCTCCTTCAACGCGCACCGGCGACTCGCGCCCGCGTCCACGCTGAAGATGCTGTTCGCGGACACCGTGCTGCCCAAGTTCAACCGGAACCAGCGCTACCGGGTCACCGACGCCGACCTCGCCGACATACCGTCCGGGTCCAGCCTCGTCGGCGTCCAGGCCGGCACCACCTACACCGTCGAGCAGCTCTGGCAGGGCGTGTTCCTGCGCTCCGGCAACGACGCCGTGCACGTGCTGGCCCACATGAACGGCGGTGTCGCCCGCACGGTCGCCGAGATGCAGGCCAGGGCCGAGTATCTGCACGCCCTCGACACCCATGTGGTCAGCCCGGACGGCTTCGACCACAAGGGTCAGATCTCCTCGGCGTACGACCTCACGCTGTTCGCCCGCGCCGGGCTGAAGAACCCCGACTTCCGGCGCCACTGCGGCACCCGCACCGCGGACTTCCCGGCGGGCGGCAAGAAGACCTTCCAGATCCAGAACACCGACCGCCTGCTCACCGGCGCGTGGGGGCTCAACCCGTACGCGGGGCTGCTCGGGGTCAAGAACGGCTACACCAGCCACGCGGGCAACACCTTCACCGGCGCCGCCACCCGGGGCGGCCGCACCCTGCTGGTCACCGTGATGCACCCCGCCGAGGGCAGCAACGCCGTCTACGAGCAGACCGCCGCCCTCCTCGACTGGGGCTTCGGCCCCGGCCGCGCGGCCCAGCCGGTCGGCCTGCTCGCCGCGCCCGGCGGTACGAGCGGCAGCCGCCCGACCGTCAGCCCGGTCCCGGCACAGAAGCCGGCCCACGCGGCCACCACCCCGCCCGGCCCCTCCACCCTCCGCCTCGCCGAAGGCGGCGCGGGAACCGCCGCCCTGCTCGGCGCCGGCGCCTGGGCGCTCCTGCGGCGCCGCCGGGCCCGTACGGCAGATGCCCCCGCCGAAGCCGCACTCCAGCAGGGCGGCCGCCACCGCCGTTGAGGGCCCACCCGCACTGGTTCCGCCCTCGTCGTACACATGTCCCCCCGCATCCTGCGTGAGCTGAGACCATGGGGGACGTCGTCCGGGGCGTTGGCTGGGAGGGGTTTCATGGGTGAGCGGCATGCCGTGACGGCTTCGGGGGTGAAGGCCGTCCCGGAGACGGTCGTGGTCGCGGGGCCGCCGCGCGGGGTGCTCGTCACGTTCCTGCTGGGCGCCCTCACCGCCACCACACCGCTGGCGATGGACATGTACCTGCCCTCGCTGCCGGAGGTCACCCGCGCCCTGCACGCGCCCGCCGCCACCGTGCAGCTCACCCTCACCGCCTGCCTCGCCGGGATGGCGCTCGGGCAGCTGGTCGTCGGGCCGATGAGCGACAGGTGGGGGCGGCGGCGCCCGCTGCTGACCGGGCTCGCCGTGTACCTCGTCGCCACCGCCCTGTGCGCGCTCGCGCCCACCGTCGAGACGCTGGTCGCCTTCCGGCTGGCGCAGGGGCTCGCGGGCGCGGCCGGGATCGTCATCGCGCGGGCCGTCGTACGCGACCTCTACGACGGGGTCGCCATGGCCCGCTTCTTCTCCACCCTGATGCTGATATCCGGGGTCGCCCCGATCGTCGCCCCGCTGATCGGCGGGCAGATCCTGAGGGTGACCGACTGGCGGGGCGTCTTCGTCGTCCTCACCGGCATCGGGGCCGTGCTCACCGCGCTGGTCTGGCTGCGGCTGCCCGAGACGCTGCCGCCCGCCGAACGGCACCGGGGCGGGGTGAAGGAGTCCCTGCGCACCATGCGCGGCCTCCTCGCCGACCTGCCCTTCACCGGCTTCCTCCTCACGGGCGGCTTCGCCTTCGCCGCGCTCTTCGCCTACGTCTCGGCGTCCCCCTTCGTCGTCCAGGAGGTCTACGGCGCCTCCCCACAGACCTTCAGCCTGCTGTTCGGGCTCAACTCGGTCGGCCTGGTCGCCGCCGGGCAGATCAACGGCAAGCTGCTGGTGGGCCGGGTCCGGCTGGACCGGGTGCTCGGCTGCGGCCTCGCGGTGATCGTGCTGGCCGCGAGCGCCCTGCTGCTGATGACCACCGGGGTGTTCGGCGAGGTCGGGCTCGCGCCCGTCGCCGCCGCGCTGTTCGTGCTGATGTCGGCGATGGGCTTCACCATGCCCAACACCCAGGCCCTCGCCCTGCTGCGCACCCGGCACGCCGCCGGTTCCGCCTCCGCGCTGCTCGGTACGACCTCGTTCCTCATCGGCGCGGTCGCCTCCCCGCTCGTCGGGATCGCCGGGGAGGGCACCGCCGTCCCGATGGCCGTCGTCCAGTTGGCCGCCGCGCTGGTGGCGGGCGCCTGCTTCATGGGACTGTGCCGTCCCTGGAAGGCGGGCGCGGGCCCGGAGGGAGTGGACCACTGAGCGCACCGAAACTCCGTCTCGGCACCCCCGAGCGGGCCGGGCTCGACCCCGCCGGGATGGCCCGCCTCACCGACGACCTGCACGCCCTCACCGCCGGGACGCAGCCCTGGGCGGCCGGAGCCGTCGCCGTGGCCGGACGCGGCCCGGTGATCGCCGTCGCCGAGGCGTCGGGCTGGGCCGTGCGGTACGCCTCCTGGGACCCGAAGTCCGGCACCGGCGTCGAACTCCCGCCCGCCCAGCGGGTGCCGGTCACCCTCGACACCCCCTTCGACCTGGCCTCGCTCACCAAGCTGTTCACGTCGGTCGCGGCGCTCCAGCAGATCGAGCGGGGCACCCTCGGGATCGACGCCCGCGTGGGCGCGTACCTGCCCGAGTTCACCGGGGCAGGCGAACACGGCGTCACCGTGCGGCAGTTGCTCACCCACACCGCCGGGCTCGCCCCCGAACTCCCGCTCTACGACTGCCCCGACCTCACCGCCCGCCTCGCCCGGCTCCGCGCCGAGCCGCCCACGGAGAAGGTGGGGGAGTACCAGTACTCCGACCTCGGCATGCTGCTCCTCCAGTTCGTGCTGGAGCGGATCACCGGGCGCACCCTGGACGTACTGATCGCGGACGGCATCACCCGCCCGCTGGGCATGACCGCGACCTCCTACGGGCCGCGCCCCGAGGCGGCGGCCACCGAGGACCAGCGACGGCCCTGGGCCAAGGCGGACCGGGGGATGCTGCGGGGTGTCGTCCACGACGAGAACGCCTGGGCGCTCGGCGGGGTCGCGGGCCACGCCGGCCTGTTCTCCACCGGCCCCGACCTCGCCGTCTTCTGCCGCGCCCTCCTCGCGGGCGGCGCGTACGGCCCCGCCCGCATCCTCGGCCCCGACTTCGTGGAACTCCTCCTCACCCCGCCCGGCCTGGGCTTCGCCATCGACCAGCCCTGGTTCATGGGCACCCTGTCGGGGCAGGGCGCCGCCGGCCACACGGGCTTCACCGGCACGTCCCTGGTCCTGGACCCGGCGACGGACACGTTCCTGGTCCTCCTCGCCAACACCGTCCACCCGGTACGAAGGCCCCCCGACAGCCACCCCCGAGCGGCCCTGGCAAGCCGCCTGGCCAAAGCGGTACGCGACGCCTGAGCTTGGCTGCGCCACCTCCGGAGGCCGCCCCCCCCCCCCCCCCCCGGCGCCCGCCGGTGCCAACTCCCGCCGCACCGGCCGCCCGCGCGGCGCGGGCCGCCTCGGACCGGTGCACGTGTACGTGTGCGTGCGGGGCACTCTCGCAGCACCACGCCGGCGCGCGTCCCCGCACCTGAGAGAATCGAGCGGTGAACGCCCCCGTCTCCACCGCCGATACCCTCCGTTCCACCCTCGCCGGGGTGCTGGACGGGCTGCCGCCACGGCAGGCGGCGTCCGCTGTCGAGCGGCTCATCGCCAACTACCGGGGGGACACCCCGACCGACGCGCCGATCCTGCGGGACCGGGCCGATGTGGCGGCCTATGCCGCGTACCGGATGCCCGCGACGTTCGAGGCGGTGCGCTCCGCGCTGGAGGCGTTCGCGGACGCGGTGCCCGAGTGGGTGCCCCGCAGCCATGTGGACATCGGGGGCGGGACGGGCGCCGCGACCTGGGCCGTGGCCGCCACCTGGGACGGGGAACGCCCGGTGACCGTGCTGGACTGGGCCGAGCCCGCGCTCGCGCTAGGCCGGGAGATCGCCGGGGCGCACCCCGCGCTGCGCGGCGCCGAGTGGCGGCGGGCCCGGATCGGGGCCGCGCTGGAGCTGCCGGGCACCGACCTGGTCACCGTGTCCTACGTCCTCAACGAGCTGTCCGAGCCCGACCGGGCCGCCCTCGTCGACGCGGCGGCCGCCGCCGCGCAGTCCGTCGTCATCGTGGAGGCGGGCACCCCGGCGGGGTACGAGCGGATCATCGAGGCCCGTGACCGGCTGATCGCGGCCGGGTTCCGGGTCGCCGCCCCCTGCCCGCACAGCGCGCCGTGCCCGATCGTGCCCGGCACCGACTGGTGCCACTTCGCCGCGCGCGTCAGCCGTTCCTCGCTGCACCGCCAGGTCAAGGGCGGTTCGCTGGCGTACGAGGACGAGAAGTTCAGCTACGTCGCCGCCACCCGGCTGCCCGCCGATCCGGCCCCGGCTCGCGTGGTCCGGCGCCCGCAGATCCGCAAGGGTCAGGTGCTGCTCGATCTGTGCGAGGCGGACGAGCAGCTGCGGCGGACGACCGTCACCAAGCGGCACGGCGAGCTGTACAAGGCGGCCCGTGACGCCGAGTGGGGCGACGCCTGGCCGCCGCTGGGCGACGCCTAGCCCTTGGACGCCCACCCCTGGCAAAGAAAGGGGAAAATCGTGCATACCCCGTCATTGTGAGGTATGTCTCGCCAGCTTCCTTCATATCCGTGCTCGGGCTCCCCGGGGCGCAGGAAGGTGGGACGATGAGGCATGCTGTCCGCACCACAGCGAGGCGAGGGGACAGATGAGCGCGACGTTCGGCGGCCGGTCCGGCCGGCAGGGCAGGATCTCCCAGTGGCTGCGCGGACGCCGCCCCAAGCAGGAGACCGCCGGTGACGGCGGCCGTGAGTCGCTGCTGCTCGCCACCGCCGCGGCCGGGCTGCCCCTGGCGCTCGCCGCGTACCCCGCCCCCGGTTACGGCTGTTCCTGCGACCGCGTCGGCTGTCCCACCCCGGCCCGGCACCCGGTGTCCTTCGCCTGGCAGACCCAGTCGACCACCGACCGCGCCCAGATCGAGCGGTGGGCCCGCGACCAGCCGCAGGCCAACTTCATCACCGCCACCGGCATGACCCACGACGTCCTCGACGTACCCCTGGACGCCGGGCAGGCCGCCCTCGACCGGCTCCTCGGCGAGGGTGTCGAGGTCGGCCCGGTCGCCGAGAGCGACGACGGCCGCATGCTGTTCTTCACCCAGACCCGCGGCACCCCCGAGGACGAGGACGAGTGGTGGCCCTGCGAGCTGGACTGCCACCCCGAGACCATGGACGAACACCCCGGCCTGCGCTGGCACTGCCGCGGCTCCTACGTCCTCGTCCCCCCGGCCCGGCTCCCCGGTGACCCCGACCGAGGAGTCCGCTGGGTCCGCGGCCCCGAACACCCCCTGCCCGAGCCGCTGACCCTCCTGGAATCCCTCACGGACGCCTGTGCCCGGTACGCCGCCACCGACGCAGACCCCCACCCCGAAGCAGCCTGGCCGTCCCGCCGCTGAAGCGAGCCGCAGCCCTGACCGGTGGCCGGTCGCCCGGAGTCACCCAAGGCGAACCGGCCCTCAACCGGCCGTCCGCACCCGCCGACGCCGCCCCCGCCCCAACGGGCCACTCGCAGCCGCCGACGAAAGTTGTACGGGTGGTGCGGGTGGGAACCAGATCCGGCCGAAGGCCGGCCCTACTCGCCCTGCGCGGCAGTAAGCCCCTGCACACGCCCCAGCACCGACACCGGCCCCCCGCCGGCAGGATCGAGCGCGGCCTGGTTGGAGACGAACTCCAACGTCAGCGACTGCTTCACCTCACCCTTGGTCAACGCCCGCACATCCCGGTTCGGCACAACCACCGAAGTCCCGGCGGCAGCCGTCCGCTTCTCGAAGTGGCGCGAGGCGAAGAAGACCAGCGCCCCACCGTCCGTGGTGCGCAGCGCGAGCGGCGCGAAGTCGTCGCGGGTCAGCGGCTCGTCGACGTACTGCCGCACCAGCCCCGGCTTCCGCGCCTGCTGGGCCCGGACCGTACGCCACCCACTGGTGCTGGGCCCGTCGGCGAACGTCTTCCCGCCGCCCCGCAGATACGCCGCGTACCGCTCGCTCAGCTCGCCCGGCGGGACCGCCTCACCGGTGGAGCCGGCCGGCACCGCCTCGGCCCAGCCGTCCGCGTCCAGCCGGAACCTCGGCACCTGGGCGGGCGCGACCAGCGTCACGTACGACACCCGCCACGGCTCGCCGAGACCGTCGCGGAGGAACACCATCAGCCAGCGGGCGCTGCCGCCCTTGCTGCCCTTGGCGTCCGCGACGAACCACCGCGGCCAGCCCGGCTTCTTCGGGATGGTGAACTTCGCGTCGGTCAGGGTCAGCGGGGTGTGCCGGGTGTTGCCGTCCGGGCTGTTGGCGTGGCCCGCCGTCAGCCGGGCGGAGTCGATCGCGGCGAACGCCCCGGTGACATGCCCGGCGTCCAGGGAGCTGTCGAAGGCCCGGTCGGCCTTGTTGTACGCGTCCGTGAACCCCGTCAGAGCGCGGGCGGCCTCGGCGCGGGTGGCGGCGGGCAACATCTCGCGTTCGCCGTGCACGACGACACATCCGCTCGTCGTCAGCGTCCAAGCGGTCAGCGAGGCCGCTATGAGTGCCTTCCGGTTCCGGCCGCGTAGCCCGCGGCCGCTGCGATCCCTGCTCATGAGGCGACTTCACCTTCCCCTTCCCGGAGGCGAACCCTACCGGGAGGGAAAGAGCGCCGGACCCCCCGGAGGCGCCTACTTCACCGCGCTCGTCGCAGTCTCGCCCGTGCGGCCCGAGAGGCGGGAGGGAAGCAGGAACAACGTGAGCACCGGCACCAGATACAGCAGCCAGACCGTGATCTGCACGACCGTCGGGTCCGGCTGGAAGTTGAACACGCCCTTGAGCAGGGTCCCGTACCAGCTGTCCGGCGGGATCGCGCCGGAGATGTCGAAGGGCACGTCCGTCAGGCCCGGCACCCAGCCCGCCTCCTGGAGGTCGTGGAAGCCGTACGCCAGTACTCCCGCCGCGACCACGACCAGCATGCCGCCGGTCCAGGTGAAGAACTTCGCCAGGTTGATGCGCAGCGCGCCCCGGTAGAACAGCCAGCCCAGCAGCACCGCCGTGGCGATACCGAGGGCGACGCCGATCAGCGGGCGCGGGGTGCCGTCGCTCGCCGCGTGCACCGACGCCCACACGAACAGCGCGGTCTCCAGCCCCTCCCGGCCCACGGCCAGGAACGCGGTGGCGACCAGCGCGCCCGTACCCATGGCGAGGGCCGCGTCGAGACGGCCGTGCAACTCCGACTTCAGGTGCCGGGCGGTGCGCCGCATCCAGAAGACCATCCACGTCACCAGGCAGACCGCGACGATGGACAGCGAGCCGCCCAGCGCCTCCTGCGCCTGGAACGTCAGCTCCTGCGAGCCGAATTCGAGCGCGCAGCCGAAGCCCAGGGCGAGCAGGACCGCGATGGCGATGCCGGTCCAGATCGGCCGAAGGGCCTCCCGGCGGCCGGTCTTGACCAGATAGGCGATCAGGATGCAGACGACGAGCGACGCCTCAAGCCCCTCGCGCAGGCCGATCAGGTAGTTGGAGAACACGGACTACGCCTCCTTGGAGAACAGCGCCCGGCCCCACCAGTCGGCGGAGTCACGGACACCGGGCGGGACCGCGAAGACCGCCGAACCCACGTGCTGGATGTACTCGTTCAGCGCGTCCTGCGCCGACAGCCGACGCTGGAGCGGGATGAACCCCTCGCGTACGTCGCGCTGGTAGGCCAGGAAGAACAGGCCCGCGTCCAGGCGGCCGAGTCCGTCCGTGCCGTCGGTGAAGGAGTAGCCCCGGCGCAGGATGGTGATCCCGTTGTTGGAGTCGGGGTGGGCCAGGCGCACATGGGCGTCCGGCTTCATCGCCTTCAGGAACGGCGCGTCGTGCTCCTTCGCCTTGCCGACCGGCGCCCCCTCGCCCTTGTCCCGGCCGAACACGTCCTCCTGCTCCTGGAGCGAAGTCCGGTCCCAGGTCTCGATGTTCATCCGGATGCGCCGGGCGACCAGATACGAACCCCCGGTCATCCAGGCCGACTTGGCGTCCCCGTCCGAGGCGCCCACCCAGACGTGCTTGTCCAGCCGGGCGGTCTCGGTGCCGGCGATGTTGCGGGTGCCGTCCTTGAAGCCCATCAGGTTGCGCGGGGTCTGCGCGTCCGGCGTGGTCGAGGAGGTCTTGCCGAACCCCAGCTGGGACCAGCGCACCGCGACCTTGCCGAAGCCGACGCGGGCCAGATTGCGGATGGCGTGCACCGCCACCTGTGGGTCGTCCGCGCACGCCTGCACACAGAGGTCGCCCCCGGTACGGGACCTGTCGAGGTTGTCGCCGGGGAACTTCGGCAGGTCGGCGAGCGCGGCCGGACGCCGGTCGGCCAGCCCGAACCGCTCGAAGAGGGAGGGCCCGAAGCCCAGGGTGAGGGTCAGCCGGGAGGGGCTGAGGCCCAGCGCCTCGCCGGTGTCGTCCGGCGGGGCCTCGGCGAGCCCGCCGTACGCGCCCTCGCCGACCGGCTTCCCGGCCGTCATCAGCCGGGCCGCCGCCGTCCAGTCCTTGAGCAGCTGGACGAACTCGGCGCGGTCCTCGGTCTTCACGTCGAACGCGGCGAAATGCAGCCGGTCCTGCACCGGGGTGGCGATGCCCGCCTGATGGACGCCGTGGAAGGCGACGCCGCCGGCCTCCTCGGACGGCGAGGCCGACGCCAGGCCCAGCTGGCCGTCGGACAGCGCCACGCCGCCGCCCGCCGCGGCGGCGCCGAGCGCGAGCCCGGCACCGCCCCAGCCGATCAGCGCGCGCCGCGAAGGTCCGCCGCGCTCGTTCTCGGTCATCACCCGTGCTCCCGTTACTACTTGACGACCGCGGCCGCGAGCTTGGACAGCGGCTCGGCCAGGGCGTTCACCGCGTCGGACAGTTCCTTGCGCTGGTCCTTGCCGACCTTGTCGTAGGAGACGAAGTCGTAGGAGTCCTTGGCCGGGCGGTACTTGTCCAGCAGCTTGTCCAGCGCCGCGAACTGCTTGTCCAGCTCGCCGGTGAGGGCGGAGTCGTTCTTGGCGGCGACCGGCTTCAGCAGCTCGTACGCCTTCTGCGCGCCCTCGACGTTGGCCTTGAAGTCGACCAGGTCGGTGTGCGAGTAGCGGTCCTCCTCGCCGGTGACCTTGCCGGTGGCGACCTCGTCCAGCAGCTCCTTGGCACCGTTGGCCATCGAGGTCGGGGTGATCTCGGCCTTGCCGACGCGGCGCTGCCAGTCCCCCAGGTCGGTGACGAGCTGCGCGGCGAGCTTCTTGTCCTCGGCGCCGATCTTCTTGTCCTGCCAGAGGGACTTCTCCAGCCGGTGCCAGCCCGTCCACTTCTGGCCGTCCTCCAGGCCGTCGGCGCGGGTGTCGACCAAGGGGTCGATGTCACCGAAGGACTCGGCCACCGGCTCGGTGCGCTCCCAGCCGAGGCGCGAGGGCGCGTACGCCTTCTTCGCGGCGGCGAGGTCACCGGCCTGGACGGCCTTGGCGAAGGTCTCGGCGAGCGGCACCGTCTCGTCGGCCTGGTCCTGGGCGTACTGGCGGTATCCGGCGACCGCGCCGTCCAGCGCCGGGTTCCGCTTCGCGGTCTTCCCGGCGCCGGTCACGTCGAGCTTCTGCCGGACGCCGTGGCCCTTCATGCCGGGGCGGCAGGCGATCTCGTACGAGCCCGCCTTCACCTCGGCGGTCAGCGTGTACTTGGTGCCCGGCCCGATGTTCTCCTTCTCGGAGACGATCCGGTCGTCCGGGAAGACGATCTCGACCTCGGTGGCGCGCGAGCCCTTGTTCTCGATCTTCAGCGTGACCTGGCCGGCCGGCACGGACTTGGCGGAGGTGTCGCACTTGCTGTCTGCGGCGGTGACCTGGATGGCGTCGCCGTCCTTGGCGTCGCTCTTGGCGGTGCAGGCCGACAGAGCGGTCAGCGCTGCCGCCGCGGTGGCGGCGATCGCAATCGGACGGACGGCTCGCATAACGGGCTCCAGGCGGTCAGGGCGGCACAAACCCGCCCATTCGGTTTGGTGAGGCTTGCCTAACTTACCCGAGCCTTAGTCCGCCCGTCTCCGTCCGATACCGGATTCGAACCGCACGAAAAGATCACAGACACGACTTGATGTCGGCACCCCAAAGGCGATGTCAAGGGACGGCAAAGAGCATCCCAAGCGGCCGCGATGCTTCAATGCCCCGGTGACTGACTACGACGTACTCCGTGTCTTCTGCGGCCCTTCGGGCGGCTACGGAAATGAGCTGGGCGTCGTCCGCAACGGCTCGACTGTGCCCGAGCGGGACGACCGGCAGGCGCTCGCCGCCAAACTCGGCTTCAGCGAGACCGTGTTCGTGGACGACCCCGAGCGCGGAGTGATCGACATCTACACCCCGACCTCCCGGCTGCCCTTCGCGGGCCACCCCTGCGTCGGTACCGCCTGGCTGCTCGACGTGCCCGAACTGGTCACCCCGGCCGGGGAGGTGGGCACCCGGCTGGACGGCGAGTTCACCTGGATCGAGGCCCGCGCCGAGTGGGCCCCGCCGCGCACCCTGCGCCAGTACGCCACCGCCGCCGAGGTCGACGCCCTTCAGGTGCCGCTGCCCGGTGAGTGGATCTACGCCTGGGCCTGGGAGGACGAGGCGGCCGGCCGGGTCCGCGCCCGCGCCTTCCCCGGCCGGGGCGACGGGATCGACGAGGACGAGGCGACCGGCGCGGCCGCGCTGCTGCTCACCGACCGGCTCGGCCGCGCCCTCAACATCACCCAGGGCCGCGGCTCCCAGCTCCTCACCGCCCCCCAGCCGCACGGCTGGGTGGAGGTCGGCGGCCGGGTCGTACTGGAACGCTGAGCGGGCGGCTACGGCAGGGTGAGGATGTCCGCCCCGGTGTCCGTCACCACCAGCGTGTGCTCGAACTGGGCCGTGCGCTTGCGGTCCTTGGTGACCACGGTCCAGCCGTCGTCCCACATGTCGTACTCGTGGGTGCCGAGCGTCAGCATCGGCTCGATGGTGAAGGTCATGCCGGGCTGGATGACCGTGGTGGCGTGCGGGGAGTCGTAGTGCGGCACGATCAGCCCGGAGTGGAACGACGAGTTGATGCCGTGCCCGGTGAAGTCGCGCACGACGCCGTAGCCGAAGCGCTTGGCGTAGGACTCGATGACCCGGCCGATGATGTTGATCTGGCGGCCGGGCCTGACCGCCTTGATCGCCCGGTTCAGCGCCTCGCGCGTGCGCTCCACCAGCAGCCGCGACTCCTCGTCCACCTCGCCGACCAGATAGGTGGCGTTGTTGTCGCCGTGCACCCCGCCGATGTACGCGGTGACGTCCAGGTTGACGATGTCGCCGTCCCTGAGCACCGTCGAGTCCGGGATGCCGTGGCAGATGACCTCGTTGACCGAAGTGCACAGTGACTTCGGGAAGCCCCGGTAACCCAGCGTGGACGGGTAGGCCCCGTGGTCGCACATGTAGTCGTGCGCGACCTTGTCCAGCTGGTCCGTGGTGACACCGGGTGCGATGATCTTCGCCGCCTCCGCCATCGCCTGCGCGGCGATACGGCCGGCGGTCCGCATCACCTCGATCGTCTCGGGCGTCTGCACCTCGGGACCGGTGTACGGTGCGGGCGCGGGCTTTCCGACGTACTCCGGGCGGCGGATGTTTCCGGGCACCGGGCGGGTGGGGGAGAGCTCCCCTGGGACGAGCAGCGACTGGCCAGACATGCCAGCGAGTCTAACCAGCGGGGCATGAGGGAACATGAGGGTGGCGAGAGGAGCCGTTGATGTCCGTGTTCAAGAAGCGCACCGAGGGCAAGCCGGGCGAGTGGTACTACTGCCTGGAGCACAAGAAGGTCGAGGAGGGCCCCGACTGTCCCGGCAAGGACCGTTTCGGTCCCTACGCCTCCCCGGACGAGGCGCGCCACGCGATGGAGACCGCCCGCGAGCGCAACGCCGACTGGGAGAACGACCCGCGCTGGCACGACACCCCGGCCGACGAGTCCGACAAGGACTGACCTCTTCCTGACATGCTCCGAGCCGCCCTCGCCTCACCCGCGGGGGCGGCTCCGCGTTTGTCACCAGGGCGCGGCCGGGGGCGCCGTCAGGGTCTCCGCCAGCCGGGACAGCCGGTCCCGGAAGCTCCGGCGGGCTCTGGGTGGGCCCGCGTTCTCCCCGGCCGCCGCGCTCACCAGGTGCTGCACGCTGTCCAGGTCCAGCTCCGCGCCGTCCGGCACCGCCAGTGTCTCGTGGGCCATCGCCGCCAGCTCGCCGCCGCCCGCCCCCAGCGCCAGCACCGTCACCCCGGCCCGCCGCGCGGTGTGCACCCGCTCCAGCAGCTCGGCCGGTTCCTCCGGCGCCACCACCAGCAGGGTCTCGCCGCGCCTGGCCTCCGCGATCCGGCCGGGGCCCACCGCCAGATGCGCCGGATCACCGGGGCGGACGTGGTGCCGGACCAGGGTGGGGGCCAGCTCGGGCGTGCCGGACCAGGCCGCCTCGTCCACCAGGTGCGCGGCCAGATGCCAGGGCTCGTACGCCTCGGTGCCCGCCAGCAGCAGGCCGCCGCCATGGGCCGTCACCGAGCCGCGCAGCACCCCCGCGAACCTGCGGGTCGCCCCCAACCACTCGGTCCCGGCGAGCACTTCGCGCAGCAGCGCGACCCGTACGGCGTCCATGCGGCCGCATCCTGCCGCAACCCATCACTCCCGCACCGCAGTTCACTCGCGGTTCACCCCTGCGGGTATCGCGTGACGCGGCCCACCTCGCCGGGTACGGGCGCCCGCACGGACGTAGAGTCGGCCCATGACCTCCAGCGACAGCGCACAGCAGACCGGTACCGCCCCCGCGAAGGCCCCCGCCAAGGACCCCTGGGACCTGCCCGACGTCTCCGGGCTCGTCGTCGGCGTGATCGGCGGCACCGGACCGCAGGGCAAGGGCCTCGCCTACCGGCTCGCCAAGGCCGGGCAGAAGGTGATCGTCGGCTCGCGGTCGGCCGAGCGGGCGCACACCGCCGCCGAGGAGCTGGGCCATGGCATCGAGGGCGCCGACAACGCCGAGACCGCGCGCCGCAGTGACGTCGTGATCGTCGCCGTGCCGTGGGACGGCCACGCCGACACCCTGAAGTCGCTCCGCGAGGACCTGGCGGGCAAGCTCGTCGTGGACTGCGTCAACCCGCTCGGCTTCGACAAGCAGGGCGCCTACGCGCTCACCCCCGAGGAGGGCAGCGCCGCCCAGCAGGCCGAGGCCCTGCTCCCGGACTCCCGCGTCACCGCCGCCTTCCACCACCTCTCCGCCGTTCTCCTGGAGGACCCGGAGATCGACGAGATCGACACCGACGTGATGGTCCTCGGCGACAAGCGGGCCGACACCGACATCGTGCAGGCCCTGGCCGGCCGCATCCCCGGCATGCGCGGCGTCTTCGCCGGGCGGCTGCGCAACGCCCACCAGGTGGAGGGGCTCGTCGCCAACCTGATCTCCACCAACCGCCGCTACAAGGCGCACGCCGGGCTCCGCGTCACCGACGTGTGACGGCACCTGGGCGGGTGGGGGACACTGGTCGGCGTAGCAGTGTCCCCCGACAGGAGCCGCCCCCATGCCCCGCATCGCCCTCGTCACCCTCGCCGTCTGCGTGCTCGCCGTGGCCGCGGCCGTCGTGTCCTTCGTCCAGGGCAGCTGGCTGGGGATCATCTGGGTGCTGCTGGCGGGCCTGACATCCAACATGACGTTCTTCTACGTCAAGCGCGGCCGGGCCAGGTCCGGCACGGGCGCCGGTTCCGTCACGGGATGATCGAGCACACCTGCGGGGTCTCGGACCAGAAGCGGTACAGGTAGTAGCCGCAGTCCGAGAAGGCGCTGTCCACGCCCAGCGCGCTCAGCAGGGTGTAGATCACGTCGAAGAACGCCCGGTTGACCGAGGGCACCCACAGCAGCGCGAACACGATCAGCAGGCCGAACGGGGCGATCGGCTCCACCTGACGCTTGATCCCGTTCGACAGCCAGGGCTCGATCACTCCGTAGCCGTCCAGGCCCGGCACCGGCAGGAAGTTCAGGATCGCCGCCGTGACCTGGAGCAGGGCGAGGAACGCCAGCGCGAACCGGAAGTCGCGGGGGACGCCGTCCAGCGCGTGCAGCCAGAACGGCGCCGTGCACACCGCCGCGAACAGCACGTTCGTCAGCGGACCGGCCGCCGAGATCAGGCTGTGCCGCCAGCGCCCCCTGATCCGGCCCCGCTCGATGAAGACCGCGCCGCCCGGCAGACCGATCCCGCCCATGATCACGAACAGCACCGGCAGCACGACGCTCAGCAGCGCGTGCGTGTACTTCAGCGGGTTCAGCGTCAGATAGCCCTTGGCGCCGACCGAGATGTCCCCGCTGTGCAGGGCCGTGCGGGCGTGCGCGTACTCGTGCAGACACAGCGAGACGATCCACGCGGCCGTCACGAACAGGAACACCGCGAGGCCCGGCTGCGCCGCGAACCCCGTCCAGGTCGCCCACCCCGTCACCGCCGCGATGGCCACGATTCCGGCGAACACGGGACTGATCCGGCGATCGCCGGTACGCGAGAGGGCGGTGGTCATGGGGCTCCTGACTGCTCTGTGTGCCTGGGGTGCTGAGGGTCGACCGTACCGGTGATGTGAGGGGAACGTCCCGGTCCCGCCCGGAGGTTCCGGCCCGCCCGCGCGTCACTGAAACCCGGAGGCGCCGCCGGTGCGTCCCCAGGGACAATGGACCCCGTGCGCTATCGGCTACTCGGCACCACCCAGGCTCTCCGTCCGGACGGCACCCCCGTCCCCGTCGGCGGGGCGCGGCTGCGTGCGCTGCTGACCGTACTCGCGCTGCGCGCCGGACGGACCGTACCGGCCGGGGCACTGGTCGACGAGGTGTGGGGCGCCGACCCGCCCGCCGACGCGCCGGGCGCCCTCCAGGCGCTCGTCGGCCGGCTGCGCCGGGCCCTCGGGGCCGACGCGGTCGCCTCCGCCGACGGCGGGTACCGGCTCACCGCCGCCCCCGACGACGTGGACCTCACCCGCTTCGACCGGCTCACCGGCGACGGCCTGCGCGCCCTCGCCGACGCCGACCCGGCCAAGGCCGCCGTCCTCCTGGACGACGCCCTCGCCCTGTGGCGCGGGCCGGTCCTCGCCGACCTGCCCGACCGCACCGCCGACGCGGCCCGCTGGGAGACCCGCCGACTGGACGCCCTGCGCGCCCGGCACACCGCCGCCCTCGCCCTCGGCCAGGCCGAGCCGTCCCTGCCCGAGCTGGCCGCCCTGTGCGACGAGCACCCCCTGGACGAACCCCTCCAGGCCCTGCGGCTGCGCGCCCTGCGCGACACCGGCCGCACCGCCCAGGCGCTGGCCGCGTACGAGGAGGTACGGCACCTGCTGGCCGACCGGCTGGGCGCCGATCCGGGACCCGAGCTGCGCGCCCTGCACGCCGAGCTGCTGGCCGGTACCGGCCCCGACCCGGCACCGCCCACCCTGGCCACGCCCCGGCCAGCGCCGGGCAACCTGCCCGCCCGGCTGACCTCCTTCGTCGGCCGGGAGTCCGACATCGATGCCATCGGCGCCGACCTCGCCGCCTCCCGGCTGGTCACCCTGCTGGGACCCGGCGGCGCGGGCAAGACCCGGCTCTCGATGGAGGCCGCCGAAGCCGTCCGGGGCACCGCACCCGACGGCGCCTGGCTCGCCGAACTCGCGCCCGTGGACGACCCCGACGCCGTACCGCAGGCCGTGCTCACCGCCATCGGCGCCCGCGAGACCGTGCTGCACGGCGCGGGCGTCGAGGGTGTGCGCGCCGTCTCCGACCGCTGGGGCGACCCCGTCGAGCGGCTGGTGGAGCACTGCGGACGGCGCCGGATGCTGATCATCCTGGACAACTGCGAGCACGTCGTGGACGCCGCCGCCCGCCTCGCCGAACGCCTGCTGGCCGACTGCCCGCACCTCACCGTCCTCGCCACCAGCCGCGAACCCCTCGGCGTGCCGGGGGAGTTGCTGCGCCCGGTCGAGCCGCTGCCCGAGCCGGTCGCGCTGCGGCTGCTCGGCCATCGCGGCGCGGCCGCCCGTCCCGGCTTCACGGTGGCCGACGACCCGGAGGCGTGCGCCGAGATCTGCCACCGCCTGGACGGCCTGCCCCTGGCGATCGAGCTGGCGGCCGCCCGGCTGCGCATGCTGACGCCCCGTCAGATCGCGGACCGGCTGGACGACCGGTTCCGGCTGCTCACCTCCGGCAGCCGCACCGTACTGCCCCGCCAGCAGACCCTGCGCGCGGTGGTCGACTGGTCCTGGGACCTGCTCGACGCCGACGAACGCGACGTACTGGGACGGCTGTCGGTGTTCGCGGGCGGCTGCGACCTGGCCGCCGCCGAGGCAGTCTGCGGCCCCGTCGCGCTGGACGCCCTCGGCTCCCTGGTCGACAAGTCCCTTGTGGTGGCAGCTCCTTCGGCCGGCGCCGGGATGCGCTACCGGCTGCTGGAGACCGTCGCGGAGTACGCCGCCGAGCGGCTGGACGAGAGTGGTGAACGCGCCGCCGCCGAGCGCGCCCACCTCACCTACTACCGCGAACTCGCCCGCACCACGGACCCGTTGCTGCGCGGACCCCGTCAGCGCGAGGCCATCGACCGCGTCCAGCTGGAGTACGAGAACCTGCGCACCGCCCTCAGGCACGCCGTCGACCTGCGCGACGAGCAGGAAGGGCTGTGCATGGTGCTGTCCCTGATCTGGTACTGGCAGATGCGGGACCAGCGCCTCGAGGTGCGGGCGTGGTGCGAGGAGGTCATGGCGCTCGGCCCCGACCCGTTCGCGGAACCGGCCGCGCGGGCCGAGCCGGTGTGGGAGCGCTGCACCGACACCCCGCCCCCGCTCGCCGGGGAAGTCCTCGCCGAGGCCCGGCGCGGGCTGCACCTCGCCCATCTCGCCTGCATGGACACCGATCTGGAGGCATGGCGGAGCCCCGCCGCGCGGGACAAGCTGACCGTCATCACCGAGGTCTACCGGCCCGGCCTGCCGCAGACCTGCCGCTCACCCGGCATGCTCTGGTGGTTCGCGGAGATGCTCGCCAACGGCGTCGGACGGTTGCCCGAGATCACCGACGCCACCGTGCGCACCTGCCGGGAGACCCCCGGCTACGAATGGGAACTGGCGGGCGCCCTCCAGACCCGCGCCAACCTGCTCGCCAACCGCGCCACCTGGGCGGGCGACGCCGCCCGCGACGCCGACGAGTCGCTGGAGATCTACCAGCGCCTCGGTGACGAGTGGGGGCTCGCCGAGGCGCTGTCCGCGCGCGGCGAGGCCCATGAGCGCAAGGGGCTGAGCCGAGAAGCCGCCGCCGACTACGAAGGCGCCATGGCGCACGCCGAACACCTCGGCGCCCGCGCCCAGATGGCCGTCCTCGGCGCCCGCCTCGGCAATGTGCTGATGGAGGCGGGGGAGGAGGAGCGCGGCGAACGGCTGCTGCGCGAGGTCGTCCAGGAGCTGGACGGCAGACACAGCGAGGCCATGCCGGTGGCCCGGCTGCATCTGGCCTCCTGGCTCCTGGTGACCGGCAGGACCGCCGAGGCACGGGTACAACTCCAGCTGCTGCGGGAGGAGTTCGTCCTCGCCCGGTTCGTCGTCTTCGACGCCATGATCCTCGCCCAGGAAGCCTGGCTGGACGCCGAGGAAGGGCACTCGGAACGCTCTCTGGACTCGGTCCGCCGCGCGCTGGTGCTGGCCGGCGACCCGCTGTGCGACATCGTCGTCCCGCAGATGCCGACCGTCTGCCTCACGGTCGCGGCGCTGGCCCTGGCCCTCGCCGACGACGGGGCCCGTGCCGCGGACGCCGCCCGCTGCCTGGGCGCCTCGGTGGCCCTGATGCCGGAGGGGCATCTGCGCCCACGGGTGGAGCAGTACGCGTACGACCGCACCGAGGGCCGTGTCCGTGAAGTGCTCGGCGAGGCGGCGTTCGACGCCGCGTACGCCGAGGGCGGTGGCCTCTCCCTCGCGGAGGCCACCGCCCTGGTGTGAGCCGGTGAACGTGAACGTCAGGTCTTGGTACGGAACTTGTGGATGGCGACCGGCGCCATCACCACGGTGATCGCCACCGACCAGGCGACCGTCACCCACAGGTCATGGGCCACGGGGCCGCCCACCATCAGACCGCGCGCGGCGTCCGCGAGCGTGGACAGCGGGTTGTAGTCGGTGAACGCCTGGAGCCAGCCGGGCATCGACTTGGTCGGCGCGAAGATGGACGAGCCGAACTGGAGCGGGAACAGCACCAGGAAGCCCATCGCCTGCACGGACTGCGCGCTCTTCATCACCACGCCCAGGGTGAGGAACACCCACATGATCGAGGACGCGAACAGCGTGGCCAGGCCCACGGTGGCGAACAGTCCCGGCCAACTGGTGATGTCGAAGCCCACCAGCACGGCGACGACCATCAGCACGGCCGTGGCGAACAGCATCCGGCCCAGCTCCACCGCGAGCTTGGCGAACAGCACCGAGCCGCGGCCGATCGGCAGCGAGCGGAACCGGTCCATGACACCGCTGTTGAAGTCCTGGCTGAAGCCGGTGCCGACGCCCTGCGACATCGTCATGCTCATCATCGCCAGCATGCCGGGGATGACGTACTGCACGTACTGGTCCTGACCACCGCCGAGCGCCTGGCCGATGGAGCCGCCGAAGACGAACACGAACAGCAGGGTGAAGACGACGGGCATCAGCAGCGCGTCGAACATCGACTCAGGGTCCTGCTTGATCCACAGCAGGTTGCGGCGGACGAGCGCGCCGGTGTGCCGCAGGTGCCCGCGCAGGGTGATGCGGGAGTCCGCCGGCGGGGCGAGCGGGGCGGTCGTGGTGGCGGCGCTCATACGGCGACCTCTTCGCGGGATTCGGCGGGCGTGGCGTCCTGCGGGGCACTGGCGCGGTGGCCGGTGAGGGAGAGGAACACCTCGTCCAGGCTGGGGAGTTCGGTGACGATGGAGGAGATGGTGATACCGCGCGCGGTGACCGCGCCGACGACCGCGGTGAGCTGCTCGTCGCTGAGGATCGGCACCAGCAGGGTGCCGGTCTGGCGGTCCACGGTGGTGGTGGCGAGGCCGGTGATGCCCAGCTCGTCCAGCGTGCTGGCGAGCGGCTCCAGCTGGAGCGGGTCCACCGGGCGCACGCGCAGGGTGCGGCCGCCGACCTTCGCCTTCAGCTCCTCGATCCGGCCGCCCGCGATGACCTTGCCCCGGTCCACCACGGTCAGCTCGGAGGCGAGCTGCTCGGCCTCCTCCATGTACTGGGTGGTGAGCAGCACGGTCACGCCCTCGCCGACCATGGTCTTCACCTCGTCCCAGACCTCGTTGCGGGTACGGGGGTCCAGGCCCGTGGTGGGCTCGTCCAGGAACAGCACCTGCGGACGGCCGATCATGGAGGCGGCCAGGTCCAGGCGCCGCCGCATACCGCCGGAGTAGGTGGAGGCGGGGCGCTTGGCGGCCTCGGTCAGGGAGAAACGCTCCAGCAGTTCGTCGGCGCGGCGGCGGGCGTCCTTACGGGACAGGTCCAGCAGCCGGCCGATCATGTACAGGTTCTCCCAGCCGGGCAGCTTCTCGTCCACCGAGGCGTACTGTCCGGTCAGCCCGATCACCCGGCGCAACTGCCGGGGCTGCCGTACGACGTCGTACCCGGCCACGAGCGCCTCACCGGCGTCCGGGGTGATCAGGGTCGACAGAATGCGTACAAGGGTGGTCTTCCCGGCGCCGTTCGGCCCGAGCACCCCCATCACGGTCCCCTCCCGGACCTCCAGGTCGACCCCGTCCAGCGCCTTGGTCTCGCCGTAGTGCTTGACCATCCCCCGCACGGACACGGCGGAACGGCCGCCGCCGGGGTTGTCATCGATTCGCGTCATGCGGAAGACAATGCCAGGGGGCACCGACAAAGCACCGACAGCCGACCGACAGCGGGGCTACACCCTGGTCGGTACGCTCCGAACCGGCGCCGTGACACCGCCTCGCGAAAGGGGCGGGCACAGTGACCCAGTTCGACAGCTCCGGGCAATCGCCCGTGAAGAAGCGGCAGTCCGATCGGTTCCGCAGATTCATCGCGGGCGTTCTGGTCGTGACCGGGATTGTCCGCATGGTTTCCGCGCGGGGCATGACCTGGGTCGACGTCGTTCAGTACGTCGCCGATGGCGCCGCGGATCGCGCTGCGGACTGCGTGCACGGAACCGGCCGGGTGGACGGTCAGCAGGACGGCCTCAGGGGCCAGCACGTGCGGGCCCACCTGGACGTCGAAGGCCGGGACGGCGGCCAGTCGCTCGCTCGCGGCGTCGGCGATGGCGCGGACATCCTTCTCGGCGACCTCGCCGACGAACCCGATGCCCTGCATCGTCAGGTGCAGCCACCGATCCGGGATGAGGGTCAGCTCACCGGCGAACGGAGCGAGCGCGTCCCGGTACTCGGCGGCGAGCCGGTGCACGTCGTCCTGCCCTTCCCACGTCAGGTGCCACGTGTAGAACCGCCGCCCGACGCTCCAGCCGGGCCGCCACCACCAATGGTTCCGCAGGGTGTCCGAGGAAGCGAGAGTCATCCGGCGATCCAATCAGGCCGCGCCAGTGCCTGGCGAGAGCGCGAGGCGCCGCGGAGCGGAGTCCACGCACCACTCCTCGATGGCGGCGCGCAGACCGGCGGACAGGCAGCGCCGCCGACATCTTGCGGGCCGGTCGAGCGCTACTGCTCGATGACCTTGAGTATCTGGTACGCCTCTCGCAGGTCCGCGCTCTCCGGAAGCTCCCGGGCCTCGACCGCCCTGACGACTTCCAGCGCGCGCCAGTGATTGGACGGGGCCACCTGTCCCGACAGGATGGCCTTCTGCGCGGCATCGCAAGCCTCGTCCAGCCGGTTCTCCTTCAGCAGGGTCAGAGCCAGATCAAGGTTCGTGGAGGCCACGCGGCGCGGCCACTTGGACACATCGTCGCCCGGGCTCAGCCGCTTGATCACCTCTCGGGCGTACGGCTCCGCCGCCGAATCCCCCAGCCAGGCAAGAGTCGTCGCCGTGTAGGACAGTGCCTTGGTGGGGTCGTACCGGTAATGATGCTCCGGCGTGTCAGGGCTTCCGAGGGATGCCGACATGTTCTGGACCCGCTCGATGGCCGCATAGGTCTTCGTCGCGTTTCCCAGGCGCGCATGAGCCCTGCCCTCCTGCGCGGTCGCCTGAATCATGGCGGAGGTGCCGGCCGGGGCGATGTCCTGAGACGTACGGGAAATCTCCACCGCGCGCACGTAGTCACCGTCCGTCAGAACGCGCCACGCCTCGGTTTCCTGACACCAGGCTTCGATTTCCGGGTGGTTGGCCTCTCTGGCCAGCGTTGCGGCTGTGCGAAGGCGAGCGGTAGCGGCGTCATCCTCCATCAGGTCGATGTGAACGGTGGCGCCCAGGAGGGAGAGCCAGCCGCCGACGACCAGCAGGCGGCGATGCTCGGACAGCGTTTTCTTCGCGTCCAAGAGCTTTACCACGTAGACGGAATGCTTACGTACCTTCCGCAACAGGTCCTCGGGGTCCGACTTGGGGTAGGTCATCGCCAATTCGTCGAATGATTTCTCCAGTCGACTCAGAGTCGCCGAGCCCATATCGCTTGCCTGAACGCGTCGTGCCAGCTCCCACGCGTCCATTTCGTCGTCATGGCGTACTGCGTATTCGACGTCGAGCGAAAGTCCGAGAAACTCGTTCAGGGCTTGGATCAGCTCGGAAGAAGGGGCCCGTTTCCCATTCAGAACGCGGCTCAGATAGGCAACGTCATAGTGCAGTTCGCCGGCCGCACCTCTGAGGCTCTTGCCTTGCTCCCTGAGTGCCTTACGCACCGTGTCGGCAAAATCGATCATGAGAGCTGCTCCCGTTGACTGTTGACCCCGAGCATAGTCAACGCTGGTCAACTCCCCTGCGGATACGGCAGATCGTTGAGTGAACAGACAACACACAATCGCTCCTGCGACCGCGTGGAACGGACCTGGAGCTTGGCCGGCCGGTTGGAGTCGACATGGATCACAGTACCGCCGCCCCGCCCAGCCAGGGGAGCAGGGACCTCGCGCCGGTGGGCGAGACCGCACTCCTGGCAGGGCAACACATGAGTGACATCCAGCGGTTAAGCGCTCGGTACCCGAAGACTCGTGCCAGCGTCAGCAAGGCGCGCCATTTCGCGCGTTCGTTCGCTGCCGGCATTGGCGTCGGCGGCCCGGCGGACGACCTGGTCCTGATCGTGTCGGAGCTGGTGACCAATGCCGTCCGTCACGGCAAGACCGCGCCCGGTCGGCAGGTCGAAGTCACCATCGACCACAGCGCCGGACGAGTCCGCGTGGAAGTGCGCGACACCGGCGACGGAATGCCCCGCAGGCGTCCCAGGGTTCCCTTGGCGGTCTCCGGTCGGGGGCTTGAAATCGTGGCCTCCCTTACCGAAGCGTGGGGAGTCACGGAGCAGGTCGTTGGTAAGACCGTGTGGGCCGAGTTGGTCATCAGGCCTTCTGAGGCTGCCGAATGATCAAAAACATCAAGAAGGTCGTTGAATACGCGTTGTGTGTCGACCCGGACGCACGGCAGGGTGTTTCTCACGCATGGTGCATGACGTGCGGAATGCGATCACAGGAAGCCGAAGGCGGGGCCGCCGTAAAGGACTGGTGCCTCAGGCATGCCGACGAGACCGGGCACAAGCGGTTCCGGGGCGTTGTCACCACATTCCTTGTGGTCATCCCCACTCCTGGGCAGTCCGCACCCGGGGGAGCGACCTGAACGCTCCGCGCCGTGTGATCCGCGCGCCACCTGAGCCCCGTTCTGTCGGGCCCCGGCAGAACGGCCCCCCTTCCAGCATCCGCCGCAGGGGACCACGATGTTCAAGACGAGGGAGACGAACATGACGCACCCGCTGGCCGCCGGTGGCGACGAGGGCGATGAGGGCGGCGACAAGCTGCCCGGGCAGCCCTGGCCGGGGCCGCCGACCCCGCCGTCCCCCGACGGTGGCCCGAGGTTCGCCGCATGATGGTGACGACCGATGGGGCGGGGGAGCGGGCCGCGCCGGCCCGTTCCCTCGCGGCGTCCGGGGCCATGACCCCGGACTGGTCGTCCGCTCTCCTGGCCGCGCCCCGTTCGGACTTCCTGCCGGAGGTCTTCTGGGCGCACGACATGGACAGCGGCGAGAGCACGCGGGTGGACCGCCGCACCGAGCCGGACGTCTGGGAGGACTATGCGTGTGCGGACGTCGCCATCGTCACCCAGTGGGACGACGGCGCGGGCGCCGGGCCCGGTGGGGTGCCGACGTCGTCCGCCTCGATGCCCTCGGTCGTCTTCCGGATGCTGGCCGCGCTCGACGTGCGCCCCGGCAACCGGGTGCTGGAGATCGGCACCGGCACCGGATGGAACGCCGGTCTGCTCGCGGCCCGGCTCGGTGCGCGGAACGTCACGAGCGTCGAGATCGACCCGCAGGTAGCCGACACCGCACGCGAAAGGCTGAACGCGGCACGTCTGCTCGGAACGGTGCTCACGCGGGACGGCGCGCTCGGCGATCCGGCCGGCGCACCGTTCCACCGGGTCATCGCCACCGCCGGGGTCCGCAAGCTGCCGCCCGCGTGGATCGAGCAGACCCGCGAGGGCGGACTGATCGTCGCCCCCTGGGGGACGCACTACAGCAACGCGGACGCGGTCGTCCGGCTCGAAGTCGGTGGGGGACGGGCGAGCGGGAAGTTCGTCGGCCCGGCGGAGTTCATGAAGCTACGCGCTCAGCGGCTCCCCTTCCCCGGTCACGAGGCGTACGTCCCGGACGGCGTGGACTCGGCCGACCACTCGCAGGCGGAGGTGACCGAGGCCGACCTGCTCGGCGTGGACCGTTTCGACGCGGTCGCGTTCGTCCTGGGGCTGCGGGTGCGCGGCTGCCACCAGGCCGTGGCGGCGAAGCGGGAAGGATCGCGGCCCGTCTGGTTCTACGGGCTCACGGACCGCTCGTGGGCCTGCGTCATGCTGCACGACGGCGGGAAGGCCGACGTGTGGCAGGCCGGGCCGCGGCGGCTCTGGGACGAGGTCGCAAAGGCCCTCGACTGGTGGAGAGACGCCGGACGGCCGGGCATCGGGCGGTTCGGCCTCACCGTCCGCGCGGACGGCGGCCAGCTCGTGTGGCTCGACGACTCCGAGGACGCCTGGCCGGTCTGATCAGGGTCTCTCGGACGGCCCCGGATGGATCAGCGGGCCGTGCCGACGCGGAGTCCTCCGGCCCAAGCCAGCAGTTCGGGTTCGGCGAGACTGGTCCCCAGCCAGTCGTGGTCGAGGTCGGCGCCGGGAAGGGACGGCACCACCGCGACGTAGAGCCCGGCGGCGCGCGCCGAGGCGATGCCCGTGGCCGAGTCCTCGAAGGCGACGGAGCGTTCGGGAGTAGCGCCGAGCGCTTCGCATGCCGTGAGGTAGAGCTCCGGCGCGGGCTTGGGGGAGCGCACTTCGTCGGCGGCGAACGTGTGGGTGAAGTGGTCGGCGAGACCGGCCGACCACAAGGCCGCGTCCAGCAGTTCGCGCGGGCTGTTGCTCGCGACGGCTATGGGTACGGCCGCCCGGCAGGCGCGCACCAGTTCCGCCGCCCCGGTAAGGGCCGCAGCGCCTCGGGACAGCTCCTTGCGGACTCCTTCGAGGAGCTCGACGGCGAGTTCGGCGCCCGCGCGAGGGCGCCCGAGGTACTGAGCCATGGCCTCTCCGGCGGCCTCGATGGTGCGGCCGATGACCAGCGCCTTCTGTTCGGGACCGAAGGGATGACCGTGCTCCGCGAAGATGGCCGCTTCCACGACGGTCCAGCAGGCTTCGGTGTCGACCAGCAGGCCGTCACAGTCGAAGACCACGGCCTCGGTGCCGGCGGGGAGCGAGCGCATACGGATGTCCCTTCGCGGTGAACACGGTGGATCGTGCGATCACCCTAGATCGAGACCTGCGGGAGCAGTTGCGATCCTGCCCGGAATCGGGCAGGAACAGGCTGCTTCCAGACGCGAAAGGCGGGCAGCCCGCCGACTGGGGGAAGATCGGCGGGCTGCCCGGTGGTGGTGCCGCAGTGGCTAGTGGACGGAGTGCTCGTCCAGCGGGAACGTTCCGCCGACGACTTCCTCCGCGAAGGACTTCGCCGCGTCGCCCATGACCTCACGGAGCGCCGCGTACTTCTTGACGAACTTCGGGACCCGGCCCGAGGTCAGACCCAGCATGTCGGTCCACACCAGCACCTGCGCGTCGGTGTCCGGACCGGCGCCGATGCCGACCGTCGGGATGTGCAGCACCCGCGTCACCTCGGCCGCCAGCTCCGCCGGAACCAGCTCCAGCACGACGGCGAAGGCGCCCGCGTCCTGCACCGCCTTGGCGTCGCGGAGCAGCTGGGCGGCCGCCTCCTCGCCGCGCCCCTGGACCCGGTAGCCCATGGCGTTGACGGACTGCGGGGTGAGGCCGATGTGGGCCATCACCGGGATGCCGGACTCCACCAGCAGCTTGATCTGCTCGTGCGAGCGCTCGCCGCCCTCCAGCTTCACGGCGCCCACCCCGGCGTCCTTGACCAGCCGGGTCGCCGAGCGCAGCGCCTGCACCGGACCCTCCTGGTAGGAGCCGAAGGGGAGGTCGCCGACGATGAGGGCGCGGCTGGTGCCGCGTACCACGGCGGCGGAGAGCATGGTCATCTCGTCGAGGGTGACGGGCACGGTCGTCTCGTAGCCGAGATGACAGTTGCCCGCCGAGTCGCCCACGAGGAGGACGGGGATGCCCGACTCGTCGAAGACGGAGGCGGTCATCGCGTCGTAGGCGGTGAGCATGGGCCACTTCTCACCCCGCTCCTTGGCGAGAGCGATGTCGCGGACCGTGATGCGGCGGGTGCCCTTTCCTCCGTACAGCGTCTTGCCGTCGGAGGGCTTCGTCTGGGCAGCCGAGAGCTGCGTCATGGCAACGGCTCCTTCAGTTCATCTCGAGGCGCCCTTTCGGCGTCCCCGGATCGTCTCCATGGTGGCACCTCGTGCCGGGGGTGGCCAGAGGGGCCCCCAGCACCGCGCAATACCTCGGCAAAGGAATTCAGATACGAGACGGTGCCGTATTGAAATGAGCCTACGATCGGGCACATGACAACCTCCGTCCCTGCCCCCCGGATACCGGAAGCGGTGCACCGGCGCCGCTGGGCGATCCTCGGCGTGCTGATGCTGAGCCTGCTCATCGTGGTGCTCGACAACTCGATCCTGAACGTCGCCATCAAGACCATCGCCACCCCGGCGCCCACCGGTCTGGGCGCCACGCAGAGCGAGATCGAGTGGGCGATCAACTCGTACACGCTGGTCTTCGCCGGTCTGCTCTTCACCGCCGGGCTCATCGGTGACCGGCTCGGCCGCAAGAAGGTGCTGCTCGGCGGGCTCGTGGTGTTCGGTATCGGCTCGGCCCTGGCCGCCGAGTCCGGCTCCCCGGCCCAGCTGATCACCTACCGCGCCGTGATGGCCCTCGGTGCCGCCTTCGTCATGCCCGCGACCCTGGCCGTGCTGATGAACGTCTTCGAGCGCTCCGAGCAGCCCAAGGCCATCGGCATCTGGGCGGGCGGCGTCGGCCTCGCCATCGCCATCGGCCCGATCACCGGCGGCGCGCTGCTCGACCACTTCTGGTGGGGCTCGGTCTTCCTGGTCAACGTGCCCATCGTGCTCATCGCCGTCGCCCTGATGGTCTGGCTGGTGCCCGACTCCCGCGACCCCAAGCCCGGCCGCCTGGACCCCATCGGCGTGGTGCTCTCCGTGCTCGGCCTGGTCCTGCTGGTCTACGGCATCATCAAGGGCGGCGAACTGGCCGACTTCACCGATCCCAAGGTGCTGGCCACCATCATCGGCGGCGTCGTCGTGCTGATCGCCTTCGTCGTCTTCGAGAAGCGCAGCGACCACCCCTCGCTGGACGTGACCTACTTCCGCGACGAGGTCTTCTCCGCCGCCATGGCCGCCATCGCGCTGGTCTTCTTCGCGCTGATGGGCGTCACGTTCTTCGGCGTCTTCTACACCCAGAGCGTGCGCGGCTACTCGCCGCTGGAGTCCGGCCTGCTGATGCTGCCGCTGGCCGCCGCCCAGATGATCTTCGCGCCCCGCGCCCGGCTGCTGGTCGACCGCTTCGGCAACAAGGCCACCACCACCGCGGGCATGCTGCTGATCGCCGCCACCCTGGCCGCGTTCGCCACCTTCGAGGCCGACACGCCGATCTGGCTGCTGGAGGTCGTCTTCTTCCTCATGGGCACCGGCATGGCGCACATCATGACCCCGACCTCGGTCGTCATCATGCAGGCCCTGCCCCGTGAGAAGGCCGGCTCCGCCTCCGCGCTCAGCAACACCTTCCGCCAGGTCGGCGGCGCCCTCGGCATCGCCGTACTCGGCTCGGTGCTCGCCACCTCCTACCGCAACGGCATCGAGGACAAGCTCGGCGCGCTGCCGCCCGGCCTGCGCGACACCGCCGGCGAGTCCATCGAGGCCACCCTCGGCATCGCCGAGAAGCTCGGCCCGCGCGGCCAGGCCCTGGTCACGCCCGCCTACGACGCCTTCCTGCACGCCATGCACGTCACCGCCCTGTGGGGCACCGGCGTGGCCCTGGTCGGCACCGTCGTCGTCGCCGTGTTCCTGCCGGGCCGGCCCCCGGCCGCCGAGGCCGGCGAGCGCGAGCCCGAACTGATCAGCACCGGCGACTGAGTCGTCGGCACCCGGCGGGGGGAGGCTGCCGCTGCGGGAGAATCTCCCGCAGCACACCGAGAGGACGACGACAACGTGAGCCTTGCCGCAGACCGGCCCGCTCAGCCCGCCCCCGCACGGGGCAGGCCCCGCAGCGAGACCGTGGAACGCGCCATCCTGGAAGGCGTGATGAAGCTCCTGGAGGACGGCGTACCGCTGGCCGACCTCTCCATCGAGCGGGTCGCGCGCACCGCCGGGGTCGGCAAGGCCACCATCTACCGCCGCTGGAGCGGCAAGGAGGAACTGTTCGTCGACGTCATGCGCGCCGCCGAACCCCCCGACCCCGAACTCCCCGGCACCTCCATGCGCGACGACCTCGTCGTCCTGCTGGAGACCCTGCGCCGCCGGGGCCTGGTCAGCCGGTCCTCGGCGATCATGCACAACGTCTACGTCCAGGCGAAGTGCAGCCCGCGGATCTGGGCCGCCTACGAGGCGGGCGTGATAGCGCCCCGCCGCGCCCTCGCCCTGGACGTGCTGCGCCGGGGCCAGCGCGACGGCGAACTGCGCACCGACCTCGACGTGGAGCTGGCCAACGACATGTTCGTCGGCGCCATGCTGGTACGCACCGTCCTGCGCCCCGACGCCGGCCTTCCCGAGGGGCTCGCGGAAGAGATCGTCGACACGCTGCTCGCCGGCCTACGGCCCGTCAGGCCGTCGGTTCCGTAGCGCGGATGTGCGTGTTTCGTCACAGAACCCCTCCGTGGGAGGTGTTCTCGGAACTGTCGGCGCCGCCTCGTTCGTCCTCGTCTTCCGAACGGCCGTCATGGGACGGCGGAACGAAGCCGGACATCCCCTAGGGTCGTACACACACACGGGGGGATGACGGAGAGCACGGCAGGCAGTGAGGCACACGGTATGGCGCAGCAGGCGTACATGACGGAGACGGACAACGGCGGCTCGGGGCCCGAGCGACCAGTGTCCCGGCTTCGGCGCCTGGCGCACCGGTTGTTCGGGGGCTGGCGCGGCGACCCGCGGATCTGGCGCCGGGGCCTGGTCACCGCCGCGGTCGCGCTGGCGCTGGCGCTGGTGATGCTGGTGCACTCGCGCATCCCCAACCGGCTCGGCAACCTCGGCAGCCTCATCGAGACCTTCCTGCCCTGGCTGGGCCTGGCGATCTTGGTGCTGCTCGTGCTCGGTGTGGTCCGCCGCTCCGCCACCGCGCTGATCGCGGTGCTGCTGCCGGCGATCGTCTGGCTGAACCTGTTCGGCGGGCTGCTGCTCACCGACAAGTCGGGCACCGGCGGCGACCTGGTCGTCGCCACCCACAACGTGAACGCCGACAACCCCGACCCGGCCGCCACCGCCCGTGACGTCTCCGCCTCCGGCGCCGACATGCTCGCCCTGGAGGAACTGCCCGCCTCCGCCGTCCCGGTGTACGGCGCCGCGCTCAAGGCCACGTACCCCTACCACGCGGTGGAGGGCACGGTCGGGCTGTGGAGCAAGTACCCGATGAGCCAGGTGCAGGCGGTCGACATCAAGCTCGGCTGGAAGCGCGCCATGCGCGCCACCGTCTCCACCCCGGACGGCCTGGTCGCGGTGTACGTCGCCCACCTGCCCTCGGTGCGGGTGAAGCTGGAGGCCGGGTTCACCGCCCGGCAGCGCGACAAGAGCGCCGACGCGCTGGGCGAGGCCATCGCGGACGAGACCCTCACCCGGGTCGTCCTGCTCGGCGACCTCAACGGCACGATGAACGACCGCTCGCTCAACGCCGTCACCTCCCAGCTGCGCTCCACGCAGGGCGCGGCGGGCAGCGGGTTCGGGTTCAGCTGGCCGGCCGCGTTCCCGATGGCGCGGATCGACCAGATCATGGTCAAGGGCGTCGAGCCGGAGAGTTCCTGGACCCTGCCGCGCACCAACAGCGACCACCTTCCGGTGGCGGCTCGTGTGAAGCTCGACACGCCCTCGTAACCCGCTGGAATACTGGCCTTGAAAGACTTTGTTCCGTACGGGAACATAGAAGATTCCCCCTGAGCCCTGTACGGCACTTTCGTCTCGAGAGGTCCCCTCATGCCCCTGGCCCTGCTTGCCCTTGCCGTGGGCGCCTTCGGCATCGGTACCACCGAATTCGTGATGATGGGCCTGCTGCCCGACGTCGCGGACGACCTGCACATCTCGATCCCGACCGCCGGACACCTGGTCTCGGCGTACGCACTCGGCGTCGTCATCGGCGCCCCGCTGCTCGCCGCCGTCACCGCGCGGATGTCCCGCCGCACGGTGCTGATCGGGCTGATGGCCCTGTTCGTCGCGGGCAACGCGCTCTCCGCGCTCGCCCCCGGCTACGAATCCCTGCTCGCCGCCCGCTTCCTCAGCGGCCTGCCGCACGGCGCCTTCTTCGGCGTCGGCGCGGTCGTCGCCACCGGCATGGTCGCGCCGGAGCGCAAGGCCCGCTCGGTCTCCCTGATGTTCCTCGGACTGACCGTCGCCAATGTCGCGGGCGTGCCCGTGGCCACCCTGATGGGCCAGGACCTGGGCTGGCGGGCCACCTTCCTCGGGGTGAGCGCCATCGGCCTCGCCGCGATAGCCGCGCTCGCGCTGCTCATACCGCGCGACCACACCCACGCCACCGCGGCCGGGCTGCGCCACGAGCTGGCCGCGCTGAAGTCCGTGCCGGTGTGGCTGGCGCTCGGTACGACGGTCGCGGGCTTCGGCGCGCTGTTCGCCGCGTACAGCTACGTCACGCCGATGCTGACCGACTCCGCCGGGTTCGCCCCGGCCAGCGTGACGCTGCTGCTCGCGCTGTTCGGTGTCGGCGCCACCGCGGGCAACCTGCTCGGCGGGCGCCTCGCCGACCAGGCGATGCGGGGCACGCTGTTCGGCGGGCTCGCCGCGCTCGGCGTCGTGCTGGCGCTGTTCCCGGTGCTGATGCGCGCCGAGTGGAGCGCGGCGCTCGGGGTGACCCTGCTCGGCATGGCCGCGTTCGTCACCGGCTCGCCGCTCCAGCTGATGGTGATGGAGAAGGCCGCCGCGGCCCCCTCCCTCGCCTCCTCCGCCAACCAGGCGGCCTTCAACCTGGCCAACGCGGGCGGCGCCTGGATCGGCGGACTCGCCCTCGCGGCCGGCTTCGGCGCGACCTCGCCGGCACTCGCCGGTGCCGTCCTCGCGGTCCTCGGCCTCGGTGTGGCGGGCGTCGCGTACGGCGTGGACCGGCGGCGCGCGGTTGCCCCGCAGGGTGAGGCGGCGATGGGCCGACTTGTCGCCGCGCACGTCCCTGAGCAGGCGGAACGCTCCCGCCGCTGAAAGATCGGCACAAACTACAGTTGTGCAACATTCATTCAATTCCGGCCATGGTGGCTTGAAGTTCACGCCCTCTCCCATAAGGCTTCACACCACCAACACAAGACACTTCAGTAACACCAGACACTCGCGTAACAACAGGACATAGGGAGAGGCACCGATGCAGGGCACGGCCGACGGATTCGACTACGGGGCGCTCACACCGTTGGCCGCCTTTCTCATGGCCTGCCTCGGCGCCGCCCTGGGGCTGCGCTGCGTGGTCCGGACCGTGCACCTGGAAAAGGGGCGCAAGGCGGCCTGGCTCGCGCTCGGCGCGGCCTCGCTGGGCTGCGGCATCTGGAGCATGCACTTCATCGCCATGATGGGCTTCCGCGCCCCGGACGCGTCCATCACCTACGACGCCCCGCTGACCCTGCTCAGCCTGCTGGTGGCGATCGTCGTCGTCAGCGTCGGCATGTTCATCGTCGGCTACCGGGGTGTGGCCCCGATGACCCTGGCCACGGCCGGGATCATCACCGGCCTCGGCGTCGCCGTCATGCACTACCTGGGCATGGCCGCCATGCGCCTCAACGGCGACATCGCCTACGACAACCTCACGGTCACCCTGTCCGTGCTCATCGCCGTGGCCGCCGCCACCGCCGCGCTCTGGGCCGCCGTGTCCATCCGCGGCTTCCTGCCCGCGCTCGGCGCGAGCCTCGTCATGGGCGTCGCGGTGACCGGCATGCACTACACCGGCATGGCCGCCGTCACCGTCCACGTCCACTCCGCGGCCCACGCCTACGGAGGCGAGTCCGCCGCCTCCCTGGTCCTGCCGATGCTCCTCGGCCCGGCCGTCTTCCTGCTCCTCGCCGCGGTCGTCGTCATGTTCGACCCCCTGCTGGTCGCGGGCGACGAGCGGGAGGGGTCCCGGCGGGCGCGCGCGGCGTTCTGAGCGACGAGCTCCGCCTACGGTCCCTGGAGGCCACGGGCGGAACTCGATGCTCACCCCCAGGGTGGCTGCTGTGCGGCACGGCGCACCGCTACGCCGTCCAGCGCCACCCATTCGTGATCGGCAGGCGCCGGCCCTTGCCGAGCCGGCCCCGCGCGGCTCATGGCGGCTGGTCCTGGTGCCGCAACCTCTGCATTGCCGACCGTCGGCCACCGACCTTGGATACGCTGCCCGGGGAGCCTGTCAGGAGGGGTCATGGCGAAGGTCACCATCAGTCTGGACGCCGATCTGGCCATCGAGGTCATGCTGCTGGCCGGTACGAGGAGCCCGCAGGACGCGGTCGAGTTGATCGTCCGGGACTACCTGGCCCGGGGTCACCGCACCGAGGCTCGTACCGGGAACGCCGCCGACCACGATCGTCTCGCCGACCGGCGGTCAGCGCCGGAAGAGGGCCGATGAGCACTTCGGGTGAGAGGGGCACCTCGGAAGCGGGCAACGTCGTTCTGAGCAAGCCGGACGACTCGCGGCCTCAGACGCTTCCCGGCCGCGCCGGACGGCGGTGGACGGGTGGGCGAGTCGACCCGCGTGCTGGACGCCGACCTGCGCTCGTCCACCCGCGCTCGCCCATCCGCGCTCGCCCATCCGCGCTCGCCCATCCGCGCTCGCCCATCCGCGCTCGCCCATCCGCGCTCGCCCATCCGCGCCGAGTAGCTAAGCGCTCTCCCGCCACCCATTGGTGATGGGCAGTCGCCGGTCCTTGCCGAAGCCCTTGGCGGAGATCTTGGTGCCCGGGGGGTACTGGCGGCGCTTGTACTCGGCGGTGTCGACCATGCGGAGGATCTTGACGACCAGGTCACGGTCGAAGCCCGCCGCCACGATCGCGTCGGCGCCCTGGTCGTGGTCGACGTACAGGCCGAGGATCGCGTCCAGGATCGGGTAGTCCGGCAGCGAGTCGGTGTCGACCTGGTCCGGGCGCAGCTCCGCGCTCGGCGGCTTGCTGATCGAGTTCTCCGGGATCGGCGGGGTCTCACCGCGCTCCTCGGCGGCCCGGTTGCGGTAGCGGGCCAGCTGGAACACCGAGGACTTGTACACGTCCTTGATCGGGCCGTACGCGCCCACCGAGTCGCCGTACAGCGTCGAATAACCCACCGCCAGCTCGGACTTGTTGCCCGGCGCCAGCACGATGTGGCCCTCCTGGTTGGACACCGCCATCAGCAGCGTGCCGCGCAGCCGCGACTGGAGGTTCTCCTCCGCCAGCCCGGTCAGGCCCAGCGCACCCATGTACGCGTCGAACATCGGCTCGATCGACACCGTGCGGAAGTTGAGCCCGGTGCGCCGGGCCAGCTCGGCCGCGTCGCTCCTGGAGTGCTCGGAGGAGTACTTCGACGGCATCGAGATCCCGTACACGTTCTCCGGACCCACCGCGTCGCACGCGATCGCTGCCACCAGCGCCGAGTCGATGCCGCCGGACAGGCCGATCAACACCGAGCGGAAACCGTTCTTGACGACGTACGCCCGCAGACCCGTCACCAGCGCGCCGTAGACCTCCGCGTCGTCGTCCAGCCACTCGGCGCGGCCGCCGGTGAACTCCGGCTCGTAGGCGGGCAGCGGGTCCTCGGAGAGGATCACGCGGTCGATGCGCAGACCGTCGTCCACCACACCACTCGGCCCTTCCGCGTCGGCGGCGGGCAGGTCCAGGTCCAGCAGCAGGCAGGTCTCCTCGAACTGCGGCGCCCGCGCGATCACCTCGCCGTCCGCGCCGACCACGATCGAGTCGCCGTCGAAGACCAGCTCGTCCTGGCCGCCGGTCATCGCCAGATAGGCGGTGGTGCAGCCCGCCTCCTGGGCCCGCTTGCGGACCAGCTCCAGGCGGGTGTCGTCCTTGTCCCGCTCGTACGGCGAGGCGTTCACCGAGAGCAGCAGGCCCGCGTGGGCCGAGCGGGCGGCGGGGACGCGGCCGCCGTCCTGCCAGAGGTCCTCGCAGATGGCGAGCGCCACGTCCACCCCGCGCACCCGGATCACCGGCATGGTGTCGCCGGGCACGAAGTAGCGGAACTCGTCGAAGACGCCGTAGTTCGGCAGATGGTGCTTGGCGAAGGTGAGGACCACCTCGCCCCGGTACAGCACCGCCGCCGCGTTCTGCGGGGCACCGGCCGGCTGGCCGTACCTCGGCTGCGCGGTCGCCGAGCGGTCGAGGTAGCCGACGACCACCGGCACCTCACCGAGCCCCTCCCCGGCCAGCCGGGCGGCCAGCGTGCGCACGGCGGCGCGGGAGGCTTCGACGAAGGAGGAGCGCAGGGCGAGGTCCTCCACGGGATACCCGGTCAGCACCATCTCCGGGAACGCGACGAGATGCGCTCCCGCCTCGGCCGACTGCCGGGTCCGGCGGACGACCGACTCCGTGTTGCCGGCGATGTCGCCGACCCGGGCATCGATCTGATTCAGGGCGAGACGAAGTTGAGGCACCCCGCCAGTGTAATCGTCAGAGCGACGCGATGTAGGGGCGTGAGGTGTCTGCCACCTCACGCCCCCGTCATCGGCTACCGCGGATCAGTGGCCCTTGTACGACTGCACGTAGCCGTTCGCGGGGGAGCCCACGCCGGTCACGTCGTCGTAGCCCTCGACCGCGGACAGCGAGCTGTCCTTGCCGAGGCTGCGGACCGAGGTCGAGACGCCGTCAGCCGCGTCGAACCCGTTCACGAAGTCGGTACGGGCCACCGCCAGGCCGGAGCCGGTCGGATCGTCGGTGACGTCGTGGAAGACGCCCTTCTTGCCGTACCGGTCGTAGATCGACGGGTTGGCGAAGCCGATCGCCTTGCCGCCGCGCGCCTCCTGCGCCAGCGCCTGCACCGCCGCGATCACCGGCGCGGCCAGCGAGGTCCCGCCGATGCGGTACTCGCTGTAGCGCTGGGACCCGTCCGGGAAGGTCTGGCTCTGGCCGACCAGGAAGCCGGTGTTCGGGTCGGCGATGGCCGCGATGTCCGGGACGACGCGGTTGCCGGCCTTGTTGTTGGCCGTGGCCAGCTTCTTCGGGACGACGCCCTGCTGGTAGTACGGCTGCGGCACGGTCTTGCTGGTGCCGCCGCCCGCGCCCGAGGTGAAGGCGCCGGGGAAGGCGTCCCAGCTCTTGCCGTCGGCCGACAGGTTCGCCTTCTGGGTGCCCCAGCCGGTCTCCCACTGGTACTTGTCGCCCTTGCCGACCGCCAGCGAGGTACCGCCGACCGCCGTCACCCAGGCCGAGTTGGCGGGTGTGTCGACCTGCTTCACGCCCGAGGCGGCGACCTGGTCGCCGTCGTCGCCGGAGGAGAAGTAGAAGCCGATGCCCTGCACCGCGCCGAACTGGAACACCTGGTCGTAGGCGGCGGCCAGGTCGGGCGTCTGGTTGCCCTCCACGTCGCCCCAGGAGTTGGAGACGATGTCGGCCAGGTGGTTGTCGACGATCTTGCTGAGCGAGTCCAGCAGGTCGTCGTCGTAGCAGGAGGCGGCGCCCACATAGGTGACGTCCGCGTCCGGAGCGACCGCGTGCACGGCCTCCACGTCGAGGGTCTCCTCGCCGTACCAGCCGGACGCCCCGCACTCCTCGGTCTTGGTGTAGTCGTCCGGCAGCACCTGGTGGAGCTGACCGGTCTTCCACGCCGCGTCGCCGTTCTTCTTGGCGTAGGTGCCCGCGTCGAAGGCGATGGTCGGCGAGGCGTACGCGTCCGTGATGGCGATGCGGACGTGCTTGCCGGTGTACTCGCCCGCGCCGTAGGCCGGGCGCAGCTGCTTGCCGGTGTAACCCTGGATCGCGTACGGGACCTTGTGGCCGTACGCGTCCGGCAGGCTGCTCGCGGTGTTGGAGCCGAAGTAGCTGGAGAACGGACCGGCGTTCTTGAACACCGCGTCCGGCGGCGGAAGTTGCTCGTCGTGGTCCGACTTGTGCGGCGCGTTGTCCAGGCCGGACACGGTGAGCACGGCGCCCTTGAGCGAGGCGGGCACCGAGGCGGCCTTGGCCGGGGCGCGGTAAGTCTTAGCGCCCTTCGCGTAGTTGTGGAGCTGGGTGCCGAACGCCTTCTCGGCGGCGGCCACATCGCCGGAGACGGCGACGTAGTGCGGGGTGACCCCGGTGACCGTCAGACCGGCCGACTTCAGCCAGGACTTGACGGCGGCCACCTGGGCCTTGGTGGCCCCGAAGCGGGCCTGCGCCTGCTTGGCGCCGAGGTGCTTGCCGTACAGCGGCGAAGCCGGGTCGGAGACGGCCTTGGCGTAGGCGGCCAGTCCGGCCGCGTCCCGCCCGGCCAGGTAGACACGGGCCTTCACCTGGGCGCTGTCGGCGGCGGCGCCCTTGTCCGCCTTCGCCGTGGCCCACAGCGGCCGGGTGCCCGTCAGCGCGTTGCGCGCCGGGGTGCCGTCCGCGTGGGCCGCGGGTATGCCGAGCGCCAGCGCCCCGGCGATCATCGGCAGCGTCGCCGCCATGCTCACACCGGCGCGCGTCTTGGCGCGGTTGGATCTCATAGAACCCCCTGCGATGCGTTTCGCATGCATGTCGTGGTCGGAACGTCGCGGATGCGCGCCGGTGAAGCGGCGGTGTCGACCGGCGTGGAGATCGCACGATGGGGGCCACTCTGGCCGATGAACCGTTCATGTCAGGGGAAGCAAAAGGTCAAGAGAACCTCAAGTAACCATGAAAAGAAGCGACTTGGCTCGAATCCGTCAGGAACGAGCGGACGTGCCCCGCTTCTTGAGCATGTCGGCCATCAGCCGGATCTCGGACCGCTGGGCGTCGGCCATCCCCCGCGCGAGCCGCTGCTCCGGCCCCGCCGCGCACCGGGCCACGCACCCCTCGGCCATGTGCACCCCGCCCTTGTGGTGCTCCGTCATCAGCTGGAGGTAGAACACCTCCGCCGCGCGCCCCTTCAGCGAACCGAGCTTCCTCAGTTGGGAGTTGGTCGCCATGCCCGGCATCAGCGCGCCGTCCTGCCCGGCAGGCATGTCACCCATGCCCATCCAGGTCATCGGCGGCTTCGCGGACACCTTCGGCAGCCCCCACAGATCCAGCCAGCCCAGCAGCATCCCGCGCTGGTTGGCCTGGGTCTGCGCGATGTCGTACGCCAGCCGCCGCACCTCCTCGTCCCCGGTGCGGTCGCGCACGAGGTACGACATCTCCACGGCCTGCTGATGGTGCACGGCCATGTCACGGGCGAACCCCGCGTCGGCCGACTCCGCGCCCGGCACCCGTACGGCGGCGGAGTCACCGTCCCCGCCTGCCGCGTAACCCCCGGCCCCCGCCGCGACGACGGCCAGGACGGCGGCACCGGCCGCCAACCCGACGTACCCGCGCCTCACTTCATGACCCCGCCGGTGCAGGAGGCGCCCAGCTCCGGGGTCTGCTTGCCCTGCACATAGGCGGCGAAGAACTTGTCCACCTCGGGATCGGACGCGCTCTTCACGCTCACCTGATGCCCCCAGGCCGACAGCACCAGCGGCGCGTCCTGGTCCGCGTACGGGCTCATCAGCGAGTACGGCGTCCGCTTCACCTTCGCCGCGAGCGCGTCCACGTCCGCCTTCTCCGCCTTGCCGGTGTACGTCACCCACACCGCGCCGTGCTCCAGCGCGTGCACCGCGTTCTCGTCGCGCACCGGCTCGGCGTACACGTCGCCGTTGCAGTTGAGCCACACCGGGTTGTGGTCGCCGCCGACCGGCGGGTGCATCGGGTACGTCACCTTGGCGGTGACGTGGGTGCGCGACAGCTTGCCGGACCAGGTGCGCACCCCGTCCGCGCCGGTGGTGAAGTGCCCGGAACCGCCCTTGGCGTCACCGCTCGCGGCCGTGTCCTTGTCCTTGCCCGAGTCCGACTGGGAGCGCACCAGCACCACCCCGCCCACGACCAGCCCGGCGACGACCACCATGCTCGCGGTGATGGCCAGCACCCGGTTGCGACGCGAGCGGGCACGCTCGGCGCGCCGCATCTCCTCTATGCGCGCGGTGCGCGCGGAGGCGGGGCTGTGCTGGTCGGTACCCATGGGGCATGTCCTTCCGCGGAGCGGTCTCGAGGGTCCGCTGATCGTAATGGGGAGAAGGGGCCGTAGGCAGGCAGGTGCGACAACCGGATAATTTGAACCGGGGATGCGTATTACCTACGCTTCCGGTATGCGGCTGTTGCGCTCCACCGATCTCGCCCTGCGCGTCCTGATGCGGCTCGCGGTGAGCGGCGACGCCAGCCCGACCACCCGCCAGGTCGCGGAGGACATGGGCGTGCCCTACACCCACACCGCGAAGGTCGTCGCCGAACTCCAGCACCTCGGGCTGCTGGAGGCCCGCCGGGGCCGGGGCGGGGGACTGACCCTGACCGAAAAGGGCCGTACGGCCTCCGTCGGCGCGGTCGTCCGGGTCTTCGAGGGCGACGGCGACGTGGTCGACTGCGAGGGCCCCACCCCCTGCCCCCTGAACTCCGCCTGCCGGCTGCGCGGCGCCCTGCGCCGGGCCCAGGAGGCGTTCTTCGCCGCACTGGACCCGGTCACGGTGGGGGACATGGTCGCCGACCCCACCGGCCCCCTGCTGCTGGGCATCTCCAGCGGACCGCCGCCCTCTCAGCTCGCCAGCCAAAGGTCGGGCCCGAACGCCTCGTAGCGAATGTCGGCCGGAGCCACGCCTTTCTCGATCAGCTGCGCCCGTACCGCCCGCATGAAGGGCAGCGGCCCGCACAGGTAGGCGCGGGTGCCGGAGGGCACCGGAATCCGGGCCAGGTCCACGAGGCCGGTACGGGCGCCGTCGGCCGCGTCGCGCTCGTAGAAGAAGTGGCAGGCGGAGTCGGCCAGCTTGCCGGCGTACAGCTCGTGGTCGGCGCGCAGGGCGTGGTCGGCGGGGGAGCGGTCGCCGTGCACCACGGTGACCGGGCCCGAGTGGCCGTCCGCCGCGAGCGAGGCCAGCATCGCGATCATCGGGGTCACCCCGATACCGGCCGAGGCGAGCAGGAGGGGGCGCGAGTCGTCGCCGTCGAGCACGAGATCGCCGTACGGCTCGGACAGCGTGAGCCGGTCACCGACGCCCACGTGTGCGTGCAGGAAGCCGGAGACCTCACCCTCGATCCGCTTGACGCTGATCTGGCGCAGCCCGGCACCGGGGGCGCCGGAGAGGCTGTACTGCCGGATCTGGTGCGCCCCGTCGGGCAGGTCGACGCCCACGGACACGTACTGCCCCGCGCGGAACCCGGACACCAGCCCGCCGTCCACCGGGCGCAGCCGCAGCGTGACCACGTCCGCGGTCTCCGGCACCCGCTCCACGACCTCCCACTGCCGCGCGCCGGCCCCGCCGCTCTCCGCGTACAGCCCGCGCTCCAGGCCGATCAGCGTGCGGGCCATCAGCCAGTAGACCTCGTCCCAGGCGGTCGCAACCTCGGGGGTGACGGCGTCGCCCAGCACCTCGGCGATGGCGGCGAAGAGGTGCTCGTGGACGACCTCGTACTGCTCGGGGGCGATGCCCAGGGAGGCGTGCTTGTGGGCGATACGGCCCAGCATGGCGTCGGGACGCTGGTCGGGGTGCTCCAGCAGCATCGTGGCGAAGGCGGCGATGGAACCGGCCAGGGCCTGCTTCTGGACGCCGGAAGCCTGGTTGCCCCGGTTGAACAGGTTCCGCAGCAGCTCGGGGTGGGCGGCGAAGAGACGGGCGTAGAACCGCTCGGTGATCTCGCCGATGGCCGCGCCCACGACGGGCAGGGTGGCACGGACGGTGGCAGCGGAAGACGGGGACAGCACGGAGACTCCTCCTTTAATTGGTATCTCGGATACCAATTAAAGCGCATGCCCCCGGACCGCCCGTTACGGATGGGGCCGTGAGCATGCAAGATGGGCGTGGGAGAGGTGCACCGACGTATGCGGGGCGTTCAGCCCGGGTGCGTCCGGCCGATCAAGGTCCGCAACGCGCACGAAATGCCGATGTGGTGGGATGCTCAGGTGCCGACCGCCTCTCGTCGCACACCCGGACAGGCGGCCTGACCAGCAAGGATGGGGAAGCGGAAGATGGACAAGCAGCAGGAGTTCGTGCTCCGGACCTTGGAGGAGCGCGACATCCGGTTCGTACGCCTGTGGTTCACGGACGTGCTGGGCTTCCTCAAGTCCGTCGCCGTGGCCCCCGCCGAGCTGGAGCAGGCGTTCGACGAGGGCATCGGCTTCGACGGCTCGGCCATCGAGGGCTTCGCCCGCGTCTACGAGTCCGACATGATCGCCAAGCCGGACCCGTCCACGTTCCAGGTCCTGCCCTGGCGCGCGGAGGCCCCCGGCACGGCTCGGATGTTCTGCGACATCCTGATGCCGGACGGCTCCCCGTCCTTCGCCGACCCTCGCTACGTCCTCAAGCGCGCGCTGGCCCGCACCTCCGACCTGGGCTTCACCTTCTACACCCACCCGGAGATCGAGTTCTTCCTGCTGAAGAACAAGCCGACGGACGGCAGCCGCCCGACCCCGGCCGACAACTCCGGCTACTTCGACCACACCCCGCAGAACGTCGGCATGGACTTCCGCCGCCAGGCGATCACCATGCTGGAGTCGATGGGCATCTCGGTGGAGTTCTCCCACCACGAGGGCGGCCCCGGCCAGCAGGAGATCGACCTGCGCTACGCCGACGCGCTCTCCACGGCGGACAACATCATGACGTTCCGCCTGGTCATGAAGCAGGTCGCGCTGGAGCAGGGGGTCCAGGCGACCTTCATGCCGAAGCCGTTCTCGGAGTTCCCCGGCTCGGGCATGCACACCCACCTCTCCCTCTTCGAGGGCGACCGCAACGCGTTCTACGAGTCCGGCTCGGAGTACCAGCTCTCCAAGGTCGGCCGCTCCTTCATCGCGGGCCTGCTGCGGCACGCGGCGGAGATCTCGGCGGTCACCAACCAGTGGGTGAACTCCTACAAGCGCATCTGGGGCGGCTCGGAACGCACGGCCGGCGCGGGCGGCGAGGCCCCGTCGTACATCTGCTGGGGCCACAACAACCGCTCGGCCCTGGTCCGGGTCCCGATGTACAAGCCCGGCAAGACGGGTTCGGCCCGGGTGGAGGTCCGCTCCCTGGACTCGGGCACCAACCCCTACCTGGCCTACGCGGTCCTCCTGGCCGCCGGCCTCAAGGGCATCGAGGAGGGCTACGAACTCCCGCCGGGCGCCGAGGACGACGTCTGGGCCCTCTCCGACGCGGAACGCCGGGCGATGGGCATCGAGCCGCTCCCCCAGAACCTGGGCGAGGCCCTCACCCTGATGGAACGCAGCGACCTGGTGGCCGAAACCCTGGGCGAGCACGTCTTCGACTTCTTCCTCCGCAACAAGCGCCAGGAGTGGGAGGAGTACCGCTCCGAGGTGACGGCGTTCGAACTCCGCAAGAACCTGCCGGTGCTGTAGCGAGGGTATTCACCGAATGGGCTGCCCGATCCCGATCAGATTCCCCTCACTGTCCCGGAACCAGGCGGCCCATTCCCCCCGAGCCCCTTTGCTCGGGTAGTTGCCCTGAACCTCGGCGACGCCATCCTGCGTCCGAAACCCAGGAGCCGAGACGTCCTCGAAGACAACCCCACGCCCCCGCAATTCGGCGAGGGTTTCTTCGAGGTCGTCAACTTCCCACCCCATCTGGGTAAAGGTGCCAGGGGAAGACCCAGTCGACTGAAAGACGGCAAAGAAACTCTCCCCGCACCGATAAAGCAGCCCACCGGGCCGCTCGTCGAAGGGCTCGAGCCCCAGCTTCTCGGAGTAGAACCGCCGCGCCCGCTCAAGGTCCTGAGCGGGCAGCCGGGTGGCAACGGACCCCCGACTCAACGAACCGCTCACGCGTCCCCCCTCCCCACCAGCTCGGCCAGCACCCGATGGAGCGGCTCGGTGGCCCGCCGCCGGTATTCCTGAATGGCCCACCCATTCCCATCAGGATCGGTGAAGTACAGGAAAGTCCCCCCATCCTGCGGCGAATACCGCACAGGCTCGCTCACGTCGAGCCCCCGCCCCCGAAGCTCGGCGTAAGCGGCATCAGCATCAGCAACACACAACTGAAGCCCGTGATAGGACCCAGGAACAGGCGTCCCCGTGGGCATGTCCATCCCCTCGACCAGGGCGATGGAACACCCGGACCCGGGTGGAGTGAGCTGAACGATCCGCACGCCCTCCATCACCTCCCCGTCAAAATCCAGATGAAAGCCGACGAGGTCCCGATAGAACTCCTTGGCCCGATCCACATCGGAAACGGGAAGCACGACAACTTCGAGGCTCATATCCACGCGGCGACTCCTCCGTAGGCCAGCACGACACCCCTCCAAGGAACCCGAAACCGCCACGGCCCGCCACCGCGCCCCCGCACCCGCGAACGGCGAGAAGGGGACGTGTCGGGGGGTGTCCGCCCGCAGCGGCCGGCGAAACACCAAGTTGGACGTATGGGAGAAACAGAAGTCGCCGGACCGAGGACGGATACCCCCCGGCGCGGCCCCGACCCACGACGACGCGAGGGCGATGGCACGACGGCGGGCCGGTGACGCGAGGGAGGATGGCGCGACGGTGGGGAGGGCGGCGGACAGCGGCACGGTTAGGCTCTGGCCAGGACCGTCTTGATCCCGAGGGGAGGCCGCGGATGATGCCGGGGCGCAGGAGCAGCACGTTCACGAGACTGCTTCGGCACGGCTTCACGGACCCCTCAGGAGCGGAACGCCTGCTGGACAGCCCCGAGCTGGCCCTGGTGAAGGCAGACCCCGTACTCCTGGAAGCCCTGGGCGCGACAGCCGACCCGGACCTGGCCCTGCGCGGCCTCGTACGCCTCCTGGAGGCGCAGCCCGCCGCCAAGGATCACCGCGAACTGCTGGACACCCTCATCGCGGCGAAACCCCTCCGCGACCGCCTCCTGGGCGTACTCGGCGCCTCGGCGGCCCTCGCGGACCACCTGGCCCGCCACCCCCACGACTGGCAGGAACTGGTCACCTACGAACCGAGGGACCTGCACCCAGGAGTGACGGAGTTCGAACGCGGCCTGGCCGAGGCGACGGACCCGGTGACCCTGAGGGTCGCGTACCGCCGCTGCCTGCTCTCCATCGCGGCGAGGGACGTCTGCGGCACCACGGACGTCACCCAGACGGCGGCGGAACTGGCGGACCTGGCGACAGCGACCCTGCGCGCAGCGCTCTCCATGGCCCAGACCGAAGCGCCCCAGGACGCGGCGGCCTGCCGCCTGTCAGTGATCGCCATGGGAAAGTGCGGCGGCCACGAGCTGAACTACGTCTCCGACGTGGACGTGATCTTCGTAGCGGAACCCACCCAGGGCACGGACGAGACCAAAGCCCTGAAGGCAGCGACAAAGCTCGCGTCCCACATGATGCGCATCTGCTCGGAGACCACGATCGAGGGCTCGATCTGGCCGGTGGACGCGAACCTCCGCCCGGAGGGCCGCAACGGCCCGCTGGTCCGCACCCTGAGCAGCCACCTGGCGTACTACCAGCGCTGGGCGAAGACATGGGAGTTCCAGGCACTCCTGAAGGCCCGCCCGGTGGCGGGGGACGAGGAACTGGGCCAGGCGTACCTGGACGCCCTGAGCCCCATGGTCTGGCAGGCGGCGGACCGGGAGAACTTCGTACCCGACGTACAGAAGATGCGCCGCCGCGTGGTGGAGAACATCCCCCCGGCGGAGATCGACAGGGAACTGAAACTGGGCCCGGGCGGCCTGAGGGACGTCGAGTTCGCGGTCCAGCTGCTCCAGCTGGTGCACGGCCGCACGGACCACACCCTGCGCAGCGGCACCACCCTGAAGGCCCTGCAAGCCCTGGCAGCGGGTGGCTACGTGGGCCGGGAGGACGCCGCCCGCCTCGACGAGGCGTACCGCTTCCTCCGCGAACTGGAACACCGCATCCAGCTGTTCCAGCTCCGCCGCACCCACCTGGTCCCCGAGGCGGAGGAGGACCTCCGTCGCCTCGGCCGCTCACTGGGCCTGCGCACGGACCCCGTGGCGGGCCTGCGCCGTGAGTGGAAACGCCACACGGGCGTGGTCCGCCGTCTGCACGAGAAGATCTTCTACCGCCCCCTCCTCGACGCGGTGGCCCAACTCGGCCCGGGCGAGGCGAGGCTCAGCGCGGAAGCGGCGCGAGAACGTCTGGTCGCCCTGGGCTACGCGGACCCCGCGGCGGCCCTGCGCCACCTGGAGGCCCTGGCCTCCGGAGTGACCCGCAAGGCGGCCATCCAGCGCACCCTCCTCCCGGTCCTCCTGGGCTGGTTCGCCGACTCCGCCGACCCGGACGCCGGCCTGCTGAACTTCCGCAAGGTCTCGGACGCGCTCGGCAAGACCCCCTGGTACCTCCGCCTCCTGCGCGACGAGGGCGCGGCGGCGGAGAACCTGGCGAGGGTCCTCTCGGCGGGCCGCCTCGCCCCGGACCTCCTCCTGCGCGCCCCCGAAGCCGTGGCCCTGCTGGGCGACGGAGACGCGGGCGGCCTGGAGCCGAGGGACAGGGCCCAGCTGGAGCAGGAGATCGGCGCGGCGGTGAGCCGGGCCGAGAACGCCGAGCAGGGCGTGACAGCCGCACGAGGGGTGAGGCGCCGCGAGCTCTTCCGCACCGCCGCCGCGGACATCGTCGGCTCGTACGGCACGGAGACGACTCCGGCGGAACCGGACGAGGGCGTCCTCCTGGACCGCGTGGGCGGAGCGATCTCGGACCTCACGGCGGCGACGCTGGCCGGAACCCTGCGCGCCGTGGTGCGCGAGGGCTGGGGCGACACCCTCCCGACCAAGTTCGCGATCATCGGCATGGGCAGGTTCGGCGGCCACGAACTGGGCTACGGCTCGGACGCGGATGTCCTGTTCGTACACGAACCGAGAGAGGGCGTGGACGAACAAGAGGCGTCCCGCGCCGCCAACAAGGTGGTGGCCGAGATGCGCCGCCTGCTCCAGATCCCGAGCGCCGACCCGCCGCTGCTGATCGACGCGGACCTGCGTCCGGAGGGCAAGTCGGGCCCGCTGGTCCGCACCCTCAAGTCGTACGAGGCGTACTACCGCAGGTGGTCGCTGGGCTGGGAGTCGCAGGCGCTGCTGCGGGCTGAGCCGGTGGCGGGGGACGAGGACCTGGGCCGCCGCTTCATCGAGCTGATCGACCCGCTGCGCTACCCGGCACGCGGCCTGGAGGAGGACGCGGTACGGGAGATCCGCCGGCTGAAGGCGCGGATGGAGTCGGAGCGGCTGCCGCGCGGCGCCGACCCCAAGCTGCACACCAAGCTGGGTCCGGGCGGCCTGTCGGACGTGGAGTGGACGGTCCAGCTGCTCCAGCTGCGGCACGCCTGGGAGGTGCCGGGCCTGCGCACCCCGAGGACCCGCGAGGCGCTGGCGGCGGCCCGCGAGGCCGGCCTGATCGGCGCGGAGGACGCGGCGGTGCTGGACGAGGCGTGGGTGCTGGCCAGCCGGGTCCGCAACGCGGTGATGCTGGTCCGGGGCAGGGCGGGGGACACCTTCCCGACGGAGCCCCGCGAACTGGCGGCGGTGGGCCGGTACCTGGGCTACGGCGAGGGAAGGGCGGGCGACATGCTGGACGCGTACCGCCGCACGGCCCGCAGGGCACGGACGGTGGTGGACGAGCTGTTCTACGCGGGCTAGCCGGACCCGGAACCCAGAGCGGCCCGAGGCATCTGCGGCCACCGCCCGTACCAGGCCCGGGCCACCCCCACCCCGAACCCCAGGCACACCACCCCGCCGACGGCATCGAGCCAGAAGTGGTTGGCGGTGGAGACGATCACCAACAGGGTCAGCGCCGGATACGCCAGCCCCAGCACCCGCACCCACGGCACCGAGGCCAGCGCGAACACGGTCAGCCCGCACCACAGCGACCATCCGATGTGCATGGACGGCATCGCGGCGTACTGGTTGGACATGTGCTTGAGGTCGCCGGAGGCCATGGACCCCCAGGTCTGGTGCACCATCACGGTGTCGATGAAGTGGCCGCCGCGCATCAGCCGGGGCGGGGCGAGCGGGAAGAGGTAGTACCCGGCGAGGGCCACGCCCGTGGTGGCGAACAGCACCAGCCTGATGGGGGCGTAGCGGCCGGGATGCCGGCGGTAGAGCCACACCAGCACACCGATCGTGATCACGAAGTGCAGCGTGGCGTAGTAGTAGTTCATGCCGATGATCATCCAACCCACCGAATCGGCGGCGTGGTTGACGGACGCCTCGACGGCGATGCCGAGTTGGCGCTCCAGCCACCAGACCGCGTCGGCGTTGCGCAGTGCCTCGGGCTTCTGCTCCGGGACGGCGTTGCGGATGAGCGAGTACGTCCAGTAACTCGCGGCGATCAGCAGGATCTCGAACCACAGCGGGGGCCGCCGGGGGCTGCGCAGCCGGTCGCGCAGGCGCCGTCCGCCGCCGCGCTCGCCCGTGACGGTCCGCGGAACGGCCACCTCCGCGCGGCGGCCTTCCGGGCCTGTCACGGTCGAGTCACTCATAGCCATCAAGTCTGCCAGACAAGGGATGCTCGACAGATCATCCCAAGGCCGGTGCCCTCACGCATTTTCTGCGCGAAAACGCCTGGCGGGGGCGGGGGCTCAGCCCCGCGAGCGCTCACCCGGCGCGGAGGCCGTGGAACCCCGTACGACCAGCTCCGGCATGAACACGAACTCGCTGTGCGGGGCGGGCGTGCCGCCGATCTCCTCCAGCAGCGTCCGCACCGCGGCCTGCCCCATCGCCGGGACGGGCTTGCGGACGGTGGTCAGCGGCGGGTCGGTGAACGCGATCAGCGGGGAGTCGTCGAAACCGACCACCGACACATCGCGGGGCACGTCGAGACCGAGCTGCCGGGCGGCCCGTATCGCGCCGAGCGCCATCATGTCGCTGGCGCACACGATGGCCGTGCACTTCCGCTCGATCAGCGCGGTGGCCGCCGCCTGGCCGCCCTCCAGGGTGTACAGCGAGTGCTGCACCAGCTCGGTGGCGACCAGCTCGGCGCTCAGCCCCAGCTGGTCCTGCATCGCGCGGACGAAGCCCTCGATCTTGCGCTGCACCGGCACGAACCGCTTCGGCCCGAGCGCCAGACCGATCCGGGTGTGGCCGAGCGACACCAGATGCGTGACGGCCAGTGTGGTCGCGGCCCGGTCGTCGGGGGAGATGAACGGCGCCTGCACCTTCGGCGAGAACCCGTCCACCAGCACGAACGGCACGCCCTGCGCGCGCAGTCGCTCGTAGCGCTGCATGTCGGCGGTGGTGTCGGCGTGCAGCCCGGAGACGTAGATGATCCCGGCCACCCCCCGGTCCACCAGCATCTCGGTCAGCTCGTCCTCGGTGGAGCCGCCCGGCGTCTGGGTGGCCAGCACCGGGGTGTAGCCCTGCCCGGTCAGCGCCTGGCCGATGACCTGCGCCAGCGCCGGGAAGATCGGGTTCTCCAGCTCGGGGATGATCAGGCCCACCAGGCCCTCGCTGCGCTGACGCAGCCGCACCGGACGCTCGTAGCCGAGCACGTCCAGCGCGGCAAGGACGGACTGGCGGGTGGTGGCGGCGACGCCCGGCTTCCCGTTGAGGACCCGGCTGACGGTCGCTTCGCTCACCCCCGCCTGTGCGGCGATGTCCGCAAGCCGTGTGGTCACGCCACCGGACTGTACCGGCCGTACCTGGCCCGGCGCACCGGCGGGACGCCGTGCGCGGGCGGCCGAACGGCCCGCCGTGGATTGCCGCGTCATCGCGCTCCTCGCCCCTCATGGGAATGTCGTCGCTCGTGCCCGCCGGGAGGTCCGCCCGGCGCACGGCCGCAAGGGGATGATCCCGGCGACGGCCCCCCGCGGCAAGAGCTTGCAGAGTCTTGCACAAGTGTCCGTCAACCCGCCTACCGGCGGTAGACCAGTATTTCGACAAGGTCTGGCGCAGGTCACGACACGGTAACCCGGCGGTCTTCTTGCACTTTTTTTCTGCAAGGTCTTTCGCGGCGCTTACAACGCTGTTACGTTCCGAGTCGCCCGGCCGCGGCAATGGCGCAGTCGGCACGACGCGGGCGGCGGCAGACGGGGCCGCCCCCGCAATCTCGGGCTTTTCACCCTCAAGGAGAACTCATGCGGCGTGGCATAGCGGCCTCCGCGCTCGTGGCGTCCCTCGCCCTCACGGCGACGGCGTGCGGCGGGAGCGACAGCGACAGCAAGTCGGACGGCCCGGTGACCCTCACCTGGTGGGACACCTCCAACGCCACCAATGAGGCGCCGACGTACAAGGCCCTGGTCGAGCAGTTCCAGGCCGCCAACAAGAACATCAAGGTCAAGTACGTCAACGTGCCCTTCGACCAGGCGCAGAACAAGTTCGACACCGCCGCCGGTTCCAAGGGCGCCCCGGACATCCTGCGCTCCGAGGTCGGCTGGACCCCGGCCTTCGCCAAGAAGGGCTTCTTCCTGCCGCTGGACGGCACCGACGCCCTGGCCGAGCAGGACAAGTTCGAGCCCAACCTGATCAAGCAGGCCCAGTACGAGGGCAAGACCTACGGCGTGCCGCTGGTCACCGACACCCTCGCGCTTGTCTACAACAAGGCCCTGTTCAAGAAGGCCGGCATCACCGAGGCCCCCAAGACCTGGGACGAGCTGAAGGCCGCCGCCGCCAAGGTCAAGGACAAGGCGAAGGTCGACGGCTACTGGGGCTCCTCCCAGGCGTACTACGCCCAGTGCTTCCTCTACGGCGAGGGCACCGACACCGTCGACCCCGCCGCCAAGAAGATCACCGTCGACTCCGCCCCGGCGAAGAAGGCGTACGGCACCTGGCTGAGCACCTTCTCCGGCAAGGGCCTGCACAAGGCCGACACCACCGCGGACGCCTACGCCCACATCCAGGACGCGTTCGTCAACGGCAAGGTCGCCTCGATCATCCAGGGCCCCTGGGAGATCACGAACTTCTACAAGGGCTCGGCCTTCAAGGACAAGTCCAACCTCGGCATCGCCACCGTCCCGGCCGGCTCGGCCGGCAAGGCGGGCGCCCCGACCGGCGGCCACAACCTGTCGGTCTACGCCGGCTCGGACAAGGCCCACCAGGACGCGGCCCTGAAGTTCGTGAAGTTCATGACCTCGGCCAAGTCCCAGGAGGCCATCGCGCTGAAGAACTCCACGCTGCCGACCCGCGGCGACGCCTACACCGACAAGGTCAAGGCCGACCCCGGCATCGCCGGCTACCAGGGCGTTCTCTCCGCCGCCCAGCCCCGCCCCGCGCTGCCGGAGTACAGCTCCCTGTGGGGCCCGCTGGACACCGAGCTGCCCAAGGTGGCCGGGGGCAAGGAGCCGCTGGACAAGGGCCTCGGCAACGCCGAGCTGGCCATCGCCAAGCTGGTGCCCGACTTCAGCAAGTGAGCCCGTGTGGCCGCCGGGTTCCCCCCGCCGTGGGGGATGGGGGGAACCCGGCGGCCACCGGCCTGTGACCAGCCCGCCCCCGAACTTGTAGAAGGTGTCGCACCATGACAGTCGCCATCGACCGCGCGACCGGCAAGCGCCGCGATGAGCGGCCGCCCCGGCCCGGTCTCGGGCAGCGCCTCAGGAACGGCTACCAGAGGTACTGGTACGCGTACGCGATGATCGCGCCCGTGGTCGTCGTGCTCGGTGTCCTCGTGGGCTACCCCCTGGTGCGGGGCGCCTACCTGACCCTCACCGACGCCAACAGCCTCAACTCGGCGCGCACCATCGGCGTCAACCACATCGACGCCGCCTACAAGTTCATCGGGCTGGACAACTACCAGGACATCCTCTTCGGCCCCACGGCCTACGACCGCTTCTGGTCGCACTTCCTGTGGACCGTGTTCTGGACCGCCGCCTGCGTCACCCTGCACTACGTCATCGGCCTCGGCCTCGCGATGATGCTGGACCAGAAGCTGCGCGGCCGCACCGTCTACCGGCTGCTGCTCGTGCTGCCCTGGGCCGTGCCCACCTTCGTCACCGTCTTCTCCTGGCGGATCATGCTGGCCGACTCCGGCGTGCTCAACCAGGTCCTCGGCGCCCTCCACCTGCCCCAGCCGCAGTGGCTTGAGGACACCTTCTGGCAGCGGTTCGCCGCCATCATGGTCAACACCTGGTGCGGGGTGCCGTTCATGATGCTCTCGCTGCTCGGCGGGCTCCAGTCCATCGACTCCTCGCTCTACGAGGCGGCCGAGATGGACGGCGCGAGCGCCTGGCAGCGCTTCCGGCACGTCACCCTGCCCGGTCTGCGCTCGGTCAGCTCCACCGTGGTCCTGCTCGGCGTGATCTGGACCTTCAACCAGTTCGCCATCATCTTCCTGCTGTTCGGCCCCACCGGCGCCCCCGACGCCCAGATCCTCGTCACCTGGGCCTACTTCCTCGGCTTCGGACAGCAGCCGCGCGACTTCGCCCAGTCCGCCGCGTACGGCGTACTGCTGCTGTCGATCCTGACCGTGTTCACCTCCTTCTACTTCCGCTGGCTGAAGCGCAATGACCAGCTCGCCGTCTGACGCCGCAGGAGCCGCCGCCATGAGCACCACGACACCCCCCGAGACCGCCCCGGGACGCCCGCTCACCGCCGAGGCCCCGGCCGTCCCCCGGCCCCGCGCGACGCGCCGGCGCGGTGAGCGCGGCCCGCTCGGCACCGCCCTGCTCCACGGCGGCCTGGTCCTGGCGAGCCTGATCGCGCTGGTCCCGGTGGCCTGGCTGTTCTTCCTGTCGCTCGGCCCGGACAAGGACGACTACCTGCACCCGGGCCACATCCTCGACAAGGCGGGCTTCGCCAACTACGCCTTCGTGCTCCAGCACACCGGCTTCTTCGACTGGTTCAAGTCGACGATGATCGTGGCGCTCGGCACCACCTTCATCGGCGTCTTCGTCGCCGCCACCACCGGCTACGCCGTCTCCCGGATGCGCTTCCCCGGCTACAAGCCGCTGATGTGGGTCCTGCTGCTCACCCAGGCGTTCCCGATCGCCATCCTGATCGTGCCGATGTACGAGATCTTCGGCGAGCTGGGCCTGATCGACACCTACTGGGCGCTGATCCTCATCAACTGCTCCACCGCCGTGCCGTACAGCGCGTGGCTGCTCAAGGGGTACTTCGACACCATCCCCTTCGAGATAGACGAGGCGGGCCGGGTGGACGGGCTCACCCCGTTCGGCACCTTCTTCCGGCTGATCCTGCCGCTGGCCCGTCCCGGCCTGGCCGTCGCCGCGTTCTACAACTTCATCACGGCGGTCGGCGAGGTCGCGTTCGCCACGACCTTCATGCTGGACGACTCCAAGTACACCTTCGCGGTCGGACTCCAGACCTTCGTCAGCGAGCACGACGCGCAGTGGAACTACATGGCCGCCACCGCGGTGCTGATAGCGATACCGGTGTCCGTGTTCTTCTACCTCGTGCAGAAGAACCTCGTCACCGGCCTCACCGCGGGCGGCACCAAGGGCTGACGCCCCGCCGCACCCACGCCTGAAACGAACCGAACCTCGTCACGCACCAAGGACGCCATGAGCCAGCAGCCCCTCGCAGCCCCGGCCGACGAAACCGCCGTCGCCCCCGCCGCCCAGCACCGCGACTGGTGGCGCGGCGCGGTGATCTACCAGGTCTATCCGCGCAGCTTCGCCGACAGCAACGGCGACGGCATGGGCGACCTGGCCGGTGTGCGGGCCAGACTGCCCTACCTGCGCGACCTCGGCGTGGACGCCGTCTGGCTCAGCCCGTTCTACGCCTCCCCGCAGGCCGACGCCGGCTACGACGTGGCCGACTACCGCGCCGTCGACCCCATGTTCGGCAACCTGCTGGACGCCGACTCGCTGATCCGCGACGCCCATGAGCTGTCCCTGCGGATCATCGTGGACCTCGTACCCAACCACTCCTCCGACCAGCACGAGTGGTTCAAGCGGGCCCTTGCGGAGGGCCCCGGCTCGCCGCTGCGCGAGCGCTACCACTTCCGCCCCGGCAAGGGGAAGAACGGCGAACTCCCGCCCAACGACTGGGAGTCCATCTTCGGCGGCCCGGCCTGGACACGGGTCACCGAGCCCGACGGCACGCCCGGGGAGTGGTACCTGCATCTCTTCGCGTCCGAGCAGCCCGACTTCAACTGGAACCACCCGGCCGTGGGCGACGAGTTCCGGTCCATCCTGCGGTTCTGGCTGGACATGGGCGTCGACGGCTTCCGCATCGACGTGGCGCACGGCCTGATCAAGGCCGACGGCCTGCCCGACCTCGGCGCCCACGACCAGCTCAAGCTGCTCGGCAACGACGTGATGCCGTTCTTCGACCAGGAGGGCGTCCACGAGGTCTACCGCCAGTGGCGCACCGTGCTGGACGAGTACGCGGGCGAGCGCATCTTCGTCGCCGAGGCATGGACGCCGACCATCGAGCGGACCGCCAACTACGTCCGCCCCGACGAGCTGCACCAGGCGTTCAACTTCCAGTACCTCGGCACCGACTGGGACGCGGACCAGCTGCGCGAGGTCATCGACCGCACGCTCGCCGCGATGCGCCCGGTCGACGCCCCGGCCACCTGGGTGCTCTCCAACCACGACGTCACCCGGCACGCCACCCGCTTCGCCAACCCGCCCGGCCTCGGCACCCAGATCCGCACCGCCGGGGACCGCGCCCTCGGCCTGCGCCGGGCCCGCGCCGCCACCCTGCTGATGCTGGCGCTGCCCGGCTCCGCCTACCTCTACCAGGGCGAGGAACTGGGCCTGCCCGACGTGGTCGACCTGCCCGACGAGGTGCGCCAGGACCCCGCCTACTTCCGGGGCGAGGGCCAGGACGGCTTCCGCGACGGCTGCCGGGTGCCGATCCCCTGGACCGTCGAGGGCTCCTCGTACGGCTTCGGCGGCGGAGGCAGCTGGCTGCCGCAGCCGGCGGGCTGGGGCGAGCTGAGCGTGGAGGCGCAGACCGGCGTGCCCGGCTCGACGCTGGAGCTGTACCGGGCCGCGCTCGCCGCCCGGCGCGAGCAGCCCTCGCTCGGCGCGGGCCCGGCCGTCGAGTGGCTGCCCGCCCCCGAGGGCGTACTCGCCTTCCGGCGCGGGGAGTTCACCTGCGTCGCCAACACCACCGGCGAGCCGGTCACCGTCCCGGCGCACGGGCGGGTGCTGCTCGCCAGCGGGGAGATCACCGAGAGCGCCGCCGGGGCGGAGATCCCGGCCGACACCACGGTCTGGTGGACCACGGCCACGGTCTGAGGGCCGTCGCTCACTGAAAGTTCTTGCATCAACTTCCCACGGCCCGCTGCCTTTTCAGGTGGCGGGCCTTTAACATCTGCGTCACCGCAAGTTTGCTGAAACATTTCAGCAAGCCGCTTCATGCCTTCAACGACGAAGGAACCCCCACATGGCACGCAGAACCCTCACCGTGGCGCTCGCCCTCGCGACAGCGGCCACGATTGGCATGTACCCGACTACCGCACAGGCCGCTCCGCCCGGCACCAAGGACGTCACCGCCGTCCTCTTCGAGTGGAACTTCGCCTCCGTGGCCCGCGAGTGCACCACCACCCTCGGCCCCGCCGGCTACGGCTATGTGCAGGTCTCCCCGCCCGCCGAGCACATACAGGGCTCCCAGTGGTGGACCTCGTACCAGCCCGTCTCGTACAAGATCGCCGGCCGGCTCGGTGACCGCGCGGCCTTCAAGAGCATGGTCGACACGTGTCACTCGGCCGGGGTCAAGGTCGTCACCGACACCGTGATCAACCACATGGCCGCGGGCAGCGGCACCGGTACCGGTGGCTCGTCGTACACCAAGTACAACTACCCCGGCCTGTACTCGTCCCCCGACTTCGACGACTGCACCTCGCAGGTCAGCAACTACCAGGACCGCTGGAACGTCCAGCACTGCGAACTGGTGGGCCTGGCCGACCTGGACACCGGTGAGGAGTACGTCCGCAAGGCCATCGCCGGGTACATGAACGACCTGCTCACACTCGGCGTGGACGGCTTCCGCGTCGACGCGGCCAAGCACATCGACAAGGCCGACCTCGCCAACATCAAGTCCCGGCTGACCAACCCGTCGGTGTACTGGAAGCAGGAGGTCATCTACGGTGCGGGCGAGGCCGTCCAGCCCACCGAGTACACGGGCAACGGCGACGTCCAGGAGTTCCGCTACGCCTACGACCTCAAGCGGGTGTTCAACAGCGAGAACCTCGCCTACCTGAAGAACTACGGCGAGGGCTGGGGGTACATGAGCAGCTCGGTCGCCGGGGTCTTCGTCGACAACCACGACACCGAGCGCAACGGCAGCACCCTCAACTACAAGGACGGCGCCAACTACACGCTGGCCAACGTCTTCATGCTGGCCTATCCGTACGGCAGCCCGGACATCAACTCCGGCTACGAGTGGTCGGACGCGGACGCGGGCCCGCCCAACGGGGGCAAGGTCAACGCCTGTTGGCAGGACGGCTGGAAGTGCCAGCACGCCTGGCCGGAGATCAAGTCCATGGTCGCCTTCCGCAACGCCACCCGGGGCCAGGCCGTCACCAACTGGTGGGACAACGGCAACGACGCCATCGCGTTCGGGCGCGGCAGCAAGGGCTTCGTGGCCATCAACCACGAGTCCTCGTCGCTGTCCCGCACCTACCAGACCTCGCTGGCGGCGGGCACGTACTGCAACGTGCAGAACAACACGAGCGTGACGGTCAACTTCAGTGGTCAGTTCACGGCCACGCTCGGGGCCAACACCGCGCTCGCGCTGTACGCGGGCAAGTCCAGCTGCTGAACGCGGGCGGCTCTTCAGGCCCCTTGAACGCTTCATCGGTGAACCGCCCGTCGTATACGGGCGGTTCGTCCTTCGTTCAGGGATGAAATTTCTTTCTTCGGGTTTCAAGAGTCTTGCAGCAAGGCTTGCGACGGCGGTACGGTCGCGCGGCGTCCGGCAACGAAGCCGTGTCCAGGGGCCGGACCCACCGAGCCGTGAGCGCAAGGAGTCTGTGCCCGTGAGACCGAGTTGGCAGGCGCGCTGGTCGCGCCGCACCCCCTTCCGGAGGAGAGCGGCGGCCGTCGTCGCCGTGGCCCTCGCCGCCGCCCTGGTACCGCCGCTGGCGGCGCACGCGGACGCCCCGCCCGCACCCCCGTCGGACGCGGCCCTGGCCGCCCAGCCGGCCCGGCACGACGACACGCGCGAGCAGTTCTACTTCGTCATGCCGGATCGTTTCGCCAACGGCGACCGCTCCAACGACCGCGGCGGACTGACCGGTTCGCGGCTGAGCACCGGCTACGACCCCACCGACAAGGGCTTCTACCAGGGCGGTGACCTCAAGGGCCTGACCCAGCGGCTCGACTACATCAAGGGCCTCGGCACGACGGCCATCTGGCTCGCCCCGATCTTCAAGAACCGTCCCGTGCAGGGCACCGGCGCCGACGCGTCGGCCGGCTACCACGGCTACTGGATCACCGACTTCACCCAGGTCGACCCGCACTTCGGCACCAACGCCGACCTGAAGGGCCTGATCGCCAAGGCGCACGCCAAGGGCATGAAGGTCTTCTTCGACGTCATCACCAACCACACCGCCGACGTCGTCGACTACGAGGAGAAGTCCTACGACTACCTCTCCAAGGGCGCCTTCCCGTACCTGACCAAGGACGGCCGCCCCTTCGACGACTCCGACTACGCGGACGGGCGCCGGAAGTTCCCGGCCGTGGACGCCTCCTCCTTCCCCCGCACCCCGAAGGCGCGCAGCGCGAGCAAGGTCCCGGCCTGGCTCAACGACCCGTCGATGTACCACAACCGGGGCGACTCCACCTTCGCGGGCGAGTCCGCCGAGTACGGCGACTTCTCCGGCCTGGACGACCTGTGGACCGAGCGTCCCGAGGTGGTCAGCGGCATGGAGAAGATCTATCAGCGCTGGGTGCGGGACTTCGCCATCGACGGCTTCCGCATCGACACCGTCAAGCACGTGAACATGGACTTCTGGACCCAGTGGGCCACCGCGCTCGACAAGTACGCGGCCGCGCACGGGCGGAAGAACTTCTTCATGTTCGGTGAGGTCTACTCCGCCGACACCTCGGTGACCTCCCCGTACGTCACCCAGGGCCGCCTGGACGCCACCCTCGACTTCCCCTTCCAGGACGCCGCCCGCGCCTACGCCTCCCAGGGCGGCAGCGCGAAGAAGCTGGCCGGGGTCTTCGGGGACGACTACAAGTACACGACCGACAAGGCCAACGCCTACGAGCAGGTCACCTTCCTCGGCAACCACGACATGGGCCGCATCGGGTACTTCCTGAAGCAGGACAACCCGAAGGCGTCCGACGCCGAGATCCTGCGCAAGGACCGCCTCGCCAACCAGCTGATGTTCCTCGGCCGGGGCAACCCGGTCGTCTACTACGGCGACGAGCAGGGCTTCACCGGCTCCGGCGGCGACAAGGACGCCCGCCAGACCATGTTCGCCTCCAAGGTCGCCGACTACCTGGACGACGACGAGATCGGCACCGCCCGCACCCACGCCCGCGACGCCTACGACACCAAGGCCCCGCTCTACCAGGACATCGCGGCCCTCGCGGGGCTCCGCAAGGCCAACCCGGCCCTGACGGACGGCGTGCAGACCGAGCGCTACGCGGCCGACGGCGCCGGTGTCTATGCCTTCACCCGCACCGACGCGCGCACCGGCGCCGAGTACGTCGTCGCCCTCAACAACGCCGCCGAGGCCAAGCGCGCCACCTTCACCACCGGCTCGGCGGGCATGGCCTACCGGGGGATCTACGGCACCGAGCGCACCGTGCGCACGGACTCCGGGCAGAGGCTCACCCTCACCGTCCCGGCCGGTACCGCCGTCGTCTACCGGGCCACCGGCCGCCCCGCCGCCCCCGCCACCAAGCCGGCGCTCACCCTGACCGCCCCGGCCGCCGGAGCCACCGGCACGGTGGAGGTCGGCGCGGAGGTGACCGGCGGCCGGCTCAACCGGGTCGTCTTCGCCGCGCAGGTCGGCAACGGGCCCTGGAAGAAGCTGGGTTCGGCGGACCACGCCCCGTACAAGGTCACCCAGCACGTCGGCAAGGACGTACCGGCAGGCACCGCACTGCGCTACAAGGCCGTGGTGATCGACTCCGCGGGGCGTACCGCGAGCGCGCTGGCGACTTCGACGACCGGCACCCCGCCCGCCCCCGAGACCCCTGCCGCCGCCTCCCGCGATTACGCGGTGGTGCACTACAAGCGCGCCGACGGCGACTACGCGAACTGGGGCCTGTACGCCTGGGGCGACCTCGCGGACGGCGAGGCCACCGAGTGGCCGGCCAGCCACCCCTTCACCGGCCGCGACGCCTACGGCGCCTTCGCCTACGTCAAGCTCAAGCCGGGCGCCTCGAACGTCGGCTTCCTCGTCATCGACAAGAACGGCGACAAGGACGTCTCGGCCGACCGGAGCATCGACGTCACGAAGACGGGTGAGGTCTGGCTCGAACAGGGCAAGCCCGAGGTGCTGACCGAGCGCCCCGACTACCCGGCCCAGGACCAGGGCAAGGCCGTGCTCCACTACCACCGCGCCGATGGCGACTACGACGGCTGGGGCCTGCACACCTGGACCGGTGCCGCGAACCCCACCGACTGGTCGAAGCCCCTTCAGCCGGTGAAGACTGACGCCTATGGCGCGGTCTACGAGGTACCGCTCACCGAGGGTGCCACCAGTCTCAGCTACATCCTCCACAAGGGCGACGAGAAGGACCTGCCCACCGACCAGTCCCTCGACCTCAAGGCGAATGGCCACGAGGTGTGGCTGTTGAGCGGGCAGGAGAAGTACCTGCTCCCGCAGCCGAAGGGCAGCGCGGCCGCGCTCGACCTGACCACCGCCAAGGCGGTCTGGATCGACCGGGACACCCTCGCCTGGAACGGCGCCGAGGGCGCCGCCTCCACCCAGCTCCTGTACTCCCGGGACGGCTCGATCACCGTCAAGGACGGCGCGCTGACCAGCGACGACGAGCGCTGGCTGCGGCTGGAGAAGGGCACGCTCAGTGACGCCCAGAAGGCGAAGTTCCCGCACCTGAAGGACTACACCGCCTGGACCGTCGACCCCCGTGACCGCGACCGGGTGCGCGAGGCCCTCACCGGCCAGCTCGTCGCCTCCCAGCGGTCGGCCAACGGTGCTGTGCCGGCCGCGACCGGCGTACAGATCGCCGGGGTGCTGGACGACGTGTACGCGGACGCCACGAAGAGCGGTCTCGGACCGGTCTTCCACGCCGGGAAGCCCACCCTCTCCGTGTGGGCGCCCACCGCGCAGGCCGTCCATCTCGACCTGGACGGCCAGGCCGTGCCGATGAGCCGTGACGCGGCCACCGGCGTCTGGTCGGTCACCGGACCCGCGTCCTGGAAGGGCAAGCCCTACCGGTACGTGGTCAAGGTGTGGGCGCCCAGCGTCCGCAAGGTCGTCACCAACTCCGTCACCGACCCCTACTCGGTCGCTCTGACGGCGGACTCCCAGCGCAGCCTCGTCGTCGACCTCGCCGACCGAGCCCTCGCCCCCGAGGGCTGGGCCGGGCTCACCAAGCCCGCGGCGGTGCCGCTGAAGGACGCGCAGATCCAGGAGCTGCACATCCGCGACTTCTCGGTGGCCGACAAGACCGTCCCGGCGGGGGACCAGGGCACCTACCTGGCCTTCACCGACAAGGACAGCGACGGCTCGAAGCACCTGCGCGAGCTGGCCGAGGCCGGCACCTCCTACGTGCACCTGCTGCCCGCGTTCGACATCGCCACCATCCCCGAGAAGAAGGCCGACCAGGCCACCCCGGACTGCGACCTGGCCTCCTTCCCGGCCGACTCCGGCAAGCAGCAGGAGTGCGTGGCGAAGAGCGCCGCGAAGGACGCCTACAACTGGGGGTACGACCCGTTCCACTACACGGTCCCCGAGGGCTCGTACGCCACCGACCCCGACGGTACCGCCCGTACCGTGCAGTTCCGGAAGATGGTGCAGGCGCTCAACCAGGACGGGCTCCGGGTCGTCATGGACGTGGTCTACAACCACACGGCGGCCAGTGGGCAGGCGGACACCTCGGTGCTCGACCGGATCGTGCCCGGCTACTACCAGCGGCTGCTAGCCGACGGCAGCGTGGCCAACTCCACCTGCTGTGCCAACACCGCGACCGAGAACGCCATGATGGGCAAGCTCGTAGTGGACTCCCTCGTCACCTGGGCCAAGGAGTACAAGGTCGACGGCTTCCGCTTCGACCTCATGGGCCACCACCCCAAGGCCAACATCCTTGCCGTCCGCAAGGCGCTGGACGCGCTGACCGTGGCCAAGGACGGCGTCGACGGAAGGAAGATCATCCTGTACGGGGAGGGCTGGAACTTCGGCGAGGTCGCCGACGACGCCCGGTTCGTCCAGGCCACGCAGAAGAACATGGCCGGGACCGGCATCGCCACCTTCTCCGACCGGGCCCGTGACGCCGTGCGCGGCGGCGGACCCTTCGACGAGGACCCCGGCGTCCAGGGCTTCGCCTCCGGCCTGTTCACCGACCCCAACTCCTCGACCGCCAACGGCACTCCGGCCGAGCAGAAGGCCCGGCTGCTGCACTACCAGGACCTGATCAAGGTCGGCCTCACCGGCAACCTCGCCGGATACCGCTTCACCGACAACGACGGCAAGGACGTCACCGGCGCCGGGGTCGACTACAACGGCTCACCCGCCGGATACGCGGCCGCCCCCGGCGACGCCCTCGCCTACGCGGACGCCCACGACAACGAGTCGCTGTTCGACGCCCTCACCTTCAAGCTGCCCCAGGGCACCCCGGCGGCCGACCGGGCCCGGATGCAGGTGCTGGCGATGGCCACGGCCGCGCTCTCCCAGGGGCCGGCCCTCTCCCAGGCGGGCACCGACCTGCTGCGATCCAAGTCGCTGGACCGCAACTCCTTCGACAGCGGCGACTGGTTCAACGCCATCCACTGGGACTGCGCGGACGGCAACGGCTTCGGACGCGGGCTGCCCCCGGCGGCCGACAACGAGTCCAAGTGGTCGTACGCCAAGCCCCTGTTGAGCACGGTCAAGGTCGGCTGCCCGCAGATCACCGGCGCTTCGGCCGCCTACCGTGACCTGCTGCGCATCCGCACCACCGAGGACGCCTTCTCCCTCGGCACCACCGCACAGGTGCAGGACCGGCTCTCCTTCCCGCTCTCCGGCAAGGACGAGACCCCCGGCGTGATCACCATGCGGCTCGGTGACCTGGTCGTGGTCTTCAACGCCACGCCCGAGCGGCAGGACCAGCGGGTGGCCGCCCTCGCCGGGACGGACTACCGGCTGCACCCGGTGCAGGCGTCCGGCACCGACGAGGTGGTCAAGTCCGCCTCGTACACGGCCGGTTCGGGCACCTTCACGGTCCCGGCGCGGACCGTGGCGGTGTTCACGCGGTAGCCGGTCAGGAGGCCCCGGTCAGGAGGCCCCGGTCAGGAGGCCCCGGTCAGGAGGCCAGAGAGATGAGCCGGGTGGCGAGATCCGCGAAGGGTCCGTCACCCGGCTCGTTCCGCACGAAGGTCCGCACCACGGCGGCCATCTCCGGGTCGTAGGCGGCGCTGACGGCGGCCAGGACGGCGAAGTCGTGCACCAGCTGGCGTTCCAGCTCCTCGCGCGGCACCCGCCGGCCGTCCAGCCAGATCAGCGCCGTCGACTCGACCAGCGAGATCCACGAGCGCACCACCAGCTCCAGGCGCGCGGGCGCCTCCGTGAGCCCCAGATGGGACAGGATCTGCTCGTAGGCGGCCTGCCGTACGGAGTCGATGAGGGCGTTGGTGGCCGAGGAACCGACCGCCGGACCGCCGCGCATCAGCGCCGAGAAACCCGGCCCGTGATCGTCCACGAAGTCGAAGAAGCGGCCCATCACCCGCAGCAGCCTGGCCCCGAGCGGCCCCTCCTGCGGCTCCTCGAAGCGGCCCGCCAGATCCTCCGCGGCCCGCGTCAACGCCGCCTCGTACAGGCTGAGTTTGCCGGGGAAGTAGTGGTAGACCAGCGGGCGGGAGATGCCCGCCGCCGACGCTATCTCGTCGATCGAGACCTCGTCGGGCGAGCGCCGGCTGAACAGGTCGAGCGCGACCTTGATCAGCTGCTGCCGCCGCTCCTCGACGCCCATCCTGCGGCGAACCCCGGTACCCATGGGTTCAACCTTACCGACCGGCAACGACACTTGGACGATCCGGTTCCGCCCGGCCGGGCTCCCCGCGCTCACATGTCGAGTACGAGCCGCTCGCCTCTGGCACGGGACACGCAGATCAGCATCGAGTCGTCGCGCTCCCCGTCCGTCAGCAGCTCGTCCCGGTGGTCCACCTCGCCCTCCAGCACCCGCTGCTGACAGGTCCCGCAGAACCCCTGCTCGCAGGAGTAGAGGGTGTCCGGCAGCTCCCGGCGCACCGCCGCCAGCACCGTCGAGTCGGCAGGGACGGTCAACGTCCGCCCGCTGCGCCGCAGTTCCACCTCGAACTCGGTGTCGGCGCCGACCGCCGTACGCGGCGCGAACCGCTCCAGGTGCAGGGCGGCCCCCTCGGGCAGCGCCGCCTCCACCGCCGCCATCAGCCCCTCCGGACCGCAGCAGTACACGGCCGCGCCCTCGGGGAGACCGGTCAGCGGCGCGGTGAGGTCGGGGCGCCCGTCCTCGTCCTCGGCCACCACCGTGCACCCGTCCCCGACCAGCTCCGCCGCCTCCTTCAGGAACGGCATCGAGGCCCGCGTACGCCCGCAGTACAGCAGCCGCACGTCCGCGCCCCCCGGCAGGGCCCGCAGCATCGGCAGGACGGGGGTGATGCCGATGCCGCCGGCCACGAACACGTACGCGGGCGCCTCCACCAGCGGGAAGCGGTTGCGCGGGCCGCGCACCTCCAGCTCCATCCCCTCGGTGAGCTGCTCGTGCACCTCCCGCGAGCCGCCCCGCCCGTCCGCCACCAGCCGCGCAGCGACCTCGTACGCGGAGGAGTCAGCCGGGTCCCCGCACAGCGAGTACTGGCGCACCAGCCCCGAGGGCAGCACCAGGTCCAGATGCGCGCCCGGCTCCCAGGCGGGCAGGGCGGTGCCCTCCAGACGGAGCCGCACCACCCCGTCCGCGATCCGCTCGTGCCCGGTCAGCAGCAGCCGCAGCGCCCGTGAGCGGGGGCGCCCGGAGATCGGCGGGTCCAGCGTGGGCAGCGGCCACAGCGGCGACTTCCTGACCCGGCGGCGCAGGGCCCGGCGGGTCAGCAGCCCGGCGCCCACGAGGAGCGCGGCGGTCGCGACGGACCTGGTGGTCTGCTCAGGCATCGTGCTCCGCCTTCTCCGCGGCCAGCGCCGCCGGGGACGAGGCCAGATAGGCGACCGCCTGCGCGGTCGAGCCCTCCTGGGACGGGTGGTAGGCCCGGCCGAGATAGCGCGGGATGGACTTCAGCAGGGCGCCCGTGGCGGGCAGCGTGCCCCGGCGCCCGCTCGCGTAGAACTCCCGGAACGACGCCTTGCCGTCCACCAGCGTCGGGTCGTGCTCCATGAAGAAGCGGGCCCCGCGCTGCCACAGGAACATCAGCGCCCCGAACGCCAGCGCCCAGGTCCGCACCCGGCGCCGGTAGTCGCCGTCCACGTGCACGAACAGGTCGAAGGCGACCGAGCGGTGCTCGACCTCCTCCGCGCCGTGCCAGCGCAGCAGGTCCAGCATGGTCGGATCGGCGCCCCGCCGGTCCAGCTCGGCGGCGTTGAGCACCCAGTCGCCGAGGAACGCGGTGTAGTGCTCGATCGCCGCGATCAGCGCGATCCGCTCCAGCAGCCACCAGCGGCGCGCCCGGCCGGGCGGCAGAGTGCGGTCCCCGAGCAGCTTCTCGAAGAACCAGTCGACCTGCGCGGTGTACGGCGTCGGGTCGAGTCCCTGGTCTCGCAGATGCGGCAGCACCTCGTCATGGGCCTGGGAGTGCATCGCCTCCTGCCCGATGAACCCGATGACGTCCTCGCGCAGTTGCTCGTCCCGGATCAGCGGCAGCGCCTGCTTGTACACATGGACGAACCATCGCTCGCCGGCGGGCAGCAGCAGATGCAGCACATTGATGGTGTGCGTGGTGAACGGGTCGCCGGGCACCCAGTGCAGCGGGGTGTCCTCCCAGGCGAACGACACCTTGCGCGCCTTCAGCGGGATGCGCTCGGCCTGCACCGGCCGAGCCTGCTTGTTAGACATGGTGTCAATGTACTGAGGGGTACGCCGTCTGAGAACCCCCGTGCACCGGCTTGTTCGGCAGGCTGTCAGCAACGCGGGGTCAGCGCAGCCCGCTGATCTTCCGCCCGCCCTCCAGCGTGCCCGCCAGCTGGGCCTGGGCGCCCTGCTCCGCCTTCGCCACCAGCAACTGCCCCTGCCCGGAGCCGGTCACCCCGCCCGACGACCTGATCGAGGTCACGTCCCGGCTGCCCGCCGCCAGCAGGTACCAGTGGCCGCCGCTGGACTTCCACAGCACCCCGGCCAGCACATGCGGGTCGCGAGGACCGCACGCCGTGGTGTCCGTGCCCTTGGCGACGACCGCCCCGGCCGGCCCGCCCGGCGTACGGAACTGGGCCAGCGCGGCCGTGCCGTCGCCGCGCCAGGTCTCGGCCCGCGTGCACACCCATTCCCCGTTGCCGCTCGCGTCCGGCAGCGGCTGCTCGGCGAACGCCCACGCGTTCACCCCGCGCACCCCGGCCGACCGCTCCGCCGCCAGCGAGCAGGCGAACGGCGCCCAGGCCCGCAGCCCTTCGGCCCCCGTCACCTCGCCGGTCGAGCCGGGCCGGCCCGCGGTGAGGTGGGCGGGCACCAACTCGCCCAGGTCGGTGGAGAGCCGGGTGCCCGAACCGTCCGTCAGCTGGAGCACGGTCCACGAGGTGCAGTCGCCCGCCCGCAGCGCCGGGCTGGCCAGTGGGGAGGTGACACCGTCGGTGAGGGTGAGCGCGCTCGGCGCCGACTCCGGCTTGGTCAGGTCCCGCTGGGCGGCCTTCTTCACCCAGGGCGCGGTCAGATAGCGCACGTTGCCGTCGGAGCGCCCGAGCACCAGCGCGCCCGCCTCGGCGCCGGTCGCGCCGTCGACCCGGGCGAAGTCCAGGGCCGCGCCCTCGGTGCCGTCCCTCGGTTCGGCGTAGCGGGCGATGCGCAGGCCGTCGTAGAGGATCACCACGCGGGCCGCGTCCACCTCGCCCGCGTACAGCAGTTGGGGCGGTCCGGCGGGGCCGCCGGTGAAGGTGCCGGGGGTCGCCGAGACGCGGACCGTGGCGCCGGGGCGGGCCCATACCGCCAGCGCGCGGCGCAGCAGGCCCTCGTCACCGGTGAGCGGGCCGCGCGCGGGCCAGACGGAGAAGTCGGTGCGCGCCGACGTCTTCCACATGGCCGGGGCCACGCGCTGCAGCCTGCCGGGGTCGAGTGCGGCCACCGCGGCCGGGTTCTCCGCGTACGCGGGAGCGGCGGCGCCGTCCGGGCCCCAGCCGCCGCCGGGCAGCGCGACCAGCGCGCAGGCCACCGCGAGCGCGGCGGCCGCGGCCAGCGCCGCCTTGGTGTGCTGACGGCGGCGCATCAGATCGGTGGGGCGGGCCTGGAGCGAGCAGGCGTCGAACTCGGGGGAGGCGAGCAGCGCGTACTGCGCGGGCACCCCGTTCGCCTCCGCCAGCGCGGACTCGGTACGGGTGACCCCGGCGGCCTTGAGGGTCCTGCGTACGTCGTCGTCCGCCAGCCTCTCCAGACCGCGCAGGACGTACGCGGCGCGGGCCGGGCCGGACAGGGCGGACAGCCTCTGGTCCAGGGCGAGTTCGTCGGCGCCGCCGGAGCGCGGGAAGAGCCTGAGACCCCACACCTGGGGGAGCGGGGCGGGCAGCTGGGACAGCTTGGGGAGCCCCTTGCGCGGCCGGGACGCCTCCAGCGCGCTGCGCAGTACCCGCAGCCGGACGAAGGAGTAGCCGGGGTCGCCGTCCCGGCCGGTCGACTGGGCCGGGATCAGCGAGCGCTGCTTGCGGCCGCGCGGCAGGGCGCGCTGGGCGAGGGCGTGTGCGGTCAGGACCCGGCGCCCCCGGCCGAGGGTGGGCGGGAGCACCAGATAGGCGAGCCGGACCAGCCGCGGGTAGTGCTCGACGAGCGCGGCCTCGGCCTGGCCGACGTCGACGGCCGGGTCCTGGGTCCGGGAGGAGGCGGGTGCGTGACGGTGGGCTGCATCCTGTGACTGCACATCGGGGAGAACGAGCGAGACGGCCGTAGGTCACCGCCGCACGGGTGACGTGCCACGGTGACCTACCGCCTCACGCCGGATCGGTCAGCGCACGGGCGTAGTTGGCCATCGACCGCTGGTAGCGCGGGAGATGGGGCGCGAGCGCACCCAGCACCAGGGCGAGGCCCTCGCGGTCCCGGCCCAGGCTGGACAGGCACAGCGCCAGACAGGCCCGTACCGCGTCGTCCAACTCATCGGAAGGAGCGTCGAGTTCGGGGGTGAGCAGTTCGACGCCCTCCGCCGCGTGTCCGGTGTTCCTCAGCGAGCTGGCCAGCTGGATCTTCGTCCGGCGGGCCTTGTACGGGCCGGCCTCCGCGAGGCCGCCCGCCAGCGCCGCGCGGTACAGCCCGGCCGCGTCGGCCGAGTGACCGGTGGAGTCGAGGGCGCAGGCCCGCTCGAACAGGGCGAGCGGGCTGTCCTCGGGCAGCTCGGCGGCCAGCTTGTCGATCACGGCACGGAACCCGGCGGCGTCGTCCTCGGGCCAGGTGTCGAAGGCGGCCCAGGCGGCTGCCACGCGCTCTTCCCAGTCTCGGTCCATCGGGCCACCCTGGCAGGCATCCGGGGCGCCGATCAAGGGATTTGAGCGCCGGGCGCCTTGTGACCGTATCCGTGGGGAGGGCCATAGGGGCCTCAGTGCGGGATGCTTGGCCCACCAGGACCGGAGGAACAGATGAGGATGACCAGCGCGGTGCTCGTGGGCGCCGTGGTGCTGACGCTGGCGGGCTGCGGCGCGGGCGGGGACGACGGGAACGGCACGGAGAAGGTGCCGGCCACCGCGACCGGCAGCCTGGAGAGCCTGGCCGCCGAGGTGAAGTGCCGCCCGGACATGCAGACCGACGCGGACGAGATCCGCCAGGCGCTGTGCAAGAACGCCGACGGGAAGTTCGTCCTCGCCACCTTCGCCACCGACCGTGGCCAGCGCGAGTGGATCAACGACGCGAAGGACTACGGCGGTCACTACCTCGTCGGCCGCAAGTGGGTCGCCGTGGGCGACGACGGCGTGGTCAACGCGCTGCGCGGCACGCTCGGCGGCGATGTCGAGGTGGGCACGGACCACAGCGGCCACGGCGCGAAGCACAGTGGCTGACCCAGTTCACAGCAGGCGCGGCACACACGGCGAAGGCCGGTGACGGGAAGCTCCCGGCACCGGCCTTCTGTCGTGATCCCCCGAGGAGGGGGGTCTTCAGAGGATCACGAGCATGTGATCACGAGCAGTTCTGGCCGCGGTTCACGCAGTTGGCGATCTTGTTGGCGAGACCGTTCTTCGTGATGGCGATGAAGTCGTCGTGGTCGGTGGAGGGCTTGTGGAGCTGCTCCGGGAAACCGTCCACGGCGTAGGGGTTCTTCACCTGGCCGTTCTCGATGGTCGGCGGGGCGATGTCGTACACCAGCCGCATGGTCAGCTGCGGAATGGCCTTGAAGCCGTTCTGGCAGTTGCCATTGGCGTCGGCGAAGGCGACGTGGGTGCGGTGGTTGGCGCTGTCGGCGTTCTGGCCGTCCCAGCAGCTCTGGAAGGCGAAGGAGCGCACGACCTTGCTGCCCTGCGGGCAGATCGGGTACTGCTCGGTGAGCTGGACCTTGTTCTCGAACCCGGTGCAGCTCCAGTGCGCGTTGGCGTTGGCCAGACCGTTGGTGGTGGTCTTGGCGTCACCGGTGATGATCCGCAGGAACTGCGGCATCGCCACGACCTTGCCGGTGGGGCTGCCGACGTACTTGATCTGCGCCTGGACGGGCGTCAGGATCTTGCCGACGTTGCCCTCCTTGCCGCCGCCGTCGTTGTTCTGGTCGAAGTCCTGCGAACCGTCCTGGACGCGGACGACCGGCCAGTAGTACGACGACAGGTCGCTCTTGTTCTGGCAGCTGCTGCCGCCCTGGAGGAACGTGTCGTTGCTCGCGAAGGCGTCGATCTTCTGGTTGCCGACGTAGTCGTGCAGGTGGTGCGCGCCGTTCTTCACACCGGGCGCCACGATCACGTTGTCGGTGTTGTGGTTCTTGTTGGTGTTCACCCCGCAGCGGGTGGTGAAGGTGCCCTTCGCGGCGTTGCGGGCGTTGCGCGGCTTCGCCTTCACGTTCGCCTGGGCCTTGGTGATGTCGACGAAGTCGGCCGCGACGGGGCCGTTGCCGGCCTGGCCGCCGACGGCGCCGCCCTGCTGTTGGTCGCCGCCCTGCTGCTGGCCGCCGTTGTCCTGGCCGCCCTGCTGCTGACCGTCACCTTGCTGCTGGCCGGCGTTGTCCTGGCCGCCCTGCTGCTGGTCCCCGCCCTGCTGCTGACCGCCGTTGTCCTGGCCGCCCTGCTGGCCGCCGGCGTTGGTCTGGTCGGCGGGGGTGCCGGTGCAGTTGGCCAGCGTGTCCAGATCGCCCGGCGCGGTGCCGCCCACCCGGGTGATCTCCAGCTTGATCCGGTCCAGGATGTTCTGGCGGCGCTCCTTGAGCGGCTGGAGGATGCTGTTCTGGACGAAGCTCGCGTCACGGGTCTGCGCGTCCCGCGTGGTCGCCAGGCGCTGGTACGCCTCGGTGATCTGGCGGTCCAGGTTGGACAGCTCGCCGGCCACGTCGGTACGGGCCTTGTCCGGCACGTTGGTCAGCTTCTGACCGACGTCCGGGCAGGAGATCGTGGCGACCTGCGCGGCCGCGGCCTTGGTGCGATTGCCTCCCCACGCGTCGTTGTTCGACTCGTGAGCCGAGGCGTAGAAGTTCGCCCAGATCAGCCCGCCCCCGCCGAGCGCTAGGGCCGCCGATGCGGCGGTGACCTTGATGGCCAGCGGCGAGCGGCGTTTACGTGTGTTGCGTCCCATGGAACTCCTCTGACTTCCTTGCGGGGCAGCTTCGAGGCGCCCGACAGGAGTGAAGCGGCGCCCTTCCATACGCACGCCGCACCAGAGGTGTTCACCCGTCTCACAAATATTTCCCAGGTCTACCCCGGCTGTGTGGGTGAAATGCCTTCTGAACTGGGGGAGTTGGGATTCGTCCTGAGCACCGCCGCCTCCTTGTCCTCGGGTACGCCCGGCGCCTTGCGGCCCGGCCGCTCGGGTACGCGGCCGCCGATCGAGGTCAGCCAGCGCCAGGTGTCGGCGACCGTCTCGTCCACCGGCCGGCAGTTCAGCCCGGTGGCCAGCGCCCGGGACACGTCCCCCCGGTGCACACAGGACAGCTCGCCGTCCGGCGGCGTCCAGACCGGCAGCTCGGTCCACGGCTCGATCCCGGCCGCGAGGATCGTCTCCGGGGCGGTCCAGCGCAGCTCGGCCGCCGAGCCGGTCGCCTCCCGGCACCGCTCCAGCAGCTCACCCATGGTGGTGTGACCGGGCGCGCTCACCAGGTCGTACGGCCCGCTCAGCCCCTTGTCGAGCGCGCCCAGCAGCCAGTCGGCCAGGTCGCGGGCGTCGACGTACTGGATCGGCAGCTCACGCGGGCCCGGTGCCAGGACCTCGCCGCCGCGTGCGATCCGGGTCAGCCAGTAGGGGAGCCGGCCGACGTTCTCGTAAGGGCCGAGGATCAGTCCGGCCCGGACCAGCAAGGTGCGGTCGGGGCCGAAGGTCTCCAGGGCGGCCAGCTCGCCGCCCCGCTTGTCCGCCGCGTAGTCGGTGGCCTCCGCGTCGGCGGCGCCCTCCACGAGCGGGCCGTCCTCGGCCAGGCCGCCCAGGGTGGGCCAGGGCCAGGTGTACACGGAGCGGGTGGATATGTACGCGTACCGGTCGGCGCGGTTCTTCAGCAGGCGGGCCGTCTCCAGCACCGTCTTCGGCGCACCCGTCCAGGTGTCCACGACGGCGTCCCAGTGGGTGTCGTCGGCGGTGAGCGCGGCCAGGCCGTCGGGTGAGGTGCGGTCACCGTGCAAGGACCGTACGTCCGGCGGGGGTTGGCGGTTGCCGCGGTTGAACGCGGTCACCTCCCAGCCCCGCTCCAGCGCGGCCTCCACCACGGCCCGGCCCACGAACTCGGTTCCGCCCAGCACAAGAAGCTTCATGCCGGGGATCGTGCCCCGAGCGGACGCGGGCGGCACACGCGTCCGCTCAGAGCGGATCGGCTCAACCGGCGGTCGGAGGCGTGTACTTGTAGCCGACCCGGCGCACGGTCTGGATGGCGTGCCGGTGCTGGGCGCCCAGCTTGCGGCGCAGCCGGGCGATGTGCACGTCGACGGTACGGCCGTCGCCGACGTGGCCGTACCCCCACACCGTGGTGACCAGCTGGTCGCGGGTGTGCACCCGGTGCGGGTGCGCCACCAGATGGGCGAGCAGCTCGAACTCCAGGTAGGTCAGGTCGAGTTCACGGCCGTCCACATGGGCGATCCGGCGTACGGCGTCGATCCGCACCACCGGCTCGGGGGCGGGCTCGGCCGGGGCGGGGACGGCCACCGGGGCGAAGGGGGGCCGCTGGTCGGCGGGGACCAGGACCAGGTAGCCGACCATCGGGGGCCGGCCGGGCAGGTCGGGCAGGGTGTGCGGCGGGGCGGGCAGCCAGGTGGCGCCGGGCGGCAGGAAGTCCGCCACGGTCTCCGCGACGGCGGGGGAGGGCAGGTGCCACTCCTCGTCCCGGTCGACGGCGCGCAGCCGGTGCCGGGGGCCGGCGGCCGGGGCGGCGGGGCGGTCGGTGAGGGTGGTGGCGGTGGACTGAGGACGGTGGGTCGCCATGAGAGGTCAGCTCTTTCGCGCGAGGAGTGTCGTCGGGCGAGGCGGCGACCGCGACTCGTGGTCGGGCGCGCGCCGGAGGACGTTCGTCGTTCCGCGCTGGCCGGAGGCCGGGGAGTCCGTGAGACCGGTGGTGTACGGCGCTCAGAGGGCCCGCGCGTTCGCCGCGCGGCAACACACTCGGTCGAAGTCGTCGTGCTGACGGGAAGGCCAGAACGGCTCCAGGTCATCACGACCCGTAGCTACGCAGTTCTGGAAGCCGACCATGGGCCCATTGAAGCAGACGCGGGCGCCGGGCAGGAGTCTTCTCTCACCCCTTGGACGCCTCCTTGACGCCTTCTTGGCCGAAACCCGCTGCTGGCCGGGGGTATGCCGAAGGGGCGCCCACCGACTTGGCGGGCGCCCCTTCTCGGAATGTGGGATCAGATCTGGCCGGCCTTCTCCAGCGCGGCACAGCAGGTGTCGACCATCAGGCAGGTCACCACGTAGGGGTCGACGTTGGCGTTGGGACGGCGGTCCTCGATGTAGCCCTTGCCGTCCTTCTCGACCTGCCACGGGATGCGGACCGAGGCACCGCGGTCGGAGACGCCGTAGCTGTACTCGTTCCACGGGGCGGTCTCGTGCAGGCCGGTGAGGCGGTCGTCGATGCCGGCGCCGTAGTTCTTGACGTGATCCAGCGGCTTGGAGCCCTCGCCGAGCGACTCGCACGCGGTGATGATCGCGTCGTAACCCTCGCGCATCGCCTTGGTGGAGAAGTTGGTGTGCGCGCCCGCGCCGTTCCAGTCGCCCTTGACCGGCTTGGGGTCCAGGGTGGCGGAGACGCCGAAGTCCTCGGCGGTGCGGTACAGCAGCCAGCGGGCCACCCACAGCTGGTCGGAGACCTCCAGCGGGGCGAGCGGGCCGACCTGGAACTCCCACTGGCCGGGCATGACCTCGGCGTTGATGCCGGAGATGCCGAGACCGGCCTTCAGGCAGTTGTCCAGGTGGGCCTCGACGACGTCACGGCCGAAGATCTCGTCCGAGCCGACACCGCAGTAGTAGCCGCCCTGCGCGGCGGGGAAGCCGCCCTCGGGGAAGCCGAGCGGGCGCGTGCCCTTGAAGAAGGTGTACTCCTGCTCGATGCCGAAGATCGGCTCCTGGGCACCGAAGCGCTCCTCGGCCTCGGCGAGCGCGGCACGGGTGTTGGACACGTGCGGCGTCATGTCGATGTCGAGGACCTCGCACAGCACCAGGATGTCGTCGCCGCCGCGGATCGGGTCCGGACAGGTGAAGACCGGCTTGAGCACGCGGTCGGAGGCGTGACCCTCGGCCTGGTTGGTGGAGGAGCCGTCGAAGCCCCAGATCGGCAGCGCGTCGAGACCGGCCGGGGCACCCGTGATGATCTTCGTCTTGGAACGGAGCTTGGCCGTCGGCTGGGTGCCGTCGATCCAGATGTACTCGGCCTTGAAGGTCACGGGGACACATCCTTCGGGGTGGTTCGGGTGCACGCGCGGTGCCGCGACGCCGCGCATCGGACACCGCGTCGATATGTCCGGCAGCCTGTCAAGAGGCGATTTCCCGATCATTGCCCGAATGTGAACCCCGTGTTACCTGGGGGTTCTGTGGTGCGGCTCACGGTGCCCGCGCATGACGGAGGCGGGGTCCGGAGGCGCCGCCTGTTCCTCCTGCGCGGGTGGGTGCGCAAGGCGGCGATTCCTGGACCCCGCCCGTCGGTGCGGGGCTGGGGAGACCGGGGGAGCGGCCCGGAGCCGACGTCAAGCCGGTCCGGGCCGTCGTCTCACCGGTTTCCGTTCACCTCGTGGCGCCTCACCCCACCTTCTCGATCACGGCGCGGCGGATCAGGAACTTGCCCGGCTCCCGGACCTGCTCGAAGGCCGCGTTGTTGAGCAGAGCACAACTTCCGGACACCGAGGCGACCTTGACGGTCGTGGACTTGTTGTTGTCCAGGTTGGTGACCTTCAGCGTGGTCCCGACCGGGAACTGGTTGCTGGACGCGGCCGGGGCGCCGCCCTCGCCGGAGAGCGTGACGGTGGAGCCGTTGCAGACCTGCTGGCCGGAGGCGGCGGCGCCACCGCCGTTGCCCTGCGCCGGCGGGGCGCTCTGCTGACCGCCGGCCTGCTGACCGCCGGCCTGCTGACCGCCGGCCTGCTGACCGCCACCGGCCTGCTGGCCGGCACCCTGCTGGTTGCCCTGCTGACCGCCCGCCTGCTGGCCGCCGGGCGCCGCCTGGGAGTCCTGAGCCGACTCCCCAACGGTGCAGCCCGCGGCCTTCTGCTGGACCTTGATCTGCTCGATGACCGCCTCACGGTTGGCTATCCGGGCCGACGACTGCGCGTCCGGGGTCGCCTTCTGGTCCGCGATGAACTTCTGGTTGTTGCCGAGGGCCGTGGCGAACCCCTGGCACGCGGTCGAGTCCGCGGCGGACGACAGGGTCTTGGCGTCCTGCGGGCTCTGGGCGGCGTTCGACGTGGCCGCCAGGGCGAAGGCCCCACCGCCCGCCACCGCGGCAGCGCTGACGAACAGCGCGATCTTCTTCTTGGTGCCGAGACTTCTGCTGCGCGACATCGGCGCCTCCAGGGGGGTAGGGGAGCGTACGCCGCTATGTACGGGAGGCCAGGCCGCCGTGACTCAAGGGTTACACGCGTCGTGCAAGTGACCTACGTCATACGGAAGTTGGCTCACTCGACCGGCAACAGGAAGCGCAGCTCCTCCCGCACGGCGGGCCCCAGCCGAACGCGGCCCGTCACCGGACGCCACCCCGCCCCAGAGCATCCCGAACCGCATCCTCGGACCGCGCCACCAGCGCCGTCCCGTCGTCGGCGGTGATGATCGGCCGCTGAATCAGCGCGGGATGCTCGGCAAGCGCGGAGATCCACCGCTCCCGCGAGCTCGCGTCCCGCCCCCACTCCTGGACCCCCAGCTCGGCGGCAACGGCCTCCCCGGTCCTGGTGATGTCCCACGGCTCCAGCCCGAGCCGCCCGAGCAGTTCCCGGATCTCCCCCGCACTCGGCACCTCCTCCAAATACCGCCGCACGGTGTACCCGGCCCCCTCGGCATCCAGCACATCCATCGCACTACGGCACTTGGAACAGCTCGGGTTGATCCAGATCTCCATGGGGGTACGGTACGCGGCGCTCGGGCATGTCGTCCTGAGGCGCGGAGAGTTGGCTTTGTTCGAATTCTGGCGCCCCTCGCGTGACTCGTGTGACGACACGTCAATATCCGGCTCCACCAGCGCGTTCGATGACTCCGTGCGCCCTCCCCGTTGTCAGTGCCCGGCGGTAGACTGGGGGCAGTGTTCGAGAGTATTCGCCGGGGTTTCCGGGTGGGTGCTCCGCTCGCCACAGGAGGTTGTCCGTGCCCGCTGCCGCTCTGAGGAACAAGCCGTCGCCGACCCAGTCCACCGCCAAGCGTTCCGTGCCGCTCGACTCGCCGTACACGCCCAGCGTCAAGTGCCCGCTGCCGGCGGGGCGGCCGCGTGAGTGGTACGTGTCGCACAACCGGCGCCTAAAGGCCATGCGCCTCGCCATAGCCCTGCTCGACTCGGGCGTCTACCGCCCGTCCCAGGCCCGCGACGAGGCGATCCGCGACACGGCGGACAAGCTCGGCGTCCACCCGCCGTCCGACACCACCTGCCGCATGGTCCGGGCCCTGCTGCACTGAGCCCGCCGCCCGGGCGCCTCCCGAGGGCGCCCGGCACCGGTCTCATCCCGTCAGCAGCTCGGCCGCCAACCTGCGCCCGTCCTCCGGGTGGTCGCGGGCGTGAAGCTGCCTGTGCCGTCGCCGAACGGCTCGTCCCACGCCGCCGCCGCGAACACCCCCGGTGCGCCCAGGCCCACGGAGGCCACCCGGCGCCCGTAATGCCCGCCCGTACCGCGCTCAGCCGCTCGCCGTCACAGTCGTAGGTGAACTCATCGAGCGGGAAAGGGGGTTGAGGCATGGGCGCCGTTTACCCACAGTCACCGGCACCCGAAAAGAAGATGCACTCACAGTAGCGGCGTCGATACCTTGAATGGCCAGGAGGTTCCGTCATGAGCGTTCTCATCGTCGCCGCCACCCTCACCCTGGCCGTCCTCGGCATCGGCAACCACCTCTACTGGCTCGCCGCCGTCGCGCTGCTCTGCCTGTACCTCAGAGGCGGCCGGGGCTCGCCACCACCGCCCCCGCCGCCCGGCGGCCCGCCCCCGGACTCGTACCGCGCCTACCGCGACCGCCGTGACCGTCAGGCCAGATGGGAGCGGCGCTACCGCCGCGAGCGTCCCCATGAGGCGCGGCGGCAGCAGCGGGAGAAGAGCCGCTGACCCCTCAAGCCTTCCGATCCCGCTCAGCCCGTCATCCCCGGCGCGTCCCACAGCGGGAACCACCGGGAGGTGTCCTTCTCGATCCGCAGGTCCCCCTCCAGCGCCGACGCCACCTGAAGTTCCAGGGCGTTGTCACGGCGCTGGTGGCCGGGGCGGGTGCACAGGGGGTAGAAGGTGCCGCGCTTGTAGAGGTAGACGAGGGCCAGCCGGCGGTCGTCGTCCTGGTCCGCCCGTTCGAAGGCCGCGAGGGAGCAGAGCAGTTGGGGGCCGAAGCCGTTGGCCTCCAGGGAGCTGTTCACCGCGTGGAGATCGTTCACCAGCTCGGGGAGCTGCTCGGGGGAACGGTGGGAGCTGAGCCAGGAGTAGCCGTAGTCGTCCTGGGTCAGCGCCACCGGAGGCCCGCTGCGCTCGGCGTCGGCGTCCAGCAGGGCCCGTACCTCCCGGTGCGTCTGCTCGAACGCCGCGCCCTCCACCGTGGCGAAGCACACCGCGCCCGCGCCGGTCGGGGTGAAACCGGCCGCCGCCTGGAGGGTGATCGCCGCCGAGGGCAGCGCGAAGAGCTGATCGAGATCGGGCGCCACCGGCTTCGTACGCCCCAGCAGAATGTCCAGCAGACCCAATGATCAGCCCGTCTTCTCGGGGGCGGCGGCCTCGCCCAGCTCCGCGGAGATCCGGCCCAGCTGAGCGAGCCGCTGCTCCAGGGGCGGATGCGTGGAGAAGATCCGCTCGATGCCCGGCTCCTTGCCGGTCGCCGGGGTGAAGTAGAACGCGTTGAACGCCTGCGCCGTCCGCAGGTCCTTGGTCGGGATACGGGCGATCTCCCCGGACACCTTGGTCAGCGCCGACGCCAGCGCCGAGGGGCGGCCGGTCAGATGCGCGGCCGCGCGGTCCGCGGCCAGCTCGCGGTACCGGGACAGCGCCCGGATCAGCAGGAAGCTGATCGCGTACACGGCCGCCGAGACACCGATCACCGCGGCGAAGATCGCGGCGGTGTTCTGGTCGCGCCGGCCACCGCCGAACAGCTGGGAGTAGAACATGAACCGCACGATCAGCCCCGCGATCACACCCAGGAACGACGCGATGGTGATCACGGCGACGTCCTTGTGCGCCACGTGCGACAGCTCGTGCGCCAGCACACCCTCCAGTTCGGCCGGCTCCAGCCGCCGCAGCAGGCCGGTGGTCACACAGACCACCGCGTGATCGGGGTTCCGGCCGGTGGCGAACGCGTTCGGCATGTCCATCTCGGACACGGCGATCACCGGCTTGGGCATGTCCGCGATGGCGCACAGCCGGTCCACCACCGCGTGCAGCTCGGGATACTGCTCCCGCTCCACGACATGCCCGCGCATGGCGTACATGGCGATCCTGTCGGAGAACCAGAACTGCGCCACGAACATCACGGCCACCAGCACGGCGACCAGCACCCACGACTTCAGCAGCACGATCAGCGCGGCGACGAACGCCACGTACAGCAGCCCGAGCAGAAACAGCGTGACCGTCATCCGCACGGTCAGCCGACGATCACTGCGAAAACGGCTCTGCATCACGCATCACCCCACACTCGACCTCTCCCCCTGCGTCCAGTGTGCACCCGGCGCGGCCCATGCCTGTGGCCGCGAGCGGCAAAGGCTTCCCCGCTTCACCGGCGGACCGCCTCGGCCCGGTCGAGCAGCGCCGCGATCTCCGGGCTCCGCCATGCCCGCGGCTCCCGGCGCGCGACCCGCAGGACGGCGTGCTCCGCCCACGCCCGCAGCCGTACGTCCGCGTCATCGAGCAGCGGCACGGCCGCCCGGAGCCGTACGACAGCACCATGCGCGCCGAGCAGCCGCCACGCCGACACCCGCTCCCAGCGGGGCCGTCCCGGGTCCAGCCGCCGCAGCAGCCACTCCTCGGGCAGGTCGCGGGCCGAGGGCAGCAGGGCGAGCGTGGCCTCGCCGACCACGCCGGGCGCCGGATCGTCCAGCAGCGGCCGCAGCCGTCGTACGTCCGCCATGTCCAGCGTCCGCAGCCCGGCCACCGCCCGCGCCCGCACGCCCGGCGCCGGGTGCTCCAGCAGGGCCCACAACAGGGGCGCGTCCGCCCGGTCCCCGCACTCCGCGAGCCCGATCGCGGCACCGGGCGGCAGGTCCGGGTCGGCGCAGCGCGCCCGGTACCAGGGCAGCGGGTCGATCCCGTGCTGCCGTACGACGTACCGCGCGCAGGCCCGCACCAGGGCCGAACGGTCGGCGAGGAAGTCCACGGCCCGCTCCGCCCGGCTAAGTCGCCGCAGCGCGGTCACCCCGGCCGACCTGGCCTGCGGATTCCGGGCGCCGAGCAGGATGTCCAGCGCCTCCGCCCCGGGACCCTCGGCCAGCGCGGCCTCGGCGCACCGGCCCTGGACGACCGCGTCGTCGTCCTCGGCGGCGGCACGGGCCAGCTCGACCGGGGAGAGGGTGCCCTCCTCGACGGCCATGCGGTAGGCGAACCGGCGTACCGCACGGTCGCCGGACACCAGCAGCGGGGCCAGGTGCTCGCGGGGGGCCCGGCGGAGTACGTCGTCGAGCAGCCCGAGGGCGTGGTCACCCCGGTACCGGTCGCCGACGCGCAGGATCATCGGGGCGAGGACCACGGATGTCCCGGCGTCGAGGGCCTCCGCGAGCAGCTCACGGGCCCGGTTCCGTACCGGCTCGGCCCAGTCGGCGCACCGTACGACCACCAGCGGGAACAGCGCCGGACGGCCGGCGACCTCGTCCAGCGCCCGGCGCCGGACGCGCCCGTCGCGGTGGCAGAGGGCACGCGCGAACCGGTCGTCACCGAGGGGTCCGCCCGTCGCGAAGGCGGCGAGCAGCGTACGGCTGTCGCCCGGCTGATCCGGCGACCAGCAGGCCCTCGTACGCTGGTCCAGCTCCAGCCAGGCGGCCGGGTCCCCGCCGTTAATAGGACGACCTCATCTGCGCCCACCCCAGCAGCACGATCACCGCCGCTACGCACCCCAGCACCACGGCCGTCGACACCCACGATCCCCTACGGGACCCCACCGGCGTCGGATCGGCCCGGAAAGGGGCCGGGTCCGGGGGGTTCTCCTTCCAGCGGGCCGCGAGCATCCGGGCCCGGGCGGACGGTTCCTTGTGTTCGGCGGAGTCGGCCCATCTGAGGTCGAACTCCCGCTGCCAGTCGTCCTGTTCGGCCATGTCGCGCAACCCTTTCCAGTCCGGGGGACCATGATCCCCCGAGAGTAGGAAGCGCGAGCGGCGGAAAAGGTTGCACAGGTCCGGCCCGGTCCGGCTCCGGATGCCGAGCGGGAGGTGCTCACCTAGCATCGAGAGAGTGCCGCAGGCCGGGACGCGTTCCAGCGTCGTCCCGGCGACCGAAAGCGGCCAGCCCACCGACCGCGCCGGACTTCCCACTCCGAGTGCGCGGCCATCCGAACCGTGCAGTCGCGTACCGCACGCGGGGTGGAAGGAAGGTACGTCCATGAACGCACAGCGCGCCAAGCGCCTCATGGCGGCATCCGCCGCCGGTCTCCTCCTGGCAGCCGGCGGAGCCATCGCCACCGCCGGCACTGCCTCGGCCACCACGGCCACCCAAGTGCCGACCAATCGCGGCTGTGGCTGGTGGGGCAACTGCGGCTACGGCTACGGCCCGGGCTACGGCTTCAACCACGGCTATGGCCCCGGCTACGGCTACAACAACGGCAGCGTCGTAGTGATCGTCGTCCCTGGATGATCACGTGACGACAGAGGGCCGCCATCCCGCCGGGGTGGCGGCCCTCTGTCGTCACCCGGCCCCGCCCACCGGCAGCTCCACCGTGATCCGGAGCCCGCCCGAGGGCCGTGGGGTGAGCGTCAGGGTGCCGTCGTGGGCGTGGGCGATGGTCTGGACGATCGCCAGACCGAGCCCGGCCCCCGCGTGGTCGGTGTGGACGCGCTCGGTGCCACGCCGGAACGGCTCGGTGAGCGTTGCGGCCAGCTCGGGGGAGACGCGCTCGCCGGTGTTCTCGACGGTGAGCGCGACCGCCTCCGGAAGGACGGCCGTACTGACCCATACCTGGCCCTGACCAGGCAGGTTGTGCACGATCGCGTTGTGTACGAGATTCATCGTGAGCTGGAGCAGCAGCGCCTCCGAGCCCCTCGTGGGCGTGATCTCGCCCGAGGTCTCCAGGGAGATGCCGTGCTTCTCCGCGAGCGGGAGCAGCGTCTCGGTGGCCTCCTCGGCCAGCAGGGACAGGTCGACGTCCTCCCGCTCGAAGGACCGCTGCTCGGCGCGGCTGACCAGGAGCAGCGCCTCGGTGAGGTCGATCGCGCGGGCGTTGACGGCATGGAGGCGGTCGAGGAGTTCGGCGGTGTCGCGCTCCGGATCGGTGCGGGCCACGTCCAGCAGGGCCTTGGAGATCGCCAGGGGGGTGCGCAGCTCGTGCGAGGCGTTGGCCGCGAATCTCCGCTGTTCGGCCACGTGCGCGTCCAGCCGCGCCAGCATCGTGTCGAAGGCGTCGGCCAGCTCGCGGAACTCGTCCCTCCGTCCGGGCAGCCGGATGCGGTGCGAGAGGGAGCCGTTCGCGGCCCTACGGGTGGCCTCCGTGACGCGGGTCAGCGGCGCGAGCATGCGGCCCGCGAGGAACCACCCGCCCACCAGCCCGAACACCAGCAGAAACGCCAGTACCCCGGCCGCGCGCGGCGCGAAGACGCGCAGCAGGTTGGACCGGACGGGAAAGACGTCGTACCTGATCGGCGTGCCCGAGGGCACGATGAGCGCCCGCTCGGGCACGTACCGCAGCAGGAACAGCCACACCGCGGCGAGCAGCAGGGCGCCCGCGAGCATGAGGAATCCGGCGTAGCTGAGGGTGAGCCGGAGGCGGACGCTCGGCCCCGGCGCCCTATCCACGCTCGCCCCCGGTGCCGATGCGGTACCCGACCCCCGGCACGGTGGCGATGAGCCCGGGCTCGCCGAGCCGCTTGCGCAGGGCCGAGACGGTGATGCGTACGGCGTTGGTGAACGGGTCGGCGTTCGCGTCCCACGCCCGCTCCAGCAGTTCCTCCGCGCTGACGACCCCGCCCTCGGCGGCGACGAGCACTTCGAGCACCGCGAACTGCTTCCTGGTCAGCGCGACATGCCGCCCGTCCCGCTGGACCTCCCTGCGGAACGGGTCGAGCCGCAGCCCGGCGATCTCCCTTACGGGCGGCCGGTGATGGGCCCGCCTGCGGTCGAGCGCCCGGAGCCTGAGCACGAGTTCCCTGAGGTCGAAGGGCTTGGTGAGGTAGTCGTCGGCGCCGAGCCCGAACCCGGACGCCTTGTCGTCCAGCCGGTCGGCCGCGGTGAGCATGAGGATCGGCATCCCGCTGCCGGAGGCGACGATCCACCGCGCGACCTCGTCGCCGGACGGTCCGGGGATGTCCCGGTCGAGCACGGCGATGTCGTACGCGTTGATCCCCAGCAGCTCCAGCGCGGTGTCCCCGTCTCCCGCGATGTCCGCCGCGATCGCTTCCAGGCGCAGCCCGTCACGGACGGCCTCCGCCAGATAGGGCTCGTCCTCGACGATCAGCACACGCATGCCATCGAGGCTACGAGGCCGTACGTATCGTCCGCGTATCGGAAAGCGCATACGCTGCGGCAACACCGCGCAGTCTTGGCTGGCCGCATGATGCGAAACGCCCTCCGCGCCTGTTGCCGCCCGGAACCCTGGAAGCGCGGCCCGGTCCTGACGGCGCTGGCGCTGCTGCTGGGCCTGCTCCTGCCGCTGCACGCGACGATCACGGACTTCGCGGGCCTGGGGAGCCTGGTGGAGAGCGTCCTGCCGTGGCTGGGCGTGTTCATCCCCGTACTCCTGGCCGCCGCCCTCTGGCGCCGCTCCCTCTCCGCCGCGACCGCGCTGCTGCTCCCGGCCGTGGCGTGGACGACCCTCTTCGGCGGCCTCCTCCCCGACAAGTCCCACCCGGGCGGCGACCTCACCGTGGCCGCCCACAACGTCGGCGCCGCCAACCCCGACCCGACCGGCACCGCCCGCACCCTGGCGTCCTCGGGCGCCGACCTCCTGGCCCTGGAGGAGCTGACCCCGCAGGCAGCCCCGCTGTACGAGAAGACGCTCGCCAAGACCTACCCGCACCACGCGATACGCGGCACCGTCGGCCTCTGGAGCAAGCTCCCCCTCTCGGGGACCCGCGCGATCGACATCATGAACTACGGCCCGTTGGCCGCCACCAAGTCGGCCGCCGCCAAACTCCCCGAAAACCGAGCCCTCCACACCACGGTCACCACCCCCAACGGCCCCCTGGCGGTCTACGTAGCCCACCTCGGCTCCGTCCGCCTCATGCCCCGCAGGGGCTTCTGGACCAGCAGCCGCAACATAGGCGCAGCCGCCCTCACCAAGTCCATCACCACCGACCCCAACCCCCGAGTCCTCCTCCTGGCCGACCTGAACGGCACCTTGGACGACCGAGCCTTCACAGCTCTCCGCACCCACCTCCACTCAACCCAGCAAACCTCCGGCACCGGCTTCGGCTTCACCTGGCCGGCCACCTTCCCGATGGCCCGCATCGACCAAATCCTGTACCGGGGCCTGGAGGCCAACCGCTCCTGGACCCTCCCCAAAGCCGGAAGCGACCACCTACCGGTGGCGGCCACACTGACCTGGCCTTAGGAACGGCACACGAGCACGCCACCGAGACACGTGATCCGGAAGAAACCGTGCCGCGCCAAGTGATCGACGAGGATGCCGCGGGCCCTCTCGATGGTGTCCTGGAAAGGCACATCGTGCTGGTCCGCCCACGCCCGGTACGAGGCCATGTGCGCGATGACGGGCTCGGGTTCGTGCACGGTGATGGTGCCGGGCAGCTCGATCGTCTCGATGCGGCTGAATGCCTGCCCGAGGAAGGCAGGCGCTTTCTCCAGGGAGAAGCGAGCGCTCAGGGAGATGCGCGCCGGACCGCGCTCCGTGTCGAGCACGTCACCGGCGGCCCGCTGCCAGAGGTCGTCCAGCTCGGACTTGTCCCGCTCACTGTTGGTCGAAGCGATGACCAGCCCATCGCCGACGACGACACGGGCCAACTCCCGCACCGCCTGCGGGATGTCGGCGACGTGGTACAGCATGTGCATCGCCAGAGCGGCATCGACGCTGCCCCCGGCCAGCGGCAGGGCGGTGGCATCCGCCACGGCGACCGGGCCAGGCACGTCGGAGACGATGCCGGGCGCGATATCCAGCCCCAGCACCGTGAGATCCGGCCTCTCCGCACGTAACCGCCGGACGAACTTCCCATTGCCACAACCGACATCGACCACCCGCCCCCGCACACCACGCAGCTTCTCGGTGACAATGCCGGGCAGGTCGTACCGAGGCGTCTGCCACTGATAGAGGGACTGGCGGGCCGCGAGATCCCGCTCACTGCTGTAGGCACTCCGGGCGAGACGGTCCCGGTCGGTGACGGCGGCGGCGTGTGCGGCGGACTGGTCGGTCACGGTGGCGGCTCCGGTCAATTGGCGGCGGTCGAAGTCGCGAGGACCTCACCGGCCCCGGACCTCCGGCGAATCCCTCACCATCTCCAGCTTCCGATACCGCGAAGGCCGCCACCCCGGTCGGGATGGCGGCCTTCGCCGTAGAGGCAGCGACGATCACACGTCGTAGTACAGCTCGAACTCGTGCGGGTGAGGGCGGAGCTGGAGCGGGGCGATCTCGTTCGTGCGCTTGTAGTCGATCCACGTCTCGATGAGGTCCGGGGTGAAGACGTCGCCCTGGAGGAGGAAGTCGTGGTCGGCTTCGAGGCGGTCGAGGACGGCCGGGAGGGAGGTCGGGACCTGGGCGACGCCCGCGTGCTCCTCGGGGGCCAGCTCGTAGAGGTCCTTGTCGATCGGCTCGGCCGGCTCGATCTTGTTCTTGATGCCGTCCAGGCCCGCCAGGAGGAGCGCGGAGAAGGCGAGGTACGGGTTGCCCGAGGAGTCCGGCGCGCGGAACTCGACGCGCTTGGCCTTCGGGTTGGAGCCCGTGATCGGGATACGCATCGCCGCGGAACGGTTGCGCTGCGAGTACACCAGGTTGATCGGCGCCTCGAAGCCCGGCACCAGACGGTGGTACGAGTTCACCGTCGGGTTGGTGAAGGCCAGCAGCGACGGGGCGTGCTTGAGGATGCCGCCGATGTAGTAGCGCGCCATGTCCGACAGGCCCGCGTAACCGGCCTCGTCGTAGAAGAGCGGCGCGCCGCCCGACCACAGCGACTGGTGGACGTGCATGCCCGAGCCGTTGTCGCCGAAGATCGGCTTCGGCATGAAGGTCGCGGTCTTGCCGTTGCGCCAGGCCACGTTCTTCACGATGTACTTGAAGAGCTGGAGGTCGTCCGCGGCGGCGAGCAGCGTGTTGAACTTGTAGTTGATCTCGGCCTGGCCGGCCGTGCCCACCTCATGGTGCTGGCGCTCGACCTGGAGGCCGTTCTTCTCCAGCTCCAGGGAGATCTCGGCACGCAGGTCGGCGAAGTGGTCGACCGGCGGGACCGGGAAGTAGCCGCCCTTGTAGCGGACCTTGTAACCCCGGTTGTCCTCGAGCGCGCCGGTGTTCCAGGCACCCGCCTCGGAGTCGATGTGGTAGAACGCCTCGTTCTCGGCGGTCTTGAAGCGCACGCTGTCGAACACGTAGAACTCGGCCTCGGGGCCGAAGAACGCGGTGTCGGCGATGCCGGTGGAGGCGAGGTACGCCTCGGCCTTCTTGGCCACGTTGCGCGGGTCACGGGAGTACTGCTCACCCGTGATCGGGTCGTGGATGAAGAAGTTGATGTTCAGCGTCTTGTCGCGGCGGAACGGGTCCACGCGAGCCGTCGACAGGTCGGCGCGCAGCGCCATGTCGGACTCGTGGATGGCCTGGAAGCCGCGGATCGACGAGCCGTCGAAGGCCAGCTCCTCGTCCGGGTCGAACGCCTGGACGGGCACGGTGAAGTGCTGCATGACGCCCGGCAGGTCGCAGAACCTGACGTCGACGAACTTGACGTCTTCGTCCGCGATGAACTTCTTGGCCTCGTCGGCGTTCTGGAACATCCAGCTCCTCCTACTCCCGACCGTTCCCGCCGGGGTGGTAGATCGTTCGTGCGGCCAGTGCGGTGGCACACGCTGGTCTCGACCCTAGGGACGGGTGATTTCTCGGGCGTGACTCGTTTGTTTCGCAGAAGTTAACCGGCCACGCCTCCACCGTAGCCCGACACACCCCTGCGCGTACTGCCCGAATCCGGGCGCAGTACCGTGGTCGGGTGGACAACAGGGAAGTGATGGGGTCGTGGCTCTCCGGGCCGCGGGCGGCCATGGAAGAAGCGGGCGCCGACTTCGGGTACCGGGGCGAGCAGCTCGGTCTGCCGGAAAGCGGGCCGAACTCGATCGCCCGTCCGGGGCGTCGGCTCGGCGCCCTCGCCGTGGACTGGGGTCTGTGCGTGCTGATCGCATACGGCCTGATCACCCACGGCAACAGCCCGGCCACCAGCAACTGGGCCCTGCTCCTCTTCTTCGTCATGAGCGCGCTCACCGTGGGCACCCTCGGCTCCACGCCGGGCAAGCGCCTCCTCGGGCTGCGCGTCGTCGCCCTGGAGACCGGCACCGTCAACCCGCTGCGCGCCCTGCTGCGCACCTTCCTGCTCTGCCTGGCGATCCCGGCGCTGGTCTGGGACCGCGACGGCCGGGGCCTGCACGACCGGCTCGCCAAGACCGTCGAGGTCAGGATCTAGCCGTACAAGACATGAAGAAGGGGCGCCCGGAGTGAAGTCACTCCGGGCGCCCCTTCGTAGTCGGTCGAAGAATCAGCGGGCCTTGCCGCCGCCCTTCGGCATCCGCATGCCCTTCGGCATCGGACCCTTGGGGAGCGGCATGTTGCTCATCAGGTCGCCCAGCGCCCGCAGCCGGTCGTTGGTGACGGTCACCTGGGGGCCGGTCAGCACCCGCGGGTACTTCAGCATGGTCGTGCGCAGCTTCTTCAGCGGCACCTGACCCTCGCCGTCACCGACGATCACGTCGTGCACCGGCACGTCCGCGACGATGCGGTTCATCTTCTTCTTCTCGGCCGCCAGCAGGCTCTTCACCCGGTTCGGGTTGCCCTCGGCCACCAGCACGATGCCGGCCTTGCCGACCGCGCGGTGCACCACGTCCTGGCTGCGGTTCATCGCCACCGCGGGGGTGGTCACCCAGCCCCGGCCGATGTTGTCCAGTACCGCCGCGGCGGCGCCCGGCTTGCCCTCCATCTGCCCGAAGGCGGCCCGCTCGGCCCGGCGGCCGAACACGACGGCCGCGGAGAGCAGGCCGATCAGCAGGCCCGCGAAGCCGAAGTAGTACGGATGCCCGACCAGGAAGCCGATCACGAGGAGGACACCGAAGATACCGAGTGCGACGGCAGCCAGTACCAGGCCGATCGTCTTGTCGGCCTTCTGGGTCATCTTGTACGTGAGAGCGATCTGCTTGAGTCGCCCTGCGCTCGCGGCGTCCGCCGCGGTTTCCTTCCTCGCCATGCCACGAAGTCTACGTGGCCGCCGGGATACTCTCGACGGCGGTGTCGGGAGGGTCACACCGGGGCGGGAGCGGGTCAGAGACGGGTGGCGGCGCGGTCGAGGAACTGCTGCGCCTCGACCCGGTCCTTGGCGCGGCGGCGGTCCTCCAGGACGGAGGTCCAGGCGTTGCGGCGGGCGGTGCGCTGGCCGCCCTGAAGCAGCAGCGTCTCGACCGCGCGCAGGGCGACGGTGAAGGACGGGATGGCGGTGGCGCGGACGGGTGCGGCCTGCATGATCGAGGTCCCCCCTCGGTGCGGGTGGTGTACGGGGCGTGATTCCAGGGTCACTGATTGGTGTTACCAGTGCGTGACCGACCGGTCAAACGGTGGTGAAACCTGGGCGCAGGTCCCGTACACGCCGACGCGGCCCCGGGAGCGCCCTCATCAGCGAGGACGGCCGGGACCGCGTCGACTCGGCCACTACTGGCCAGTAGGTACTTGTGCGTGATTTCACACGGCTTGCTCACACCGCCTGGGCGGCGATGTACGTACCACGCTTCTCGATGGCCATCTGGTAGAGACGCCCGGCGCGGTAGGAGGAACGGACCAGCGGGCCCGACATCACACCGGAGAAGCCGATCCGCTCGGCCTCATCCTTCAGCTCCACGAACTCCTGCGGCTTGACCCAGCGCTCCACCGGGTGGTGGCGCACGGAGGGGCGCAGGTACTGGGTGATGGTGACCAGCTCGCAGCCCGCGTCGTGCAGCTGCTTCAGCGCCTCCACGACCTCCTCGCGGGTCTCGCCCATGCCGAGGATCAGGTTGGACTTGGTGACCAGGCCGAAGTCGCGGGCCTCGGTGATGACCTTCAGCGAGCGCTCGTAGCGGAAGCCGGGGCGGATGCGCTTGAAGATGCGCGGAACCGTCTCCACGTTGTGCGCGAAGACCTCGGGGCGGGACTCGAAGACCTCGGCGAGCTGCTCGGGCACCGCGTTGAAGTCGGGGGCCAGCAGCTCGACCTTGGTGCGGCCGGTCTCGCGGCCCGCCGTCTGGGCGTGGATCTGGCGGACCGTCTCGGCGTACAGCCACGCGCCGCCGTCGTCCAGGTCGTCGCGGGCGACGCCGGTGATGGTGGCGTAGTTGAGGTCCATGGTGACCACGGACTCGCCCACGCGGCGCGGCTCGTCCCGGTCCAGGGCCTCGGGCTTGCCGGTGTCGATCTGGCAGAAGTCACAGCGCCGGGTGCACTGGTCGCCACCGATGAGGAAGGTCGCCTCGCGGTCTTCCCAGCACTCGTAGATGTTGGGGCAGCCGGCCTCCTGGCACACGGTGTGCAGGCCCTCGCTCTTCACGAGGTTCTGCATCTTGGTGTACTCGGGGCCCATTTTCGCCCGCGTCTTGATCCACTCGGGCTTGCGCTCGATGGGGGTCTGGCTGTTACGGACCTCCAGGCGCAGCATCTTGCGTCCGTCGGGTGCGACTGCGGACACGACCGGCTCCCTGCTTGTTGCGAAGTAAGTCTTCGATTCTTCGGCGTACACCAGAGTACGCCCGTGTTCATTGGGCCTTACGGGTGAGGAAACCTCATGGACGCAGGCCGCATTCCCCGGTCAGACCGCGGCGGGCTTCTCGATCACCCTGGGCTTGAGATCCGCGTCGGCCATGACGTCCCGCAGGTGCCGTTCGACCACCGGGACGACCTCCTCGATCGTGATGTCCCGGCCCAGCTCATTGGCGAGCGAGGCGACCCCGGCGTCACGGATGCCGCACGGGATGATGCGGTCGAACCAGCGGTTGTCCGGGTTCACGTTGAGGGCGAAGCCGTGCATCGTGACGCCCTTGGCCACGCGGATGCCGATCGCGGCGATCTTGCGGTCCTCGCGGCGCTGACCCGCGTTGGAGGGGGCGTACTCCGGACCGTTCATCCGGGGGTCGAACTCCTCGTCGGCGATCCGGGGATCGAAGTCGAGGGAGAGACCGCCGAGGCGCTGCTCGACCGGGTCACCCAGCACCCAGACGCCGCTGCGGCCCTCGATGCGGGTGGTCTCGACCCCGTACTCCGCGCAGGTGCGGATCAGGGCCTCCTCCAGGCGGCGCACATGGGCGATGACGTCCACCGGGCGGGGGAGCTTCTGGATGGGGTAGCCCACCAGCTGGCCCGGACCGTGCCAGGTGATCTTGCCGCCCCGGTCCACGTCGATCACCGGGGTGCCGTCCAGCGGGCGCTCGCTCGCCTCGGTGCGGCGGCCGGCCGTGTACACCGGCGGGTGCTCCAGCAGCAGCACGGTGTCGGAGACCTCGTCGGCGAACCGGGCGGCGTGCACCCGGCGCTGCTCGTCCCACGCCTCCTGGTAGTCGACGGCGTCCGCGCCGAACCCCATGTGGACGAACCGCAGCTCACTCACGGCAAGCGCCTCCCTTGGCCGGGCACCCCTCGTCGGGCCTGTCAGGCGCGTACGGCGCCCACGCCACTGTACGTCCGGACGGGTGACGTCAGCCGCGCGGGTAATCCTCACACGATCGGATGAATGCCCGGGGAACTGTGCGATGACTTGCTCACTCTCCGCTACATTCGCGCCGTTCGTGAGGCCAAAAGGGCTGTTCACAGCCCGTCCCGGCACCTCAGTGGCCTGTCAGGCAGGAGACCGCACCGCACATGACGGACCGACCCGCGCAGCGCACCCCCAACCGCCAGCTCGCCACGCTCATCGCGGAGGCGGGGTTCTCCAACGCGGGTCTGGCCCGTCGCGTCGATCAGCTCGGCCTGGAACACGGGCTGGACCTCAGATACGACAAGACCTCCGTCACCCGCTGGCTGCGCGGACAGCAGCCGCGCGGGACCACTCCCGCGCTGATCGCCGAGGTGTTCACCCGCCGCCTCGGCCGCCGCCTCACCGCCCAGGACCTCGGTCTGGACGCCTGCGCGCCGGTGTACGCCGGGCTGGAGTTCGCGGGCACGCCCGAGGAGGCCGTGGACATCGTCAGCGGGCTGTGGCGCAAGGACTCCGGCAGCCATGCCGAGCTGCGCAAGATCGCGTTCACGCCCGCGGGGCTGGTCGTGCCCAGCCGGGACTGGCTGATCGGCAAGGCCGACGACCGGGTGGCGCGCGAACCGGCGGTCCGGGTACCGGCCCAGGCGCGGCCCGCCGAGGCCGGACCCGTACGCGCCCCCGCCCCTGCCCCGGGCACCGGGGCCGAGCGGCCGTCCGGGCACCGGGTGACCGGCGGGGACCTCGCCGCGCTGCGCTCGGTGGGGGAGCTGTTCCGGGCGCTCGACGACCAGTACGGCGGCGGGCACGCCCGGCAGGCCCTCGTCCGCTACCTGGAGCACGAGTGCGAGCCGATGCTGCGCGGGAGCTACTCCGAGCAGACCGGCCGCAGGCTGTTCGGCGCGGCCGCCGACCTCACCCGGCTCGCCGGCTGGACCTCGTACGACATCGCCGCGCACGGGCTCGCCCAGCGGTACTTCGTACAGGCTCTTCGGCTCGCCCAGGCGGCCGGGGACCGCGCCTACGGCTCCTACGTGCTGGTCACCATGAGCCGTCAGGCCGTCTACCTCGGCCACGGTCGGGAGGCCGTCCAGCTCGCGCGGGTCGCCCAGCAGGGGATCGGCACCGGCGCGCCGCCGGTCGTGCAGGCCCTGCTGCACGCGGCGGAGGCGCGGGCGCACGCCGTCCTCGCGGAGGCGCGCGCGTGCACCGGCGCGCTGGTACGCGCCGAACGCGCCCTGGAGACGGCCCGGCCCGGGGACGACGTGCCGCACTGGGCGCGCTTCTTCGACGAGGCCCAGCTCGCCGACGAACTCGGCCACTGCCACCGGGACCTGCACCAGTTCCGGGCGGCCGCCCAGCACGCGGAACGCTCGCTGCGGCTGCGCTCCGCCGCGCACGCCCGCAGCCGGCTGTTCTCCCGCGTGGTGCTGGCCACCGCCCGGCTGGGCCTCGGTGACCTCGACCAGGCGTGCACCCTCGCCGCCGAGGCCGCCGCCCAGGCCGCCGAGATGCGCTCGGTCCGGGCCGTGGAGTACATCCGCGACTTCGAACGCCGCCTGGAGCCGTACCGGGACGCGCCCCCGGCACGGGGGTACCGGGAGCGGGTGGCGGCCCTGGGGTAGCGGCAGGGGGCGCCCAGGCCGTGGGCGCCCCTAGGGGGACTACGCCGCGCGCGGCATCGTCGCCGGCGGGTCCGCCAGGTGCATCGAGGTGGTGGCTCCCAGGTCGGTGAGGATGGCCGTGGCGGCCCGGGTGGCCGAGTGCAGGGCGCCTTGGAGGGTTCCGGTGTCGCGGTGGTCGCCGCACACATAGAGGCCGGCCAGGAGGCGTACCGGGCGATGGGGGTCGTACGCGGGGCGCATCGCCGGGACCGCGTCCGGGGTGTGGTGCACGGCCAGGGTTTCCCAGCGGTGCGTGGGCGTGCCGTATAGCCGGGCCAGGTGGGTGCGGACGGCGGAGTCCACGTCCTCGGGCGGGGTGCCGAGCACGGTCGAGGAGATCAGCGCGCGGCCGGCCGGGGCCCGGGTCGGGTCGACGGCGCTGAGGACCGCGGTGTGCGCGACGGGGCCGCCCCGGTCGGCGTCCAGCAGCAGCGAGGTGCCCGTGGACAGCGCCGGGCCGGGGTCGTCGGTGGTGTGGTGGACGACGGTCACCGGGTGGAAGTCCGGGACGCGGAGGCCCGGCAGCAGCTCGGCGGCCGCGCGGGCGTCCGTGGCCAGCAGCACCGCGCGACAGCGCAGTACGCCGTGCTCGGCGGTGGTCACCGAGGTGGTGGAGACCGAGGTGACCCGCACCCCGGTGCGCACCGTGCCGGGCGGCAGGGCGCGCGCCAGCAGCTCGGGCAGCGCCTCCGCGCCGCCCTCCGGCACGCCGAGCCGCCCCCCGGCGAACGCCCGCAGGGCGAGGTCGGCGCTCCGGCTGGACGTGGTCAGCTCGGGGTCGCACAGCAGCGCGGCGAGCAGCGGGCGCAGAAAGCCCTCGACGGTACGGGCGGGAATCCCGCGCGCGGCCAGGGCGTCGGCGGCGGCCTGCTCCGGGCGGGCCAGCAGCCGGTCCACCGGCGTGGCCGCGATCCGGGCCAGGGCGGCGTTCAGCCGGGCCTGGTCCCACGCGCCGCCCAGCGGCGTCCCGGTCCGGCCGGGAACGGCGACCGGACCCCTGGGGGCGCTCGCCAGGGCGCGCACCACATGGAGTGCGCCCCTTGCGCCCCCTACGGGTGCCGGCGCGCCCGCGCGGTGCCTGCGGCCGTCCCGGTGCAGCAGCACTCCGGGTGCGAAGCGCCGTAGCGGGAGTGGTTCCAGGCCCGGTGCGATGCGCAGTCCGGTGCCGGGTGTGGACAGCGGCCGTCCGACGCGGTCGAGACGGAAGCCGTCGACCTTCTCGGTCGACATGCGGCCGCCGACCTCCGGGGCGGCCTCCAGGACTGCGGTCGTCACTCCTGCGCTGGTGAGCCGATGGGCCGCCGAGAGCCCGGCGACCCCGGCTCCCACGACGACGACGTCCACCTGGTACGCGGGCTCAAGCACGAGGCCCCTCCTGTGGTTGCGCGGCCGGTGGAGACGTCATGCCCCCAACTGGCCCGCCGGATACGCGAGTTCGGGTCGAGGTTAGGGTCATTGTCGGTCAAGGGCAGTCGCGCATCGGCAGAGCACGGTCGCACGGCGGTCGCATACGGTCATGCCCGCTCGGTGCCCACCAAGATCAGGTCTACGCCACCGCGCTGCTCCGCCGTGCTACTCCGCGGCGCGGATCGTGTCCTCGATCCCGGGGAACGCGAACTGGAACCCGGACTCCAGCAGCCGCTTGGGCACCACCCGCTGACTGCCCAGCACATCCCCGGCCAGCTCGCCCAGCACCGTACGCAGCACCGCCGCCGGCACCGGGAACGGCGTCGGCCGGTGCAGCACCCGGCCCATCGCCTCGGTGATCTCCTGGTTGGTCAGCGGGTGGGGCGCGGTCAGGTTGAAGGGGCCGGACAGGTCGTCGCGGTCCAGGACGTGCCGGATCGCGGCCACCTCGTCGTGCAGCGCGATGTACGACCAGTACTGCCGCCCGTCCCCGAGCCGCCCGCCGAGCCCCGCCTTGAACAGGGGGAACATCTTGGCCCACGCCCCGCCGCCGGACGCCACCACCAGACCGGTACGCACGAACGCCGTCCGCACGCCCGCCTCCCGCACCGGCGCCGCCGCCTCCTCCCACTCCTCGCACACCGAGGGCAGGAAACCCTCGCCGGGCGGAGCGTCCTCGTCCGTGATCCGGTCCCCGGTGTCGCCGTAGAAGCCGATCGCGCTGCCGTTCACGAAGACCCGTGGCGGCTCCGGGAGGGAAGCGGCCGCCTCCGCGAGCGCCGTCGTGCCCAGCACCCGGCTGTCCCGGATCACCCGCTTGTACTCCGGCGTCCAGCGCCGGTCCCCGATCCCGGCCCCCGCGAGGTTCACCACCGCGTCGCAGCCGGCCAGCCCCGCCGCGTCCACGTACTGCTCCTCGGGGTCCCAGCGGACCTCGTCCGGGCCCTGCGGCTCCCGCCGGACCAGCCGCACCACCTGGTGCCCGTCGTCGGTGAGGGACCGCACCAGGGCGCTGCCGATGAGACCGGACGCACCGGCCACCGCGATTCGGGAAGAGTCCATGATCCCAGCATGCCCCGCATACCCGGAATCAGGGTGGCGCGCCTTGACCCGAACGGCCCCCGAAACCGCCCCCTACGACGTGATCAGCCGGCCCGTGTCCACCGGCACCGTCGCCGACTCCGCCCGCCGGGCGTCGGCCGAGACCTCCGCCGCCGTCAGCACGTACCCCGTCTCGGAGCTGGAGGTGGACCGGGCGAAGACCACGCCGAACACCCGGCCGTCCGTGGTCAGCAGCGGGCCGCCCGAGTTGCCCGGCCGCACGGTGGAGCGGATGGAGTAGATCTCCCGGGTGACCGTGCGGTCGCTGTAGATGTTCTGGCCGGTCGCCCGAACCCGGTTCGCCACCGTCGCCGCCTGGAGGTTCAGGCTCCCGTCCTGCGGATACCCCGCGACCACCGCCGACTCGCCACGCCGCGCGGAGTCGTCGAACGGCAGCACCGGGGCCCGCAGACCCGGCACGTACAGCACCGCCACGTCCTTGTTCGGGTCGAACAGCACCACCCGCGCCTCGTACACCTGACCGACCCCGCCGATCCGTACCGTCGGACTGTCGATACCGGCCACCACGTGCGCGTTCGTCATCACCCGGCGCGGCGCGTACACGAAACCGCTGCCCTCGCGGCCCTCCGCGCCCGCCGACCCCTCGATCTTCACCGTGCTGCGCCGGGCCGCCTCCGTGGCCGCCGGGGTCACACTGTCGCCCGAGGGCTCGGCCACCTGTGCCGTCGACTCGTTCTCGAACGGGTTGAAGACCTGCGGGAAACCCGCCTCCGTCAGCGCGGAGGTCGCCCGCGAGAACCAGGCCGGGGTGGTCTCCGGCATCGAATGCTGCACCGCGCCCAGCAGCGCGGAGTTACGGATAGCCGTCGTCACCGTCTGCGAGGGCGCCGCGCCCAGCACGCTCGCCGCCACCCACGCCACGAGCAGTACGGCGACCCCGTTGGCCGCCGCGCCCCCGACGCCGTCCGCCACCCGCAGCGGGCTGCTGCCCGCCCGGTCCATCCGGCTCCGCAGCCGCAGCGCCAGCCGGCCCGCCAGCTCGTGCCCGACCATGCCCGGCACCAGCACCGTCAGCACCGCGACCACCGTCGCCGCCACCGAGCCGCGGGTCACCAGACCCGTCACCCACGGCAGCGCCCACACACCGACCGCCGCGCCGCCCACGAAACCGGCCAGCGAGACACAGCCGGCCACCAGCCCGCGCCGGTACCCGGAAGCCGCGTAGAGCAGGATCACCAGCACGAGCAGCACGTCGAGCAGGTCCACGGAGCCGCCTTTCTCTCGGACCGCCTGGTACGGGTCTTCCGGACCCCCTAGTACGGGCGGGACGCGTCCGCTGATCAGCCGCGCGCCCGGCCGCACCCGGCGACCGGTCCTCGTATGCGTGTACCCCCGACAAACGCCTCGGACCTGGACGATGGTTCCACCGGGTGGCACACCACACATCGCGGACCCGCCGTGACGGCCCGACAGTGGGATCATGAAGTGGTCACCGGCGTGGACGCGCGGGCCGCGCACCGCGCGCGTGCCCGGTGTCCTGCTGACCCCGTTCGGCTGTCTGCCCGCCCTGACCGCCGTCCTCGCCGTGCTGCTGCTCGCGCGGGGCAGCGAGCGCGCCGTCACGGCCCAGCCCGCGCATCCCGCCCCCAGCACGGTCCCGGTCGCCCACCGCGCGCCCCGGCCGGTCATCCTGCCCCGCTCCGCCTGGCTCGACCGCGCCACCCTGCGCCGGCAGCCCCCGCCGCGCTACGACGACCGGGTCATCGCCGTCTTCATCCACCACACCGACTCGCCGGGCGACTACGACTGCGCCGACTCCCCGCGCATCATCCGCTCGCTGTACTCCGGCCAGACCGGCGCCCGGCACTGGGACGACATCGGCTACAACTTCCTCGTCGACCGCTGCGGCACCATCTACGAGGGCCGCGCCGGGGGCATGGACCGGCCGGTCACCGGAGCCCACACCCAGGGGTTCAACCACCGCTCGGCCGGCATCGCCGCGCTCGGCACCTTCACCGCGGGCACCTCGGTCCCGCCGGCCATGACCGACGCCATCGCCGCGCTCGCCGCCTGGAAGCTGGGCCCCTCCGACACCGACCCCCGCGCCCGCGTACGCCTGGTCTCCACCAGCGGCCTCAGCCGCTACCGGTCGGGCACCGCCGCCACCCTCCCCACGGTCGCCGGGCACAACGACGCCTATCGCACCACCTGCCCCGGAGCGGCCCTCACCGCCACCCTCCCCGCCATCCGCGCCAAGGCAGCCCATCTCCAGGGCCGCGGCCGCTAGGCGGCCTCACGGCTTGAAGCGGTCCCACAGGGTCGGGTACCGCTCCGCCAGCGTGCCGTCGTTCTCGAAGTCGATCGGGGTGCCCGTGGGTTCGCCGGGGGCCGGGGCTATACCCAGGTCGGGGGCGACCATGCCGGTCAGGCGTTCGTAGGCTTCGTCGGCCGCGTAGCCCAGTTCCTCGCCGTCGCCGTCGATCTCCTCGTCGAACTCGTCCAGCAGCTCGGCCAGGGAATCCGGGTCGTGCAGGGCGCCCTCGAAGACCTCGCGGCCCTGGCCGATGAGCCAGCAGCGGAAGTAGTCGAAGGCGTCGTCGCTCGCACCGTCCAGCAGGAGCCAGGCCGCGCCCCACAGGTCCCAGCGGTAGGCGCGGTTGTAGCGGGCCTCGAAATGACGGGCGAAGTCCAGCACCATGTCCGGGTCGAACTGGAGCAGCCGGTCCACCAACAGGTCGGCCTGTTCCTCGGGGTCGCCCTCGGCGGCCTCGCGGGTGGCGTCGATCAGCTCCCAGAACTCCGTCTCGTCCATCACGGCACCAGCATCGGGCCTCGGCCGGGACCCCGCACGCGGAACGGCCGGGGAAACCGGCGGGAAACGAAGAAGGGGCACGGCGTGACGCCGTACCCCTTCACCGGACCTCAGGAGGTCACAGACCGTACTTCTCGCGGGCTTCCTTCACCGCCGTCGCCTGCACCTCGCCGCGCTTGGCGAGCTGCGCGAGGGCCGCGACCACGATCGACTCGGCGTCCACCCCGAAGTGACGGCGGGCCGCCGCGCGGGTGTCGGAGAGACCGAAGCCGTCCGCGCCCAGCGAGGACCAGTCCTGCTCGACCCACTGCGCGATCTGGTCCGGGACCTGGCGCATGTAGTCGGAGACCGCCAGCACCGGACCCTCGGCGCCCTGGAGCGCCTGCCGGACGAACGGCACCCGCTCCTCGCCGCGCAGCAGCGCCGCGTCGGCCTCCATCGCCTCACGGCGCAGCTCGGACCAGGAGGTCGCGGACCACACGTCGGCGGCCACCCCCCACTCCTCGGCCAGCATCCGCTGCGCGGTGAGCGCCCAGTGGATCGCCGTGCCCGAGCCCATGAGCTGCAGGCGCGGGGCGTTGGCCGGGACGGTGACGCCCGCGGACTCGGCCGTGTTGAACCGGTACAGGCCCTTGACGATGCCCTCGTCGATACCGGCGGCGGCGGGCTTGGCCGGCTGCGGCAGCGGCTCGTTGTAGACCGTCAGGTAGTAGAAGACGTCGCTGTCCTCGCCCGGCTCGGCTTCGCCGTACATGCGGCGCAGACCCTCCTTGACGATGACGGCGACCTCGTAGGCGAACGCCGGGTCGTACGTCAGCGCGGCCGGGTTGGTCGCGGCGATCACCGGGGAGTGACCGTCGGCGTGCTGCAGACCCTCACCGGTCAGCGTGGTGCGGCCGGCCGTCGCGCCGACGAGGAAGCCACGGCCGAGCTGGTCGCCGAGCTGCCACATCTGGTCGGCCGTGCGCTGCCAGCCGAACATCGAGTAGAAGATGTAGAACGGGATCATCGCCTCGCCGTGCGTCGAGTACGACGTGGAAGCGGCGATGAAGTCGGCCATCGAACCGGCCTCGGTGATCCCCTCGTTGAGGATCTGGCCGTTCTTGGCCTCCTTGTAGTACATCAGCTGGTCGCGGTCGACCGGCTCGTACGTCTGGCCCTTGGGCGAGTAGATGCCGAGCGACGGGAACAGCGACTCCATGCCGAAGGTGCGCGCCTCGTCGGGGACGATCGGCACCCAGCGCTTGCCGGTCTCCTTGTCGCGGACCAGGTCCTTGACCAGGCGGACGAACGCCATGGTGGTCGCCAGGTTCTGCGAGCCGGAGCCCTTGTCGAAGGAGGTGAACGCCTTCTCCGCGGGGGCCGGCAGCGGGGCCAGCGCGTGCGTACGGCGGGCCGGGGCCGGACCGCCGAGGGCCGCGCGGCGCTCCTGGAGGTAGCGGACCTCGGGGGAGTCGGCGCCGGGGTGGCCGTAGGGCACCTGGCCGTCGGCGAACGCGCTGTCCGCGATCGGCAGCTCCAGCAGGTCCCGCATCGCCTTGAACTCGTCCACCGAGAGCTTCTTCATCTGGTGGTTGGCGTTCTTCGACGCGAAGCCCGGGCCGAGGGTGTGGCCCTTGACCGTCTGGGCCAGGATCACGGTCGGCGCGCCCTTGTGCTCGACGGCCGCCTTGTACGCGGCGAAGACCTTGCGGGCCTCGTGACCGCCACGCGACAGGTGGAAGCACTCCAGGATCTTGTCGTCGCTCAGCAGCTTCGCCATCTCCACCAGCGCCGGGTCGGCGCCGAAGAAGTCCTGGCGGATGTAGGCCGCGTCACGCGTCTGGTACGTCTGGATCTGCGCGTCCGGCACCTGGCGCAGCCGGCGGACCAGCGCGCCGGTGGTGTCCAGCTGGAACAGCTCGTCCCAGGCGGTGCCCCACAGGGTCTTGACGACGTTCCAGCCGGCGCCCCGGAACTGGGCCTCCAGCTCCTGCACGATCTTGAAGTTGGCGCGGACCGGGCCGTCCAGGCGCTGCAGGTTGCAGTTGATGACGAAGGTGAGGTTGTCCAGCTCCTCACGCGCGGCGAGCGCGAGGGCCGCCGTCGACTCCGGCTCGTCCATCTCGCCGTCACCGAGGAACGCCCACACGTGGGACGCGGAGACGTCCTTGATGCCGCGGTTGGTCAGGTAGCGGTTGAACCGCGCCTGGTAGATCGCGGAGAGCGGGCCGAGGCCCATCGACACCGTCGGGAACTCCCACAGCCAGGGCAGCCGGCGCGGGTGCGGGTACGACGGCAGGCCGTTGCCGCCCGCCTCCTGGCGGAAGTTGTCGAGGTGCGCCTCGTTCAGCCGGCCGTCGAGGAAGGCGCGGGCGTAGATGCCGGGGGAGGCGTGGCCCTGGATGTAGAGCTGGTCTCCGGAGCCGTCGGCGTCCGGGGACTCCTTGCCCTTGAAGAAGTGGTTGAAGCCGGTCTCGTACAGCCACGCGGCCGAGGCGAAGGTGGCGATGTGGCCGCCGACGCCGTGCTTGCTGCCGCGGCTGACCATCGCCGCCGCGTTCCACCGGTTCCACGCGGTGATCCGGGACTCCATCGCCTCGTCACCGGGCACGCCCGGCTCGGCGGCGGTGGGGATGGAGTTGACGTAGTCCGTCTCCAGGAGCTTCGGCAGCGCGACACCGCCCGCCTCGGCACGCTCCAGCGTGCGCCGCATCAGGTACGCGGCGCGGTGCGGGCCCGCTTCCCTGGCGACGGCGTCCAGGGAGGCGCGCCACTCGGCGGTCTCCTCGGGGTCGCGGTCCGGGAGCTGGTCGAGCGCGCTCGGCTGGATGGCGTTGGGGTCGGTCATCTCGCCGCCTTCCTCAGTCGAAGGGGGAATCCCTCATGGGTGAGGGTTCGGGGTTGCCCTTGGTCTTTGGCAGGACAGGGCGAGAACTCGGTAGAAGTCCGTCGGTGACTGTAACTCCCTGATCGATGATCGATCAAAGGTTTGGGGGCGAAAACCCGGTCTTGACGCGAAAGTAGGCACCCGGTGTCTTTCGTCCAGGCACGCGGTGCCTTGTTTTCCCAGGTGAGCGGGGTGTGGCTCAGCCGGTCAGGGGCGCGGCGCGCAGCCCAGCACGTGCGCCTTCACCAGCTCGGCGATCCGGGGGTCGCGCCGCTGGAACGCCTGCACCAGCTCCTCGTGCTCCTCGGCGTAGGACTGCTGGACGGTGCCGAGCCAGCGGATCGACAGGGCGGTGAACACCTCGATGCCGAGTCCCTCCCAGGTGTGCAGCAGTACCGAGTTGCCCGCCGCGCGGACCAGTTCGCGGTGGAAGCCGACGGTGTGGCGGACCTGGCCGGTGCCGTCTCCGGCCTGGTCGGCCTCGTAAAGGGCCGCCACGTGGGGCTCCAGGGCCGCGCAGCTCTCCGCCAGGGTCTCGGCCGCGAGTTCCGCCGCGATGGCTTCCAGGCCGGCCCGTACGGGGTAGCTCTCCTCCAGGTCGGCCGCGGTCAGGTTGCGTACGCGTACGCCCTTGTTGGGGGCCGATTCGATGAGGCGGAGGGATTCCAGTTCGCGGAGGGCCTCGCGTACGGGGGTCTGGCTGACCTCCAGTTCGGTGGCGATCCTTCGTTCCACGATGCGCTCGCCCGGTTGCCAGCGGCCGCTGACGATGCCCTCCACGATGTGCTCGCGGATCTGTTCGCGCAGCGAGTGGATTACGGGCGCGGTCATTCTGGGCTCCTTCGCGAGGCGGCTCTACGACGATACGGGGGGTGTCCCTTGCCCGTGGCGCGCATAGGGGTGCTTTTGCCCAGGTGAGACGAGGGGCACAGGGTGTTTTCGATCGGTCTCGCCGTGGGGGTGCCGGTTTGGGGTGTGTGCGGGTGCGTCGTGGCTGGTCGCGCAGTTCCCCGCGCCCCTGAGGGAGTGACAGTAGCCCTGCGCTGACAAGTGCACGTTCCTCCAGTCCAGGAACGGCGAAGCCCCCCTGTCCTTCGACAGGGGGGCTTCTTCACAGGCCGGGGTTACAGGCCGAGCTCCACCTCGAACTCGCCTGCTTCCAGGATCTGCTTGACCGTCGTCAGGTAGCGGGCCGCGTCGGCGCCGTCGACCAGGCGGTGGTCGTAGGAGAGGGTCAGGTAGGTCATGTCGCGGACGGCGATGACCGTGCCCTCCTCCGTCTCCAGGACGGCCGGGCGCTTCACCGTGGCGCCGATGCCGAGGATGGCGACCTGGTTCGGCGGCACGATGATCGTGTCGAACAGGGCGCCGCGCGAACCGGTGTTGGAGATGGTGAAGGTCGCGCCGGACAGCTCGTCCGGAGTGATCTTGTTGGCGCGGACCTTGCCGGCCAGCTCCGCCGTCGCCTTGGAGATACCCGCGATGTTGAGGTCGCCGGCGTGCTTGATGACCGGGGTCATCAGGCCCTTCTCCGAGTCCACCGCGATACCGACGTTCTCGGTGTCGAAGTAGGTGATGGTGCCGTCGGCCTCGTTGATACGGGCGTTGATGACCGGGTGGGCCTTCAGCGCCTGCGCGGCGGCCTTGACGAAGAACGGCATCGGCGAGAGCTTGACGCCCTCACGGGCGGCGAAGGAGTCCTTCGCCTTGCCGCGCAGCTTCATCAGACGGGTGACGTCGACCTCGACGACCGACGACAGCTGGGCCTGCTCGGTGAGCGCCTTGACCATGTTGTCGCCGATGACCTTGCGGATGCGGGTCATCTTGACGGTCTGGCCACGCAGCGGGGAGACCTCGAGCGCCGGAGCCTTCTTCGCGGCGGCCGGGGCAGCCGCGGCGGCCGGAGCCGGAGCGGCGGCGGCCTTCGCGGCCTCGGCGGCGGCGATGACGTCCTGCTTGCGGATGCGGCCACCGACACCGGTGCCCTTGACGGACGCCAGCTCGACACCGTTCTCCGCGGCGAGCTTGCGCACCAGCGGGGTCACGTAGGCGCCCTCGTCGGTCGCCTGGGTGGCGGTCGGCGCGCTGGGCGCGGTCGCCGGGGCGGCCGGAGCCGGGGCGGGCGCGGGAGCCGGGGCCGGAGCGGACGGGACCGGGTCGGGAGCCGGGGTGGTCTGCTGCTGCGGGGCCGGAGCCGTCGGGGCCTGCGGGGCCGGGGCGGCGGGGGCGGCCGGAGCGGCCGGAGCCGGGGCAGCCGGAGCCGGAGCCGGAGCTGCCGGGGCCTCGGCGGCGGGCGCCGGGGCCGGGGCGGCCGGAGCCGGAGCGGCGGCCGGGGCGGCACCCGCGACACCGATGACGGCGAGCTTGGCGCCGACCTCGGCGGTCTCGTCCTCGCCGACCACGATCTCCAGCAGGGTGCCCGAGGTGGGCGCCGGGATCTCGGTGTCGACCTTGTCCGTGGAGACCTCGAGCAGCGGCTCGTCGGCCTCGACGGAGTCGCCCACCGACTTCAGCCAGCGGGTGACGGTGCCCTCGGTGACCGACTCGCCGAGCGCGGGCAGGACCACGTCCGTGCCCTCGGCGGAGCCGCCGCCGGCGGCCGCCTCGGCGGTCGGCGCCGGGGCGGGGGCCGCCTGCTCGGTGGACGGGGCGGACTGCGGGGCCGGCTCGGCGGCCGGGGCCGGGGCCTCGGCGGCGGGGGCCTCGGCGGCCGCGGGGGCCGGGGCCTCGGCGGGGGCGCCGGAGCCGTCGTCGATCAGCGCCAGCTCGGCGCCGACCTCGACGGTCTCGTCCTCGGCGACCTTGATCGAGGCGAGCACGCCGGAGACGGGCGAGGGGATCTCGGTGTCGACCTTGTCGGTCGACACCTCCAGCAGCGGCTCGTCGGCCTCGACGCGCTCGCCCTCGGCCTTCAGCCAGCGGGTGACAGTGCCCTCGGTGACGCTCTCACCGAGCGCCGGAAGGGTTACGGAAACCGCCATGGTTTCGGTTGCTCCTTAGGAATTGCGGAAGTCTGTGTCGTCGCGCCCGTGGGGCCGAAGGCTCAGTCGTGGGCGTGCAGCGGCTTGCCGGCCAGCGCCAGGTGCGCCTCGCCGAGCGCCTCGTTCTGCGTCGGGTGGGCGTGGATGAGCTGGGCCACCTCGGCGGGCAGCGCCTCCCAGTTGTAGATCAGCTGGGCTTCGCCGACCTGCTCGCCCATGCGGTCGCCGACCATGTGGACGCCGACCACGGCACCGTCCTTGACCTGGACGAGCTTGATCTCGCCCGCGGTCTTCAGGATCTTGCTCTTGCCGTTGCCCGCGAGGCTGTACTTCAGGGCGACGACCTTGTCCGCGCCGTAGATCTCCTTGGCCTTGGCCTCGGTGATACCCACGGAGGCGACCTCCGGGTGGCAGTACGTCACACGGGGGACACCGTCGTAGTCGATCGGGACGGTCTTCAGACCGGCCAGCCGCTCGGCGACCAGGATGCCCTCGGCGAAGCCGACGTGGGCGAGCTGGAGGGTCGGGACGAGGTCACCGACGGCCGAGACGGTCGGCACGTTGGTGCGCATGTACTCGTCGACCAGGACGTAGCCCCGGTCCATGGCGACACCCTGCTCCTCGTAACCGAGGTTCTGGGAGACCGGGCCGCGGCCGACGGCGACGAGGAGGACCTCGGCCTCGAACTCCTTGCCGTCGGCGAGGGTGACCTTGACGCCGTCCTGGGTGTACTCGGCCTTCTCGAAGAAGGTGCCGAGGCTGAACTTGATGCCGCGCTTGCGGAAGGCGCGCTCCAGCAGCTTGGAGGAGTTCTCGTCCTCGACCGGCACCAGGTGCTTCAGGCCCTCGATGACGGTGACGTCGGACCCGAAGGACTTCCAGGCGGACGCGAACTCGACGCCGATGACACCGCCGCCGAGGATGATCGCGGACTTGGGCACGCGGTCCAGGACGAGGGCGTGGTCGGAGGAGATGATCCGGTCGCCGTCGATCTCCAGACCCGGCAGCGACTTCGGCACGGAGCCGGTCGCCAGCAGGATGTGACGGCCCTCGACGCGCTGCCCGTTGACATCCACCGACGTGGGGGAGGACAGCCGGCCCTCGCCCTCGATGTACGTCACCTTGCGGGAGGCGATCAGACCCTGGAGGCCCTTGTACAGGCCCGAGATCACGTCGTCCTTGTACTTCTGGACGGCCGGTACGTCGATGCCCTCGAAGGTCGCCTTGACACCGAACTGCTCGCTCTCGCGGGCCTGGTCGGCGATCTCGCCCGCGTGCAGCAGGGCCTTGGTGGGGATGCACCCCTTGTGCAGGCAGGTGCCGCCGACCTTGTCCTTCTCGATCAGGGCGACGTCCAGGCCCAGCTGCGCTCCGCGCAGGGCCGCGGCGTAACCACCGCTGCCACCGCCGAGGATCACTAGGTCGAAAACGGTGCTGGCGTCGTTCGCCACGTCACGTCCTCCATGCATGTGCGCCTACGCCGGTCTCCGATGACCGGCAGGCGGCTGGTGTCCGGCCGCTCAATGCTTCGGCCCTGTGGTTGGGGCCCTGTCCTGCCGGGCTCCATCTTTGCACCTGTCGGGGGTGCGGAGGACGCCGGGCCGGGGTGTGAGACGCCCCACGTCCGTGCCAGGGGGCGCGGACCGGGCTGGTCCGCGCCCCCTTCGAGTACCGCGCGGGGCTCAGCCGAGGTCGCCGTCGGCGGCCTGCTCGGCCAGCCGCACCAGGGTGCGCACGGCCGTGCCGGTACCGCCCTTGGGCGTGTAGCCGAAGGCGCCGCCCTCGTTGAAGGCCGGGCCCGCGATGTCCAGGTGGGCCCAGGTGATGCCGTCGCCCACGAACTCGCGCAGGAACAGGCCGGCGACCAGGCCGCCGCCCATCCGCTCGCCCATGTTGGCGATGTCCGCGACGGGGGAGTCCATGCCCTTGCGCAGGTGCTCGGGGAGCGGCATCTGCCACGCGGGCTCGCCGACCTCCTCGGCCGCCTCGTGCACGGCGGTGCGGAACGCGTCGTCGTTGGCCATGACGCCGAAGGTCCGGCTGCCCAGGGCCAGCATCATCGCGCCGGTCAGCGTCGCCACGTCCACGATCGCGTCCGGCTCCTCGGCCGAGGCCGCCCACAGCGCGTCGGCGAGGACCAGGCGGCCCTCGGCGTCGGTGTTGAGGACCTCGACGGTCTTGCCGCTGTACATGCGCAGCACGTCACCGGGGCGGGTGGCGGTGCCGGACGGCATGTTCTCGGCGAGCGCCAGCCAGCCGGTCACATTGACCTTGAGGCCGAGCCGGGCGGCCGCGACGACGGCGGCGAACACGGCGGCGGCGCCGGCCATGTCGCACTTCATCGTCTCGTTGTGCCCGGCCGGCTTGAGCGAGATGCCGCCCGAGTCGTAGGTGATGCCCTTGCCGACGTAGGCGAGGTGCTTCTCGGCCTCCGGGTGCGTGTACGCCAGCTTCACCAGGCGCGGGGTGGACGCCGAGCCGCCGCCGACGCCGAGGATGCCGCCGTAGCCGCCCTCGGTCAGGGCCTGGTCGTCGAGCACCTCGATCGTGAGGCCGTGCTCCTCGGCGGCGGCCTGCGCGATGGCGGCGAACGCCTCGGGGTCCAGGTCGTTCGGCGGGGTGTTGACGAGGTCGCGGGCGCGGTTCAGCTCCTCGCCGACGGCGGCCGCGCGGTCCACGGCGGCCTGGTAGCCGGCGTCGCCCTCCTGGCCGCCGAGCAGCACGGCCTCGGCCAGCGGGGCGCCGTCGTTCTTCGCCTTCTCGTCCTTCGGGCTCTCCTTGTACGCGTCGAAGGCGTACGCGCCGAGCAGCACGCCCTCGGCGATCGCGGCGAGGGCACCGGGGCCGTCGACGGGGAGCGCGAACGAAGCCTTCCCGGTGCCGGAGAGGGCGCGGGCGGCCACACCGGCGGCCCGGCGCAGCGCCTCGGCGTCGTACCCGGCGTCGGCCTCGGGCTCGGCGCCCAGGCCGACGGCCACCACGAGCGGGGTGCCGAGACCGGCGGGGGCGGGCAGCTTGGTCAGCTCGCCCTCGGCGCCCGAGGCACCGAGGGTCTTCAGGACGCCGGCCAGCCCGCCGTCGTACGCCTGGTCCACGGCCTCGGCGCCGGGCGCCACGACGGGGCCCGTGCCGGCCTTGGCGACACCGATCACGATCGCGTCGGCCGGCGGGCCCGGCGCCGCGGCCGGCTTGAGAGTCAGAGCAGTCACGGTGGTGAAATCTCGCTTCCGATGTGAAGTTTGCCAGTGCCATTGCGACAGCCGGTCGTCCGCGAGGGGCGACCGCCGCAAGGGGTGAGTCGACTCGGGCCCGGCAGCCGGTTCCAGGCCCCTTTCCGGGGGCAGGCGGCGGCCGGGGCCCTCACCCTGTCGGCGAACACCCGCCACGAGACTACGCGCGTACGTGCGTTCGCTCATTCCCGTGGACCGCCCCGGCCGCCCGCACTTCGGGCCGTCGTGCAAGGCTGGTGGGACAACTCGCCTCAGGAGCAGAACAGTTGCCGCGGTCAGCTGCCCTGCGGGCCCGCTCCGCCCAGGCACAGCACGAGCAGCGCGGCCGTGGCCGCGGTCTCCGCGAGGGCGCCGAACACGTCCCCGGTGACCCCGCCGAAGCGGGTGACGCAGCGGCGCAGCAGGAGTTCGGCCGGGACCAGACAGAGCGGTACGGCCGCCGCCGCGCGCACCGCCTCCCACGGCTCCAGCAGCGCCCCGCCCGCCCCGGCCGCGAGCGTCACCGCCGCCGCGACCGCCAGCGCGCCCGGCACCGGCACCACCCCGGCGACCGCCGCCCCGAGCCCCTCCGGGCGGGCGGCCGGCACCCCGGTGCGCGCGGCCAGCGTGAGCGCCAGCCGGGCCGCGACCGCCGAGACCACCGCCCCGAGCGCGCCCCGCGCCCACGAGTCGCCGTACAACTCGGCGAGCGCCGCGACCTGGGCCAGCAGGGTCAGTACGAGGGTGAGCACGCCGAACGGCCCGATGTCGGACCGCTTCATGACGGCGAGGGCCTCCTCGGCGGGCTTGCCGCTGCCCAGCCCGTCGGCGGTGTCCGCGAGCCCGTCCAGGTGCAGCCCCCGCGTGAGCGCGGCCGGTACGGCGGCGGAGGCGACGGCGGCGAGCAGCGGGCCCGCGCCCAGCAGCAGGAGCGACAGCCCGAGCCCGGCCGCGCTCACGCCCACGGCCAGACCGGTCAGCGGCGCGCACAGCATGCCCGCCCGCGCGGCCACCCGGTCCCAGCGGTGCACCCGGACCGGGATCACGGTGAGGGTGCCGAAGGCGAAGCGGGGTCCGTCCAGCGGGGAGGTCTCGGGCATCGGCGCAGGCTACCGGGGCTGTCGCCGGGCCCGGGCGGCGGGCCGGGGATAAAGTGCGCACATGGGGCACTGGTGGGAGCGGAACATCCTGGAACCGGGCAAGCTTCCGCTGCTGCTAGCCCTCACCTCCTTCGTGTTCACCTTCGTCGTCACCCGGATCATCGTCCGGCTGATCCGCGCCGGTAAGGGCCCGTTCGGCAACGTCCAGGCGGGCGGGGTGCACATCCACCACGTGGTGCCCGGTGTGGTGCTCACCATCGTCGGCGGCTTCGGCGCCGTCGCCAGCGACCGGCACGGCGCGGGCGGCGCGATCGCCGCCGTCGTCTTCGGGATCGGCGCCGGTCTGGTGCTGGACGAGTTCGCGCTGATCCTGCATCTGGACGACGTGTACTGGAGCGCGCAGGGCCGCAAGAGCGTCGAGGTCGTGGTCATCACCGCCGCGCTGGTCGGTCTGCTGCTCGCGGGCTTCTCCCCGTTCGGCGTCAACGACCTCTCGCAGGACGAGTTGCAGGACCGGGGCGGGGTCATCGCGTTCGTCGCGGCCAACTTCCTCGTCTCGCTGGTCGCGTTGAGCAAGGGCAAGGCCCGTACCGCCGTGTTCGGCGCGATCGTGCCGCTGCTGGCCCTCGCGGGCGCCCTCCGGCTGGCCCGGCCGACCTCGCCCTGGGCGCGCCGCTTCTACGGCCGGCGCCCGCGCGCCCGTGCCCGCTCCCTGCTGCGCGCCTACCGGCACGACCGGCGCTGGGCGGGGCCCCGGCGGACGATTCAGGACTGGATCGGCGGCAAGCCCGACCCGTCCCCGGCCCGGCTGCCCAGGGGCAGCTGAAACCGCGTCGGGGCGGCCAGGAACAGGGCGCCCACGGCCAGCAGCGCGGCCAGGTGCTCCTTGCCCGCCAGGTTGTCCTTCAGCAGCACCTCGACCACCATCGCGCCCGGGACCGCCACCGCCGTCACGCACGCGTGGTGCCGTACCGCGACGTACACCGCGAGCCCCACCACGGCCGCCGACGGGCCGGTGTCCACCACCAGCGCGTCCGAGGCCGGCAGCCCGAACGGGGCGTGCGGGCCGAGCGCGATCCCGGCGCGCGCGTACAGCGTCCCGGCGAGCGTGGCGACGTACGAGATGAGCAGCGTGCGGCGGCGGCCCAGGCACAGTTCGGCGATGCCGAACACGCACAGCACCTGGGCCAGCGCGCCCCACACCGGCAGGTCGAGCGCGGGCACGAACAGGGAGAGCGGGGTGCGCAGCAGGGCCAGCCACAGCGGATCGGCGGCCCGTACCGCACCGGCCGCCTCCACCAACCCGAAGCCCCAGGGCTGGTTCTGCACGAACTGGAGCAGCGCGGTCAGGCCCACCGCGCCGAGCGTCAGCGGGGCCCCGAGCAGCGGGCCGCGCGCGAGCAGCGCCGCCCGTACGGCCGCGTACAGCGGACCCCACTCGGCGCGCGCCCACGCTCTCACCGGTGGGTCTCCAGGTGTCTGCGGTGCAGCCACTTCGGCAGTCCGGGAGCTTCGAGGAACCCTTCCGCGCGGGCCGCCGCCAGGGCGATACGGGGCAGGTCGGCGCTCTTCTCGAAGAGCAGGAAGCGCGGCTCCCAGATGGGCCGGTACTTGGCGTTGGCCCGGTACAGCGACTCGATCTGCCACCAGCGGGAGAAGAAGCTGAGCAGCGAGCGCCACAGCCGCAGCACCGGCCCGGCGCCGAGCCGGGCGCCGCGCTCGAACACCGAGCGGAACACGGCGAAGTTCAGCGAGACCTGGGTGACCCCGATCTCCCGCGACCGGCGCAGGAGGTCGATCACCATGAACTCCATCAGCCCGTTGTCGCTGTCCCGGTCACGGCGCATCAGGTCCAGCGAGAGCCCGCCGGGACCCCAGGGCACGAACGACAGCAGGGCGCGCAGCCGTCCCTCGGCGTCGGTGCACTCCAGCATCACGCACCGGCCGTCCTCCGGGTCCGCGAGCCGGCCCAGCGCCATGCTGAAGCCCCGCTCGGTGGCGCCGTCCCGCCAGTCGTCGGCCCGCTCCACGAGGCGGGCCATCTCGGCCGCCGGGATGTCCTCGTGGCGCCGCACCCGCACCTCGTACCCGGCCCGCCGCACCCGGTTGTACGCCTGCCGTACGGTGCGCATCGCGCGGCCCTCCAGGGTGAACTCGGCGACCTCCACGATGGCTTCGTCGCCGAGTTCCAGGGCGTCCAGGCCGTGCCGGGCGTAGATGGTCCCGGCCTCCTCGCTCGCCCCCATCACCGCGGGAATCCAGCCGTGGGCCCGCGCCTCGGCCAGCCAGGGCGCGATGGCGCCGGGCCACGCCTCGGGGTCGCCCAGCGGGTCGCCGGAGGCCAGGCTGACCCCGCCCACCACCCGGTAGGCGACGGCCGCCTTGCCGGTCGGGGACCACAGCACGCTCTTCTCCCGGCGCAGCGCGAAGTAGCCGAGGGAGTCGCGTTCGCCGTGATTCGCCAGCAGTTCCCGCAGCCGCTTCTCGTCGTCCTCGGTGAGCGGGTCGACGGCGCGGCGGGAGCGGAACGCGGCGTACAGGGCGGCGAGGAGGAGGGCCGTACTGAGCACGTTGATGCTCACGTTGGCCCAGTTCGGCGGGTCGAGGCCGGGGAAGCCGGACTCCTCGGTGGCCACCGACACCAGCCGCAGCGTGCCGTACTGCCAGCGCTCCGGGAAGCTCGAACGGGCCGCGTCCGGCGCCTGGTTGGTGGCCGTCACCAGCAGCGCGGCGAGCAGGGAGGCGGCCGTTGTGCCGCCGAGGGCGACGGTCGCGGCGAGCCGGGGGTTGGCGCGGTCGCCCTTGGCGTAGAACTCACGGCGGCCGAGCAGCAGGACGGCGACGAAGGCGGCCGTCAGCGCGAGGGAGATCCAGTTCTGCGGACAGCGGCGGATCTCCGGGAAGGCCATGGCGACCGCGAACAGGGCCAGGAAGGCCCCGCTGAGCACCAGGTTGAGAATCCACGCGGCCCGCTTGCGCCGCCGCATGGTGATCGCCAGGAACGCGGTGAAGACACCCGAGGCGAAGCCGGCCGTCAGCAGGTACGGCGTGAACAGGTTCTCCTGGTTGTGGCGGCGCACGTCCTGGCCGAGCGAGACCCACACCGCGCTGAGGAAGTTGACGAACGCGACGGCCCGCAGATACCAGACCGCGCCGGCGGCGGCCCGGCGGGACGACACCCCGCCCGGCCGCCGCTGTGGCCCTGACCGCTGGTCCGGCTCGGTCCGCTGGTCCACGGCAACTCGGGCATCTCCCATGAGCGGGGATCATATGTCCGCATATGCCGCGAACCATGCTCATCGGGCCCGTGGGCCCCGCATGGCAGCTAAGCGCTCTCGCCGGGCTCCTCGAAAGGCTCCTCGGGCTTCGCGGGCTCGTCGGTCTCCGGCCGTTCCGGAAGCTCGGCGGCCAGTGCGGCGGCCGACCGGACCAGGGGGAGCGCGAGCAGGGCGCCCGCGCCCTCGCCCACCCGTACGCCCTGCGTCAGCAGCGGCTCCAGCGCCATCCGGTCCAGCGCCTTCGCCTGCCCCGGTTCACCGCTGTCGTGGCCCGCGAGCCACCAGTCCGGCGCCCGGAACGCCACCCGCTGGCCCACCAGCGCGCAGGCCGAGGCCACCACGCCGTCCAGGATCACCGGCAGCTTGCGCACCGCGCACTGGAGCAGGAACCCGGTCATCGCCGTCAGGTCGGCGCCGCCCACCGTCGCCAGCAGCTGGAGCTGGTCACCGAGCACCGGACGCGCCCGGCGCAGCGCGTCCCGGACCGCCGCGCACTTGCGCATCCAGGCCAGGTCGTCGATGGCCTCGCCGCCGCGCCCGGTCACCACCGAGGCGTCCGTACCGCACAGCGCGGCCACCAGTACCGCCGCCGCCGTCGTACCGCCCACGCTCACATCGCCGAGCACCACCAGGTCCGTACCGGAGTCGGCCTCCTCGTCGGCGACCGCCATGCCCGCCCGGAACGCCTCCTCGGCCTCCTCGGCGGTCAGCGCGTCCTCGATGTCGATCCGGCCGCTGCCCCGCCGCACCCGGTGCCGCGAGACCTCCGCCGGGAAGGCGTCCGGCGCGCAGTCCAGCGCCAGGTCCACCACCCGGACCGGCACGTCCAGGCGGCGGGCCAGCACGGCGGCCGGGCTCGCGCCCTCCAGCACCGCGCGGACCAGGTCCGCCGCGCCTCCCTCGGGGCGCCTGGAGACACCGAGCGCGGCGATGCCGTGGTCACCGGCGAAGAGGACCATCTTCGGCCGCTCCACCGGCCGCACCGGCACCACGCCCTGCGCGGCCGCCAGCCACTCGCCCAGCTCGTCCAGCCGGCCCAGCGCGCCGGGCGGCACGGCCAGGCGCTCCCGCCGCGCCTCGGCGTCCCGGCGCACACCGCCGTCCGGGCGCTCGATCAGATCGGTGAAGTCGTCGAGTTGAAGCCTGTCCATTCGCGGAACAGTACCGCCCGCGCGCGGGGCGCCCCGCGCCACACCGTCACCACATCCGGCGCACGTCATTGCGTCCAAGATCGGCATCCCATACGTTCCGGTTTACCGCGAAATGCCGCACAGGGAGCCGCCATGCCGCCCTCGCCCTCCGCCCCGCAGGCCAGCGACCGGTTCCCCGGACCGCGCCGCGAGGACTGTCCCTGGTGCGGCTCCGCCCGCCTGCGCACCCGGCTGCGCGGTCCCCGCGCCGTCGCCCTCGACGAGTGCGGGGACTGCGCCCACGCCTTCCAGAATCCCCGGCCGCCCGCCGACACCCGCTCGTCGTCCAGCCGCTCCCACCGGGCCACCGCCCGCGCCCTCGCTGCCCTGCCCGACCCCGAGAGCTGGCTCGACGTCGGCACCGGGCACGGCCACTTCCCCGAGGCCGCCAAGGAGTTCTTCCCGTACACCAGCTTCGACGGGCTCGACCCCACCGCGCGGATCGAGCGGGCGCTCGCCGAGGGCCACGTCGAGGAGGCCCACCGGGGGCTGCTGACCACGCCCGGCATCACCGACCGGCTGCGCGCCCGCTACGACGTGGTCAGCATGTTCCACCACCTGGCCCATGTCCCCGACCCACGCGCCGAACTACGTGCCGCGCTGGCCGTACTCCGCCCCGGCGGCCACCTCGTGATCGAAGCCCCCGCCCCGGACAGCGCCTACGCCACCCTCCTCGGCCCCCACTGGCTCCCGCACCGCCACCCCCACCTGCTCCCGTTGCCCAACCTGGAAGCCGAACTCCGCGCCCAGGACTGCACGATCACCACCACGGCCCGCGTCCACCAGCCCCAGGACCTCACCGCGACCCTCCCCAGACCCCTGCGAGCCCCCCTGGCGGCAGCCACAGCCCTGGACCACCTCCTCGCCCCCCTGACCCGCCGAACCCGCTTCGCCAACACCTACCGGGTACTGGCACGCAAACCGGGACGGCCCCCCGCCTAACCCCGCAGCACCAGCGCCTGCCCCGCCACCACCAGCACCACCTGCTCGCACTCGGACGCGAACGCCGTGTTCAGGCGGCCGAGTTCGTCGCGGTAGCGGCGGCCCGAGGCGGTGGCGGGGACGATGCCGGAACCGACCTCGTTGGAGACGGCGACCACCGTGCGGGGGGTCTCGCGGACCGCTCGGGTCAGTTCGCGGACCCGGTCGCCAAGGGCCTTCTCGCCGCCGTCCGCCCACTGGGCGTCGTCCCAGGCGCCGACCGCGTCCATGACATCGGTCAGCCACAGGGAGAGACAGTCGATCAGCAGGGGCGGGCCGTCCTCGGCCAGCAGGGGGACCAGGTCCGTCGTCTCCGCCGTACGCCAGGAGCCCGGACGGCGCTCGCGGTGCGCGGCCACCCGGTCCGCCCACTCGCGGTCCCCGGCGCGGGTGCCGCCGGTCGCCGCGTACACCACGTCCGGGAAGGACTCCAGGCGCCGTTCGGCCTCCACCGACTTGCCCGAGCGGGCGCCGCCCAGCACCAGCGTCCGGCGCGGCACGTCCGGCACCTCGTCGTACGCGCCCACCGCCAGCGTCACCCCGTCCGGTACCGTCCGCGCCCCGGCCGCCGCCAGCCGCCTGGGCAACTCCGTGGCCTGCGGCACGTCATGGTCCAGGTGGACCGCGACGACATCCGTGGCCGGGCCCACCCCGCCGGCCGCCCGCAGCCGGGCCAGCGCGTCCGGGCGGCCCACGATGTCGGCCAGAACCATGTGGTACGGCTCCTCCAGCCGCTCGAGTCCCGCCGGAGAACCGCCCGGCGGCAGATACAGCAGCTTCAGCCCGTCCGGCCCGGTCACCTCGTACCCGGTACCGCCCGCGTCCATCGCCAGCGCCCGCACCCGATGCCCCGTCAGCAGCGTCAGCTCACGCCCGTCCGGCACCCGGACCGGCTGCGGCAGCCCGGCCGGGACCTCCACGGCGGGCCCGTCGTGCGGGTGGGACAGCAGCACCTGGCGCACTCCGCCCAGCGAGTGCCCGGCGCGCGCCGCCGCGAAGGCCGCGCCCGGTGTCAGGTCCAGCAGCAGGACCCTGTCCACCAGCAGCGCGGTGGCCGCCCGCGCGTCCGGGCCGAGCGCGTTCGCGCACACGGCACAGGGGCAGTCGGGGCGGGGCAGCCCCGCGGGGGCGCCGGTGCCGAGCAGAGTCACGTCCACGGAACCGATTTTCACCTCTCCCGGCGGCCCCCGCGCACCGGGTCACCTGACAGGACGATGATCCACGATGTCCTGTGGGCGGCCCCGGTGACCGCATACGCTGCCCGCAGGAGTCGGATCGAAGGAGGCGCGCATGACAGCTTGGACATGGCGGTTCGAGAAGGCCGACGGGACGGAGGTCCCGCCCGCCGTGGAGCCCGAGGAGTTCACCACGCAGGGCGACGCCGAGTCCTGGGTCGGCGAGAACTGGAAGGTACTGCTGGAGGGCGGCGCGGACCGGGTGCGGCTCTTCGAGGAGGGCACCGAGATCTACGGGCCGATGAGCCTCAACGCCGAGCAGCAGTAGCCCCGGCCCAGCGGGGGCGGGGATTCTCCCGCTCCCGTCGGCGGGCGCCCCTCACTGCTCCCCGAGCGTCACCCGCGCCGTGTGCCGCGTGCCCGAGCGCTGGTAGGTGACCGTGACCCGCTCGCCCGGCTTCTTCTCCGCCAGCGCCTCGGCGAGTTCCGTGGTCGTGCCGACGGCGGTGTCGCCCAGCCGGGTGATCACATCGCCCGCCTTGAGCCCCGCGCTCGCCGCCGGACCGCCCGCCTTCACCGTGACCACGGCCGCTCCGGCGGGCCGGTAGCCGGCGTCCACGACCGTGCGGACCGTGATGCCCAGCGCGGCCCGGCCCGAGTCGGTGACCTTGCCGGTGCCGATGATCTGCCCCGCGACCGTGCGCACCATCGACGCCGGGATGGCGAAGCCGATGCCCGGCGCCGCACCGCCCTGCATACCGGGGTCGGCCGCGCCCAGCGTCGGGATGCCGATGACCTGGCCGTCCAGGTTCACCAGCGCGCCCCCGCTGTTGCCCGGATTGATCGCGGCCGAGGTCTGCACCATGTTGGGGATCGTGGCGCCCGTACCCCCGTCGTCACCGGGTTCGCTGACGGTCCGCCCGGTCGCCGAGACGATGCCCTGGGTCACGCTGGACGACAGCCCGAGCGGTGAGCCCATGGCCAGCACGATCTGGCCGACCTCCACCTCGTCGGAGCCCCCGAACACCGCCGGGCGCAGGCCCTCCGGCACCTTGTCCAGCTTGATCACCGCGAGGTCCTGCTCGGGGTAGGAGTAGACCAGGCTCGCCGGCAGCGGTTCCTCGCTGCGGGCCGTGGTCACCCGGAACGTCTTCGCCGAGCCGACCACGTGCGCGTTGGTCACGATGTGGCCCCTGCCGTCGTACACGACGCCCGAGCCGAGGGACTGCCCCGCCTGGATCTGCACGACCGAGGGCAGCACGTCCTTGATGACCTTCTGGTACTGGTCCTGGAGATCGTTCGCCACCATCGGCAGCGCCGCCTGCGCGGTCGGCCCGCCCTTCCGGGCCGACGACACCGGGTTCGAGCAGCCGGGGAGAAGGACGGCGGCGCACAACAGCACGACGGCCACAGCACCCCTGCGCACGGCCCGGATACGGGAAGCGTCCATGCCCGAGTCTCCCCACGGGCCGCGGACCGTGGCCCGCCAAGTACGCCCGAACGGGACTACCCCCGCACACCGCACAGGTGCAGCAGTTCGGCGACCCCCCGGTACGGGTCCGTGCGGCCGGCACGTTCCTCGACCGCGAGGAGGGACTCCAGTGCGTCGGGGGAGGCCGGGGCGGCCGGGGTGCGTCCGGTGAAGACATGTACGCCGTACCAGGCGTGCAGCGGGGCGGCGATGCCGTGCAGGGTGGCGGTCAGGGCGGACAGCCGGTCGGCGCGGCCCTCGGGGCCGGGGACCGCCGGGGCGTCGCCGTCGGCCTCGGTGCGGGAGCGGGGGAGCAGGGCGGCGGTGTCCAGCGCGGCCAGCGCGCCGGTCCAGTCACCGGCGAGGCCGGGACCCATGGCGAGGGCGTCGCCGTTGCGCACCAGCAGGGACAGCAGGCCGCCGGGCGCGAGCATCCGGGCCAGCCCGGCCACCAGCGGATCGGGCTCCTCGACGTACATCAGCACGCCGTGGCACAGCACCACGTCGAAGCTGCCCGGCAGGAAGTGCACACCGGTGTCCCGGCCGTCGCCCTGCACCAGCCGGACCCGCTCCCGGATGCCGTCGGGCTCACCGGTCAGCGCCGCACGCGCGGCCGCGACCAGCTCCGGGTCCCGCTCGACGCCGGTCACCTGGTGGCCGAGCCGGGCGAGCCGCAGCGCCTGCGCGCCCCGGCCCATCCCCACGTCGAGCACGCGCAGCCGCCGTCCGACGGGGAAGACACGGGCCAGCTGTTCGTCCAGCTGCCAGGTGACCAGGCGCCGCCGGATCAGCTCGCCCGGCGTGTCCGGCCCCTTCAGGGCCGCCGTGCCGGGCGCAGCGTCTGCGCTCAGGGTCGCTCTCCGCGCTTGACCTGCGGCTTGGGCAGCCGCAGCCGGCGCATCTGCAGGGAGCGCATCAGACCGTAGGCGACGGCGCCCCGGCGGTTGGCGTCCGGGAACTTCTCGGCGAGCCGCTTGCGCAGCCGGTAGCCGCTGAAGGCGGAGTCGATGACGATCAGCACGATCACGATCAGCCACAGCAGCAGCGCGATGTTCTGGATCGAGGGCACCCGCACCACGCTGAGGATCAGGATCACGATGGCCAGCGGGAGGAAGAACTCCGCCACGTTGATCCGCGAGTCCACCCAGTCGCGGGCGAACTTGCGCACCGGGCCCTTGTCCCTGGCGGGCAGGAACCGCTCGTCACCACCGGCGAGCGCGCGGCGCTGCCGGTCCAGGGCCTGGCGGCGGTCCTCACGCTGCCGCTTGGCCGTGTCCTTGCGGGACACGGGCGTACTGGCGACACTGCGGCGCTGGGACTGGGCCTCACTGCGCTTCGGCGTGGGCCTGCCCTTGCGGGCCTGCGGGTCGCGGGGCTGACTGGAGCCGGTCACCTGCGCCTTGTCGGCGGGTGCCTTCTCTTCCTTCGCACGGCTACGGAACACAAAACCCAAGGGTACGGGCATCACCGGCATGGACCCCAGTCCCTTGGGGAACGATCCGGCAACACCGGACGTCTACAGGGGTACAGAGGGGACGTCGCGGACGCTTCCCGGGCGAGTCGTACACCCGGCGGGGCGCCACCCCGGGGATCACCTACTCCTCACGCCGGAGTGGCCGGGCCGGGGCTCGTCCTTGGGGAGGAGCGCATCGCTCCCCGAACGGTGCGGTAATGGAGGCAGGGCCCGTACTGTGGGTTCTGTCGCAGGATCGGTGAGCCGGAGTTCCGTCAGAAGGGGGCGCGCGAAGCCCATGAGCGGTGTCATGAAGCGTATGGGGATGATCTTCCGCGCGAAGGCGAACAAGGCCCTTGACCGGGCCGAGGACCCGCGCGAGACCCTCGACTACTCGTACCAGAAGCAGCTGGAGCTGCTCCAGAAGGTGCGGCGCGGCGTCGCCGACGTGGCGACCTCCCGCAAGCGCCTGGAACTCCAGCTCAACCAGTTGCAGCAGCAGTCCGGGAAGCTGGAGGACCAGGGCCGCAAGGCGCTGGCGCTCGGCCGCGAGGACCTGGCCCGCGAGGCCCTGTCCCGCCGCTCCGCCCTCCAGCAGCAGGTCACGGACCTTCAGACGCAGCACGCCACCCTCCAGGGCGAGGAGGAGAAGCTCACCCTCGCGGCCCAGCGCCTCCAGGCCAAGGTGGACGCCTTCCGTACGAAGAAGGAGACCATCAAGGCCACCTACACCGCCGCCCAGGCGCAGACCCGTATCGGGGAGGCGTTCTCCGGCATCTCCGAGGAGATGGGCGACGTGGGCCTGGCGATCCAGCGGGCCGAGGACAAGACGGCCCAGCTCCAGGCGCGGGCCGGCGCGATCGACGAGCTGCTCGCCTCCGGCGCGCTGGACGACCAGTCCGGCATGGCCAAGGACGACATCCAGGCCGAGCTGGACCGGCTCTCCGGCGGTTCGGACGTGGAGCTGGAGCTCCAGCGGATGAAGGCCGAGCTGGCCGGCGGTTCCTCCGGTCAGCAGCAGGCCATCGAGGGCGGTGCGGGCGGTCAGCAGGAGCGGCAGCAGCCGCAGGACACCCCCCGCTTCGACAAGCAGTAGTCCGCCGCCGGGACCCGAGCCGAGGAGGCCGTCGTGATCGTACGGATCATGGGTGAGGGCCAGGTGAGGCTGGACGACTCCCGCTTCCCTGAGCTGAACAAGCTGGACGACGAACTGCTCGCGGAGGTCGAGGGCGGTGACGAGGAGGGCTTCCGGCGCACCCTGCACTCCCTGCTGGACGCCGTCCGGGGCCTTGGCACCCCGCTCCCGGACGACGCCCTGGAGCCCTCCGAGCTGATCCTGCCCGCCCCGGACGCCACCCTGGCGGAGGTCCGGGAGATGCTCAGCGACGACGGGCTGATCCCCGGCTGATCAGAGAAGCGTGAAGAAGGTGGAGCGGGACTTCCGCCACTCCGGGTGGGAGAGGTCCTTGGCCTCGGTGCCGTCGCCGTAGAGGTCGGCGCTGCCGTCGTCGGTGATCAGCTGGACCCGGCCGCCGGGCACGTCCAGGTCGGGCACCGACACCACGGACTCCCAGCCGCCCGCGTCCGCCGTGGGCAGGTCCAGCGCCTTCACCGGCTGGTGCCCGGCCACCCCGTCCCAGCGGTACAGGGCGTAGGGGGCGCTGTTGTCCTCGGCCGCCCAGGACCCGGCGAGGATCAGGTACTGCCCCTTGTCGTTCCGGCGCAGATCACGCACCGACAGGCCGCCGAGGTCCAGCTCGACGGGGGTGCCGAAGGCCGCCTTCGTGCCGCGTGCCACCTGGTCCATGTTGGTCACCGGCACGATCAGCGCCTTGCCGCCCTCGCTCGGCGGCACCAGCGGGGCGCGGAAGCCGACGTAGGCGGTGGTGGTGGAGCCGGGCGCGAACTCCAGGCCCTCCACGTTGAAGCCGTCCACCTGCTTCGGGGTCTGGCCGCCGGCGGTCGCGGCCGCGAAGCCGTACCGGTTGCCGCCCGCCTTGTCCCAGGCCACCAGGTCGTCCCGCAGCCTGTGCCCGGCGCTGCCGAAGGCCACCGAGGTCGTGGCGCCGGAGCCGGAGAGCGTGGTGGTGAAGACCGTGTTCCGGTCCGCCTTGTACTCGCCGTCCTTGTTGTTGCCGAGCGAGCCGGTCCAGTAGACGGTGTTCCCGACACGGGCCGCGCCCTCGATGTCCACCTCCTTGGAGGCGCCCAGCGCGGAGGACAGGTCCCAGCTCTTGACCGGCGCACCCGAGGCCGAACCGTCGTACAGGCGCAGCGTGTTGTCCTCGTCGTTGGCCACCAGGACGTAGCCGCCCCCGGCGTCCACGGCGGCGGAGGCGTCCGAGGCGCCGGTGAGATAGCGGGCGTCGGCCGAGCGCTGGACGGCGGGGGAGGCCGCGTAGTGCAGGGTCGTGGTGGCCGACTTCCCGTCGGCGCCGGTCACCTTCAGGGTGAGGTCGGCGTACCCCTGGGCGCGGGCGGTCACCGCGACCGTACGGCTGCCGCCGCTGCCCGTGACCCGTACGTCCCCGGTGCCCGCCACCGTGCTCCGGCTGCTTCTGGACGCCGTCACCGTCAGCCCCGAGGCGTCCGCGCCGCTCTGCGCGACGGTCACCGTGACCACCGGGTCGCCGGTCGCGCCGACCGCGCCCGAGAGGTAGGCGGCCGACAACAGAATCGTCGGGGTGCCGGTGGACGCCGCGTGCACCGTGCCGGCCGGGCCGAGCACCGCCAGCAGGGCGACGGCGGTGGCGGTGGGGAGCAGACGCGAGGGGCGTGAAGGGAGGGGGCGCACGGGCACTGCCTTTCGACGACGACAACGCATCCGGTCCGGGGCGGCCCGCATGCCGACCAGCAGGCTCGGGCGCCCCGGCCAACAGCGGGCGTCCATCACCGGTATCCCCGGCGAACACCCCCTGACACCTGGCGTCCCATCGCGCACCCGGACTTTCCCGGCGCCCCGTACTGTTCACCGGGTGAGCACTCTCCGACGCGCCCGGTACCAGTTCAAGGCGCACCCCCTCACACTCGACGCGGTCATCGCGGCGGCCGTGCTGCTGTGCATGATCAGCAGTGCGTTCGCCGCACCGGACGGCGACCACGGAGTGGACTGGGGCGCACGTCCCCCGGACCCGCTGAGCCTGCTGCTGATGGTCCTGGCCGCCGCCGCCCTCGTCCTGCGCCGCCGCTCGGCGCTCGCCGTGCTGGCGTTCACCGGGACGCTCGCCCTGGTCGAGTGCGTCACGGGCGACCCCCGCGCCCCCGTGGCGATGACCACCGTCATCGCCCTCTACACCGTCGCCTCCACCACCGACCGTGCCACCACCTGGCGGGTCGGGCTGCTCGCGATGACCGTGCTGACGGCCGCCGCCATGCTCGCCGGACCACTGCCCTGGTACGCGCAGGAGAACCTCGCCCTCGTCGCCTGGACCGGCATCGGCGCCACCGCGGGCGACGCCGTCCGCAGCCACCGCGCCTACGTCCAGGCCATCCGGGAGCGCGCCGAACGCGCCGAACGCACCCGCGAGGAGGAGGCCCGGCGCCGGGTCGCCGAGGAACGGCTGCGCATCGCCCGCGAACTGCACGACGTGGTCGCCCACCACATCGCCCTGGTCAACGTGCAGGCCGGAGTCGTCGCCCACGTCATGGACCGGCGCCCCGACCAGGCCAAGGAAGCCCTCGCCCATGTCCGTGAGGCCAGCCGCTCCGCGCTGGACGAACTGCGCGCCACGGTCGGCCTGCTCCGCCAGTCCGACGACCCGGCCGCCCCCACCGAACCCGCCTCCGGCCTCGGCCGCCTCGACGAACTCGCCGGAACCTTCCGCAACGCCGGGCTCCCCGTCCAGGTCGCCCGCGCCGACCAGGACACCGAACTCCCGGCCGCCGTCGACCTGGCCGCCTACCGGATCGTGCAGGAAGCCCTCACCAACGCCCAGAAGCACGCCGGAACGGGCGCCAAGGCCGAGGTCAGCGTCGTACGGGTGGGACCGAACATCGAGGTCAGCGTGCTGGACGACGGCGCCGGCGCCACGGGCGCGCCCAGCGCGGGCGGCGGGCACGGGCTGCTCGGCATGCGCGAGCGGGTCACCGCGCTCGGCGGCACCCTCACCACCGGCCCCCGGTACGGCGGCGGCTTCCGCGTCCATGCCATCCTGCCCGTCCAGACCCGCGCCGGGGCCGAGAGGAAGCCCGTATGACGATCCGCGTCCTGCTCGCCGACGACCAGGCCCTGCTGCGCAGCGCGTTCCGGGTGCTGGTCGACTCCGAGCCCGGCATGTCCGTGGTGGGGGAGGCGTCCGACGGGGCCGAGGCGGTCCGGCTGGCCAAGGAGTGCGCCGCCGACGTCGTCCTCATGGACATCCGGATGCCCGGCACCGACGGGCTCGCCGCCACCCGCATGATCGGCGCCGACCCGGAGCTGGCGCACGTCCGGGTGGTCATCCTGACCACGTTCGAGGTCGACGACTACGTGGTGAGGGCACTGCGCGCGGGCGCCGCCGGCTTCCTCGGCAAGGGCAGCGAGCCCGAGGAACTGCTGACCGCCATCCGGCTGGCCGCGAGCGGTGAGGCGCTGCTGTCCCCGGCCGCCACCAAGGGCCTGATCGGCCGCTTCCTCGCCCAGGCCGACGCCCCCGTCCCCGACCCGGCCCGCCTCGCCCGGCTCGACGCGCTCACCGGGCGCGAACGCGAGGTGCTCGTGCTGGTGGCCGGCGGCCACTCCAACGACGAGATCGCCGAGCGTCTTGAGGTGAGCCCGCTGACGGTGAAGACGCACGTCAACCGGGCCATGGCCAAGCTGGGCGCCCGCGACCGGGCCCAGCTCGTCGTCATCGCCTACGAGTCCGGGCTGGTCCGCCCGAGGTCGGACTGACCCCCGGCCGCTCTACTGCGCGGGGAGTAGCGGCCCGCCCCGGAAATCGCCCTGGGGCCTACGGATCGGGCCCCGGCGATGGACCAGGGTGTGAGGTGGGCGCACAGACGCGTCCCGCCGCAGCTTCTGCCGCTCACAGAAGAGAGACCCTGTTCCCATGTCCTGGCTGTCCCGATTCAGCCTCGCGCAACGGGCCCTGATCGGCCTGATGTCGCTCATCGCGCTGGTCTTCGGAACCATCGCGATACCCCAGATCAAGCAGCAACTGCTGCCCACCATCGACCTGCCCATGGTCTCGGTGATCGCCCCCTACCAGGGCGCCTCGCCCGACGTGGTGGAGAAGCAGGTCGTCGAGCCCATCGAGGACAGCCTCCAGGGCGTCGACGGCATCACCGGCGTCACCTCCACCGCCAGCGAGGGCAACGCCGTGATCATGGCGTCCTTCGACTACGGCAACGACACCAAGCGGCTCGTCACCGACGTCCAGCAGGCCGTCAACCGGGCCCGCGCCCAGCTCCCGGACACCGTCGACCCCCAGGTCGTCTCCGGCTCCACCGACGACATGCCGACCGTGGTGCTCGCCGCGTCCTCCGGCACCGACCAGCAGGCGCTGGCCGACCGGCTGGACCGTTCGGTCGTACCCGCGCTGAAGAACATCGACGGCGTCGGCCGGGTCCAGGTCACCGGTGTGCGCGACCTCCAGGTCGCCATCACCCCGGACGACGCGAAGCTCGCCAAGGCGCGCCTCAGCCCGGCCGCGCTCATCCCGGCGCTCCAGGCGGGCGGCGCGTCCGTACCGGCGGGCTCCTTCGACGAGAACGGCGCCAACCGCACCGTCCAGGTCGGCGGCGGCTTCACCTCGCTGGCCCAGATCGAGGACCTCCGCGTCGTCGGTCAGGGCGGGGGCAAGCCCGTACGCCTCGGTGACGTCGCCACCGTCGCCGAGCGGCCCGCCCCGGCCGACTCGCTGACCCGCACCGACGGCAAGCCCAGCCTCGCCGTCAACGTCACCATGGACCACGACGGCAGCGCCGTCGCCATCTCCGACGCGGTCGAGGACCAGCTCCCGAAGCTCCGCGCCGACCTCGGCAAGGACGCCAAGCTGACGGTCGTCAGCGACCAGGGCCCCGAGGTGTCCAAGGCCATCGACGGCCTGACCACCGAGGGCGCGCTCGGCCTGCTCTTCGCCGTACTGATCATCCTGGTCTTCCTGGCCTCGATCCGCTCCACCCTGGTCACCGCGGTCTCCATCCCGCTCTCCGTGGTGCTGGCGCTGCTGGTGCTGTGGACCCGCGGGCTGTCGCTGAACATGCTCACCCTGGGCGCGCTGACCATCGCCATCGGCCGGGTCGTGGACGACTCGATCGTGGTGCTGGAGAACATCAAGCGGCACCTCGGCTACGGCGAGGAGCGCAAGGAGGCCATCCTCGGCGCCGTCCGCGAGGTCGCCGGAGCCGTCACCTCCTCCACCCTCACCACGGTCGCCGTCTTCCTGCCGATCGGCCTGGTCGGCGGCATGGTGGGCGCCCTGTTCGGCTCGTTCAGCATCACCGTGACGGCCGCCCTGCTGGCCTCGCTGCTGGTGTCGCTGACCGTGGTGCCGGTGCTGTCGTACTGGTTCCTGCGCGCCCCCAAGGGCACCCCCGAGGACGCCGAGGAGGCCCGCCGCCGGGCCGAGGAGAAGGAGGCGAACAGCCGCCTCCAGCGCCTCTACGTCCCCGTACTGCGGTTCGCCACCCGGCGCCGGCTGGTCAGCCTGCTGATCGCGGTGGTCGTGCTGTTCGGCACGTTCGGCATGGCCGGGCTGCTGAAGACCAACTTCTTCGACCAGGGCGAGCAGCAGGTCCTCACCGTCAAGCAGAAGCTGAAGCCCGGCACCAGCCTCGCCGCGACCGACGCCCAGGCCAGGCGGGTGGAGAAGCTGCTCGGCGGGATCGACGGCATCAAGGACTACCAGGTCACCGTCGGCTCCTCCGGCTTCATGGCCGCCTTCGGCGGCGGCACCGACACCAACCAGGCGTCGTACCAGGTCATGCTGAAGGACTCCGGCTCCGCCGCCGATGTGCAGCGGAAGCTGGAGGACGGGCTGAAGAAGCTCGACGGCGCGGGCACCACCACCGTCTCGGCCGGCGCGGCCTTCGGCAACCAGGACCTCAGCGTCGTGGTCAAGGCCGCCGACCCCACCGCGCTGCGCGCGGCCGCCGAGAAGGTGCGCTCCACCGTGGCCGGGCTCGACGACGTCACCGACGTCACCAGCGACCTCGCGCAGAGCGTGCCGCGTATCTCGGTGCGGGCCAATGACAAGGCGGCCGCGGCCGGATTCGACGAGCAGAAGCTCGGCGCGGCGGTCGCGCAGTCCGTGCGCGGTGTCCCGGCGGGCAAGGCCGTCCTGGACGACACCGAGCGCGACGTCGTCGTACGGTCCGCCCACCCGGCCGCCACCCTGGCCCAGCTGAAGGACCTGCGCCTCGGCGCGGTGAAGCTCGGTGACATCGCCACCGTGAAGCTGGTCGACGGACCGGTGTCCATGACCCGGATCGACGGGCGGCGCGCCGCCACCGTCACCGCCAAGCCGACCGGTGACAACACCGGCGCGGTCAGCGCCCAGCTCCAGACGAAGATCAAGGCCCTGAAGCTCCCGGCGGGCGCCACGGCCGAGATCGGCGGTGTCTCCTCCGACCAGGACGACGCCTTCAAGAACCTGGGCCTGGCCATGCTGGCGGCCATCGCCATCGTGTTCATGCTGCTGGTGGCGACCTTCCGCTCGCTCGTCCAGCCGCTGATCCTGCTGGTCTCCATCCCGTTCGCGGCCACCGGCGCGATCGGGATGCTCATCGTCACCGGCACCCCGATGGGCGTCCCGGCGATGATCGGCATGCTGATGCTCATCGGCATCGTGGTGACCAACGCGATCGTGCTGATCGACCTGGTCAACCAGTACCGGTCCCAGGGGTACGGAGTCGTCGAGGCCGTGGTGGAAGGCGGCCGCCACCGCCTCCGCCCGATCCTCATGACCGCCTTGGCGACGATCTTCGCCCTCCTCCCGATGGCGCTCGGCGTCACCGGCGAGGGCGGCTTCATCGCCCAGCCCCTCGCGGTCGTGGTGATCGGCGGCCTGATCACCTCCACCCTCCTCACCCTCCTCCTCGTCCCGACGCTCTACGCGATGGTCGAACTCCGCAAGGAGCGCCGCGCGGCGAAGAAGGCGGCGAAGCGGGAGCAGGAGCCTGAGCAGGAGCAGCCCGGCTCGGAGAAGCCGGAGCCTGCCGGAGTCTGAGCACACGACACGACGGAGGCCCGCCGAACACCCTCAGGTGCTCGACGGGCCTCCCGTCGTACGCGGTCCCGCTACGGCAGCGCGAGCATCCGCTCCAGGGCCAGCTTGGCGAACGCCTCCGTCTCCTGGTCCACCTCGATGCGGTTGACCAGGGTGCCCTCGGCCAGGGACTCCAGGGCCCAGACCAGGTGGGGGAGGTCGATGCGGTTCATCGTGGAGCAGAAGCAGACCGTCTTGTCGAGGAAGACGATCTCCTTGCCCTCGGGCGCGAACCGGTTCGCCAGCCGCCGTACGAGGTTCAGCTCGGTGCCGATGGCCCACTTGGACCCGGCCGGGGCCGCCTCCAGCGTCTTGATGATGTACTCCGTCGAGCCGACGTAGTCCGCCGCGGCCACGACCTCGTGCCGGCACTCGGGGTGCACCAGGACGTTGACGCCGGGGACCCGCTCGCGCACGTCCTCGACCGACTCCAGGCTGAAGCGGCCGTGCACCGAGCAGTGCCCGCGCCACAGGATCATCTTCGCGTCCCGCAGCTGCTCGGCGGTCAGACCGCCGTTCGGCTTGTGCGGGTTGTAGAGGACGCAGTCCTCCAGGGACATGCCCATGTCGCGGACGGCGGTGTTGCGGCCGAGGTGCTGGTCGGGCAGGAACAGCACCTTCTCGCCCTGCTGGAAGGCCCACTCCAGGGCCCGCTCGGCGTTGGAGGAGGTGCAGATGGTGCCGCCGTGCTTGCCGGTGAACGCCTTGATGTCGGCGGAGGAGTTCATGTACGACACCGGCACGACCTGCTCGGCGATGCCCGCCTCGGTCAGCACGTCCCAGCACTCCGCGACCTGCTCGGCCGTGGCCATGTCGGCCATCGAGCAGCCCGCCGCGAGGTCCGGCAGGACGACCTTCTGGTCGTCGGAGGTGAGGATGTCGGCCGACTCGGCCATGAAGTGCACACCGCAGAACACGATGTACTCGGCCTCCGGGCGCGCCGCCGCGTCACGGGCCAGCTTGAACGAGTCGCCCGTGACGTCCGCGAACTGGATGACCTCGTCGCGCTGGTAGTGGTGACCGAGGACGAAGACCTTGTTCCCGAGCTTCTCCTTGGCCGCGCGGGCGCGCTCCACGAGGTCCGGGTCGGAGGCGGCGGGCAGATCGCCGGGGCATTCGACGCCCCGCTCGCTCCTCGGGTCGGCCCCGCGGCCGAGCAGCAGCAGGGCGAGCGGAGACGGCTGTACGTCGAGCTGCGGGGTCTGGGCGGTGGTCACGGCACCTACCCTTTCTACTTTTCGTCTAACTGACGTTATCTATCATAGCCGCTTCACGTCACTTTGACGATGGCCATAGCGTCCATGTGACATGAATCCCGGACTCTCCGGCACCGGCCCGCTGCCCGGTGTCCCGGCCGTGTGCGAGCATGAGAAGAGAAGCGAGAACACGGCCACACCGGCCCGCCCGGCCCGGAATGAATCGGCCGGCGCGCCGGTTGCACTGGTCGGAAAGCAGTCTCCGTACAACTTGGGAGAGATGTAGATGTCCGTATCGGACGAGACCAGCACCGTCACCGACGGCATCATCGTGACCGACGCCGCCGCGTCCAAGGTCAAGGCGCTGCTCGACCAGGAAGGCCGGGACGACCTCGCCCTGCGTGTCGCCGTCCAGCCCGGCGGCTGCTCCGGTCTGCGCTACCAGCTCTTCTTCGACGAGCGCTCGCTCGACGGCGACGTCGTGAAGGACTTCGACGGCGTCAAGGTCGTCACCGACCGCATGAGCGCCCCGTACCTGGGCGGCGCCACGATCGACTTCGTGGACACGATCGAGAAGCAGGGCTTCACGATCGACAACCCGAACGCGACCGGCTCCTGCGCCTGCGGCGACTCCTTCAGCTAAGCCGGTCCCACAAGGCCGCGACACGACGGCGGCGGCCCCTCCTGGTGAGGGGCCGCCGCCGTCGTCGTACGCGGTGGGGCGTCAAGGGGTCAGGCTGTGCTCCGCCTTCGGGACCCGGTCGCCGTCGGTGCCGACCACCTCGCGGTCCGCGAGAGGGGCGTCCAGCGGGACGGTCCGGGTGTACTCCTTGCCGATCGCTATGCAGTTGCCCGGCCGGGGCTTCTCGGTGACCGTGACCGTCACCCGGCCCGCGCTCTCCCGCGCCGACGCGCGGTACTCGGCGCACACTCCGCCGATGAAGCGCACGGTCAGTTCCCGGCCCTCGGCGCGATAGCCCTCCACCGTCACTCCGCGCCCCTTCGGTTCCTTGGCCGCGGGGGAGGCGAGGTACTTCGGGTCGATCGCCGGGTACGCCACCGTGAAGCCGCCGCGCGCCGCCGAGCCGCGCACCTCGAACAGCCACGACGGCACCAGGGCCGGCCGGCCGTCCACCGGGCGCGCGGCCAGCCCGAACACCGCCTTCTCGACCGTCACCGAGTCGGCCTTCGGGGCGGTGGGGGAGCCGGTGGACGCACCGCACGGCTGCTCGTCGCGGTCCTTCAGCGGCACCGGGCTCGCACACCCGCCGATGCCCATCCGGTGGTCCTGCGCGGGCCCCTTGTTCATCAGCTTCACCGTGTCGGCCGCGCTCAGTACGGGGTAGGTGTCACCCTTCGTGGTCCGCCCCAGCATCCCGTGGGCGCCGACGATGTCACCCTTCTCGTCCACGGTCAGGCCGGTCGTCCAGCCGTAGGTGGGCAGACCGCCCACCACCGGGTCGGCGTTCACCACCCGCTGGGCGCCCATCACCTGGCTCGCGTCGATCTTCGCGTCGTCCTGCCCGAGTGCCTTCAGCACCGGACGCGCCACCCGCTCCGCCTCCGCGACATCGACCGGCTTGTCCGCCGGTGCGCCCGGGTCCTGCGAACAGGCGGTGATTTTACGGCAGTTGTCGGTCCCGGCCGCGTACCGGCTGTACGACCAGTCCCCGCCGGCCCCGGCCACCCGGAGCACCGGGCCGCCCTCACGCTCCCCGGCCCGCCACCCGTCGCCATCGGCCACGGGTGCGCCGTCGACCCCCAGCGCCTCGGCGAGCCGGGCGACGGCATCCTTGCCGACCTTGCCTTCCGCCACCTGGACGGGCGCCGAGCGGGGTCCGTCCGGCAGCTCGCCCCCGACGACGTAATGAACGCCGCCGTTCGGGTCGGGCTCGCCGACCGCGATCCCCGCGGCCCCGGCGCCCGGGCCGCTGTCCAGCGCGAGCGGCGGGGGAGCACCCGCACTTCCGGCCCCGGCCTGCTTCTCCCCGGCCCCGGCGGCCAGCCAGGCACCCCCGCCCCCGACCAGCAGCACGGCGGCGGCGACGGAGGCGACGATCACAGCGGTACGGGGGCGTCCGCCAGCGGCTGCGGGGACCTCCTGACCGGGCTCGGCAACAGCGGGGACATCGTCGGCGGTTTCCGGGGTCTTGCCAAGCTGCGGGGTCTCCGTGGCGTCCGGGGCCTCGGCAATGTCCGGGGTCTTCGCGGCCTTCGGAGCCTCACCAACCTCCGGGGTCCCCTCAGCCTCCAGGGCCTCGGCGATGTCCGAGGTCTCCGTGGCTTCCGGGGTCGTGTCAGCCTCCGGGGTCTTCGTGGCCTCCCGGGCCTCGCCAGCCCCCGGCTTCTCCGTGGCCTCCGGCGCCTCGCCAGCCCCCGGCTTCTCCGTGACCTCCGGTGCCTCACCGACCCCCGGGGTCTCCGCGGCCTCCCGGGTCGCCGTGTCCCCCTGGGGTTCCGAGACCTCCGAGGCCGCCTGCGGCTCCTCCTCCGGCCGGTCCGGGTTCTCGGGTCGCTCCTTGGTCACCGCATCGCTCCTCGCTGATCGTGCCCCGCGTCTCCCGCGCGGGGGACGGCGATGGGACGCGCGAGGGGAGCGCACGGTTCCAAGCCCGTGCGCCCCGGCCCGGCGGAGGGTCGCGCCGAGCCGCCGGAGGAGCACCCGCGGTTCCGGACGTGCGCGCCACGCCCATCGGAGGACGTGCCGCGGCCTCCGCCCAGTCACCTGGGCTCGCCCCGGCGAACCCCCTCCGCCGAACCGCCGGAGGCGGGCTCAGTCGCCGTAGTCCGACATCGCGTCCAGCAGACGGGCCGAACGGGTCGGGACACGTACCCCGTGGATCAGGGAGGGCGGGACCGGACGGGTGACCGTGTGCTCGGGCGGAGCCCAGTGCGGGGCCATGCGGGCGCAGTCGCCGCGCAGCGAGGGGAGGTCCACTTCGAGGTCGTCGGCCCTGAGGTTCGTCATGAGCGCACCGTAGGCACGGTGGGGCCGGTGAAGAAAGATCTACTATCGGGTAGTTTTCCCCGCTTCAGCGGGTGCCCGATTCCGGGTAGCGTGAACTGTCAGCTCCCCCTCCCGCCAGGAGAACGCCAGCCGTGCGCATCGCAGTCACCGGCTCCATCGCCACCGACCACCTCATGACCTTCCCCGGCCGCTTCGCCGACCAGCTCGTCGCGGACCAGCTGCACACGGTCTCGCTCTCCTTCCTCGTCGACAACCTCGACGTACGCCGGGGCGGCGTGGGCGCCAACATCGCCTTCGGCATGGGCCAGCTCGGCACCGGCCCGGTCCTCGTCGGCGCCGCGGGCTTCGACTTCGACGAGTACCGCGCCTGGCTCGACCGCCACGGCGTGGACACCGAGTCGGTCCGTATCTCCGAGACCCTGCACACCGCCCGCTTCGTGTGCACCACCGACGCCGACCACAACCAGATCGGCTCCTTCTACACCGGCGCCATGAGCGAGGCCCGGCTGATCGAGCTGAAGACGGTCGCGGACCGCGTCGGCGGCCTGGACCTCGTCCTGATCGGCGCCGACGACCCGGAGGGCATGCTCCGCCACACCGAGGAGTGCCGCTCCCGTTCCATCCCCTTCGCCGCCGACTTCTCCCAGCAGATCGCCCGCATGGAGGGCGAGGAGATCCGGATACTGCTGGACGGCGCCACGTACCTGTTCTCCAACGAGTACGAGAAGGGCCTCATCGAGACCAAGACCGGCTGGACCGACGAGCAGATCCTCGCCAAGGTCGGCCACCGCGTCACCACCCTCGGCTCGCGCGGCGTGCGCATCGAGCGGGTCGGCGAGGACCCGATCGAGGTCGGCTGCCCGGACGAGGAGCGCAAGGCCGACCCCACGGGTGTCGGCGACGCCTTCCGCGCCGGCTTCCTCTCCGGGCTCGCCTGGGGTGTCTCCCTGGAGCGTGCGGCGCAGGTCGGCTGCATGCTGGCGACCCTCGTCATCGAGACGGTCGGTACGCAGGAGTACCAGCTCCGCCGCGCCCACTTCATGGACCGCTTCACCAAGGCGTACGGCGAGGATGCTGCCGCCGAGGTTCGCGAGCACCTGAGCTGAAGTTCTTGCCTTTACGGGTCCGTGGTTCGCTGCGGGCCCGTCAAGGCTGGTCGCGCCCACGCGGCGGAGCCGCACATGCAATACAGCCCCGCGCCCCTGGGTGAGCTGGTGCTGAACCCCCTGATCAGCTCACCCTTCGGACGACGTACGCCGCTCCCCGCTCCGCCGGCTCCTCGCCCACGTACTCCTGCCCCCGCATCTCGCACCACGCCGGGATGTCCAGCCGGGCCGCCTCGTCGTCGGACAGGACCCGCACCGTGCCGCCCACCGGCACCTCGCCGATCACCTTGGCCAGCTCGATCACCGGGATCGGGCACCGCTTGCCGAGTGAGTCCACCACCAGCTCCGCCGCCCGCGCCTCCACCTGCGGCGCCGGCGCCCCGAGCTGGGCCCGGACCCCGGACACCACACCGGGCAGCACATCGAGGAACCGCTCGACCTCCTCCGCCGCCACGCCCGACGGCAGCGACACACGGACGTTGCCCTCGCTCAGTACCCCCATCGCCTTGAGCACATGGCTCGGCGTCAGCGTGCCGCTGGTGCAGGAGGAGCCGGAGGAGACGGAGAAGCCCGCCCGGTCCAGCTCGGACAGCAGCACCTCGCCGTCGACGTACAGACAGGAGAAGGTGACCATCCCCGGCAGCCGCCGCTCCGGATCGCCCACCACCTCCACGTCCGGCACCAGCCGCGGCACCCGGGCCCTGATCCGGTCGGTCAGCGCCCGCAGCCGTACCGCCTCCGCGTCCGCCTCGGCCCGCACCGCCCGCAGCGCGGCCACGGACGCCACGATCGCCGGAATGTTCCCGAACCCGGCGACGCGCCCCGACTCCCGCTCCTCGCCCGGCCCCTGGGCCGCGAACCGCACCCCCTTGCGCACCACCAGCAGCCCCACCCCCGAGGGTCCGCCCCACTTGTGCGCGCTGGCGGTCAGCAGCGACCAGCCCTCCGGCACCGGCCCCCAGCCCAGCGACTGGGCCGCGTCCACCAGCAGCGGCACCCCGGCCGCCCGGCACGCCGCGGCCACCTCGGCCACCGGTTGCACGGTGCCCACCTCGTGGTTGGCCGACTGAAGACACGCCAGCGCGGTGTCCACCCGCAGCGCCTCCGCGTACGCCGACGGGTCGACCGCGCCAAGGCGGCTGACGCCCACTCGGGTGACGGAACCGCCCTCGGCCTCGAACGCGTCCGCCGAATGGAGGACAGAGGAATGTTCGACCGCTGACACGATCAGGTGACGTCCCACGCGCCGCCGCCCGGCCAGCGCCCCCGCGACACCCCCTTGTACGGCCCGCGTCCCGGACGAGGTGAACACCACCTCGTCGGCCCGGCACCCCACCACCTCGGCCGCCGCCTCCCGAGCCGCGTCCATCAGCATCCGGGCCCGCCGCCCCTCCCGGTACAGCCGCCCAGGATCAGCCCACCCCTCGTCCAGCGACGCCAACAACGCCTGACGAGCGACAGGATGAAGCGAAGCACCGGAAGCAACATCGAAGTAGGCCACACAGCAACGTTAGAACGCCGTTTGGTCTTGCCGGCCTGGGGGCGCGGGGCTGTGTCCATTTGCGGCTCCGCCGCGGGGCGCGACCAGCCCCCACGCAGCCGCACAAACCCTCAAACCGGAACAACAACGGCGATTGGCTCCGCTCCAACACCCCCCAGAAGGACCCGACGACGCGTATGCCCCCCTCCCCGCGAACCGTCGGAGACCGTCGGCTAGGGTTTGGTCCGCATAAACATCCAAACCCCTGCCCGACGCAGGGCGGCGACCGACCAGCGAGAAGGCCGCAGCCGACAGCGCGGGCGAGACTCTCGGGAAGGCGCTACGTGAGTCCCAACGGCTCCGACCTCCCCCTTCGCCCGAAAGGCGTGGGCGGTACCCCCAAGCCGCGGCGCCCGATGCGGCGGAAGCTGCTGCAGGCACTGACCGCGGGCCTGGTTCTTGCGACCGCAACCGGTTGCACATACAAGGACTTCCCCCGCCTTGGCATGCCCACCCCGACCACGGAAGAGGCTCCCCGCATCCTCTCCCTGTGGCAGGGCTCGTGGGCCGCCGCGCTCGCTACCGGCGTGCTGGTGTGGGGCCTGATCCTGTGGAGCGCCATGTTCCACCGGCGCAGCCGCACCAAGGTCGAGGTTCCGCCGCAGACGCGGTACAACATGCCCATCGAGGCGCTGTACACGGTGGTTCCGATCATCATCGTCTCGGTGCTCTTCTACTTCACCGCGCGGGACGAATCGAAGCTCCTCAGCCTTGAGAAGAAGCCGGACGTCACGGTCAACGTGGTCGGCTTCCAGTGGAGCTGGGGCTTCAACTACGTCGAGAACGTGCCGGGTTCCCCGGGCAATGCCAAGAAGGACCCGAACCTGGCCGCCATCCCGACGCGGTTCGTGGACCAGTTCCCGGCCGACGCCGGCGGTGTCTACGACGTCGGTACTCCGGGTACGCGGAACCCGCAGACCGGCAACCCCGGTCCGACCCTCTGGCTCCCCAAGGGCAAGACGGTCCGCTTCATCCTGACCTCGCGTGACGTCATCCACTCCTTCTGGGTGGTGCCGTTCCTCATGAAGCAGGACGTGATTCCGGGCCACACCAACGCCTTCCAGGTGACTCCCAACAAGGAGGGCACCTTCATGGGCAAGTGCGCGGAGCTCTGCGGCGTCGACCACTCCCGGATGCTGTTCAACGTGAAGGTCGTCTCCCCCGAGCGTTACGAGCAGCATCTCAAGGACCTCGCCAAGAAGGGGCAGACCGGTTACATTCCCGCCGGCATCGCGCAGACGAGCCACGAGAAGAACCGGGAGACGAACAACCTGTGAGCATCCTCAATGAACCCCAGGGTGCCGGCGCAGCCGAGGACTCGAACGAGAACGAGCTGTTGATCAGGCGCAAGCAGCCCGGCAACGTCGTGGTGAAGTGGCTGACGACCACCGACCACAAGACGATCGGCACGCTCTACCTGGTGACGTCGTTCGCGTTCTTCCTCATCGGTGGCGTGATGGCGCTGCTCATGCGCGCCGAGCTGGCGCGCCCGGGCATGCAGATCGTTTCCAACGAGCAGTTCAACCAGGCGTTCACGATGCACGGCACCGTGATGCTGCTGATGTTCGCCACCCCGCTGTTCGCGGGCTTCGCGAACTGGATCATGCCGCTCCAGATCGGCGCGCCGGATGTGGCGTTCCCGCGGCTGAACATGTTCGCCTACTGGCTCTACCTGTTCGGCTCGACCATCGCCGTGGGCGGCTTCCTCACCCCGCAGGGTGCGGCCGACTTCGGCTGGTTCGCCTACTCCCCGCTGTCGGACGCGGTCCGCTCGCCGGGCATCGGCGCCGACATGTGGATCATGGGTCTGGCCTTCTCCGGCTTCGGCACCATCCTCGGCTCGGTCAACTTCATCACCACGATCATCTGCATGCGCGCTCCCGGCATGACGATGTTCCGCATGCCGATCTTCGTGTGGAACGTGCTGCTGACCGGTGTGCTGGTCCTGCTGGCCTTCCCCGTGCTGGCCGCCGCGCTGTTCGCCCTGGAGGCGGACCGCAAGTTCGGTGCCCATGTCTTCGACGCCGCCAATGGCGGGGCCCTGCTATGGCAACACCTCTTCTGGTTCTTCGGCCATCCAGAGGTGTACATCATCGCGCTACCGTTCTTCGGCATCATTTCCGAGATCATCCCGGTGTTCTCGCGCAAGCCGATGTTCGGCTACATGGGCCTCATCGCGGCCACGATCGCGATCGCCGGTCTCTCGGTGACGGTGTGGGCGCACCACATGTACGTCACCGGCGGTGTGCTGCTGCCGTTCTTCTCCTTCATGACGTTCCTCATCGCGGTCCCGACCGGTGTGAAGTTCTTCAACTGGATCGGCACGATGTGGAAGGGCTCACTGTCCTTCGAGACACCGATGCTCTGGACGACCGGCTTCCTGATCACCTTCGTCTTCGGTGGTCTGACCGGTGTCATCCTGGCCTCGCCGCCGATGGACTTCCACGTCTCGGACTCGTACTTCGTGGTGGCGCACTTCCACTACGTGGTCTTCGGTACGGTCGTCTTCGCGATGTTCGCCGGCTTCCACTTCTGGTGGCCGAAGTTCACCGGCAAGATGCTGGACGAGCGCCTCGGCAAGATCACCTTCTGGACGCTGTTCATCGGCTTCCACGGCACCTTCCTGGTCCAGCACTGGCTGGGCGCCGAGGGCATGCCGCGCCGGTACGCCGACTACCTGGCGGCCGACGGCTTCACCGCGCTGAACACGGTCTCGACGATCGCCTCGTTCCTGCTCGGCCTGTCGATCCTGCCGTTCCTCTACAACGTGTGGAAGACGGCCAAGTACGGCAAGCCGGTCAACGTCGACGACCCGTGGGGCTACGGCCGCTCGCTGGAGTGGGCGACCTCCTGCCCGCCGCCGCGGCACAACTTCGTCACCCTGCCGCGGATTCGCAGCGAATCCCCGGCGTTCGACCTGCACCACCCCGAGATCGCCGCCCTCGAGCAGCTTGAGCACGCCGGTCACGGCGCCTCCATCGCGGGCAGCAAGGAGGCCGGCAAGTGAAGATCCAGGGCCGGATGTTCATCTGGCTGAGCTTCTTCGTCCTGACCATGGCCGTCGTGTACGGCGTGTGGTCGAAGGAGCCGGCCGGCACCACGGCGCTCTTCCTGGCCTTCGGCCTGTGCATCATGATCGGCTTCTACCTGGGCTTCACCGCCCGGCGGGTCGACGCGGGCGCGCAGGACGACAGGGAGGCCGACGTCGCGGACGGCGCGGGCGAGCTGGGCTTCTTCAGCCCGCACAGCTGGCAGCCGCTGTCCCTCGCCGTCGGTGGCGCGCTGGCCTTCCTCGGTATCGCGGTCGGCTGGTGGCTGCTGTACTTCTCGGCACCCCTCATCGTGATCGGCCTCTTCGGCTGGGTGTTCGAGTACTACCGCGGTGAGAACCGCACCCAGTAACACAGCGCGGTAAGCGGCGGGAGCCCGGACACTCCATCAGGAGGGTCCGGGCTCCTCCCTTTGCCGCGGTGTCCGTCCCTCATACGGGTTACGCGCCGCGCCAGTGATGTCTTCATCTCATAGCGTGATCATATGAACCAGACTGCGCGGACCCGCACTGTCGTCAGCTGCACCTTGCTGGTGGCCGCCCTCGGCGCGGGCGTCACCGGCTGCGGCTCGGACGGCAACGCCCTGTCGGCCAAGCCGTACGACGCGGCGGACCAGATCGTCTTCAACGCGCCCACCGACAAGGCGAAGCGGGCCGACCCGGACAAGCCCCTGGAAGTCACGCTCAAGAGCGGTGAGGGCCGGATCACCGACGTCACCGCCATGGACTCCACAGGGCGCTATGTGGCGGGCGAACTCGCCGCCGACGGCGGGCGCTGGCACAGCACCTCTCCGCTGGCCGCCAACGCCCATTACACGGTCCGCGTGAGCACCGAGGACGACGACGGCGCACCCGGCCGCAAGATCCTCAGCTTCGACACCATCAAACCGACGAGCAAGAAGAGCCTGGGCGTCGCCTTCGGGCCCGAGGCGGGGGAGTACGGCGTAGGACAGCCCGTCACCGCCACCCTCGACCAGCCGGTCAAGGACAAGGCCCAGCGGGCCGTGGTGGAGAGCGGCCTGCGCGTGGACTCCGTCCCGGCCGTGCAGGGCGCCTGGTACTGGGTCAGCGACAAGGAGCTCCACTACCGGCCCAAGGAGTACTGGCCGGCCCATGCCACCGTCCAGGTGCACAGCAACCTGGACGGCATCAAGATCAGTGACCGGCTCTGGGGCGGCAAGAGCAAGGACCTGAAGATCACCACCGGGGACAAGGTGGAGGCCATCACGGACGCCGCCACGCACCAGCTGACGTTCTACAAGAACGGTGAGGCGATCAACACCATCCCGGTGACCACCGGCAAGCCCGGCTTCGAGACCCGCAACGGCGTCAAGGTGGTCCTGGAGAAGCAGTACTTCGTACGGATGCGCGGTACCACCGTCGGCATCGCCGAGGGCAGCTCCGACTCCTACGATCTGCCGGTCTACTACGCCACCCGCGTCACCTGGTCGGGTGAGTACGTGCACGCCGCGCCCTGGTCGGTCGGCTCACAGGGATACGCCAACGTGAGCCACGGCTGCACCGGCATGAGCACCGGGAACGCGGAGTGGTTCTTCGACCACGTCCGGACCGGCGACATCGTCAAGGTCGTCAACTCGGGCGGCCACGCGATGGAGGACTTCGGCAACGGCTTCGGTGACTGGAACCTGGACTGGACGAAGTGGGGCGCGGGAAGCGCCCTGACCGGCGCCGCCCAGAACGGCTCGGCGCCCAGGGACTCCGTACGCCTGCGCCCCGCCGCCGCGTGACGCGCCGGGATGCGGGAGCCGGACCCGGCCCCGCATCCCCGCAGCGGGCCGCTCTAGGCGCTCTGGAGGCGCTTGCGGCGGAGCAGGGCGGCGAGGGACTCCGCGAACTCCATCGGGTCGACCGGCAGCGTCACCGCCGCGTCGGCCCTGCTCCAGGTCGCCAGCCAGGCGTCCTGGGGGCGGCCCATCAGCAGCAACACCGGCGGGCAGTCGAAGACTTCGTCCTTGAGCTGGCGGCACACCCCCATGCCGCCCAGGGGCACCGCCTCGCCGTCCAGCACACAGACGTCGATCCCGCCCCGGTCCACCTCGCGCACCACGGCCTCGGGCGTGGCGCACTCCACGAACTCCACCAGCGGTACGTCCGGAGCAGGCCGGCGCCCGGCGGCGAGCCGTACCTGTTCGCGGGTGTTGGAGTCGTCGCTGTACACCAGCACAGTGGCGGTCGGCTGCATGCTTCCTCCGAGACGTCGGCGTCTTACGGACGGGCCTTTCCGGGGCGGATGTTACTCCCCTGGGCAGCACGTCAACACCGGTACGACAGGCGAAGACACTCCGAACGGCACCCCCGGAGTGAGGGCGAGATAAGCGACCGACATAATGTCGGTCGTGGCGACAGCAACGACAGTAGACACCGGGCACGCGCACCCCTCGGTCAACCGGCCGAACCTCACCAGCGTCGGAACCATCATTTGGCTGAGTTCCGAGCTGATGTTCTTCGCGGCCCTCTTCGCGATGTACTTCACCGCTCGATCGGTGACCGGACTGGATCACTGGAAGGAGATGGCGCACGCGCTCAACGTGCCCTTCTCTGCAACGAACACCACGATCCTGGTGCTCTCCTCCCTGACCTGCCAGCTCGGCGTGTTCGCCGCCGAGCGCGGGGACGTGAAGAAGCTCCGCGGATGGTTCATCGTCACCTTCATCATGGGTGCGATCTTCATCGGCGGACAGATCTTCGAGTACACGGAACTGGTGAAGAAGGACGGCATCTCGCTGTCCTCCGACGTCTATGGCTCCGTGTTCTACCTGACCACCGGCTTCCACGGCCTGCACGTGACGGGCGGCCTCATCGCCTTCCTGCTGGTCCTCGGCCGCACCTACGCGGCGAAGAGGTTCACTCACGAGCAGGCGACCGCCGCCATCGTCGTGTCCTACTACTGGCACTTCGTCGATGTGGTCTGGATCGGCCTCTTCGCCACGATCTACCTGATCAAGTAGCGGGGAACGTCCCGCACATCCAGAAGCACCGACGCAGAAGATCCTGACACCGGGGTAATCCGTGAAAAAGCTCTCCGCACGACGACGCCATCCGCTGGCGGCGGTCGTCGTCCTACTTCTCGCGCTGGCGGCCACTGGGGGGCTGTACGCCGCGTTCGCGCCCGCGGGCAAGGCGCAGGCCGATGAAACCTCCCAGTCCCTGACCATCAAGGAGGGCAAGAAGCTCTACGAGGTCGGCTGCGCCAGCTGCCACGGCACCGGTGGCCAGGGCTCCTCCGACGGCCCGAGCCTGGTCGGGGTCGGCGCCGCCGCGGTCGACTTCCAGGTCGGCACCGGCCGGATGCCCGCCTCCAGCTCGCAGATGGCCCAGATCCCGAGCAAGAAGCCCATCTACAGCCAGGCCGAGATCGACCAGCTCGCCGCGTACGTCGCGTCGCTGGGCGCCGGGCCGAGCGTGCCGACGAAGGAGCAGTACTCCAAGGACGGTGCGGACATCGCCATGGGTGGCGAGCTGTTCCGCACCAACTGCGCGCAGTGCCACAACTTCACCGGCAAGGGTGGTGCCCTCACCAAGGGCAAGTACGCCCCGAGCCTCGAGGGCGTCGACCCCAAGCACATCTACGAGGCCATGCAGACGGGCCCGCAGAACATGCCGTCCTTCCCCGACACCACCATGACGGAGAAGAACAAGAAGGACATCATCGCGTACCTGAACGCGGTCAACAGCAGTGAGACCGAGAACCCCGGCGGCCTGGAGCTGGGCGGCCTCGGCCCGGTCAGTGAGGGCCTGTTCGCCTGGATCTTCGGCCTCGGCGCGCTGATCGCGGTCGCCGTCTGGGTCGCCGCTCGGACCGCAAAGGCCAAGAAGTCATGAGTAGCCAAGACATTCCAGAAGAGAACCTGCCCGCCGCGCAGGACCACCCGCACGGCTCGGTGAGCGTCGCGGACGAGGAGACCCCGTTCGCCGATCCGGGGCTCCCGCCGCACGAGCACCGTGCCCAGGACATCGACGAGCGGGCCGCCAGGCGGTCCGAGCGGTCGGTCGCCCTGCTGTTCACGGTGTCGATGCTGGCCACCCTCGGCTTCATCGCGTCGTACGTGACCATCCCGCACGACAAGTCGATCTTCGTCTTCCCGATCGGTCACGTCAGCGCGCTCAACTTCGCGCTGGGCCTGACCCTCGGTACGGCGCTGTTCTGCATCGGCGCGGGTGCCGTCCACTGGGCGCGCACCCTGATGTCCGACGTGGAGATGACCGCCGAGCGTCACCCGATCGCGGCTGAGCCGACGGTCCGTGCGCAGGTCTTCGACGACTTCCGTCAGGGAGCCGAGGAGTCGGGGATCGGCCGTCGCAAGCTGATCCGCAACACCATGTTCGGCGCGCTCGCGATGGTGCCGCTCTCCGGTGTCATGCTGCTGCGCGACCTCGGCCCGCTGCCCCACAACTCGCTCCGCCACACGCTGTGGGCGAAGGGCAAGCTCCTCGTCAACGTCAACACCAACGAGCCGCTGCGTCCCGAGGACGTGGCCGTCGGCTCGCTGACCTTCGCCAAGCCCGAGGGCCTGGAGGAGACGGACGAGGACTTCCAGGACCAGATCGCCAAGGCCGCCCTGATGATCATCCGGCTCCAGCCGAACGACATCAAGGACAAGCAGGAACTGGCCTGGTCCCACGAGGGCATCGTCGCGTTCTCGAAGATCTGCACCCACGTGGGCTGCCCGATCTCCCTGTACGAGCAGCAGACGCACCACGTGCTGTGCCCGTGCCACCAGTCCACCTTCGACCTCTCCGACGGCGCCCGAGTGATCTTCGGCCCTGCCGGTCACGCCCTGCCGCAGCTTCGCATCGCCGTGAACGACGAGGGTTACCTCGAAGCGCTCGGCGACTTCGCGGAGCCCGTCGGTCCTGCATTCTGGGAGCGCGGATGAGTACTGCGACCAACGACGCGTCCCGCTCGCGCGGGAAGGCCCCGGCCGGCGAGCGCGTAGCCGACTGGGCCGACGGCCGGCTGGGGATCTACTCCCTGGCCAAGGCCAACATGCGGAAGATCTTCCCCGACCACTGGTCGTTCATGCTGGGCGAAGTCTGCATGTACAGCTTCCTCATCATCATCCTGACCGGTGTGTATCTGACGCTGTTCTTCCACCCGTCGATGAACGAGGTGGAGTACCACGGCAGTTACGTCCCGCTCCAGGGACAGCTGATGTCGGAGGCGTTCAGCTCGACCCTGCACATCTCCTTCGATGTGCGCGGTGGTCTGCTCATCCGGCAGATCCACCACTGGGCCGCGCTGATCTTCCTGGCCGGCATGTTCGTGCACATGATGCGCGTGTTCTTCACGGGTGCGTTCCGCAAGCCGCGTGAGGTCAACTGGCTGTTCGGCTTCCTGCTGTTCGTCCTCGGCATGTTCACCGGTTTCACCGGTTACTCGCTCCCGGACGACCTGCTCTCCGGCACCGGTGTGCGCTTCACCGAGGGCGCGATCCTGTCCATGCCGATCGTCGGCACGTACATCTCGTTCTTCCTCTTCGGCGGCGAGTTCCCCGGCCACGACTTCGTGGCCCGGTTCTACTCGATCCACATCCTGCTGCTGCCGGGCATCATGCTCGGTCTGATGGTGGCGCACCTGATCCTGGTCTTCTACCACAAGCACACGCAGTTCGCGGGTCCGGGGAAGAAGGAGACCAACGTCGTCGGCATGCCGCTGCTGCCGGTGTACATGGCCAAGGCCGGAGGCTTCTTCTTCCTGGTCTTCGGTGTCATCGCGGCCATCGCCGCGGTCGCCCAGATCAACCCCATCTGGGCGATGGGCCCGTACCGGCCCGACCAGGTCTCCACCGGCGCCCAGCCCGACTGGTACATGGGCTTCGCCGAGGGTCTGGTCCGCTACATGCCGGGCTGGGAGATCAACTTCTGGGGCCACACGCTGGTCCTGGGCGTGTTCATCCCGCTGGTGCTGTTCGGCGTGGTGCTGATGGCCATCGCGGTCTACCCGTTCATCGAGTCCTGGGTCACCGGCGACAAGAGCGAGCACCACATCCTGGACCGCCCGCGCAACGCCCCGACGCGTACCGCGTTCGGCGTCGCCTGGGTCACGGTGTACATGATCGGTCTGGTCGGCGGTGGCAACGACCTGTGGGCCACCCACTTCCACCTGTCGATCAACCAGGTCACCTGGTTCGTCCGGATCTTCTTCTTCGCCGGACCGGTGATCGCGTTCATCGTCACCAAGCGGATCTGCCTCGGCCTCCAGCGCCGGGACAAGGACAAGGTGCTGCACGGCCGCGAGACCGGCATCATCAAGCGCCTGCCGCACGGTGAGTTCATCGAGGTGCACGAGCCGCTCAGCCAGGAGCAGTTGCACACCCTGACGGCGCACCACCAGTACGAGCCCGCCGAGATCGGCCCCACGGTCGACGAGAACGGGGTCGAGCGGAAGGTGAAGCCCACCGAGCGGCTGCGGGTCAAGCTGTCCAACGCCTACTACGGCGAGGACAACCAGATCCCGAAGCCGACCGTCGACGAGTACAAGGAGATCACGAGCGGCCACGGCCACCACTGATCCCCGCGTCGCCACGCCACGGCCGAAGGGCCCCGTCCGGAACACCGGCGGGGCCCTTCGCCCTGTTCAGGCTGGATAAGGTGGGACCGGGCACCCCGCGTGCCCGCAGGATCTGTCTTTCTCACACACCCAGGAGCGGCTGATGAGAGCTGTGACCCCCGCTGGAGGCGACATCGCGGCGGGCCGTTCCTGGCCCGAGGTACTGAACGCCCTGCTGGAGGGCCAGGACCAGAGCGCGGACGCCACCGCCTGGGCGATGGACCGGATCATGCGCGGCGAGGCGACGGACGCCCAGATCGCGGGCTTCCTCGTGGCGCTGCGGGCCAAGGGCGAGACGGTCGAGGAGATCACCGGGATCGTCCGGGCGATGTACGAGCACGCCAATGTGATCGAGGTGCCCGGCCGGACCGTGGACATCGTCGGCACCGGCGGGGACGGCGCCAAGACGGTGAACATCTCCACGATGTCCTCCATCGTGGTCGCCGGCACCGGTGCGAAGGTCATCAAGCACGGCAACCGGGCCGCGTCCTCGGCCTCCGGTTCCTCGGACGTGCTGGAGCGGCTCGGCGTCAACCTGGAGCTGACGCCGAAGCGGGTGGCCGAGGTCGCGGAGGAGGCGGGGATCACCTTCTGCTTCGCGGTCAAGTTCCACCCGGCGCTGCGTCATGTCGGCGCCGCCCGCGGCCAGCTGGGCATCCGTACGGTCTTCAATGTCATCGGTCCGCTGACCAACCCGGCGCGGGTGCGCTCCCAGGCGGTGGGCGTGGCGAACCTCGCCATGGCGCCGATCGTGGCGGGCGTCTTCGCCGAGCGCGGCAACTCCTCCCTGGTCTTCCGGGGCGAGGACGGCCTCGACGAGCTGACCACCACCTCGCCCTCGCGGGTGTGGATCGTGCGCGACGGCAAGGTCACCGAGGAGGTCTTCGACCCCCGTGACGTCGGCATCGAGCTGGTGCCGGTGGAGGCGCTGCGCGGCGGCGACCCGGCGTACAACGCGATGGTGGCCCGGCAGGTGCTGGAGGGCGAGCGGGGGCCGGTGCGGGACGCGGTGCTGCTGAACTCGGCGGCCGCGCTGGTCGCGCTGGACCCGACCGGGGAGCCGCTGGCCGAGCAGCTGCGGGCGGGCATGGCGAGGGCCGCCGAGTCCATCGACTCCGGCGCCGCGGCGCGCACACTGGAGCGCTGGGTGGCGGCCAGCAACCGGTAGCGGTTGTGCTTTTCCGGTGCGGCGGGGAGCGGTTGCTCTCCGCCGCACCGGCGTTCCGGCATCCGGACGCCGGTTGCGCCGGGTGATCCGTCCGGATAACTTGCGTGTCAGGTCATGAGCGACAGCCATGCGGCCCCGGCCGGCTGTCCGGCAACCCTCCGTCCGTGGCGGGGTGCTCCGGGTGAGGACCAGGCCGTGGTCCAGAAGGTCCACGGCAAGCGCGGACCCCTCGAAGAACCAGGGGTCCTGGTCGTACGAGGGAGCCTTCTTCCGTGAGCAAGCGAATGCGCCGGGGCCGCTGAGCCCCGCCTCCGCACACCCCCTTTCTCTCTGTTTCCGCGTCTTCCGGCGCCGCGCCCGCATGCCCTGTGCGCGCGGTGACTCCGGCCTGCCTCACGGGAGTTCAGCCATGTCCGTCTCCACCGCCTTCGCCCCCGCCCCCGCCGCCACCGAGGCCCTGCCCGCTCCGCTGCCGGTGCTCGGCCGGGACGTCACCGTGCCGCTCGTCACCGGGGGCGAGGTGGGCTACGCCGCGCTCGACTACGCCGCCAGCGCCCCCGCGCTCCAGCGGGTCTGGGACGACATCGCCGCCTACGCCCCCTATTACGGCAGCGTGCACCGGGGTGCCGGCCACCTCTCGCAGCTCTCCACCGAGCTGTTCGAGAACGCCCGCCGCACGGTCGCGGAGTTCCTCGACTGCCGGGACGACGACCAGGTGGTCTTCACCCGGTCCACCACGGACTCGCTGAACCTGCTGGCCCGCGCGCTGCCCGCCGGGTGCGAGGTGTACGTCTTCGAGACCGAGCACCATGCCGCGCTGCTGCCCTGGCGCGAGGCCGACGTGACCTACCTCGACGCCCCGCGCGGTCCCGCCGAGGCCGTGCGCACGCTGGAGCGGGCCCTCGCCGCCCGTGACACCGCGCGCCCCGCGCTGGTCTGCGTCACCGGCGCCTCCAATGTCACCGGCGAGCTGTGGCCGGTGCGCGAGCTGGCGGCGGCCGCGCACGCGTCCGGCGCGCGGATCGTCCTGGACGCCGCCCAGCTGGTGCCGCACCAGCCGGTGAGCGTGCGGGAACTGGACGTCGACTGGATCGCGTTCTCCGGGCACAAGCTGTACGCGCCCTTCGGCTCCGGGGTGCTGGCCGGGCGGGCCGACTGGCTCTCCGCGGCCGAGCCGTACCTCGCGGGCGGCGGCGCCAGCCGCACGGTGGCCCGGCGCCCGGACGGCGGGGTGGAGGTGGAGTGGCACGAGGGCGCCGCCCGGCACGAGGCGGGTTCGCCCAATGTCATCGGCGCCTACGCCGTCGCCTCGGCCTGCCGTGCGCTCACCGAGGCCGGCCCCGACGCCCTGGCCGCCCGTGAGCGGCATCTGCTCGGCCTGCTCCGCGCGGGCCTCGCCGAGGTGCCGGAGGTGCGGGTGCTCTCCCTCTTCGGCGACGACGCCCCGCGCGTCGGCGTGCTGTCCTTCGTCGTCGACGGCTGGAACAGCTCCCACCTCGCCGCCGCGCTCTCCGCCGAGTACGGCATCGGCGTCCGCGACGGCCTCTTCTGCGCCCACCCCCTGGTGCACGCGCTCCTGGGCACCGCCCCCGCCGAGCAGACCGGCTGCGGCACCGAGACCCTGAACGCCCTCCGCGTCAGCTTCGGCGCGGGCACCCCGGAGGAGGACGTGACCCGCTTCGTGACGGCGGTACGCGAACTGGTCACCCAGGGCGCGAAGTGGACCTACCGCACCGAGAACGGCCGCTGCGTCCCGGAGAGCTGAAGCGCGCTAGTTGTCCAGGCCGATCGCGAAGGCCGCTTCCAGGTCGTGCTGGGAGTAGGTGCGGAAGGCGACGTGGGTGTCGGTGCCCTCCACGCCCTGGATCTTGCTGATGCGGCCGGGGATGACCTCGGCGAGATCCTCGTGGCGGGCCACGCGGACCATGGCGATCAGGTCGTAGGTACCGGTGACGGAGAAGACCTCGCTGACGCTCTCCAGCGCGGCGATCTGCTCGGCGATCTCCGGAATCCGGTCCACGCTGGTCTTGATCAGGACGATCGCGGTGATCACGGCTGGTTCTCTCCCTTGGACGCCGTAGCCGGGGCGGGCCCAACTCTAGCCTCGCCCGGGCCGTCCTTCGCGCGCCGCTTCCCCGTGGTCCTCCCGTACCGCAGCCACGCGTAGCCGAAGCCCAGGCAGAAGCCGATCACATGGGCGAGGTAGGCGACGCCGGGACCCTCGGGGGCGCGGCCCGCCGCGTACCACTGGAGGGCGGCCCAGAAGGGCAGCACCACCCAGGCCGGGAAGCGCAACGGGAGGAAGAACAGGAACGGGAGGAGACTGGTGACACGGGCCCGCGGAAAGAGGTGGAGGAACGCGCCGAGGACCGCCGAGATGGCGCCCGAGGCACCGACCAGGGACTGCTCGGAGCCCGCGTTGGCGAGCGCGTACCCGAGCAGGGCGAGGTAGCCGCAGCCGACGTAGAACAGGGTGAACTCGACGCGGCCCATCCGTTCCTCGGTGAGCACGCCGAAGACGAAGAGGAAGAGCATGTTGCCGAGCAGATGCACCCAGCTGCCGTGCACGAACAGCGCGGTCACCGGCGTGAGCGCCTCGCGCACCGGCTCCGCGAAGAGGCTGGCCGGGATCACCCCCCAGTGCCGGAAGTACGCCCGCTGCGCCGCGAGCAGCGTCTCCCCGGTGCCGTACGCGCGGGTGAAACCGGAGGCCGGGCCCAGCAGGAAGATCAGGCAGCACAGGGCGATGAGGCCGTACGTCAGCGGCGCCGGGGTGCCCCGGACCGCCCTGACGGTCCGGGCGGCGGTCGTGCTCCACTCTCTGATCATGAATACAGAGCATGACGTAACCGGACGCACTGGTACAGACCGCCTCGCCGCTTCGGACGGGCGGGCGGCGAACACCCGGCAGGCCGTAGGGTTACGGCCACACGTGCCGGGACCCGGCGCGCGACCGCCCGGAACGGCCCGCGAAGGCAGGGTCCGGGCGATGCCCCGAGAAGCGACGAGTAGGAAGCGAGCTGCGCGATGACGGTTCCTCCGCCGACCGCCACGACACGCTGGCGCTGCACCCTCTGCGGCAACCTCACCCGGTTCGACGTGACCCGCTCCTCCAAGGCCGTCGAGTACGTCCACCTCGACCTGGCCGGGGAGCCGACCGTCGAGGAACGCGAGGTGGTCAGTGAGACCATCGAGTCGGTCCGCTGTCGCTGGTGCAACGCGGTGGACCAGGTGGAACTCGTGGACAGGCCGGGCGCCGCCTCCTGAGGGCGGAGCGGTCCGCGCGGTACGGGAACAGGTGGGTCGGGCATGTCGGGCATTGGGGTGTGACGGATGGTGGAGACCGCGGGCGGGGGGCCGGAGGACGGCACCGCCGAGGTGCTTGACCGCCCGCTGCCCGACGGCGTGCGCCGCCGGGTCGTGAGAATCGTCTCGGACGCCTTCGGCGCCCTGACCATGGCCGAACTGCCCGCCCAGCTGCGGCAGTACGCCCGGTTCACCCCGACCCGGCGGGCCAAGTTCGCCGGGACCGCGATGGCGGCCGCGCTGGAGACGGAACGCCTCTTCCGGCAGCGGATCGGCGAGCGCTACAAGGAGACCCAGCCGGAGCTGTGCGGTGCGCTGGAAGCGGGCTCCCCGCCCCCGGCCGCCGACCCCCTGGACGTCGCGGCCGCCGCCTATGTGCTGCGCCCGCCGGGCTGGGCCAAGCTGGTCGCCGCGGCCGGCGAGGAGGCCCAGCGCGCGGACGCCGAGCGCGCGGACGAGGAGAGCCGGGCCGAGCTGGAGCGGCTGCGCGAGGAACTGGCGCAGGCCCGCGAGCACGCCCGCGCCGAGACCGCCCGGCTGCGCGCCGAACTGGACGCGGCCAAGAAGGAGGCCGACGCGCTGCACCGCAAGCTGCGCTCGGCCCTGAGTGACGTCAAGCGCGGTGAGGCCGCGCTGCGCAAGGAGCGCGCCGAGACCGAGTCGGTGCGGGCCGAGAGCCAGGTGGCGGTCTCGGCCGCCGAGAGCGAGTCCCGCCGGCTGAAGACCCGCCTCGGCGAGTCGGAGGCCGCCCTGGAGGCGACCCGTCGCGCGGTCCGCGAGGGCCGCAGCGTGGAGGACATGCGGGTACGGCTGCTGCTCGACACCGTGCTGGAGGCGGCCCAGGGGCTGCGCCGGGAGCTGGCGCTGCCACCGGTGTCGGTACGCCCGGCCGAGACCGTGGACGCGGTCGAGCCGGGCCGGATGAGCCCCAAGGACATCGCCGCCCGCGCCCTGTCCGAGCACGACCCCGCGATCCTCGACCAGTTGCTGGCGCTGCCGCAGGCCCATCTGGTGGTCGACGGCTACAACGTCACCAAGACCGGCTATCCGCAGATGCCGCTGGAGAAGCAGCGGCTCAGGCTCCTCGGCCAGCTCTCCGCGCTCGCCGCGCAGACCGGCGCCGAGGTCACCTGTGTCTTCGACGGCGCCGAACTGGTCGCGCCGGTCCTGCTCGCGCCGCCGCGCGGGGTACGGGTGCTGTTCTCCAAGCCGGGGGTGACGGCCGACGAGCTGATCCGTCAGCTGGTGCGCGCCGAACCGCCCGGCCGTCCGGTCATCGTGGCCTCCACCGACCGCGAGGTGGCGGACGGCGTCGCACGCGCCGGTGCCCGCCCCGTCGCCTCTGCGGTACTTCTCAAGCGACTGTCCTGAACGCCCAACGGACGTGTTACATGCCCGGATTGAGGGTGTCTGTAGGCGACACACGGTCAACCTGACGTCACATGCTGTGCGTTGAGTGCAAAGAATGCAGCGAGGGACTGGATTTTTTGCTGTGAGGATTTGAACTGATCACAACTGGGTCACTAGGGTCGGTTCGAACCTCCGAGCGGGTGATCACTCACAAGAAGGAGTTCGTCCTCCGTGGCGTCCCATCGTCGACCCAAGCAGCCGAGCCGCACGCGTGTCACCGTGCTGACCACCGCGGCCGCCGCCGCCGTCGCGCTCAGCGCGAACGCGGCCAACGCCGCCCCGAGCGAGAAGCCCGGAAGGACCGAGGTCAAGGCGCAGGTCGACAAGCTCTACGAGCAGGCCGAGCAGGCCACCGAGAAGTACAACGGCGCCAAGGAGAAGCAGGAGAAGCTCCAGAAGGAGATCTCCACCATCCAGGACAACGTCGCCCGCGGTCAGCAGGACCTGAACAACCTGCGCGACGGCCTCGGTTCGATGGCCACCGCCCAGTACCGCAGCGGCGGCATCGACCCCTCGGTGCAGCTCTTCCTCTCCGCCGACCCGGACGACTACCTCGACAAGGCGTCCACGCTCGACCAGTTGAGCGGTCAGCAGGTCGAGGCGCTGAAGAAGATCCAGGACAAGCAGCGCGAACTCGCCCAGGACCGCGCCGAGGCCACCGAGAAGCTCAAGGACCTCGCCTCCACCCGCACCGAGCTGGGCAAGAAGAAGAAGGAGGTCCAGGGCAAGCTGGGCGAGGCGCAGCGCCTGCTCAACACCCTGACCGCCAAGGAGAAGCAGGCACTGGCCGCCGAGCAGCAGCGCGCCGACCGCTCCTCCAGCGAGCGCGTCCAGCTCGGCAACGCCGTCCCCGCCTCGGGCCGGGCCGGAGCCGCGTTCTCCGCCGCGCAGAGCCAGATCGGCAAGCCGTACTCCTACGGCGCCACCGGCACGGCCACCTTCGACTGCTCGGGCCTGACCTCCTGGGCCTACGCCCAGGCCGGTGTCTCCATCCCGCGCACCTCGGAGTCCCAGGCCAACATCGGCACCCGGATCTACTCCCAGAGCGACCTCCAGGTCGGCGACCTCGTCTTCTTCTTCAACGACATCCACCACGTCGGTCTCTACGCGGGCGGCGGCCAGGTCCTGCACGCCCCGCGCACCGGCACGGTCGTCCGCTACGAGTCCATGAGCACCATCGGCGGTCCGTTCATGTTCGGCGTCCGGGTCTGAGACCAGCCCCGACGGCCCCGCCACACCCGCCCGAACGGGCGAATCACGGCAACGCGCGACCCCTGGCGCCCCGCCGCTGACCTGCGTCGGCGTCGGGGCGTCACCGTGTGTGCCCACGGCGGTCGTTGGCCGGTGGGTGTCCGTGCGGCTACTGTCTGGCGCGTTTCCCCGGCACCGAGGGCCCCGGCCCGTCCGCGCGCCGGGGGACGGTACCCGTCGTCCAGCGGAAGGACCGCCGTGGCGTCCCATCGCCGTCCCGCAACACCCGGATGCGACCGGGGCGCCGCCGCCCTGTGCGTGCTGTCGGCCGCGGCCGCCGCCCTCGGCGCCGTACCCGCCGCGCACGCGTCGCCACGCGACGGCGCCCGCGCCGAACTGGACCGGCTCTATGCGGCGGCCGAGCGTGCCACCGAGGACTACGACCGGGCCGACGAGCACGCGGACAAGCTCCGCCGCGAGGTCCGCGACGCCCAGGACCACATCGCCCGCACCCAGCAGCGGGTCAACTCCCTGCGGGAGAAGCTTGGTTCGCTCGCCGGGGCCGAATACCGCTCCGGCGGCATCGACCCGGCCGTCGCCCTGCTCTTCTCCGCCGACCCCGACGACTACCTCGACAAGGCGTCCGTCGTCGACCGGATCGACACCCGGCAGGCCGGGCAGCTGCGCGAGCTGCGGGGTGCCCTGCGCGACCTCGCCCAGGAGCGCGCCGAGGCGGTGGCCAAGCTCGGCGACCTGGAGCGCAGCCGCACGGCGGTCGCCGCGCACAAGCGGAGCGTGCGGGAGAAACTCGCCCGTGCCCGGCGGCTGTTCGACTCCCTGCCCGGCGCCGACCGCGCCGACTACAACCGCGCCTCCCGCTCCGGCCGCGCCGACCTCACCGGCCTCACCGGCCTCGACCCCCGTGCCGCCGCCGCGCTCGCCGCCGCCCGCTCCGCGCTCGGCAGACCCTATGTGTGGGGCGCCAACGGCCCCGCCGGCTTCGACTGTTCGGGCCTGATGCAGTGGTCGTACGCCAGGGCGGGCGTCCAGCTCCCGCGCACCTCGCAGGCCCAGCGGAACGCCGGACACCACGTCCCGCTCTCCCAGGCCCGCCCCGGCGACCTCGTGATCTACCGCTCCGACGCCAGCCATGTGGCGATGTACGTCGGCAACGGCCAGGTCATCCACGCACCCCACCCCGGCGCGCCGGTGCGCTACGACCGGGTCGGCATGCTCCCGATCTCCTCGGTGACCCGCCCCTGAGCCTTCCCCGCACCCCGTACGATCGGAGCGTGGCCGGCCGGGACAGAGCGTGGCGATCAGCGGCGGCGGGACTCTGCCTGCTGCTCCTGCCGGCGTTCGCCGGATGCGGCCGGCCGGCGCCGGACTCCGGGGCGCGGGCCGAGGTGCAGCGGGTGCTCGACCGCCGGGCGGCCGCCCTGCTCGGCCACGACGAGGCCGCGTACGGGACCACCGGCACCCGCACGCCCTACACCCGGCTCCGGGCGCTCCCGCTGGCCTCCTGGGCCTACCGGGTCACCGCGCTGCGCCGGGACGGCACGAGCGCGGACGCCGAACTGCGCTACCGGGTCGCCGGACAGGACACCGCCCCCGTCACCGCCCGCCGCACCCTCACCCTGAGCCACACCGCCGACGGCGGCTGGTACGTCACCGCCGAGGGGCCCGCGCACGGCGCCGGACAGCAGCTGTGGGACCAGGGCACGGTCACCGCCGTCACCGGCGCGCACAGCCTGGTGCTGGGCACCGGGCAGAGCACCGCCGGACTGCGCGGCTACGCCCGGCTCGCCGACCGCGCCGTACCCGCGGTCTCCCGCGCCTGGGGTGCGCGCTGGGCCCGGCGGGTCGTCGTCCTGGTGCCCCGCTCACTGGACGGCATGGCCGCGCTGCTCGGCTCGCCCGCCGCCCAGTACCGGGGCATCGCCGCCGTCACCACCGCCGAGACACCGGGCGCCGACCGGGCCCCCGCGGACCGGGTGGTCGTCAACCCGGAGGCGTACGCCATCCTCGGTGACCTGGGCAAGCAGGTCGTGCTCACCCACGAGACCGCCCATGTCGCCACCCGCTCCGCGACCACCGCCGCCACCCCGCTCTGGCTCTCCGAGGGGTGCGCGGACTGGACCGGCTACCTCGGCACCGGCCGCACCCCCGCCGAGGCCGCCCCCGAACTCACCCGCGCCGTCGCGGACGGGCAGATCCCGGCCGCGCTCCCCGCCGACCGGGACTTCGGCTTCACCGGCGACCCGGCCGGGCTCGCGCGGTCCTACGAGTCCGGCTGGCTGGCCTGCCGGATGATCGCCGACCGCTGGGGAGAGGACCGGCTGCGCGCCTTCTACCGGGCCGTCGGCGCCCACCGCACCCGGGCGGGCGCGGTCGAGGGCGCGCTGGCGAAGGTGCTGGACACCACCCTGGGGGCGTTCACCGCCCAGTGGCGCGCCTACACACGGGACCAGCTGAGCTGAGCCGCTCTCAGGGCGAGACGGGCGTCCCGTCCGCCCGGTCGGTCATCGCCGGGGCGGGCGCGGCCGGCTCCGGGGACACGGTGGAGCGCCACAGGCGGCGGGCCGCCGAGAGCGAGGCGGCGACCAGCAGGCCGTTGCGCACGAACATCAGCGTCACGCCGTACCAGTCGCTGGTCACCACATGGATGAAGCCGAGCGGGAACTCCAGCAACGTGACCAGGGACGCCACGACCACCATCAGCGCGGGGGCCGTCATCCGGGTCGCCCGGTGGGTCAGGCACACCGCGGCCAGCCCGATCAGCCACACCAGGTACTGCGGGCTGATCACCCGGCTGGTCACCGTGAACAGCAGCACCGCCGTGAACGCCGCCTCGGCGAGCGTCACCGGCCCGGTCCGGGCCACCCGCAGCCGCCACAGCACCAGCCAGCCGAACGCGGCCCCGGTCAGCACCAGCGCGGCCGTGCTCACCGCCCCGACGTACGGGCCGAGGAATTCGATCGAGCCGTAGTTCAGCAGCACCTGGCCCTCCCAGCCGAAGTGCCGGGCCACATGGAAGACCAGCGCGCCCAGCGACTCCACCTCGGTGCCCCGGTCCCGCTGGAAGGTCAGGAAGGCGAACGCGCCCGGCATCGACACCGCGAACAGTGCCGCCAGCCCCGACGCCGTCACGGCCGCCGACGCCCACGGGCGGCGCCGGAAGGAGCCCGTCAGCAGCAGCGCCGGCCACACCTTCACCATCGCCCCGAGCGCGGTCAGCACCCCGAAGACGCGCGGATGCCGGGCGGCCACCAGCAGCGCGGCCACGGCCAGGGCGGTCACCATCACGTCGTAGCGCGCGTACACCGTGGGCCCGAGCAGCGGGACGGCCGCCGTCCACAGCCAGGCACCGCGCCGTGATCTCTCCGGCCCGCGCCCGTAGCGCAGCAGCAGACAGAGCACCGCGAGGTCGGTGACGCAGGCCAGGACGAAGAACGCGTCCGTGTAGTCCAGGAACGGCAGCAGGCCGGGGGAGAGGACCGCCAGCGCCGCCGCGGGCGGGTACTGCCAGGTGACGTCGTCCAGCGGAAACGTTCCCTGACGCAGGACCTCGTACCAGCCGCGGTAGATCACCGACACGTCCGAGGTGACGTCCGGGCCCGCGACGGTGATCACCTTGAACACGGTCAGCAGCAGGGCGGCGCGGGTGGCCGCCCACACCGCCGCGAGCCACGCCAGGGACCGCCCGGCGCCCTTCGTGTCCACGTGATCCCCTGCCGTTCGGTCGTGTCGGTTGTGCGTCGTGCGTGCCTGTGCCGTACGCGTCGGAAGACTCATGATGTCCTTTACGGCCGTGTCCCTGCCACAGACTCCGCCCGGCCGGGACCCCGGCGGGACACCCGGTAGGGTCGGCGGCGATGCACAAGACCCTGATCGTGACCAACGACTTTCCGCCCCGGCCCGGCGGCATCCAGGCGTTCCTGCACAACATGGCGCTGCGCCTGGACCCGGACCGGATCGTCGTATACGCCTCCACCTGGAAGCGCGGCCGCGAGGGCGCCGAGGCGACCGCCGCCTTCGATGCCGAGCAGCCCTTCACCGTCGTACGCGACCGTACGACCATGCTGCTGCCCACCCCGGGGGCGACCCGGCGGGCGGTCGGGCTGCTGCGCGAGCACGGCTGCACCTCGGTGTGGTTCGGGGCGGCGGCGCCGCTCGGGCTGATGGCACCCGCGCTGCGCCAGGCCGGCGCCGAGCGGCTGGTGGCCACCACCCACGGTCACGAGGCGGGCTGGGCCCAGTTGCCCGGCGCCCGCCGACTGCTGCGCCGGATCGGTGAGTCCACCGACACGATCACCTACCTCGGCGAGTACACCCGGTCCCGGATCGCGGCCGCGCTCACCCCTGAGGCGGCCGGACGGATGGTCCAGCTGCCGCCCGGCGTGGACGAGAAGACCTTCCACCCCGGCTCCGGCGGGGACGAGGTGCGCGCCCGGCTCGGGCTCACCGACCGGCCGGTCGTGGTGTGCGTCTCCCGGCTGGTGCCGAGGAAGGGCCAGGACACCCTGATCCGGGCCATGCCCCAGATCCTCGCCGCCGAGCCGGACGCCGTGCTGCTGATCGTGGGCGGTGGCCCCTACGAGTCCGACCTGCGCCGCCTGGCCGCCGAGACGGGCGTCGCGGACTCCGTACGGTTCACCGGCGCGGTGCCCTGGGCCGAGCTGCCCGCGCACTACGGCGCCGGGGACGTGTTCGCCATGCCGTGCCGCACCCGGCGCGGCGGGCTGGACGTGGAGGGGCTCGGCATCGTCTACCTGGAGGCGTCCGCGACCGGGCTGCCCGTCGTCGCCGGGGACTCCGGCGGCGCCCCGGACGCCGTGCTCGACGGCGAGACCGGCTGGGTGGTCCGGGGCGGCGAACCGGCCGAGGCCGCCGAGCGGATCGTGGCTCTGCTCGCCGACGAGGGGCTGCGCCGTCGGATGGGCGAGCGCGGCCGCGGTTGGGTCGAGGAGAAGTGGCGCTGGGACCTGCTGGCCGAACGGCTGAAGGTGCTGCTCTGACGGAACGGCGCCGGGGAGACCCCGGCGCCGCTCTCTTCGGTGATGGTGCGTCAGGAGGCGGTCTGCTTGGCGTAGATGGCCTCGATGTCGGCCGCGTAGTCCTTCGCCACCACGTTCCGCTTCAGCTTCAGCGAGGGCGTGAGGTGACCCGACTCCTCGGTGAACTGGATCGGCAGGATACGGAACTTGCGCACCGACTCCGCCTTCGACACCGCCGCGTTGCCGTCGTCCACGGCCGCCTGTACCGCCGCGTTCAGCTCCGGGTCCTCGCGCAGCGAAGTCGCCGTGGAGTCCGCGGGCTTGCCGTTCTCGGCGGCCCAACGGCCAAGGAACTCCTCGTCGATGGTGACCAGCGCGCCCACGAACGGCCGCCCGTCGCCCACCACCATGCACTCCGCGACCAGCGCGTGCGCGCGGATACGGTCCTCGATCACCGCCGGGGCGACGTTCTTGCCGCCCGCCGTGACGATGATCTCCTTCTTGCGGCCGGTGATCCGGAGGTAGCCGTCCTCGTCCAGGGTGCCGATGTCCCCGGTGTGGAACCAGCCGTCGGCCAGCGCCTCGGCGGTCGCGTCGGGGTTGTTCCAGTACTCCTTGAACAGGTGCTCGCCGTGCAGCAGCACCTCGCCGTCGTCCGCTATCCGCACGACCGAGCCGGGCAGCGGCTGGCCGACCGTGCCGATCTTCTGCCGGTCCCACGGGTTGAACGCCGTCGCCGCGCAGGACTCGGTCAGGCCGTAGCCCTCCAGCACCGTGAACCCGATGCCCCGGAAGAAGTGGCCGAGCCGCTCACCCAGCGGGGCGCCGCCCGAGATCGCGAACTCGCCCCGGCCGCCGAGCACCGCCCGCAGCTTGCCGTAGACCAGCTTGTCGAAGACCTTGTGCTTGAGCTTCAGCTTCAGCGACGGGCCCGCCGGGGTGTCCAGCGCGTTGCTGTAGGCGATGGCGACGTCCGCGGCCTTGTCGAAGATCGCGCCCTTGCCGTCGGCCTGCGCCTTGGCCCGCGCGGTGTTGTAGACCTTCTCGAAGACGCGCGGGACGCCCAGGATCAGCGTCGGCCGGAACGCGGACAGCTCGTCGGTGAGGTTCTTGATGTCCGGGACACAGCCCAGCTTGATCGGCGCCATCATCGGCGCGACCTGCACCAGCCGCCCGAAGACGTGCGCCAGCGGCAGGAACAGCAGCACCGAGCACTCACCGGTACGGAACAGCGGACGCAGGCGCTCCACGATGTTGCCGCACTCCGCGAAGAAGCTGCGGTGGGTCAGCACACAGCCCTTGGGGCGGCCGGTGGTGCCGCTGGTGTAGACGATGGTCGCCGGGTCGTCCGCCTTGGCGAGGGAGCCGCGCTCCGCGAGCGTCGCGTCCGACACGTCCTGGCCGAGCCGAGTCAGCTCCTCCAGGCCCCCGGCCTCGATCTGCCACACGTGCTTGAGCGCCGGCAGCGACTCGCGCACCGAGTCCACGGAGGCCGCGTGGCCGTCCAGCTCCACGAAGCAGGCGGTCGCGCCCGAGTCGGAGAGAATCCAGCGGACCTGCTCCGGCGAACTCGTCTCGTACACCGGCACGGTGACCGCGCCGGCGCTCCAGATGGCGAAGTCCAGCAGCGTCCACTCGTAGCGGGTGCGGGACATCAGGCCGACCCGGTCGCCCGGCTGCACACCGGCGGCGATGATGCCCTTGGCCGCGGTGTGGACCTCGGCGAGGAACTGCCGCGCCGTCACGTCCTGCCAGGAGCCGCCCACCTTGCGGGCGATGACGGCGACGTCCGGGTGCTGGGCGGCGTTTCTGCGGACGATGTCCGTCAGATTGCCGTCGGCGGGGACCTCGTACAAAGCCGGAAGGCTGAACTCGCGCAAAACTGCTGCTCCTCGTAGGGCGCCGGCGCCACGACACTGTGTGATGCGACGGTGCGGTCCATGGCTCGGACGGGTGCTCGGGGGGTCCCGCCTGCCGGGGTGTTCTTCCGGAGCACGACCGGACTGCCCGGACGTTACCCGTCGGTATGACCTCTGGGACAGGGGGTCCGTGCCAGATGTTCGCTGCGTCACACGGGATAACCTGCTTTGGCGCACAGTAGTCCACCTCTTGACCAACGGGCGAGTAACCGCAGGCCAGAAGCGCCACTGTTCACGTACACCGCACACCTCTACCCTTGATCGCCATGGCTTCCACACCCGCCCGGGGTCCCCGGACCCGCGGCACCCGCGTTCACGTGATCAGCGATGTGCACGGGAACGCCCGTGACCTCGCACGGGCCGGAGAGGGCGCCGACGCGCTGATCTGCCTCGGTGACCTCGTCCTCTTCCTCGACTACGCCGACCACTCGCGAGGGATCTTCCCCGACCTGTTCGGCGCGGAGAACGCCGACCGGATCGTCGAGCTGCGCACCGCCCGCCGCTTCGAGGAGGCACGCGCCCTCGGCCGCCGGCTGTGGGCCGGCATCGGCGCCGACCGGGACGCCGCCATCGAGCAGGCCGTGCGCCGCCAGTACGCCGAGATGTTCGCCGCCTTCCCCACCCCGACCTACGCCACCTACGGCAACGTCGACATGCCCCCGCTGTGGCGCGAGTACGCCGGGCCCGGCACCACCGTGCTGGACGGCGAGCGGGTGGAGATCGGCGGCCGCGTCTTCGGCTTCGTCGGCGGCGGCCTGCGCACTCCGATGCGCACCCCCTACGAGATCGACGACGAGGAGTACGCGGCGAAGATCGAGGCCGTCGGCGAGGTGGACGTGCTGTGCACCCACATCCCGCCCGAGGTGCCCGAACTGGTCTACGACACCGTCGCCCGTCGCTTCGAGCGCGGCAGCCGGGCCCTGCTGGCCGCCATCAAGCGCACCAGGCCCCGCTACTCCCTCTTCGGCCACGTCCACCAGCCGCTCGCCCGCCGGATGCGGATCGGCGCGACCGAGTGCGTGAACGTGGGGCACTTCGCCGGTACGGGCAGGCCGTGGGCGCTGGAGTGGTGACCACGGTGGCGAAGCGGCCACGCACGCGGCACCGGGGTGACGGCGGCCCGAGGGCGGCGCGGTAGCCTTCACGCTGCACACACGTGCGCACCCCGCGCGTGAGAGAACGTTCTTCGGCCGCATCTGGAGGAGCCACGACGATGGCGGAACACACCAGTTCGAGCATCACGATCGAGGCGGCCCCGGCCGATGTCATGGCGGTGATCGCCGACTTCTCCCGCTACCCGGACTGGACCGGCGAGGTGAAGGAGGCCGAGGTCCTGGAGACCGACGGCCGGGGCCGCGCCGAGGAGGTGCGCCTCGTCATGGACGCGGGCGCCATCAAGGACGACCAGACCCTCGCCTACACCTGGACCGGCGAGCACGAGGTCTCCTGGACCCTGGTGAAGTCCCAGATGCTCCGCTCCCTGGACGGCACCTACCTCCTCAAGCCCGCGGGCGCCGGCGCCACCGAGGTCACCTACCGCCTCACGGTCGACGTCAAGATCCCCATGCTCGGCATGATCAAGCGCAAGGCCGAGAAGGTCATCATCGACCGCGCGCTGGCCGGTCTGAAGAAGCGCGTCGAGACGGGTTCCTGACCCCGGGCTCTTCCCGTAGAGGCCCCGTCGGCGGCCTCGGCCGGCGTGCGGCTCCGTTACCGTTCAGCCTCATGCGTACCCTCCTGATCACCGGGCCGGGCGGCAGTGGCCGCACCAGCGTCGCCGCCGCCACCGGGCTCGCCGCCGCCCGCACCGGCGCCCGCGTGCTCGTGCTCGGCGCCGACCGGGCCGACACCCTCGGCGCGGCCCTGGGCACGGTGACGGGACCCACGCCCACCGAGGCCGCCGAGAACCTCACCGTCTGGCGCCCCGACGCCGGCGCCCGCTTCCGCGAGGACCTCACCGCCTTCCAGAGCCGGGCCGCAACGGTCCTCGACCTCCTCGGTGCCTCCCGGCTGGACGCCGAGGAGGTCACCCCGCTGCCCGGCGCCGAGGAACTGTCCCTCCTGCGCGCCCTGCGCGACGCCGCCCTCTCCGAGCGCTACGACCTGCTCGTCGTGGACCTCCCCCCGCTGCCGGCGGCCCTCGCCCTGCTCGCCCTCCCCGAGGAACTCCGCCGCTACCTGCGCCGCCTCCTGCCCCCCGAGCGCCAGGCCGCCCGCGCCCTGCGCCCGGTCCTCGGCCGCCTTGCCGGGGTCCCCATGCCCGCCGACTGGCTCTACGAGACGGCCGCCCGCTGGGACCTCGAACTCGCCGCCGTCGAAGCGGTCGTCGCCGACCGGGGCACCACCGTCCGCCTGGTCGCCGAACCGGGCCCGGCCGGGGACGACGCCGTACGCACCGCCGGCCTCGGTCTCGCCCTGCGCGGACTGCGCGCCGAGTCCCTGATCGCCAACCGGGTCCTGCCCGAGTCCGCCGACGGCACCTGGCTCGCGGGACCCGTCGCCCAGCAGCGCAAGACCCTGGCCGACTGGTCCGAGGCGTACGACGTGCACACCGTCCCCCACCTCGGCCGCGACCCGCGCGGCACCGAGGACCTCACCGCCCTCGCCCCGCCCGGCGTCAGCCCCGCGCCCGCTCCCGTCGAGTGGCCGGTCACCGACCGCCTCGCCGAGGACGGCACGCTCGTCTGGCGCCTCCCGCTGCCCGGCGCCGTACGGGGCGACCTCGACCTGATCCGGCGCGGCGACGAACTCGTCGTCACCGCCGGGCCCTTCCACCGGATCGTGCCGCTGCCCTCCGCCCTGCGCCGCTGCACCGTCGCCGGAGCCGCGCTCACCGACGGCGAACTGTGTGTCCGGTTCGCGCCCGATCCCGCCCTGTGGCCCGCGCCGGGACGGTGAACGGACACCACCGTTCGGGTAACGTCGAAGACGCGAACCGTAGTCAGGAGCCCGCCATGAGCGAAGAGCGCCCCGCACCCCAGCCCTCCGAGGAGCCCGAAGCTCCCCAGCAGCCGCGCGTGAGCGACGCAGACGCCTGGGCCACCGCCACCGCCGAGGACCTGGCCGCCGAGAAGGCCCGCCGCCGCGGCACCGGCGCCCCGCCTCCCGGCACCGCCGCCGAGGAGCTGCGCCGGCTCATGGACACCGTGGCCGACAAGCTCACCGGCCTGCAGTCCCCGCTGCTCGGCGCCGTCGCCGGACCCGCCGCGCAACAGGCGGTGCGCCAGATGGTCCAGCAGGCCAAGGCCGCCGTCGAACCGGTCGTCGAGCGCAACCCCCAGGTCTTCGACCACCTCGCCGCCGCCGGGAGCGAGCTGCTCGCCGCCTACCGCTCGGCCGTCCAGGCCCAGGAGCACCGCTGGACCACGAGCGCCCCCACCCCGCCCCCGGACGGCACGGACCCCGCCGCCGGCCGCCGCGACCCAGGTGAGGGCACCGGACCGGGCGAGCGCATCGACCTGGACTGACGGTCTGCCCCGGTGGGGCCTCGGGTACCGTTGGCCCTAGCGGGGCTCGACCGGAACTGAGGGATTCATGGGACTCACCATCGGCGTCGACATCGGCGGCACCAAGATCGCGGCCGGCGTGGTCGACGAGGAAGGCAACATCCTCTCGACCTTCAAGGTGCCGACCCCCAGCACGCCCGAGGCCATCGTGGACGCCATCGCCTCGGCCGTGGAGGGCGCGCGTGCCGGACACGACATCGTCGGCGTGGGCATCGGTGCGGCCGGCTATGTGAACCGGCAGCGCTCGACCGTGTACTTCGCGCCCAACATCGACTGGCGCCAGGAGCCGCTCAAGGAGAAGGTCGAGGCCCGCGTGGGTCTCCCGGTCGTCGTCGAGAACGACGCCAACGCGGCCGCCTGGGGCGAGTACAAGTTCGGCGCGGGCAAGGGCCACCGCAACGTCATCTGCATCACGCTCGGCACCGGCCTCGGCGGCGGCATCATCATCGGCAACAAGCTGCGCCGGGGTCACTTCGGCGTGGCCGCCGAGTTCGGCCACATCCGGATGGTCCCGGACGGCCTGCTGTGCGGCTGCGGCTCGCAGGGCTGCTGGGAGCAGTACGCCTCCGGCCGCGCCCTGGTCCGCTACGCCAAGCAGCGCGCCAACGCCACCCCGGAGAACGCCGAGATCCTGCTGGGCCTGGGCGACGGCACCCCCGACGGCATCGAGGGCAAGCACATCTCGGTGGCCGCCCGTCAGGGCGACCCGGTGGCCGTGGACTCCTACCGCGAGCTGGCCCGCTGGGCGGGCGCCGGCCTCGCGGACCTGGCCTCGCTGTTCGACCCGTCCGCGTTCATCGTGGGCGGCGGCCTCTCCGACGAGGGCGAGCTGGTCCTCGACCCGATCCGCAAGTCGTACAAGCGCTGGCTGGTCGGCGGCAACTGGCGCCCGGTGGCCGACGTCATCGCGGCCCAGCTCGGCAACAAGGCCGGCCTGGTCGGCGCGGCCGACCTGGCACGGGAGCCCGACCCGGTCATGTGACACCCACTTCCGGTGTGCCGACCTCAGGGGCGCGGGGAATGATCCCCGCGCCCCGAGTAGGTTGATCACATGCCAACCCCGTTCCCCAACTCCCGTACGGAGTCAGACGGTTCCGCGATCATCAGGGTCCTCAGCTACAACATCCGCTCGCTGAGAGACGACACCGAGGCCCTGGCCAGAATCATCACCGCCTGCGCCCCGGACGTACTCCTCCTCCAGGAAGCCCCCCGCTTCTTCCGCTGGCGCAAGAAGCTGGCCCGCCTGGCCACGGCCACCGGTCTGGTCTACCTCACCGGCGGAGCCCCCGCCGCGGGCCCCGCCATCCTCTGCTCCATGCGGGCCACGGTCGAACGCGCCGAGGACACCCTGCTGCCCCTCACGCCGGGCCAGCACCGACGGGGCCTCGCCACCGCGGTCGTCCGCTTCGGCAAGGCCCGGCTGGGGCTCATCTCCTGCCACCTCGGCCTCCAGAAGGCCGAACGCCAAGCCCAGAGCGGCCTGCTCCTGGAACGCCTCGGTGCCCTGGGCGTGGAGCATGCCGTGATCGGCGGCGACCTGAACGAGGGCCCGGCCGGCCCCGCCTTCACCCAGCTCGCCGACGCCCTCCAGGACGCCGCGGCCGTCGCCCCCCGAGGCGGCACGGACACCTTCCCCGCCACGGCCCCGGCCCGCCGTATCGACGCCGTCCTCGCCACCAAAGGCATCGAGGTACTGGCCTGCGGGGTCCCCACCGACCTGCCCGGCGTCACCGGGAGCGACCTGAGGGCGGCCACGGACCACCTTCCGGTCCTGGCCGCCCTCAGAATCCCGGCGAGCGGGTAGCGAAGCTCAGACGACGGCGCCCCGGCCGGGGTCGTCGTCGCCGTCCTCGTCCGTGCGCATCCGGGTCACCAGGGTGACGAAGCCGCCGAGGAAGCCGCCGATGGCGAGCGTCGTCAGCCACCAGGTCATCTCCCAGCCCAGCAGCACGGCGAGCAGCAGCAGGATCGGGCCGCCGACCACCCCGAGCCAGGCGAACTTGGCGGTGGTGTCGGCGACGGGCAGCGGCGGCGGCTCGGGCGGTACGAAGTGGCCCTCGCCGTCGTCGGGCTCGGCCGGCGAGTGGTCGCGGGGTCCGACACCGGGCGCGAACCTGACCGAGCTGCCCAGCGGCCGTACGGGCGCGGCCTTCGTCGCCTCGTCATCGGCGCCGTCCCCGGCGTCCTCGGCGTCCCCGGCTTCTTCGGCGTCCTCGGCCGGTTCGAGGTCCTTCTCCGGCAGGGCGAGATCCTCGATGGACCGGAAGGGCCGGGAGCCCGGCGGGTCCGGCGGCTCGGCGCCGTACCCCGCGACGATGGCCCGCCAGACGGCGTCCTCGTCGAAGGGGACGCCCTGCTCGTCCGGCTCGCGGCCCTCGCGGTCGGAGTCGTGCTCAGCCAACGGGGGCCGTCCCTTCCTTGCCGACACGGGGTGCGAGCCGGTCGATGAAGGCGAGGCTCTCCTCGACGATCCGGTCCGCGTCATGGTCCAACGTCGCCACGTGGTAACTCTGTTCCAGCACGCTCTCGGTTACGTCCGTGGAGGACACCCGGCTCAGCACCCGCGCGGAGTCGGCCGCCGGGACCACATGGTCCACGGCGCTGCGCAGCAGCAGCAACGGCTGGGTGACCTGCGGCAGCTCACCGTCCACCACGCGCAGGAAGCGCCGCAGGGAGTGCGCCGCGTGCAGCGGGACCCGGTCGTAGCCCAGCTCGGTGGTGGCGCCCTTGGCGATGTCGCTGGCGATGCCCTTGGTGGAGGGCACCAGGTGCCGGACCACGGGCAGCGCGTGCGCGGCGAGTCCGTGCACCCGGTTCGCCGGGTTGACGACGACCACTCCGGCGACGCGTTCGCCGTGCCGGGCCGCCAGCCGCAGCGCCAGCGCGCCGCCCATCGACAGACCCGCGACGAACACCCGCTCGCAGCGCTCGGAGAGCTGCCACAGCTCGCGGTCGACCCGCGCGTACCAGTCCTGCCAGCCGGTGGCCCGAAGGTCCTCCCAGCGGGTGCCGTGACCGGGCAGCAGGGGCAGCGACACCGACAGGCCGTGCGCGGCGAGGTGCTCCGCCCACGGGCGCAGCGACTGGGGCGAGCCGGTGAAGCCGTGACAGAGGAGGACGCCCACCTCTCCGCCGTCATGGCGGTACGGCTCGGCTCCGGGGAGGACCGGCACCTTTGGGCTCCTGTTCCGGTATGTGGATGTATGGGGAGTGCGGTACTGGCGGATGTGCTTCACCGTACGCGACCGCATCGCCACCGACCAGGGTCGTCGGCGCCATTGGCGGCGGTCCGGGATAAGGTCTGTTCGACGGAAACGGGAGGCACGCGGGTGTTGTACGGCACGATGAAGGTTGCCATCGGGGGGCCGCTGAAGGTCGCCTTCAGACCCTGGGTCGAGGGACTGGAGAACATCCCGGCCGAGGGGCCCGCCATTCTGGCGAGCAATCACCTGTCCTTCTCGGACTCGTTCTTCCTGCCCGTGATGCTGGACCGCAAGGTCACCTTCATCGCCAAGGCCGAGTACTTCACCACCCCCGGAGTCAAGGGACGGCTGACCGCCGCCTTCTTCAAGGGCGTCGGGCAGCTCCCCGTCGACCGCTCCGGCGCGCGCGGTGCGGGCGAGGCCGCGATCAAGAGCGGCATAGAGGTGCTGCAGCGCGGTGAGCTGTTCGGTATCTACCCCGAGGGCACCCGCTCGCCCGACGGCCGCCTCTACCGGGGCAAGCCCGGCGGTCTGGCCCGCGTGGCGCTGGCCACCGGGGCGCCGGTCATCCCGGTGGCGATGATCGACACCGAGAAGATCCAGCCGCCCGGCAAGGTGATGCCGAAGCTGATGCGGCCCGGCATCCGGATCGGCAAGCCGCTGGACTTCAGCCGCTACCACGGCATGGACCACGACCGGTTCGTGCTGCGGGCGGTGACCGACGAGGTCATGTACGAGATCATGAAGCTCTCCGGCCAGGAGTACGTCGACATCTACGCGACGGCCGCCAAGCGGCAGATGGCGGACGCGGCGAAGGCGGCGAAGGAGGCCGGCAAGGCCGAGAAGGCCGAGCGGGAAGCGGAGCAGACGGAGCGGACCGGGGCCTAGCGAGCCCGGCCCGGGGGAGGCGGGGGGCGGTCATGGCCGGGGGCGAACGGGTCATGCGGATGTCGGTGGAGCTGCCGCTGTGGCGCGCGCTCACCGGCTACCGCGTCCTGACGATGCTGTACGCCATCGGGCTGGGCGCCACCGCCTACGGCCACTTCGTCCGCCCCTGGGTGGCCCTCGCCTACTACGCGCTGCTGGTCCTCTGGACGCTCGCCACCGTGACCCGGGTGACGAGCGCGGCCCGCTGCACCCGGTGGTTCCTCGCGGCCGACCTGGCCGTCGCGGTCCTCGGCATCCTGCTCACCCCGCTCGCCGACGACCCGCACCGGATCGCCGCCGGCGGTCCCACCCTGCCGACGATATGGACGGCCGGCGCGGTGCTCGCCTTCGCCCTGAAGGGCGGCTGGCGCTGGGCGGCCGGCGCCTCCACGGCGGTCGCCGTGGCCCACCTGGTCGAGCGGGGCGCCCCGGCGCGGGACACCGTGCACAACGTGATCCTGGTCTGGGTCGCCGCCATCGCCATCGGCTACGTGGTCGAGGTCGCCCGCGCCTCCGAGCGCACCCTCGCCCGCGCCCTGGAGATCGAGGCCGCCACCCGCGAACGGGAGCGCCTCGCCCGCGACATCCACGACAGCGTGCTCCAGGTGCTGGCCATGGTGCAACGGCGCGGCATGGTCATCGGCGGCGAGGCGGCCGAGCTGGGACGGCTCGCCGGAGACCAGGAGGTCGCCCTGCGCACCCTGGTCTCCGGCGGCCTGCTCCCCGCCGCCCGCACCCCGGCCGGCCCCGCGCCGGACGACGACGGCCCCCTGGACCTGCGCACCCTGCTCGCCCCGTACGCCGGTTCCCGGGTGAGCCTGGCCGAACCGGGAGCGCCCGTACGGCTGGACCCGGCCGCGGCCCGCGAGCTGGCGGCCGCTGTCGGAGCCGCGCTGGACAATGTGCGCCGGCACGCGGGCGACGAGGCCCGCGCCTGGATTCTGGTCGAGGACGAGCCCGACGAGATCATCGTCACCGTCCGCGACGACGGCCCCGGCATTCCCGAGGGCCGCCTCGCCCGCGCCGAGGGCGAGGGCAGGCTCGGGGTGGCCCAGTCGATCCGGGGACGGCTGCGCGACCTCGGCGGCAGCGCGGAGGTGATCTCCGTGCCCGGACAGGGCACCGAGGTCGAGCTGAAGGTACCGAAGAGCGCCCGCGCGGCGCGGGGGAAGGCGGAACGGCGATGAGCGAGCAGGACCCGATCAAGGTGATGGTGGTCGACGACCACCCCATGTGGCGCGACGCGGTCGCCCGCGACCTGGCCGAGTCCGGGCTGCACGTGGTCGCCACCGCGGGCGACGGCGAGCAGGCGGTGCGCCGCGCCAAGGCCGCCGCCCCCGACGTGCTGGTGCTCGACCTCAACCTGCCCGCCAAGCCCGGTGTGCAGGTGTGCAAGGAACTCATCGCCCACAACCCGGCCTTGCGCGTCCTGGTGCTCTCCGCCAGCGGCGAGCACGCCGATGTGCTGGAGGCCGTGAAGTCGGGCGCCACCGGCTATCTGCTGAAGTCGGCGTCCACCGGCGAACTGCTGGACGCGGTGCGTCGTACCGCCGTCGGCGACCCGGTGTTCACACCCGGCCTCGCCGGACTGGTCCTCGGCGAGTACCGGCGGCTGGCCGCCGAGCCCGCGCCCGCCCCGGAGGCCGGAGCGCCGGGCGCGCCCCGGCTCACCGACCGGGAGACCGAGGTACTGCGGCTGGTCGCCAAGGGGCTGAGCTACAAGCAGATCGCGGAACGCCTGGTCATCTCGCACCGCACGGTCCAGAACCACGTCCAGAACACCCTGGGCAAGCTCCAGCTGCACAACCGGGTGGAGCTGGTGCGGTACGCGATCGAGCGCGGCCTCGACGACTGACCTAGCTCAATCGGGGTAGTGGCGAACTGACCGCCGCGCCCGCTCACCGGCAACTCACGCACAACCACCCGACTGGCGGCACCGACTCATGCGCGGCGGCGCATACATCGCGGCCGGGCGGCACGGGGCCCACCCGTCCGACGTAATCCGCTTTGGTGCGTTCGGGGGATGCGCCGGATGATCGGAATTTTGAGTCTGATTCTTTTCATCCCGCTTCATGGCCAATGAAGAAACGATTACCTTTCGCGGTCGTTCATTTATTTTTTCGGCGCGTGAATTTCCTGCGTAATATGCCGCAACAGCAACAAGGCTACCGGGCGTTCGGATAGGGCCCGGATGCCACGGCCCCCACAGGAAATGGCCTTCGATGAAGCTGAAGTTCCATCAAGTGGCTCACCGCCGCTCTCTGTCCGGCGTGCTCGCCTCGGCCCTCGCCGCGACGGTCGCCGCCACGATGGTCGCCCTCACGCCGACGCCGGCGCTGGCCATCGCCACGCCCGTACCGCTGGCGACGGCCACCAGTTACTCCGTGCTCGCGGGTTCGCAGGTCACCAACACCGGGCCCTCGGTGATCGGCCAGGACCTCGGAGTGCATCCGGGGACGGCCATCACCGGCTTCCCGCCCGGCCAGGTGCTCGGCGCCGTCCACTCCGCCGACGCCGCCGCGGCCCAGGCAAAGTCCGACCTGGTCACGGCGTACAACAACGCCGCCGGCCAGGCCACGGACTTCGCGCTCCCGGCGGGCATCGGCAACGGCAACACCCTGCTTCCGGGCGTCCACACCGCCGTGGCCGGTGTCGGCCTCACCGGCGACCTGATCCTGGACGCCGGCGGTAACCCGAACGCCGTCTGGGTGTTCCAGATCCCGGAGGCCCTCACCACGGCGTCCTCCAGCCGGGTGCTGCTCACCAACGGCGCTTCGCCGTGCAACGTGTACTGGCAGATCGGCAGTTCGGCCACCCTGGGCACGAACTCCACCTTCGTCGGCACCATCATGGCCCTGACCTCGATCAGCGTCACCACGGGGACGAACATCGAGGGCCGGGCGCTGGCCCGTAACGGCGCCGTGACGCTCGACACCAACCGGATCTTCCTCAACTCGTGCGCGACCACCACCACCGGTGGCACGACGACGGGCACGACCACGGGAACCACGACCGGCACGACGACCGGCAGCACGACCACGGGAACCGTCGCGGGTGCCACCACCGGCGGTCTGCTCAGTGGCGGCCTGGTGACGGGCGGAGTTCTGGGCGGACCCATCATCGACGTCACGGGTGGTGACACCTCGGGCAACATCGCCGGCAACACGTCCGGGAACACGGCGGGCAATACCGCCGGCAACACCACCTCCGGCAACACGGCGGGCAACACCGTCGGCGGCAACGGCAACAAGCCGGGTCACGGCGGCAAGCCGGCCCACGGCGGCAAGCCCGAGAAGCCGCACCACGAGGTCAAGCCGGGCCACGGCCACGGCCACGACAGCAAGCCCGACAGCAAGCCGGACCACGGCAAGCAGCCCGACGAGAGCTACGGCTACGAGGACATGCCGAAGGTCCCGGAGATGGGCGACTACGGCAAGTCCTACAAGGGCTAGACAGCACCCACCGCGGTGACCCGTTTTCACCGGACGACGGCGCACGGCGAGTCCCTCCCGGACCCGCCGTGCGCCGCCCGTGGCGGTCCGCGGTGAATATCGGACATGAGCAGTCGACATGAGAGAGGCGGGTGGCGGTGCCGACCCGAATCGAATCGGCCGAGGCGGAGGCGGAGGACATTCAGCACTCCGATTCCGGTCCGGCCGCACTGGAGCGTCCTGGCGATCCGCCGGCGTCGGAAAACTGGCCGACCGGCGTCCTCCTGCTGAGGACAGGGCTGTGGACCACCGTGATTCTTTGCGTGACGGCGGCTCTCGTCCACGTGTTTCTGGTATTTCTTCACGTCGCGCCCGCCAATACCGTGTCCAAGCGATTCAGCCCGCAGATCAACGCGTGGGTTTTTCCTTTTTTCGAGCAGAATTGGCGGCTTTTCGCGCCGGAGCCTGAATCCGTCAACCGGCAGATCCTGGTGAGAACGGCCCGCACCGGCCCGGGCGGATCTTCCCGGGCGAGCGGCTGGTTCGACCTGACCGCGGTGGACCACGCGGCGGTCGAGCACAATCCGTTCCCGAGCCACACGGCCCAGAACCTGTTGCGCCGCGCCTGGTCCTCCTACGTCGATTCGCACGGCGGGGACGACAAGGCCCGTACCGAACGAGCCCAGATGATGCAGCAGTATCTGGCCAACATCGCCGCGGAGCGCGTCGCCGCTCACGGGGGCGGCTCGTTCGACTTCGTCCAGCTCCGTGTCATCACCCGGCCCGTCCCCGCTTCGGGCTCCGCGGCGGGCAGCAGCTCGCCGAAGCCCGCCGAGAACCGGCTTCTGCCGTGGTGGAAGGTGCCCACCCATGGGAAATGAGCAGATTCCCCCGACCTCCCGGTGCGACGCCCTCCGGGAGCTGCTGACCGGCCGGCCGGTGTCCCTGTACGCCGCGTCGGTGCTGCGCATCGGCTACGGCTTCCTCTATCTGGGCTTCCTGCTGCGTGAGTTCCCGCACCGCGACGAGATCTGGGGCCCCGGCTCGCCGTGGACGCCCGCGCTGGCCCGACAGCTCTTCGGCCAGACGGGGTGGAACAGCTTCCTGACCCTGTCCGACGACCGGGCCTGGCTGGAGCTCTGCTACGCGGCGGCCGTCGTCACGTCCACGCTGTTCATGCTGGGCTGGCGCACCCGGATCACGTCCGTCCTCTTCGCCCTCGTGGTGACCTCGTTCCATGCCCGCGCGATCTTCATGACCGACGGCGGCGACAACCTGATCCTGCTGATGTCCCTCTACCTCGTCCTCACCGCGTGCGGCCGGCGCTGGTCCCTGGACGCGCGCAGGGTCCGGGTGAAGGCGGCCCGGGCGGGCGGTGAGCCACGGAAACCGGTGAAGGGCGGCCCTCTCGTACAGGAGCTGCGGGGCGCCCGGCACACCCTGACCACCGTCGTGCACAACTGCGGCATGTTCCTCATCGCCGCCCAGGTCTGCTTCCTGTACGGATCAGCCGGCCTGTACAAGGTCCAGGGCGCCTCCTGGGGCAGCGGCACCGCGCTCCACTACGTACTCCACCTCGAACTCTTCCGGCCCTGGCCCGCCCTCTCCCAGCTCGTGGACGAGCACACGACCCTTGTCGCGGTCGCCGGATACATGACGGTGCTGTTGCAGGTGGCCTTCCCGTTCGTGCTCTTCGGCAGGCTCAAGTACCCGGTGCTCGTCATGCTGCTCGGCATGCACCTCGGCATCGCGGTCCTCATGGGGCTGCCGCTCTTCTCGAGCGCGATGATCATCGCGGACGCAGCGTTCCTCCCCGACCGCTTCTATGTCTTCCTGCCCCACCTGTACCGGCGCCTGGCCCGCAGGGTGCGGCCGATGCCCCAGGGAGCCGTCGGAGCGGTACCCGCGCAGGCCGGCCCCGGCGCGCCGGGCTCGCCGACCCGTCCGGCGGAGCGGAAGGACGCGGAGCGGAAGGACGCGGCATCTGAGCCCGCCGGGGACCACTCCGCCGCGCGGTGATTCACCGGAATCGCCCCCTCCCCCTCGTTGTGTGACCTGTATCACCCTTACCGTGGCGTAGTCGGGAAACCGCGGCGAAGGGACGAGCCATGCGCGTCGGAGTACTGACCGGGGGCGGCGACTGCCCGGGCCTCAACGCCGTCATCCGGGCCATCGTCCGCAAGGGCGTCCAGGAGTACGGCTACGACTTCACCGGCTTCCGGGACGGCTGGCGCGGCCCCCTCGAAGGCCGGACCGTCCCGCTGGACATCCCCGCCGTGCGCGGCATCCTCCCGCGCGGCGGCACCATCCTCGGCTCCTCGCGCACCAACCCGCTCAAGGCCGAGGACGGGGTGCGCCGGGTCCGGGAGAACCTCGCCGAACAGGGCGTCGACGCGCTGATCGCCATCGGCGGCGAGGACACCCTCGGCGTCGCCGCCACGCTCTACGAGGAGCACGGCATCCCCTGCGTGGGCGTGCCCAAGACCATCGACAACGACCTCTCCGGCACCGACTACACCTTCGGCTTCGACACCGCCGTCAACATCGCCACCGAGGCCATCGACCGGCTGCACACCACCGCCGAGTCCCACATGCGGGTCCTGGTCTGCGAGGTGATGGGCCGGCACGCGGGCTGGATCGCGCTGCACTCCGGGCTCGCCGGGGGCGCCAACGTCATCCTCATTCCCGAGCACCGCTTCGACCTCGACCAGGTGTGCGCCTGGATCACCTCACGCTTCGAGGCGGCGTACGCCCCGATCGTCGTCGTCGCGGAGGGCGCGATGCCCAGCGAGGGCGAGATGGTGCTCAAGGACGAGTCGCACGACTCCTTCGGGCATGTGCGGCTGTCCGGGGTGGGGGAGTGGCTGGCGAAGCAGATCGAGCAGCGCACCGGCAAGGAGGCCCGTACCACCGTGCTCGGACATGTCCAGCGCGGCGGCACCCCCAGCGCCTTCGACCGCTGGCTCGCCACCCGCTTCGGACTGCACGCCATCGACTGTGTCCACGACGGCGACTTCGGCAAGATGGTCGCCCTCCACGGCACCCGCATCGAGCGCATCCCGATCTCCGAGGCGACCGCCGAACTGAAGACGGTCGACCCGGAGCTGTACGCGGAGGCCGGGGTGTTCTTCGGCTGACGCCCGCCTGTCAGGAGCCGGTGCGCGCCGTCAGCAGGCCGGAGACCAACTCCCGCACCAGATCGGCACCGTTGACGGTCAGCACCGACTCCGGGTGGAACTGCACCGAGGCGAACCGGCCGGAGCGCAGCGCGTGCACCTCGCCGTCCCGCGTACGGCTCACCTCCACGCCGTGCGCGGCCAGTTCCCGCGCCGCCTCGTCGTCGCAGCGGGCCACGAAGCTGTTGTAGAAACCGACCGTCTCCGGCCGCCCGAACAGGTCGATCACGGTCTGCGCCCCCTGGTACGGCACCCGCTTGCGGACGATGTCCAGACCCAGTTCCGCCGCGATCAGCTCGTGCCCCAGGCACACCCCGAGCACCCCGTGCCCGTGCCCGCGCAGCACGGCCGCCGTCAGCTCGCGCAGCCGCCGCATCTTCGGGTCGGCCGGGTCCGAGGGATCGCCGGGGCCGGGACCCAGCACCACCGGGCCCTCGTGCGCCCGCACCGCCTCGGTCAGCCCCGGCTCGTCGAAGCGCCGTACGGTCACCTCCAGGCCGCCCGAGCGCAGCACGTGCGCCAGCATCGCGGTGAACGTGTCCTCGCCGTCGATCACCAGCGCGTGCGCGCCCAGCGGGGCGGCCGGCTCCCGCATCCGCAGCCAGAACGGCGCCAGCGCCGAGCGGCGGCCGTCCAGCGCGGCCCGCACTCTCGGGTCGTCAGCCAGCCGGGGCCGCTCCCGCTCCGCGCGCGGCCGGGCGGGCCGCACCCCGAGCGCGGCCAGCACGCCCGCCGCCTTCGCATGGGTCTCCGCCACCTCACCGGCCGGGTCCGAGCCGCGCACCAGCGTCGCGCCGACCGGCACCTTCAGGTGTCCGTCGGCGGCGATGTCGGCGGTGCGGATCAGGATGGGGGAGTCCAGGGTGCGGGCGCCCCCGGCGTCCCGGCCGAGCAGGGCGAGCGCGCCCGCGTAGTAGCCGCGCCCGGTGGGCTCGTACCGCTCGATCACCCGGCAGGCGTTCTGCACCGGCGAGCCGGTGACGGTCGCCGCGAACATGGTCTCGCGCAGTACGTCCCGGACGTCCAGCGAGGTCTTCCCGCGCAGTTCGTACTCGGTGTGCGCGAGGTGCGCCATCTCCTTCAGCCGCGGGCCGACGACCACCCCGCCCCGGTCGCCGACCGTGCACATCATCTTGAGTTCCTCGTCGACGACCATGGACAGCTCCTCGGTCTCCTTGGCGTCGGCGAGGAAGTCCAGCAGGTGCTCCGGGGTCGGGCCCTCGGCGGGATACCGGTAGGTGCCGCTGATCGGGTTCATCACCACCGTGCCGCCGGACATCCGCACATGCACCTCCGGACTCGCCCCGACCAGCGTCCGGTCCCCGGTGTGCACCACGAACGTCCAGTACGCGCCCCGCTCGCCCGCCAGCAGCCGCCGGAACAGCGCCAGCGCGTCGGCCCGTGAGAAGCCGGGGATCTCGCCCTGGTACGTACGCCGGATCACGAAGTTGGCGCCCTCGCCCCGCCCGATCTCCTCGCGCAGCACCCGGCCGACGATCTCCCCGTACTCCTCGTCGGGCACGTCGAAGCCGCCGTCCTCGACCCGCACCGGGTGCGCGGGCAGGGTGTCCAGCGCCCGCGCGAGCGGGACCTCGTACGACTCCTCGGGATGGAGCACCAGCAGCGGGGTGCCGTCGTCGCGGACGTCGAAGCCGCGCTCGCGGATCTGCCGGAACGGGATCAGCGCCAGGCCCTCGTCGGGCAGTTCGGCCAGCTCCTCATGGGCGGTGACCGGGCCGAGCAGCACCTCCACCGAGGAGGTGTCCCGGCCTGGGGTGCGGCGGTGCAGCAGGGCGAAGGGGCGGCTGCCGTCGGCGAGACGGGCCAGGTCGGTGGGGTCGGTCGGGTTCATCAACGTCCTCTTGCGTCGGTCCCGGAAGCGGGACGGCGGACGCCGGTCGAGGAAACGACCCCGGAAAACACCGAAGGCCGCCCTCGGGCGGCCTTCGCGTAAGTCTTATGGATACGCGCAGTCAGCGGGCCGCCGGAGAAGCGGTCCACCACCAGTTCTGAGTCGTCTGCGCGAACATGCCCACGACTCTAACGCAATCCCTGTCACCACGTGCACCTGACGCCGGGCGGCGCCAGGTGCACGTGCCCGTCACAGGAACAGGTTGTAGATGTTCCAGCCGCTGCCGATCGCGGTACGGGCCGCGAACGGCGCCGTGGCGCTGCCCGTGCCCTGGTAGAACCAGAGCGCCCCGCTCTTGTCGCGGGCGATCAGGTCCGGCTTGCCGTCACGGTTCAGGTCGCTCGGGCCCAGCAGCTTGTCGTAGGCGCCCCAGCCGCCGCCGATCTTGGTGCGCGCGGCGAACGGCGCGGTGGCGCTGCCGGTGCCCTTGTACAGCCAGAGCGCGCCCGTCTTGTCCCGGCCGATCAGGTCGGCCTTGCCGTCGCCGGTCAGGTCACCGGTGCTGGTCAGGGTGTCGTACGTGTTCCAGCCGCCGCCGACCTTGGCGCGGGCGGCGAACGGCGCGGTGGTGCTGCCGGTGCCCTGGTAGAACCAGAGGACGCCGGTCTTGTCGCGGCCGATCAGATCCGGCTTGCCGTCACCGTTCAGATCGCGGGTGCCGGTGATCGTGTCGTAGACGCTCCAGCCGCCACCGACCTTGACGCGGCCCTGGAAGGGCGCCGACGGCTTGCCCGAGCCCTTGTAGTACCAGAGCACCCCGTCCGCGTCGCGGGCCACCATGTCGCCGGTACCGTCCGCGCGCAGCGCGGTCAGCGGCGTCACCGTGTTGTAGGCGCTCCAGCCGCCGCCGACCCGGTAGCGGGTGAGGAACGGGGAGGTGGCGCTGCCGGAGCCCTGGTACTGCCACAGCACGCCCGAGGCGTCCCGGGCGAGGATGTCGTAGCGGTCGGTGGCCGGGTCGGGCGCGGCGCCGTTGGTGACGTCGACGTCCGTGGTGCGCACCCAGGCGATCCGGTGGTTGAACCGGACCGGATAGAAGGTCGCGGTGGTGCCCGAGACCACCACGCGCGAGCCCGTGCCGGTGCCGTCGATGGTGCCGCTGTTGTAGTACGAGCCGGTGACGGCCGGTCCGGCCAGCGTGTACTTCTGTCCGGCGAGGACGGTGTACTTGGTCAGCGACTTGGTGTTGTCCTTCGGGACGTCCACACCGGTGCCGGTGTACGCGGCGTCCTCGGGGTAGGTCCGGCCGTACACCGGGACCGAGGCGAGACCGGACTTGGGGGTGACCACGCTCGGCGTGCCCACCGAGGCGGCGGCCTGGCCGCCCTTGTCGTAGAACCAGAGCTTCTTGCCGCCGTACCAGATGGCGGTCCAGTCCGGCTGGGCCTCGGCGACGACGTACTCGCCGCCCGCCACCACCTTGTCGCCCCAGTTCGAGCCCTCGGTCGCGGCCGCGCTGCCCAGGTAGGGGTCGGCCGCCATGGCCGAGCCGGTCGACGGCGACGTGTACAGGTAGGTGAAGTTCGCCGGCTGCGCGGGCACCGCCGTGCCGCCGTTGGTGAGCTTCGGCTGGTTCGCCGTGGTGAACGGCGGCGCCACGCGGATCACCTGGCCGGCCTGGTACAGCCCGCCCGCGCCGCCCGCCCCGGTCGGGGCGCCCATGAGCTGGAAGTAGTGGTTCCAGTCCCAGAACGGACCGGGGTCCCAGTGCTGCGTCCCGGCCTGGGCGTCCAGCGGCCCCGGCACCTCGTCGTGGCCGATGACGTGCTCACGGTCCAGCGGGATGCCGTACTTGCCCGCCAGATACTTCACCAGGGCGGCCGAGGACTCGTACTCCGGCTCGGTGTACCAGCTCCCGTTCTTGATCGCGTAGCCCTCGTGCTCGATGCCTATCGAGTGCATGTTGACGCTCTTGTTGCCCGAGTGCCACGCCTCGTCCTTGTTCGCCACCAGCTGCGTGACGAGACCGTCGGAGGCACGGATCAGGTAGTGCGCGCTGGCGTAGGAGTTGGAGTTCTGGAAGACGGCCAGCGAACCGTCGTAGCCGCCCTCGGTGTCGTGGATGACGATGTAGCGGATCTCGTCGCCGGTCACCGGGCGGGCTGCGACGTTGTAGTTGCCCCAGTCGTCCGGGCCGCTGTTCTGCTTGTACGCGGCCGGGCGGAAATCGCAGTTCAGGCCGGTCGGGCACTCGGGGGTGGTGGTGGCCGTGGCGGCTCCGGCCAGCTCCAGGTCCGACTGCTGCTTCGGCGTCACCGACGGGTCGGCGGGCAGCGAGACGGAGTCGCCGTCCGTGGTGAGCCGCTGCTCGCCGGTCCTGATCGACTCGTACACGCGGTTGGCGAAGAGCTGCGCGCCCTTCAGGTCGGTCGCCTGGCTGGCGCGGGCCACGGCCGGGTACCACGCGCCGGGGTCACCGGGCAGTGAGCCGGTGGCGTCCTTCTGGTACTTGGCCAGCAGCGCCGCCCCCGCCCGGATGCTCTGCCCCGGATCGCTCTGCACCTTCTCCGGAGAGGCGTCGATCAGATCCGCCGCCTCGTCCAGCGTGTGCAGGCGCGGGTCACTCGTGTCGACGGGCTTCTCGCGCAGGCTCTTGAGCGCCCGCTGGGCGTTGAAGTGCTTCTCGACGGCGGGTTCGCCGCTGAGGTTCATGTGGTCGAGCAGATGCTCGCTCGCGTCGCCGTCGCCGTCCTCGAGGTCGGAGGCGTCGACGTCCGTGAGGCCCATGACGTTGTAGGCGCCGGTGGTGCTCGGCAGACCGTCGTGGTCCTCCCAGCGCGTCTGCCGGTACGAGACCGCCATCAGCACGTTCTGCGGGACGCCGAACTCGTCGGCCGCCGCCTTGAACTGTGCCTGAAGCGGGGCGCCCGGAGGAGCCGTGCCCGCGTCCGTGCCGAAGATGCCGGGCGAGGCGATGGCCAGCGTCCCGGCCGTGGCCGCGGTCACCACGGCGGAGGCGACGCCGTAGACGAGCAGCCTCTTCTTGCGGTCTCTTCGATGTCCCGCGTTCATTCCCACCCCTGGATAGGTGCATGGTGCACACGTCGAAAGCCCGCACGGACCCCACGGGAGTTCTCCGGGGGTCGCGGATGAGGGCTGCGTGACATTAGCAACACCTGACCGCCCGTCGGCTTACGGGGTCCGTCTCATCAGGCGGGCGACGGGACAAAGCATTCGACACGACCCCGTAATGTGGGGGATGTGACCGTGAACGCTGATTCCCGAGCCGTGGCCGCCGAGGCGACCTGGCGAGACCTGCCCGCGGCGCAGCAGCCCGAATACCCGGATACCGAGGCTCTGCGCGAAGTGATCGCGGAGCTGTCGACCTATCCGCCGCTCGTCTTCGCCGGCGAGTGCGACCAGCTGCGCGCCCGTTTGGCGGCCGTCGCCAAGGGGGAGGCGTTCCTGCTCCAGGGCGGCGACTGCGCCGAGTCCTTCGACGGCGTGGGTGCCGAGCACATCCGGGCCAAGGTCAAGACGATCCTCCAGATGGGCGCCGTGCTGACGTACGCCGCGTCCGTGCCGGTGGTCAAGGTCGGCCGGATCGCGGGCCAGTACTCCAAGCCGCGCTCCAAGCCCACCGAGACCCGTGACGGCGTGACCCTGCCGGTGTACCGGGGCGACTCCGTCAACGGCTTCGACTTCACCGAGAAGAGCCGCTACCCGGACCCCGAGCGCCTGAAGCGGATGTACCACGCCTCCGCCTCCACGCTGAACCTGGTGCGCGCCTTCACCACCGGTGGCTACGCCGACCTGCGCCAGGTGCACGCCTGGAACCAGGACTTCGTGAAGTCCTCCCCCTCCGGCCAGCGCTACGAGCAGCTCGCCCGGGAGATCGACCAGGCGCTGAACTTCATGCGGGCCTGCGGCGCGGAGCCGGAGGAGTTCAAGACCGTCGAGTTCTACTCCTCGCACGAGGCGCTGCTGCTGGACTACGAGTCCGCGCTGACCCGCGTCGACTCCCGCACCGGCAACCTGTACGACGTCTCCGGGCACATGGTGTGGATCGGTGAGCGCACCCGGCAGATGGACGGCGCGCACATCGAGTTCGCGTCCAAGATCCGCAACCCGATCGGCATCAAGCTCGGCCCGACCACCACGGCCGAGGACGCGCTGCGCTACATCGACCGTCTCGACCCCGACCGGGAGCCGGGCCGGCTGACCTTCATCGTCCGCATGGGCGCCGACAAGATCCGCGACCGGCTGCCCGAGCTGGTCGAGAAGGTCACGGCGTCCGGCGCGACGGTGGCCTGGGTGACCGACCCGATGCACGGCAACACCTTCGAGGCGGCGTCCGGGCACAAGACCCGCCGCTTCGACGACGTGCTGGACGAGGTCAAGGGCTTCTTCGAGGTCCACAAGGGCCTGGGCACCCACCCCGGCGGCATCCACGTGGAGCTGACCGGCGACGACGTCACCGAGTGCGTGGGCGGCGGCGACGAGATCTTCGTCGACGACCTGCACCAGCGCTACGAGACGGCCTGCGACCCCCGGCTCAACCGCAGCCAGTCGCTGGACCTGGCGTTCCTGGTCGCCGAGATGTACCGGGACCAGTGAGGCCGGACCGGCCCGAAGCGTGAAGTGGGGCGCGGATCACATGCGATCCGCGCCCTTCCGCTTTCCCGCCCCCGGGCCACTGGGTTAGGTTAGGTTTGCCTCACCGAAATCCGGCGATGGCGGCGACACGGCGATCTCGTCGGGAGGTGAACCGGGTGTTCGTCTGCAGTTGCTTCGGCATCACCGAGCAGCAGGTCAAGCAGCACGCCCAGGACGGCGCCTGCACCCCGCGCCAGATCGCCTCCGCCTGCAAGGCCGGCACCGACTGCGGTGGCTGTGTCCGCCGCATCCAGGCCCTGCTGGGCCGGGGTGCCTGCCCCCGCCGCGAGCAGATCACACAGCGGCCGCCGGTACTCGTCGCCTCCGCCGCCGAAGCGCCCGTACGGCAGCTGGGCGACGCGGCCTGACGGTCCGCCTCAGCCCGCCACGTCGGGCTGGCTCTGCTCGATCGTGGTCGACAGGTAGAGCGACTCGCCCAGCTTCTCGATCAGGTCGAGCTGGGTCTCCAGGTAGTCGATGTGGTGCTCCTCGTCGGCGAGGATCGCCTCGAAGACGTTCGCCGACGTGATGTCACCCTTGGCGCGCATGATCTCCACGCCCCGGCGCAGCCGGTCGATGGCCTCGACCTCGATCTGCCGGTCCGCCCGGAACATCTCGGTCACCGTCTGGCCGACCGAGACATGGAAGAGCCGCTGGTAGTTGGGCAGGCCGTCCAGCATCAGGATGCGGTCGGTCAGGGCCTCCGCGTGCCGCATCTCGTCGAAGGACTCGGCCCTCGTGTACTTGGCGAGCTTCGTCCACCCCTTGTGGTCCTGGAGCTTGGCGTGCAGGAAGTACTGGTTGATCGCGGTGAGCTCGGCGGTGAGCTGTTCGTTGAGCAGCTCGATGACCTCGGGGTCGCCTGACATCGGGATGGACTCCTTCCGGGCATTGCTGGCTGATGCTGCCGCATGATTCCATCGGCGCTCCGAACCGTCCAGTAAGCGCACACTTAGTAGTCAATGCCGGAAATGTCCATGTGCTGGTCGGATGCACCCCGCCGGGTCTGTCAGGATGGAGTCATGGGTCATCCGGTGGAACGCGCGTCTGGAACGGGGGCAGCGGCAGATCTTCCGCCGGGGCAGCGGCTCCAGCGCGGCTGGCCGGTCACGCACTACGGGCCCGTGCCCAAGTTCCGCCCCGAGCGCTGGGACTTCCGGGTCTTCGGCGCCACCGCCGACGGCGACAAGCGGGCCTGGACCCACGAGGAGTTCACCGCCCTGCCGTACGCCACCGTCGTGGCCGATCTGCACTGCGTGACGAAGTTCAGCATGCTCGGCGCCGAGTGGGGCGGCGTGCCCGCCCGCGCGATCCTCGACCTCGCCCCGCCCGCTCCCGGCGTCACCCATGTGATGGTCTGGGCCGAGTACGGCTTCAGCGCCAATCTCCGGCTGGCCGACTTCGCCGGTGACGGCACGATCTTCGCCTTCCACAAGGACGGCGAACTCCTCACCGCCGAGCACGGCTTCCCGGCCCGCCTGGTCGTCCCGCACCTGTACGCCTGGAAGGGCCCCAAGTGGGTCCGGGGCGTGGAGTACATGACCGCCGACCGCAGGGGCTTCTGGGAGCAGCGCGGCTACCACAACGTCGGCGACCCCTGGAAGGAACAGCGCTACTCCTACCAGGAGGGGCCGGGCGACGGTCCCGAGCTGTAGCTCTGGCCGTCCCCGAAGCTCTAGCCGTCCCTGAGGCGCTTCAGCCGGGCCACGTCCGCCGCGTGGCCCTCCTTGCCGCCCGGGGTCTCGATGACCAGCGGGACGCCCGCCGTGGCCGGATGGTTCAGCAGGGCGCGGAACGGCTCCTCGCCGATATGGCCCGAGCCAATGTTCTCGTGGCGGTCCTTGTGTGCGCCCACCACATCCTTGGAGTCGTTGGCGTGGATCAGCTTCAGCCGTCCCTCGCCCACGGTGTCCACCAGCAGATCGAGGGTCTGCCGCATGCCGTCCGGGCCGGTGAGGTCGTGTCCGGCGGCGTAGATGTGGCAGGTGTCCAGGCAGACGCCGAGCTTCGGGTGCGCGTCCAGGGCCTCGAAGTACGGGCCGAAGTCCCAGGTCCGCGAGCACAGTGACGAGCCCTGCCCGGCCGTCGACTCCAGCAGCAGGAACGGGTCGTCGTCGTGGGTCAGCTCGTCCAGCAGCGGCAGCAGATACTCACGCACCTGCTTCAGCGCCACCTCGCGCGGGCGCCCGCCGGTCGCGCTGCCGGTGTGCACGACCACCCCGAGCGCGCCGATGTCCCGCCCGCGCCGCAGGGAGTGCCGCAGCGACTCCACCGACCGCTCCACCGTCGCCTCGGTGTGCGAGCCGAAGTTGATGAGGTAGGGCGCGTGCACGTACGCCGGGATCGACTCCACCGCGCAGGCCGCCCGGAACGCCTCGTCCTGCCGCGGGTTGCCCACGGGCGTCGCCCAGCCGCGCGGGTTGGCCACGAAGACCTGCACGGTCTCCGCCTTCAGCTCACGGGCGTACGGCAGTCCCGTCGCGTGCAGCCCACCGGCGACCGGCACATGCGCGCCGACGGGGTTGCGGAGGGAACCGGGGAGGGTCAGGGGTGCGGCGGGGGACGGCTGGAGTGTCACCCGTTCAGGGTGTCACGCCGCCCGACGCCCCCGGACCGGGGCAGCGGTGAGACCGGTCACCGGATGGTGATCGTGATCTCGGAGCCCTTGGGCGCCGAGTCGCCGCCCTTCACCGACTGCTTCTTCACCTTGTCGCCGAACAGCCCCAGCAGCCCGCGATCCTCATGGACCTCGAACCCGGCAGCCTCCAGCTTCCGGTGCGCGTCCTCGACGCTGGACCCGACCACGTCCGGGACCTCGACCATCTCCGGGCCCTTGGACAGCGTCAGCGTCACCGTGTCGCCCTCGGCGCCCTGGCTGCCCGCCTCCGGCGACTGGAAGGCGACCTGGCCCTTGTCGTAGTCGGAGTTCACGCGCTCGGTGGCGATCTTCACCTTCAGACCGGCGTCGGTCAGGTCCTGGCGCGCGGTCTGCACGTCCTCACCGCTGACGTCCGGGATGTCGACGGGGGCGCCCTTGCTGACGACCAGGGCGATCGCCGAACCGGCGTGCCGCTCGGTGCCCGCCTCCGGCGTCGTACCGATCACCGAGCCCCGGCCGACCTCGTCGCTGAACTCGCGTGTGACCATGCCCGGCTCCAGACCGGCCGCCTTCAGCCGCTCCCGCGCCCGCTCCAGCGGTTGGCCCGCCACCCTGGGCACCGCGACCGTGCGCGGGCCGAGCGAGACCGTCAGTCCCACCGAGGCGTTGCCCCGGACCCGGGAGCCGGCCGTGGGGTCGGAGCTGATGACCGTGCCCCGGTCCACGGTGTCGCTGTAGGCGCGCTGCACCTTGCCCACGTCGAGCCCCGCCGACTTCAGCCGCTGCTCGGCCTGGTCCTGGGTGCGCGACAGCACCGGCGGCACCTTGGTGAACTGGCCCGAGTTGATGTACCAGACCCCGCCGCCCACGCCGAGGAACACCAGCACCGCCAGCAGCAGCGTCAGCAGTCCGCGCCGGGGCCGCGACCCACCGCGCCGGGACGGCGGCGGCGACTCCAGCCGGGTGGTGTGCAGCACGCTCGTGACGCTGCGGCCGTCCTCCTCGCCGTCACCGCCGACCGGCAGCGGCCGGACCATCGTCAGCGCGCGCGGAAGCACGCTCGTACGGTCGCCCGCGTTGTCGTGGTGCTCGTGCGACAGCTCCTGCGGCGGCACCGCGTCGAGCTGCTCCTCGGTGAGCGAGCCCCGTACCCGCAGCACCTCGCCGAGCAGCGCGGCCGCGTCCGCGGGCCGGAGTGCCGGGGTGCGGGCGGTCGCGGCGGCGACCAGCTCGTCCAGCTCGTACGCCAGCCCCGGCACCAGCGCCGAGGGCGGGGGTACGTCGTCGTTCAGGTGCTTGTAGATGACCTGGGCGGGGGAGTCCCCGGAGTGCGGCTTGGCGCCGGTCAGCATCTCGTACAGCACGACACCGCAGGCGTACACGTCCACGCGCGGGTCGGCGGTGCCCTGCTCGATCTGCTCCGGGGCCAGGTAGGAGACGGTGCCGAGCACCGAGCCGGTGGTGCTGGTGACCGTGTCGACCGAGCGCACCAGACCGAAGTCGGCGACCTTCACCCGGCCGTCGTCCCCGATCAGCACGTTCTCCGGCTTCATGTCCCGGTGCACGAACCCGGCCCGGTGGGCCGCGCCCAGCGCGGCGAGCACCGGCTCCAGGATGTCCAGGGCGGCCCTCGGCCGCAGCGCGCCCCGCTCCCGCAGCACGTCCCGCAGGGTGCAGCCGGCGACGTACTCCATCGCCAGATACACGTAACCCCCGTCGGTGCCCTGGTCGAAGACCTGCACCACATTGGGGTGGGACAGCCGGGCGACCGACTTGGCCTCGCGGATGAACCGGTCCACGAACCCGCCGTCGGCGGCCAGCGCCGGATGCATCACCTTGAGCGCCAGGACCCGGTCCAGCCGGATGTCCAGGGCCCGGTAGACGGTCGCCATCCCGCCGACGGCGATCCGCGCCTCGACGCGATAGCGGCCGTCGAGCACCTGGCCGAGGAGGGGGTCCGAGAGGGTCGTATCCACGCGGGCGAGTCTACGAGGGGTGCGCGGGGGCGGCGCCCGCTGCGCCGTCCGGGTGAGCGACCGCAGCAGAGCTGTGACCGTCGTACGAGGTGAACGCGGGGCGCTCGGGATCGAGGTCCGCGCGCCCCTCGGCAGGGGAGGACGCCCGCGCGAAATGGCGGCGGGGGATGCGTCCGGCCAGCCGCGCCAGGTGTCCGGCACGCACGGCGTGCCGCATGGCCGTGGCCATCGTCTCGGGGTCCTGCGCACGGGTGACGGCCGAGGCGAGCATCACACCCGCGCACCCCAGTTCCATCGCCAGCGCCACGTCGGACGCCGTGCCGGCCCCGGCGTCCAGGATCACCGGCACATACGACTGCTCCATGATCAGCTCGAAGTTGTGCGGGTTACGGATGCCGAGCCCGGAGCCGATCGGGGAGCCCAGCGGCATCACGGCCGCGCACCCCACGTCCTGGAGCCTGCGGGCCAGCACCGGGTCGTCGTTGGTGTACGGCAGCACGGTGAAGCCGTCGTCGACCAGCGTCTCGGCCGCGTCCAGCGTCTCCACCGGGTCCGGCAGCAGCGTCCGCTCGTCGGCCACGACCTCCAGCTTCACCAGGTCGGTGCCGAGCGCCTCACGGGCCAGCCGGGCGGTCAGCACCGCCTCCCCGGCGGTGAAACAGCCCGCGGTGTTGGGCAGCACGCGGATGCCCAGCTTCTCCAGCACCGACAGCACCGAGCCGTGCGCGCCGGGGTCCACCCGGCGCATCGCCACCGTGGTCAGCTCCGTGCCGGACGCGATCAGTGAGCGTTCCAGCACGTCCAGGCTGGGCGCCCCGCCGGTGCCCATGATCAGCCGGGACTTCAGGGTCAGGTCACCGAGGACCAGGGGATCGCCGGTCATGGTCAGCCTCCCTGCACGGCGGTGAGGACCTCGACCCGGTCGCCCTCGGCGAGGCCGGTCTCGGCCCACCGGGTGCGCGGGACCACGGTCTCGTTGACGGCGGCGGCCACCCCCGAGGGCGCCGGGGTCAGGACGCGTACGACGGCGTCCAGGGCGGTGCCGGGCGCCACCTCGCGGCGCTCGCCGTTGACGGAGATGTTCATGCGGAGTGCTCCAGGGTCGCGGTGGGGGCGCCGGTGGCGAAGCGGTGCGGGGTGAAGGGCCGGGCCACCTCGGGCAGGCCCCCGCCGCACAGCACGTCGGCCATGACGTCCCCGGTGACGGGGGTGAGCAGCACGCCGTTGCGGTGGTGCCCGGTGGCCAGCAGCAGGCCGTCGAGGCCGGAGGGGCCGAGCAGCGGGGCGTTGTCGGGGGAGCCGGGGCGCAGTCCGGCCAGGGTCTCGGTGAGCGGCAGCTCGGTGATGCCGGGCACCAGCTCATGGGCGTCGCGCAGCAGCTCGTACACCCCGCCCGCCGTCACCGTGGTGTCGAAGCCCAGCTCCTCGCTGGTCGCGCCGATCACCAGCTCGCCGTTCTCGCGCGGCACCAGGTACACCGGCCCGCCGCGCACCACGGCCCGCACGGTACGGCTCAGGAAGGGCCGGTACCGGGGCGGCACCGTCAGCCGCAGCACCTGCCCCTTCACCGGGCGCACCGGCGGTACGAGCGCCTCGGGGACGCCCTGAAGCCGTCCGCTGAGGCTGCCGCCCGCCAGCACCACCTGCCCGGCGGCCAGCGTGGTGCCGTCCGCCGTGGTGACGCCGGTGGCCCGGTCCCCGGCCACGTCGAGCCGCGCCGCCCAGGACCGGTGGAGGACCACCCCGGCCCGCTCGCACGCGGTCAGCAGCGCGGCCGCCAGCCGCCGGGGGTCGATCTGGTGGTCGCCGTCGGCCCGCAGCCCGCCGCGCACACCGGGCGCCAGCATCGGCTCCAGCCGTCGGCACTCCCGCCCGGACAGCCACTCGGAGTCCAGCCCGCAGCGCAGCTGGAGTTCGTGCACCTCGCGCAGCTGGGCGCGGTCGTCGGTGTCGAAGGCGACGGCGAGGGTGCCCGAGCGGCGGTAGCCCAGGTCGTGGCCGGTGGCCTCGGTCAGCTCGGCGGCGAAGCCGGGGTAGCGGCGCGCGGAGGCCAGATTGAGGGCGAGCAGCCCCTCCTCGCCGTGGTGCAGCTCGGTGACGGCGGCCAGCATCCCGGCCGCGACCCGCGCGGCCCCGCCGCCTGGCTCGGGGTCCACCACGGCCGCGGTGAGCCCCCGCCCGGCCGCGCGCCAGGCGGTGACCAGGCCGATGATCCCGCCCCCCACGACAAGGACGTCCGGGGCGCCGGACGGTTCGGACGTACGTGACGGCATGGGCGTCCCGCCCCTCCCTTCGCCGGCATGACCCGGATCAGGTTCGTACGGTCGGAGGCCGCCAGCCTCCCTCTCAGCCCGGTACGTCCGGGCTCCCGCGAGTGCAGTTACGGTGGCCAGCCTAGTCGCCCGCCCGGCTCAGCCGTAAGGGAGCCCCGCCCGTGCCCCGCTCGCTCGACGGACTCACCCTCGCCCCCGTGGCCGACCAGGCACCGGGCCAGGTGGGCACCGGGACCCGGTTCGCCTGGTGGAGCAGGTCAGTTGACCTAAGGTGACCACGTGAGTGAGCAGACGCCCCCGGAGGGCACGGGACAGGAACGGCGCGTGGTCGTCGTCGGGGCGGGCATGGCCGGGGTGCAGACCGCCGTCGCCCTGCGCGAACAGGGCTTCACCGGGCCCGTCACCCTGATCGGCGCCGAGCCGCACCAGCCCTACGACCGGCCCCCGCTGTCCAAGGCCATCCTCCTCGGTACCGCCGAGGGCTCCGCCTTCGACGTGGACTTCGCCTCGCTCGACATCGACCTCCGGCTCGGCTGCGAGGCGCTCGGCGTGCGCACCGCCGACCACGAACTGGACACCGCGGCGGGGCCCGTCCCGTACGACGTGCTGGTCCTGGCCACCGGCGCCGTACCCGTCCGGCTGCCCGGCACCGACGAGACGCCCGGTGTGCACCTGCTGCGCACCCTGGACGACGCCGAGCGGCTGCGCCCGGTGCTCGCCCGGCAGCACGACGTCGTGGTGGTCGGCGCCGGCTGGATCGGCGCCGAGTTCGCCACCGCCGCCCGCGAGGCCGGCTGCGCGGTGACCGTCGTCGAGGCCGCCGACCGCCCGCTGGCCGGCGCCCTGCCCGCCGAGGTCGCCGCCCCGATGACCGCCTGGTACGCCGACAGCGGCGTCTCGCTGCGCACCGGCGTCCGCGTGGCGGCCGTCGAGCCCGGCGCCGTGGTGCTGGACGACGGCGCGCGGCTGCCCTCGGACGCCGTCGTGGTCGGCATCGGCGCCCACCCCGCCACCGGCTGGCTGGCCGGCTCCGGCATCGCCCTCGGCGCCCACGGCGACGTCCTGGCCGACGACCGGCTGCGCACGTCCGCCGAGCACGTGTACGCGGTCGGCGACTGCACCTCCTTCCCCTCGGCCCGCTACGACGAGCGGCTGCTCGTCCACCACTGGGACAACGCCCTCCAGGGCCCGCGTACGGTCGCGGCGGACATCCTCGGCGAGGAGGCGGCGCCCTACGACCCGGTGCCGTACTTCTGGTCCGAGCAGTTCGGGCGGTTCGTCCAGTACGCGGGCCACCACGCCGCGGCCGACCGCACGGTGTGGCGCGGTGACCCGGCCGACCCCGCCTGGACCGTGTGCTGGCTGCGCGAGGACCGCCTCGTCGCCCTGCTGGCGGTGGGCCGCCCGCGCGACCTCGCCCAGGGAAGGCGGCTGATCGAGGCGGGGCGCCGCATGGACGCCGAGGCCCTGACCGACCCCGCGCTCCCGCTGAAGCAGGCTGTCGCGGGCTAGCTTCGGCGTCCCGCGCGGAGTGGCCCGACTACCGGCTGTCGGTGGGGGATGGCAGGCTAGATGTCGTGACCGAGATTGACACCAAGATCGACGCTCTTGTCCCCGCCTGGCTCACCCTCCCCGACATCGCCGAAAAGCTCGATGTCGAGGTGACGCGTGTGCGGCAGCTGGTCAAGGAGGGCCAGCTCATCGCCGTACGCCGAGGTGAGAACCGGGCGCTGCACGTCCCCGCCGCCTTCATCGACGAGGACAAGATCGTCAAGGGCCTCACCGGCACCCTGACGCTCCTGCGGGACAACGATTTCACGGTCGAAGAGATGATCGAATGGCTCTTCACCCCCGACCCCTCCCTGCCCGGCACCCCCGCGCAGGCCCTCAGCGAGAACCGCGGCACGGAGGTGAAGCGCCGGGCCCAGGCGCTGGCCGTCTGACCCACCGCGCCGAAGGACGGCGCACCGGCCCCGGCCGGGCGCCGTCCTTCGGCACCGCACACCCACACCGACTCACCGGGGAAGAACCGCATGCCCGACACCGCCCGCGCCCGCCTCGCCGACGCCCGGCTCTACCTCTGCACGGACGCCCGCAGGAACCAGGGCGACCTCGCCGAGTTCCTGGACGCGGTCCTGGCCGGCGGTGTCGACATCGTCCAGCTGCGCGACAAGGGCATGGAGGCCGCCGAGGAGCTGGCCCACCTGGAGGTGTTCGCCGACGCCTGCGCCCGGCACGGCAAGCTGCTCGCGGTCAACGACCGGGCCGACGTGGCCCACGCCACCGGAGCCGACGTGCTCCACCTCGGCCAGGGCGACCTGCCGGTGCCCGCCGCCCGCGCGATCCTCGGCGACCGCGTCCTCACCGGCCGCTCCACGCACTCCGAGGCGGAGGCCGCCGCGGCCGCCGTCCAGGACGGCGTCGACTACTTCTGCACCGGCCCCTGCTGGCCCACCCCCACCAAGCCCGGCCGCCACGCCCCCGGCCTCGACCTCGTCCGGTACACCGCCGGGCTCGGCACCGAGCGCCCCTGGTTCGCCATCGGCGGCATCGACCAGGCCAACCTCGACCAGGTGCTGGACGCGGGCGCCCGCCGGGTGGTCGTGGTCCGCGCGCTCACCGAGGCCGCCGATCCGGGCGCCGCGGCGGCCGAGTTCGCCAAGCGGCTCCGCGAAGTCTGAGCGACCGCCCCGAGGGCCGCCCCTGTCCCAAGGGATGGACAAGGGCCCGGCAATTCGGCCAAATCGCCGGTGCCCGGTTGGGTCACCGCCCACCCGTGGCTAACCTGCGGGTATGGCCCTCGGAACCGCATCCACCAGGACTGATCGCGCCCGGACCGTCCGGGACATCCTCGCCACCGGCAAGACGGCGTACTCCTTCGAGTTCTACGCGCCGAAAACCCCTCAGGGCGAGCGCAACCTGTGGAACGCGCTGCGCAGGGTCGAGGCCGTCGCCCCCGACTTCGTCTCCGTCACCTACGGCGCGGGCGGCTCCACCCGTGCCACCACGGTCAAGGAGACCCAGCAGATCGTCGTCGACACGACGCTCACCCCGGTCGCGCACCTCACCGCCGTCGACCACTCGGTGGCCGAACTGCGCAACATCATCGGCCAGTACGCGGACGCCGGCATCCGCAACATGCTCGCCGTGCGCGGCGATCCGCCCGGTGACCCGATGGGCGCCTGGGTCGCGCACCCCGAGGGACTGACCTACGCGGCCGAACTGGTGCGCCTCATCAAGGAGTCGGGGGACTTCTGCGTCGGCGTCGCCGCCTTCCCGGAGATGCATCCGCGCTCCGCCGACTGGGACACCGACGTCGCCCACTTCGTGGACAAGTGCCGCGCGGGCGCCGACTACGCGGTCACGCAGATGTTCTTCCAGCCCGAGTCGTATCTCCGGCTGCGTGACCGGGTCGCGGCCGCGGGTTGCGAAACCCCCGTCATTCCGGAGATCCTGCCGGTCACCAGCGTGAAGATGCTGGAGCGGCTGCCGAAGCTGAGCAACGCGCTGTTCCCGCCCGAGCTGAAAGAGCGCATCCTCTCGGCGAAGGACGACCCGGCGGCGGTACGCTCCCTGGGCATCGACTTCGCCACGGAGTTCTGCGCTCGGCTGCTCGCCGAGGGAGTGCCCGGACTGCACTTCATCACACTGAACAACTCCACGGCGACGCTGGAGATCTACGAGAACCTGGGCCTGCACCACCCCCCGCGGGCCTAGACCGGCCGCACCGCGATGCGACACACTGCGTAACGGTCATTGGGAGAGGGGCGTACATGGGCTGGACGGTCCTCTACATCGCGTTCGGCATCGTCGCGCTGTGGTTGCTGGGCGAGGTGCTGCTTCAGTACAAGGCGCGGCTGCGCTGGCGGCTGCTCGCCTTCACCGGGTTCCTCGGTGTGGTGGTCGGCGTGCTGATGCCGTCGGTCTGGGTCATCGGCCTGGGCGCCATCGCGTTCGCCATCGGGCAGACCTACGTCACGCTGTCCTTCCGCAAGGGCTTCGCGGCGGGCTGGGCCGTCAAGCGCCCCGACGACGAGGAGGCGGGCCCCGTCACCAGGCGCCGCCGCGGCCGCGCCGAGCGCCAGGACCCGGTCCTCGGCGCCCCCGACCCGGACGAGGCCGCCGACTTCGGCCAGGACCACCCCGGCCCGGAGACCGCGGCCTACGCCACCGACGGCTACGACCACGACGACGCCTACGACCGCGACGACGTGTTCACCCCGGTGCGCCCCGCCGACCCCACCGCCGCCGAGACCACGTCGGTCTACGAACCCCAGCCCATGCCCGACGACACCGGCACCTACGGCGTCTACGGCGACGGCACCCCCGCCCAGCCCCAGCCCCAGCAGACCGACCAGGCGTACGCCTACGACTACTCGGGCTACGAGCAGCAGACCTACGGCCAGAGCGGCTACGACACCGGCGCCCAGCAGGCATACCCCGCCTACGCGGACCCGTACGCCAACGCCCAGAACTACGAGGGCGGTTACGACAACACCGGCTACGCGCAGCAGGGTTACGCCCAGCAGAACTACGGCCAGGACGCGTACAGCACCGGCGGCCAGGGCGAGACCCCGGCGGGCGGGGTGTGGGTGCCGCAGCAGCGCACCGACGAGACCTACAACGGCGAAGTCCCGCCGGAGCAGCAGCAGTACCCGTACCAGGGCCAGGCGCAGCAGCAGAACACCGGCTACGACGAGCAGTACCGCTACTGAGAGCGGCCGCCGCTCACGTCGAGCCGCGGAACTGAGGCCCCTCCACGATGAGTCCGGCCACCATCGCCCCCGACATCCCCGCGTGCGGAAGCCCGCCACCGGGGTGGGACCAGCCGCCGACCCGGTACAGGCCGGGCAGCCGCGTGGAGTTGGCCGGGTGCAGGAAACCGCCGTCGCCCGCCGCCAGTGAGGGGGCGGGGACCGCGCCGTGACGGGCGCCGGTCTCGGCGGAGTTGTGGCCGGGGGTGCGTACCTCGTGCCAGAGCAGGCGGTCGCGCAGTGCGGGGATCGCCGCACCGGCCGCGTCGAGCAGGGTCTCCGCGTGGCGCCGGACCGTCTCCGGGTCCTCGTCCAGGCCGGCCGGGAGGGTGGCCCGGACCACGGCCGACTCGTGGGCGTCGTCCGGGCGCAGCGCCGGGTCGTCGGGACGCAGCACGGTGACCGTCGGGACGGGCAGGGGATCGCCGCCCGGGTTCGCCAGGAAGTCCAACTCGGCCTCCGCGTCCGGGGCGTGGACGACCGTCCGGTGCGCGGCCCCCGCCTCACGGGCGCCCTTCAGCGCCAGCAGCAGGGTGAGCCGGGCGGCACCGCGCTCACCGGGCCGCACATCGCCGTCGCCGTCCAGCGGACGGTCCGTCAGGCGTCCCAGCAGCGCCGGGTCCACGTCGGCGACCACATGGTCGGCGTCGGCCACCGTGCCGTCGGCCAGCTCCACGCCCGCCGCGCGGCCGTCCTTCACCACGATCCCGGTGACCTCGGCGCCGAACACGAACTCCACCCGGCGCCGCACACAGCGCTCGTACACCGCGCGGGCCAGCTCCCGGACGCCGCCGCGTACGTACCAGGTGCCGAAGGCGTGCTCCAGGTACGGCAGGACGGCCGCGCTCGCCGGGGCGGTGCGCGGGTCCAGGCCGTGGGCGAGGGCATGGCTGGTCAGCAGGGCCTCCAGCCGGCTCTCGCGCAGCTCCCAGCGGGCGACCTCGGCGAGGGTGGTGGCCCGGCGGGTGCGCAGCAGCCGCTTGTGCGGGACGGCCGGGTACGGCTCACGCTCCGCCAGCACCTGCCAGTTGGGCCACAGCGGCTCCTCCAGCAGCGGGCGCCGGGTGCGGTCCCAGGCTTCGCGGGCCCGCACCAGGAAGTCGCCCCAGCGGTGTCCCACCCCGGCGCCCAGTGCCTCGTCCAGCGCCGAGACGACGCCCGCGCGTGAGGCGTTGGGGACGGCCACCGTGGTGCCGTCCGCGAAGACGTGCCGGGTGGAGGGGTCGACCTGGACCAGCTCGACCAGGTCCTCCAGGGGCTCCTTGCCGGTCTTCAGGAACAGGTCCCGCCAGACCGCGGGCAGCGGCAGCAGACCGGGGCCGGTGTCGAAGGCGAACCCGTCCCGCTCGAAGCGGCGCACCGCGCCGCCGTATATGTCCGTCCGCTCGTACACCGTCACCCGGTGGCCCGCGACGGCCAGCCGGGCGGCCGCCGCCAGCGCGCCCATCCCGGCGCCGATCACCGCAATCCGTGCCATGACCGCGACTTTACCGACCGGCACCGACAGTGCCTCCCTGGGCCCGGACACGGGGGCTTGAGTATCCGTACCTAGACGCACAGATGAGTAGCCGCGCGGATGGGCCGGGGGCCGTCCGGACGGGAGAGTGGAGACACGGCCAGGGGGCGCGGCCCGGCACCGCCGACACGGGGCGGCGGAACGGTGCCCGCCCGCCGGCCGCTCCTTCCGCCGATCCGTCGGCGGAAGCGAGACACGGGGTCCGTGGCCGTACGGTCACGGGGGACCGCGGTGGGAACCGTACGGGGGAGCACGGGGGAGTACGGGGAGAGCGAGGGCGCTGGACCGGCTTGACGCGGTCCGGCGCCCTTCGCGCGCTCTTCGTCAGCCCCCGCTGACCCGCCCCTGGAGCAGCCGGGACAGCGCGGAGTGGACGTCGTCCAGCGAACGCTCCGGCTGGAACGCCTTCCAGTCCAGCGCGGCCACCAGCACCATGCCGACCAGCGCGGCCGCCGTCAGCTGTACGTCGATCTCGTCGCTGAACTCCCCGGCCGCCACGCCCTCGCGCAGCACCCCCTCCACCACGGCCACGGCCTCCTGCCGGACCACCAGCAGCGTCGACTGCCAGGCCCGGTTGGTGCGCCACAGCTCGGCCACGTACAGCTGGGTGAAGGCCGGGTAGCGGTCGATGAAGACCAGGCCCGCGCGGACCATCGCGTCCAGCGCGTCCACCCCGCCGCCGCCCTCGCGGGCGGTCCGCTCGGCCGCCTCCCGCAGCGAGGCGGTGAGCAGTCCGACGCCGTGCCGCAGCAGCTCCTCGAAGAGCACCGACTTGCTGGCGAAGTTGTAGTAGACGGTGCCCTTCGCCACCCCGGCGCGCTCGGCGATCTCGTCCACCGTGGTCGCGGAGAACCCCTGCTCGGCGATGAGGGTGACGGCCGCCTCGTAGAGCTTCTGCCGGGTGGCCTCGCGGCGCGTGCTGCCGGCGGGCGTGGCGCTGGTGCTTTCCATGGACCCGATTCTCACAGGTGCGCCGGGCCGCCGGGCCGCCTGAGCCGCCCCGGGGCTCACAGGCTCAGCTCCGGGTGCAGGTGCTGGAGCGTCCACACCTGGCGGCGCCGGGCCGTGAGCGCGGTCAGCGCGAGGGCGCCCGCGGTGAACGCCGTCAGCACCACGCACGCCTGCCACACCGGGCCGAGCCCGCCGCCGGTGATCAGCCTGCGCAGCGCTGCCACCACGTAACTCATCGGCAGATACGGGTGGATGGCGTTGAAGAAGCCCGGACTGGTCTGCACCGGGTACGTGCCGCCCGCCGAGGTCAGCTGGAGCATCAGCAGCGCCAGCACGAGGATGCGGCCCGCCGCCCCGAAGCGGGCGTTGAGCCACTGCACGATCGCCGTGAAGCACGCCGTGACCAGGAACAGGAACACCGTCGTCCCGGCCGCCCTGGCCATCTCCAGCCCGATGCCGAAGTGCAGTACGGACATCAGCGCCGTCGTCTGGAGCACGCCCACCGCGAGCACCGGCAGCCAGCCCGCCAGCGCGATCCGCCAGGACGGCGCACCGGCCGCCAGGGCACGCCGGTTGAGCGGCGGGATCAGCATGTAGGCGACCATCGCGCCGACCCACAGTGACAGCGGGATGAAGTACGGGGCGAACCCGGTGCCGTAGTTCGGTGCCTGGTGCAGGTCGGCGGAGGAGAGCCGGACCGGGTCGGCCATGACGCCGGTGCGCCGGTCGCGGGCCCGCTCGTCGTAGTCGGGGATCTTCCCGGCGCCCGTGTGCAGGCCGTCCGCCAGCCGCTCGGAGCCGTCGGCCAGCTTGTACAGGCCGCTGTCCAGGGCCTTGGCGCCCGACTCGGCGGTGCCGATGCCCCGGTGCAGGGTGGCCGCGCCGGACCGGGCGGTGCCGAGCCCGGTGTGCAGCTTCCTCGCCCCGGAGGCGACGGCGTTCGCGCCCGCGTTCAGCTTGTCGATCCGGGCGACCGCGTCCGCGACGTCCTGGTGCAGACGCGGGGCGCGCTCGGCCAGGGCGTCGGCCTGCTCGCGCAGGGTGGTGAGGTTCTTCCGCATGACCGCCAGATCACCGCCCTGGGCGGCGATGACCTTGTTCAGGTCGTCGGCCACGACCGCCACGTCGTCGGCGGCCCGTCGGGCCTTCGCGAGGTCCGGGCAGGCCGGGTCGGGCACGGGCGGTGTCTCGCAGCGGGCCTTGTGCACCTGGTCCAGTACGGCGGCGGAGGCGTGCGCGGTCTTGGCGGCGCCGGGGGCGAGCCGGACCAGGGTGCCGAGGTTGTCCTCGACCGTGCGGGCCGAGTCGGAGACCAGCCGTGCGGTGTCCCCGATCGTCCTGCCGTTCTTCTGGAGGAACGGGCCGGCCTTGGCGTAGGCCCCGTCGACCTTGTTCGCCAGGGTCCGGGTGCCCGCCGCGACCTGGCGGGAGCCGTCCTCCAGGTCGCCGGCGCCGCTGTCGAGCCTGGTCAGGCCCTTGGTGAGCTTCCCGCTGCCGCTGTTGGCCTCCTTCAGCCCGTCCGCGAGCTTCCGGGCGCCCTTCTCCGCCTTGCCCAGGCCGTTCTTGAGCTTGTCGGCGCCCTGGGCGGCGGTCTCGGTCTTGTCGTGCAGCGTGGAGAAGTCGATGAAGATCCGGTCCAGGAAGGTCCGGGAGGTCTTGGTGGACGCGGCCGAGCGGACCTCGGCGAAGACGGTCCGGGAGATCTGGCCGACGATGTAGTTGTTCGCGTCGTTGGTGCGCACGTGGAGCGCGCCGGTCTCCGGGGAGTCGCCGGAACTGGAGGCGATGCGCCGGCTGAAGTCGGCCGGGAGGGTCAGCGAGAGGTAGTAAGTGCCGTCTTCGACGCCTTGGCGGGCCTCGGCGGCGTCGACCTCGTGCCACTCGAAGGTCCGCCGCTCGCGCAGACCGTGGACGATGTCGGCACCGGCGGTGATCTTCTTCCCGCCCGCCGTCGCCCCCTGGTCCTCGTTGACCAGGGCCACCGGGACCCGGTCCAGGCGGCCGTACGGGTCCCAGAACGACCACAGGTACAGGGCGCCGTAGAGCAGGGGCAGCACCAGCAGCGCGACCAGCGCGGCGCGCGGCAGCCGGCCCCGGCCGAACCGGCGCAGCTCAAGCGCGGCCAGCTTCGGTGAGCGCATCGGGGGCCTCCTCTCGGGGCGCGGCTTCGGCGTTTTCGGGGGCTTCCGTGCCTTCGGCGTCCTTTGGGGGGCCCGCCGTGGCGGGCTCGCCGGTGGAGACGGTGACGCAGTCGCCGGGGGCGGTGCGGCACACGGCCAGGACGGTCGTCCCGGTGCGGGTCAGCGAGCGCAACAGATCCCACACCTCGGCGCGTTCGGCCGCCGAGAGCTTCAGCTCCACGTCGTCCACCGCCAGCAGCCGGGGCCTGCCGATCAGCGCCAGCGCCACGGACAGCCGTAGCCCCTCCAGCCGCTCCAGGTCCCGTACGGCCGTACGCGAGCCCTTCGGCAGCGCGTCCAGGTCAAGACCGGCGGCGGCCAGGGCCGCGTCCGCGCGCAGCCGGGCCTCGTGGGCGCGCTGCGGGCGCGGATGCAGCACCTCGCGCAGGGAGTCGCCGAACCGGCGCTGCAGCAGGGCCCGTTCGCGCAGATGCTCGCCCACGGTCAGCGCGGGCTCCAGGTCGGTCACCCCGGCGACATGGGCCACCGCGCTGAACCGGCGCACCGCTCCCATGCGCCGGGGGAGCGGGAGGCCGCCGACGGCCGCCTGGCCCCCGGTCGGCTTCATCCGCCCGGTGAGCGCGAGCAGGAGGCACGTACGGCCGGAGCCGGACGGTCCCTCGATCGCGATCAGTGAACCCGCTGCGGCTTCGAAGCCGACGTCGCGGAAGGCCCACCCCCGTGGCCCCTTGAGCCCGAACCCCCCGGCCGTGACGTCCACGCCGTGCACAAGCCCCCGCCTCTCCCCAGAGCAACATACTTTTGAACTGACTGGTCAGTTCAAAAGTATGCCCGAACCGGCGTGCGTGACAAAGCCCGGATGCCCCCCGCCCAGGTCCCGATGCCCCCGAATCCGGCCGGAGTTGGGGCGAAACAGCAGGTCGGAACGGATTGTCAGTGGCATACCGCACGATGTGGGCATACGGCACCTGTGCCGTCACCGGACGACAGGAGGTTCGTCATGACCAGCTCGTCAGCGGCTGCCGCCGCGAGCGACGTCCACCCCGTGCTCCGCCGCTCCACGGCACCGCCCGCCGCCGTCGCCCTGCTCGCCCAGGCCCACACCGCGCTGGAGGAGGCCACCACCCTTCAGACCCCCAACGAGCGCTACGCCACGGCCCACCTCGCCGCCCTCCGCGCGGCCGCCGCCGTCCTCGCCGTCCGGGGCCGCCCCGAGTCCACCCCGCGCCGCCGGGCCCGTATCCGCCCCGCCTGGGAGGTGCTGCCCGAGCTGGCGCCCGAGCTGACCGAGTGGAGCGCCCTGTTCGCCTCCGGCGCCGACCGCCGCGCCCGCGCCGAGGCCGGTATCCGGGGCGCGGCGGGCGCCCGCGACGCCGACGACCTGATACGCGACGTGGGCATGTTCCTGCGCCTGGTCGAGCGGCTGCTCGCCCTCCGGCCGGTGCTGTCCCGGACGGGCCCGGAGACCAGCTGACCCGCCTTCCCGTCCGCTGGGCGAGACGCCGAGCGCCGCACCCGGCGGGGGTGACCGGGTGCGGCGGGCGAGGCCATAGGGTGGAGACGCCTTACGTCTCCACCCGCCGCGCACCTCCCGCGACCGGCCGGGGGAGGCCCCCATCGCGCCGCCGGGCAACGGGCGGTGCCGTGCCGAGGAGTCAACAGCCGTGCCGGACCCGACGCGCCCCCGCGCCTCTCTCCGTACCGCCGTGGTGTGGGACGTCCTCCAGGACGCCCTGGACCGCCGCGTCAAGGCCACGGGGCGGGACTCGCTGGACGTGCTCGACACCGGCGGCGGCAGCGGCAACTTCGCCGTGCCCGTCGCCCGGCTCGGCCACCGCGTCACCGTCGTCGACCCCAGCCCCAACGCGCTCTTCGCCCTCGAGCGCCGCGCCGCCGAAGCGGGCGTCGCCGACCGGGTCCGGGGCGTCCAGGGCGACGCCCTCGGCCTCTTCGACGTGGTCGAGCGCGGCGGCTTCGACGCGGTCCTGTGCCACGGGGTGCTGGAGTACGTGGACGACCCCGCCGAGGGCGTCGGCAACGCGGTGGCCGCGCTGCGCCCCGAGGGCGTGCTCAGCCTGCTCGCGGCGGGCCTCGGCGGCGCCGTGCTGGCCCGCGCCCTCGCCGGCCACTTCACCGAGGCCCGGCAGGCCCTGGCCGACCCGGACGGCCGCTGGGGCGAGGGTGACCCGGTGCCGCACCGCTTCACCCCCGAACAGCTCACCGCGCTGGTCGAGAGCGCGGGCCTGCGCGTCGGGTCCGTGCACGGCGTACGCGTCTTCGCCGACCTGGTGCCCGGCGTCCTGGTGGACACCGAGCCCGGCGCGCTGGACGCGCTGCTGCGGCTGGAGGCCGCCGTGGCGGAGCTGCCCGCCTTCCACTCCGTGGCCACCCAGGTCCATGTGCTCGGCGAGACCCGCGTGACCGAAGGGCCCGCCGAAGGCGCCGGAGACTGAACCCGCCCCGTGGGACACGCCGCTGATCAGGGGCGCGACGGCAGATGGAGTACGCCACAAGCCCCCCGATCGAGGGGTTTGCGCCGTATGATCGAGGTACACCGACCGGCATGACGGGTCGGCCGCCGGGGAATGACAGCCTCAGCGAGCCGGGACGCCCTGACGGACCGGTTGGCCAGATGGCGCAGAGGGGCGGGTTTCACGGGGGCGATTCCCTGCCTATCCTGAAAGGACCCCCCAGAGTCGCCCCGGCGACTGCACGATGAGGAGGACTCCGTGCCGCTCTCGGAGCACGAGCAGCGCATGCTCGAGCAGATGGAGCGAGCGCTGTACGCCGAAGATCCCAAGTTCGCGTCGGCGCTTGAGGGAAACGGGCTGCGGACGTACACCCGGCGCCGGGTCTACCAGGCGGTCGCGGGCTTCCTCGTCGGTATCGCGCTCCTCATGGCCGGTATGGTCGCCCAGCTGATCTGGATCAGCGTCGTAGGTTTCCTCGTGATGCTCGGCTGTGCCGTGCTCGCCGTCACCGGCTGGCGCAAGGCCCCCAAGCCGGGCGAACATCCCAAGGGCCACACCAGGCGCCGCCCCGTCCGGCGGAAACGTACCGTCATGGAACGCATCGAGGACCGCTGGCAGCGCCGCCGCGACGAACAGGGCCACTGACGCGGTCCGCGCTCCGGCCGACAGACTCCCCGTCCCCGGACACCTCCAGGCTTCACGCATGAGGGGTGACCACCGCTTCCGGTGGTCACCCCTCAGCCATGTCCGGGCTCCTCGGTCATGTCCCGCCCCTCGGCGGGGCCCGCTCAGCCCCGCTGTCCCGAAGCCTCCCCGCGCACCGGCCGCAGGGACGCCGCCCGCGCCCGCAGCGCCGACCAGCGGGCCCCGGCCGCCCACAGCAGCCGCCGCGCCGAGCGCGGCGCGAACAGGGCCCGCAGCCGGGTGGCACGGGAGACCGGGACCGCCAGACCGGCGATCACCCGGCGCACGTCCCTGGCGAGATCCGGGGCCTGTCGCGGCTCGGGCGCGTACAGCACCTGCTCCAGCGCGGTCGCCACCCGGTGCACCGCCGCCTCGGCCTCCCCGTCCAGCCGGCCCAGCCGCACGATCCGGGCCGCCGACCCGCGCGGTGTCAGCGAGTCGTCCGGTACCACCCCGAAGTCCCACGCGCTGTCGGCCAGCTCCCGCCATGCCGCCGACGTCCGCTCCGCCGGGTCCGGTGACCCTCCGTCCAGCCGGCGCGCACGCACCCGCGTGCGCCACAGCATCGGCGCCAGCGGGAGCACCACCAGCGCCAGCGCGCCCAGCACGATCAGCGCGGCCCACACCCCGCCCGACGGGCCCCCGCCCCCACCCGGCGCCGCCACGGCCGCCGACGGATCGGCACACGCGCCCGACCGGGCCGGTGTCGCGCAGTTCTCACCCCGCGTCGCCGCCGCCGAAGGCTCCCTGGACGCCCCGCGCGAGGGCAGCTCCCGGTCCGGCCGCGCGCTGCTCGGCGCGTCCGGCTGGGTGTACGCCGGGGTCGTGCCCCGCGTGGGCGTCGGCTCGAAACGGGTCCAGCCCACGCCCTGGAAGTACAGCTCCGGCCAGGCATGAGCGTCCTTCAGGCTCACCGACACCGAACCGTCGCCCTGCGGGGTGCCCGGCGCGAAGCCGACCGCCACCCGGGCCGGAATCCCCAGCGTGCGGGCCATCGCCGCCATGGCGAAGGAGAAGTGCACACAGAACCCCTCCTTGCGCTTGAGGAAGTTGGCGATCGCGTTCGCGCCCCGGCCCACCTGCACCTCGGTGTCGTACCGGAAGCCGCCGTCCACCGAGAACCAGTCCTGGAGCCGCACCGCCTCCTCGTAGTGGTTGCGCGCACCGGAGGTGACCTCCTCGGCGGTCCGCGCCACCACGTCCGGCAGCCGGGCCGGCACCCGGGTGTACTCCCGCTCCAGCGCGGCCGGCGGCTTCGGGGCCTCGGCCAGCTGCTTCGCGGTCGGCCGCAGATCCAGGCTGGTCACCTGGTACGTCTTGCCCCGCGTGGTCTGGCCGTGATCGCCCACCAGCGTCATCCCGACCGGCTCGTAACGCCAGTTGCCGTCGATCCTGACCCCGCTCGGCGGATACGGCATCGGCAGCCAGTCCTGCGCGTACCAGTCCGCGGCCGTGATCACCGTGCGCAGCGTGGACCGCTTCACGTCGCCGCTCAGGCCCGCCGGGGCCGGGAAGGTCCCCGGCACCGCCGCGATATGCCGCTGGGACGGCTTCCAGTCGGTGCCGTCGAAGTCGTCCAGGGACACTATCCGCACATACATGTCCGGCACCTCGCCGGCGCTGGGCCGCAGGGAGAGCACCTGGCGGTCGTCGTCCACGTTCAGGCTGTCCCGCAGTGACACCAGCGGGTTCACGGCCGAGATCGTGCCGCCCCGGCCGTTGCCCGCGCCGACGCCCGACCCCGCCTCTCCCAGCAGGCCGCCGTGCAGCGTCGGCAGGGCCAGCGGCACCACCAGGGCCACACCCAGCGCCAGCGCGCCGATCCGGCGGCCGGTGCGCGCCGGAGCCGTCACCGCGCCCACCGGAGCACCCGCACGCGGGGCGCCGCCGAACACCCGGCCCCACTGCGCGAGCCGCTCCCGGCCCTCCGCGAGCAGCAGCATCAGATAACCGGCCGCCGCCACCAGGAACCACAGCCAGTCCGCGCCCCCGTCCGAAAGCCCCGCCGCCACCGAGTACAGCGCCAGCAACGGCAGCCCCGCCGGAGCCGCCCGCCGGAAGGTCACCGCGAGGGTGTCCACCAGCAGATGCACCAGCAGCACCCCGCCGACCAGCAACAGCCTGATGCCGTCCGTGAGCGGCGCCGGGATCGCGTAGTGGCTCACGTCGTCCGAGCCCTGCCCGAGCAGCGTCCCGAACCGCAGGAACGCGTCCGGCCCCGGCAGCAGCCCGCCCAGCGCCGCGCCCCGCGCGAAGACCAGCGTCAGCAGCACCAGGGTCACCAGCAGCTGCGCCAGCAGCGTCAGCGACCGGGACAGCGGAATCCGCCGGGCCGCGATGCCCACCCCCGCCTGCACGGTCACCAGCAGCGCCGACAGCAGCAGCCAGGTGGGCCCGTCGACCAGCGGCAGCAGCGCGCAGGACGCCATCAGCGTGGCCGCCGCCGCACACAGCGCCAGTCGTGCCCGGCCGCTCATCCCCGTGCCTTCCCGCTCAGGGCGGCCGGACCCGGCCGCTCCCGGTCCGCCTGCCGCCACAGCTCCTCCAGCGACGCCCCGCGCGGCACACCCAGCGCCGTCCAGCCGGCCTCGCGCAGCACCCGCAGCCGCTGGGGCAGCGGGCCGTCCGGCTCCGGCACCGCCGTCGGCTCGCGCGTCCAGCCGTCCGGGTCGAGCACGAAGGCGACCGCACCGCCGCGCCGGCGCATCCGCGCCACCGAGGCCGCCTGCCCGGCGTCGAGATCACCGAGGAAGGCGACCAGCAGCCCGTCGTGCCCGTCGCGCAGCACGTCGTACGCGCCCGCCAGGTCGGCGCCGTCGGAGTGGTCGATCACCGCGAGGGTGTCCATCATCAGCGCGGCCGCCGCCGCCCGTTCATGGCCCGAACCGCCCTCGCCGGACACCGTGACACCGAAATCCGTCAGCAGCCGCACCGAGAACCCCCGCTCCAGCAGATGCGCCACCACCGAGGCGGCCCCCGACACCGCCCACTCGAAGGCCGAGCCGGGGCCCGCGCCCTCGTAGGCCACCGCGCGGGTGTCCAGCAGCACCGTGCAGCGCGAGCGCCGGGGCTGTTCCTCGCGGCGCACCATCAGCTCGCCGTGCCTGGCGGTGGAGCGCCAGTGCACCCGGCGCAGGTCGTCGCCGTGCCGGTAGCCGCGCGGGATCACGTCGTCCTCGCCGGCCAGCGCCGGCGAACGCTGCCGCCCGTCGCCGTGCCCGAGCGCCTCCCCGCCGAAGCGGACCGGCGGCAGCGGCTCCACGCGCGGCAGCACCGTCAGCGTGTCGTACGCCGAGAAGGACCGGGTCAGCTCGCACATCCCGAACGGGTCGCTCAGCCGCACCTGGAGCGGCCCGAGCCGGTACCTGCCGCGCAGGTCCGAGCGCACCCGGTAGGACACCTCGCGGTGACCGCCCGGCTCGATCCGGTCCAGCACGAAACGCGGCCGGGGTCCGAGCACGTACGGCACCCGGTCCTGGAGCAGCAGCAGGCCGGTGGGCAGCCGGGAGACGTTGTCCACCCTGAGCCGCACCCGCGCCTCCCCGGTCGCCGGCACCCGCGTGGGAGCCAGGCCCCGCTCGGCGGTCACCCGGTGCCGGGTGCGGTGCAGGACGGTCGCGCAGATCAGCGGCAGCACCGCCAGCAGCAGGCCCACCCGCAGCAGATCGTCCTGGCCCAGCACATAGGCGCAGATCGCGGCCGCGATCCCGGCGGCCAGGAAGGAGCGCCCGCGGGTGGTGAGCCCGGACAGCGTCGCGCGCACCCCGCCCCGCCCCCCGGCGGACATCACAGACCCCTGGCAGGCCGCGGATGCCGCGGGGGATAGGCCGCCGAGACGTCCAGGCCGTCGTAACCGCTCTGCCGTCCGGTGGTGGGCACGGGGGTGTGCTGGATGATCTCCCGCACCACGTCCTCGGCCGTCCGGCCGTTCAGCTGGGCCTCCGAGGTGGGCAGCAGACGGTGGGCCAGGACGGCGGGGGCGAGCGCCTGCAGGTCGTCCGGCAGCGCGTACTCCCGGCCCTCCAGGGCGGCGGACGCCTTCGCCGCGCGCAGCAGATGCAGCGTCGCGCGCGGGGAGGCGCCGAGTCTGACATCGGGGTGGACGCGGGTGGCGGCGACCAGCTCCACCGCGTACCGCCGCACCGCCTCCGAGACATGCACCGCGCGCACCGTCTCGATCAGCTTCACGATCTCGTGGGCGTGCGCCACCGGCTCCAGGTCCTGCAGCGGGGAGGCCCCGCCGTGCACGTCCAGCATCCGCAGCTCGGCCTCGACACTGGGATAGCCCACGGAGACACGGGCCATGAAGCGGTCGCGCTGAGCCTCGGGCAGCGGATACGTGCCCTCCATCTCGACCGGGTTCTGTGTCGCCACCACCATGAAGGGGCTGGGCAGTTCATAGCTGTGGCCGTCGATGGTGACCTGCCGCTCCTCCATGGACTCCAGCAGCGCCGACTGGGTCTTGGGCGAGGCGCGGTTGATCTCGTCGCCGATCACGATCTGCGCGAAGATCGCACCCGGCTTGAACTCGAAGTCACGGCGCCGCTGGTCCCAGATGGACACCCCGGTGATGTCCGAGGGCAGCAGGTCGGGCGTGAACTGGATGCGCCGCACCGAGCAGTCGATGGACCGCGCCAGCGCCTTGGCCAGCATGGTCTTGCCCACGCCGGGGACATCCTCGATCAGCAGATGCCCCTCGGCGAGCAGCACGGTCAGCGCGAGCCGCACGACCTCGGGCTTGCCCTCGATCACGTCCTCCACCGAGGCGCGGACACGCTCCGCGGTGGCGGTCAGCTCCCGCCCCGCCCCCGACTCCGTTCGAGCGGGGACGCCCCCCTGGCTCGCCCGATCGTCATAGGTCGTCACCCGGCCCTCCTCGGCCCGTCATCACCCAGGGCCTGTGCACGCGAGCGCGACCGGCCCACCCCGGAAATGCGACGCCGCGCGGACCAGGCCGCGCGCCGTCACACCCCGCATTCTTGCCGCCGTTACGGATTCGTGTCACCGCCTGTGGACAACTGCCCCCGCGATGCCGGGCTTGCGGTCCTTTCGCCCCCGCCCACACCGCGGGACAAGGGCCCGCCGGGGCCTCAGGCCGACTCGGCGGCGCCGCCCTCGGCCGGGTCGATCTCGCGGAGCAGACCGGTGCGCACATCGAAGACGAAGCCGCGCACGTCATCGGTGTGCAGCAGGAACGGCGAGGTCCGCACCCGCTGCATCGACTGCCGTACGTCCTGGTCCACGTCCCGGAACGCCTCCACCGCCCACGCCGGGCGCTGGCCCACCTCCATCTCCAGCTCGTGCCGGAACTCCTCGGTGAGCGATTCGAGGCCGCACCCGGTGTGATGGATCAGGACCACGCTGCGGGTGCCCAGCGCCCGCTGACTGATGGTCAGCGAACGGATCACGTCATCGGTGACGACGCCGCCCGCGTTACGGATGGTGTGACAGTCGCCCAGCTCCAGACCGAGCGCGGCGTGCAGGTCGAGGCGGGCGTCCATGCACGCGACGACGGCCACCTGGAGCACCGGACGCGCGTCCATGCCGGGGTCGGTGAAGGCGTTCGCGTAACTCTCGTTGGCGCCGACCAGGCGGTCCGTCACGCTGCCGCCGCCCGTTATGGCGCCGTCGGACCCGGTGGGAACTGCTGCGGAAGTCGTCATGGTCCCGACGTTACTGGTCACCGGTGTTCCCGGCCTGCTGTGGACGGCCACAAAGAACGACATCGTGGCTTGTTGTGAGCCAACCCACACGGAGCGCCAACCTCCACCGGACGGGTGAATCCCGGCGAATCGCGGGGCCGGCCCGGAAGCCGTACGCGACGCGCAGGCCGGTTGATTGACCGCGACACACGGTGGACTAAAGTGACGCGAAGCGGGAGGCGCGGCTCTTCCCGCTGGTGAAACCCCCGGAGATCCCGGCATCCGCCCGGACCGTCTCCCCGCGTGCGCGGCGCGTACGTGCGGCTCGGCCTCCTCCCGCTCCCGGCCGGCCGACGCTTCCGGCGCCGGCGGGCCTCCCCTTCACGGAGCGGGCGGGGACCCGGCGGTGCGTACGGCCCGCCGGAACTGAGAGGCCCCCTTGACCGAGAGTCGACACGTCCCGGTGATGCTCCAGCGGTGCCTGGACCTGCTGGCGCCCGCCCTGGAGCGGCCGGGAGCGGTGGTCGTCGACTGCACCCTCGGCCTCGGCGGCCACAGCGAGGCGCTGCTGACCCGCTTCCCCGAGGCCCGGCTGATCGGCCTCGACCGGGACAAGGAGGCGCTGCGCCTGTCCGGCGAACGCCTCGCCCCCTTCGGCGACCGCGCCACCCTCGTGCACGCCGTCTACGACGAGCTCCCCGAGGTGCTGGACCGCCTGGACATCCCGGGCGTCCAGGGCGTGCTGTTCGACCTCGGCGTCTCCTCCATGCAGCTGGACGAGGCCGACCGCGGCTTCGCCTACGCCCAGGACGCCCCCCTCGACATGCGCATGGACCAGACGACCGGCATCAGCGCCGCCGAGGTCCTCAACACCTACCCGCCCGGTGAACTCGTCCGCATCCTGCGCGCGTACGGCGAGGAGAAGCAGGCGAAGCGGATCGTCTCGGCGGTCGTCCGCGAGCGCGAGAAGGAGCCGTTCACCAACAGCGCCCGCCTGGTCGAGCTGATCCGGGACGCTCTGCCGCAGGCCGCCAAGCGCACCGGCGGCAACCCGGCCAAGCGCACCTTCCAGGCCCTGCGCATCGAGGTCAACGGCGAACTGTCCGTGCTGGAGCGGGCCGTGCCGGCCGCGGTGAAGGCCCTCGCGGTCGGCGGCCGCATCGCGGTGCTGTCGTACCAGTCGCTGGAGGACCGGCTGGTCAAGCAGGTGTTCGCGGCCGGCGCCGCCAACACCGCCCCGCCCGGGCTGCCTGTCGTGCCCGAGCGCTACCAGCCCCGGCTCAAGCTCCTCACCCGTGGTGCCGAACTTCCCACCGAGGAGGAGATCGCCGAGAACCGCCGGGCCGCCCCGGCCAGGCTGCGCGGCGTCGAGCGCATCAGGGAGGACGCCGAGTGAGCGAACGGGACCGGCCGGGCACCCGGACCCGCCGGGAGGGACAGTGAGCAGCAAGCCCGCACCTCGGGGGAGGGCGGCCCGGCTCGCCCGGCTCATCCCCGCAGGCCGCGCCCGCGCGGCCCGCACCCCCTTCGTACTCCTCGTCGTCCTGCTCCTCGGCGGCGGACTCCTCGGTCTGCTGGTGCTCAACTCCGCGCTCAGCGAAGGGTCGTTCGAGCTGGACGACATACAACGCCGGACCAAGAGCCTCACCGACGAGGAACAGGCCCTCCAGCGGGACATCGACGCCTACTCCGCGCCCGACGCCCTCCAGCGCCGCGCCCGCGAACTCGGCATGGTCCCCGGCGGCGACCCCGCCTTCCTCGGCCCCGACGGCACCGTCAAGGGCGTCCCCAGCGCCGCCCCCCGCTCCGCCGCGCTCACCGGCCCCCGCGCCCCCGAGGCCCTCACCGCCGTCCCCGGCACGGCCCCGGCGACGCCGGCCGCTTCGCCCACCACCACCCCGGCGAGCCCCGCCGCCACATCTCCCGCGCCGGGCGGCACCCTCCGGTCCGCCCCCACCACCCCGACCCCCGGCAGGTGACGGAAGTGTCCGACAGGGAAGCGCCGCGCCGCCGTGTGCCCGGACCCGCGAGGCCGCCCCGTCCCCGGGGCGCGGCCCCCCGCCGCCCCGGCCCCGGCGCCCGCCCGGCCCGCCGCCCCTCCGGCGGCCGCCCCCCGGCCAAGCCCGCCCTGCGGCTCGGCAGCCCCCGGCCCCGGCTGCGCCTGGTCGGCCTCGCCCTCGCCCTGGTGCTGACCGCCTTCACCGTGCGGCTCCTCCAGGTGCAGGCCGTGGACGCCAGCACCTACAGCGCCAAGGCCGAGCAGAACCGCTATGTGGCGCACACCCTGACCGCGGAGCGCGGCGGCATCACCGACCGCAACGGTGTCGCCCTCGCCGTCAGCGAGGACGCCTACGACATCACCGCCGACCCTATGATGTTCGGCAGCGAACAGCTCAAGATCTCCGACGGGCCCGAGCAGGCCGCCGCGCTGCTCGCGCCGATCCTCGGCCAGGACCAGGAAGCGCTCGTCAAGAAGCTCCGCCCGGCCAACAAGCAGTCCCGCTACGCCCGGCTCGCCTCCCGGCAGACCCCGCAGGTCTGGAAGCAGATCAAGGACCTCAAGGCCGCCCTCGCCAACAAGGGCACCGCCAACGTGCTCGCCGGGGTCTTCGCCGACCCCAGCAGCCAGCGCGTGTACCCCAACAAGGAACTCGCCGCCGGGATACTGGGCTGGGTCAACAGCGAGGGCCGGGGCGGCGGCGGCATCGAGCAGCAGCTGAACAAGCAGCTCTCCGGCAAGGACGGCAAGATCCGCTACGCCCAGTCCGGCGGCCGTGAGGTGCCCACCGCGGGTTCCACCGAGACGCCCGCCGTGCCCGGCAGCGACGTCGAGCTGACCATCGACCGCGACATCCAGTGGGCCGCGCAGAACGCGATCTCCGAGCAGGTGAAGAAGTCCAAGGCGGACCGGGGCTACGTCATCGTCCAGGACACGGCCACCGGCCAGATCCTCGCCATGGCCAACTCGCCCGGCTTCGACCCCAACGACCTGTCCAAGGCCGACTCCGCCGCCATGGGCAACCCCGCCCTCCAGGACGCCTACGAACCCGGCTCCACCGCCAAGGTGATGTCCATGGCGGCCGTGCTGGAGGAGAACGCGGCCACCCCGCTCACCCATGTCGTCGTACCCAACCGGCTGCACCGGGGCGACCGGCTCTTCCAGGACGACGTCGACCACGCCACCTGGTACCTCACCCTCAACGGCGTGCTCGCCAAGTCCAGCAACATCGGCACCATCCTCGCCGCAGGCCAGCTCGGCAAGACCCAGCGGGCGGCCAACGACACCCTCTACTCCTACCTGCGCCAGTTCGGCATCGGCCGCTACACCGGGCTCGGCTTCCCCGGCGAGACACCGGGCATCCTCGCGCCCTCCGCCAAGTGGTCCACCTCGCAGCAGTACACGATCCCTTTCGGCCAGGGCTTCTCCATCAACGCCATGCAGGCCGCCTCCGTCTACTCCACGATCGCCAACGGCGGAGTCCGCGTCGCGCCCACCCTGGTACGCGGCACCAAGGGCGCCGATGGCCGCTTCGCCCCCGCGCCGGGGCCCGCGAAGACCCGTGTGGTCAGCGAGAAGACCGCGAAGACCGTCGCCCAGATGCTGGAGTCCGTCGTCGACGACGAGCAGGGCACCGGCATCAAGGCCCGTATCCCCGGCTACCGGGTCGCGGGCAAGACCGGCACCGCCAACCGCGTCGATCCGGCCACCGGGAGGTACCACGGCTACACCTCGTCCTTCGCCGGATTCGCCCCCGCGGACAAGCCCCGCGTCACCGTCTACTGCGCCATCCAGAACGCCACCTCCGGCAGCTACTTCGGCGGCCAGATCTGCGGTCCGGTCTACAAGCAGGTGATGGAGTTCGCGCTGAAGACCCTGCAGGTCCCGCCGACCGGTGCGAAGGCCGCCGCCCTGCCCGTCTCCTACCAGCCCTGACCCGCCGCCGACCGGCACCAGGCAACGACCACCAGGAACGAACCCGTGACAACGATCACCCCCGATGACGGGAACCGAGGGACCCCCCGCGCCACCCGCGAGCCCCGTTTTAGCTCCGGAGCGGGTACTCCCGGTACGCTCACCGCCGTGCCACACGCCGATCAGTCCCAAACCACTCAGAAGGGCGTTTCCGTGACAAATCCGGGACCGCCGCGACCGGTTCAGGTCTCCGCCATCTCCCTCGCGGAACTGGCCGGTCAGCTGGGTACCGCCGCGCCCGCCGAGTCCACTGGGTCCGCCGGGGTCACCGGGATCACCCATGACTCGCGGGCCGTCCGCCCCGGCGACCTGTACGCCGCCCTGCCCGGTGCCCGGCTGCACGGCGCCGACTTCGCCACCCAGGCCGCCGGGCTCGGCGCCGTCGCCGTGCTCACCGACCCGGCCGGCGCGGAGCGCGCCGCCGCGACCGGACTGCCGGTCCTGGTCGTCGAGGACCCGCGCGCGCAGATGGGCGAACTGGCCGCCACCATCTACGGCCACCCCGGCCGGGACCTGCTCCAGATCGGCATCACCGGCACCTCCGGCAAGACCACCACCGCCTACCTGGTCGAGGGCGGTCTGAAGGCGGCCGACCGCGCCACCGGCCTGGTCGGCACCGTCGAGACCCGCATCGGCGAGACGCGCATCAAGTCCGAGCGCACCACCCCCGAAGCCACCGACCTCCAGGCGCTGTTCGCCGTCATGCGCGAACGCGGCACCGACGCCGTCGCCATGGAGGTCTCCAGCCACGCCCTGGTCCTCGGCCGGGTCGACGGCTGCGTCTTCGACATCGCGGTCTTCAACAACCTCAGCCCGGAGCACATGGAGTTCCACTCCGGCATGGAGGACTACTTCCAGGCCAAGGCGAGCCTGTTCACGCCCGAGCGCAGCAGGCTCGGCGTGGTCAACGCCGACGACGAGTACGGCCGCAGGCTCGTCACCGAGGCCACCGTCCCGGTCGTCACCTTCTCCGCCGAGGGCCACCCGGACGCCGACTGGCGCGCCGAGGACGTCCAGATCGGGCCCATGGACTCGACGTTCACCGCGCTCGGCCCGGGCGGCCAGCGTGTCCACGCCCGTTCGCCGCTGCCCGGCCCGTTCAACGTGGCCAACACCCTCGCCGCGCTGGCCTCCCTCGCCGCCGCCGGGCTCGACCCGCAGACCGCCGCCGACGGCATCGCCGCCGTTCCCGGTGTCCCCGGCCGCCTGGAGCGCGTCGACGCCGGACAGCCCTACCTCGCCGTCGTCGACTACGCCCACAAGACCGACGCGGTCGAGTCGGTGCTCAAGGCGCTGCGCAAGGTCACCAAGGGCCGGCTGCACCTGGTGCTCGGCTGCGGCGGTGACCGCGACCGCACCAAGCGCGGCCCGATGGGCGCGGCCGCGGCCCGGTACGCCGACACGGCCGTACTGACCTCCGACAACCCCCGCTCCGAGGACCCCCTGGCGATCCTGGCGGCCATGCTCGAAGGCGCCGCCTCGGTGCCCGCGCACGAGCGGGGCGAGGTGCTCCTGTTCGAGGAGCGGGCCGCCGCCATCGCCGCCGCCGTGGGCCGCGCGGCCGCCGGTGACGCGGTGCTGATCGCGGGCAAGGGTCATGAGCAGGGCCAGGACATCGCCGGCGTGATCCGTCCCTTCGACGACCGCCAGGTGCTCCGCGAAGCTATCCAGAACACCCAGGGATGAACTTGTGATCGCCCTCTCCCTCGCCGAGATCGCAGCTGTCGTCGGCGGGCAGACACACGACATACCGGACACGTCCGTCCAGGTCACCGGACCGGTCGTCCGGGACTCCCGCGAAGTGGTGCCCGGCACCCTGTTCGTCGCCTTCGTCGGCGAGCGGGTGGACGGCCACGACTTCGCCGCCTCGGTCGTCCGGGCGGGCGCGGTCGCCGTACTGGCGTCGCGTCCCGTCGGCGTGCCCGCGATCGTCGTGGACGACGTCCAGAGCGCCCTCGGCGCCCTTGCCCGGCATGTCGTCGAACGGCTCGGCGCGACCCTCGTCGCCCTGACCGGCTCGGCCGGCAAGACCAGCACCAAGGACCTCATCGCCCAGGTGCTCGGCGGCAAGGCGCCCACCGTGTTCACGCCCGGCTCGCTCAACAACGAGATCGGGCTGCCGCTGACCGCCCTGTCCGCCACCGAGGAAACCAGGTTCCTCGTGCTGGAGATGGGCGCCCGCGGCATCGGGCACATCCGTTACCTCGCCGAACTCACCCCGCCGAAGGTCGGGTTGGTGCTCAACGTCGGCAGCGCCCACATCGGCGAGTTCGGCGGCCGCGAGCAGATCGCCCAGGCCAAGGGCGAGTTGGTGGAGAGCCTCCCCGCGGCGGCGGACGGCGGCGCCGCGATCCTCAACGCCGACGACCCGCTGGTGCGCGCGATGGCCTCCCGTACCAAGGCGAAGGTGGTCCTTTTCGGAGAGTCGGCCGAAGCGGACGTACGCGCCGAGAACGTACGACTCACGGACAGCGGACAGCCCGCCTTCAGGCTTCACACACCCTCCGGTGCAAGCGATGTGACCATGCGCCTGTACGGTGAGCACCACGTGTCGAACGCGCTCGCCGCGGCCGCCGTCGCCCATGAGCTGGGCATGTCCGCAAGTGAGATCGCCTCCGCGCTCTCCGGCGCGGGCACCCTCTCCCGCTGGCGCATGGAGGTCACCGAGCGCCCGGACGGCGTGACCATCGTCAATGACGCCTACAACGCCAACCCCGAGTCCATGCGGGCCGCCCTCAAGGCGCTCGCGGCCATGGGCAAGGGGCGCCGCACGTGGGCGGTGCTCGGCAAGATGGCCGAGCTGGGGGACGAGGCTCTCGCCGAGCACGACGCGGTCGGACGGCTCGCCGTCCGGCTCAACGTCAGCAAGCTCGTCGCGGTCGGTGGCATCGAAGCCTCCTGGCTGCAACTGGGCGCATACAACGAGGGTTCGTGGGGTGAGGAGTCGGTGCACGTGTCCGACGCACAGGCGGCGATCGGCCTTTTGCGCAGCGAGTTGCGTCCGGGGGACGTCGTGCTGGTGAAGGCGTCCCGGTCGGTGGGGCTGGAGAGTGTCGCCCAGACGCTCGCCGAGGCCGGTACCGAGGGTGAGGTCGCCGCCCGATGATGAACCAGGTTCTGTTCTCGGGCGTCATCGGTCTCTTCCTGACGCTGATCGGCACCCCGCTGCTGATCAAGCTCCTCGCCCGCAAGGGTTACGGCCAGTACATCCGCGACGACGGCCCGCGCGAGCACGCCAGCAAGCGCGGTACGCCGACCATGGGCGGTATCGCCTTCATCCTGGCCACGATCGCCGCGTACTTCCTCAGCAAGGTGATCACCGGCAAGCCGCCGACGTACTCCGGCCTGCTGGTGCTCGGCCTGATGTTCGGCATGGGCCTGGTCGGCTTCCTCGACGACTACATCAAGATCGTCAAGCGGCGCTCGCTCGGCCTGCGCGCCAAGGCGAAGATGGCCGGCCAGCTGATAGTCGGCATCGGATTCGCGGTGCTCGCCCTGCAGTTCCCCGACAACCGGGGCAACACACCGGCCTCCACCAAGCTGTCCTTCATCACCGACTTCGGCTGGACCATCGGCCCGGTGCTGTTCGTGGTCTGGGCGCTGTTCATGATCCTCGCCATGTCCAACGGCGTGAACCTCACCGACGGTCTGGACGGCCTCGCCACCGGCGCCTCCGTCCTCGTCTTCGGCGCCTACACGTTCATCGGCGTCTGGCAGTTCCAGGAGTCCTGCGCCAACGCCATGACCCTGACCAACCCGGCCGCCTGTTACGAGGTGCGCGACCCGCTGGACCTCGCGGTGGTCGCCTCCGCCCTGATGGGCGCCTGCCTGGGCTTCCTGTGGTGGAACACCTCCCCGGCGAAGATCTTCATGGGCGACACCGGCTCGCTCGCCCTCGGCGGTGTCCTCACCGGCCTGGCCATCCTCTCCCGCACGGAGCTGCTGGTGGCCATCATGGGCGGCCTGTTCGTCCTCATCACCATGTCGGTCGTCATCCAGGTCGGCTCCTTCCGGCTCACCGGCAAACGCGTCTTCCGGATGGCACCGCTCCAGCACCACTTCGAACTCAAGGGCTGGTCCGAGGTCCTTGTCGTGGTCCGCTTCTGGATCATCCAGGGCATCTGCGTCATCGTCGGACTGGGCCTCTTCTACGCGGGATGGGCAGCGGACAAGTGACCTCCTCGGTGCCTTCGGGGCCAAGTGAATTCCAGGGCAAGCACGTCACCGTCGCCGGACTCGGCGTCTCCGGCCTCCCGGCCGCGAAGGCGCTGCACGCGCGCGGGGCGATCGTCACGGCCGTCAACGACGGCGACGACGCCCGCGCCCGCGAACAGGCCGCGGAACTGGAGGCGCTCGGCATCACCGTCCGCCTCGGCGACGGCGCCACCCTGCCCGAGGGCACCGAGCTGATCGTCACCGCGCCCGGCTGGCAGCCGGACAAGCCGCTGTTCCTGGCGGCCGAGAAGGCGGGCGTGCCCGTCTGGGGCGACGTCGAGCTGGCCTGGCGCCTCAGGGGACCCGACGCGGCCCCCTGGCTCGCCGTCACCGGCACCAACGGCAAGACCACGACCGTGCAGATGCTCGCCTCCATCCTCAAGGCGGCGGGCCTGCGCACGGCCGCGGTCGGCAACATCGGCGTCTCCCTGCTGGACGCGGTCCTCGGCGACGAGAAGTACGACGTGCTCGCCGTGGAACTCTCCAGCTACCAGCTGCACTGGGCGCCCTCCCTGCGCGCCTTCTCCGCCGCCGTCCTCAACCTCGCCCCGGACCACCTCGACTGGCATGGCTCCATGGACGCCTACGCCGCCGACAAGGGCCGTATCTACGAGGGCAACAAGGTCGCCTGCGTCTACAACGTGGCCGACCCGCGCACCGAGGACCTGGTGCGCGAGGCCGACGTCGAAGAGGGCTGCCGGGCCGTCGGGTTCACCCTGAACGCCCCGGCCGTCTCCCAACTCGGCGTCGTGGACGGCATCCTGGTCGACCGCGCCTTCGTGGAGAACCGGCAGAAGAACGCGCAGGAGCTGGCCGAGGTCTCCGACGTCGACCCGCCGGCCCCGCACAACATCGCCAACGCCCTTGCCGCTGCGGCCCTCGCCCGTTCCTTCGGGGTACCCGCCCAGGCGGTACGCGACGGACTGCGCGCCTTCAAGCCCGACGCCCACCGCATCTCCCATGTCGCCGACCTCGACGGCGTGGCCTGGGTGGACGACTCCAAAGCCACCAACACCCATGCGGCGGAAGCCTCGTTGGCGGCCTACGAGCCGATCGTGTGGATCGCGGGCGGACTCGCCAAGGGTGCCGAGTTCGACGAGCTGGTGGCCCGCTCCGCCAAGCGGCTGCGCGGCGTCGTCCTGATCGGCGCCGACCGCGCGCTGATCCGCGAGGCCCTCGCGCGACACGCCCCGGAGGTACCCGTGGTGGACCTCGACCGGACCGACACTGGGGCGATGCTCCAGGCGGTGACGGAGGCGAAGCGGCTGGCTCAGCCCGGCGACACGGTTCTGCTGGCCCCGGCGTGCGCCTCCATGGACATGTTCACCAACTACAACCAGCGCGGCGACGCGTTCGCGGCCGCCGTCCGCGAACTCGGCGCCTGACCCCGGCCGCCCGTGCCGGGCGGATCTTGGGAGGGACGCGTGGGACGGTCGACGTTCAGCGGAGGCGTTGATGCCCAGTAGCCGTACCGGACGGCCGCCCGTACAGCGGGCGGCCCGTCCCGCACCCCTGAGGATCGCGCGCGACAACCCCGTACGACGCCTGCGCACCCGTGCGAGCAAGGCGTGGGACCGGCCGCTGACCGCCTACTACCTGATCCTGGGCGGCAGCATGCTGATCACCGTCCTGGGTCTGGTGATGGTCTACTCGGCCTCCCAGATCACCGCGTTGCAGCTCTCGCTGCCCGGCTCGTTCTTCTTCCGCAAGCAGTTCCTCGCCGCGCTCATCGGCGGCGCGCTGCTGTTCGCCGCCTCCCGGATGCCGGTGAGGCTGCACCGGGCACTGGCCTACCCGATCCTGGCCGCCGCCGTGTTCTCCATGGCCCTGGTGCAGGTGCCGGGGATAGGGATGTCGGTCAACGGCAACCGGAACTGGATCTCGCTCGGCGGCTCCTTCCAGATCCAGCCCAGCGAGTTCGGCAAGCTCGCCCTGGTGCTGTGGGGCGCCGACCTGATCGCCCGCAAGCAGGACAAGAAGCTGCTGGCCCAGTGGAAGCACATGCTGGTCCCACTGGTGCCGGTCGCCTTCCTGCTGCTCGGGCTGATCATGCTCGGCGGAGACATGGGCACCGCGATCATCCTCACCGCGATCCTCTTCGGCCTGCTCTGGCTCGCCGGAGCCCCGACCCGGCTCTTCGCCGGGGTGCTGTCGGTGGCGGCGCTGATCGGTGTGATCCTCATCAAGACCAGCCCCAACCGGATGGCCCGGCTCGCCTGCATCGGCGCCACCGAGCCCAAGGCGGGCGCCGCCGACTGCTGGCAGGCCGTACACGGCATCTACGCCCTGGCCTCGGGGGGGATCTTCGGTTCCGGGCTGGGTGCCAGCGTGGAGAAATGGGGACAACTCCCCGAAGCCCACACGGACTTCATCTTCGCCGTCACAGGTGAGGAACTGGGTCTGGCGGGCACGCTGTCGGTACTGGCCCTGTTCGCGGCTCTAGGCTATGCGGGTATCCGCGTGGCCGGACGCACGGAGGACCCCTTCGTGAGGTACGCCGCGGGAGGCGTGACGACGTGGATCATCGCCCAGGCGGTGATCAACATCGGTGCGGTGCTCGGCCTGCTGCCGATCGCCGGCGTCCCGCTCCCGCTGTTCTCCTACGGAGGGTCCGCCCTGCTGCCGACCATGTTCGCCATCGGACTGCTGATCGCCTTCGCGCGTGACGAGCCCGGTGCGCGGGCGGCACTCGCGATGCGGCAACCCCGCTTCGGCAGAAAGCGGGCGGCAGGCTCCCGCGCCGAGCGGGTGCCACGGAGATGGAACACGATGCGACGGCGTGCCTCGGCGGCGCGTTCGTCCGGAGAGCGGTGAATTTCGGTGCATGTCGTACTCGCCGGCGGGGGTACCGCGGGCCACATCGAGCCCGCGCTCGCCCTCGCGGACGCCCTGCGCAGGCAGGACCCCACCGTGGGGATCACGGCCCTGGGCACGGAGCGCGGACTTGAGACCCGGCTCGTCCCGGAGCGCGGCTACGAGCTGGCGCTGATCCCGGCGGTCCCGCTGCCGCGCAAGCCCACACCCGAGCTGATCACCGTGCCGGGGCGGCTGCGCGGCACGATCAAGGCCGCCGAGCAGATCCTGGAGCGCACCAAGGCCGACGCGGTGGTCGGCTTCGGCGGCTATGTCGCGCTGCCCGGCTACCTGGCCGCCAAGCGCCTCGGCGTGCCCATCGTGATCCACGAGGCCAACGCCCGCCCCGGCCTGGCCAACAAGATCGGCTCCCGCTACGCGGCACGGGTCGCCGTCTCCACGCCCGACAGCAAGCTGCGTGACGCCCGCTACATCGGCATCCCGCTGCGCCGCTCCATCGCCACCCTGGACCGTGCGGCGGTACGCCCCGAGGCCCGCGCCCGCTTCGGCCTGGACCCCAACCTGCCCACGCTGCTGGTCTCCGGCGGCTCGCAGGGCGCCCGGCACCTCAACGAGGTCGTCCAGCGGGTCGCGCCCTGGCTCCAGCAGGCAGGCATCCAGATCCTGCACGCGGTCGGCCCGAAGAACGAACTGCCGCAGGTGCAGCAGATGCCGGGGATGCCCCCGTACATCCCGGTAAGTTACCTGGACCGGATGGACCTCGCGTACGCCGCGGCCGACATGATGCTCTGCCGCGCGGGCGCGATGACCGTCGCCGAACTCACCGCCGTCGGGCTCCCGGCCGCCTACGTCCCGCTGCCCATCGGCAACGGCGAACAGCGGCTGAACGCCCAGCCGGTGGTCAAGGCGGGCGGCGGACTCCTCGTGGACGACGCGGAACTGACGCCGGAGTGGGTGCAGCAGAACGTGCTCCCCGTCCTCGCCGACCCGCACCGTCTCTACGAGATGTCCCGCGCCGCCGGTGAGTTCGGCCGCCGGGACGCCGACGACCTGCTCGTCGGCATGGTGTACGAGGCCATCGCCTCCAGCCGTTAGGCACGTCACGACGAAGGGACAGCGAGCGTGGCCGGTTCGACCACCGCCGAGCGCGGTGAACGCCAGCAGGAGTCGGCCGGCCCGCCGCTCGTCCGTCAATTGGGGCGCCCCCGGCTTCGTATGATCATCATGTCGGCCGTGTTGCTGGTCCTGGTGGGCGCCGGTTCCGTCTGGGTGCTCTACGGCTCCGAGTGGCTGCGCGTACGGTACGTCTCGGTCTCCGGCACCCAGGTGCTCACCCCCGCCGAGGTCCGCGACGCCGCCGCCGTGCCGGTCGGCGCCCCGCTGGCCTCGGTCGGCACCGACGCCGTGGAGGCGCGCCTGCGGGGGAAGTTGCGTCGTATCGACACCGTCGAGGTCGCCCGGTCCTGGCCGCACGGCATCACCCTGAAGGTCACCGAGCGCACCCCGGTGCTGCTCGCGCGCGAGAACGGCAAGTTCACCGAGATCGACAAAGAGGGCGTACCTTTCGCCACCGCGGGGAAGGCGCCCAGGGGTGTACCGATGCTCGAACTCGCCGCGTCCCGCAAGGGATCGGGTGCCGCCAGCCTGCGTCGCTTCGGCACCGGACGTCTCGTGCGCGAGGCGGTCCGGGTGGCCGGCAGTCTCCCGCCCGCCGTCGCCAGGGACACCGGGACCGTCCGGGTCGGCTCCTTCGACGCCATCACCCTGGAGTTGGGGCACGGACGCACCGTGGAGTGGGGGAGCGGGGAGCAGGGCCGCGCCAAGGCACGGGCCCTCACAGCTCTCATGAAAGCAGCTCCAGGTGCCCGGCACTTCGATGTGAGCGTGCCCACCGCCCCCGCGTCAGCGGGGAGTTGACGCACATCAGCGCAGGCCAGCACCCTGGTTGGGCACTGCTACGGCTGATCACATAGGGTGAAAAGAAAAACGGGAGGTTCGGCGTGTTCGTTGAACGGGCGCCGCTTGTCGACTTAGTGTCCTGTTCAGAAGACTCCAGGGAACAGACACACTGGTAACCCTAAACTTCAGCGTTAGGGTTCGGGTCGGCGTTCGGACCGTCCCAATTCGGCATCCGTCGTCCCGGTCGGGGAACCGCCCGGCGCGACAACGTAATTCGAGGCGAGAGGCCTTCGACGTGGCAGCACCGCAGAACTACCTCGCAGTCATCAAGGTCATCGGTGTCGGCGGCGGTGGTGTCAATGCCATCAACCGGATGATCGAGGTCGGCCTCAAGGGCGTCGAGTTCATCGCCATCAACACCGATGCCCAGGCGCTGTTGATGAGCGACGCCGACGTCAAACTGGACGTCGGCCGTGAACTCACCCGCGGACTCGGCGCCGGCGCCAACCCGGCCGTCGGCCGGAAGGCCGCCGAGGACCACCGCGAAGAGATCGAGGAGGTCCTCAAGGGGGCCGACATGGTCTTCGTGACCGCCGGTGAGGGCGGCGGCACCGGCACCGGCGGCGCGCCCGTCGTGGCCAACATCGCCCGCTCGCTGGGCGCCCTCACCATCGGCGTGGTCACGCGCCCGTTCACCTTCGAGGGACGGCGCCGCGCCAACCAGGCCGAGGACGGCATCGCCGAGCTGCGCGAAGAGGTCGACACCCTCATCGTGATCCCCAACGACCGGCTGCTGTCCATCTCGGACCGCCAGGTCTCGGTCCTGGACGCGTTCAAGTCCGCCGACCAGGTCCTGCTCTCCGGTGTCCAGGGCATCACCGACCTCATCACCACCCCCGGTCTGATCAACCTCGACTTCGCCGACGTCAAGTCGGTCATGTCCGAGGCCGGTTCGGCCCTCATGGGCATCGGCTCGGCCCGCGGCGACGACCGCGCGGTGGCCGCCGCCGAGATGGCGATCTCCTCGCCGCTGCTGGAGGCGTCCATCGACGGCGCCCGAGGCGTCCTGCTCTCCATCTCCGGCGGCTCCGACCTCGGCCTGTTCGAGATCAACGAGGCCGCCCAGCTGGTCAGCGAGGCCGCCCACCCCGAGGCCAACATCATCTTCGGCGCGGTCATCGACGACGCCCTCGGCGACGAGGTGCGGGTCACCGTGATCGCGGCCGGCTTCGACGGCGGCCAGCCCCCCGCCCGCCGGGACAACGTCCTCGGTTCGACCTCCTCCTCCAACTCCTCCGCCCCGCGCCGGGAGGAGACCGCTCCGCCGCGTCAGCAGCAGCCGGAGAGCCGCCCGAGCTTCGGCTCGCTGGGCAGCGTGACCCCCAAGGAGGAGCCGGAGCCGACCCCCGAGCCGGTGGTCGAGATCCCGGTGGCCCCGCCGGTGCCGCAGTCCCGTACCTACGCGGACAGCGCGGCCGAGGAGCTGGACGTGCCGGACTTCCTGAAGTGATAGGACAGCGCGGACACGTGAGCGGCGCGCACTTCGCCTTCACCGACAGGTGGGGCGGGGTGAGCGCCGCTCCGTATGCGGAGCTCAACCTCGGCGGCGCGGTCGGCGACGACCCCGGCGCCGTACGGACCAACCGCGAACTCGCCGCCAAGGCGACGGGCGTGGACCCGGCGCGGGTGGTCTGGATGAACCAGGTGCACGGCGCCGGGGTGGCGGTCGTGGACGAGCCCTGGGGCGAGCACCCGGTGCCGGAGGTCGACGCGATCGTCACCGCCCGGCGCGGACTCGCCCTCGCGGTCCTCACCGCCGACTGCGTACCGGTCCTGCTCGCCGACCCCGTCGCGGGCGTCGTCGCGGCGGCACACGCGGGACGGCCCGGCATGCTCGCCGGGGTCGTCCCGGCCGCCGTACGCGCCATGGCCGAACTCGGCGCCGAGCCCGGCCGGATCGTCGCCCGCACCGGACCCGCCGTGTGCGGCCGGTGCTACGAGGTGCCGGAGGCGATGCGCGCCGAGGTGGCCGCCGCCGAACCGGCGGCGCACGCCGAGACGAGCTGGGGCACTCCGGCCGTCGATGTGAGCGCCGGAGTGCACGCGCAGCTCGACCGGCTCGGAGTGCGCGACCGGGAGCGATCGCCGGTGTGCACAAGGGAGTCTGACGATCACTTCTCGTACCGCCGCGAACGCGCCACGGGGCGGCTCGCCGGCTATGTGTGGCTGGACTGACGGAGCATGACGGACCGTAGGACCGAACTCGCCGGGAATCTGGCGAAGGTTGAGGAACGCATCGCCGCCGCGTGCGCGGCCGCGGGGCGGGCACGGGAAGAGGTGACCCTGATCGTGGTCACCAAGACCTACCCGGCCGACGACGTACGGCTCCTGGCGGAACTGGGGGTGCGTCAGGTCGCCGAGAACCGCGACCAGGACGCGGCTCCGAAGCACGCCGAGTGTGCGGACCTGCCACTGGAATGGCACTTCGTGGGCCAGTTGCAGACCAACAAAGTGCGTTCCGTGGCCGGTTATGCCGATGTCGTGCAGTCGGTCGACCGGGACCGGCTCGTCACCGCGCTGTCGAAGGAGGCCGTGCGGACCGGGCGCGAGATCGGCTGTCTCATCCAGGTCGCGCTGGACGCGGGGGCGAGCGGCCGGGGTGAGCGCGGCGGGATCGCACCCGACGGGATCGGGGAGTTGGCCGGCCTGATCGCCGACTCGCCCGGACTGCGGCTGGACGGCCTGATGACCGTCGCGCCCCTCACCGGGGAGTACGCGGGACGCGAACGCGCCGCGTTCGAACGCCTCGTGGATTTGTCGACCGACCTGCGCCGGACCCATCCTGCTGCGACGATGGTGTCCGCAGGGATGAGCGCGGACCTCGAGGAGGCCGTCGCGGCCGGGGCGACACATGTGCGCGTCGGCAGCGCGGTACTCGGAGTCCGCCCCAGGCTCGGGTAACGTCGCCAAGAAGTCGGACCACAGCAGAAAATATGGTCAATGCCCGCCGAAAGCGGGCGCAACGACCGAGTGGATCGCGGGCACTTGGCAGTCGTCACCCGATCCACCACAGAGCGGAGGACTCAGAGCATGGCCGGCGCGATGCGCAAGATGGCGGTCTACCTCGGCCTCGTGGAGGACGATGGGTACGACGGCCGGGGTTTCGACCCCGACGACGACTTCGAGCCCGAACTGGACCCGGAGCCCGAGCGGGACCACCGACGGCACGAGCCGACACACCAGTCGCACAGTGCACATGTGTCCCAAAGGGATGAATCGGTGCGAGTGGTGCAGCCTCCGGCGCAACGCGAACCGGTGTCCCATTCCCCGGCGCTGACCGCGGAATCGGGGCGCCCGGCGCGCATTGCGCCCGTGGCGTCCATCACACAAGAACGTCAGTCCCTGGAGAAGAACGCACCGGTGATCATGCCCAAGGTCGTGTCGGAACGAGAGCCGTACCGCATCACCACCCTGCACCCGCGGACCTACAACGAGGCCCGTACCATCGGGGAACACTTCCGCGAGGGCACCCCGGTGATCATGAATCTGACCGAGATGGACGACACGGATGCGAAGCGACTTGTCGACTTTGCGGCAGGTTTGGTGTTTGGACTTCACGGCAGTATCGAACGAGTGACGCAGAAGGTCTTCCTGTTGTCTCCTGCTAACGTCGATGTCACGGCGGAGGACAAGGCCCGCATCGCAGAGGGCGGGTTCTTCAACCAGAGCTGAAGACGCACCACCGGAAGATGCACGGAACAGGGGAGAGGGAAGCACAACCATGAGCGTGTTCGCGCAGGTGATCTACATCGCGCTGATGGTGTTTCTCGTCGTCCTGATCTTCCGGCTGGTCATGGACTACGTCTTCCAGTTCGCCCGCTCGTGGCAACCCGGCAAGGCGATGGTGGTCGTACTGGAGGCCACCTACACTGTCACCGATCCACCGTTGAAGCTTCTGCGGCGGTTCATCCCGCCGTTGCGGCTCGGGGGCGTGGCACTCGACCTGTCCTTCTTCGTCCTGATGATCATCGTCTACATCCTCATCTCCGTGGCGGGGAGCTTCGTGCGATGAGGGTGGACGATACGGTCTTGCCGACTGCCGATGACTACGTTGAGGTGAAGAGATGCCGTTGACCCCCGAGGACGTGCGGAACAAGCAGTTCACGACCGTCCGCCTCCGAGAAGGCTATGACGAGGACGAGGTCGATGCCTTCCTCGACGAGGTCGAAGGCGAACTGACCCGTCTTCTCCGCGAGAACGAGGATCTGCGCGCCAAGCTGGCCGCCGCCACGCGGGCCGCCGCGCAGAACCAGCAGAACATGCGCAAGCCCCCGGACCAGCAGGACCAGCAGCAGCAGGGCATGCGCGGTCCGGGCGCCCCGGTGCCCGCCGGGATATCGGGCCCGCCGCAGCAGCAGATGGGTGGCCCCATGGGTGGCCCGCCCCAGCTGCCGAGCGGTGCCCCGCAGCTCCCCGCCGGTCCCGGCGGACAGGGCGGCCCGCAGGGTCCCGGCCCCATGGGCCAGGGCCAGATGGGCCCCGGTCCGATGGGTCAGGGTCAGGGACAGATGGGCCAGGGCCAGATGGGTCCCGGTCCGATGGGCCAAGGTCCTATGGGTCAGGGTCCGATGGGCCAGGGCCCCGGTCCCATGGGTCAGGGTCCCGGTCCGATGGGCCAGGGTCCGATGGGCGGTCAGCCGCCCATGCAGCAGCAGATGGGCGGCCCCATGGGCGGTCCGATGGGCGGCCCCGGCATGCCCGGTCAGGGTGGCCCCGGCGGCGACAGCGCCGCGCGTGTCCTCTCGCTGGCCCAGCAGACCGCCGACCAGGCGATCGCCGAGGCCCGTTCCGAGGCCAACAAGATCGTCGGTGAGGCCCGCAGCCGCGCCGAGGGTCTGGAGCGCGACGCCCGTGCCAAGGCCGACGCCCTGGAGCGGGACGCGCAGGAGAAGCACCGCGTGGCCATGGGCTCCCTGGAGTCCGCGCGCGCCACGCTGGAGCGCAAGGTCGAGGACCTGCGCGGCTTCGAGCGCGAGTACCGGACGCGTCTGAAGTCGTACCTGGAGTCGCAGCTGCGTCAGCTGGAGACCCAGGCCGACGACTCGCTCGCTCCGCCGCGCACTCCGGCCGCCGCGTCCCTCCCGCCGTCCCCGGCGCCCTCGATGGCTCCGGCCGGCGCGAGTGCCCCGTCCTACGGCGGCGGCAACCAGGGCATGGGCGGCCCCCAGTCGCCCGCCGGCCCGTCCTACGGCGGCCAGCAGCAGATGACGCCGGCCATGACCCAGCCGATGGCTCCGGTCCGGCCGCAGGGCCCGTCCCCGATGGGTCAGGCTCCCTCGCCGATGCGCGGGTTCCTGATCGACGAGGACGACAACTGACGGCCGCGCACGGCCACTAGTACGCCTTAGGCGTCGGCAGCGTTCAGGGTGGGCCCCGGACTTCGGTCCGGGGCCCGCCCTGTTTTACGCGTGTTGACAGCGGCAGGGGCGACTTGGTCCAGCTCGGCACAGCACAACGGCGGCTGTCCGCAAGCAGCACGCTTGCGGACAGCCGCCGTTGAGGTTGGCGCTACGCCTTGCGAAGGCGGAACGTCAGGGACAGACCCTCGTCCGTGAAGGCATCGCCGTACGTCCCGTCCGCCTCGCCCTGGGCGAAGTCGGTCGCCAGGACCTCGTCCGCGATCAGAGCCGAGTGCTCGGCGAGCGCCGCGAGGACCTCGGGGTCCGTCGCGGTCCAGCGCAGGGCGATACGGTCCGCGACGTCCAGGCCGCTGTTCTTGCGGGCTTCCTGGATCAGCCGGATCGCGTCACGCGCGAAGCCCGCCTGCCGCAGCTCCTCGGTGATCTCCAGGTCCAGCGCGACCGTGGCGCCGGAGTCGGACGCCACCGACCAGCCCTCGCGCGGGGTCTCCGTGATGATCACCTCGTCCGGGGCGAGCGTCACCGTCTCCCCGTCGACCTCGACCGAGGCCGTGCCCTCGCGCAGCGCCAGCGACAGCGCGGCGGCGTCGGCGGCGGCGACCGCCTTGGCCACGTCCTGCACCCGCTTGCCGAACCGCTTGCCCAGCGCACGGAAGTTGGCCTTGGCGGTGGTGTCCACCAGGGAGCCGCCGACCTCGGACAGCGAGGCCAGGGACTCGACGTTCAGCTCCTCGGTGATCTGGGCGCGCAGCTCCGGGCCGAGGGTGTCGAAGCCGGCCGCGCCGACCAGGGCACGGGAGAGCGGCTGACGCGTCTTGACGCCCGACTCGGCACGCGTGGCGCGGCCCAGCTCCACCAGACGCCGGACCAGGACCATCCGCTTCGACAGCTCGGGGTCGATCGCCGACAGGTCCGCCTCGGGCCAGCTGGACAGGTGGACGGACTCCGGGGCGTCCGGGGTCACCGGCACGACGAGGTCCTGCCAGACCCGCTCGGCGATGAACGGGGTGATCGGTGCCATCAGCTGGGTGACCGTCTCGACCACCTCGTGCAGCGTGCGCAGCGCGGCCTTGTCTCCCTGCCAGAACCGGCGGCGCGAGCGGCGCACGTACCAGTTCGACAGGTCGTCCACGAAGGCGGAGAGCAGCTTGCCGGCGCGCTGGGTGTCGTACGCCTCCAGGGCCTGGGTCACCTGGTCGGTGAGGGCGTGGAGTTCGGACAGCAGCCAGCGGTCCAGCAGCGGGCGGTCGGCCGGGGCCGGGTCCGCCTCGCTCGGCGCCCAGCCGGAGGTGCGGGCGTACAGCGCCTGGAAGGCGACGGTGTTCCAGTACGTCAGGAGCGTCTTGCGGACGACCTCCTGGATGGTGCCGTGGCCGACCCGGCGGGCCGCCCAGGGCGAACCGCCGGCCGCCATGAACCAGCGCACCGCGTCCGCGCCGTGCTGGTCCATGAGCGGGATGGGCTCCAGGGTGTTGCCCAGGTGCTTGGACATCTTGCGGCCGTCCTCGGCGAGGATGTGGCCGAGGCACACGACGTTCTCGTAGGAGGACTCGTCGAACACCAGGGTGCCGATGGCCATCAGGGTGTAGAACCAGCCGCGGGTCTGGTCGATCGCCTCGGAGATGAACTGCGCCGGGTACCGGCTCTCGAACAGCTCCTTGTTCTTGTGCGGGTAGCCCCACTGCGCGAACGGCATCGAGCCCGAGTCGTACCAGGCGTCGATGACCTCGGGCACGCGCGTGGCCGTGTCACCGCACTCGGGGCAGGGGAACGTCACCGCGTCGATGTACGGGCGGTGCGGGTCCAGGCCCGACTGGTCGGTGCCGGTCAGCTCGCTCAGCTCGGCGCGGGAGCCGACGACCGTGAGGTGGTCGTTGTCGCAACGCCAGACGGGCAGCGGGGTGCCCCAGTAGCGGTTGCGGGACAGCGCCCAGTCGATGTTGTTGCTCAGCCAGTCGCCGAAGCGGCCGTGCTTGACCGTCTCCGGGAACCAGTTGGTGCCCTCGTTCTCCGCGAGCATCCGGTCCTTGACGGCGGTGGTGCGGATGTACCAGGACGGCTGGGCGTAGTACAGCAGCGCGGTGTGGCAGCGCCAGCAGTGCGGGTAGCTGTGCTCGTAGGGCAGGTGGCGGAAGAGCAGACCGCGCTCGCCGAGGTCCTCGGTGAGCTTCTCGTCGGCCTTCTTGAAGAAGACGCCACCGACCAGCGGCAGGTCCTCCTCGAAGGTGCCGTCGGGGCGGACCGGGTTGACCACGGGCAGGCCGTAGGCGCGGCAGACCAGGAGGTCGTCCGCGCCGAAGGCGGGGGACTGGTGGACCAGACCGGTGCCGTCCTCGGTGGTGACGTACTCCGCGTTGACCACGTAGTGCGCGGGCTCGGGGAACTCCACCAGCTCGAAGGGGCGCTGGTAGGTCCAGCGCTCCATCTCGGCGCCGGTGAAGGACTGGCCGGTGGGCTCCCAGCCCTCGCCGAGGGCCTTGGCGAGCAGCGGCTCGGCGACGACGACCTTCTCCGTGCCGTCGGTGGCGACGACGTACGTGACGTCGGGGTGGGCGGCGACGGCCGTGTTGGACACCAGGGTCCACGGGGTCGTCGTCCACACCAGCAGGGACGCCTCGCCGGCGAGCGGGCCGGAGGTGAGCGGGAAGCGGACGTAGACGGAGGGGTCCACGACCGTCTCGTAGCCCTGGGCCAGCTCGTGGTCGGAGAGGCCGGTGCCGCAGCGGGGGCACCAGGGGGCGACGCGGTGGTCCTGGACCAGCAGGCCCTTGTCGAAGATCTGCTTCAGCGACCACCAGACCGAGTCGATGTACTCGGGGTCCATCGTGCGGTACGGGTCCTCGAGATCCGTCCAGTACCCCATGCGGGTGGTCAGCTCGGCGAAGGCGTCCGTGTGCCGGGTCACCGACTCGCGGCACCTGGCGTTGAACTCGGCGATGCCGTACGCCTCGATGTCCTTCTTGCCGGCGAAGCCCAGCTCCTTCTCGACCGCCAGCTCGACCGGCAGGCCGTGGCAGTCCCAGCCGGCCTTGCGGCCGACGTGGTAGCCGCGCATGGTGCGGAAGCGGGGGAAGACGTCCTTGAAGACGCGGGCCTCGATGTGGTGGGCGCCCGGCATGCCGTTCGCGGTCGGCGGGCCCTCGTAGAACACCCACTCGGGGCGGCCCTCGGACTGCTCCAGGGTCTTGGCGAAGATCTTCTGGTCGCGCCAGAAGTCGAGCACCGCGTGCTCAAGCGCGGGCAGGTCGACCTGGGCGGGCACCTGGCGGTACGTCGGCGCTGTCATCTGCGAGCATCCTCCAACGGAACTTGCTGCCTTCCGTCGGAGGGACGAGAGCTTCGATCTGTCCACGCCGTGTGCGGCGCGCTCCCGCGGTACCACCCTCCTTGGCCCCCGTCGTGCGCCGCACGGCGGTGAGCCCCCTCATTGGGGTCGCGGCCGGGTCTACTCGCCCCCGCCCAGTGGCAGGGGCTTTCTTCCGGCGGCTCCGGGGTGATCTTCACATCGCGCTCGCCACCGGGCTTCCACCGACCCCGGCTCGCTCTGGGCTGCGATACGACGCTACTCGTCCCCATCCACGCTTCTCGCTCCGCCCAGTGTACGGCGCCGCACGGACAGCGGCCGACCGCTTTTTCCGGCGGGGTCCGACCCGAATGGCGGCGAGGCCGGGGGTGGCGGGTTACGGGCCGGGGAGCTGGGCACAACGGATGCAGGTCTGCTGCGCGGGGGGCGCGGGGCGGGCGAATCGGGCGGCGTGCCCCGTTGCCGCGGGACTCAAGTCGATTTATCGTCCCAGCACGATTCGCCTGCAATCTCACGTATGTGAAGGGGCCGCGGCCATGGTGGCGAAGAAGACTTCCGGCGGTTCGGCGGAAAGGGGGAGCGGGCGGGCCAGGACGCCTGCGGCCGGGAAGAAGGCGGCTGCCAAGGGGGCGCCCGCGGAGAAGGCGCCCGGAAAGGCCGCGGCCGGGAAGCAGACGGCTGCCAGGAAGAGCACGGACGAGAAGGCGGTAGGCAAGAAGGCCGCTGCCGGGAAGGCTCCCGCCAAGAAGACGCCGGCGGCTGCCGGGGCCCCGAAGAGTTCCGCGCCGGTCCGCAAGGACGGCGCGGGGAAGACCACTGCCAGGAAGGCGTCCGCTGGGCGGGCGGCCGGTGAGAAGACGGGCGGCGAGACGGTGACTCCCAGAAGGACGGCCGCCAAGGCCACCGCCGCCGAGGCGGCGACCCCCCAGGGCACGACGGCCAGGAAAGCGGCCGCCAAGAAGACGGCCACCAAGAAGACGGTCGCCAAGAAGACGGCTACGAAGAAGACAGCGACCAAGAAAGCCGCCACCAAGAAGGCGGCCGAGAAGAGCGCCGAGAAGAGCACGGCCAAGAAGACGGGAGCCACGAGGGTGGTTGCGAAGAAGACCCCTGGCACGGCCACGGCGGAGCAGGGCGCCCTGCCCAAGGCGCGCCTGGCCGCCGCCGAACCCGGTGACCTGGCCGTACGCCCCGGCGAGGACCCCTGGACCCCGAAGGAGGTCGCCGAGGCGCGCGCGGAGCTGGCCACCGAGGCGGTGCGGCTGGACACGGAGATCTCCACCTCCGAGGCGTCCCTGGTCGGCATGATGCGCGACTCGGCGGACGGCGCGGGCGACGACGAGGCCGACACCGGCAGCAAGAACATCACCCGCGAGCACGAGCTGGCCCTCGCCGCCAACGCACGCGAGATGCTCACCCAGACCGAGCGCGCCCTCGAACGGCTGGACGCGGGCACCTACGGCCTGTGCGAAAGCTGCGGCAACCCCATCGGCAAGGCCCGCATGCAGGCGTTCCCCAGGGCCACCCTGTGCGTGGAGTGCAAGCAGAAGCAGGAACGCCGCTCCTGACCTCCGGGTCCGCTCTCCGCCGCCGTGGGGGGTGTGCCGTACTCTCTCCTCAGTCAGGCACCTAGGTTGAGGGACTCACGTGGCAGAGGCGGAGCGCATCATCGGTACGCCGGACACCCCGGAAGACAGCGGCGAGCGGCCCCCGGCCGCCGCGCCCGCCGGGTCCGGCCCGCAGCGGACCGGGCGCGGCCGCCGGATCGCCGTGCTCTTCGCGGTGGCCGTGTTCGCCTACGCCCTCGACCTCGGCAGCAAGCTGCTGGTGGTGGCGAAGCTGGAGCATCAGGCCCCGATCCAGCTCGTCGGGGACCTCCTGGAGCTGCACGCCATCCGCAACCCCGGTGCCGCCTTCGGCTTCGGCGCGGCCTTCACGATCATCTTCACGGTGATCGCGGCCGCCGTGATCGTGGTGATCATCCGGCTGGCCCGCAAGCTCTACAGCACCCCCTGGGCCATCGCGCTCGGCCTGCTGCTCGGCGGTGCTCTCGGCAACCTCACCGACCGGATCTTCCGCGCCCCAGGCGTCTTCCAGGGCGAGGTCGTCGACTTCATCGCGCCCCGCGGCTTCGCCGTGTTCAACCTGGCGGACTCCGCGATCGTGTGCGGCGGCATCCTGATCGTGCTGCTGTCCTTCCGCGGCCTGGACCCGGACGGCACCGTCCACAAGGACTGACGCCCCTCCCGCACCGGTTTTCCACAGGCTCGTTCGGCGCCTTCCCGCCCGTCCGGCATACTCGACGGGTGAGCACGATTCCCGAGATCCGAACCCTGCCCGTGCCCGACGGCCTGGAGGGCGAGCGTGTCGACGCCGCCATCTCCCGGATGTTCGGCTTCTCCCGCACCAAGGCGGCGGAGCTGGCCGCGGCCGGCAAGGTCCAGGTCGACGGCGCCGTGGTCGGCAAGTCCGAGCGGGTGCACGGCGGGGCCTGGCTGGAGGTCGAGATGCCGCAGGCACCCGCCCCGGTGCAGCTGGTCGCCGAGCCGGTCGAGGGCATGGAGATCGTGTACGACGACGATGACCTGGTCGTCATCGTCAAGCCCGTCGGCGTGGCCGCGCACCCCTCGCCCGGCTGGTCCGGCACGACCGTCATCGGCGGTCTCGCCGCCGCCGGGTACCGGATCTCCACCTCCGGTGCCGCCGAGCGCCAGGGCATCGTGCACCGGCTCGACGTCGGCACCTCCGGGCTGATGGTGGTCGCCAAGTCCGAGCGCGCGTACACCTCGCTCAAGCGCCAGTTCAAGGAGCGCACGGTCGACAAGCGCTACCACACCCTCGTCCAGGGCCACCCGGACCCGATGAGCGGCACCATCGACGCCCCCGTCGGCCGTCACCCCCAGCACGACTACAAGTGGGCCGTCATCGCCGAGGGCAAGCCGTCGGTGACCCACTACGACCTCATCGAGGCGTTCCGCTCCGCCTCCCTGCTGGACGTGAAGCTGGAGACGGGCCGCACCCACCAGATCCGCGTCCACATGTCCGCCCACCGCCACCCCTGCGTCGGCGACCTGACCTACGGCGCCGACCCCACGCTCTCCAAGCGGCTGGGGCTGGAACGCCAGTGGCTGCACGCGGTCCGGCTCGGCTTCGAGCACCCGGCGGACGGCCAGTGGGTGGAGTTCGAGAGCGACTACCCCGACGACCTCAGCCGGGCCCTCGACCGGGTCCGGGAGGAGACGTACGCGTGAGCGCGCCGTACACCGTCCGCGTCGCCGAGGACCCCGCCGACCGTGAGGCGTGCTTCGCGGTGCGCGAGGACGTGTTCGTCGGTGAGCAGGGCGTCCCGCAGGACATCGAGTACGACGCGTACGACGCCACGGCCGTGCACGTACTGGCGATGGGCGAGGACGGTGTGCCGCTCGGCACCGGCCGGCTGCTGCACGCGGAGGCGGCCGCCGCCAAGACCGGCGGGGACGCCTCGGTGGGCTCGCTGGGCCGGCTCGCGGTGACCCGGCGGGCGCGCGGCCTCGGCGTCGGCGTGGCCCTGGTGCGGGCCATCGAGGACGCGGCCCGGGATCTCGGCCTCACCGCCGTCGACCTGCACGCCCAGACCCAGGCCCTCGGTTTCTACGAGCGCCTCGGCTACACGGCGTACGGCCCCGAGTTCCAGGACGCCGGGATCGCGCACCGGGCGATGCGCCGCCCGCTCGGGCCCGCGTAGGACTGCCGTACGAGGGCGGGCCGTTGACCGGCCTGAAGCGGTCGGCGTGGCAGGCTGGAGGCTTGCGGTGATCGTTTACCTCCGGAGCGCACTACGTGGATCAGCTGGCCCTGTTGTTCGTGATCCTGCTCGCCGCCCTGGTGAGCGTCCCGGTGGGCGAATACTTCGGACTGCCCGCGCCGGTGCTGATGACGCTGTTCGGCGGGGCGCTCGCCGTACTGCCCTTCGTGCCCAACGTCGACATCCCGCCCGACCTGATCCTGCCCGCCCTGCTGCCGCCCCTGCTCTACGCGGCCGTGCGGCGCACCTCCTGGCGGCAGTTCGCGGCGAACGTCCGGCCGATCTTCCTGCTGGCCGTCGCCCTGGTCTTCGTGACCACGATCTGTGTGGCCGCGGTCGCCCACGCCATGGTGCCGGGCCTGCCGGTCGCCGCCGCGGTGGCTCTCGGCGCGCTGATCGCGCCGCCCGACCCGGTCGCCGCGACCGCCGTCGCCGGGCAGCTCGGGCTGCCGCGCCGCCTGGTCTCCATCCTGGAGGGCGAGGGGCTGTTCAACGACGTCACCGCGATCGTGCTCTACCACGTGGCCATCGCGGCCGCGATCAGCGGTGAGTTCTCGCCCTGGGAGGCCGGTCTCGACCTGGTGCTCTCCGCGGTCGTCGCCCTCGTCATCGGCCTGGTCCTCGGCTGGGGCGCCAACAAGCTGATGTCCCTGCTGGGCGACGCCACCCTCCAGATCGGCCTCACCCTGCTGGTGCCGTACGCCTCCTACGTGCTCGCCGAGGAGCTGCACGGCTCGGGCGTGCTCGCGGTGCTCACCACCGCCCTGTTCCTCGCCGAGTACGCCACCGACGCCGACGACGTGATGACCAGGCTCGCCGGGCACACCTTCTGGGACATCATCGACACCCTCGTCACCGGCGTCGCCTTCGGGCTGATCGGTCTCGAACTGCACAACGCCGTCCGCACCGCCTCCGGCCGCTGGAGCGAGCTGATCGGCTGGGCCGCGGCGGTCGCGGCCGTGGTGATCCTGGTCCGGCTGCTGTGGCTGCTGCCCGCGACCTGGCTGACCAAGCGGCTGCACGCCCGGCGGGACATCGACGAGGAGATCCCGGTCGGCTGGCGGGAGACCGTCGTGATGTGGTGGTCCGGGATGCGCGGGGTGGCCTCGGTGGCGCTGGCCCTCGCCATCCCGCTCACCACCGAGGACGGGTCGCCCTTCCCGGACCGGGACATCATCGTCTTCATCGCCTTCGGGGTGATCATCGCCACCCTGGTGCTCCAGGGACTCACCCTGCCCCGGCTGGTGCGCAAGCTCGGGGTGAAGGCCGACTCCGAGCGGGAGAAGGACTTCGAGAAGGATCTCGCCGTCCGCGCCACCAAGGCCGCGCGGCGCAAGCTGCGGGAGATCGAGCAGGTCGAGGATCTGCCGGAGGAGCTCTCCGAGCAGATGCTGCGGCGCGCCTACGACATCGGCATCCGCATCAGCCCCGACATGGGCGAGGAGGAGCGCCGGGAGGCCCACCAGAAGCGGGCCCGGCGCCTGAAGCGGGTGCGGCAGATCCAGTCGGAGATGATGAGCGCAGCCCGCCACGAGGTGCTTGCGGCCCGCAGCGAGCCGGGGGCGGACCCGGAGATCGTGGACCGGGTGCTGCGCCATCTCGACGTACGCAGCCTGCGCTGAGCCGCCCCCGGCTCCTCCGGCCCGCTAGACGCGGCCGGTGCGGGGGAACTCGTACGCCTTGCGCAGGGTGGCCCGGTCGGGGGAGGGGATCCGGGACGGGGCCTGCGCCGCGTCGGAGGTGTTGACGCGGGGGAGCGCGTACGGGTGCTCGGCGGACAGCCACGCGATCATCTGCTCGCGGACCGTGACCCGGACCGTCCAGATGTCGTCCGCGTCCTTCGCGGTCACCAGGGCCCGCACCTCGATGGTGTTGGGGGTCGTGTCGGTCACGACCAGGCCGTAGGCGCGGCCGTCCCAGGCCGCGCAGTGGCGCAGGATGTCGCGGAGCTTCTCCCGCATCGCCTCCACCGGCGCACTGTGGTCGAGGTACCAGAAGACGGTGCCGGTCATCTGCGGCGTGCCCCGCGACCAGTTCTCGAACGGGCGCGAGGTGAAGTACGAGACCGGCATGGTGATCCGGCGCTCGTCCCAGGTCCGCACCGTCAGGAAGGTCAGGGTGATCTCCTCGACGGTGCCCCACTCGCCGTCCACCACCACGGTGTCGCCGATGCGCACCATGTCGCCGAAGGCGATCTGGAGCCCGGCGAACAGGTTGGCCAGCGTCGACTGGGCGGCCACGCCCGCCACGATGCCGAGGATGCCGGCGGAGGCCAGCAGCGAGGCACCGGCCGCGCGCATCTCCGGGAACGTCAGCAGCATCGCCGCGACCGCCACCACGCCGACCGTCGCGGACACGACCCGCATGATCAGCGTCACCTGGGTACGCACCCGGCGGACCCGCGCGGAGTCCCGGTGGGCGCGCGCGTACCGGGAGTAGGAGGTCTCGACGACGGCTCCCGCGATGCCGATGAGCAGCCAGGCCGTCGACCCGATCAGCACCAGGGTCAGGGTCTGCCCGATGCCCACCCGGTGTTCGCGCAAGCCGGGCATCTGGTCGTAGGAGCCTCTGAGCAGGGCGGCGAGCAGGACGAGCTGGTAAGGGATGCGGCAACGGCGCAGCAAGTCCCAGAGCGGGGTCTCGCCGTGCCGTTCGTCGGCCTTGCGCAGCAGCAGGTCGGTGGCCCAGCCGAGCAGCACGGTGAGCGCGACGGCACCGCCGACCACGGCCAGGGGCCGGATGACGTTCTCCATGAGAGGGAACGTAACCGCCACGCGGCGTCATGAACCTGTGTGTTCCGCGCCCGCCTGGGTAGACGGGCCGCGCCGGGACGGACCTGACCTGGTGCGGCTGGCACCATGGGGGCATGAACATCATGCTCTTTCACTCGGCCTACGGGCTCACCCCCGCGGTGCGCGACGCGGCGGACCGCCTGCGCGCGGCCGGTCACGAGGTGTGGACGCCGGACCTCTTCGAGGGCCGCACCTTCGACTCGGTCGAGGAAGGCATGGAGTACCAGCAGTCGGTGGGCACGGAGGAACTCCTCAAGCGGGCCGTGCTGGCCGTCGCCCCCTACTCCGAACGCGGGCTGGTCTACTCGGGGTTCTCGCTCGGCGGCTCCATCGCGCAGACCCTCGCCCTCGGCGACGACAAGGCGTGCGGGCTGCTGCTCCTCCAGGGAACCTCGGACATCGCGGCGAACGCCCATGTGGACGAACTGCCGGTGCAGTTGCACGTGGCCGAGCCGGACCCGTTCGAGACGGACGACTGGCTGAGCGCCTGGTATCTCCAGATGGGCCGCGCCGGCGCGGACGTGGAGGTCTACCGTTACCCCGGCGCCGGCCACCTCTACATGGACCGGGACCTGCCCGACTACGACGCCGAGGCCGCCGAGGCCACCTGGCGGGTGGCGCTCGGCTTCCTCGACAGTCTGTGAGCGGCCCCTACACCGGGCTGTAGCTCCGCTCGACCTTCTGGGTGCCGCTGCGGGTGCGGTACGAACGCGCCCACGCCGACGTGGCGTTGGGGTTGGTGCGGTCGGAGACCACGTAGTAGTCCATCTGCGCCCGCTCGGCGGTGATGTCGAGGACGCCGTAGCCGTGGCGGTCGGTGTCGACCCAGTGGACGTGCCGGTTGGCTGCCTGGATGACCGGTGCGGCGACGGCCGAGACGCTGCCCTCGGGCACCTTCACGATGTCGTCGAGGTTGTCCGAGGTGAGCGAGGTGACCACGAACTCCGTGGCCGCCGACGCCGACAGCGGGTAGGTCCCCGCGTCGTAAGGCACGTCGTTGGCCCACGCCATGTGGATGTCACCGGTCAGGAAGACGGTGTTGCCGATGGCGTTGGCCTTGAGGTGGGCCAGGAGTTCGCGTCGGTCGTCGGTGTAGCCGTCCCACTGGTCGGTGTTGATGCCGATGCCCTCCTGCGGCAGCCCGAGCAGCTTCGCCAGCGGCCGGAGCAGCTCGGCGGAGAGCGCGCCCACCGCGAACGGCGAGATCATCACCGAGTTGCCGACCAGCCGCCACTTGGTGTCCGACGCCTTCAACCCGGCCTTCAGCCAGTCCAGTTGGGCCCGCCCGGTGAGCGTGCGGTCCGGGTCGTCGACCGAGCCGGAGGCGGTGTTCGCCTGCTGGGAGCGGAACGAGCGCAGGTCCAGCAGGGACAGATCGGCCAGCTTGCCGAAGCGCAGCCTGCGGTACGTGGTGCCCGCGAGAGCCGGGCGGACCGGCATCCACTCGAAGTACGCCTGCTTCGCGGCCGCCTGACGGGCCGCCCACGCGCCCTCGGCACCCTCGGTGTGGTTGGCCGCGCCGCCCGACCAGGCGTTGTCCGCGAACTCGTGGTCGTCCCAGATGGCGACGACCGGCGCGGCCAGGTGCAGCGCCTGGAGGTCGGGGTCGGTCTTGTACGTGGCGTGCCGGACGCGGTAGTCGGCCAGGGTGAGGATCTCGTGCGCGGGGGAGTGCGGGCGTACGACGGTTCCCCGGGTGCCGTACTCGCCGGTGCCGTACTCGTATATGTAGTCGCCCAGGTGCAGCCAGGCGTCCAGGTCGCCGCGGGCCGCGAGATGGCGGTAGGCGGAGAAGTGGCCGGCCTCCCAGTTGGCGCAGGACACCACGCCGAAGCGCAGGGAGGGTACGGCGGCGTCGGCGGCGGGCGCGGTGCGGGTGCGGGCCACGGGGGAGTCGGCGCCGCCGCTGGTGAAGCGGAACCAGTAGTCGGTGCCCGGCTGAAGGCCGCGGATGTCGGCCTTCACCGTGTGGTCGGTGGCCGCGGTGGCGGTGGTGGAGCCGGTGGCGACCACGGAGGTGAACGCCTTGTCGCGGGCGACGACCCAGCCGACCTCGGTGTCCGGGCCGACGCCGGAGCCGGGCAGGGCCTCGGGCACCGGGGTCACCCGCGTCCAGAGCAGGACGCCGTCGGGCAGCGGGTCGCCGGAGGCGACACCGTGCCGGAAGACGGGGACGGCGGTGACGGCGCGGGCCGGGAGCGCGGCGGCGAGCGGCCCGGCCAGGACGGCGGTGGCCGCCGCGGCCTTGACGACCGTACGGCGGCTGGGCGCAAGGGTGTTGCGGGCCGGAGCGGCCTCGACGGATCTGTGTGGACTGGTCACGGCCGATCAGGTTACTGATCGGTATGCGCAAAGGGCGGGCGAACTCCGAAAGTTCGCCCGCTCTTCACGCGGTCCCCGGCACCCGGCCGGGGATCAGCCCTTGAGGGCCTTGCCGATCGCGGTGACGAACTCGGGCTGCGTCATCGGCGCGTTCTGGCCGTCGGAGCCCGTGACCTTCTTGCCGTCCATCATCAGCGTCGGCGTGCCCTGGAAGCCGTACTTCTTGCCGTCCGCGTTGAACTTCTCGCTCATCACCAGCGCCCACTTGTCGTAGGTGCCGTCCTTCACGGCCTTCTGGAAGGCCGCGTTGCCCTTGAGCGCGGGCACGGTGTCGGCCACCTTGATCAGGTAGTCGTCGCTCTTGAACTTGTCGTCCTGCTCGTCGGGGTGGTACTTCGCCGAGTAGAGCGCCGACTTGTACTTCAGGAACGCCTCCGGGTCGGCGTTCAGGGCCGCGCCCAGCGCGCTGAGCGCGTTCTTGGAGCCCTCGCCCGGGATGTTGTCGTCGATGAAGGTCGCGCCGATGTACTGGACCTTGTACTTGCCGTCCGCGACGTCCTTGTCCACCGTGGCGCCGGACGCCTGCTCGAACTGGGCGCAGACCGGGCAGCGCGGGTCCTCGTACAGGGCGAGGGTCTTCTTGGCGCTGTCCTTGCCGATGACGACGGTCGTGCCGTCCTTGCCCGTGGTGTGCGCGGGCTTGACCAAGGTGGCCTTCTTCGCCGCCTCCCAGCCGCTCGGCTTGTTGCCCTGGACGACGGCGTAGCCTATGCCGCCCGCGGCGGCGAGCACCGCCACCACCGACAGGCCGACGATCGCCTGCCGCTTCACCTTGTCCCGCTTGGCCTGGCGCTCGCGCTCCTGACGCAGCCGCTCACGCGCCGCCGTCTTCGCCGCCTGGGTGTTCCGCTTGCTCATAGTGGTGATCTCCATAGGGGACGCGCACATGCCGTACGCGAGGTACGTGTGTACGCGAGATACGTGTGGGGAACTGGGTCGTGCTGTCGGTGTCGCTCGGACCCCGCTCAGGGGCGGGCGAGGGCGACGGAGCACGGCGGTCCGCGCCGTCCCAGGGAGTGCGCGAGGAGCAGTATCCGCGCGGCGGCCGGACGCGGGTTGCGGCGCGGCATCCGGGGGGCCGGGGCCGGCCGGACCGTCCCCGCGGCCACCGCGAGCAGCAGCGGCCGGAACGTGGTCGCGGCGACCGCCCGCACCAGCTCGGCCAGGGCCCGCTCGCCCCGGCGCAGCCAGGCGGCGGCCAGCAGCCCCACCCCGATGTGCGCGGCGAGCAGCAGCCAGGCGGCGGCCGGGTCCGCGTGCGCGAGCAGCGCGCTCGCGCGCTCCGGGCCGCCGGAGACGCGTGCCAGCGGGCCGCCCAGGGCGCCGCCCCGGCACAGCAGGTCCAGGCCCACCGCGTGCAGCGGGCCGGTGACCGGGCCGCCGGCCCGGCCGTAGCAGGCGTGCTGGCCGGTGGTGAACACCGTGTCGGCGGCCAGCTCCAGCGGGATCAGCAGGGCCGCGACGGGGCCGAAGCCGCGCTCGCGGCCCGCCAGCGCGTACGCGGTGACGAACACCCCGGCGGCGACCGCGAGCACGGTCGCCGCCGGCAGCGGGGACCGGGACAGCAGCACGTGCGACGCGGTGCTGAGCGTCACGGTGAAGGCCGTGAACAGCGCCGCGCGCACGGCTCTGAGCTGGGTCCCGGATATGTCCATAGCGAGAGGAGAGTGTGTCACGGACCGCTGTGAGGCACCCGTAAGGGGCCTTCAGGGGTCCGTGAGCGGTCCCGTGGCGGCTACAGACCCGGAATCCGGCCGTTGCGGAACAGGTCCAGGAAGATCTGGTGGTCGGCGCGCGCACGGGCGCCGTACGCGTGCGCGAAGTCCACCAGCAGGGGCGCGAAGCCCTCCTCGTCGGCCGCGAGCGCGGCGTCGATGGCCCGCTCGGTGGAGAACGGCACCAGGGACTCGCCCGAGGTGGTCGCGTCCGCCGCCGCGTGCATCGTGGCCGTGGCCCGGCCGAGGTCGGCGACGACGGCAGCGATCTCCTCCGGGTCGTCGATGTCGCCCCAGTCCAGGTCGACCGCGTACGGCGAGATCTCGGCGACCAGCTGGCCCGCGCCGTCCAGCTCGGTCCAGCCCAGCCACGGGTCGGCGTGCGCCTGCAGGGCGCGCTGGGAGATCACCGTGCGGTGGCCCTCGTGCTGGAAGTAGCCGCTGATCGCCGGGTCCGTGATGTGCCGGGAGACGGCCGGGGTCTGGGCCTGCTTGATGTAGATCACCACATCGTTCTCCAGGGCGTCCGTGGCCCCCTCCAGCAGGATGTTGTACGAGGGCAGCCCGGCCGAGCCGATGCCGATGCCCCGCCTGCCCACGACGTCCTTCACCCGGTACGACTCCGGGCGGGCCAGCGAGGTCTCCGGGAGCGTCTCCAGGTAGCCGTCGAAGGCGGCCAGCACCTTGTACCGGGTGGCCGCGTCCAGCTCGACGGAGCCGCCGCCCGGCGCGAACCGGCGCTCGAAGTCGCGGATCTCCGTCATCGACTCCAGCAGCCCGAACCGGGTCAGCGAGCGGGCGTCGCGCAGCGCGTCCAGCAGCGGGCCCTGCGCGGTGTCCAGGGTGAAGGGCGGCACCTCGTCGTCCTTGGCGCCGGTGGCCAGGGCGCGCACGCGCTCGCGGTAGGCGACCGCGTAGACCGTCACCAGCTCGGTGATCTGCTCGTCGCTGAGCGCCTTCGCGTACCCGATCAGCGCGATGGAGGCGGCGAAGCGCTTGAGGTCCCAGGTGAAGGGGCCGACGTACGCCTCGTCGAAGTCGTTGACGTTGAAGACCAGGCGGCCGTTGGAGTCCATATAGGTGCCGAAGTTCTCGGCGTGCAGATCGCCGTGCACCCACACCCGCGACGTGCGCTCGTCCAGGTACGGGCCGCCCCGCTTCTCCGCGTCCAGGTCGTGGTAGAAGAGGCTGGCCGTGCCCCGGTAGAAGGCGAAGGCGCTCGCGGCCATCTTGCGGAACTTCACCCGGAACGCGGCCGGGTCCGCGGCCAGCAGCCGGCCGAAGGCGGTGTCGAAGACGGCGAGGATCTCCTCGCCGCGCTGCTCGTCGCTGAGCTGGGGAACCGACATCGCGGGGTGCCTCCTGGTGCGGATCGTGCGTGAGCGATAGGAAATACGGGGGGAGCGGTACGGCGGCGCTCCCGCCGTCCACAACGGGCGACGCCGCGCCGGAGTGCCCGGTTCCCCCATGAAGGTACGTGGACCGAGCCCGAGGGTGTCAGTGCCGGGGCATAGACTTCTTCGCTGTCCCCTTCTTGTTCATCTGGAGGCCGAAACCGTGTCGAAGCCGCCCTTCACGCACCTGCACGTCCACACCCAGTACTCGCTGCTGGACGGTGCCGCGCGGCTCAAGGACATGTTCAACGCCTGCAATGAGATGGGCATGACACACATCGCCATGTCCGACCATGGCAACCTCCACGGGGCGTACGACTTCTTCCACTCCGCGAAGAAGGCCGGAATCACCCCGATCATCGGGATCGAGGCGTATGTCGCCCCCGAGTCCCGGCGCAACAAGCGCAAGATCCAGTGGGGCCAGCCGCACCAGAAGCGGGACGACGTCTCCGGCTCCGGTGGTTACACCCACAAGACGATGTGGGCGGTGAACCGGACCGGCCTGCACAACATCTTCCGGCTCTCCTCCGACGCGTACGCCGAGGGCTGGCTCCAGAAGTGGCCCCGGATGGACAAGGAGACCATCTCGAAGTGGTCCGAGGGCATCGTCGCCTCCACCGGCTGCCCCTCCGGCGAGGTCCAGACCCGGCTGCGTCTCGGCCAGGAGAAGGAGGCACTGCAGGCGGCCTCCGACTACCAGGACATCTTCGGCAAGGACCGGTACTTCCTGGAGCTGATGGACCACGGCATCGACATCGAGCACCGGGTCCGCGGCGGCCTGCTGGAGATCGGCAAGAAGCTCGGCATCCCCCCGCTGGTCACCAACGACTCGCACTACACCTACGCGCACGAGGCGGCCGCCCACGACGCCCTGCTGTGCATCCAGACCGGCAAGAACCTCTCCGAGCCCGGCCGCTTCAAGTTCGACGGCACCGGCTACTACCTGAAGTCCACGGACGAGATGTACGCCATCGACTCCTCGGACGCCTGGCAGGAGGGCTGCGCCAACACCCTCCTCGTGGCCGAGATGGTCGACACCACCGGCATGTTCGAGGCCAAGAACCTCATGCCCAAGTTCGACATTCCCGAGGGCTACACCGAGGTCACCTGGTTCAAGGAGGAGGTGCGCCGCGGCATGGAGCGCCGCTTCCCCGGCGGCGTCCCCGAGGACCGGCAGAAGCAGGCCGAGTACGAGATGGACGTCATCATCTCGATGGGCTTCCCCGGCTACTTCCTCGTGGTCGCCGACTTCATCATGTGGGCCAAGAACCAGGGCATCGCGGTCGGCCCCGGCCGAGGCTCCGCGGCCGGTTCGATCGTCGCCTACGCCATGGGCATCACCGACCTCGACCCGATCCCGCACGGCCTGATCTTCGAGCGGTTCCTCAACCCCGAGCGCGTCTCGATGCCCGATGTCGACATCGACTTCGACGAGCGCAGGCGCGTCGAGGTGATCCGGTACGTGACCGAGAAGTACGGCGCCGACAAGGTCGCCATGATCGGCACCTACGGCAAGATCAAGGCGAAGAACGCCATCAAGGACTCCGCACGCGTACTGGGCTACCCGTACGCGATGGGCGACCGTCTCACCAAGGCGATGCCCGCCGACGTCCTCGGCAAGGGCATCGACCTCAACGGCATCACCGACCCCTCGCACCCGCGGTACAGCGAGGCGGGCGAGATCCGGGGGATGTACGAGAACGAGCCCGACGTGAAGAAGGTCATCGACACCGCCAAGGGCGTCGAGGGCCTCGTCCGCCAGATGGGTGTACACGCCGCCGGCGTGATCATGTCCAGCGAGACCATCACCGAGCACGTCCCGGTGTGGGTGAGGCACACCGACGGCGTGACCATCACACAGTGGGACTACCCGAGCTGTGAGTCGCTCGGCCTGCTGAAGATGGACTTCCTGGGCCTGCGCAACCTCACGATCATGGACGACGCCGTCAAGATGGTGAAGGCCAACAAGGGGATCGACATCGATCTCCTGAGCCTCCCGCTGGACGACCCGAAGACCTTCGAACTGCTCCAGCGCGGCGACACCCTCGGCGTCTTCCAGTTCGACGGCGGCCCCATGCGCTCGCTGCTGCGCCTGATGAAGCCGGACAACTTCGAAGACATCTCCGCCGTCTCGGCGCTCTACCGTCCCGGCCCGATGGGCATGGACTCGCACACCAACTACGCCCTGCGCAAGAACGGCCTGCAGGAGATCACGCCGATCCACAAGGAGCTGGAGGAGCCTCTCGAAGAGGTCCTCGCGGTCACCCACGGCCTGATCGTGTACCAGGAGCAGGTGCAGAAGGCCGCCCAGATCATCGCGGGCTACTCGCTCGGCGAGGCCGACATCCTCCGCCGTGTGATGGGCAAGAAGAAGCCCGAGGAACTGGCGAAGAACTTCGTCCTGTTCCAGAAGGGCGCCCGCGACAAGGGCTTCAGCGACGAGGCCATCCAGGCGCTGTGGGACGTGCTGGTCCCCTTCGCCGGATACGCGTTCAACAAGGCGCACTCCGCCGCGTACGGCCTGGTGTCCTACTGGACCGCCTATCTGAAGGCCAACTACCCGGCCGAGTACATGGCCGGACTGCTGACCTCCGTCAAGGACGACAAGGACAAGTCGGCGGTCTACCTCAACGAATGCCGCCGCATGGGCATCAAGGTGCTCCCGCCGGACGTCAACGAGTCGGAGTCCAACTTCGCCGCCCAGGGCGACGACGTGATCCTCTTCGGCCTCTCCGCCGTGCGCAACGTCGGCACCAACGTGGTCGAGGCGATCATCCGGGGCCGCAAGACCAAGGGGAAGTACCTCTCCTTCCCCGACTACCTCGACAAGGTCGAGGCGGTCGCCTGCAACAAGCGCACCACCGAGTCGCTGATCAAGGCCGGCGCCTTCGACGCGATGAACCACACCCGCAAGGGCCTCACCGCGCAGTACGAGCCGATGATCGACAACGTGGTCGCGGTCAAGCGCAAGGAGGCCGAGGGACAGTTCGACCTCTTCGGCGGCATGGGCGAGGAGGCCAGCAGCGAGCCCGGCTTCGGACTGGACGTCCAGTTCACCGACGAGGAGTGGGAGAAGACCTATCTCCTCGCCCAGGAACGGGAGATGCTCGGTCTCTACGTCTCCGACCACCCGCTCTTCGGCCTGGAGCACGTGCTCTCCGACAAGGCCGACGCGGGCATCTCCCAGCTGACCGGCGGCGAGCACTCCGACGGCGCCGTGGTGACCATCGGCGGCATCATCTCCGGCCTCCAGCGCAAGATGACCAAGCAGGGCAACGCCTGGGCCATCGCCACCGTGGAAGACCTCGCGGGCTCCATCGAGTGCATGTTCTTCCCCGCGACCTACCAGCTCGTCTCGACCCAACTGGTCGAGGACGCCGTGGTGTTCGTCAAGGGCCGGCTCGACAAGCGCGAGGACGTGCCCCGGCTCGTCGCCATGGAACTCCAGGTCCCCGACCTGTCCAACGCGGGCACCAACGCCCCCGTCGTGCTCACCATCCCGGCGGTCCGGGTCACCCCGCCCATGATCAGCCGCCTCGGCGAGATCCTCACCCACCACAAGGGCGACAGCGAGGTCCGCATCAAGCTCCAGGGCCCGCACAAGACCACCGTGCTGCGCCTGGACCGGCACCGGGTCAAGCCGGACCCGGCGCTCTACGGCGACCTGAAGGTGCTGCTCGGCCCGTCCTGCCTGGCCGGCTGAACCGACTGGACCGGCTGCGCGCGGCGAGCTGAGACCGGCTGCGCGCGGCGAGCTGAACGGCAGCAAAAGGGGCGCACCCCGCGGAGGTGCGCCCCTTTTCGCGTGCTCGCTGTGTGCTCGGGGGCTCAAATGCCCTTTAGCAGCACTCAGTTGTGGCCGAAGCGCTTGTTCTGCTTGTGTGCGTAGTCCGGCTGGCCGCCCGCGATCTGGGCGGTGGCCTCCTGCGCCTCGGACGCCTGCTCGCCGGAGCGCTGGGACTGCTCGGCCTGGGAAGTGCGGTTCTTCGGGCCGGTCTGCTTGCGGTTCTTGTTCTTGGCCATGGGGATCTGCCTCCTGAAGGGGGTCTAGGGGCCAGGGCCGAAATTAGATTCACATACGCTGACATCAAGCGCATGTCGGATAATTACCGTGTGTGACAGGGGTGGTGGGGACACCGGCTCCCGGAAACGCCACGCCGAAGATCGAGTTCCGGCCGTTAACCCCCGCGCGGTCGGGCAGACTCGAAGGAACGCCGAAGCAATACCTCCCGGAAAGAGGGTGAGTCGCGTGGACCGTTGCATCGTCCTGGTGGACGCCGGGTATCTGCTGGGAGCCGCCGCGAGCCTCCTCGCCGGTGAGCCCTCGCGGTCCCGGATCATCGTCGACCACACCGCGCTCATCCAGGCGCTGCGCGAACGCGCCGAATCCGAGACCGGCCGCCCGCTGCTGCGCATCTACTGGTTCGACGGTGCCCCCGACCGGGTCCCCCAGCCGGAGCACCGCAGACTGCGGGTGATGCCCCGAGTCACCGTCCGCCTGGGCGCCCTGACCCGCAGCGACGGACGCTGGGCGCAGAAGGGCGTCGACGCGGCCATGCACGCCGAGCTGACCGAGCTGGCCCGCAACCGCGCCTGCTCCGACATCGTCCTCGTCACCGGCGACGGCGACCTGCTGCCCGGCATGATGGCCGCCAAGGAACACGGCGTCGCCGTCCACCTGTGGGCCGTCCAGGCCGCCGACGGCGACTACAACCAGTCCGAGGACCTGGTCGCCGAGGCCGACGAACGGCGCGTGCTCGACCGCGCCTGGATCGTCAAGGCCGTCCGCGCCAAGGAGCCGGCCGGTGTCTGTGTCCCGCAACCGGTGCCCCGCCCCGAGATCGCCGCGATCCTCTCCGCCCCCCTGCCCGAGTCCGCGCTCTCCGGGGGCGGGCGCACCGCCGAGGAGGACACCCACCGCCAGGCCGCCGAAGCGCCGGAGAACGGCACCCAGGAGCGGGCGGCCGCCCACAAGGGCGTCCCCACCCCCAAGGACCTGGCCGCGCTGCGCGCCCCCGGCGCCCCGCCCGCCCAGCAGCCGGCCAACGCCACCCTGCGCTGGTCCTCCGACAAGGGCTGGGTGGACCGGCCGGGCACCGCCGCCGAGCCGCCGGAGGCCGCCTCCATGCCGACGCTCGCCCAGCTCACCACCGCCGAGCAGCGCTGGGCCGACCGTGAGGAGGACATCACCACGGTCGGCGGCGACCCCTATGAGGTCGGCCAGGTGTTCGCCCGCCGCTGGATGTCCCGGCTCGGCGACCAGGGCCACCTCCAGCGGCTCGCCGCGATGTACCCCCGCGTCCCGCACCGCATCGACGGCGAGCTGCTGCGCTACGCCGCCCGCTTCGGCCTGCTCGCCCACAAGGACGACCAGATCGACGAGCACGACCGTTACGCCATCCGGGCCGGGTTCTGGCGGGAGTTCGACGTACCCGCCACGGCGGAGAGCGCCTCCGCCGGGGAGTGAACGGGCCCTGACCGGCGGACGCCGTGATGAGGTGACCCAAAGGCGAGTAAAGGGTCCGCACCGCGTACTCTCGTCCCTTGTGACTACGCGCGCGGGACAGGCACTTCGGTACGACGACGTCGTACGCGTGCGCGGGCTCACCAAGACCTATCCGCCCGTCAAGGGGCGGCGCGGAACGCCGGGCGCGCCCGAGGTGCGGGCCACCGACCAGGTGACGCTGGACGTGCGGCACGGCGAGATATTCGGGCTGCTCGGCCCGAACGGCGCCGGCAAGTCCACCCTGGTACGACAGCTCACCGGGCTGCTGCGCCCCGACTCCGGCGGCGTCGAGATCCTCGGCCACGACATCGTGCGCCACCCCGAGCGGGCCGCCCGCATCCTCGCCTACCTCGGCCAGGAGTCCTCCGCGCTGGACGAGCTGACCGTCGCCCTCGCCGCCGAGACCACCGGCCGGCTGCGCGGCCTGGAGGCACGCGCCGCCCGCGCCGAACGCGACGCCGTGCTGGACGAGCTGGGGCTCGCCCCGCTCGCCGGACGCCCGCTGAAGAAGCTCTCCGGCGGCCAGCGGCGGCTCGCCTGCCTCGCCGCCGCGCTCGTCGGCCGGCGCCCGCTGCTGGTCCTGGACGAGCCCACCACCGGCATGGACCCGGTGGCCCGGCGCGCGGTCTGGGCCGCCGTCGACCGGCGCCGGGCCGAGCACGGCGCGACCGTGCTGCTGGTCACCCACAACGTCATCGAGGCCGAGACCGTCCTCGACCGGGTCGCCGTGCTCGACCAGGGCCGGGTGATCGCCTGCGACACCCCGGCCGGGCTCAAGGAGCGGGTCTCCGGAGAGGTCCGGGTCGAGCTGGTCTGGCGGGAGCGGGCACCGCTGGAGGTGCCCGAGGTCGCCTGCTTGCGCGAGCGGGCCGTGGAGGCCGGGCGCCGCTGGACGCTCCGGCTCGCCCCCGAGGAGGCGCGGGCCGCCGTCGCCACCGTCACCGGCGGGGCCGCCTTCGCCGCGCTCGACGATTTCACCCTGGCCACGCCGAGCCTGGAGGACGTCTACCTGGCCCTCGGCGGAGCGGCCCGGCAGGGGCTGGTGAAGGCGTGAGCACGGGCCTCGTCGCATCCGTATGGTCCCTGGGGGACTTCTGTCCGGCCGCCGTCGGGAAGAGGAGCAGCGCGTCGTGAGTGTCGTACCCGCCGAGGTTCTGCCGAGCGCCGCGAAGAGCGTGCCGGGGCAGGCGCGGCGCGCGGCCGAGCTGGGGCCGCCCGTGCGGCTGTGGCCGTCGATGGCCGCCGTCTACCGTGCCCAGCTGTCGCGGGCCCGCGTGGCGCGCATCCCGCTGCTGTTCGTGGCGACGTTCCAGTCGGTCGGCATCGCCGTGATGATGCGCGGCGTCGTGGACAGCGGGCCCGAGGCCCAGGCGGTGGTCGCCGGATCGTCCGTCCTGGTCGTCGCCTACGTGGCGCTGAACCTGCTCTCGCAGTACTTCGGCCAGCTGCGCGCCAGCGGCGGGCTCGACCACTACGCCACGCTGCCCGTGCCGCCCGCCGCCGTGGTGCTGGGCGCGGCGGCAGCGTACGCCTCCTTCACCGTGCCGGGGACGCTGGTGACCGCCGTCGTCGGCTGCGCCCTGTTCGGGCTGCCGCTGTCCAACCTGTGGGTGCTGCTCGCGGTGATCCCGCTGGCCGGGGCCGCGCTGTCCGGTCTCGGTGCCGCCTGCGGACTGCTCGCGCCGCGCCCCGAACTCGCCACGCTGCTGGGCCAGCTGGGCATGTCGGCGGCGCTGCTGCTGGGCGTGCTGCCCGCCGACCGGATGCCCGGCATCGTGCTCTTCGCCCGCGATCTGCTGCCCTCCACCTACGGGGTGGAGGCGTACGCGCGGACCTTCGGTCCCGACCCCGACTGGATGGTGGTCCTCGCTGACCTGGGGGTGTGCGCGGGTGTCGGGGTGATCTCGCTGGCCGTGGCGACCCGGGCGTACCGCCGGGCCGCCGTCCGGTGACGCGGCGCGCGGCACGACCTGGCACGATGTCAGGGTGACCGCACCGCTGACTCCGCCACCGCCGCCGCACGACGACTTCGCGCATCAGCTGGGGCAGGCCCCCTCGGGCGGAACGCCGGTCGCGGACCCGTACGAACAGGACGGCCCCGGTATGAAGACTGAAGTGCGCGAAGCGGTCGTCGTGGCGGTGGCGGTGGCGCTCTCCGGGGTGCTGCTCGGGCTGCTGTGGTGGTGGCTGGCCCCGCATGTGCCGCTCGTCGGCGAGGAGACCGACCGCAGCTGGGTGGTCTACCTCAAGGACACCGAGGGCGAGCAGGCGGCCGGGGTGGACGGCACGTTCGCCCTGCTGGGCCTGGCCTTCGGGCTGATCAGCGCGGTCCTGGTGTTCCTGCTGCGGCGGCGCGGGGGCGTGCCGCTGGTGGTGGGCCTCGGTGTCGGCGGCCTGCTCGGCTCGCTGCTGGCCTGGCGGCTCGGGGTGTGGCTGGGCCCGGAGTCGGACGTCATCGCGCACGCCAAGGCGGTCGGCGCGGGCGTCACCTTCCCCGCCCCGCTCCGGCTCGGCGCCAAGGGCGCCCTGCTGGCCTGGCCGCTGGGCGCCCTCCTGGTCCACCTGGGACTCACGGCCCTCTTCGGGCCACGCGACCCCGACCCGTACGAGCAGGGCCCGTACGAGCAGGAGTCGCACGGGCAGGAGTCGCACGGGCAGGGCCCTTACGGGACGCCCCCGGCCTAGAGCCCTGTCAGGCGCGGCCGATGGGGGCCAGTACGGCCTTCGTCAGGGTGGCGAGGTCGGCGGGGGCGAGTTCGACCTCCAGGCCGCGCCGGCCCGCCGAGACGCAGATCGTGGAGTGCGCCCCGGCCGACTCGTCCAGCACCGTGGGGAGCTTCTTGCGCTGCCCCAGCGGGGAGATGCCGCCGCGTACATAGCCGGTGGTGCGCTCGGCGAGCGCGGGGTCGGCCATCGCCGCCCGCTTGCCGCCGACGGCCGCGGCCAGCGCCTTCAGGTCCAGCGTGCCGGAGACCGGGACGACGGCCACCGTCAGGGTGCCGTCCACGTCGGCGACCAGCGTCTTGAAGACGCGGTCGGGGGAGACGCCCATCGCCTCGGCGGCCTCCTCGCCGAAGGAGGGGTGGGCGGGGTCGTGCTCGTAGGAGTGGACCGTGTGGCCGACGCCCGCCGCGGTGAGGGCCACCGTGGCGGGCGTGCCGCCCGCTCCTGACGTCTGCTGCTTCTTGGACTTCTTCGCCATCGCGGGTGTCGGCCTCGGTTCCCTCAGTTCAGACTGGTGCGCGCCCGGGTCAGCTCGAACGCGGGCAGTGAGGGCAGACTACGGATGATGGCCGTCTCCGAGCGAAGCAGTTTCAGCTCGTCCCGCAGCCGGGAGGCGGTGTCCGGGGCCTGGAGGAGGCGCTGCTTGGTCGGGGTGTCCAGCACCATCGCGGCCGCCACCAGGTAGGAGATCACACTGGGGTCGTCCGGCAGGTCGGAGTCGGCGGAGATGGAGCGCTCATGGGCGCCCGCCAGCCGCTTCTGGTACTGCTGGAAGGAGTGCAGCACGCCCTCGGCGAGCGCGCCCGCCTCGTCGCCGGGGTCCTCCGGCAGCTCCTCCACCTCGGCGGTCAGGAACGACCCCGAGTCGTCCACCGAGAGCAGCCGGACACGGGTGGTGCCGGTGCACAGCACCTCGAAGGTGCCGTCGGTCCGCTCCCGGATGGTCGCGGCCTCCGCCACACAGGCCACCCGGTGCAGCGCCTTGAGCGGGTCCGGGCCGAAGCCGGCCGCCGGGCCGTGGTCGGCCTCGGCCGCCGGGTCCGGCAGGCCCAGAGCGCTCGGCGCGAGCTGGTGGCCGTCACGGATCGCCACGATGACGAACCGGCGCGGCTCGTCCTCCGGGGTCTTCAGCAGCTCGCGCATCATGGCGCGATAACGCTCCTCGAAGACGGACAGCGGCAGGACGAGTCCCGGGAACAGCGCCGTGTTCAGCGGGAAGAGGGGCAGGCGGGCGGTGGTCACGACGCCCCAGCCTAATGGTCGGGTCCGCGGGAATGTCCGCGGCGCCAGCGCCTGTCTCGCCGATCCTGCCGAGCCGGACTCCCTCGGGCCCCCGCCGGGCTCAGGGCCGGGGGCGCGGCGGGGTCCGGAGCAGGGCGGCCAGGGCGGCGGGCGGGGCGTCGGTCAGCAGGGCGTCGCGCAGCCGCAGGAAGTGGCCGAGCGGGTCCTCGGAGACCCGGTTCCACGGGAACGAGGTGGCGTACGGGCCGATCAGCGCCAGCTGGGTGCGGGCCTCCTCCCAGCGCTCCAGGCGCAGCAGGACGTAGAGGAGCTTGTTGCGGACCTCGGCCGGGCGGGGGTCGGCCGCCGGGAAGCGGGCGGAGAGGGCCACCGCGCGGTCGGCCGCGGCGAGCAGCCGGTCGCGGGGCACCTCGGGGCCGCAGGCGTCCGTCAGATAGCCGAAGGCCGCCCGCAGCGGCAGTGCCTGGACCAGCGAGCCGGGCGGTGCGTCCTGTGCGGCGGGCTCGGCGAAGTCGAAGCACTCGCGGTGCGAGCCGTGCCAGAAGGTGGCCAGATAGCGCAGCGCGGCCACATGGCAGCCGTAGTGGTGCGGGGAGCGCCGGACGGCCGCCTCCCACAGCTCCTCGAAGTAACGGTGGCCCGCGCGGGAGCCACGCGCGTGGTCCAGCGCGATCCGCCAGGGCACCGGGTCGCGGTCGTCGGCCCGGGCGGCGGCCGTGATCAGCGGGCTGACCTCGCGCAGCAGCTCGGCGCGGCCCGGCGACGGCCAGGCGCGGTCCACCGCCAGCTGGGCCCCGACGAGCAGGACGCCGGGGTCATGGGGGTCGGCGGCCCGCCACGCCTCGAACCACTCGGGGCGGGAGCGGGCGAAGGCGGCGAGCCGGGTGGCGTAGGCGTCGCGCTCCTCCCACTGGGCCGCCGCGCGGGTGGCCGCGAGCAGGGCGGCGGCGACCGGGAACTCGCCCTGCCCGGCCGCGACCAGGGCGGGGGAGAGGCGGTCGTCGGGCGCGTCGAGGATGACGTCGTCGGCCGGTGCGGGGGAGTCCGGGCGCGAGGCGCGTCGTGTCTTCCGGGTGGGGCGGAAAAACGCCGGCAGCAGAACCATGGTGTCGACCATTGAAAGTCCGCAGGTCGGGCCCGCGCCAGAGGGTTCGGGCAAGTTGTGGAAGGTTGTGCCCACGAGAGTCAAGGAAGCGCAAAAAGGTAGCTTTTCCACTATTGTCGGGCCCCTGCCACCCCGCGCGGCTCGTCCGTCAGCTCCGCCGCAGCAGCCGCGTGGCGCCCGCCGCCACCGCCGTGGCCAGCACCCAGCCCAGGATGATCAGCACCGCCGCCAGCCACGGCCACGCCCCGCGCAGCCGCCACTGGTCCAGCTGACCCAGGTCGATCACCGGCAGCAGCAGGTCCAGCGTGAGCAGCGCCGGGCTCCACGCCGGACGGTCCTCCGCGTGCGCGGGCGGCGGGTCGGCGTGCGCGAACGCCAGCGTGCCCGCCGCCCACAGCACCGCCATCCACACCGCGGCCCGGCCCGGCCGGTAGCCGTAGGCGACCGCCCAGTCCTGCGCGTACCCCCACAGCTTCAGCGCCGGAGGCAGCGTCTCGCGGCGTCTGCGGTGCTTGGCGAGCAGCACCTCGCGGGCGTCCTCGTCCTCCCCGGCCGCGCGCAGCACGGCGGCGAGGCGCTCGTACGGCTCCGGGTGGTACTCGGCGGTCGCCGCCGCCACCCAGTCCAGCCGGTGGGCCAGCGGGAACGGGCCGCGCGGCACCAGGTTCTCGTACGCGAAGCCGCTCATCTGGAGGTTGCCCGGCTCGGGCCAACTGCCCGCGTGATCCACCAGGTTGACCGTCCGGGCGCCGGACAGCACCACCCGCCCCGACGGCGGCCGGTCCCCGAGGAAGCGCAGCTCGGGCGTCTGTATCCGGCGCAGCGACAGCTCCTGGTCGTCGGTGAGCACGAACCGCGCCCCCTCCAGGTCCACCGCGTCCCCGAAGCGGCCGTCGTCCAGCCGCATCCCGCCCCGGCACTCGAACCGCTGCACCCGCGTCCCGCGCGCCGGTGTCGTCCCGCTCAGCAGCGGGCTGCCCACCGCGGCCGGAGTCAGATACAGGGTCCGCTCCACCGTGAGCTGCGGGGCGTTCAGCGCCAGCCGGGCGTAGGGGTTGGACAGCCGGGCCCCGCGCAGGCTCAGCGACACCCCGACCTGGGCGCCGCGCAGCCGCAGCTCGCCGTACGACTCCAGCATCTCCGCCTGGAGGTCCTGGCCGACCGTCATGCCGTCCGCCGTGATGGACCGGCCGCTCCGGTCCCGGTGCGCCACGGCCTGGTTGAGCATCAGGTCGGTGCCGATCCGGGCGTCGGTCAGCCGGATGCCGGTACGGAACCGGCAGCGCGCCAGATGCAGATCGCCCTCGGTGCGCACCCGCGCCGCCTCAAGACGGGGCACCGCGCAGTCCACCAGGCGCACGGTGGTGAAATGCGCCTCCGGCACCCGGACCTCGTCGTCGAAACGGCAGCCGCGCAGCTCCATGTACGGCGTGACGGTGCCGCCCGCCAGGTCCACCGTGCCGGTGATCCGCACCCCGGTCAGCTTCAGCGAGGAGACCCGGCCCGCCAGCGCCGGCGGCCCGTCCAGCAGCAGCCAGCACACCACCCGGGCCCGCACACTGCGCTCCGGGCCCCAGGGGACGCCGCCGTGCGGATCGTCCACGGCCATCTCGCCACTGCTCAGGTCGTACACACTGCCGTTGCGGAACGCCTGCCACATGCCCGCCTCGGCCGGGGTCAGATCGTCCGGCAGCTCCGCCGCGCCCGGACCCGCCGCCAGTGCTTCGGTCACCGCGGCTCCTCTCCCGCTCTCACGCGAGCCGGCCACGGGCGTCACCGCCCGGCCCGCCGCCCACGTCCGTCCCACACGTCGTTCCCCGGCTCATGCCCGCTGAGTGACGGGTTCGACACACAAAGTGAGGGTGAATTCGCGGGTTCCGGCCACGCTCTGTCGCAGCGGTTGTCCCACGTTCTGTATCAGCCATTGATACGCGCGGACAGGGCCCGGCGCCGGTCTGAGAGAATTGGGACTGTGATCTCCCGAATCGATCTGCGCGGCGACGCCCTCCCCGAGGGCCCCGCCCTGCGCGACCTGCTGCCCCGAGCCGACTTCGACGTCTCGGCCGCCCTGGAGAAGGTGCGTCCGATCTGCGAGGCCGTGCATCATCGTGGCGACGCGGCGCTGATCGACTTCGCGGAGAAGTTCGACGGAGTACGGCTGGAATCCGTCCGTGTCCCGGCCCAGGCGCTCACCGACGCGCTCGAGGCCCTCGACCCGGCCGTGCGCGCGGCCCTGGAGGAGTCCATCCGCCGGGCCCGCCTGGTCCACCGCGCCCAGCGCCGCACCACCCACACCACCCAGGTCGTGCCCGGCGGCACCGTGACCGAGAAGTGGGTCCCCGTCGACCGGGTCGGGCTGTACGCGCCCGGCGGCCGCTCGGTCTACCCCTCCTCCGTGATCATGAACGTGGTGCCCGCGCAGGAGGCCGGGGTCGAGTCCATCGCGCTGGCCTCGCCCGCGCAGGCCGACTTCGACGGCCTCCCGCACCCGACCATCCTCGCCGCCTGCGCCCTGCTCGGCGTGGACGAGGTGTACGCGGCCGGCGGCGCCACCGCCGTGGCGATGTTCGCGTACGGCACCGAGTCCTGCCCGCCCGCCAACATGGTCACCGGCCCCGGCAACATCTGGGTCGCCGCCGCCAAGCGCTACTTCACCGGCAAGATCGGCATCGACGCCGAGGCCGGCCCCACCGAGATCGCCGTCCTCGCCGACGACACCGCCGACCCGGTGCACGTCGCCTCCGACCTGATCAGCCAGGCCGAGCACGACCCGCTGGCCGCCGCCGTCCTCGTCACCGACTCGGCCGCCCTGGCCGACGCGGTGCTGGAGGAGCTGAAGACGCAGGTCGCCGCGACCAAGCACATCGACGACCGCATCGTGCCCGCGCTGAACGGGCAGCAGTCCGCGATCGTCCTCGTGGACGGCGTCGAGGAGGGCCTGCGGGTGGTCGACGCGTACGGCGCCGAGCACCTGGAGATCCAGACCCGCGACGCGGCCGCCGTCGCCGACCGGGTGCGCAACGCGGGCGCGGTCTTCATCGGCCCCTGGGCGCCCGTCTCCCTCGGGGACTACGCGGCCGGGTCCAACCACGTGCTGCCCACCGGCGGCTGCGCCTGCCACTCCTCCGGCCTGTCCGTCCAGTCCTTCCTGCGCGGCATCCACATCGTCGACTACACCGAGGACGCGCTCGCCGAGGTCGCCCACCACGTGGTGACCCTCGCCGAGGCGGAGGACCTGCCCGCGCACGGCGCGGCGGTCAAGGCCCGGTTCGGCTGGAAGGTACCGGAGACCAAGTGACCGGCATCGACGATCTTCCCGTACGGGACGAGCTGCGTGGCAAGTCCCCCTACGGCGCGCCCCAGTTGGACGTCCCCGTCCGGCTGAACACCAACGAGAACCCCTACCCCCTGCCCGAACCGCTGGTTGAGCGGATCGCGGAGCGGGTGCGTGAGGCCGCGCGGAACCTGAACCGCTACCCCGACCGGGACGCGGTCCAGCTCCGCACCGAACTGGCCAGGTACCTGACCAAGACCGGGCGCCACGCCCTCGGCCTCGAGAACGTCTGGGCGGCCAACGGCTCCAACGAGGTCATCCAGCAGCTGCTCCAGACCTTCGGCGGACCCGGCCGCACCGCGATCGGCTTCGAGCCGTCGTACTCGATGCACGCGCTCATCGCGCGCGGCACCGGCACCGGCTGGATCTCCGGGCCGCGCGGCGCGGACTTCACCATCGACCTGCCCGCCGCCGTGCACACCATCACCGAGCACCGGCCCGACGTCGTCTTCATCACCACCCCCAACAACCCCACCGGCAACGCCGTCCCGCCCGAGACGGTCCTCGCGCTGTACGAGGCCGCGCAGGCGGCGAAGCCGTCCATGGTGATCGTGGACGAGGCGTACATCGAGTTCAGCCACGGCGACTCCCTGCTGCCGCTGCTGGAAGGCCGGCCGAACCTGGTGGTCTCGCGGACCATGTCCAAGGCGTTCGGCGCCGCCGGACTGCGCCTCGGCTACCTGGCCGCCGACCCGGCCGTGGTGGACGCCGTCCAGCTGGTCCGGCTGCCCTACCACCTGAGCGCCATCACCCAGGCGACCGCGCTGGCCGCGCTGGAGCACACCGACACGCTGCTCGGCTATGTCGAGCAGCTCAAGGCCGAGCGGGACCGGCTCGTCGCCGAACTGCGGGCCATCGGCTACGAGGTGACCGAGTCCGACGCCAACTTCGTGCAGTTCGGCCGCTTCGAGGACACCCACGGCGCCTGGCAGCGCATCCTCGACCGTGGGGTGCTGGTCCGGGACAACGGCGTGCCCGGATGGCTGCGGGTGTCCGCCGGAACCCCCGAAGAGAACGACGCGTTCCTCGACGCGGTACGGGACTTGAAGAAGGAGCTTGACGCATGAGCCGCACAGGACGCGTGCAGCGCACCACCAAGGAGACCTCGGTCCTCGTCGAGATCGACCTCGACGGCACCGGCAAGACCGACATCGCCACCGGCGTCGGCTTCTACGACCACATGCTCGACCAGCTCGGCCGGCACGGTCTGTTCGACCTCACCGTGAAGACCGAGGGCGACCTGCACATCGACACCCACCACACCATCGAGGACACCGCCCTCGCGCTCGGCGCCGCCTTCAAGCAGGCGCTCGGCGACAAGGTGGGCATCTACCGCTTCGGCAACTGCACGGTCCCGCTGGACGAGTCCCTCGCCCAGGTCACCGTCGACCTCTCCGGCCGCCCCTACCTCGTGCACACCGAGCCCGAGAAGATGGCGCCGATGATCGGCGAGTACGACACCACGATGACCCGGCACATCCTGGAGTCCTTCGTCGCCCAGGCCCAGATCGCGCTGCACGTGCACGTCCCCTACGGGCGCAACGCGCACCACATCGTGGAGTGCCAGTTCAAGGCCCTCGCCCGCGCCCTGCGCTACGCCAGCGAGCGCGACCCGCGTGCGGCCGGCATCCTCCCCTCCACGAAGGGCGCGCTGTAAATCCCATGACCGGACTGTCCACCATCCTGATCGTCGTCGGCCTCTTCCTGGTCGGCGGCATCATCTCCTTCGTCAAGCAGAAGATGCCCACCAGCCTGATCGTGCTGGTCTCCATCGGCGCGGCCATGTGCCTGGTCGCGGGCGTCATGCGGCTGGGGGTGTGGAGTTGAGCGATCCCAAGAAGGTCGTGGTCTTCGACTACGGCTTCGGCAACGTCCGTTCCGCCGAGCGCGCCCTCGCCCGCGTGGGCGCCGAGGTGGAGATCACCCGCGACTTCGACAAGGCGATGAACGCCGACGGCCTGCTGGTGCCCGGCGTCGGCGCGTTCGCCGCCTGCATGACCGGTCTGCGCGAGGCCCGCGGTGACTGGGTCGTCGACCGGCGCCTCGCCGGCGGCCGCCCAGTGCTCGGCATCTGCGTCGGCATGCAGATCCTGTTCGCGCGCGGCATCGAGCACGGCATCGAGACCGAGGGCCTGGACGAGTGGCCCGGCACGGTCGGCCCGCTCAAGGCCGAGGTCGTGCCCCACATGGGCTGGAACACCGTCGACGCCCCGGCCGACTCGAAGCTCTTCGCGGGCCTCGATGCGGAGAGCCGCTTCTACTTCGTGCACTCCTACGCGGTGCAGGACTGGGACTTCGAGCAGCTCAACGCGGCCATGACCCCGCCCGCGGTGACCTGGTCGACCTATGGCGGGCCATTTGTGGCCGCCGTGGAGAACGGCGCCCTGTCCGCCACCCAGTTCCACCCCGAGAAGTCCGGCGACGCCGGTGCCCAGCTCCTCACCAACTGGATCGGAACCCTCTAAGACCATGGCCAAGCTCGAACTGCTCCCCGCCGTCGACGTCCGCGACGGCCAGGCCGTACGCCTCGTGCATGGTGAGTCCGGCTCCGAGACCTCCTACGGCTCCCCGCTGGAGGCGGCCCTCGCCTGGCAGCGCGCGGGCGCCGAGTGGCTGCACCTGGTCGACCTGGACGCCGCGTTCGGCACCGGCGACAACCGGGACCTGATCGCCGAGGTCGCGGGCGCGATGGACATCAAGGTGGAGCTGTCCGGCGGCATCCGCGACGACGACACCCTCGCCGCCGCCCTCGCCACCGGCTGCACCCGCGTCAACCTCGGCACCGCCGCCCTGGAGACCCCCGAGTGGGTCGCCAAGGTCATCGCCGAGCACGGCGACAAGATCGCGGTCGGCCTCGACGTGCGCGGCACCACCCTGCGCGGCCGGGGCTGGACCCGCGACGGCGGCGACCTCTACGAGACGCTCGCCCGCCTGGACCAGGAGGGCTGCGCCCGCTACGTCGTCACCGACATCGCCAAGGACGGCACCCTCCAGGGCCCCAACCTGGAGCTGCTGAAGAACGTCTGCGCGGTCACCGACCGCCCGGTCGTCGCCTCCGGCGGCGTGTCCTCGCTGGACGACCTGCGCGCCATCGCCGAGCTCGTGCCGCTCGGCGTCGAGGGCTCCATCGTGGGCAAGGCGCTGTACGCCGAGGCGTTCACCCTGGAAGAGGCCCTCGCGGCGGTGTCCCGGTGAGCGACGTACGCCGGATCAGCACGGGCGCGCCCTGGGAGGACCAGTTCGGCTACTCCCGCGCGGTGGAGCTGCCGAACGGCCTGGTGCTGGTCTCGGGCTGCACCTCCATCGTGGACGGGCAGATCGCCGGGGGCGGCCCGTACGAGCAGGCCGTCAACGCCTTCGGCGTCGCCCTGGGCGCGCTGGAGCAGGTGGGCCTCGGCCGCGACGATGTGGTGCGCACCCGTATGTACATCACCCATGCCCGGGACGTGGAGGAGGTCGGGCGCGCACACAAGGAGCTGTTCGACACCGTCCGGCCCGCCGCATCCATGATCATCGTCTCTGGTTTCGTGGACCCCAGCCTGGTCGTCGAGATCGAGGTGGAGGCGTTCCGAGGAGTGTCCGCATGACCCTGGCCGTACGAGTGATCCCCTGCCTGGACGTGGACAACGGCCGGGTCGTCAAGGGTGTCAACTTCCAGAACCTGCGCGACGCGGGCGACCCGGTGGAGATGGCCAAGGTCTACGACGCCGAGGGCGCCGACGAGCTGACCTTCCTGGACATCACCGCCTCCTCCGGCGACCGGGAGACCACCTACGACGTGGTGCGCCGCACCGCCGAGCAGGTCTTCATCCCGCTCACCGTGGGCGGCGGTGTCCGCACCGCCGAGGACGTCGACAAGCTGCTGCGCGCGGGCGCCGACAAGGTGGGCGTCAACACGGCCGCCATCGCCCGCCCCGACCTCATCCGTGAGATCGCCGAGCGGTTCGGCCGGCAGGTGCTGGTCCTCTCGGTGGACGCCCGCCGCACCCCGTCCGGCTCCTTCGAGGTCACCACCCATGGCGGCCGCAAGGGCACCGGCATCGACGCGGTCGAGTGGGCGCACCGGGCCGCCGAGCTGGGCGCGGGCGAGATCCTGCTCAACTCGATGGACGCGGACGGCACCAAGGACGGCTACGACCTCGACATGCTCGCGGCCGTCCGGGGGCACGTCTCCGTCCCGGTCATCGCCTCCGGCGGCGCGGGAGCCCTCTCCCACTTCCCGCCCGCCGTCGACGCCGGCGCGGACGCGGTCCTTGCCGCCTCCGTCTTCCACTTCGGCGACCTCCGCATCGGCGAGGTGAAGCAGACCCTGCGGGAGGCGGGCCACCCGGTCCGCTGACCGTCTCGCCACCACCCGCGCACGATACGAAAGGAAGGTTGCGCAAGGAATATTGTGCAACTTTCCTTTCGCGTCTACGGTGTGGGCATGCCGGACAAGGAGCGGGACCTCCCGATCACGGACGTGGGCACCCTCAAGGCGCTCGCCCACCCGCTGCGGATGAAGCTGTACCGCGCGCTGTGCGTCGCCGACCGGGCGACCGCCTCCCAGCTCGCCGAGCAGGTCGACGAAGCGGTCTCGCTCGTCAGCTACCACCTGCGCAAACTCGCGGAACACGGGCTCATCGAGGAATCGGCGGCCCAGGGCCCCGACGGCCGCGAACGCTGGTGGCAGCCCGCCTCGGCGGGGCTCAGCATCCGCGACCGGGACTTCCGGGACGCACCCGAGAAGGCCGCCGCCCACCTGGCGGCCACCCGGCTCTTCCACGAGCAGCGCGCCGAGATGTACCGCCGCTACCTGGACGAGCGGCCCACCTGGAGCGCCGAGTGGAACGCGGCCGCACCCGACAGTGAGTCCCTGCTCCGGCTGACCGTCGGGGAACTGGACGCGCTACGCGCCGAACTGACCGCGCTGGCAAGGAAGTACGACGAGAAGGGACGGGCCGCCGTGGCCGCCGGAGACACCGAGGGACGCGAACACGTCGCCCTCCACATGTACGGATTCCCGTTCCGTGGCTGATTCCCGTTCCGTGTCCGAGGAGGCCGGTCCGGTGACCGGCACCACCGTCATACCGCCGGCCGTCACCGACGCCGACGCCGTACGCGCGGCTCATCGCGACCCCAACGTGCTGCGCTGGCTGGGCGCGTACACCGCGTCCATGCTCGGGGACAACGTCTACTACATCGCGCTGTCCTGGGCCGCCGTGCGGGCGGGCAGTCCCTCGGAGGCGGGGGCGGTGATGGCGGCCAGCGCGGTGCCCAGGGCTCTGCTGCTGCTGGGCGGCGGGGTGATCGCGGACCGGTTCGGGCCGCGCAGGGTGGTCGTCGGGAGCGACGCCGTGCGGTGCGCGGCCGTGCTCGCCGTCGCCGCGCTGCTCTTCGTCACCACGCCCGGACTGTGGCCGCTCGCCGCGCTGGCGCTGGTCTTCGGCACCGTCGACGCCGTCTTCATGCCGGCCGTCGGCGCGCTCCCGGCCCGGATCACCGCACCCGGCCAGCTCGCCCGCGTCCAGGGCCTGCGCGGGCTCGCCATCCGGATCGCCGGTGTCGTCGGCGCCCCGCTCGGCGGACTCGGCGTGGCGACGGGCGGCGCGGCCGCCGCCTTCGGGCTCGCCGGACTGCTCATCGCGCTCTCGCTGCCCCTGCTGATCACGGTGCGGCTCAGGCCGCTGCCCGCCGACGAGAACGCCCGCGAGCGGGGCACCGCCTGGGCCGACCTCGCGGACGGACTGCGCCACGTCCGCCGCCACCGCGTCCTCGGCCCGCTGATGCTCGCCATCGCGCTCGGCGACTTCGGCTTCGTCGGCCCGCTCAACGTCGGCCTCACCCTGCTCGCCGACCGGCGCGGCTGGGGCGCCTCCGGCATGGGCTGGGTGCTCGCCGGATTCGGCGTCGGCGCGGGCGCCGTCTCAGCTCTGCTCGCCGTACGCGGCCGGGTGCCGCGCGCCGGGCTGACCGCCGCCTGCTCGATCCTCGCCGGGTCCGTCGCCATCGGCGCCCTCGCCTACGTGCCCCGGCTCGCCGGGGCCGTCGGCGTCGCCCTGCTGATCGGGCTGCTCGCCGGGCTCAGCGGCGCGATGTGCGGGGCCCTGCTCCAGACCCAGGCCGACCCCGCCTACCTGGGCCGGATCACCGCGGTCGCCAGTCTGGTCAGCCTCGGTCTCGCCCCGCTGAGCATGCCGTTCGCGGCCGCCGCGATCGGCGCCTTCGGGCTCGGGCCGGTGTTCGTGGCCAGCGCCGTGGTGTGCGGGCTCGGCGGGGTCGTCGTGCTGTGCTTCCCGCACCTCAGGCGGGCCGAACTGCCCGCCTGAGCGGTCCGCCCGGGCCTCAGTGCAGCCGCTGGGTCAGCTGCACCAGATTGCCCACCGTGTCGTCGAACACGGCCGCCAGCACCGGCCCCTGCTCCTGCGGGGGATGGGTGAACCGGACACCGGCGGCGCGCAGCCGCTCGTACTCCACCCGCATGTCGTCCACCTCGAACACGATGGTCGGCAGGCCCGCCTCGTACAGCGCCGTGCGGTACGGCTCGGCGATGGGGCCCCCGCCGGGCTCCAGCAGCAGCTGGAGATCCGGCTGGGCACCCTCGGGTGCTCCCACCGTCACGAACAGCACGCCGTCACCGAGGTCCATGTGCAGCCGGGTCTCGAACCCCAGCACCTCCGTGTAGAAGGCGTGCGCCCTCGCCACGTCGTCCACGTACACCCCGGTCATGGCGACCTTGATCATGGCGGTGCTCCCGGTCCGGTCAGAGGCCCAGCTGACGGCACTCGTGCAGGGCGGCGATCGCGTCCGCGTCGCCCTCCAGTGCCACCTTGGCCGCGTCCTGCCGTCCGTAGGCGAACATCAGCAGCTCCGAGGGCTCGCCGGTCGCCGTGACCACCGGCGTGCCCCGGTGCGCCACCGCCGTACGGCCGTCCGGGCGGCGCAGCACCAGACCGGTCGGCGCGTGCCGACCGGTCATCCGGGCGGTGCGCTCCAGCCGCGTCCACAGTGAGTCCTGGAACACCGGGTCCAGTTCACGCGGGCTCCAGTCCGGCTGGGCGCGGCGCACGTCCTCGGTGTGGATGTAGAACTCGACCGTGTTGGCCGCCTCGTCCACCTGCTTCAGCCGGAACGGGGAGTACTTCGGCGGACCGGTGCGGATCAGCCGGATCAGCTCGTCGTAGGGCCTGGCCGCGTACTCCTCCATCACCCGGTCCAGCCGGGGGGCCAGCGGCTTGGCGAGCATCCCGGCCGCCGCGTCCGGGCGCCGCTCGCGCACCACCACGTGCGCGGCCAGATCGCGGGTCGTCCAGCCCTCGCACAGAGTCGGTGCGTCCGGGCCGGCGGTTTCCAAGAGGTCGGCGAGCAGGAGCCGTTCACGCTTGGCGAAGGTCGACATGGGTTCAGCCTACGGCCACACCCGGGGACCACGCAGCGGACACGGACCGTGACGTGGGGCGCCGCACGGCACAATGGCACCCATGACCCGTACGACCGGCAGCCCCCGTCCCAGCGGCCTCGACCCCGAGATCGCCGCCCGCCTCAAGCGCGACCCGGACGGCCTCGTCCCCGCGGTGGCCCAGCAGTACGACACCGGCGAGGTGCTGATGCTCGGCTGGATGGACGACGAGGCGCTGCACCGCACGCTGACCACCGGCCGCTGCACGTACTGGTCCCGCAGCCGCCAGGAGTACTGGGTCAAGGGCGACACCTCCGGCCACGTCCAGCTGGTCAAGTCGGTCGCGCTGGACTGCGACGCCGACACCCTGCTGGTCAAGGTCGACCAGACGGGCGCCGCCTGCCACACCGGCGAGCGCACCTGCTTCGACGCCGATGTGCTGCTGAAGGGTGAGGACCAGTGAGCGCCATGGACCTGGACACCTTCCGCAAGCTCGCCGCCGACCGGCGCGTCATCCCGGTCACCCGCAAGCTCCTCGCCGACGGCGACACCCCCGTCGCCCTCTACCGCAAGCTCGCCGCCGAGCGCCCCGGCACCTTCCTGCTGGAGTCCGCCGAGAACGGCCGCTCGTGGTCCCGGTACTCCTTCGTCGGCGTCCGCTCGGCCGGCACCCTGACCACGCGCGACGGCGAGGCCCACTGGCTCGGCACCCCGCCGGTCGGCGTCCCCACCGACGGTGATCCGCTCGCCGCGCTGCGCGCCACCCTCCAGGCCCTGCACACCCCGCACCTTCAGGGCCTGCCGCCCTTCACCGGCGGCATGGTCGGCTACCTCGGCTACGACATCGTCCGCCGCCTGGAGAAGATCGGCCCCGGCGAGCGCGACGACCTCCAGCTGCCCGAGCTGACCATGCTCCTCACCAGCGACCTCGCCGTGATGGACCACTGGGAGGGCTCGGTCCTGCTGATCGCCAACGCGATCAACCACAACGACCTCGACACCGGCGTGGACGAGGCGTACGCCGACGCGGTCGCCCGGCTCGACGCCATGGAGGCCGACCTCGCCCGCCCGGTCGCCCAGCCCCCGGCCGTCCTGCCGCCCTCCGAGCTGCCCGAGTACACCGCGCTCTGGGGCGGCCCCGACTTCCAGGAGGCCGTCGAGGACGTCAAGGAGCGCATCCGCGCGGGCGAGGCGTTCCAGGTCGTGCCCTCCCAGCGCTTCGAGACGCCCTGCACCGCCAGCGCCCTCGACGTCTACCGGGTGCTGCGGGCCACCAACCCCTCCCCGTACATGTACCTGTTCCGCTTCGACGGGTTCGACGTGGTCGGCTCCTCGCCGGAGGCGCTGGTCAAGGTCGAGGACGGGCGGGCCATGGTGCACCCCATCGCCGGCACCCGGCACCGGGGCGCCACCCCGCAGGAGGACCAGGCGCTCGCCGACGAGCTGATGGCCGACCCCAAGGAGCGCGCCGAGCACCTGATGCTGGTCGACCTCGGCCGCAACGACCTCGGCCGGGTCTGCGAACCCGGCTCGGTGGAGGTCGTCGACTTCATGTCGATCGAGCGCTACTCGCACGTGATGCACATCGTGTCCACCGTCACCGGCGAGATCGCCGGCGGCCGCACCGCCTTCGACGTGCTCACCGCCTGCTTCCCGGCCGGCACCCTCTCCGGGGCCCCCAAGCCGCGCGCCATGCAGATCATCGACGAACTCGAGCCCTCCCGGCGCGGCCTGTACGGCGGCTGCGTCGGCTATCTCGACTTCGCGGGCGACTCCGACACCGCCATCGCCATCCGCACCGCCCTGCTGCGCGACGGCACGGCATACGTGCAGGCGGGAGCCGGGATCGTCGCCGACTCCGACCCGGTCGCGGAGGACCAGGAGTGCCGCAGCAAGGCGGCCGCGGTGCTGCGCGCGGTGCACACCGCCAACCGGCTGGGCACGGTGTGACCCTTTCGCGGGAACCCCGGATGACGCTTCGTCCGGGGTTCAGGCGATAGTGGAGTACGTGACTGCCGTACCTCACCCCCGTTCCGAAGCCGCCGCGCCCGCCCGCTCCGGCCGGCGCAGCCTCGCCGCGGCCCTGCTGTTCGGCGCGCTCGGCGCGGCCGTGGCGCTGCTGGCGACCCGGCAGCGCTGGTCCGAGGGGACCGCGACGGTCGCCGGAGGCGCCTTCCCGCTGACCGCCAAGGGCAGCGACGTCACCGGCGTCCCGGCCGCCCTGGCCGTCGTGGGCCTCGCCGCGCTCGTCGCCGTCTTCGCCGTCCGCCGGGCGGGCCGGTTCGCCGTCGCCGCGCTGCTCACGCTCTCCGGCGCCGGCATCGTCGCCGCCGCCCTCGCCGGTGTCGCCGACGGCTCCGCGCTGGACGAGAAGGCGGCCGAGGCCACCGGCGACACCTCGGCCACCGTCGAGGCCCTCACCCACACCGCCTGGCCCTACGCCGCGGCGGTGGGCGGGGTGCTGATCCTGCTCGCCGGACTCCTCGCGCTGCGCTACGGCTCCCGCTGGCCCGCCATGTCCGGCCGCTACGAGCGCGGCACGGACCGCCCCCGGCGCGCCGCACGCCCGGTCGATCCGGAGCGCCCGGAGGAGATCTGGAAGGCCCTGGACCGGGGCGAGGACCCCACCGGCGCCTGAACCACCGCCCGGTGTGGGCAACCAGACTCCCACCCCCGCGTCGATCACGCGGGCGCGTACGGGACAATGGACCGCGAGCGACCGGCTCGGACAGTGACGGGCGGGCTCGGAACCGTACGACACGTACGACATGTACTACGACACGTACACAGCAACGAGGAGCAAGTCATGGCGGGCAGCAGCCACGGTCACACCCCGGCCGCCTGGACCGGTGTCATCATCGCCTTCATCGGTTTCTGCGTCTCGGGCGCCTTCACCGTGATGGCCCAGCCCGTCGGCTTCTGGGCCGGTCTGGTGATCGTGGTCCTCGGTGGCGTCGTGGGCTGGATCATGCGCTCCATGGGCCTCGGCATGCCGAAGGCGAGCGCCACCCCGGCCCGCCCTGCCGCGGCGGCCACCCGTGAGCCGGTCGGCGCGGAGAGCTGAGCGAATCGCCTGAAGGGGCGCCCCGGAGCCGTACGGACGGCACCTGGGGCGCCCCTCGCGCGTCCACGGGGGGCCCACGGCACAATGCCAGGGTGAATGCCGATGGTGCCGCCTCGCCCCTCGCCCCGCCCGAGGACCCACCGCTGTGGCGTCGCCTCGCCACCCCGGCCGGGGTGCTGGCCGCCGTGGCCGGAGCCTTCGCCTACGTCGGCGCCGTCGACCCCAACCAGCCCGGCCACTACCCGGTCTGCCCGCTCTACGCGCTCACCGGGCTGTACTGCCCCGGCTGCGGCGGACTGCGCAGCGCGCACGCCTTCGTCCACGGCGACCTCCTCGGCGCCCTGCACGACAACGCGGCCGGAGTGGCCGCCTACTTCGCCTTCGCCGTGCTGTGGACCGTCTGGGCGGTCCGCGCGGCCGGAGGCAGGCCGATGCGGCTCACCCTCGGCCGTACCCCGCTGTGGGTGGCCGGCTCCGCGCTACTGCTCTTCACCGTCGTCCGGAACCTGCCGGTCGGTGGCTTGATCCGTCCTTGATCAACAAGGAATGTCCAGGTAATGGGACCGCCGCCCGCCGGATGCGAGCCCAGGCACTTCCTCCGGATACCATCGCAGTGACCATGGGTTTTCGAACCCGTCCCAGGACCAAGGCTGAAAGGGGGCCGCTCGCGTGAGTGTGCTCGACGAGATCATCGACGGAGTCCGGGCCGACCTCGCGGAGCGGCAGGCCCGCGTCAGCCTCGACGAGCTCAAGGAGCGCGCGGCGCAGGCCCCGGCCGCCAAGGACGGCGTGGCTGCCCTCAAGGGCGACGGCGTCAAGGTCATCTGCGAGGTCAAGCGCTCCAGCCCGTCCAAGGGCGCGCTGGCCGCCATCGCCGACCCGGCCGCCCTCGCCGCCGACTACGAGGCCGGCGGCGCCGCCGTCATCTCCGTCCTCACCGAAGAGCGCCGCTTCGGCGGCTCGCTGGCCGACCTGGAGGCCGTCCGCGCCCGCGTCGACATCCCGGTGCTGCGCAAGGACTTCATCGTCACCTCGTACCAGCTGTGGGAGGCCCGGGCGTACGGCGCCGACCTCGTGCTGCTCATCGTCGCCGCGCTGGAGCAGCCCGCGCTGGAGTCGCTGATCGAGCGCGCCGTGTCCATCGGTCTGACCCCGCTGGTCGAGGTGCACGACGAGGACGAGATCGAGCGCGCCGTGGACGCGGGCGCCCGCATCATCGGCGTCAACGCCCGCAACCTGAAGACCCTGGAGGTCGACCGGGGCACCTTCGAGCGGATCGCCCCGGAGATCCCCGACGAGCTGGTCAAGGTGGCGGAGTCCGGCGTACGCGGCCCGCACGACCTGATCGCCTACGCCAACGCGGGCGCCGACGCCGTCCTGGTCGGCGAGTCCCTGGTCACCGGCCGCGACCCCAAGACCGCGGTGGCCGACCTGGTGGCCGCGGGCGAGCACCCCGCACTGCGGCACGGCCGCGGCTGACACCCCGGTAGGCTTGACCCCGATGACACTCACCCTGACCACCACCGTGGACCGGCACGCCCGCCTCGCGCGCGGCTGCCGGCCGCGGGGCTGCCGCGCCCCGGCCCGCCGGGTCCACGGCCGCAGGGTCAGGTACCACATCGGGAACGAGCCCGGTCAGGTAAACGGCATGCGATGGCAGCGCCCGGCCCTTGGGGGCGCGGGGCTCCGTTCGATTCTGCGGCTCCGCCGCGTGGGCGCGACAAGCCACTGACGGCGCGCGGCCAACAAGACGAATCCCCGCCCCCACGGCGAATAGTGTCTTTTCACACGCACTCACCGTGAGGTACCGGCATGCCCAGCAGTAACTACTTCTTCCCTGACCCGGAGGGTCAAGTCCCCACCGTCCAGGGCTACTTCGGCGCGTTCGGCGGCAAGTTCATCCCGGAAGCCCTCGTGGCCGCCGTGGACGAGGTCGCCGTCGAGTACGACAAGGCCAAGCAGGACCCGGAATTCGCCCGCGAGCTGGATGACCTCATGGTCAACTACACCGGCCGCCCCAGCTCGCTCACCGAGGTCCCCAGGTTCGCCGAACACGCCGGTGGCGCAAGGGTGTTCCTCAAGCGCGAGGACCTCAACCACACCGGCTCGCACAAGATCAACAACGTGCTCGGCCAGGCCCTGCTCACCAAGCGCATGGGCAAGACCCGTGTCATCGCGGAGACCGGCGCCGGCCAGCACGGCGTCGCCACCGCCACCGCCTGCGCCCTGTTCGGCCTCGACTGCACCATCTACATGGGCGAGATCGACACCGAGCGCCAGGCCCTCAACGTGGCCCGGATGCGCATGCTCGGCGCCGAGGTCGTGGCCGTGAAGTCCGGCAGCCGCACCCTGAAGGACGCCATCAACGAGGCGTTCCGCGACTGGGTCGCCAACGTCGACCACACCCACTACCTCTTCGGCACCGTCGCGGGCCCCCACCCCTTCCCGGCCATGGTCCGCGACTTCCACCGCGTCATCGGTGTGGAGGCCCGCCGCCAGATCCTGGAGCGCGCCGGCCGCCTCCCGGACGCCGCCATCGCCTGCGTCGGCGGCGGCTCCAACGCCATCGGCCTCTTCCACGCCTTCATCCCCGACGAAGATGTCCGCCTGATCGGCTGCGAGCCCGCCGGACACGGCATCGACACCGGCGAGCACGCGGCCACGCTGACCGCGGGCGAGCCCGGCATCCTGCACGGCTCCCGCTCCTACGTCCTCCAGGACGACGAGGGCCAGATCACCGAGCCGTACTCGATCTCGGCCGGCCTGGACTACCCCGGCATCGGACCCGAGCACTCCTACCTCAAGGAATCCGGCCGGGGCGAGTACCGCGCGGTCACCGACGACGCCGCCATGCAGGCGCTGCGTCTGCTGTCGCGCACCGAGGGCATCATCCCGGCCATCGAGAGCGCGCACGCGCTGGCCGGCGCCCTGGAGGTCGGCAAGGAGCTGGGCCCGGACGGGCTGATCCTCGTCAACCTCTCCGGCCGTGGCGACAAGGACATGGACACCGCCGCCCGGTACTTCGGGCTCTACGACACCGACGCCGAGGTCGCGGCCGACGAGGCCCACACCGCGGAGATCGAGGGGGACGCCAAGTGAGCGGGAACATTCAGCTGCTGTCGGACACCCTCGCCGCCGCCAGGGCCGAGGACCGCGCCGCGCTCATCGCCTACCTCCCGGCCGGGTTCCCGACCGTGGACGGCGGCATCGAGGCGATCAAGGCCGCCTTCGACGGCGGCGCCGACGTGGTCGAGGTCGGCCTGCCGCACAGCGACCCGGTGCTGGACGGCCCGGTCATCCAGACCGCCGACGACATCGCCCTGCGCGGCGGCGTACGCATCGCGGACGTCATGCGCACGGTCCGCGAGGCCCACGCGGCCACCGGCAAGCCGGTGCTCGTGATGACCTACTGGAACCCCATCGACCGCTACGGCGTCGAGCGGTTCACCGCCGAGCTGGCCGAGGCGGGCGGCGCGGGCTGCATCCTGCCCGACCTGCCCGTGCAGGAGTCCGCGCCGTGGCGCGAGCACGCCGAGAAGCACGGCCTCGCCACGGTCTTCGTGGTCGCCCCCAGCAGCAGGGACGCCCGGCTCGCCGAGATCACCTCGGCGGGCAGCGGTTTCGTCTACGCGGCCTCGCTGATGGGCGTCACCGGCACCCGCGCGTCCGTCGGCGCGCAGGCCGAGAACCTGGTGGCACGTACCCGCGCCACCGGCTCCGGCCTGCCCGTCTGTGTCGGCCTCGGTGTCTCCGACGCGGCCCAGGCCGCCGAGGTGGCCGCCTTCGCCGACGGCGTCATCGTCGGCTCGGCGTTCGTGAAGCGGATGCTGGACGCGCCCGACGACGCCTCCGGTGTCGACGCGGTCCGCGCGCTCGCCGCCGACCTGGCGAAGGGCGTCCGCCGGGGCGCCTGACCTGCGTCGCTCCAGGTCACTCGAATGGGTGGACCTCCGGCCGGGGAGGCGCAATGCGCCTCCCCGGTTCGTTCTGGGGGGTGTGAGCGAGAAGAACCGTGATGGAAAGAGCAACGCCCGCCGACGCCTGGCCGCCGAGCGCGAGAAGCAGAAGTCCGCGGACAAGCGCCGGCGCGCGCTGATCGTCGGTGTCAGTGTCGTCGGCGTCCTGGGCCTCGCGGCGGTGATCGGGGTCATCGCGGCCAACGCGGGCAAGGACAAGGGCAGCAAGAACGCGGGCCCGGTCGTGGCCCCCTCCGGCGCGCAGGGCAAGGACAGCCTGGCGATCCCGGTCGGCGAGGAGGGCGCCAAGTCCACGCTCACCATTTGGGAGGACTTCCGCTGCCCCGCCTGCCAGTCCTTCGAGACGCGGTACCGCTCCACGCTGCACGAGCTGACCGACGCGGGCAAGCTCCGGGTCGAGTACCACCTGGTCCGCCTGATCGACGGCAACATGGGCGGCACCGGCTCGCTGCACTCGGCCAACGCCGCGGCCTGCGCCCAGGACGCCGGGAAGTTCCGCGAGTACCACGACGTGCTGTACGCGAACCAGCCCCCGGAGACCGACGACGCCTTCGCCGACAACGGCAAGCTGATCGACCTCGCGGGCAAGGTCAAGGGCCTCGACACGCCCGCGTTCCGCTCCTGTGTGAACGACGGCACCCACAACAGCTGGGTGGACCGCTCCCAGCAGGCGTTCGCCTCCGGCAACTTCGGCGGCACGCCGACGGTGCTGTTCGGCGGCAAGAACATCTACCAGGACCAGTCCATGACCCCCGAGAAGCTCAAGGAGATGGTGGAGACGGCCGACCGCGGGTGAGGGGGTTTTCTCACCTCCCCGTTATGGACCCGTAGCCCAGCCGCGCGGCGACCGCGCGGCCCGGCACGGTAGCGTCGACCTTGCCATGGAACTTGCCTACATTCCCAGTCCGTCGCGCGGGGTGCTGTACCTCGGCCCCGTCCCGCTGCGCGGTTACGCCTTCTGCATCATCATCGGTGTCTTCGTCGCCGTCTGGCTCGGCAACAAGCGCTGGGTAGCGCGGGGCGGCCGCCCCGGCACGGTCGCCGACATCGCGGTGTGGGCCGTCCCCTTCGGCCTCGTCGGCGGCCGGCTCTACCACGTGATCACGGACTATGAGCTGTACTTCAGCCCGGGCCGCGACTGGGTGGACGCCTTCAAGGTGTGGGAGGGCGGCCTGGGCATCTGGGGCGCCATCGCGCTCGGCGCGGTCGGCGCCTGGATCGGCGCCCGGCGCCGGGGCGTGGCCCTGCCCGCCTACGCCGACGCCGTCGCCCCCGGCATCGCCTTCGCGCAGGCCATCGGCCGCTGGGGCAACTGGTTCAACCAGGAGCTGTACGGCCACGAGACCCACCTGCCCTGGGCCCTGCACATCACCTCCTCCGAGGGCGGCCGGGTGCCGGGCTACTACCACCCGACCTTCCTCTACGAGTCGCTGTGGTGCGTGGGCGTCGGCTTCCTGGTCATCTGGGCCGACCGCCGCTTCAAGCTGGGCCACGGCCGCGCCTTCGCGCTGTACGTCGCCGCCTACTGCTCGGGCCGCGCCTGGATCGAGTACATGCGGGTGGACGACGCCCACCACATCCTGGGCCTCCGGCTGAACGTCTGGACCGCCGTCGTGGTGTTCCTGCTGGCCGTGACCTACCTGGTGCTCTCCGCCCGGCGCCGCCCGGGCCGGGAAGCGGTCGTCGAGCCGGGTGCCTCCGACGATCCGGCAGGGGCCGGGGCAGAGGCCGAGGCGGACGCCGGTGACGGTGAGGCCAAGGCCGAGGATGGGGCCGAGGCGAAGGTCGACATGACCAAGGGTGAGAAGGCCGAGAAGGCCGAGAAGACCGAGAAGGCCGAGCCCGAGGACGCTCCGGCCGAGCCCGAGCCCGAGCCCGAAGCCAAGGCCGGCGTCAAGGACACCGCCGAGTCCGGCAAGAAGGGCTGACCTTAAGCTCCGTACGCATGCCGAAGGGCGCCCGGAAACACTCCGGGCGCCCTTCGCCGTGTTCAGGCCCCGCCGGCCATCGACAGCGTCCGCTGGGCCTGGGCCACCGCCGCCGCGTCGATGAAGCGGCCGTCCGGGAGAGCCAGCGCGCCCTGCTCGGTGGCCGCCGCCTTCAGAACCGTCTCCGCCTCCGCCAGCTCCTCCGGGGTGGGGAGGTAGGCCCGCGCGATCACCGGGAGCTGGCGGGGATGGATCGCCGCGCGGCCCACGAAGCCGAGGGCGCGGCCACGGGCGCAGGACGCGGCGAGCCCGTCCAGGTCCCGTACGTCGGGGTGGACCGACTGGGGAGGCGGGGCCAGGCCGGCCGCGCGGGCGGCCACCACCACCCGCGCGCGGCACCAGTCCAGGCCCGCGTCGGCCCGTACCCCGAGGTCGGAGCGGAGGTCGGCCTCGCCGAGGGACAGGCCGCGCAGGGCGGGGTGCGCGGTGGCGATGGCGTAGGCGTGCTCGATGCCGAGGGCGGACTCCAGTAGCGCGTACAGCGGCAGCGCGGTGGCCTCGGCGGTACGGCGGATCTGCTCGGGCACCGCCACCTTGGGCAGCCGCAGCCCGGAGACGCCCGGCAGGTCGGCCAGGGCGGCGAGGTCGGCCGCCGCCCAGGGGCCGTGGGGGCCGTTGAGGCGGACGTGGACCGGGACCGGCTGGGGGTCGGAGAGCCGGTCGGCGGTGGCCGCGCGGGCGTACTCCTTGCGGTCCGGGGCGACCGCGTCCTCCAGGTCGATCACCACCACGTCGGCGCCCGCCGCGAGCGCCTTGTCCACCACACGCGGCCGGTCGCCGGGGACGTACAGCCAGGTCAGCGGGGTCACAGCGCACCCTCCTCGCGCAGGGCGCGCAGCTCGGCCGGGCCGAGGCCCAGCTCGGTCAGGACCGTGTCGGTGTCGGCGCCGTGTCCGCGTCCGGCCCAGCGGATCGCGCCGGGGGTCGCGGAGAGCCGGAAGAGGACGTTCTGCATGCGCAGCGGGCCGAGGTCCGGGTCGGCCACGGTGGTGACCGTGTCAAGCGCCTGGTACTGCGGGTCCTCGAACACGTCCCGTACGTCCTGCACGGGGGCGATGGCCGCCTCGGCCTTCTCGAAGGCGGCCAGCACCTCGTCGCGGGTGCGGGCGGCGATCCAGTTGCCGACCGCCTCGTCCAGTTCGTCGGCGTGCGCGGCCCGCTGCACTCCGGTGGCGAACCACGGTTCGTCGGTCAGTTCCGGGCGGCCCACCAGGCGCATCACCCGTTCCGCCACGGACTGCGCTGAGGTGGAGACCGCCACCCAGGAGCCGTCCAGGGTGCGGTAGGTGTTGCGCGGGGCGTTGTTCGCGGACCGGTTGCCGGTGCGCTCCTGGACGTAACCGAGCTGGTCGTACCAGGTCGGCTGGGGGCCCAGCACGGCGAGCATCGGCTCGATGATCGCCATGTCCACCACCTGCCCGGCGCCGGTGCGCTGCCGGGCGGCCAGCGCGGTGAGCACGGCGTAGGAGGTGGCCAGGGCGGCGACGGAGTCGGCGAGCCCGAAGGGCGGCAGGGTCGGGGGTGCCTCCGGCTCGCCGGTGAGGGCCGCGAAGCCGCTCATCGCCTCGGCCAGCGTGCCGAAGCCGGGCCGGTGCGCGTACGGGCCGAACTGGCCGAAGGCCGTGACCCGCGCGAGGACCAGCCGGGGGTTGGCCGCCGACAGCTCAGGCCAGCCCAGGTCCCACTTCTCCAGGGTGCCGGGGCGGAAGTTCTCGATCACCACGTCGGAGGTGGCGGCGAGCCTGAGCAGGGTGTCCCGGCCGCCGGGGCGGGACAGGTCGAGGGTGATGGTCCGCTTGTTGCGGCCGAGCACCTTCCACCACAGGCCGATGCCGTCCTTGGCCGGGCCGTGCCCCCGGGACGGGTCGGGCCGCAGCGGATGCTCCACCTTGATCACCTCGGCGCCGAAGTCACCGAGCATCGTGGCGGCCAGCGGACCGGCGAACAGGGTGGCCAGGTCCAGCACCCGCAGGCCGTCCAGCGGCGGGCGGGTCGCGTTGTCGGGGCGGTCGGCGCTCATGCGGTGTACTGCGCCTCGATCTCGGGGCGGTACGGCATCGACGCCGACGCCCCTTCCCGCTGCACCGACAGCGCGGCCGCGGCCGCCGCCCAGGACAGCGCCTCCCGCAGCGGCTTCTCCTCGGCGACGGCGACCGCGTACGCCCCGGCGAAGGTGTCGCCCGCGCCCGTGGAGTCCACCGCCGCGACCTGGTGCGCGGGCACCGCGAGCGGTTCCGTGTTCCGGGACACGTACAGGACCCCGGCCTCGCCCAGGGTGAGCACCACCTCCGGCACCAGGTCGAGCAGACCGACGGCCGCGTCGAGGGGGTCGGTGCGGCCGGTGAGGGTGACGGCCTCGTACGCGTTGGGGACCAGGACGTCGGTCACGCTCAGCAGCTCCTCCGGCAGCGGCTGCGCGGGGGAGGGGGTGAGCACCGTACGGACGCCGTGCCGCCGGGCCGCCTCCGCGCCCGCGATCACGGCCGCGAGCGGCACTTCGAGCTGGAGCAGCAGGGCGTCGGCGGAGGCGATCAGGCCCTCGTCGCCGGGGGAGAGGTGGTCGACGGTGCCGTTGGCGCCGGGGATGACGACGATGGAGTTGCCGCCCTCGTCGTCCACCACGATGTGCGCGGTGCCGGACGGGCCCTCGACCGTGCGCAGGAAGTCGGTGTCCACGCCGGAGTGTTCGAGGGTGTCGCGGAGCCGGGCGCCGTACGCGTCGTTGCCGACCGCGCCGATCAGCGACACCACGGCGCCGGCGCGGGCGGCGGCGGTCGCCTGGTTGGCGCCCTTGCCGCCGGGAATGGTGCGGAACTCCCGGCCGGTGACGGTCTCGCCGCGCTGCGGTGCCTTGGCTACATAGGTGACGAGGTCCATGTTCGTGCTGCCGAGCACGACGATGTGGGTCATGGGCGGGTCGCCTCCAGGTGGGTGAGTCGGGCGAGGGTGTCGAAGCCGGTGCCGTCGAAGTCGGCGACCGAGGTGGCGAGCCGGTTCTTCAGCGGGGCCCGCCAGCGCTCCGGCAGCGCGTCGGGGGCGCCCGCGAGGAGGCCCGCGACGCAGCCGGCCGTCGCGCCGTTGGAATCGGTGTCCCAGCCGCCCGACACCGCCCGGCAGACCGAGCCGGTGAAGTCGCCGTCGGCGTGGGTGAGCGCCGCGGCGATCAGGGCGGTGTTGGGCAGGGCGTGCACCCAGTGGTGGGCGGGTCCGTACCGGGCGTGCAGCGCGTCCACCACGTCGTCGAAGTCCGTGTGTTCCTGGGCCAGTCGGACGGCGTGGGTCACGGCGCGGGCCAGCCGGGAGGCGGGCGGGACCACGGTGAGGCCGGTGCGCAGGCAGGCGTGCGCGTCCTGGGTGCCGGAGGCGGCCGCGGCGATGACGGCGGCCGCGAACATCGCCGCGTGGACGCCGGTGGCGGTGTGGGTGAGGACCGCGTCCCGGTGCGCCTGCGCGGCGGCCGCCGCCGGGTCGCCCGCGTTGGTCCAGCCGTGCACATCGGCGCGGATCAGGGCGCCGATCCACTCGCGGAACGGGTTGCGGAAGCGGGCGGTGTACGGGGGCTCGACCCCGCTGAGGAGGTTGCGCAGGGCGACGCGTTCGGCGGTGAAGGCGCGGCCGGGCGGGAGTTCGTCCAGCCAGAGCCCGGCCACGTCGGCGGTGGTGAAGGCGCGGCCGTGCCGGCGCAGGAGCAGCAGGCCCAGCAGGGGGTAGTTGAGGTCGTCGTCCTCCGGCATGCCGTCGATGTTCTCGGCGAGGGAGGTCGGGGCGGAGCGGCGGTTCCAGGGGTGCCGGGCGAGCAGGTCCTCGGGGACGCCCTTCGCGGTGAACCAGGTGTTCAGCGGCCAGTTGCCGGTGGCGCGGGCCAGGGCGCGGATGCCGTCCAGGGGGAGCTTCTCCACCGGTTTGCCGAGCAGGCAGCCGACGGCCCGGCCCAGCCAGGCGGCCTCCAGCGCGCCGGGGTCGGGGGCCGTACGTCCGGCGGGGGAGGCGGGCCAGTCGGGGCACAGGGCCTCGATCCGGTCCAGCGCGGTCGGCTCCTGTTCGGCCAACTCACTGGGAAGGTCTGCCAGTTCGTCCAACAGGTCCTCGGCCAGCAGCCGCAGATAGCGGGACGCGGGCTCCGGCGAGGCACCGGCCCGCTCCGGGGCGTCCGCGCCGCCCGCCGCGCGCCAGCGCGCCTCGATCCGGGTGGCGTTACGGCCGTCCAGGCGGGCCTGGCGCAGCTCATGGCCGACCAGGTCCTCGGGCTGCACCCACGTCAGTCGGAGCATGCGGGACCTCCCAGCGCGGCGAACGCCCGCTCGTGCGCCCGGCGCCGCCCGGTGTCCCGTACGAAGACCTCGCGGGCGACCTCGGTGAGCTCGCGGGCCGGGGCCCACAGGTCCAGGCGGCTCGCCTCCGCCACCGTCTTCGCCCACTTCTCGGGCACCGGCGAGCCGAGCGCGCCCGCGAGAGCGCCGGCCATCGTGGCGATCGAGTCGCAGTCCCGGCCGTAGTTGACCGCGCCCAGCACCGCGTGCCGCAGGTCGCCGCCCGCGACCACCAACATGCCGAGCGCGACGGGGAGTTCCTCGATCGAGTGCAGCCGGGAGGGGCGGCGGGCGCCGAGCGAGGGGGCGCGGTAGTCGGGGCCGACCGTGTCGTACGGGGCGACCGCCCGGCGCAGCGGGATCAGAGCCGACTCGAAGTCACCGTGCCCGGCGGCCACTTCGCAGACCTTCTCGATGGCCTCGCGGGTGCCGTCCTTGGCCAGCGCCAGGCTGGCGGCCACCACCGAGTCCGCCGTCGCGCCCGGCGCGCACGCGGCGGCCACGGCGGCCGCGAACACCCCGGCCGCCTCCCGGCCGTACGACGACTGGTGGGCGCCCGCCACGTCCAGCGCCTCGGCGTACGCGCCCGCCGGGTTGGCCGCGTTGACCAGGCCCACCGGGGCCATGTACATCGCCGCCCCGCAGTTGACGATGTTGCCGGTGCCCGCCTCACGCGGGTCCACATGCCCGTACGCGATCCGGGCCACCAGCCACTTCTCGGCGAGGAAGATCCGCTGGAGGGGCAGCGCCTCCGCCTCCAGCTCGGGAATCCAGCGCGGCTCGGTCATCAGGTCCGGCACCAGGTGCTCCGCGACGGCGTACGCGTCGAGGTGGTCCCGGACGCGGGCGTAGACCCGGATCAGCGCGTGCGTCATCAGGGTGTCGTCGGTGACGTGCCCGTCGCCCTTGTGATACGGCGCGATGGGGCGGGCGGTGCGCCAGTCGTCGCCGTTCCAGGGGCCGACGATCCCGTGCACCCGGCCACCGTGGCGCTCGACGATCTGGTCGGGGCTGTAGCCCTCGACCGGCCCGCCGAGGGCGTCCCCCACGGCGGCGCCGAGCAGGGCACCGGTGATCCGCTCGTCCAGGCCGGTCCCACCAGGGCCGGAGATTTCATCACTTTTGGGCATCATGCGCGCATCATCCCCCTGGCCGGGTCCGTTGGGCGGCTTCCAGCAGCCCGGCGAGTTCCACCAGATCGGTGCCGGTCAGCCGGGGCAGCGCGCAGCCGGAGAGGGTCCGGCAGGAGCGCCGCCACGCCTCCGGCACGCACTCCCCGCCGCCCAGCACGCCGCAGAGCGCCCCGGCGAGCGCGGGCGCGGAGTCGGCGACCCGGGACAGACAGGCGGCCGCGGGCACCGCCTCGGCGATCCGCCCGGCGGCCGCGAGGGTCAGCGCGAGTGCCACGGGGACCGTCTCGGCGGCGGCGATGCCGTAGCTGTAGACGTGGTCCACGATCTGATGCTCCAGCAGCGGCACCAGGGCGAACGCGGTGTCGGTGTCGGTCACCAGGGCCAGCGCGTGCCGGGCGTTGCGGCCGATCTCCGTGCCCTCGGGCAGTTCGTCCAGCGCGGCCGCCACACACGCGTCCGCGCCCGCGCCGGACAGAGCGGTGGCCACCGCCGCCGCCATCGCCCGCGCGCCGTGCACCCCGTCGCCGTCCTGGGTGTAGCGGGCGTCGAACTCCGCCAGGTCCGCCGCGCGGGCCGGGTCGCCGGGGTGGGCGACGGCCAGCACACAGGCGCGTACACAGGCCGCGTCGTCGAAGTAGTGCGGGTTGTCGTGGCCGGTGGCGGGCGGGCGGAGTCCGGCGGCGAGGTTGCCGAGGCCCGCGCGGACCGAGATGCGGGCGCGCAGGGGGAGTACGGCCGACTCGATCTCCGGCGCCCGTTCGGCCGCCGCGGCGACCTCGGAGGCCACGGCGGTCCAGGTCAGGTCGATCGCCGCGCGCATACGGCGGTCCCGGCTGAGGTCGCCCAGGACGTCGTCCCCGGCCCGCAGCACCGCCTCCGCCGCGAACGCCGCCCACTCCGCGTCGTCGGAGGGGCCGAGCCGGAGCGGTTCCGGGGGCTGGTTCAGCGCGATGGGCACCGGCAGCGTGGTCGTCGCGTTCTGCTCCGCGAAGGTGTCCAGCTCCCGCGTCAGCCGCCGCGTCCACTCCGGCATCCGGGCCGCCCGGTGCCGTGCGGCGGGCCATCCGGCCGCGTCCCCGGCGGCGAGCCCGAGCAGCAGGCCCTCGATCCGCCGGGTCACGACCGGGCCTCCGCTTCGTCACCCTGAGCGGCTGACGCGAGCGGGAACGGTGTCTCCGTGGCCGTACCCGCCAGGGTGAGCGGTGGCTCACCGGCAGGCACCACCGCGGGCCCCGAGAGCGCCGGCCGCACCCCCTCCGGCAGCAGGTCCGGCAGGATCACCCCCTCGCCCCACTTGCCGCCCTCCTCCGGCGTCAGGAGCTCGGCCACGTCGAGGATGTGGTGGCCCGACATGGCGGGCAGGCACCTGCCGCGGGCCGGGCCAATGGCTGCGGCCCACATGGCGGGGATGGCGGCGACACCGCCGGTGGCGCCGGCCAGGGCGCCCGCGACCGCCGCCGTCGTGTCGGCGTCCCGGCCCATGTTGACGGCCGTCAGGACCGCTTCCCGGAAGTCGCCGTCGGCCGCCGCGTACGCGCCGAAGGCGAGGGCGACCGCCTCGGGGGCCAGGTCGGTCCAGGGGTAGCCGCCGATGACCACCGCGGAGCGGACCGCGCGTTCGCCCCGGTGGGCGACGGCGACCGCGCGGCGCAGCGAGCGGGCGGTCCAGGAGTCGTCCGGTACGACGGCGAGGGCGGCCGCGATCACCACGGCCGGTTCCGCGCCCGCCATCGCCGCGGCCACCCCGGCCGCGACCGCCTGGCCGCCGTAGATGCCCTCGCCCTCGTGGCTGACCGAGCCGTCGATCGCCACCAGCCGGGCCGCCTCGGCGGGCCGTCCCGCCGCGAACACCCCGAACGGCGCCGCCCGCATCGCCAGCCCGTCGCTCCAGGCGTGCCGGTGCTGGGCGGAGATGGGCGCCGCGAGACCCCGGCGCAGGTTCTCCAGCGTGCCCCGCTCGCTGAAGCCCGCGCCCCGGAAGGGACCCTCGGCCCGGTCCGCGATCCACTGGTGCCAGGCCACCTCCACATGCGCCGGGGTGAGCGCGGAGCCGTGCCGGGCCAGCAGCAGCCCGGAGAAGATCGCGTACTCGGTGTCGTCCGTGCCGCACGGCCGGTCGGTGACGTACCCGGTGATGCGGCCCCAGCGGGCGCGGATCTCGGAGGGCTTCAGGTTCTCGGCCGGGGCGCCCAGCGCGTCGCCCACGGCCAGGCCGAGCAGCGCGCCGCGCGCCCGCTCACGGAGTCCGGGCCCGGCGGGGGCGGGGAGCGGTGAAGCGGGTGCGTTCGATGCCATGGGCGGGACCCTCCTTCGCCAGGACCGCGTGGCCCTTTGCGGATGTGTCCCACCCGAAGGGCGGCGCCCTAGCCTCCGGGCCCCCGCCATCACCCGCTCGGTACCGGGAAATCTCCGGCCCGGACGCCTGAGCAGGGAAGAAGCCGCAGGTTAGCTCAGCCTCGCCTTGCTGGCGGCGGCGCGCCGATCGCCGTAGATTGGGGGTCTTCGAAAAATAGAATCAGTCCAAAGTTAGCTTTGGCTAAGCTTTCCGGGGGTCCACATGGCCATCATCGAGACCGAGGCCGCGCTGCACGAGGCGCACCGCGACAATCACACGCACCGCGATGTCAACGGCGGCTGGCTGCGCCCCGCCGTGTTCGGCGCGATGGACGGGCTGGTCTCCAACCTCGCCCTGATGACCGGTGTCGCGGGCGGCTCGGTGGGCCATCAGACGATCGTGATCACGGGCCTCGCCGGGCTCGCGGCCGGCGCCTTCTCGATGGCGGCCGGTGAGTACACCTCCGTCGCCTCGCAGGCCGAACTCGTCCAGGCCGAGCTGGATGTCGAGCGCCGTGAGCTGCGCAAGCACCCGCAGGCCGAGGAGGACGAGCTGGCCGCGCTGTACGCCTCCCGCGGTGTCGAGCCCGCGCTCGCCCGCGAGGTCGCCCGGCAGCTGTCGAAGGACCCCGAGCAGGCCCTGGAGATACACGCCCGGGAAGAACTGGGCATCGACCCCGAGGACCTGCCCTCCCCGCTGACCGCCGCCGTCTCCTCCTTCGGCGCCTTCGCGCTGGGCGCCCTGCTGCCCGTGCTGCCCTACCTGCTGGGCGCGACGGCCCTGTGGCCCGCCGTGCTGCTCGCGCTCGCCGGACTGTTCGGCTGCGGCGCCGTGGTGGCCAGGGTGACCGCGCGCAGCTGGTGGTTCAGCGGACTGCGTCAGCTCGCCCTCGGCGGCGCGGCGGCCGGGGTCACCTTCGCCCTGGGCAGCCTGTTCGGGACGGCTGTGGGCTGAGAGACCCTGGACATATGCCGGGGCCCGCATAAATAATTGTTACTCGCGGGTTTCGCACGCTTGACCGTCGGGCATGAGCCGTAAGCACTGCGGGCAACGGCGCCCGCGGTGCACTCGCGGGACGGCGACGACGCCTCCCCGCCCCTGGGCCCGCCCGGTGCCGGTCCGACCGGTCGCCACCCGTCCGGCCCACTCGCAGGACCCCGCTCGAAACCGCTGTGAACCCCCGCTTTTCCCGCCGCCCGGAGCGGCGCCCGCCGTACCCCACGGCACCGCGCCGCGCCCCCTGTGGCGTCCGCATGGTGGAACGGAGTATCCGGTTCCCGACAAGCGTTCCATCATGTAACCTGCACGAAATTTTGCACCAGCAGAGGGCCAGCGTCGTCCCTCGGCACCTGCCACACGCCACTGACGACGACGGGAGAGCCGATGCGTACGACGCGCCAGCCGTCCCAGCATTCCGTGACCGACCGCCCCTGGTCCTTCATGGATGCCCGCCCTGCCGCGCAGGGCATGTACGACCCCCGCGACGAGCACGACGCCTGCGGCGTCGGCTTCGTGGCCACCCTCACCGGTGAGGCGAGCCATGCGCTGGTCGAGCAGGCGCTGACCGTACTGCGCAATCTCGAACACCGCGGCGCGACCGGCTCCGAGCCCGACTCCGGAGACGGCGCCGGCATCCTCTCCCAGGTGCCCGACGCCTTCTTCCGTGAGGTGGCCGGATTCGACCTCCCGGCCGCCGGTTCCTACGCCGTCGGCATCGCCTTCCTGCCCGAGGACGGCACCGCCGAAGTCGTCTCACGGATCGAGACGATCGCCGCCGAGGAGGGCCTCACCGTCCTCGGCTGGCGCGAGGTCCCGGTCGCCCCCGAACTGCTCGGCGCGACCGCCCGCTCCACCATGCCGGCCTTCCGCCAGCTGTTCGTCGGCGACGGCGTCAGCGAGGGCATCGCGCTGGACCGCAAGGCGTTCGTCGTGCGCAAGCGCGCCGAGCGGGAGGCCGGGATCTACTTCCCGTCCCTGTCCGCCCGGACGATCGTCTACAAGGGCATGCTGACCACCGGCCAGCTGGAGCCCTTCTTCCCGGACCTGTCCGACCGCCGGTTCGCCTCCGCGATCGCGCTGGTGCACTCCCGCTTCTCCACGAACACCTTCCCGTCGTGGCCGCTGGCGCACCCGTACCGCTTCGTCGCCCACAACGGCGAGATCAACACCGTCAAGGGCAACCGCAACTGGATGCGCGCCCGCGAGTCCCAGCTCGGCTCCGACCTGTTCGGCACCGACGACAACCTCGCCCGCACCTTCCCGGTCTGTACGCCGGACGCCTCCGACTCGGCGTCCTTCGACGAAGTGCTGGAACTGCTCCACCTCGGCGGGCGCTCGCTGCCCCACGCGGTGCTGATGATGATCCCGGAGGCGTGGGAGAACCACGACTCCATGGACCCGACCCGGCGCGCCTTCTACCAGTTCCACTCCACGATGATGGAGCCCTGGGACGGCCCCGCCTGCGTCACCTTCACCGACGGCACCCAGGTCGGCGCCGTTCTCGACCGCAACGGCCTGCGCCCCGGCCGCTACTGGGTCACCGACGAGGGCCTGGTCGTCCTCGGCTCCGAGGTCGGCGTCCTCGACATCGACCCCGCCCGGGTGGTCCGCAAGGGCCGCCTCCAGCCCGGCCGGATGTTCCTGGTGGACACCGCCGAGCACCGCATCATCGAGGACGACGAGATCAAGGCGCAGCTCGCCACCGAGCTGCCCTACACCGACTGGATGGCGACGGGCGAGATCGAGCTGGGCGACCTGCCCGAGCGCGAGCACATCGTCCACACCCACGCCTCCGTCACCCGCCGCCAGCAGACCTTCGGCTACACCGAGGAAGAGCTGCGGATCATCCTCGCCCCGATGGCCAAGGCCGGCGCCGAGCCCATTGGCTCCATGGGCACCGACAGCCCCATCGCGGTCCTCTCCGAGCGTCCCCGGCTGCTCTTCGACTACTTCACCCAGCTCTTCGCCCAGGTCACCAACCCGCCGCTGGACGCCATCCGCGAGGAACTGGTCACCTCCCTGCGCAGCTCGCTGGGCCCCCAGGGCAACCTGCTCGACCCGAGCGCCGCCTCCTGCCGCTCGGTCCTGCTGCCCTTCCCGGTGATCGACAACGACGAGCTGGCCAAGCTCATCCACATCAACGCCGACGGCGACATGCCCGGCTTCAAGGCCGCCACCCTCTCCGGCCTCTACCGGGTCTCCGGCGGCGGCGACTCCCTCGCCGCGCGCATCGAGGAGATCTGCGCCGAGGCCGACGCCGCCATCGACAACGGCGCCCGGCTCATCGTGCTCTCCGACCGGCACTCCGACGCCGAGCACGCCCCGATCCCGTCGCTGCTGCTCACCGCCGCCGTCCACCACCACCTCATCCGCACCAAGGAGCGCACCCACGTCGGCCTGCTGGTCGAGGCCGGTGACGTCCGCGAGGTCCACCACGTCGCCCTGCTGATCGGCTACGGCGCCGCCGCGGTCAACCCCTACCTGGCGATGGAGTCCGTCGAGGACCTGGTCCGCGCGGGCACCTTCCTGCCCGGCATGGAGCCCGAGCAGGCCATCCGCAACCTCATCTACGCCCTGGGCAAGGGCGTGCTGAAGGTGATGTCCAAGATGGGCATCTCCACCGTCGCCTCCTACCGGGGCGCCCAGGTCTTCGAGGCCGTCGGCCTGGAAAACGCCTTCGTGGAGAAGTACTTCGCCGGCACCACGACCAAGATCGGCGGCGTCGGCATCGACGTCATCGCGCGTGAGGTCGCCGCCCGGCACGCCAAGGCGTACCCCGCCAGCGGCATCGCGCCCGCCCACCGCACGCTCGACATCGGCGGCGAGTACCAGTGGCGCCGCGAGGGCGAGCCGCACCTGTTCGACCCGGAGACGGTCTTCCGCCTCCAGCACTCCACCCGCAGCGGCCGCTTCGACATCTTCAAGAAGTACACCGACCGGGTGAACGAGCAGTCCGAGCGCCTGATGACGCTGCGCGGCCTGTTCGGCTTCGACTCCGGCCGCGCCCCCATCCCGGTGGACGAGGTCGAACCGGTCTCCGAGATCGTCAGGCGCTTCTCCACCGGCGCCATGTCGTACGGCTCCATCTCGCAGGAGGCGCACGAGACCCTCGCCATCGCCATGAACCAGCTGGGCGGCAAGTCCAACACCGGTGAGGGCGGCGAGGACGCGGAGCGGCTGTACGACCCGGCCCGGCGCAGCGCCATCAAGCAGGTCGCCTCCGGCCGCTTCGGCGTCACCTCCGAGTACCTGGTCAACGCCGACGACATCCAGATCAAGATGGCCCAGGGCGCCAAGCCCGGCGAGGGCGGCCAGCTGCCCGGCCACAAGGTGTACCCGTGGGTCGCCAGGACCCGGCACTCCACGCCCGGCGTGGGCCTGATCTCCCCGCCGCCGCACCACGACATCTACTCCATCGAGGATCTCGCCCAGCTGATCCACGACCTGAAGAACGCCAACCCCGCCGCCCGCATCCACGTGAAGCTGGTCTCCGAGGTCGGCGTCGGCACGGTCGCGGCCGGTGTGTCCAAGGCGCACGCCGACGTGGTGCTGGTCTCCGGCCACGACGGCGGCACCGGCGCCTCCCCGCTGACCTCGCTCAAGCACGCGGGCGGTCCCTGGGAGCTGGGCCTCGCCGAGACCCAGCAGACCCTGCTGCTCAACGGGCTGCGCGACCGGATCGTCGTCCAGACCGACGGTCAGCTCAAGACCGGCCGGGACGTGGTCATCGCGGCGCTGCTCGGCGCCGAGGAGTTCGGCTTCGCCACCGCGCCCCTGGTCGTCTCCGGCTGCGTGATGATGCGCGTCTGCCACCTGGACACCTGCCCGGTCGGCATCGCCACCCAGAACCCGGTGCTGCGCGAACGCTTCGAAGGCAAGGCCGAGTACATCGTCAACTTCTTCCGGTTCATCGCCGAAGAGGTCCGCGAACTCCTCGCCGAGCTGGGCTTCCGCTCCATCGAGGAGGCCGTCGGCCACGCCGAGGTGCTCGACGTGGAGCGCGCCGTCGACCACTTCAAGGCCCAGGGCCTCAACCTGGAGCCGCTGTTCCACGTGCCCGAGCTGCCCGAGGGCGCGGTCCGCCACCAGGTCGTCTCCCAGGACCACGGGCTGGAGAAGGCGCTCGACAACGAGCTGATCAGGCTCGCCGCCGACGCGCTCGCCGCCACCGACGCCACCGAGGCGCACCCGGTGCGCGCCCAGGTCGCCATCCGCAACATCAACCGCACGGTCGGCACCATGCTCGGCCACGAGGTGACCCGGAAGTTCGGCGGCGCCGGACTGCCCGACGACACCATCGACATCACCTTCACCGGCTCGGCCGGCCAGTCCTTCGGCGCGTTCCTGCCGCGCGGTGTCACGCTGCGCCTGGAGGGCGACGCCAACGACTACGTCGGCAAGGGCCTCTCCGGCGGCCGGATCGTGGTCCGCCCCGACCGGGCGGCCGACCACCTCGCCGAGTACTCCACCATCGCGGGCAACACCATCGGCTACGGCGCCACCGGCGGCGAGCTGTTCCTGCGCGGCCGTACCGGCGAGCGGTTCTGCGTCCGCAACTCCGGGGCCCTGGTGGTCTCCGAGGGCGTCGGCGACCACGGCTGCGAGTACATGACCGGCGGCCACGCCGTCGTCCTCGGCCCGACCGGGCGGAACTTCGCGGCCGGCATGTCCGGCGGCATCGCGTACGTCATCGACCTCGACCCGGACAACGTCAACGCGGGCAACGCCGGCGGGGTCGAGCCCCTTGACGACGCCGACCGCACCTGGCTGCACGACGTGGTGCGCCGCCATGCCGAGGAGACCGGTTCCACGGTCGCCGGGAAGCTGCTCGCGGACTGGGACCGGTCCGTGGAACGCTTCAGCAGGATCATCCCCAGCACGTACAAGGCAGTGCTCGCCGCCAAGGACGCCGCCGAGCGGGCCGGTCTCTCCGAGACCGAGATCACCGAGAAGATGATGGAGGCGGCGACCAATGGCTGATCCCAAGGGCTTTCTGAACCACGGCCGCGAGGTCGCCCGGACCCGTCCCGTCGGCGAGCGCGTCAAGGACTGGAACGAGGTCTACGTCCCCGGCTCCCTGCTGCCCATCATCGGCAAGCAGGCCGGCCGGTGCATGGACTGCGGCATCCCGTTCTGCCACAACGGCTGTCCGCTCGGGAACCTGATCCCGGAGTGGAACGACTACGCCTACCGGCAGGACTGGGCCGCCGCCTCCGAGCGGCTGCACGCGACCAACAACTTCCCCGAGTTCACCGGCCGGCTGTGCCCCGCGCCCTGTGAGTCGGCCTGTGTGCTGGGCATCAACCAGCAGCCGGTCACCATCAAGAACGTCGAGGTCTCCATCATCGACCAGGCGTGGGAGACCGGGGACGTGGCCCCGCGCATCCCCGAGCGGCTGTCCGGCAAGACGGTCGCCGTCATCGGCTCCGGCCCGGCCGGGCTCGCCGCCGCCCAGCAGCTCACCCGCGCCGGTCACACGGTCGCCGTCTACGAGCGCGCCGACCGCGTCGGTGGCCTGCTGCGGTACGGCATCCCCGAGTTCAAGATGGAGAAGCGGCACATCAACCGCCGTATCGAGCAGATGCGCGCGGAGGGCACCCGGTTCCGCACCGGCGTGGAGATCGGCCGCGACCTCAAGGCCGGCGACCTGAGGAAGCGGTACGACGCGGTCGTCATCGCCGCCGGTTCCACCACCGCCCGCGATCTGCCCGTCCCCGGACGGGAGTTGAACGGCATCCACCAGGCGATGGAGTACCTGCCGCTGTCCAACAAGGTCCAGGAGGGCGACTACGTGGCCCCGCCGATCTCGGCCGAGGGCAAGCACGTCGTCGTCATCGGCGGCGGCGACACCGGCGCCGACTGCGTGGGCACCGCCCACCGCCAGGGCGCGGCCTCCGTCACCCAGCTGGAGATCATGCCCCGCCCGAACGACGAGCGGCACCCGCTGAACCAGCCCTGGCCGACCTTCCCCATGCTGTACAAGGTCACCAGCGCCCACGAGGAGGGCGGCGAGCGGGTCTACGCCGTCTCCACCACCCACTTCGAGGGCGACGAGGACGGCAACGTCCAGGCGCTGCACCTGGCCGAGGTCGAGTTCATCGACGGCAGGCTCACCCCGAAGCCGGGCAGCGAGCGGAAGATCCCGGCCCAGCTGGTCACCCTCGCCATGGGCTTCACCGGCACCGACCGGGAGAACGGCCTGGTCGACCAGTTCGGCCTGGAGCTGGACGAGCGCGGCAACATCGCCCGCGACGCCGACTTCCGGACCAACGTGCCCGGCGTGTTCGTCGCCGGTGACGCGGGCCGGGGCCAGTCCCTGATCGTGTGGGCCATCGCCGAGGGCCGCTCCGCCGCCCGAGGCGTGGACCGCCACCTCACCGGGGCCAGCGACCTGCCCGCCCCGATCCGCCCCACCGACCGCTCCCTGGCGGTCTGACCTCCCCCGACCCGGTGTGCCGTACAAGGGCGTACGGAACATCAGACGGCGCCTGCCCGAAAGTCCCCGACCGGACGACTGGGCAGGCGCCGCCGCCTGTCCGGAGCGATCAGACGGTGCCGCTGGTGAGGGAGGCCACCTTCACCGCCGCCAGGCCCAGCAGCAGGACCAACAGCCCGGCACACGCGGCCCACTGGAGCAGGGTGCGGCGGTCGCCGCGCGGGATGTAGGCGAAAGCCAGGGTCACCACGGCGCCCGCGAGCAGGCCGCCCAGGTGACCCTGCCAGGACGTCATGAACGCCGAGATCACCAGCCACAGCAGCAGGCCCGTCATGTACTGGTTGACCGCCCGCATGTCGTAGCCGAGGCGGCGCCCCATCACCCAGTACGCGGCACCCAGGCCGAACACCGCGCCCGAGGCGCCCACCGTCGGTGCGTCCGGCGCGATCAGCAGGACCAGGACCGAGCCGCCGAGCGCCGAGAGCAGATACAGCGCGAGATAGCGGGCCCGGCCCAGCTGGGTCTCCACCACCCGGCCGACGTTCACCAGCGCCACCATGTTCAGCACGATGTGCACCACCCCGATCCCGTCGTCCGGCGGCATGTGCAGGAACGCGCCGGTCAGCAGCCGTTCCCACTGACCGCCGACGACCCCCTCCGGGCTCAGCGCCGGGTCGTAGGGGTACTGCCACAGATAGTGCGCCCCGTCCGGACCGACCAGGCCCGCGCCCAGCATCCCGAACCGGTCCACGACCGACGGCCGGGCCAGCTCCGCGAGATAAGCCAGCACGTTCAGCGCCACCAGCACCCAGGTGACCAGCGGAAACGTACTGATCCGGCCGCCGAAAGCGGTCCGCGCCTGCCGCGTCGAGCGGGCGCCCTCCCGCACGCACTCCACGCACTGATGGCCGACCGCCGCCTCGCGCATGCAGTCCGGGCAGATGTAGCGCTCGCAGCGGGTGCAGCGGACGTGCGACTCCACCTTGGGATGACGGAAGCACGTGGTCACGGCGGACTCGGCGGTCACGGCCGGCTCCTTCGAGGCAAGGGGGGGAGGGGACAGGGCGAGCCGGTGGGGACGGCGGCGAACAAAATAGCGAACCCGAGGGCCGGTGGCGGAGCCGCCCCCGCCTTTGATCAGCCGATTTCCCGACAGCGCGTCACCTCGCGGCCGTGGCGCACTCGTAGGAATGAAGCGACGGCCCGGGCACGGCCCGCGCGGTGGCGGCCGCGCCCATGATGATCCCGACTCCGCGCCATGCGCAGCCCTCCAGCCCAGCTCAGACGGGCTGCTGCGCCGTGCGCGGATTCGGGAGGAGATGACTGTGTCCGACCAGCAGAACGAGAAGGCGGAACAGAGCGTCGGCGAATTCACCCTCGCCGGCCCGCTGAGCACCACGCCCCCCACCGCGCTCCCGTACCCGGTCCCGGAGCCGGACGCCACGTGGGACCTGCCGCACGGCTTCGCCCACGTCTACTACGGAGCGGGCAACCAGGGCATCGTCCGGCCCGTCCTCATGGCCGACGGCTTCAACCTCGGCAAGAGCGACCTCGACTGGCTGTACGCGGGACTCGACCGCGACTTCCCGCTGCTGAGCGAGCTGCGCCGCCGGGGCCGGGACGTCATCCTCGTCGGCTTCAAGGAGCGCAGCGCGTCGATCCTCGACAACGCCCGGACCGTGACCGCCGCCGTCCAGCGGACCATCGCCGAGCAACTGGGCGACGCACTGCTCACGGTGGGCGGCTTCAGCATGGGCGGCCTCATCACCCGCTACGCGCTGGCCAAGATGGAGCAGGAGCACATCGACCACCGCACCAGCCTGTACTTCTCCTACGACACCCCGCACCGGGGCGCCTACATCCCCGTCGGCCTCCAGGCGTTCTCGCACTTCATCCCCCTGCCGAACGCCTTCGCCCGGCAGATGAACAGCCCCGCCGCCCGCCAGATGCTCTGGCGCCACTACGACCCGATGACCGGCGAGAGCGGCATCGCCCCGGAGCGCACCGAGTTCCTCCAGGACCTGGAGAGCGTCGGCGGCTGGCCGCGCATCCCCCGCACCCTGGCCCTCGCCAACGGCCGCGGCGACGGCACCGGACTCGCCGTCCCGCCCGGCGAGACCGTGCTCAAGACCGAGCGGATCTACCCCGGCACCGCCTTCTACGCCCAGGCCCAGGGCCGCGAGGTCACGGTCGCCGAGCTGAAGCGCCGCTTCCCCAAGGCCGAGAAGACCGTCACCACCAGCGGCTTCCCCGAGCTGGACGGCGCCCCCGGCGGCACCCTGCGTTCCTACGGCATCCTCGCCGACGCGCTGAAGAAGGCCGGTGCCCAGGTCGACCTGCGGCACGAGGAGATCTGCTTCGTGCCCTCGGTCAGCGCGGTCGCCGTCCGTGACCTGGACGAGCAGAAGGACCTGTACACCGCCGTCGACTCCCTGTCCCCGGAGGACAGCGACGTCGACGACTTCGTCTGCTCCGCGACGACGACCGCCCACACCGCCGTCACCGAGGAACTGGGCACCTGGCTCATCGACCGCCTGACCGACTGACCGGACTCAGGTGTCGCACTCCAGCACCGTCCGGCACAACCCGCAGCGGGCCCTGACCCGGCCCCGGACCGGGACCCGGATGCGCTGATGGCACACCGGGCACGGGAAGGACACCTTCAGGCCCGCCCCGTCCGGGGTGAACTCGTAGGGGGAATCCGGACGGGGCCGGGTGGTGTCGTGCCGGCCCATGTCGCGCCGGTCGTGGGTGTAACGGCGGCGGGCCGACCAGCCCGCACCGGTCAGCGGCGCCCGCCGCTCGTCCTCCCGCGCCCGCTCCCGCCCCGTCACGTACGCCGTGTACGCCTGCGGGCTGGTGAACCACACCGCCGGGTCCTCGCCGAACAGCGCGGCCCGCTTCGCCAGCACGTAGCCGAACTCCTCCGGGGTGAGATAGCCCAGCTTCTGCGACGCCTCGCCGTGCTCGCGGTAGGCGTCCAGCAGCAGCCAGCCCGCGCCGAGATACGTGGTCACCGTGTCGGTGAGGATCTCGTTCTCCGCCGTCGTCGGGAACTCGAGTCCCAGCCGGTGCAGATACACATGCGCCACCTCATGGGCGAGGGCCGCGCCGATGTCCTGGCGATGGGTGCGGAAACGGTCGTTCAGCTCCACGAAGTACTCCGGGCCCGCCGCCAGTTCGACATCGGCCGCGTGCCGCATCTCCCGGAAGCAGACGACCAGCCGCGCGTCCGGCAGCCGGAAATGCCGTACCAGCTCCCGCGCCACCCGCTGCGCGCCCAGATGCAGATCGTCGCCGTCGCCGAACGCCACGTCGGCCGGGGCCACGCTCGCCGCGAAGGTCCGCAGCCCCTCGTACGACAGACGCCGGTACAGCGCCGTGACCGCCGCCCGAACCGTCTCAAGGTGCGGGAAGCCGTGCTCCACCGGTCCGCCTGTCGCCACGCCCGCACCCCCGAAGGCCGCCCGGAACCTCCAACCTCCCTCCCACTGTAGGACCCCCGGCGCCACCGCGACCGCCCCGCGCCCCTTGAGCCCTGTCGTCTAGGGTGGACCCCCATGACCATCAGCAACACCGGCACCGGTGACGTCGACCCCGAGGCCCGCGAGGAACTGGAGCGGCTGCGGGCCAGCATCGACAACATCGACGCGGCCGTAGTCCACATGCTGGCCGAACGCTTCAAGGCCACCCAGCAGGTCGGCCGCCTCAAGGCCCGCCACCACCTGCCGCCCGCCGACCCCGGCCGCGAGGCCCGCCAGATCGAGCGGCTGCGCAGCCTCGCCGAGGACGCCCGCCTCGACCCCGCCTTCGCCGAGAAGTTCCTGAACTTCATCGTCGCCGAGGTGATCCGGCACCACGAGCGCATCGCCGAGGACACCGCCCGCACCCGCCCCTGACCGGTGTGAGCCGGGCGCACCGCCGGACATAAGCCGTGTACCGAATCCGCCCCTGTCCGCTGCCGGGGCGATCGGGCAGCATGGCATCCATGTCCGTACTGACGCGCGACGAAGCGCAAGCCCGAGCAGAGTTCCTCGACGTCCACCGCTACACCGTCGATCTCGACCTCACAGGCGGGGACGAGACCTTCGGCTCCCGCACCGCGATCCGGTTCACCGCGCGGACGGACGGCGACACCTTCGTCGAGCTGAAGCCCGCCGAGCTGCGAGCCGTCACCCTCGACGGACAGCCCCTGGACCCGCACACCCTCGACGGCAACCGGCTGCCGCTGAAGAACCTCACCGCGGGCGAGCACGAGCTCACCGTCGACGCCGCCATGCGCTACTCCCGCACCGGCGAGGGCATGCACCGCTTCACCGACCCGACCGACGGCGAGACCTACGTCTACACCCAGCTCTTCCTCGACGACGTCCAGCGCGTCTTCGCCGCCTTCGACCAGCCCGACCTCAAGTCCGTCTTCGACGTCACCGTCACCGCCCCCGACGGCTGGAACGTGCTCGCCAACGGCATCACCGAGCACCTCGGCGAGGGCCGCTGGCGCGCCGCCACCACCCCGCTCATCTCCACCTACCTCGTCGCCGTCGCCGCCGGCCCCTGGCACTCCGTACGCACCGAGCACCGCGGCCTGCCCTTCGGCATCCACTGCCGCCGCTCGCTGGCCCCCCACCTCGACGCCGACGCCGAGGAAATTTTTGAGGTCACCCGCGCCTGCTACGACCGCTACCACGAGAAGTTCGAGGAGCCCTACCCCTTCGACTCCTACGACCAGGCGTTCGTCCCCGAGTTCAACGCCGGCGCCATGGAGAACCCCGGACTCGTCACCTTCCGCGACGAGTTCGTCTTCCGCTCCGCCGTCACCGACACCGAGCGGCAGACCCGCGCCATGGTCATCGCCCACGAGATGGCCCACATGTGGTTCGGCGACCTCGTCACCCTCAAGTGGTGGGACGACATCTGGCTGAACGAGTCCTTCGCCGAGTACATGGGCTACCAGACCACCCTGGAAGCCACCCGCTTCACCCAGCCCTGGGTCGAGTTCGGCGTCACCCGCAAGTCCTGGGGCTACGACGCCGACCAGCGCCCCTCCACCCATCCCGTCGCCCCCGAGTCCGTCGACGACACCGCCGCCGCCCTCCTCAACTTCGACGGCATCTCCTACGCCAAGGGCGCCTCCGCGCTGCGCCAACTGGTCGCCTGGCTCGGCGAGAAGGACTTCCTCGCCGGCATCAACGTCCACTTCGAGCGGCACCGGTTCGGCAACGCCACCCTCGCCGACTTCATCGACTCCCTCGCCTCCGCCACCGAACGCGACGTACCCGCCTGGGCCGACGCCTGGCTGCGCACCACCGGCGTCGACAAGCTCACCCCCCACCTCACCACCACCGAGGGCACCCGCACCCTCACCGTCGAACACGACGGCAGCCGCCCGCACCGCGTCACCGCCGGCCTCTACGACCACGACCTCACCGAAGAGGGCCGCCTCACCCTGCGCGAACGCGTCGGACTCGACATCCCGCAGACCGCGCCCCAGCCCCTCGGCAAGCGGCCCGCGCTGCTCCTCCTCAACGACGGCGACCTCACCTACGCCAAGGTCCGCTTCGACCCCGAGTCCTTCCAGACCCTGCGCACCAGCCTGTCCGGCCTGCCCGACCCGCTCACCCGCGCCGTCGTCTGGAACGCCCTGCGCGACGCCGTACGCGACGGTGAACTCCCGCCCGCCGCCTACCTGGAGACGGCCCGCGCCCACCTGCCGCTGGAGACCGACCTCGCCCTCGTGCAGGGCGTCCTCGCCTTCGCCGGCACCCACATCGCCGACCGCTACCTCACCCCCGAGGAACGGCCCGCCGCGCTCGCCACCCTCGGCTCTCTCTGCCGCGACCTGCTGCGCCGCACCGAGGACGGCGACAACCCCGATCTGCGCCTGGTCGCCGTACGCCACTTCATCGACGTCGCCGCGCACCCCGAGACCATCGCCGCCTGGCTCGCCGACGGCACCGTGCCCGGCGGGCCCGAACTCGACCCCGAGCTGCGCTGGCGCATCCTCGGCCGGCTCGCCGTGCTCGGCGCCACCGACGAGGCCGCCATCGCCGCCGAACTGGAGCGCGACCCCTCCGCCAACGGCCAGGAGGGCGCCGCCCGCTGCCGTGCCGCGCTGCCCGACCCGGAGGCCAAGCGGCGCGCCTGGGAGTCGATGTTCGCCACCGACGACCTCTCCAACTACCTCTTCAAGGCCACCGCCCAGGGCTTCTGGCAGCCCGAACAGGCCGACCTCGTCGCTGAGTACGTACCCCGCTACTACGAGGAGGCGGTCGCGGTGTCCGCCCGGCGCGGGCCCGCCATCGCCACCGCCGCCGGTGCCTGGGCCTTCCCGCACCACGCCGTCGACGCCGAGAACCTGGCGCTGGGACAGGCGTGCCTGCGCGACGCCGACCCAGTGCCCGCGCTGCGCCGCAAGCTCGCCGACGAACTCGACGACCTGGCACGGGCGTTGCGGGTGCGGGGGGAGTAGCCCCACCTTTCTTTTTCGCCGGGCGGAGTGCTTCAGGACCCGAAGTCCCGCAGCCACTCCGCCCGGCGCGCGCATGCCCCGGATGCGGGCCCCACGCACTCCTCGAACAGACCTCGAACAGGCACAGCCGCTCCAACGCGTTTTCCCCGTACGGCAGTACCCATTTCCCGCTCCCGCTCGTTGTGCAGCGCGGACACCCGGCTCCCGAACCCTGAGCGCCCTGTGTGTCCCCGCCCCGCAGGAGAGCCCATGAGCACCCCGCCCCTCGCCTCAGGACCCCACGGCCCGGACGCCCTGCGCCCGCTGCTGGACACCGTCCTCGGCGCCCTCACCACCGGCGCCGCGGCCCGCGGCGGCCCGCTGCCCGCAGGCGGGCCCGACGCCGTCGCCGCCCGCGTCACCGACGCCCTCGGCGACGTACTCCCCGAGCACGGTGACCCCGACGCGCTGCGCGCCCTCGTGCACACCCTCGCCGCAGGCGCCGCCGACCCCGCCGACCCGCTCTGCGCCGCCCACCTGCACTGCCCGCCGCTCGCCGTCGCCACCGCCGCCGACCTCGCCGTCAGCGCGCTGAACCCCTCCCTGGACTCCTGGGACCAGGCACCCGCCGCCTCCGCCCTCGAAGCCCGCGTCACCGCCGCCCTCGCCGCCCGCATCGGCCTCGCCGACGCCGTCGTCACCACCGGCGGCACCGAAGCCAACCAGCTCGCCCTGCTGCTCGCCCGCGAGGCCCACGGCGCCCACGTCCGCCTCGTCTGCTCGGCCGCCGCCCACCACTCCCTGCCCCGCGCCGCCTGGCTGCTCGGCCTGCCCGACCCCGTCGTCCTCCCCGCGCCCAACGGCACCCTGGACCCCGTCACGCTGGACGCCGCCCTCACCGAGCTGACCGGGCCCCTCCTCGTCGCCGCCACCGCGGGCACCACCGACGCCGGGCTCATCGACCCGCTCCCCGAGATCGCCGCCCGCTGCGCCGCCCACCGCACCCGGCTGCACATCGACGCGGCCTACGGCGGCCCCCTCGCCCTCAGCGACCGCCACCGCACCCTGCTCACCGGACTCGATGCCGCCCACACCGTCGCCCTCGACCTGCACAAACTCGGCTGGCAGCCCGTCGCCACCGGCTTCCTCGCCGTCGCCGACGCAGCCGAACTCGACGCCCTCCACCAGCGCGCCGACTACCTCAACGCCGACGACGACACCGAAGCCGGCCTGCCCGACCTCCTCGGCCGCTCCACCCGCACCACCCGCCGCCCCGACATCCTCAAGGCCGCGGTCACCCTGCGCACCCTCGGCCGCACCGGCCTCGCCACCCTCATCGACCAAGTCCTCACCCTCGCCCAGGACTTCGCCGACCGCATCGAGGCACACCCCGGCCTCGAACTGTACGACCGGCCCACCCTCGCCACCGTGCTGTTCCGGCCCGCCCACGCCAGTGACGACGCCGTCGCCGCCGTCCGCCGCACCCTGCTGCACGAGGGCCGCGCCGTCCTCGGCCGGGCCCGCGCCGACGGCCGCCTCTGGCTCAAGGCCACCCTCCTCAACCCCCACACCGGGCCCGACGACCTGGCCCACCTCCTGAAACTCGCCGAAGGAAACACCCCCGCATGAGCCACCCACCCCACCCTTCATGCCAGGAGCCCGAGTCCCCCCGCGACCTCGTCGGCATCGGCATCGGCCCCTGCAACCTCTCCCTGGCCGCCCTCGCCGCACCCCTCGCCGAACTCGACGCCGTCTTCTACGAACAGCGCCCCGGCTTCGACTGGCACCCCGGCCTCCTCATCGACGGCGCCACCCTCCAAGTACCCTTCCTCGCCGACCTGGTGACCCTCGCCGACCCCACCAGCCCCTGGAGCTTCCTCAACTACCTCCGCACCCGCGACCGGCTCTTCCCCTTCTACTTCGCCGAGCACTTCCACATCCAGCGCGCCGAATACGACGCCTACTGCCGCTGGGTCTCCGGCCGCCTCCCCGGACTCCGCTTCCGCCACCAGGCCGACACCGTCCGCTGGAACCCCGAACGCGACGTGTTCGAGGTCGACTTCACCCAGCTCGACACCGACGGCCACGCCGAAGCCCTCGGCCGCACCCGCACCCGCAACATCGCCCTCGGCGTCGGCACCGCCCCCCACATCCCCGAACCCCTGCGCCCCCTCGCCGCCGCCCCCGGCGTCCCCGTCCTGCACGCCGCCGACTACCTCGCCTACCGCGACACCCTGCTCGCCGCCGGACACGTCACCGTCGTCGGCTCCGGACAGTCCGGCGCCGAGGTCCTCCTCGACCTGCTCCGCCACCGCCCCGAAGGCCGCGAACGCCTGCACTGGATCGGCCGCACCGCCGCCTTCGCCCCCATGGAGTACTCCAAGCTCGGCCTGGAGCACTTCACCCCCGACCACACCCGCTACTTCCACGCCCTCACCGAGCCGGTCCGTGACCGCCTCGTCGCCGCCCAGTGGCAGCTCCACAAGGGCATCGACGCCGGCACCCTCGCCGCCATCCACGACGAGCTGTACCGGCGCACCCTGCACGGCGGCTGGCCCGACGCCGTCCTCACTCCCGGCGTCCAGGTCCGCACCGCCGGACGCCTCGGCACCGGACAGGTCGAACTCCACCTGGAACACCTGGACCAAGGCGCCCGCACCCGCCTCACCACCGACGCCGTCGTCCTCGCCACCGGCTACCGGACGCGCCCCCTCGACGGCCTCCTCGCCGGACTCGACCCCCACCTGCGCCGCGACAGCGCCGGACGCCCCCTGATCGACGAGGACTTCCGGCTCGTCCTCGACCCCGCCGTCGGCGGCTCCGTCTACGTCCAGAACGCCGAACTCCACACCCACGGCGTCGGCGCCCCCGACCTCGGCCTCGCCGCCTGGCGCAGCGCCACCATCCTCAACTCCCTCACCGGCAAGGAGCAGTACCCGCTCCCCACCCGGACCGCCTTCACCACCTTCGGCCTCCACCCGCAACGCAAGAACCCCGGCGACGGCGCGACCGGACCGGCCCGCACCGCCACCGGGGCTTCACCCGGACCTGCCTACTAGAACACCGGCGTCCCGTTCCGTGTCAGCTTCCAGTCCACCGACGCGAAGTCCTCCGGGTCCAGCACACCCTTCGCGGTCACCCACTCCGCGATCCGCGTCCGGATCTCCGTCGACTCCGACCACAGCTCCTTCGCCGAAGCCACGTACGGGAACGCGCCACCGCCGTTCGCCCGGTAGTTGTTCACCGCGAACACGAACTGCGCCGCGTCGTCCAGCGGAGCCCCGCCGAACGTCAGGTTCCTGATCCGCGACCCGACGGGCTGCGCGATGTCGATGTCGTACGACAGCCCCGACACATAGTCGTAGTTGTAGTCGGGGCGGTCACCCGCGTTCGTCAGCTTGTCCACGTCCACCGGCGCGCCCGGCGCCGTCTGTACGTAGTACTGCGCCGAGTACTCCAGGTAGGCCCGCACCTGCGCACCCGTCAGCAGCTTCGCCACCAGCGTGTTGTCGTACACATACAGCCCCGACAGATCCCGGATGGTCACCTCGCCCGCCGGGATCTCGCTCGTCCGGGAGAACGGCGACGCCTGCGCCAGCACCGGCAGAGACGCGTACTCCGTGCCCGCCAGCGCGGCCCTGACCACGTCCTCCTGCACCTTGGTGATCAGGTCGATGATCGGGGCGTCCTTGTAGCGCGCCTCCACCGTGGTCAGCGGCACCGTCGCCCGGCCCACCACCTGGTTGACGTACGCCACCACCTTCGCGTGCTCCTTCGACAGCAGCTTGGTGATCTTCGGGTCGTCCGCCACCGTCCGCGAGTCCCGCAGCGACGCCTTCACCGACTCCACCTGCCAGCGGCCCCGCGTGAAGACCAGCTCGAAGTCGAACAGCGTCAGCCGCTCCGCGTAGCACAGCGGCTCCGACAGCACGACCGTCTTCCCCGACTTCTCGTTGACGACCCGCAGCTCCGGAATCTCCACATGCGCGTGCCCCACCAGGATCGCGTCGATCCCCGGCACCTGCCGCGCCACGTTCGCCGCCGCGTTCTCCACGTACGGCACCTGGTCACCGTAGGACGACGTGCCCGACGTACCCGAGTGCGCCGAGATCACCACCACGTCCGCGCCCATCGAGCGCAGCTTCGGCACCCACTTCGCGGCCTGCTCCTCAAGACCCTCGAACGCCAGCTTGCCCTGGACGTACGCCTTGTCCCAGATGGCGATGCCGGGGTTGGTCAGACCGAGCACCGCGACCTTCACCGGCGGGGCGCCCGGCACCTGGAACCGCTTCATGTAGTAGGGCGGGAAGGCGGGCTTCAGCGTCTTGGCGTCCACCGCGTTCGCGCCCAGCAGCGGGAAGTCGAGCTGGTGCTCGAAGCGGCGCAGCGTCTCGATGCCGTAGTTGAACTCGTGGTTGCCGAGCGCCGCCGCGTCGTACCCGATCGCGTTCATCGCCTTCGCCATCGGGTGCACCGGGCCGCCCTTGGCGGTGATCGGGTCCACCTTGGCGTAGTAGTACGTCAGCGGGGTGCCCTGGATCGTGTCGCCCGCGTCCAGCAGCAGGGTGTTGCGGCGGCCCTTCTCCGCGCGGACCTGGTTCACCAGCGTCGAGACACGGGCCAGGCCCTGCGCGTTGCCCGCGGCGTCGGTGTAGTCCGCGTTCTTGAAGTAGTCCCAGTTGAAGACGTGGCCGTGCAGGTCGGTGGTGCCCATCACGGTCAGCGCGTACCGCTTCTCCCGGTGCCCGTGGCGCCCCGCGGCCTCGGCAGCCTCCGCCACCGGGGCTCCCGCCCCGCCCGCGATCGCCACGCCCGCCCCGGTCACGGCGGACTGCTTCAGGAACTTCCGGCGGTCGAACGGCATCTCTCGGTCTCCTCGGCAAGGGGTCGACAACGCGCGTAGATTGTGGCCCGACCATGACAGGTCGCAACAGACCCCCCAGGTTGCGATCCGGTGACCGATTCCCGTCAACTCCCCCCGCCGGCCCACCGGACACATGACACAGTGGGACGTATGACCCCTGAGGCGAACCCCGCGTACGGCACCCCCGACGCCCCCCTCCTCGCCGTCCGGGGCGAGGCCGAGTTCCAGACCGAGGCCGAGATCGCCCGCATCGGCGTCACCGTCACCGCCCGAGGCCGCGACCGCCGCGCCACCCTCGACGACCTCACCCGCCGCAACACCACCGCCCTCGACCTCCTCAAGTCCTACGGCGACGCCGTGCCCGACCTCACCACCGGCGCCCTCAGCGTCACCCCCGAACTCAGCGAACGCGGCCGGGGTGAGCGCATCCGCAGCCACCAGGGCGTCGTCCGCATCGACGCCGAGATCACCGACTTCGCCGTCCTCGGCGAACTCACGGCCCGCCTCGCCGAGTTGGAGCTGACCGAGCTGGACGGCCCCTGGTGGTCCCTGCGCCCCGACTCCCCGGTGCACGCCGAGGCCCGCCGCCGCGCCGTCGCCGACGCCCTCCAGCGCGCCCGCGAGTACGCCGACGCGCTCGGTACCTCGCTGGCCGCCCTGACCGAACTGGCCGACACCGGCGCCGACCGGCCGCGCAACGTCTCCGCCTTCGGCCGCTCGGCCCGCCGCGCGGCCGACATGGCCGAATCCGCCGAGCCCTTCGATCTCCAGCCGGCGCAATTGTGGGTCTCCGCCCAGGTAACCGCGCGATTCACTCTCGTGCCTCCCCGGCTTTAGCGGCGCCGTGAACCGAAAGAACTATTGCGCGAAAAGCATCGCTCATAGGAGCGGATCATCGCACAATTCAACACTTGTCAATAACCCTTTCCCCAAAGGTTGTTGAGTGGCCATGGAGCCCGAATTCTCTACCCGTCGGTAAGCCATAGGCTCGACCCATGCGCCGAGCAAAGATCGTCTGCACCCTGGGGCCCGCCACCGACTCGTACGACCAGATCAAGGCACTGGTCGAGGCCGGAATGGACGTCGCCCGGTTCAACCTCAGCCACGGCACCCACGCCGAACACGAGGCGCGTTACCAGCGCGTTCGCAAGGCCGCCGACGAGACCGGCCGCAGCGTCGGAATGCTCGCCGATCTTCAAGGCCCGAAGATCCGGCTCGGCACTTTCGCCGAAGGCCCCGTACTCCTCGAACGCGACGACACCTTCACCATCACCGTCGAAGAGGGCGTCGAGGGCGACCGCCACCAGTGCGGCACCACCTACGCCGGCCTCGCCGAGGACGTCCGCCCCGGCGAACGCGTCCTCGTCGACGACGGCCGGGTCTGTCTGGAGGTCACCGGCGTCGACGGCCCCCGCGTGCGCACCCGCGTGCTGGAGGGCGGCATGATCTCCGACCACAAGGGGCTCAACCTCCCCGGCGTCGCCGTCTCCGTCCCCGCCCTCTCCAAGAAGGACCAGGACGACCTGCGCTGGGCGCTGCGCACCGGCTTCGACGTCGTCGCCCTCTCCTTCGTCCGCAGCGGCCGCGACGCCGCCGAGGTGCACCGGATCATGGCGGAGGAGGGGCGCCGGCTGCCCGTCATCGCCAAGGTGGAGAAACCGCAGGCCGTCGAGAACATCGAGGACGTCGTCGCCGCCTTCGACGGGCTGATGGTCGCCCGTGGCGACCTCGGCGTGGAGATGCCGCTGGAGCAGGTGCCGATCGTGCAGAAACGCGCCGTCAAGCTCGCCAAGCGCAATGCCAAGCCGGTCATCGTCGCCACCCAGATGCTGGACTCGATGATCGACAGCGCCCGGCCGACCCGCGCCGAAGCCTCCGACGTGGCCAACGCGGTGCTCGACGGCGCGGACGCGGTGATGCTGTCCGGCGAGACCAGCGTGGGGCGGCACACCATCGAGGCCGTGTGCACCATGGCGAAGATCGTCGCCGCCGCGGAGGAGGAGATGCTGGCGAAGGGGCTGCCGCCGCTGACCGAGCGGAACAAGCCCCGCACACAGGGGGGTGCCGTCGCCCGCGCGGCCGCCGAGATGGGGGACTTCCTCGGGGCGCGCTTCCTCGTCGCCTTCACCCAGTCCGGCGACACCGCCCGCCGGCTTTCCCGCTACCGCTCGCCCATCCCCGTCCTCGCCTTCACCCCCGAGCCCGCCACCCGCTCCCAGCTCAGCCTGACCTGGGGCGTGGAGACCTTCCTCGGGCCGCACGTCGACTCCACCGACGCGATGGTCGACCAGGTCGACGAGTTGTTGTTGAAATACGGCCGCTGCAAGAAGGGCGACACCGTCGTCATCACCGCCGGCTCCCCACCCGGCGTCACCGGCGCCACCAACCTGGTCCGAGTCCACCACATCGCCGAGGACGACAGCCCGAAGTAGGGGTCAGTGCTTGGGGCCTACGTGGGCGTCCATGAGGGCGACGGAGGCTTTGCGGGCGACGGAGATGTTGTACGGCTTTCCGTCGCGGTTCAGCACCGTCCAGGTGATGCCGAGCGCGTCCAGGGCATCGGTGAAGAGCGCCCTGACGTCGTCGGACTTGTTGGTGAAGAGGTAGCGCGGATACTCGTACCGTCTGCGCTCCCCGCCGACGGTGCGGGTCGTCCAGTTGGTGATCCGGCAGCCGTCGGAGTGGATCAGGCCCCGGACGAACTCCCACGGGTGCGCATCCACGATCTCCCGCTGCCAGGGCTCCAGGGCGATCCGCCGCTCGTGCTTGGGGCCGGCCCCGTGCTGGGGGAACAGGCACGTCCAGTGCCGGGTGTACGACTTCACCTCGACACAGCCGTTCCGGCCGCGCCTGCCGGTGGCGGCGGACGGCAGCACGCTCCGCATGGCGTCCTCGGCGGCCGCGATCAGGCCGGTGTACCGGGCGTCGCAATAGACGGACAGATGGTGCTGTCCGCGCTTGGACACGATGTGCCCGTCACCGAGGTACAGGCCCAGCAGATAGGAGTAGGCGGTCCGGTCCACGGCACACTCGGTGCACCGGGGGCAGTCGGTCGGGCGCTGGTACGCCTCACCGCGCGCCCTGCGGTCCTCGCTGCGCCACCAGCCGACGGTCCCGCGCGGTACGCCGAGCCGCTCGGCGACCTCGCGGTTGGGGACACCGGTGCGCAGGAGAATGAGTGCCTCCGCGCGCCTCGAAGGTGCGTACGATGCCATTCGACTACTCTGCGTGACTCGACAGGGCTCCGTACAGCAAAAAGCGGAAGACCACGCGAACGTGATCTTCCGCTTGTGTGTGCCGGGTATGGGATTCGAACCCACACGTCCTTTCGGACAGAGGTGTTTGAGACCTCCGCGTCAACCAGTTGCGCCAACCCGGCTGGATAGCCCTGGAGGAGTGTACCGGGTCTCCGTTGGGAAGCGCAGCTAGGTAGGCTCTTGTCAGCAGTACCCCTGCCTGAACGGAGAGCCCCCGTGACCGCCGAGTCGCCCCAGCCCGCAGACGTGTCCGACGACGACAAGTCGCATGTGCCCCCGCTGACGACCCGTGTCGTCATCGCCGAGGACGAGGCGCTGATCCGGCTCGACCTCAAGGAGATGCTGGAGGAGGAAGGCTACACCGTGGTCGGTGAGGCCGGGGACGGTGAGCAGGCCGTGGAACTGGCCCGTGAGCACAAGCCGGACCTGGTCATCCTGGACGTGAAGATGCCCAAGATGGACGGCATCTCCGCGGCCGAGAAGATCGCGGAGGAGTCCATCGCCCCGGTCCTGATGCTCACCGCCTTCTCGCAGCGCGACCTCGTGGAGCGGGCCCGCGACGCCGGCGCCATGGCGTACCTGGTGAAGCCGTTCAGCAAGACCGACGTGGTCCCGGCCATCGAGATGGCCGTCTCCCGCTTCACCGAGCTGAAGCAGCTGGAGCAGGAGGTCGCCGACCTCAGCCTCCGCCTGGAGACCCGCAAGCTGGTCGACCGCGCGAAGTCGATCCTCCAGACCGAGTACGGCCTGAGCGAGCCCGCCGCCTTCCGCTGGATTCAGAAGACCTCGATGGACCGCCGCCTGTCGATGCAGCAGGTGGCGGAGGCGGTCATCTCGGACGACCAGGAGAAGAAGTCGGCCAAGAAGAGCTGACCGGCCGAGCGAGAAGAAGGCCCGCGCCCCCCTGAACCGGGGGGACGCGGGCCTCTTCGTGCCCTGCTCAGTCCTCGCCGAGGTACGCCTTGCGCACCGACTCGTCGTGCAGCAGGTCCCGCCCGGTGCCGGAGAGCACGATGCTGCCGACCTCCATGACATGCCCCTGGTCGGCGAGCGAGAGCGCGGCCTGGGCGTTCTGCTCGACCAGCAGGATCGTCGTGCCGTCGGCCTTCAGCTCGGCGATCGTCGCCATGATCTTCTGCATCATGATCGGCGAGAGGCCCATGGACGGCTCGTCCAGCATCAGCAGCTGCGGCCGGGACATCAGCGCCCGCCCCATGGCCAGCATCTGCTGCTCACCGCCGGAGAGGGTGCCCGCGGCCTGCTTCCTGCGCTCCCCGAGGATGGGGAAGAGGTCGTAGGCGCGCTGGATGTCCTTCTCGATGCCGGGCTTGTCGTTGCGCAGGAAGGCGCCGAGGCGCAGGTTGTCCTCGATGGTCATGCGCGGGAAGATGTGCCGGCCCTCGGGGGAGTGGGCGAGCCCGAGGGAGACCACCTGGTGGGCGGGGACCTTCTTCAGCGACTTGCCGTTGAAGCGGATCTGTCCGCCGACCGGCTTGAGCAGCCCGGACAGGGTGCGCAGCGTGGTGGTCTTGCCCGCGCCGTTGGTGCCGATGAGGGTGACGACCTGGCCGGCCTCGACCTTGAACGAGATGCCCTTGACGGCCTCGATCTTGCCGTAGGCGACCCGCAGGTCCTCGACTTCGAGCAGTGCGGTCATCGGTCGTTCTCCTTGCCGTTCTCCTCGCCGGGCGCGGCGTCCGTCGTGGTCACGGCGTTCGCCTCGGCCGCCTCGACCTCGGCGGCCTCCTCGGCGCCGGGGGCGTCCTCGAAGGGTTCGCCGAGGTAGGCGGCGACGACGCGCTCGTCGCCCTGGACGGTGGCGCTGTCGCCCTCGATGAGCTTCTGGCCCTGGACGAGGACGGCGACGCGGTCGCAGAGGTTGAAGATGAAGCGCATGTCGTGCTCGATGACGAGGACGGCGATGCCCTGGTCGCGGATGGCGAAGACCAGTTCCTCGGTGGCGCGGGTCTCCTGCGGGTTCATGCCCGCGGTGGGCTCGTCGAGCAGGAGCAGGCCGGGCTCGCTGGCCAGCGCGCGGGCGATCTCCAGCTTGCGCTGCTCGCCGTAGGGGAGGTTGCGGGCGAGGTGTTCGGCCTTGGCGTCCAGGCCGACGAACTGCAGGAGTTCCATGGCGCGGGCGCGGGAGGCGGCTTCGGCCTTGTGGAAGCCGGGGCCGCGCAGCAGGGCGGACCAGAGTCCTTCCTTGGTGCGGGTGTGGCGGCCGACGAGGACGTTCTCCAGGACGGTCATGTTGGCGAAGAGCCGGATGTTCTGGAAGGTGCGGGCGATGCCGGCCGCGGTGACCTTGAAGGACTTGGGCGGCAGGACGGTGCCCTTGTAGCGGACTTCGCCCTCGGTGGGGACGTAGAGACCGGTGAGGCAGTTGAAGAAGGTGGTCTTTCCGGCGCCGTTGGGGCCGATGAGGCCGACGATCTCGCCGCTGTTGACGGTGAGGTTCACGTCGCGGACGGCGGTGAGGCCGCCGAAGCGCATGGTGACGCCGCGGGCGTCGAGGACCGTCTCGCCGGGGGTGGTGCCGGGTGCGGTTTCCTTGGTGGTGGTGTCGGTGGTCATGGTGGTCAGGCCCCTGCCTTGCTGAGGACGGCGGGCGCCGGGGTGTCCTCGTGGAACTCGAGTTGGCGGCGCCGGTTGGGGATGAGGCCCTCGGGGCGGAAGCGCATCAGCAGTACGAGCGCGACGCCGAAGGCGAAGAGCTGGTATTCGCCCATGAACTGGAGCTTGGCCGGGATCAGGTACAGCAGCGAGGCGCCGACGAGGGGGCCGGAGATGGTGCCCATGCCGCCGAGGACGACCGCGGCCAGCAGGAAGGCCGAGTTGGGCGGTACGACGTGCGCGAACTGGTACTGCTCCGGGGTCACGGTGTAGGTGACGTGGGCCTGCACGGAGCCGGCGAGGCCGGCGAGGCCGGCGCCGAGCGCGAAGGCGATGAGCTTGACCCGGAAGCCGTTGATGCCCATGGCGAGCGCGGCGGTCTCGTCCTCGCGGATGGCGATCCAGGCGCGGCCGATGCGGGAGTCGCTGCTGCGCCGGAAGACGACGACCACGACGAGGGTGATGAGGAGCATCAGCAGGAAGTAGTTGGCGAACCGCCCGATGGTGGCGCCGAACAGCTGGTGTTCCTGGCCGAAGTCGAAGCCGAGGATGTCGAGGTTCGGGACCGAGGAGATGCCGTTGGAGCCGTTGGTGACGTCGGGTCCGGAGGTGCCGTCCATGTTGAGGACGGTGATGCGGAAGATCTCGCCGAAGCCGAGGGTGACGATGGCGAGGTAGTCGCCGCGCAGGCGGAGGGTGGGGGCGCCGATGAGGACGCCGAAGATCATGGCGACGAACGCGCCGAGCAGGGCGGAGGCCCAGAAGGGCCATTGCACGTGCAGCGGCGAGGAGGGCGAGCCGGAGACGAGGGCGGCGGTGTAGGCGCCGACGCCGAGGAACGCGACGTAGCCGAGGTCGAGCAGGCCGGCGAGGCCGACGACGATGTTCAGGCCGAGGGCGACGGTGGCGAAGATGAGGATGTAGACGCCGATGGTGGCGTACTGGTCGTCGGACTGGGTGAAGGGGAAGGCCGCGGCGGCGACGAAGGCGCCGGTCATGGTGACGGTGCGGTGCCGCGTGGTGATCGCCGAGATCCGGGCCACGAGTCCGGCCTTGGCGAGTGCGGCGAAGCCGAATCCGGCGGTGATGAGGAAGCCGATGAAGAGTTCGTCGTACTCGGTGCCGATGCCGTAGGTGAAGACGAGCAGGCCGAGGGCCATGACGCCGGTGATGACGATGATCTCCGCCCAGGCGGGCAGGGTGCGGCCGGGGGCGGGGGATTCGGCGGCGAAGGCGGCCTTGAAGTTGGTCCAGTTCTGCCGGACGCGGTGCCGGAAGGCTTCCCAGCCGGTGTCGTCGGGGTCGGCCGGGTCGGGTTCGGGCCGCTGGAAGGGCAGCGAGAGGGCGCCGAGCAGGGCGGCCAGGGTGGCCAGCGCGACGAGGTAGCCGCCGGGTTCGAGGTTGACGACGCCGCCGAGCGTGACGCTGATGGCGATGACGGTGTACCAGGCGGTGGCGAAGGTGCCGAGCGCGGCGAGCTTGAGGGCGCTGTCGGCGTTGCCGGGGGTGAGGAGCTTGAGGCCCTTGACGCCGTAGGAGGCGAGGCCGAACAGGGTGGTGAGCAGGCCGCCGATGAGGACGAGGACCTGGAGGCCGCCGGGGTAGCCGTAGACGGTGAGGTCGCCGGGGAAGGCGGAGGTCCAGGTCCAGGCGAGGAAGGTGGAGACGACGGCGAGGGCGCCGCCGCCGGTGGCGAGGGCCCGGCCGAGGGTGGCCGGCAGGCCGATCAGGCCGGTCGCGGCGGGGGCGGCGGGGGCCGGGGTGTCCGGGGTGCCGGGTGCGGTGGTCTGTGTGGTCATCGGTGTCACGCCCTGTCCGCGACGCGCTCGCCGAGCAGGCCCTGTGGCCTCAGCAGGAGCACGAGGATGAGGAGTACGAACGCCCAGACGTCTGCCCAGGACTGGCTGCCGAACTTGTCCATGCCGGGGATGTCGGCGATGTAGGCGGTGGACAGGGCTTCGGCGACGCCGAGGACGAGGCCGCCGAGCATGGCGCCGTAGATGTTGCCGATGCCGCCGAGGACGGCCGCGGTGAACGCCTTGAGGCCGAGGATGAAGCCCATGCGGAAGTCGATCTGGCCGTACTTGAAGCCGTAGGCGACGGAGCCGACCGCGGCGAAGGCGGCGCCGAGGGCGAACGCGATCACGATGATGCGGTCGGTGTTGACGCCCATCAGCTTGGCGGTGTCCGGGTCCTGGGCGGTGGCCTGCATGCCGCGTCCGGTGCGGGTGCGCATCACGAAGTAGGCGAGGACGGCCATGCTGAGCGGGGCGGCGGCGACGAGGAAGACGTCTCCGGTCTGGATGGTGACGCTGCCGATCTCGAAGGGGCCGCCCGGGATGCTCGGGAAGGTGCGCGCGGACTTGGCCTCGGGGTACCAGGCCCAGACCGCCTGCTGGAGGGCGAGGGAGAGGCCGATGGCGGTGATGAGCGGGGCGAGCCGGGGTGCGGTGCGCAGCGGCCGGTAGGCGAATCGTTCCGCTCCGACGGCGACGGTGACGGCGACCACGATGGCGCCCACCAGCATCAGCGGCAGGGCGATCCACATGGAGGTGCCGTCGGGAAGGATGTACACGTAGACCGTGAGGGCGCCGAAGGCGCCGGTCATGAATATCTCGCCGTGGGCGAAGTTGATGAGCTGGACGATGCCGTAGACCATCGTGTAGCCGATGGCGACCAGCCCGTACATGGAACCAAGTAGCAGGCCGTTGACCAGCTGCTGCGGCAGTTCGTTCACCGCATGTCCTCCGAGCGTTCGGATAAGCGACGGATGTGGCCGGAAGTGGCCGGATGCGAGTCCGCGCGGGGCGCCTCTTGAGCGCCCCGCGCGGCTCGGCTGGTGCGGGTGTGGGTCAGGAGCCGTTGTAGGTGCCGGACTCCACGGCCTTCCAGTCACCGTCCTTGACGGAGTACACGGTGAGCTGCTTGTTGGTGGCGTCACCGAACTCGTCGAAGGAGACCTTGCCGGTCACGCCGTCGAAGGAGACGCCCTGGAGGGCGGCGGTGACCTTCGCGCGGGCGTCGGCGGGCAGCTTGCCGTCGTTGTCGTCGACGACCTTCTTGACGGCCTCGATGATCGACCAGGCGGAGTCGTAGGAGTAGCCGCCGTAGGCCGCGTACTCCTCCTTGTAGCCCTCGGCCTTGTAGTCGGCGACGAACTGCTTGGCGGAGGGGAGGGTCTCCACCGGGGCGCCGACGGAGGTGGCGAGGTCGCCGGTGGCGGCGGCGCCGCCGAGCTTGATGAAGTCGGCCGCGTAGATGCCGTCGCCGCCGACCAGCGGGACCTTGGCGCCGGCCGCCTTGATCTGCTTGCTGAGCGGGCCGGCCTGCGGGTACTCGCCGCCGTAGTAGACCACCTGGGCGCCGGAGTTCTTCACCTTGGTGGCGACCGCGGAGAAGTCCTTGGTGTCGGGGTTGATGTGCTCGGTGCCGACGACCTTGCCACCGAGCTTCTTGAACTCGGCGGAGAAGGTGGCGGCGAGGCCGGCGCCGTAGGTCTTCTTGTCGTCGATGACGAAGACCTTGGTCTTCTTGGCCTTGTTGTAGACGTACTGGGCGGCGAACGGGCCCTGGATGGCGTCCGTGGTCGCGGTGCGGAAGTACGCCTTGTACGGGCGGGTCTTGGTCTTCTGCCAGTTGACGCCCTGGGTCAGCGCCGGGTTGGTGTTGGCGGGGGAGACCTGGACCAGCTTGGCGTCGTCGAGGACCTTCTGCATCGACTCGGCGACGGAGGAGTTCAGCGGGCCGACGACGCCGAGGACGCTCTTGTCGGTGACGAAGGCGGTGGAGTTCTGCTGGCCCGAGGAGGGCTGGGCCTGGTCGTCCTTGGCCTCGATCTTGAAGGTGACGCCCTTGACGTACTCCTTCTTGTTCGCGGTCTTGACCGCGAGGTCCACCGAGTTCTTGATGCCGAGGCCCAGCGCGGACAGGTCGCCGGTCAGCGGGGCGTCGACGCCGATGGTGACGGTGGTGCCGCCCTTGGCGTCGGAGCCGTTGTCGCCGCTGTCGCGCGAGCCGCAGGCGGTGAGGGTGAGCGCTCCCGCGGACAGCGCGGCGGTGATGGCGATGAGCGAACGTTGACGCACGATCAGTCCTTTCCCTGGACGACCGCATCCCCATGGAAACGGTCGAGCCGCGCGCCTGGCCGAAAAGTGAATCCTGGGCGCGGTGACTGGCCGTGACTCTAAGCGTGTGTGGGGAACGTGGAGGAGAGCTTGACCAAGGCTGTGACGCTCTTGTTATGACACGAGGTAATGCAGAGCGGTACCCCCTGGGTGGAACGCCGGAATTCCAGCCGATTCGCCCTGTCCACATGCTGAGAACCCGCAGGACCCACCCTCAACTGTTCAGGCGTCTCAGGGGTTTTGGTGATGACGGATGCAAAACTCCGGGTTTGTATTGCGCGTGTATTACGTAGAGTTACTTTCAGGAGAAATAGACCGGCCTTTTACGGCACGCTCCCACATTCCGTCACACGCGTGGTCATCTTGGCATCGTGATCCGGCGAGGACGGCGCGCGCGTCCTTGGCCGGAATCAGACGGGTGCGGACACACCACCGCCCCGCGCCGAAGCTGCGGGGCGGGGCGGGGTGGTGAGTGGGGGCGCGGTCAGTCCTTGGCAGGGGCCTCGCCCGCGGGCAGGTCGCGCAGCAGGCAGGTCAGGCGGGCCGTGCAGACGCGGCGGTCCTGCTCGTCGGTGATGACGATCTCGTACGTCGCCGTCGAGCGGCCCCGGTGCACGGGGGTGGCGACGCCCGTGACCAGACCGGAGCGGGCGCCCCGGTGGTGCGTGCAGTTCAGGTCGACGCCGACGGCGACCTTGGAGCTGCCGCCGTGCAGCATCGAGCCGACCGAGCCGAGGGTCTCGGCGAGCACCGCGGAGGCGCCGCCGTGCAGCAGGCCGTACGGCTGGGTATTGCCCTCCACCGGCATCGTGCCGACCACGCGCTCCGGCGCCGCCTCCAGGATCTGCACGCCCATCCGCATCCCCAGGTGACCCGCGGAGAACAGCGCGGGCAGGTCCACGCCGAGTGCCGCGTACTCGTCGATGATCTCCTGCGGGAATTTCACCTGCTGCTGCTCACCCATGGCCCGGCTCCGTTCTCGTGCGCCTGTCCGGCGGCGTTCCGTGTCACTGAGCGAACGCTCAGTCGGTCGCCGATTGTTCCAGACGGCCTTCCGGGCGCGCCTCCAGCCGGACCACCACGGACTTGCTGGCCGGGGTGTTGCTGGTGTCGGCGGTGGCGTCCAGCGGCACCAGCACGTTGGTCTCCGGGTAGTACGAGGCCGCGCAGCCCCGCGCGGTCGGGTAGTGCACCACGCGGAAGCCGGGCGCGCGCCGCTCCACCCCGTCGCTCCACTCGCCCACCAGATCCACGTACTGCCCGTCCGTCACGCCCAGTTCACGGGCGTCCTCGGGGTGGACGAGCACCACGCGGCGGCCGTCGGTGATGCCGCGGTAGCGGTCGTCCAGGCCGTAGATCGTGGTGTTGTACTGGTCGTGCGAGCGCAGGGTCTGGAGCAGCAGCCGGCCCTCGGGCAGCTCCGGGTGCTCCACCGGCGCGGCCGTGAAGTTGGCCTTGCCGGTGGCGGTGGGGAAGCGGCGCTCGTCGCGCGGGGCGTGCGGCAGGGTGAAGCCGCCGGGGTGGGCGACGCGGGCGTTGAAGTCCTCGAAGCCGGGGATCACCCGCGCGATGCGGTCGCGGACGGCCGCGTAGTCCCGCTCGAACTCCTCCCACGGCACCTTGCTGTCCGGCAGCACGCGCCGGGCCAGCCGGGCCACGATCGCGGGCTCGGAGAGCAGCTGGGGGCTCGCGGGCGCCAGCCGTCCGCGTGAGGCGTGCACCATGCCCATGGAGTCCTCGACGGTGACGAACTGCTCGCCGCCGCCCTGGACATCGCGCTCGGTGCGGCCGAGCGTCGGCAGGATCAGCGCGCGGGCGCCGGTGACGACGTGCGAGCGGTTGAGCTTGGTCGACACATGCACGGTCAGGCTGGCCCGCCGCATGGCCGCCTCGGTCACCTCGGTGTCGGGGGAGGCGGAGACGAAGTTGCCGCCCATGGCGAAGAACACCTTGGCCTCGCCGTCGCGCAGCGCGCGGATGGCCCGTACGACGTCGAAGCCGTGCTCGCGCGGCGGTGCGAATCCGAACTCCCGCTCCAGCGCGTCCAGGAAGGCGGGGGCGGGCCGCTCGAAGATGCCCATCGTGCGGTCGCCCTGCACGTTGGAGTGGCCGCGCACCGGGCACACGCCGGCGCCGGGTCGGCCGATGTTCCCGCGCAGCAGCAGGAAGTTGACCACCTCGCGGATGGTCGGCACGGAGTGCTTGTGCTGGGTGAGGCCCATGGCCCAGCAGACGATGGTCCGCTTCGAGGCCAGCACCATCTCCAGCGTCCGCTCGATCTCCGCGCGGGTCAGGCCGGTCGCCGCAAGGGTCTCGTCCCAGTCGGCCTTGGCCGCCGCCTCCGTGAACTCCTCGTAGCCGTGGGTGTGTTCGCGGACGAACTCCTCGTCGACCGCGCCCTCGGTCTCCAGGATGAGCTTGTTGAGGAGGCGGAAGAGGGCCTGGTCGCCGCCGAGGCGGATCTGGAGGAACAGATCGGTGAGCGCGGCGCCCTTGAGCATGCCCTGCGGGGTCTGCGGGTTCTTGAACCGCTCCAGGCCCGCCTCGGGGAGCGGGTTGACGCTGATGATCCTCGCGCCGGACGCCTTGGCCTTCTCCAGCGCGGAGAGCATGCGTGGATGGTTGGTCCCCGGATTCTGCCCCGCCACGATGATCAGATCGGCTCGGTACAGATCCTCCAGCAGGACGCTGCCCTTGCCGATGCCGATCGTCTCCGAGAGCGCCGAACCGGACGACTCGTGGCACATGTTGGAGCAGTCGGGCAGGTTGTTCGTGCCCAGCTCACGCGCGAACAGCTGGTACAGGAAAGCCGCTTCGTTGCTGGTGCGCCCCGAGGTGTAGAAGACGGCCTCGTCGGGCGAGCCGAGGGCCGTGATCTCCTCGGCGATGATGTCGAAGGCACGCTCCCAGGTGACCGGTTCGTAGTGGTCGGCGCCCTCGGGCAGATACATGGGGTGCGTGAGGCGCCCCTGCTGGCCCAGCCAGTAGCCGCTGCGCCCGGCGAGGCCGGTCACCGGGTGCGCGGCGAAGAACGCGGGGGTGACCCGGCGCAGTGTCGCTTCCTCGGCCACCGCCTTTGCGCCGTTCTCGCAGAACTCCGCCATGTGCCGGTGCTCCGGCTCGGGCCAGGCGCAGCCGGGGCAGTCGAAGCCGTCTTTCTGGTTCACCCGCAGCAGGGTCAGCGCGGTGCGCCGCACTCCCATCTGCTGCTGCGCGATCTTCAAGGAGTGCCCCACGGCGGGCAGTCCCGCCGCCGCGTGCTTCGGCTCCCCTGTCCGCGGCGCGTCCTGCACCGGATCGCCCTTGGGCGGCTTCGTCGCCATCGCCCGCTCCCCTTCGATCGTTCTTCTCACATCCGGGTCCCCCGCCCCGGCGACAAGCATGCCCCGCGAGCGCCCGCAGGGGGAGCCCTGTGGACGGTGCGGGATCTTCCGGCGGAACAGTTCGCGGACTCGGCTGTCAGTGGGGCGTGACAGGATCGGGGGCGTGGCAGAGACAGCATCGAAGAAGACCGACACCCACCCCGGCGGCCGACCCCGCCTGATGCTCATGGACGGGCACTCACTGGCGTACCGCGCGTTCTTCGCGCTGCCCGCGGAGAACTTCACCACCGCGACGGGCCAGCCGACGAACGCGATCTACGGTTTCGCCTCGATGCTGGCCAACACCCTGCGTGACGAGGCGCCCACGCACTTCGCGGTCGCCTTCGACGTGTCCCGCAAGACCTGGCGCTCCGAGCGGTTCACCGAGTACAAGGCCAACCGCTCCAAGACCCCGGACGAGTTCAAGGGCCAGGTCGAGCTGATCGGCGAGCTGCTGGACGCGATGCACGCGCCGCGCTTCGCCGTGGACGGCTTCGAGGCGGACGACGTGATCGCCACCCTCGCCACCCAGGCCGAGGCCGCGGGCTTCGACGTGCTGATCGTCACCGGCGACCGGGACTCCTTCCAGCTGGTCAGCGAGCACACCACGGTGCTCTACCCGACCAAGGGCGTCTCGGAGCTGACCCGGTTCACCCCGGAGAAGGTTTTCGAGAAGTACGGGTTGACGCCCGCGCAGTACCCCGACTTCGCCGCCCTGCGCGGCGACCCGTCCGACAACCTCCCCGGCATCCCCGGCGTCGGCGAGAAGACCGCCGCGAAGTGGATCAACCAGTTCGGCTCGTTCGCGGAGCTGGTCGAGCGCGTCGAGGAGGTCAAGGGCAAGGCCGGCCAGAACCTCCGCGACCACCTGGAGTCGGTCAAGCTCAACCGCGTCCTGACCGAGCTGGAGCGGGCCGTCGAGCTGCCGAAGACGGTCGCCGACCTGGCGCGCGAGCCGTACGACCGCAAGACCGTGGCGGCGTTCCTGGACACCCTGGAGATCCGCAACCCCTCCCTGCGCGAGCGGCTCTACGCCGTCGACCCCGGTGCCGAGGAGGCCGAGGCCACCCCGGTCACGGCGGACGGCGTCGAGGTGGACGGCACCATCCTGGGCACCGGCGAGCTGGCCGGCTGGCTCGCCGGGCACGCCGCCGAGCCGCTGGGCATGGCCACGGTGGACACCTGGGCGCTGGGCACCGGCTCGGTCGCCGAGGTCGCCCTCGCGGCCGCCGGCGGAGCGGCCGCCTGGTTCGACCCCGCCGAGCTGGACGAGGCCGACGAGCGGGCGTTCGCCGCCTGGCTGGCCGACCCCGAGCGGCCCAAGGTGCTGCACAACGCCAAGGCCGCCATGCGCGTGCTGGCCGAGCACGGCTGGCGGGTGGAGGGCGTGTCCATGGACACCGCGCTCGCCGCCTACCTGGTCAAGCCCGGCCGCCGCTCCTTCGACCTGGACGCGCTGTCCCTGGAGTACCTGCACCGCGAGCTGGCCCCGGCCGCCGCGGCCGACGGCCAGCTGGCGTTCGGCGCGGACGACGGCGCCGAGGCCGAGGCCCTGATGATCAAGGCCCGCGCCATCCTCGACCTGGGCGAGGCGTTCGAGACCCGGCTCGCCGAGGTGGGCGCCGCCGATCTGCTGCGGGACATGGAGCTGCCCACCTCCACGCTGCTCGCCCGCATGGAGCGCCACGGCATCGCGGCCGACCGTACGCATCTGGAGACGATGGAGCAGACCTTCGCGGGCGCCGTGCAGCAGGCCGTGAAGGAGGCACACGCCGCCGCGGGGCACGAGTTCAACCTCGGCTCGCCCAAGCAGCTCCAGGAGGTCCTCTTCGGTGAGCTGGCGCTGCCGAAGACCAAGAAGACCAAGACCGGGTACACCACCGACGCCGACGCCCTGGCCTGGCTCGCCGCGCAGACCGACAACGAACTGCCGGTCATCATGCTCCGCCACCGCGAGCAGGCCAAGCTGCGCGTCACGGTCGAGGGCCTGATCAAGACCATCGCCGCCGACGGCCGTATCCACACCACCTTCAACCAGACGGTGGCGGCGACCGGCCGGCTGTCCTCCACGGACCCCAACCTGCAGAACATCCCGGTCCGCACCGACGAGGGCCGGGCGATCCGCCGGGGCTTCGTGGTCGGCGAGGGCTTCGAGTCCCTGATGACGGCCGACTACAGCCAGATCGAGCTGCGCGTCATGGCCCACCTCTCCGAGGACGCGGGCCTCATCGAGGCGTTCACCTCCGGCGAGGACCTGCACACCACGGTCGCCTCCCAGGTGTTCTCCGTCGGCCGGGACGCGGTGGACGCGGAGATGCGCCGCAAGATCAAGGCCATGTCCTACGGCCTCGCCTACGGCCTGTCCGCCTTCGGCCTCTCCCAGCAGCTGAACATCGACGCCGGCGAGGCCCGCGCCCTGATGGACACCTACTTCGAGCGGTTCGGCGGCGTACGGGACTATCTGCGCCGCGCGGTCGACGAGGCGCGGGCGACCGGCTACACGGCGACCCTCTTCGGCCGCCGCCGCTACCTGCCCGACCTCAACAGCGACAACCGCCAGCGCCGCGAGGCCGCCGAGCGGATGGCGCTGAACGCCCCGATCCAGGGCACGGCCGCCGACATCGTCAAGATCGCCATGCTCAACGTCGACCGGGCGCTGCGCGAGGCGGCGCTGAAGTCCCGCATGCTGCTCCAGGTCCACGACGAAATCGTGCTGGAGATCGCCCCCGGCGAGCGCGCGGCCACGGAGGAGCTGGTCCGCCGCGAGATGGCGAACGCGGTCAGCCTGCGGGCACCGCTGGACGTCTCGGTGGGCGTCGGCCCGGACTGGGAGTCGGCCGCGCACTGAGCCACCGGAAACCCCGCAGGGAGGACGCCCTCCCTGCGGGGTTTCACTCACGTGGCCCCCGCCAGAACGCAGCCCCGGCCCGCCACCCGCGAGACTGCGGGCATGGGTATACGCATGCTGCACCGCCTGAGGCCCGCCCCGCGGCACCGCAGTACGGAGCGGGCGGACACCGGGCCGGCACCGGACGCGTCCAGGACGGCGGTGCCCGTCGTCGCGGCCGACGCGAGTGCCGCCCGCCACCCCGCGCACCCGTGGACCCGGCTCCGCGGTGCGGGCGCGGTCGCCGGACGCGCCCTGGCCGCCCAGGCCCACCGCCTCCCCGACTGGCGCACCTGGGCCGACCTCGCGCGCGGCTATCTCGCGCTGCTGCTGACCCACCTGCCGAAGGCCCGCCCCCGCCACACGCTCACCGTGTTCGTGGCCTCCCTCACCGACCGTCCCGTTCCCGCCGGCCCGCGCCGACCGCCACACGGCGCGGCACCGGCTCCGCGGCGGACTCCGCGCCGGAAGCGGCCGTAGCGCCCGACACCCCGGCGGGACGCCACACCCGTACCGCCCCCGCGTACAGCACCACCCCGAGCAGCAGTCCGGCGCCCGCGCCGAAGCACACCGTGGGCACCAGCTCCCAGGGCCGGGCGACCGCGCCCCAGTACGCCCACCAGCGCACCGCCCGCAGCACCGCCGCGCCCAGCGCGCAGCCGCCGAGCAGGGCCACCGCCCAGCACCGGTCCCGCACCGAGAGCGGCGGCACCCCCACCGGCGTCCCGGCCGGGGCCGCCCGCAGCGCGCGCAGCAGGAACCCGGCGATGGCCATGGCGGCCAGTGCCGACGTGCCGTACTGGAGCCACTGGAAGAGCGGAATCCCGGCCGCGCTACGGGCGAGCCCCGGGACCAGCTCCGTCCCCCAGCGGTCGTGGTGGGTGAAGGCGTCCCACACCACATGGGTGAGCGCGCCGAGCACCGCCGAGACGTACCACCACAGCACCAGGGCCGCCCGTGGCCGCGCGCGGGGAGCCCCGCAGCGCAGCAGGGCGGCGGGCCGGCCCTGCCAGGGCCGGGGCAGCAGCGCCACCAGCGGCTCCCGGACCAGCAGCCACAGCCCCACCAGCGTCCAGGAGATCAGCACATCCACGGTGAACACACCGGCGAGGGAGTGGGTGACCGACCCGAACTCCATCGCCTCCGGGCGCACGCTGGCCGCGTAGTACGTCAGATCGGGCGCGAAGGAGCCCGCGACGAGCACCGAGGGCACCACCGGACCCCGCCCGCCGCCGTCCCGGCGGATGGCGGGCAGTACGGCCGCGGCATGGCTGAGTGTGAACGGCAACGGGTCCTCCCGGAACGGCCGGCGCGAGCCGGGCCGGTGATCGCGCGCCCAGTATGCGTGATCCGCCGTCATCGGCCGGGCGAGCGACCGGAGTCGGCCAAGTCGGGGACAGCGGCCGTGCGACGGGTGCCCCGGGACAGGGGAGTTGTCGTAGGGTCGGCCGGGACTCGACTGTCGTGCACACGGTCAGGTGACCCAGCACACAGACCGAAGTGCGGCACACAGAGCAACCGTGGCACCAGGTCGACCGTCACACCAGAACGAGACCGGTGGAGAGAGACGCCCGAGGCGTCCAGGGGAGGGGTTCACTTTATGGCGGCGCACTTCGGCAGGCGGCTGCGCAAGGGAGCGGCGACGACCGCGGTGGCCGCTTTGGCGGTCGCGGCTCTCTCCGCGTCCCAGGCTCCGGGAGCGACCGGGGCCCCCGACCCCCTCCAGACCAGCGCCGGCCAGAGCACTCCCGTCCCGGAGGCGTCGGCCGACGGCAACGCCACCGGCAACTCCCCGTACTACACGGACCTTCCGCCGCTGGACAGCCCCGCCCCGAGCCCGTCGGCGGTCATCGGCACACCCGTCTCCCGGGGCGAGGGTGAGGCGGGCATCCCCGCGACCGTCCTCGACGCCTACAAGAAGGCCGAGGCCGAACTCCGCGCCTCCAAGCCCGGCTGCAACCTGCCCTGGCAACTCCTCGCCGCCATAGGCAAGGTGGAGTCCGGCCAGGCCCGGGGCGGCCGCGTGACGGCCGACGGCACCACGATCAGCCCGATCATCGGCCCCCAGCTCGACGGCAACGGCTTCGCCCTGATCAAGGACACCGACCACGGTGCCTACGACGGCAACAGCTCCTATGACCAGGCCATCGGCCCCATGCAGTTCATCCCGTCCACCTGGGCCTGGGCGGGCCGCGACGGCAACGGCGACCACAAGGCCGACCCGAACAACGTCTACGACGCCGCGCTCGCCGCGGGCCACTACCTGTGCCGCAACGGCTGGGACCTCTCGCAGGACCGCGACCTGCACCGGGCGATCCTCAGCTACAACAACTCCAGCGACTACCTCGACCTGGTGCTGAACTGGGTGGAGTACTACCGCAAGGGCACCCACTCCGTCCCGGACGGCAGCGGCGGCGTGCCCGCGCACCGCAGCGACGACGACCTCCCGCGTACGAGCGCGCCCGCCGCTCCGCACACGGCCGGGCCGAAGCCCTCGAAGCCCGCCAAGCCCGCGAAGCCGGCCAACCCGCCCAAGGGCACCCCGAGTCCGGAGCCCACCACGCCCGGCAGCCCCTCGCCCGAGCCGACCCCGCCGGCCGGTACGCCCACCCCGTCCGACACCGTGCACCACCTCGTCTCCCCCGACCTGGACGGCACCGAGCTGACCGCCACGGCCGGGGACACCTTCGACCGGCGGATCGGCGCCCGCGCGGTGACTAAGAACGGCAAGTCCGTGGCCAAGGTGCGGGTGCGGTTCACCATCACCGGCGACACCGACGCCACCTTCACCGGCGGCGAGAAGGTGGCCGCCATCGCCACCGACGCCAAGGGCGTCGCCCTCGCGCCGGAACTCCTGGCGGGGGAGAAGGCCGGCACCTTCAAGATCACCAGCACCGTCGCTGGCCGCCAGATCAAGGGCGTCGACTACACGGCCACCGTCACCCCGCGCCCCGCCGACAAGCTGGTCCGCACCGCCGACACCGCGCTGACCTGCGCGCCGGGCGGCGAGTTCGCGGAGCAGGTCCAGGTGAAGGCGACGTACAAGGGCGCTCCGGCTGCCAAGGTCGGCGCCACCGCCACCCTGGTCAAGTCCGCCGACGACCCCGCCGAGAACATCGCCGGGCCCTACTTCAAGGACGCGAACGGGCAGCCCGTCCGCACCCTCACCGGGCTCACCACGGACGCCAAGGGCACGCTGACGCTGCCCAAGCTGTACGCGGACCTCTTCAGCGGCACGTATCTGCTCCGCGTCACCACGCCGGGCGGCGGAGCCGTCATCGTCGAGCTGAAGGTCGCGGCCGGCGAGACCGCCTCCGCGAGCCCGTCACCGTCGGCCAGCTCCTGAGGGAGGATCCTCACCGCTTCAGCCGGGCCGTCGTGTGGCGGGTCGGCTCGGCGGTGGCCGGGTCCTCGGGCCAGGGGTGCTTCGGGTACCGGCCGCGCAGCTCGGCCCGGACCGCCCGGTAGCCGTCCCGCCAGAACGAGGCGAGGTCCGCCGTCACGGCGGCGGGCCGCCCGGCGGGCGACAGCAGATGCACCAGCAGCGGCACCCCGGCCACCTCCGGGGTCTGCCGCAGACCGAACATCTCCTGCAACTTCACCGCCAGCACCGGCCGTTCGGGGTCCGCGTAGTCGACCCGGACCCGCGACCCGCTCGGTACGGTGATCCGCTCCGGCGCCAGCTCCTCCAGCCGGGCCGCCTCCCCGCCCGCCCACGGCAACAGCCGCGCGAGCGCCTGCCCGGCGTCGATCCGCCCCAGGTCCGCCCGGCGCCGGGCCCGGCCCAACTCCGGCTCCAGCCAGGCGTCCACGCGGGCGAGCAGCGCCTCGTCCGACACGTCCGGCCACGGCTCCCCGAGCCGCGCCCGCAGGAACGCCAGCCGCTGCCGCAGCACTTGAGCCTGCTCCGACCACCGCAGCAGACCCAGACCGTCCCGGGTCAGACCATCGAGCAGGGCCGCGCGCACCAACTCCGGGTCGGCGTCCGCCGGCGGCCGTACCGCCAGCTCCACCGCCCCCAGCCGCTCGACCCGCCGCGCCACGACATCGCCGTCCGCCCAGCGCACCTCGTCCCGCTCCGTCAGCAACGAGGCGGCGGCGGCCCGCGCCACGTCCTCCCGCACCGCGGCCCCGAGCCGCACCCGCCCGTGCCCCTTCCCCACCGGCCGGTCCGCCACCGCCACCACGATCCACGGCACGCCCCGCAGCGCCGACCCCTCCGTCAGCTCGACCCGTGTCCCGGACACCATCAGATACGAGCCCCCGTCCAGCCGGGCCACCCGCTCGGGGAAGGCGAGGGCGGCGACCCGGCCCACGGTGACGTCGTCGCCGGGACCGAGGTCACGCCCGGCCGGGGCCGGGGCGCGGGTGCCGGACGCGGCCGGGCGGGCGTCGCCGCCCGACACCCCCCGCAACCGCCGCACCTCCGCCGCCCACCGGCCCGCGTACGCGTCGCCGCCCCGGCGAGCCCGGCGCAGAGCGGCGGCGAGGTCGTCCCCGTATTCACGCGGAACCTCCTCCGAGAGAAGGGCGACCGTTTCCGCGCCGGCGTCGGGGGAGTCCAGGAGGGCGCGGCCCAGGCGCGGGTGGAGGCCGAGGCGGGACAGCCGGGTGCCCCGTCGCGTGGCCCGGCCGGACGGGTCGACCGCGCCCACCGCCGTCAGGATCTCCCGCGCCGCCGCCATCGCCCCGGCGGGCGGGGCGTCCAGCAGGGCCAGGCCCGTGGCGTCCGGGTCGCCCCAGCAGGCGGCCTGGAGGGCGAAGGCCGTCAGGTCGGCGACCTTGATCTCCGGGGCCGGGAAGGCGGGCAGGCGGGTGTCCTCGGCCTGGGCCCAGCACCGGTACACCGCGCCGGGCGCCTCCCGCCCGGCCCGGCCCGCGCGCTGGGCGCCGGCCGCGCGGGACGCCCGTACCGTCGCCAGGCCGCTCAGTCCGCGCGCGTGGTCCACGCGCGGCTCCCGCGCCAGGCCGGAGTCGACCACGACGCGGACCCCCGGCACCGTCAGGGAGGACTCGGCCACCGAGGTCGCCAGGACCACGCGGCGCCGTTCGCCGGGGGAGAGCACCGCGTCCTGCACGGCGGCCGGGGCCCGGCCGTGCACCTGGAGCACATCGACCCCCGGCAGCTGCCCCAACTGTCCGGCCACGCGGGCGATCTCGCCCACACCGGGCAGGAAGCACAGCACGTCACCGGTCCGCTCGGCCAGCGCCCGCCGCACCACCGAGGCCACATGCGCGAGCAGCTCCGGGTCCACCCGCATCCCGTGCGGCGGCCGTACCGGACGCGTCGGCGGCGCCCACACCACGTCCACGGGATGCGACACCCCGGCCGCCTCCACCACCGGCGCACCGCCGAGCAGCCGGGACCAGCCCTGCGCGTCGGTGGTCGCGGAGGCAGCCACCAGCCGCAGCTCGGGCCGGAGGGTCTGCCGTACGTCCCAGAGGAAGGCGGCCGCCGTGTCCGCGTCGAGATGGCGCTCGTGGCACTCGTCGAGCACCACCACATCCGTGCCCGCCAGCTCCTGGTCCCGCTGGAGCCGCTGAAGGAGGACACCGGTGGTCACGACCTCCACGCGTGTATGGGGTCCCACCACACGTTCGCCGCGCACAGTGTGGCCGACGCTGACGCCGGGCTTCTCGCCCAGCAGCCACGCCATCCGCCGGGCGGCGGCCCGCGCCGCGATCCGCCGGGGCTCGGCCACCACGACCCGCCGCGCGGGACCCCCGCCGACCAGCCCGGCCAGCACCAGCGGCACCAGCGTCGTCTTGCCGGTGCCGGGCGGCGCCACCAATACGGCGGCGCCCGCCGCACCGTCCCCGTCCAGCGCGGCGGTCAGGTCGGGCAGGGCGGAGCGCACGGGCAGCACGGCGAGGGCGTCGTCACGGATCACGCCCCCAGTGTCGTACGCCGCCCTGACTGCGGAGGTCTCAGTCCCGTTCGCAGACGAAGATCGCGGTACCGGGGATCAGGTTGCCGCGCAGCGGGGACCAGCCGCCCCACTCGGAGGTGTTCCAGGCCGGCCACTCCGGCTCCACCAGGTCCACCAGCCGGAAACCGGAGGCCGCGATGTCCCGCACCCGGTCACCGATCGTGCGGTGGTGCTCCACATAGACGGCGCGCCCATCCTCGTCCTGCTCCACATAGGGAGTGCGGTCGAAGTAGGACGCCGCCACCGAAAGACCCTCCGGGCCCGGCTCGTCCGGGAACGCCCAGCGGATCGGATGCGTCACCGAGAACACCAGCCGGCCGCCCGGCCGCAGTACCCGGCGCACCTCACGCAGCACCAGCCGGGGATCGGCCACGAACGGCAGCGCGCCGTACGCCGAGCACACCACGTCGAAGGAGGCGTCCGCGAAGGGCAGCGCCCCCGCGTCGGCGCACACCAGCGGGAACGCCGCGCCGATGCGCAGCGCGTGCTGGAGCTGCCGGTGGGAGAGGTCGAGCGCGACCGGGCGGGCGCCCTGGGCGGCCAGCCAGCGCGCGCACTGCGCCGCGCCCGCGCCGATCTCCAGCACGTCCCGGCCCTTCAGCTCCTCCGCCGGACCGAGCAGCTCGGCCTCCACCTCGTCCAGGCCCTCCGGGCCCCACACGAAGCGGTCGTCACCGAGGAAGGTGCCGTGCTCGACCTGGTACTCGTCCGCGTTGCGGTCCCACCAGCCCCGGTTGGCGCTGCTGCTCTCCGCGACCCCCGCGTCACGCCGGGTGGCTTCCGGCCCGGACCCCTCCGGGTCGTGCCCTTCAGGCTCTTGGATGATCGGCTCCCTCGTCGTACTCTTCCGTCCAACCGGCCTCCCGGACGAGTGTCACGGAAGGGATCGCACGGTCACGCGTGCCCAGTTGGGACGATTCCTTTGCCGGGTATGCGGTGATCCGTCCGCGCTGTGCGCCTTCGCGCATTGACCCTGCCCGGCTGCCCCCGTATGCTACAAGTTGCGCTGCGGGCCTGCGCACCTCAGACGTAGCAGGTCGCGCTCGCATCTGTATGTATCCCTCGGTTTTCGAGGCGCCACCGGGCACCCGGTGTTCAAGTGGCGCTTCCTTGGCTGTCCGGCTTCTGCAGAGCGAAACGGGCTCCCGGCGTAAGCAGTACCTACGACTTCAATGTCCGCACCGGAGCCCTTTCCCACATGACGAGCAGCACCGAGACCACCGCCACCACCCCGCAGGTTGCGGTCAACGACATCGGCGACGCGGACGCGTTCCTCGCGGCGATCGACGAGACGATCAAGTACTTCAACGACGGCGACATCGTTGACGGTGTCATCGTCAAGGTTGACCGGGACGAGGTTCTCCTCGACATCGGTTACAAGACCGAAGGCGTCATCCCGAGCCGCGAGCTCTCGATCAAGCACGACGTCGACCCGAACGAGGTCGTCAAGGTCGGCGACGAGATCGAGGCCCTGGTTCTCCAGAAGGAGGACAAGGAAGGCCGCCTGATCCTCTCGAAGAAGCGCGCTCAGTACGAGCGTGCCTGGGGCACCATCGAGAAGATCAAGGAAGAAGACGGCATCGTCACCGGTACCGTCATCGAGGTCGTCAAGGGTGGTCTCATCCTCGACATCGGCCTCCGTGGCTTCCTCCCGGCGTCGCTCGTCGAGATGCGTCGTGTCCGCGACCTCCAGCCCTACGTGGGCAAGGAGCTCGAGGCCAAGATCATCGAGCTGGACAAGAACCGCAACAACGTGGTCCTGTCCCGCCGTGCCTGGCTCGAGCAGACCCAGTCCGAGGTCCGCCAGACGTTCCTCACCACCCTGCAGAAGGGTCAGGTCCGCTCCGGCGTCGTTTCCTCGATCGTCAACTTCGGTGCCTTCGTGGACCTGGGTGGCGTCGACGGTCTCGTGCACGTCTCCGAGCTGTCCTGGAAGCACATCGACCACCCGTCCGAGGTTGTCGAGGTCGGCCAGGAAGTCACCGTCGAGGTCCTCGACGTGGACATGGACCGCGAGCGCGTCTCCCTGTCGCTGAAGGCGACCCAGGAGGACCCGTGGCAGCAGTTCGCCCGTACGCACCAGATCGGTCAGGTCGTCCCGGGTAAGGTCACCAAGCTCGTTCCGTTCGGTGCGTTCGTCCGCGTGGACGAGGGCATCGAGGGTCTGGTCCACATCTCCGAGCTGGCCGAGCGCCACGTGGAGATCCCGGAGCAGGTCGTCCAGGTCAACGACGAGATCTTCGTCAAGGTCATCGACATCGACCTCGAGCGTCGCCGCATCAGCCTCTCGCTGAAGCAGGCCAACGAGGCGTTCGGCGCCGACCCGGCCTCGGTCGAGTTCGACCCGACCCTGTACGGCATGGCCGCGTCCTACGACGACCAGGGCAACTACATCTACCCCGAGGGCTTCGACCCCGAGACCAACGACTGGCTCGAGGGCTACGAGACCCAGCGCGAGGCGTGGGAGGGCCAGTACGCCGAGGCGCAGCAGCGCTTCGAGCAGCACCAGGCCCAGGTCATCAAGTCCCGCGAGGCGGACGAGAAGGCCGCTGCCGAGGGTGTCGACACCGCGGGTGCGGCTCCGGCCGCGTCCGGTGGTGGCGGCGGTTCGTACTCCTCCGAGGGTGCGGACACCTCCGGTGCCCTTGCTTCGGACGAGGCGCTTGCCGCGCTGCGCGAGAAGCTGGCGGGCGGCCAGAGCTGAACTCCCCCAGAGGGGGCACCCCCAACCGCTGAGGTTTAGCCGGTAGTAAGGCTGAGGGACTCGTACCTTTCGGGGTGCGGGTCCCTCAGGCGTTTTTCGGGTGCGTTGTCGGGTGCCGGCCCGTGGGGGCTGAGCGCGCAGTTCCCCGCGCCCCTTCAGGGAGTTGGTGCCGGCCCTGTTTTGATGATCTTGGGAATGCCCTGCGGTCCTCTGGTGTTGGGAGATTTGGACACTAGGAGGGGCGGTCATCGTGGTTGATCCGCAGGGTTTGTTCGCTTGGGAGCCGAAGGGGCTGGCCGTGGTCGACATGGCGTTGGCCCAGGAGTCGGCCGGGCTGGTCATGCTCTACCACTTCGACGGATACATCGACGCGGGGGAGACGGGCGACCAGATCGTCGAGCGCGTCCTCGACACGCTGCCGCACCAGGTCGTGGCCCGCTTCGACCACGACCGGCTGGTCGACTACCGGGCCCGCCGCCCGCTCCTCACCTTCCAGCGGGACAGCTGGACCGCCTACGAGGTGCCGGCCATCGAGGTCCGCCTCGTCCAGGACGCCACCGGCGCCCCCTTCCTGGTGCTGTCCGGACCCGAACCGGACGTGGAGTGGGAGCGGTTCGCGCTCGCCGTGCGGCAGATCGTCGAGCGGCTCGGTGTCCGCCTGTCCGTCAACTTCCACGGCATTCCCATGGGCGTGCCGCACACCCGCCCCGTGGGCCTCACCCCGCACGGCAACCGCGTCGACCTGGTCCCCGGCCACCGCAGCCCCTTCGAGGAGGCCCAGGTGCCGGGCAGTGCCGCCGCACTGCTGGAGTACCGGCTCACCGAGGCCGGGCACGACGTCCTCGGTGTCGCCGCGCACGTCCCGCACTACCTCGCCCGGTCCGCCTACCCGGACGCGGCACTGACCGTGCTGGAGGCGATCACCGCCGCCACCGGCCTCGTGCTGCCCGGCGTCGCCCACGGCCTGCGCACCGAGGCCCACCGCACGCAGACGGAGATCGACCGGCAGATCCGTGAGGGCGACGAGGAACTGACCTCGCTCATCCAGGGCCTTGAGCACCAGTACGACGCGGCGGCCGGAGCGGAGACCCGGGGCAACATGCTCGCCGAGCCGGTCGAGATCCCCTCCGCCGACGAGATCGGCCGCGAGTTCGAGCGGTTCCTCGCGGAGCGGGAGGGCGAGGCGTAGGTCTCCTGGCGGGAGGGTCTAGGCTGCCCGGCATGTTGAAAGTGGGGCTGACCGGCGGTATCGGGGCCGGCAAGAGTGAGGTGTCACGGCTGCTCGTGGAGCACGGCGCCGTGCTGGTCGACGCGGACCGGATCGCGCGGGAGGTCGTGGCGCCCGGAACGCCGGGGCTGGCGGCCGTGGTGGAGGCGTTCGGGCCGGAGATCCTGACCGGGGACGGCTCGCTGGACCGGCCCCGGCTCGGCTCCATCGTCTTCGCCGACCCCGAGAAGCTGGCCGTCCTCAACTCGATCGTGCATCCCCTGGTGGGCGACCGGTCCCGCGAGCTGGAGAGCGCCGCGAGCGCCGACGCCGTAGTCCTCCACGACGTACCGCTCCTCACCGAGAACGGGCTGGCGCCGCTGTACGACCTCGTCGTCGTCGTGGACGCGAGCCCCGAGACGCAGCTCGACCGGCTGGTCCGGCTGCGCGGGATGACGGACGACGACGCCCGCGCCCGCATGGCCGCCCAGGCGAGCCGCGGGCAGCGCCGCGAGATCGCCGACATCGTGATCGACAACGACGTGCCGCTGGACGCGCTGGAGAAGCGGGTCGCGGAGGTCTGGGCCGAGCTGACGCGGCTCGCGGCCGCACGGAGCGGTGGCGCGGAATAGCCGCTCCGTTCCGAGGCGTTGGAAGGGTCCAGTGAGGGAAGGACTTCGCCGTGCCCGAGATCAATGGTTCCGCCGGACGTACTCCGGAGACGGATGTCATCGACTTCCGCGCCGCCGAGCAGCTGCTCGACGCGCGGGACCCCGGGGGCGCGGTGAAGCTGCTCGACGAAGTGATCGCCGCCCACCCCGAGAACACCGCCGCCCGGCTGCTGCGGGCCCGCGCGTTCTTCGCCGCCGCGCAACTGCGGCCCGCCGAACTCGAGTTCACCGTGGTGCTGGAGCGCGAGCCGGACAACGCCTTCGCCCACTTCGCGCTGGGCCGCACCTATGAGCGCCAGGGCAGGCCCGGTCAGGCCAGACGCCACTTCCGGCTGGCCGCCGCGCTCGACCCCAACCCGGACTATCTGCGGGCGGCCCGCTTCGACTCCTGAGCCCCTTTTAAGGGCTCACGGGTGGTGGTGTCGGGGCGCCGGCAGGCGGGGCAGCCCGCGCCGCCGCCTCGGCCGGGCCGGCAGCTCGTCGTGCACGGGTTCGTACGGGGGTACGTCGCGGCCCGGCTGGTAGTGCGGGCCCTGCCGCAGATGCCGGAGGACCAGGACCAGGTCGGTGGTGACCACCAGCCACAGCACGGCGCAGGCGGTCGCCCAGCCGGGCCGTCCGACGAGGGCGAAGGCCACGGTGCCGAAGACTGTCCAGGCGAACCCCCACACGCTCAGCCACAACCGCGCTCGCAGCGCACTGCGCGCGGTCGCCGGTTCACTGCCGGTACGCATTCGATCACCACTCCTCACTGCAACGTACTCCGGTTCCCGAGACGGTGTGAATTGACTCGAACGAGTGGATCGCGGCGGGACGGGAACGGCTGAGCGAAGATCGTCCGTTGTTCCGGCATGACAGTCGAGATGCGTGAAGGACATCAGGGCACGGGACCCGGAGCGATCACCCCGGACGGTTGTGCGGTCGAGCTGTACACCCGCTTCCCACCGGGCGACGAACCGGATGTCATCGCCGCGGCGGTGCCCGCCGGGGCGCACATCCTGGAGCTGGGCAGCGGCGCGGGCCGGATCACCCACGCACTGCTGGAGCGCGGCTTCAGGGTGACGGCGGTGGACGAGTCCGCCGAGATGCTGGAGCGGGTGCGCGGGGCGGAGCGCACCATACGCACGCCGATCGAGGAACTGGACCTGGGTGAGCGGTTCGACGTGGTCCTGCTCGGCTCGTTCCTGGTTCACACCGCCGACCCGCGGCTGCGTCACGCCCTGCTCGACGCCTGCGCCCGGCATGTGGCCCCGGACGGCCGCGTGCTCATCCAGCGGGAGGGGGCGGACTACCACGAGAGCGTTCCGCGGGAACGCGTCGACCCCCGGGGCTTCACCGTCCGGATCGCCTCGGTGGAGCCGGTGGGCGACGGGGTGAACTCGGTCCGGGCCGAGTACACGTTCCCCGACGCCCGCTGGACCCAGACCTTCCGGAGCCGGCCCCTGACGAAGGAACAGTTCGAGGTGGCGCTCAGGGAGGTGGGGCTGAGAGTGGACGCCGAGCTGACCGACGACGGGATGTGGGTGCGGGCGGTGCCGGAGGGCTGAGGGGAGAGAGCGGGAAGGTGCTGGCCTGTGTCCGGGTGACCGGACACAGGTGGCTCAGCGGCCCGGCCGACGCCTGCCGGTGTCAGGGGCGTCGGGAGTGCCGGGGGCGTCAGGGGCGCCCAGGCCCCGCAGACGTTCCAGTTCGCGGCGGTCCCGCTTGGTGGGGCGGCCGGTGCCCCGGTCGCGGATTCCGACGGGGGCCACCGCCTGGCGGGGCGGGGGAGGAGGCGAATTGTCGATGTAGCACTGCGCGGCCACCGGGGCGCCGACCCGTTTGCGGATCAGCCGCTTGACGATCACGACACGCTCCCGGCCCTCGTGTCGCAGCCGCACCTCGTCGCCGACCCGCACGGAGTACGCGGGCTTCACCCGCTCACCGTTCACATGGACATGGCCGCCCCGGCACGCGGTGGCACCCAGCGAACGCGTCTTGACCAGACGCACGGCCCAGACCCAGCTGTCGATCCGCACCGTCTCCCCGGCGCCGAGCCCGGCGGCCTCGGCGGCGGCCACCGCGGCGGCGGTGTCGGGGTCGGGCGCCGGTCCCTGCGGGGCGCCGGAGCCGCGGGTGTCGTCGCTGTCCGCGTCCTGTGAAGCGAGTGCCATGCTGCCGACCTTAACGCTCGGCCGCACCCGGCCGGGACGCGTTCTCGCACCACTCCCACGCCCCACCCCGGATGCGGCCGGACCCCCCGCGCCGGAGGCTGTTGCCGAGGTCGGCCGGGAGCGAGGAGGGGACATGACGACGGAGGTCGAGGCCGAGGAGCCGCCCCGGCACCGGCGGACGTTCACCTTCCCCAGCGCGCTGACCGTGCTCGCCGTCGTGACGATCGCCATCTGGCTGCTCGCCTTCCTCATCCCGCCGGGGCAGTACGACCGGGACGCGTCCGGCGCCCCCGTGCAGGGGACGTACCACCGTGTCTCCTCGGGGGAGTCCTTCGTCGACCGGCTGAACGACCTCTTCCTCTCGCCGGTCAACGGGCTGTACGGCCTCCGCGACCCGAAGACCGGTCTGGTGGGGCCCCTTCTGGCGGGGGAGTTGTACGGCGCGGCGGGGGTGTTCCTGTTCGTGCTGGCCATCGGCGCGTTCATCACCGTCGTGTTCGCCACCGGCGCGCTGGACCGGGGCATCGCCCGGCTCGCCCACCGGCTGCGGGAGCGCGGGGCGCTGCTGATCGCCGGGATCATGGTGGTCTTCTCGGTGCTCGGCACCGTGGAGGGCTTCGCCGAGGAGACCCTCGGCTTCTACGGTCTGATCGTGCCGCTGATGCTCGCCCTCGGCTACGACCGGATGGTGGCCGTCGGCGCGATCATCCTCGGCGCGGGCGTCGGGGTGATGTGCTCGACGGTGAACCCGTTCGCCACCGGGGTGGCCTCCTCGGCGGCCGACATCTCCCTCGGCGACGGCATCGCGCTGCGCTTCGTGATGTGGGTGGTGCTCACGGCCGTGACGGTCGCCTACGTCATCCGGTACGCCCGGCGGGTACGACGCGACCCGGCGCGCTCCCTCACCGGGTTCCTGCCCGGCGACCGCGAGCACGCCACCGAGGCACCGGACGCGGAACCGGAGCTGACCGGGCTGCACCGGGCGGTGCTGGCCACGATGGTCCTGGTCTTCGCGTTCATGATCTTCTCGGTGGTGCCCTGGGCGTCCGCGCTCACCGGGAACGCGGACGCCACCCCGTACGGCTTCGAGCTGGACTGGTCCTTCCCCGAGCTCGCCGCGCTCTTCATCTGCGCGGCCGTACTGGTCGGGGTGGTGGCGCGGATGGGGGAGCAGCGGCTCAGCTCCACGATCGTGCGGGGCGCGGCCGACTTCATCTCGCCCGCGCTGGTCATCGTGCTGGCCCGAGGCGTCACCGTGATCATGAACAACTCGAAGATCACCGACACCGTGCTGCACTCCATCGAGGGCGTGGTGAAGGGCACCTCGTCCGGTGTCTTCGCGGTCATCGTGTTCGTGGTGAACCTGCCGCTGGCCTTTCTGATCCCCTCCACCTCGGGTCACGCCACGCTCGCCATGCCGATCCTCGCCCCGCTCGCCGACTTCGCCGGGGTGTCCCGCGCGGTCGCCGTCACCGCCTGGCAGGCGTCCAGCGGCTGGATGAACCTCTGGGTGCCGACCACCGCCGTCGTCATGGGCGGTGTGGCTCTCGCCAAGGTGGGCTACGACAAGTATCTGCGCTTCGTGTGGCCGCTGCTGGCCGTGCTGGCGGTGCTGATCTGCGGGTTCGTCGCGCTGGGCGCGGCGTTCACCTGACCGGGCCCAGCCCGGCCGGTCTACCGTGAACGGCATGGACGACAGCGCCCTCGCCCGGCTGGACCGGCGCCTGACCGAGTGCCGGGCCTGCCCGCGCCTGGTGGAGTGGCGCGAGGAGGTGGCCCGTACCAAGCGGGCCGCGTTCGCCGACTGGACGTACTGGGGGCGCCCGGTGCCAGGCTTCGGCCCCGCCGACGCCCGCCTGGCGATCATCGGGCTGGCCCCCGCCGCGCACGGCGGCAACCGCACGGGCCGCATGTTCACCGGCGACCGCTCCGGAGACGTGCTCTACCAGGCCCTCTACGACCTGGGCCTCGCCTCCCAGCCGACCTCGGCCGGCATCGACGACGGGCTGGAACTGTATGGAGTCCGGGTCACCGCCCCCGTGCACTGCGCGCCGCCCGCCAACAAGCCCACGCCCGGCGAGCGCGACACCTGCCGGCCCTGGCTGGTGCAGGAGCTCAAGCTGCTGCGGCCGACACTGCGGGCCGTCGTCGTGCTCGGCGCCTTCGGCTGGCAGGCCGCCCTGCCCGCGCTCACCGAGGCGGGCTGGACCGTCCCCCGGCCCCGCCCCGCCTTCGCCCACGGCACCCACGTCCCCCTCGAAGGCGGCCTCGACCTCTACGGCTGCTTCCACGTCAGCCAGCGCAACACCTTCACCGGCCGCCTCACCCCGGAGATGCTCCGCGAGACCCTGGGCACGGCGGCGCAGGCGGCGGGCCTGCGTTAGCGGGGCTGCCAGACGTACCGCACGTCCGGCTCCCGTTCCTCGTTGTCGCGGCCGTCGGTGCGCTCCACGGCCACGAAGCCGTGGCGCTCGTAGAAGCGGTGCGCGGACTCGTTCACCTGGAACGTCCACAGCGTCAGCCCACCCGGCACGCGCTCCTTGGCCAGCGCGACGAACCGGTCGCCGAGGCCGCGCCCGCGATGGGCGGGGTCCAGGTAGAGCTGGGACAGCAGGCCCCCGTCCAGCACCATCATGCCGACGACCGCGCCCTCTTCCGCCTCGGCCACCCACGTCTCGCGCAGCGGGATCACCACGTCCCGGATGTAGGCGCGTACCTCGTCGTCCGAGCGCGGGCGGACGACCGTGGGCAGGGCGGCGGCGAAGGAGCGCAGCCAGACATCGGCCGTGGCGGGGGCGTCCGCCGGGGCGGCCCGGCGCAGCAGTACCGTCACCGGCCCTCCTCCGGAATCGTGGCCGTGGCCGTGATCTCCACCAGCTGGCCGGTGTAGCCGAGGCAGGCGACGCCGAGCAGGGTGGAGGAGTGCGGGCCCTTGCTCAGGCCGGACGCCTCCACCACCTCCCACACGGACGAGAGCACCGAGGGCTGGTCGCTCACCACATACACCTCGGTCACCAGGACGTGCTCCAGATCGCTGCCCACCGCCCGCAGCTGCTCCCGCAGGTTGGCGATCACCTGCTCCGCCTGGCGCACCGGATCGCCCGGCCCGACCAGTTCGCCCCGCTCGTCCAGCGGGACCGCGCCCGCGAGGAACGCGAGCCGGGTGCCCGCCTCCACGACGGAGGCGTGGGAGTAGGTCGGCGGCGGGAAGAGACCGGGCACGGTGACACGGCGGATCATGGCGGCTCCCTGGAAGCGCTGACGGACATGGACGGACAACCGGCCCATCATTCGGCGCCCAGGCGCTGCCGCGCATCCCATTAACGCGCAGCGAGGAGATCCTGCTCACGCCGTCGTGGCCCTGACCCGGCAGCTTTCACCTCCCCGAAACCTCGGCGTCGTGTCCACCAGCGCGCCACGCTCTACCCTGGAGTGACCCCACCACTCGGCCACCGTCGTCCGAAGGCCCCCGCCCTCGTACGAACAGGAGCCCCGTGTCGCGCCCCGCCGTCCGGTCACTTCCGCCCTGGCTCGCCCACGCCTTCCGCGCCCAGCGCGGCCCAGTGCCCTGGAGCGCGGTGGTCCGGGGCACCCTCGCCGCCGGACCGCTGCTGCTCGCCGGGGTCTTCACCGGACTCACCGCCGAGGGCGTCCTCGCCGCGATCGGCGCCATGCTCGCCGGGATCAACGACCGCCCCGGCGGCCGCCGGGCCTCCGTCGGACGGCTCGGCGCCCCCGCCCTGGCCGGCGCCCTCGCCCTGCTCGCGGGCACCTACGGCGGACAGCACCTGTCCGCCGTACCGCTCACCCTCGCGCTGGCCGTGCTCGGCCTGGCCGCCGGCTCGATCAGCGTCATCGGCCCCGTCGCCTCCGCGGCAGGCACCCAGCTCCTCGTCACCGCCGCCGTCGGCGCCGGCACCCCCGCCGGACCGCCCGCCTGGCAGGGAGCCCTCGCCTTCCTCGCCGGAGCGCTCTGGCTGCTCCTGCTCCGCCTCGCGCTGCCCACCCCCGGCTCACTCGCGGGAGACTTCCGCTTCGACGGCGAACGCCAGGCGGTGGCCGACGTGTACGACGCCGTCGCCGCCCTGCTCGACGCGGCCGGCGGCGACACCGCGCCCGCCCGCCGGGCCGCGCTCACCGCCGCCCTCGACCACGCGCAGGACGCCCTCGCCGGACCCCGGCTGCGCCGCCACGCGGCCTCCGCCGCCGAACGGCGCCTGCACGCCCAGTACCGTGCCGCGCTCCCCCTGGCCGAGGCCGCCACCGCCCTCGCCTGGGCCGGCGAACCGCTCTCCGCACGGGCCTCGGCGGGCCCCCGGCGGCTCGCCGCCGCCGTCCGGGACAACGCCGCCGCAGGGCCCCTGCCCGCCCCCACCCGCGCCGCGCCCGCCCTGCGCGCCCTCGACGACGCCCTGCTGCGCGCCGCCGAGGCGTTCGACCGCGCCGGAAGCGCCCGCCACCTCACCCTCGGCCGGCGCGGCGGAGTACGCGGCGCGCTGCGGGCCGTGTTCGGCACGGCGGGCCGCGAATACGGGCTGCGCGTCGCCCTCTGCTTCGGCGCCGGAGCCGGCATCGCCCAGGCCCTGCACCACACCGGCTGGTACGGCAGCCACCCGCACTGGTACTGGCTGCCGCTCACCGCCGTCTTCCTCGTCAAGCCCGACCTCGGCCCGCTGGTCTCCCGTGTGCTGTGCCGGGCCGCCGGGACCGTGCTCGGCGCGCTGGTATTCGCCGCTCTGGCCGCGCTGCTGCCCAACCCGGCCGGACTGATCGTGCTGGTCACGGTGTGCGGCGCGCTGCTGCCCGTCTCCACCCGGCACTTCGCCGCGCTGACCGCCGTCGTCACCGTGCTCGTACTGGCCCTGATCATGGTCGGCGGGGAGCCGCAGGCATGCGTCGGCCGGATCGCCGAGACACTGGTGGCCTGCGCGCTCGTCCTGATCGTCGGCCACCTGCCGATGCCGGGCCGGCACGGCGCCGGGGTCCGGGCCCGGCTCTCCGCCGCCGGGGGCGCCGCGCACGCCTACCTCGTGCACGTCCTCGCCGAGACCGGCGACCACACCGAACGCTGGGCGCTGCGCCGCGAGGCGTACCGCACGCTAGCCGAGGCCCGTACCGCCATCGCCGTCTCCGCCGCCGAACTGCCCACCCTGGCCCGGCACACCCGGGGCACCGACCAGGTGGCCGCCGTACTGGAACGGCTCGTGGACACCACCACGGCCTGCGCCGTCCACCTGGACGACACCGGCCGCCTCACCCCCCGGCACACCGGCCAACTCCAGTCCGCGCTGCGGGAACTGGAGGCCGGGGGCCGGGACTGGAGCGGGCTCCGCACGGCCGCGTAGCCCACGCCGGAAAAAAGTCCGCCGTACGCCGATGAGTTGTGCCCCCGTCCACGGTCAGCACCCCGAACGGACCGTCGGACAGGAGGGCTCATGTCGCTTCCGGAGATCGTCACGCGCGAGCGGTGGCGGGCGGCGCGCGAGGAGTTACGGCGCAAGGAGGAGACCGTCGAGCGGGCGCGGGCCGCGCTCGGCGCCGAACGACGGCGGCTGCCCATGGTGGAGGTCGGCACCGAGTACGTCCTCGAGGGCGGCGACGGCAAGGCCACCCTCCTCGACCTCTTCGGGGACCGCGCCCAACTCGTCGTCCACCACTTCATGTTCGCGCCCGAGCAGGAAACGGGCTGCCCCTGCTGCGCGGCCTTCCTCGACCAGCTCGGCCACCTCGCCCACCTCCGGGCCCGCGACACCGCCTTCGCGGCCGTCTCGCTCGCGCCGTTCACCCGCCTGCTGCCCTTCAAGGCGCGGATGGGCTGGACCGTGCCCTGGTACTCCTCCTGCCACAGCGACTTCAACCGCGACTTCGAGGCCACCGTGGACCGCGACGGCGCCCCCGCCGAACGCCCCGGCTTGAGCTGCTTCCTGCGCGACGGCGACCGCGTCTTCCACACCTACTCGGTGTACGACGACGCCCTCGACGGCCTCGGCACCCTCTCCGGGCTGCTCGACCTCACCGCGCTCGGCCGACACCCGCACGGCAGCGACCGGCTCCGCCTGCACGACGAGTACGAGCACTGAACGACTAACACGAGCGACGAGTACGAGCACTGAGCGACGAGTACGACCACTGACCGGCCGGTGCCGTTCCGTGCCCGCCCGGGCACCGAACGCGCCCGCCGCTGTCCTTTGGTGAGCGGACGCTCACGTTCGGCTGTGACCCGGTGTCGGCTATGTCTCAGTCCCGTCACCGGGCGAGGCGATCACCCCCTCCAGCGCGTTGACTTCGTTGAGTACGACGCATGACTGGAGGTGCGAGATGGTGAACGGGCGGACCGTGCTCGAACGCTTTCCCGCAGGCGGCCCGCGCGGCTCATGGCCCGCGGAGGAGTTCGCGCACGCGCGACGGCAGGAAGGCGTACCCGCCGAGGTCGTGATGGACCTGGCGACCGACACCTTCCTGGTGATCCTGCGCGGCGCCGACGGCGTGGACTGAGACTCAGCCGCGCTTCTGCGCCGGGACGGCGGCCGTGAACTGCCCGGCCTGGAGCGCGTACAGCTCCGCGTAGACCCCGCCCCGCGCGAGCAGCTCGTCCGGGGTGCCGGACTCCACCACCCGGCCCCGCTCCAGCACATGCACCAGATCGGCGTGCCGGACCGAGGCGAGCCGGTGCGTGATCAGTACGACGGTCTGCCCGCCGGCCGCCAGCGCCCGGATCTTCTCGAACACCGCCAGCTCGGCCCGCGCGTCCAGCGCCGCCGTCGGCTCGTCCACGATCAGGATGTCGCCGCGCCGGTAGGCGGCCCGCGCGATCCCGAGCCGCTGCCACTGGCCCCCGGACAGCTCGTGGCCGCCGGTGAAATTACGGGCCAGCAGCGTGTCCAGACCGCGCGGCAGACCCGCGACCACCTCCTCGGCACCGGCCTCCGTGACCGCCGCCGCCAGCCGCTCCTCGGTCAGCGGCACGGAGGAACGGCCCACCGCCACGTTCACCCGCGCGGTGAACGGCCACCGTTTGAAGTCCTGCGCCACCATCGCCACCCGCTCGGCCAGCAGCCGCCGGTCCGCCCGCGCCGCGTCGACCCCGTCCCACAGCACCCGGCCCCGGTCCGGCGCGTACAGGCCCGCGAGCAGCTTGACCAGGGTCGTCTTGCCCGAACCGTTCTCGCCGACCAGCGCGATGATCCGGCCCATGGGCAGGCTGAGGCTCACCCCGTCCAGCGCGGGCCGGGCCGACTCGCCCGGATAGCCGAAGGTGACGTCCTCGAACCTGATCTCCTTCGGCTCCTCCGGCAACGCCTCACCGCCCACCGGGATCGCCCGCTCGGCCGCCTCCACGTACAGCCGTTGCAGATCCCCGACGAACAGCGCCTCCTCGTGCAGCTGGTTGATCTCCAGCACCAGGGTGTCCAGGCTCCCCGAACCGGTGCGGATGGCGATGACCGCCGTACCCGCCACCGACAGCGCCATCGCCCCCGCCAGCAGCAGCGCGCCCAGAGTGGCGTACGTGGCGAGCGTCGCCAGCCCCGTCCACGCGGCCGCCGCCAGACCCGTGCGGGCCGCCAGCCGGGACAGCCGGGCCTGCTCCGCCTCCGCCGTCTCCGACATCGCCCGGTAGTGCCGCAGCAGGAACGGGCCGACCCCGTGCACCCGGATCTCCGGCGCCGCCCCGGGCTCGGTCAGCAGACTGCCGATCAGCTGCCCGGCCCGCACGTGCTGCACCCAGGTGTGGAACGACTCGTAGCGCCGCCGCGCGTTGGTCAGGGCGCTCCAGGCGCTGGGCAGCGTCATGGTGACCAGCAGCGGCAGCAGCGCGGGATGCAGCACGGTCAGCACACCGGCCGCCGCGATCAGCGAGATCAGCGCGTTGATCACCCGCGCGCTGTACGAGATCATGTGGCGCGCCGACCGGGCGCCGTACTGCGCGGTGTCCAGCAGCTTGTGGAAGGCGTGGTCCTCGATCGCGGCCAGCTCCACATTTGCCGCCCGCTCCAGATACAGCTCGGTCGCCACCCGCTCCACCTTGGGCTCCAGGCGCCCGGTGGCGTACGTCGAGGCGGCCCGCAGCAGCGCCGCGACCAGCATCATCGCGGCCATCACCGCGAGGGCGGGTACGGCGGCGCGCAGCCGGCGTTCGATGTCCGGGCCGGTGAGCAGGCTGCCGAGCGCGCTGTTCACGGCCAGCAGGCTCACCGCCTGGGCCAGACCCCGGCCCACCTCGGCGGCGAGCACGGTACGGGCGGCCCGCGGGTCCGCCTGCCGGGCCAGCCGGAGACTGGACGCCAGCATGCCCGGCAGCCGCCGCACCATCGACCGGAAACTCAGCTCCAGGAACGCGTCGGCGTGCTCGTTCCACCCCATGTCGTACCGGAGGGGGCCGCCGAACAGCAGCCGCTCCGACTCCGAGACCTGGGGGCCGCCCGGCCCCTCCGATGCACCTGGCCCGTCCTGCTCCCGCCGCTGCCGCACCGCGAACCTCCCCCTCGCCGTGGCCGAACGGCCACTATCCCCGCGGGCGTCCGGAACGGGCAGAGCGCGAGCGGGGGTAACGGGGGCGTACGGGGGTGCGCGGCGGCCGGCCGACACGGATGCCGTCAGGCCGATATGGGCCGGGACCAGTCCGGGGTCGTGCCCGTGACCCGGCACAGGGCCAGGTACAGCGGGATCGGCGGGGTGTAGGGGATCGTGCCCGCCGGGCGGCGCAGCAGACGCGCGGTGCCGGGGACCGGGGCGCCGGCGGCGTACTCGGCGGGGGCGGGCCAGGGGAGGGCGTAGTCGGAGTCCGCCGGAACGATCCACCACCAGCGCCCGCCGTCGGCGTACACGCAGCCCACCCGAGGCAGCCGGGGGACGATCAGCGCCGCCAGGCGGTCGGGCATGGCGACGGCGTCGCAGCCGAGCGGGGCGGTCATGCCCTCCGGCACCGGCGGCCCCGGGGCCCGGTCGGGAGCGGCGCGGCCGCGTCCGAGGCGGACCAGGGTGTCCAGGCCGAGCGGCTGCCCGGCGGCGCCGATCACGGCCGCCTCCAGGTGTCGTTCCGCTCGGCGGCGCGGGCGTACTGCTCCGGCACCCGTGCGTGACGCGCGGTGTCGGCGCGTTCGTCCTCGCCGGGGGCGCGGGCCGGGTCGGGCTTGCCGCGCGTGCCCCAGCCGAGATCGTGGCGTGGCTCGGCGCCAGTGTGCGACGAGGTGTCGGTGTGTGACGGGGGGTCGGCCTGCCCGTCCGTCGCGGGGCTCCGCTCCAGCTCGGCCCAGACCAGCAGGCCGGGCCCGTGCTCCTGTGCACCCCAGGCCCGGCACAGCGCGGCGACGAGAAGCAATCCCCTCCCGTGCTCCTCGTCGGGCCGCTGCTGTGCCGGGTGGGGCTCGCCGGGTGCGCATCCCTCGTCGCGCACGGCGATGCGCACCAGGCCGTCGTGGTCGAGCAGTTCGCACACCACGCGACTGCTCGCGGTGTGCACGATCGCGTTGGTGACCAGCTCGGACATGACCAGGACCGCGCTGTCGCAGGTGTCCGCGCACACCGACCAGCCGGTCAGCCGGGCCCGTGCCAGGCGTCTGGCCTGGGCGGGAGAGCCCGGATGCGCGGCCAGCTCGAAGCGGAACCGGCGGCCGGCCCCGACCGGAGCCGCTGCCGGTGCCGTTGCGACGCCGAGACGGGAACGGTCTGCGGCGGAGTCTGTTCCTAAGGGCGCGGACGGAATCACGCTTGCCACTATCTCCCCGCCGTGAACACTTGGCAAGTGTCACTCTGAAAAATGCAGAGTGCTGTATGACGCGGTGAACGGCCATGGCACACTGCTCGCAACAGCACCTCGCGCGGCGCCAATTGGGACCGTCGTCGATCCGGACGGATCTTCGAATGAGTCTTCGAACGGCGCCGCAGGGCTGTCGGGGTTCCCTCGCCGGGAATTCCCGCCCAGGGAACCGGTATCTCTTCCGTCGGAGGTGGCAACGTGAGCGAACCGCGGTCCGCGCCGACCGTGGGCCAGGTGGTCCTCGGCCGCCGCCTGCTGGACCTGCGGGAACGCGCTGGGCTCAAGCGCGAGGAGGCCGCCCGCGTCCTTCGCGTCGCCCCCGCCACCGTGCGCCGGATGGAGATGGCCGAGGTCTCCCTCAAGATCCCGTACCTGCAACTGCTGCTGAAGTCCTACGGTGTTCCCGAGGACGAGGCCGAACTCTTCGTCCAACTGGCCGAGGAGGCCAACAGACCCGGTTGGTGGCAGCGGTTCCACGACATCCTGCCGGGCTGGTTCTCCATGTACGTCAGCCTGGAGGGCGCCGCCGCGCTCATCCGTTCCTACGAGCCGCACTTCGTCCCCGGCCTGCTCCAGACCGAGGAGTACGCGCGCGGGGTGCTCAGATCCGGCGCCATCGGCCAGACCAGCCCCGACGACATCGAACGCCACGTCGACCTGCGCATGCGCCGTCAGGAACTGCTCACCCGCCCCGACGCCCCCCGCTTCTGGGCGGTGATGGACGAGACCGCCCTGCGCCGCCCGGTCGGCGGGCCGGAGGTGATGCGCGCCCAGCTCGACCAACTCCTCGAAGCGACGACGCTGCCCGGTGTCACGCTCCAGGTGGCCCCGTTCGCCAACGGGCCGCATCCGGGCACGTACGGCCCCTTCGTACTGTTCCGGTTCGCCATGCCCGAACTCCCCGACATGGTCTACAGCGAGTACCTGACCGGCGCCGTCTACCTCGACGCGCGCTCCGAGGTGGCGACCCACCTGGAGGTCATGGACCGCATGGCGGCACAGGCCGCCACGGCACAACGCACGAAGGAGATCCTGCGGGATCTCCGCAAGGAGCTGTAATGGATCGCATCAATCCGCGCCGCCGCGTCTACAACGGCATGCCCGCGCGGGAGCTGGGCGCCGTGGGCTGGCACAAGCCCTGGAGCGGCGGCAACGGCGGCAACTGCCTGGAGGCCATGAAACTGGCCGACGGCCGCATCGCCCTGCGTCAGTCCACCGACCCGGACGGCCCCGCGCTGATATACACATCCGCCGAGATGACCGCCTTCATCGCGGGCGCGAAGGCGGGAGAGGCGGACTTCCTGCTGTCCTGAACCGCTGTCACTGTTTTTGACTCATGCGCACCACCCTTGCCGCACGCCTTACCTGACCATTCGTCACCCTCCCCTCCTCTCCTTTCCGGTCCGGCCGATGGCTACACCGCCATCGGCCGGTCGTACGGCGAGATCGGCGCCTGCAACCACGACTCGCCCATCAGATAGCGGTCCACGGCCGCCGCCACCGCCCGGCCCTCCGCGATCGCCCACACCACGAGCGACTGTCCGCGAGCGGCGTCCCCGGCGGCGAACACCCCCGGCACGTTCGTACCGAAGTCCCCGTCCCGCGCGATCGTGCCGCGCGGCTCCGTCACCAGCCCCAGCTGGTCGATGAGTCCGTCCGCGCGGTCCGGGCCGGAGAAACCGAGCGCCAGCAGCACCAGACCGGCGGGCAGCACCCGCTCGGTGCCCGCCACCGGCTGCCGCCGCTCGTCCACCTCCACCAGGTGCAGCTCCTTCACCCGCCCCCGCTCGTCCCCGGTGAACCGGAGCGTGGACGCCGCGAACAGCCGGGCGTCCGCGTCCGCCGCCGGAGCCGTCCGCAGCTCACCCGCCTCCTCGTGCGCGCCGGAGAGACGGTAGAGCTTCGGGTACGTCGGCCACGGCTCCGCCTCCTCGTCCCGCGCCTCGCCCGGCCGGGCGTAGATGTCCAGCTGGGTCACGGACGCGGCACCCTCGCGCACCGCCGTCCCCAGGCAGTCGGCCCCGGTGTCCCCGCCGCCCACGATCACCACGTGCCGCCCCGCCGCCGAGAAGGGATTGACCTCCAGGTCGCCCGCGCACACCCGGTTGGCCGGCGGCAGATACTCCATCGCCTGTTGGACCCCGGCCAACTCCCGTCCTGGTACGGCCAGTTCCCGCCACGCCGTGGCTCCCGTGGCGATCACCACCGCGTCGTACCGCGACCGCAGCTCCGGCGCCGGCACGTCCCGCCCCACCGCCGTCGACGTACGGAACCGCGTCCCCTCCGCCCGCATCTGCTCCAGCCGCCGGTCCAGACAGCGCTTCTCCATCTTGAACTCGGGGATGCCGTACCGCATCAGCCCCCCGATCCGGTCGTCCTTCTCGTACACCGCGACGGTGTGCCCCGCCCGCGTCAGCTGCTGCGCGGCGGCGAGCCCGGTCGGCCCCGACCCGATCACCGCGACCGTCTTCCCGGACAGCCGGTCCGGCGGCCGGGGCGGCACGAAGCCCTCCTCCCAGGCCCGCTCGGCGATCGCCCACTCGACGTTCTTGATCGTGACGGCGGGCTGGTTGATGGCCAGCACGCACCCCGCCTCGCACGGCGCCGGGCACAATCTGCCGGTGAACTCCGGGAAGTTGTTCGTCGCGTGCAGCCGCTCACTCGCCGCCCGCCAGTCCGACCGGGCCACCAGGTCGTTCCACTCGGGGATCAGGTTCCCCAGCGGGCAGGCTTCGTGGCAGAAGGGGACCCCGCAGTCCATGCACCGGTTCGCCTGCGCGCTGACGATGGGCAGCAACGCCCCCGGCACATAGACCTCGTCCCAGTCCCGGACCCGCTCCACCACGGGCCGCCGCGGCCACTCCTGGCGCGGCGTGCTCATGAACCCCTTGGGATCGGCCATGGGCGTCTTCCTCGCGGACGTGTACCGGGGTATGGGGGCGCCGGGGGTACCACGGGCCGGTGCGGCATCGGGTGGGGGTCACTCGGCGGTCGCCCGGCACGGGCGCGGCCCCGTCCCGGTGTTCTTCCGGCCACGATACGTCGCCACAGACCCCCGCGCAGGGCGGCGGACGGCACCTTTCCGCGCCGCGCGGGCCGCCGACCCGCGCCGGTGAACCTCCACCCCCTCGCTCCACTCCCGTCACTCCTCTCCCGGTACTCGGACCGACTCCGCCGCCTGCGGGGCCGGTCCCCGCCACTCCCGCAGCACCTCTTCCACGGCCCCGGCGATCCGGCCGCGTGCCTCGCGCCTGGGCACCCCGCTCATCAGCAGCTCGTCGTACGGCGTGTCCAGGTGCCGTACGGACGCCACCACCGCCGAGGTCACCGCCGCCTCCGACAGCGCCTGTCCCGCCGCGCTGCGCCCGACCCGCCCGCTGCCCCGAAGCCCCGCGTGCTCGGCGACCGCCCGTGCCCGGCCGGCCGGACAGCCGGGGAACAGCCGCCCGATCTCCGCCGCGAACTCCGCGACGAAGCGCTCGTCCGTCTCCCCCCTGCGTCGTGCGTCCCGTGCCCGCCGCCGCTGCCGGACCTCCGCGTCGGCCAGACACCGCTCCTCGGCCCGCGCCAGCGCGGCCTCCTCCACCAGCAGGCCCTGGCGCTCGTACCGGCCGCGACGCCGCGCGAACCGCACGACCACCGCCGACAGCGCGCTCTCCTCCCGCGCCCTGCGGGTCAGCGCGGCATCCCCGCGCGGCAGGAACACCAGGTGCCCCAGATCCGCGCAGTCGAGGCAACGTGGCACCCCGTCCTCCAGCACCAGCAACGCCAGCGGACCCTGCCGACACGCCGCGCAGTGCTTCCGCCGCTGTGGCTGGACCACGACCGGGCCGCCTCCGGCATCGGGCGGTGCGGGGGAGCGTGGGTCCACGGGACGGCGTGCGCTTGCGGGACGTGCCATACGCGGTTCATTCCCCGCCACCGGCCTGCCCTCCCGCAGGGCGCCGGGCCACTCCTCCTTTCCTTCCTCGCCTGCCTTTCCTGCCTCCTCCGGCTTCCCGGCATCATGGGCCTGTGCGACTCGAAGCGATCACCTGGGAGCGGCTGGCCGAACGGCTCGCCGACCGGATTCTCGAGCTGGAGCCCGCCGACGGCAGCCCCTGGCCGCGCGTGGGCCTCGACGGAGCGCCCGCCGCCCGGCCGGGAGACCTCGCAGCCCGGCTCGCCGAGGCACTCCGGGTACGCGGCCGGCCCTCACTGGTCGTCGGCGCCGAGGACTTCCTGCGCCCCGCCTCCCTCCGCCTGGAACACGGCCGGCGGGACGAGGAGTCGTACTACAGCGGCTGGATCGACACCGGCGCGCTGTGGCGTGAGGTCCTCGGGCCCCTGGACGCCGGAGGCGACGGGCGGGTGCTGCCCGACCTGTGGGACCCGGTCACCGACCGCGCCACCCGCAGCTCCTACGTCCAGCTCCCGCCCGGCGGGGTACTGCTGCTGCACGGCCCCCTTCTCCTACGGCACTGGTTCCCCTTCGACCTGGCCGTCCACATCCTCCTGTCACCCGGCGCCCTGCGCCGCCGCACACCCGAAACCGACCACTGGACGCTCCCCGCCTTCGCCCGCTACGAGACGGAGACCGACCCCGCCGCGACGGCAGACGTCCTGGTGCGCGCCGACGACCCACGGCACCCCGCCTGGAGCGGCTGACCCCACCGATCCGGGACCCGGAGGCCCGGCCGGCCTGTCAGAACCAGCCGTTGCGCCGGAAGCCCCGCCAGAGCACGGAACAGGCCAGCGCTGTGATCCCCATGATGAGCGGGTAGCCGTAGTGCCAGTGCGCCTCGGGCATGTACTCGAAGTTCATGCCGTAGACACCACAGACCATCGTCGGCACCGCGACGATCGCGGCCCAGGCCGTGATCTTCCGCATGTCCTCGTTCTGCGCGACCGTCACCTGCGCGAGATGTGCCTGGAGGATGGAGTTGAGCAGCTCGTCGAACGCGGCGATCTGGTCCTTGGCCCGTATCAGATGGTCCATCACATCCCGGAAGTACGCCTGTATCTCCGGGTCGACCACCTTCATCGGCCGGGTGGCCAGGTCCTCCACCGGGCGCACCAGCGGGACCGCGGCCCGTTTCAGTTCGAGCAGTTCGCGCTTCAGCTGGTAGATCCGCCCCGGATCGGCCCGCGCGCCCTCCTCCGAGAACACATCCGTCTCGACCTGCTCGACATCGCCCTGCACCGCGTCCGTGACGTTCAGATACTCGTCCACCACATGGTCCGCGACGGCGTGCAGCACCGCCGAAGGCCCCTTGGCCAGCTGACGCGGACGCGCCTCCAACTCCTCGCGCAGCGGGCCCAGCGAGCCATGGTGGCCGTGCCGCACGGTGATGACGAAGTCCTCGCCGAGGAACACCATGATCTCGCCGGTGTTCACCACCTCGCTCGTCGCAGTCAACTGCTCGTGCTCCACGTAGCAGACCGTCTTCAGCACCGCGAAGAGCGTGTCGCCGTACCGCTCCAGCTTCGGGCGCTGGTGGGCCTCCACCGCGTCCTCCACCGCCAGCGGATGCAGGTCGAACAGCTCGGCGACTCCGGCGAACTCCTCCGTCGTCGGCTCGTGCAGACCCAGCCAGACGAAGCCGTCACCGGTGTTGCGGACCGTCTTCACGGCGTCCACCACATCGGCGGAGCCCGGTACACGTATTCCGTCCTGATACATCACGCAGTTCACGACCGAGGAACCCAGCGGCGACCTGGCCGGGTGGCTCAGGTCCACACGCGGCCGGCGCCGGGCCAGACCGGCCACCTTGCGCAGGCCGCCGACCTTGCTCAGCTTCGTGACTTTCCGCAGATTCCCCGCCATCGACATCTGGATCTCCTTGCCTGGATCTCCGCACCTGACACCCTTCGTGTCCTGCGCGGTCAGTTTGCCAGTCCGTCGAGAAAGTCGGGGAAGCCTGTGGGAATCGCGCATTCCGCTTGGTTCCCGCCTGTGGACGGAGGGTCGGCCGCGTCGGTCGCGGCGACGGGCTGGGACCATGCGGAACATGACGAGATCCGACGGATACCTCCTGGACAACCAGCAGACCGAGGCGGGCGAACGCTTCGACGCCTTCGCCTCGCTCTTCGATCCCACCACGTTCCGCCACCTCGAACGCCTCGGCGTCGGCCCCGGCCTGCGCTGCTGGGAGGTCGGCGCCGGAGGCACCTCGGTCGTCTCCTGGCTCGCGAGGAAGGTGGGCCCGACCGGCACCGTCGTCGCCACCGACATCGACACCTCCCGTCTGGACACGGTGGCCCGGCCGCCGGTGGAGGTCCGCACCCACGACGTGGGCGCCGAGGAGGCGCCGGGCCGGGGCTTCGACCTCGTGCACGCCCGGCTCGTACTCGTCCATGTCCCGGACCGGGAACGGGCGTTGCGCTCCATGATCGACTCGCTGCGGCCCGGCGGCCGTCTGCTGATCGAGGACGCCGACCCGGCCCTGCAACCCCTGACCTGCCCCGACGAGCACGGCCCCGAGCAGCGGCTCGCCAACCGGCTCCGCCAGGGCTTCCGCCGGCTCCTCGCCGAGCGCGGCGCCGACCTCTCCTACGGCCGCCGCCTGCCGCGCCTGCTCCGCGAGGCGGGGCTGCGGGAGGTCGAGGCCGACGTGTACTTCCCGCTCACCTCACCGGCGTGCACCGCGCTCGAACTGGCCACGGTCCGTCAGATCCGGGGCCGCCTGGTCGAAGCGGGGCTGGCCACCGACGAGGACATCGACCGGCATCTCGCCAATGTCGCGGCGGGCGGCATGGACCTCGCCACCGCGCCGCTGATCTCCGCGTGGGGGCGCAAGGTCTGAGCAGCGCGCGAGTTTCAGGCTGTGTGCGGCGCCCGCCCGTCGTCGTCCGGGCACGGCGGCCGGCCGCCCACCCGCTCCACCGCCCGCGCCCCGGCCCGGCAACCCCACTCCGCCGCGACCTCCGCACTGGCGCCCGCCACCAGAGCCGCGAGGAACGCGCCGGTGAACGCGTCCCCGGCACCCGTGCTGTCCTCCGCGCGGGCCGGTACCGCGGGAACCCGGGCGCACACGACCCCCGACCGGGCCACCAACGCCCCCTCAGCCCCCGACTTGGCCACCACCACAGGCCCGAGCCCGCTCAACTCCGCCGCCGCCCCGGCCCAGTCGGACACCCCTGTGAGCAGGCACGCCTCGTCCCGGCTGGGCAGCAGCACATCGAGCCGTTTGGCGAACTCCAGGAACCGGTCCGCCCCGAACCGCGCGAGGAACCCCGCCGAAGCCGGGTCCAGGCTGACCGGCACCCCACGCGCGCGTGCCGCCGCCAGCGCGGCCTCGGCCAACGCCCGGCTGGACTCGGCGAACAGCAGGTAGCCCGACAGATGCAGCCGGGCCACGCCGTCGAGCAACTCATCAGACCAGTCGGCTGGTTCGAGCCGCAGCGATGCCCCGCTGGAGGTGAGGAACGTGCGCTCGGCCGCCGCCTCACCGTCGACGAGACAGATCACCGTGCCGGTCGGCGCCACCGGGTCCACCACCAGCAGTGGCCGCACCCCGCCCGCCAGCAGCTCCCGCTCGTGCCACCGCGCCGCGTCCGCGCCCACCCGCGCCAGCAGCCGTACGTCCGCACAGCCCGCGTCGGCGGCCCAGCACGCCACGTTGGCGCCCGCCCCGCCCGGCAGCGTCCGGATCACGGCGACGGTGTCGGTGCTCGCGGCGAGCGGGCCCCGGTGCCGGGCCACCACGTCGGTGATCACGTCCCCGACGACCAGCAGCCCACCCTGCGGGCCGCCGGTCACCTCATCGCCCACGCCGTGGCGATCCGCGCCGCCAGCTCCACATTCCCGCGCACCGCGGCCAGGTTGGCGCGCAGCGAGGCCCCGTCCGTGTGCCGGACCAGATGAGCCAGCAGGAACGGTGTGACGGCCTGACCGGTGACGCCCTCCTCCTCACAGGCACGCAGCGCCTCGGTGAGCACGCGCGCGTGCAGCCCGGGGTCGAGCTGCCGTTCCGGCGGGACGGGATTGGCGACGATCAGCGCCGATTCCAGGGTGCCGAGGGCGTCCTGCGCCCGCATGACCTCCGCGACCTGCTCCGGATCACGCAGCGTCCAGTCCACCGGATGCCCCGAGTCGGACAGATAGAAGCCGGGGAACCGCTCGGTGCGGTAACCGGCGACGGCCACGCCCAGCGTCTCCAGCCGCTGCAGGGTGGCCGGAACGTCCAGGATCGACTTCACGCCCGCGCACACCACGGTGATCCGGGTCCGGGCCAGCAGCCCCAGGTCGGCCGACTCGTCCTGGGTCACCGTCCACTGCCGGTGCACACCGCCCAGGCCGCCGGTGGCGAACACCCGGATGCCCGCCAGCGCGGCCAACTGAGCCGTCGCCGACACCGTGGTCGCCCCGCTCGCCCCCGCGGCCATGGCCAGGGGCAGATCCCGGTGGCCCAGCTTGCGGATGCCGTCCTCGTTGGCGACCCGCTCCAACTGGTCCTTGTCCAGCCCGACATGGGGCCGCCCGTCGAGCACGGCGATCGTCGCGGGAACGGCTCCCTCGCGCCGGACCACGTCCTCCAGCTCCAGCGCCACCTGGAGATTGCGCGGGCGCGGCAGCCCGTGCGCGATGATCGTGGACTCCAGGGCCACCACCGGCCGTCCGGCGACTGTCGCCTCCCGGACCTCCTCGGACAACACCAGCACCACGCGCCCGCCTCCCGTCAGTCGCCTCCCCTCATCTCTGGCGGGCGCGACCCCCGGCCAAACGCCCGACCCCGATATCGCGTCACTCGGCCCGCCGGGAGGCGCCGTCAGAACAGCGGCTCGGGCAGTACGCCCTCCAGCGCGAGCAGCTGCCGCTTCGTCTCCAGCCCGCCCCCGAACCCACCGATCCCGCCGTCGCTCTCCACCACCCGGTGACACGGCACGACGACCGGCAGCGGATTGGCGCCCATCGCCGTGCCCACCGCCTGCGCCCCGCCCGGCTGTCCGACCCGCCGGGCCAGATCGCCGTAACCCACCACCGTGCCGTACGGGACGCCGTCGGCCAGCTCGCGCAGCACCGTCCGGTTGAAGCCTGAGATCAGCGACCAGTCCAGCGGCAGATCGAAGTCGTGGCGCTCACCCGCGAGATACGCCTCGACCTGCCGTATCGCCTCGGCCAGCAGGGGCGCGCCCGGCTCCTGGACCGGCTCGGTGCCGTACCGCGCCGCCAGCCGCCTCAGCGCGCGCTCGCACACCGGGCCGGTGGCGTGGAAGACGACGTTGACCAGTCCCTGACCGCTCGCGGCCAGCATCAGCGGGCCGATGCGGCTGCCCACGACCGCCCACACGACCCGCTGTCCGTCCTGCCCATGGCTGTCCATGCCGCCCACGCTACGACCCGCCACTGACAACGCCCCCGGACCGGGGCCCGGCTCAGTCGGCGCTCAGCGCCGTCCGCACCACGTCCGGCTTGTTGGTGATGATCCCGTCGACGCCGAAGCCCCTGACCTTCCGGGCCGTGGCCGCGTCGTTCACCGTCCAGGTGAACACCCGGAGAGGTTTGCCGTGCGCCCCCTTCAGAGCGTGCACGGTCGACACGTAGCTCGCGGAGATGTCCGCGTACGAGGGGTTGATCAGGTCCGCGAACCGGGCGTACCCGCTCAGTGCCGCGACCGTCGGACGGCCCAGGTAACCGGTGGTCAGTGCCGGCTTGAGCTGGTGCACGGTGCGGATGCTGTCCGCGCTGAAGCTCTGCACGATGAGCCTGCCGCGGTGCGCGCGGTCGAGCCAGCCCTCGTTGCTCAGGGTCTTGAGGATCTGCTGCTCGATGCCGGGGTACAGCTCGGGGTTCTTGACCTCGAGCAGCAGTTTCTCGTGGTTGTGCTCGACCCGGCGCATGTACCGCTCCAGCGTCGGCACGCGCGCGCCCGCGTAGGCGGGGGAGAACCAGCTGCCCGCGTCCAGCCGGGCGATCTCGGCCGCCGTGAAGTCCTTCACCTTCCAGGGGGCCCGGCCGGGAAACACGTCCTCGACGTTCGTGGTGCGCGCCAGGCTGTCGTCGTGGATGACGACCAGCTTGCCGTCCTTGGTGCGCTGCACGTCGTTCTCCACCCAGGAGAAGCCGAGCTTCGCCGCCTTGTCGATGGCGGCCAGCGTGTTCTCGGGCGCGTACGCGGAGGCCCCTCGGTGGGCGACCACCGTGGGCTGGGCCGCCCGGACCGGCCGGCCGTCGGAGGCGGGGCTCAGCAGGACCGTCGCCCCCAGGGCCGCGGTGGCCGCGGCGGCGACTGCGTGCGCGTGCATGCGTACTCCTCACGTCCGGCGAATACCAACAGCACCAGAGTGACAGCAGAGCGTCAACGGCACACAGGCGCAGAACGGCCACACGATGAACAGTGGAGCCCAACTCCGCACACCGGTGCCGCACAAGTGGGGTAAGGCCGTGTTTCTTTGCCGGAAAATCATTCGACCATTCCGGTGGCGGCCATACTCTCTGCGTCAGCCCCGACCGCCACAGCGGTGCTGGGCAGGGGGAACATCGCGTCTGTCGCAGGACGCGTGAAGGCGAGGGACAGCCGCGCATGCGAGGCACGATCGACGGATTCAGCTACGGGGTCGTCACCCCCCTCGTGGGTTATGTGATGGCCTGCCTGGGCGGCGCCCTCGGCCTGCGCTGCACCACCCGGTCCCTGCTGGTCACCCACTCCTGGCGGCCCGCGTGGCTGGCCCTCGGATCGACCGCGATCGGCTCCGGCATCTGGACCATGCACTTCATCGCCATGATGGGCTTCTCCATCGACGAGACACCGATCCGCTTCGACAAACCGATGACCTACGCGAGCCTCGGCCTGGCCATCGTCATGGTGGGCGTCGGGATCTTCATCATCGGCTACCGGGGCGCCACCGGCACGTCGCTCGTCACCGGCGGCACGATCACCGGTCTGGGTGTCGCCTCGATGCATTACCTCGGCATGGCCGGCATGCGTTTCGACGGACGGTTCACCTACGACATCGCCGGCGTCGTCGCGTCCGTCGTCATCGCGGTCGTGGCAGCCACCGTCGCCCTCTGGGCCGCCGGACACGTCCGGGGCCTGCTGGGCAGCATCGGCGCCGGCCTCGTCATGGGCCTCGCCGTCAGCGGCATGCACTACACCGGCATGGCCGGACTCACCGTCCACCTCCACGGCACCCCCGGCACCGCCACCAGCGGCTCACCGGCCGCCGTGCTCGCCCCGATCCTCATCGGACCGCTCGCCCTCCTCGTCCTCGCGGCAGCCGTCGTGCTGTTCGATCCGCTGATGGTCAAAGACGCGCCGCGGCATATCCCCGAGGAGCCCAAGCCGGGCGTCCCGGCCGCTGCCGTAGCCTCCCACCAGCGCATTCGCCCGCAGCGTGGTCCGAACCGCCAGCCGGTCCACGCCGACGCCCACGGCTCCCGCACCCCCCAGCGCCACTGACTCCCGGCCCGTTGTCAGTGCGGGGTCGTACGGTTGACTCCATGCGGCCCGTTTCAAAGATCGAACGCACGGTGGCGCCCATCGAGGTCGTCAGCTCCTACCAGCCCAGCGGCGACCAGCCGGCGGCCATCGCCGACCTGGCCAAGCGCGTGCGGGGCGGCGAGAAGGACGTCGTACTGCTCGGCGCGACCGGCACCGGCAAGTCCGCCACCACCGCGTGGATGATCGAGAAGCTCCAGCGCCCCACCCTGGTGATGGCGCCGAACAAGACGCTGGCCGCGCAGCTGGCCAACGAGTTCCGTGAGCTGCTCCCGAACAACGCGGTCGAATACTTCGTCTCGTACTACGACTACTACCAGCCCGAGGCGTACGTCCCGCAGTCGGACACCTACATCGAGAAGGACTCCTCGATCAACGAGGAGGTCGAGCGTCTGCGCCACTCGGCGACGAACTCCCTGCTCACCCGGCGTGACGTCGTCGTGGTCGCCTCCGTCTCCTGCATCTACGGCCTGGGCACCCCGCAGGAGTACGTGGACCGCATGGTCCCCCTCAAGGTCGGCGAGGAGATCGACCGCGACGAACTGCTGCGCCGCTTCGTCGACATCCAGTACACGCGCAACGACACGGCCTTCACCCGAGGCACCTTCCGCGTGCGCGGCGACACCATCGAGATCTTCCCGGTCTACGAGGAGCTGGCCGTCCGCATCGAGATGTTCGGCGACGAGATCGAGGCGCTGTCCACGCTGCACCCGCTCACCGGCGAGATCATCAGCGACGACCAGCAGCTGTACGTCTTCCCCGCCTCCCACTACGTCGCCGGCCCCGAGCGCATGGAGCGCGCCGTCAACGGCATCGAGAAGGAGCTGGGGGAGCGCCTGGCCGAGCTGGAGAAGCAGGGCAAGCTCCTGGAGGCCCAGCGCCTGCGGATGCGCACCACCTACGACATCGAGATGCTCCGCCAGATCGGCACCTGCTCCGGCGTGGAGAACTACTCGATGCACTTCGACGGCCGCCTCCCCGGCTCCCCGCCGAACACCCTGCTCGACTACTTCCCGGACGACTTCCTGCTCGTCATCGACGAGTCGCACGTCACCGTCCCGCAGATCGGCGCCATGTACGAGGGCGACGCCTCCCGCAAGCGCACCCTGGTCGAACACGGCTTCCGGCTGCCCTCCGCGCTGGACAACCGCCCGCTGAAGTGGGAGGAGTTCCAGGGGCGCATCGGGCAGACCGTGTACCTGTCGGCGACTCCGGGCGCCTACGAACTGTCCCGGGGGGACGGCGTGGTGGAGCAGATCATCCGCCCCACCGGTCTGGTCGACCCCGAGGTCGTGGTCAAGCCCACCGAGGGTCAGATCGACGACCTGGTGCACGAGATCCGGGAGCGGACCGACAAGGACGAGCGTGTCCTGGTCACCACGCTCACCAAGAAGATGGCCGAGGACCTCACCGACTACTTCGTGGAACTCGGCATCCAGGTCCGCTATCTGCACAGCGACGTCGACACCCTGCGCCGCGTGGAACTGCTGCGCGAGTTGCGGGCCGGCGAGTTCGACGTCCTGGTCGGCATCAACCTGCTGCGCGAGGGCCTCGACCTGCCCGAGGTGTCCCTGGTGGCCATCCTCGACGCCGACAAGGAGGGCTTCCTGCGCTCCGGCACCTCGCTGATCCAGACCATCGGCCGCGCGGCGCGCAATGTCTCCGGCCAGGTCCACATGTACGCCGACAGGATCACCCCGGCGATGGAGAAGGCCATCGACGAGACCAACCGGCGCCGCGAGAAGCAGGTCGCGTACAACAAGGCCAACGGCATCGACCCGCAGCCGCTGCGCAAGAAGATCAACGACATCGTCGCGCGGATCGCCCGCGAGGACGTCGACACCGAGCAGCTCCTCGGCACCGGCTACCGGCAGCAGAAGGACGGCAAGGCGCCCAGGACGCCCGTGCCCTCCCTCGGGGCCGCCGCGACCAGGAACGCGAAGGCGAAGACGGCCAAGACCAAGGCGAAGGGCGGGGCTACGCCCACCGACCAGCCGGCCGCCGAACTCGCCGGACAGATCGAGGAGATGACGGAGCGCATGCGCGCCGCCGCCGCGGAGCTCCAGTTCGAGATCGCCGCCCGGCTGCGCGACGAGGTGTCCGAGATGAAGAAGGAACTGCGCCAGATGCGGGAGGCCGGCATCGCCTGACCCTCCAGACCCGTCCGGACCTCGGCATACGCGCCCAGTGTTGCAACACCGACACAAAGCGCGGGCCGGGGTTCGGCACGGTCGGTGGCGCTGCGTAGGGTTCTGGGCAACCGCGCGATGCGCGGCAACAGGGGAACACCGAGAGGGGATTCAGCCGTGACCGTCAACATGACCAAGGGCCAGGCCATCAGCCTGGAGAAGAAGGACGGGGCCACCCTGACCGCGGTCCGTATGGGTCTCGGCTGGCAGGCGGCGAAGCGACGCGGGCTGTTCGGCACGCGCACCCGCGAGATCGACCTGGACGCCTCGGCGGTCCTCTTCGCGGAGAAGCAGCCCGTCGACGTCGTCTTCTTCCGTCATCTGGTGAGCGACGACGGTTCCGTGCGCCACACCGGCGACAACCTCGTGGGCGGTGTCGGGCAGGGCGGCGACGACGAGGCCGTCCTCGTGGACCTCCAGCGGGTCCCGCCCCACGTCGACCAGATCGTCTTCACCGTCAACTCCTTCACCGGGCAGACCTTCCAGGAGGTGCAGAACGCGTTCTGCCGCCTCGTGGACGAGACCAACGGCCAGGAACTCGCGCGCTACACGCTGGCGGGCGGCGGCGAGTACACCGCGCAGATCATGGCCAAGGTGCATCGCGCGGGTACCGGCTGGACGATGACCGCGCTGGGCGAGCCCGCCAACGGGCGCACGTTCCAGGACCTGATGCCCGCGATCCTCCCGCACCTGTAGGACCGCCCGCCGGGCGCGCACGACAACACGACACAGGGGGCGGCGGCGATGGGGACCGAACTGGTGCGGGGGCAGAACCACCCGCTGCCCCGGACCCGGCTGGAGATCCTGATCTCGGCCGAGGTCCCCGTGCTCGTGGCGGCCGCCCTCGGTGACGAGGGCGGCCGTGTCCATGACGGCCACCGGATCGCCCGTCCCGGCGCCGCCGCCCCGCCCGGCATCGAGGTACCCCACGCGGCGGCCGCCGGGCACCGCCTCACCGTCGACCTGGGCGCGCTGCCCGAGGCCGTGCACCGCGTCACCGTGCTGCTGGCCAGGCCCGAACGGCCGGGTGCGGACCTCCGGTTCGGCGCGACCACCGCCCCGCGGGCGACCGTCACCGATGCCGACGGCACCGAGATCGCCCGCTTCAGCCTCACCGGGCTGGACGCCGAGTCGGCCGTCCTCGCGCTGGAGCTGTACCGCCGTCAGGGCGGCTGGAAGGTGCGCGCGGTCGGCCAGGGTTATGCCGACGGCCTCCCCGCGCTCCTCGCCGACCTGGGGCTGTCCCAGCCGCGCGAGGTCGCCGAGGCCATGTGGGAGGCGTGGCGCCCTGGCGTGCCGCGGGCCGCCGTTCCGGAGGGCCGTCCGTCCGGTGACGGACCGGTCGACTACACCCACCCCAGGCGGCAGGCTTCCGCGGCCGACCCCGACCCCGACCCCGACCCCGCCTCCGGGGAACCGCCACGTCCCGTCGCGGGCGACGCGGCGGGCTGGTCGATGGAGGAGCGGCTGTACAACCAGGTCTGGGGCATGTTCGAGGACCTGGCCCGAGCCACCGCCGCCCTCCGGAGCGCGGCCGACTTCGCCGCCGCCCGCCTGGACCGGGAACTCGACGAGGTCCTCGCCGACCCGCGCGCCAGGATCGGCGGCGCCGGGGACGCGGCCCGTGAGGCGGCCCGGGCCAAGCACGACGAGCTGGTCGGCCGGGCACGGGCGGCCTACGACCGCGACGTCGCCCAGCTCACCGCCGAGGCCGAGGTCGTCGAACCCGCCCTGCCGCCCGCGTACGCCCGCTGGGACAACCCGGTCTGGCACGGTCACCAGGTGCCGGCCGAGCCGCCCCAGGCCGTACGGCTGGGCGATCTCCACCTCCCCGAGAGCGCACCCCTGCGTATCCCGATGCTGGTCAGGCTGCCGCTGGAACGGGGCCTGTGGGTCGACAGCGGCGCCACACCGGTCGACTTCGCGGACTCCGTGGACCGGCGCCGCCAAGCCCTGGAGGTGGCCGTGGCCCTCTCGGCCCGGCTGCTCGCAGTCCACCCCGTGGGGGAGTTCGCCGTACAGGTCGCCGACGCGGCCGGTGCCGGAGCCGGGCCGCTCGGGGCCCTCACCCGGACGGGCGCGCTGACGGGACCGCACGCGACCGGCGCGGCGGGGGTGGCGCGGACGCTGGAGTCGCTCACCCGGCGGGTCGATCTGGTGCGCATGGCGATCAGCGGCGGCGCGACCGAGGCACTGCCGGACGGCTTCGACACCGCCCGGCGGCTGCTGATCGTCAACGACTTCCCGCAGGGCTTCGACGACCGCGCCCTGACCCGGCTCCGCTTCCTCGCGGACGAGGGTCCGGCGGCCGGGGTCCATCTGCTGCTGGTCGCGGACCGCGCCGACGCCGAGGCGTACGGGCCGTTGCTCGACCCGCTGTGGCGTTCGCTGATGCGACTCACCCCGTCGCCCGACGACCATTTCGCCGATCCTTGGGTCGGGCATGCGTGGACCTTCGAACCAGCCCTCCCGCCACACGGGAGCGCGGTCGTCCAGCAGGTGCTCGGCGCGGTCGTCGCGGCCCGGATCAAGGGAAAGTAAAGAACCTCTGAGCTGCTCACTTGGTCTTTACTTTACCTTTCTCTTTACTATTCCTTGGTGATTGCGCTACTGTCTTCATGCGGAGGGGAGTACTCCTTGATGCGGCGCACCCGTCAGTACGAATCCCCATGGATTCCGGGGCGCCGGCCCGTTCTCCGGGTGGAAGAGACCTCCGGCAGCGACAACGCTGATGTTTGCCGTGACGTAATGCCGGAGGTGCAGTGGACGTCTCTTTGACCCTGTGGGTCCTGACCATCGTGGGGCTGGCCGCCCTGATCGCGGTGGACTTCTTCATCGGCCGCAAGCCGCATGAAGTGTCCATCAAGGAAGCGGGCATCTGGACAGCCGTCTGGATCGCCCTGGCCGGACTCTTCGGCCTCGGACTGCTCTACTTCGGCGGCGGCCAGCCCGCCGGGGAGTTCTTCGCCGGTTTCATCACCGAGAAGTCGCTGAGCGTCGACAACCTCTTCGTCTTCGTCCTGATCATGACGAAGTTCGCGGTGCCCGCGCAGTACCAGCAGCGGGTCCTGCTCTTCGGCGTGCTCATAGCCCTGGTCCTGCGAGCCGCCTTCATCGCGGCCGGAGCGGCGATCATCGCCAGCTTCTCCTGGGTGTTCTTCATCTTCGGCGCCTTCCTGATCTGGACCGCCTGGAAGCTCATCCAGGAGGCCCGCGCCGATCACGAGGACGAGGAGTACGAGGAGAACAAGCTCCTGAAGGCCGTCGAGCGCAGGTTCGGCGTCGCCGACCGGTACCACGGCACCAAGCTGTGGATCGAGGAGAACGGCAAGCGGGTCATGACCCCGATGCTGGTCGTGATGCTCGCCATCGGCACCACCGACGTGCTGTTCGCGCTGGACTCCATCCCCGCGATCTTCGGCCTGACGCAGGACCCGTACATCGTCTTCACCGCGAACGCCTTCGCCCTGATGGGTCTGCGCCAGCTGTACTTCCTCATCGGCGGCCTGCTGAAGAAGCTGGTCCACCTGTCGTACGGCCTGTCGGTCATCCTCGGCTTCATCGGCGTCAAGCTGGTGCTGCACGCCCTGCATGAGCTCGGGGTGCATGTCCCCGAGATCAGCATCCCGGTCTCCCTGGCCGTGATCTGCGGCGTGCTGGTCATCACCACGATCACCAGCCTCCTCGCCTCCCGGAAGCAGGCCGCCGCCGAGGCGGCCGGGGGCGACGGCGCCCCCAAGGACAGCATCGACGCCTGACACGAGACGAACGGAATGCGAACCCTGTACGCCTCTGCCACCATCACTGCATGATCACTCGGCTCAGGTCGCTCGCCGCGCGGTGGACGCTCCTCGTGCCGGTGCTCGCGGTCGTCCTCCTCGTCCTCACCTGGGGCCGTGGTCTGCCCGGCGCGGTCGTCGCCCTGGTCACCCTCGTGCTCGCCGGGGCCGTCCTGGCCGCCGTGCACCACGCCGAGGTCGTCGCCCACCGGGTGGGCGAACCCTTCGGCTCCCTGGTGCTCGCCATCGCCGTCACCATCATCGAGGTGGCGCTGATCCTCACCCTCATGGTCGACGGCGGGGACAAGAGCTCCACCCTGGCCCGGGACACGGTCTTCGCCGCCGTGATGATCACCTGCAACGGCATCCTCGGCATCTGCCTCCTGGTCGCCTCCCTGCGCCACGGCACCGCCGTCTTCAACCCCGAGGGCACCGGAGCCGCCCTGGCGACGGTCGCCACCCTGGCCACCCTCAGCCTGGTGCTGCCCACCTTCACGACCAGCAAGCCCGGCCCCGAGTTCTCCACCGTGCAACTGACGTTCGCGGCCCTGTCCTCCCTGGTCCTCTACGGCCTCTTCGTCGCCACCCAGACCCTGCGGCACCGCGACTACTTCCTGCCGGTCACCAAAGAGGGCGACATCATCACCACCGCCGACCACGCGGCGCCCCCGTCCGCCCGCCGCGCCTGGACCAGCCTCGGCCTGCTCGGCCTCGCTCTCGTCGGCGTGGTCGGCCTCGCCAAGGGCGTGTCGCCCACGATCGAATCAGGAGTGGAGGGCGCTGGCCTGCCCCAGGCGGTCGTCGGTGTGGTCATCGCTCTGCTCGTGCTGCTGCCCGAGACCATCGCCGCGCTGCGCGCCGCCCGCCGCGACCGGGTGCAGACCAGCCTCAACCTCGCGCTGGGCTCCGCCATGGCCAGCATCGGCCTGACCATCCCGGCCGTCGCCCTGGCCTCGATCTGGCTGTCCGGGCCGCTCGTGCTGGGCCTCGGCTCCACGCACATGCTGCTGCTCGCGCTCACCGTGGTGGTCGCCTCGCTCACGGTCGTGCCCGGCCGCGCCACCCCGCTCCAGGGCGGCGTCCACCTGGTCCTCTTCGCCGCCTATCTGGAGCTGGCCCTCAACCCGTAGCGCCGGAGCGGCCGGCCGGAGCAGGGCCCGGGGGTGGCCCGGAGCGGCGTGATAGACCGGTCCGAGCAGCGGCCGCCGACGGGCCGCCCCCGACGCACCGGAGGAACCCACCGTGCCCCGCACCCTGGCCAGCGCCCCGATCATGATCCTCAACGGGCCCAACCTGAACCTCCTCGGCCAGCGGCAGCCCGAGATCTACGGCAAGGACACCCTGGCCGACGTGGAGGCCATGTGCGCGGAGGCGGCGGCCGTGTACGGCGGCACGGTGGACTGCCGGCAGTCCAACCACGAAGGCCAACTGGTGGACTGGGTCCACGAGGCGCGGCTCGACCACGCCGGGATCGTCATCAACCCCGGCGCCTACTCCCACACGTCGGTGGCGATCCTGGACGCGCTCAATACCTGCGACGGCCTGCCTGTGCTGGAGGTGCACATCTCCAACATCCACCAGCGCGAGTCCTTCCGGCACCACTCGTACGTCTCGCTGCGCGCCGACGGTGTGATCGCGGGCTGCGGGGTGCAGGGGTACGTCTTCGCGGTCGAGCGGATCGCCACGCTGCTGGGGTCGGCGCGGACGGACGCCTGAGCGTCGCCCGCGGCCGGACCGCGGCTCACCACCCGCGCGCGTGCCACTCCGGCAGATGCGGTCGCTCGGCGCCCAGGCTGGTGTCGTCGCCGTGGCCGGGGTAGACCCAGGTCTCGTCCGGCAGCGCGTCGAAGATCTTCGTCTCCACGTCATGGATCAGGCCGGCGAACGCCTCGGGGTCCTGGTGCGTGTTGCCGACGCCGCCGGGGAAGAGGCAGTCGCCGGTGAAGACGTGCGGGTGGCCGTGCGGGTCGTCGTAGACCAGCGCGATGGAGCCCGGCGTGTGCCCGACCAGGTGGCGCGCGGTCAGCTCGACCTGGCCGACCCGGATGACGTCCCCGTCGTCGACCGGCACATCGGTGGCGACCGGGATGCCGGGGGCGTCCTCCCGCCCGGCGTACGTACGGGCGCCCGTGGCGCCGACGACCTCGCCGAGCGCCTGCCAGTGGTCGCCGTGCTGGTGCGTGGTGACGACGGACGCGATGCCGTCCTCGCCGATCATGGTGAGGAGGGTGTGCGCCTCGGCGGCCGCGTCGATCAGGAGCTGCTCGTCGGTGGCCCGGCAACGCAGCAGATAGGCGTTGTTGTTCATCGGGCCGACCGCGACCTTCGTGATCATCAGGTCCTTCAGCTCGTGCACGTCCGCCGGTCCGCCTACCCTGACCTCGCCGCTGTACGTCATGACGATCAGCCTATAGCGGGACGGGCGTTGGCGGCCCGGCGTGGTGTCACAGCGGCGGGAGCGCGGGCAGCTCGCCGCCCTTCACCTCCAGCGCGGTCCCGGCGCGGCGCCCGGCGAGCCAGCCCAGCAGGTCGGCCGGGGTGCCGGTGACGGTGACCTCGGACTCGGGAGCCTCCCGCCCGGTGCTCCAGGTCCGAGTGCCGTCGCTCAGCAGCGTCGCGGGCACTTCGGGGCGGCCCTGGAAGCGCTCCGCCAGGAACTCGGTCTCCCGCTCGGTGAACTCGGCCGGGAGATCCTCCAGCTCGTAGCCGGTGCCCAGGTCCACATGGTGCAGCTCGACCTCCACCCAGCGCCGGAACGGCAGCCGGGCCGCGACATCGGTGACGCCGTTGCGCAGCTCCACGACGCGGGTCCAGTCGCCCGGCGCCGAACCCGCCGCGTCGAAGCGGGCCGCGCTGTCGCGCACATCGGCGAGCTGGGTGGCCGGCGGGCGCGGGGCGTCCCGCTCGATGTCGCCGTCGCGTGCCTCGGCGCTCACGTACATGGGACGGCCGCCGAGGACGTTCACGAGCGCGTCGGCGTTGCGGGCGAGATGGGCGAGGACATGTCCACGTGTCCAGCCCGGAAGCCGTGACGGCTCGGCCAGTGCCGCGTTGTCCAGGACGGCGGCCGCGCTGAGCAGCCGGTCCGTCGCTTCGCGTACACGGGCCAGGTCATGAGCGTGATCGGTCATGGGGCCCGACCCTAGCCGGACCACACCTTCGGGTGAAGGTGATGAACATCCCCCGTAATTCGAAAGCGCGTGCTATATCGTCGAAGGCGGCGTCGGGCATGCTGGATAGCTGGGGATTGTTATGCATCCGGGAATCCGACCGGCGTTGTCAGTGGCTCCCCCTAGGCTCGAAGAAGCACGGGGCCTCGGCCCCTGTCACTTCTCTGAAGAAAGGTGCGGACCGGCGTGGCCGACCGTCTCATCGTCCGTGGCGCGCGCGAGCACAACCTGAAGAATGTCTCGCTCGACCTGCCGCGTGACGCGCTCATCGTCTTCACGGGCCTGTCCGGGTCGGGCAAGTCCTCCCTGGCCTTCGACACCATCTTCGCCGAGGGCCAGCGCCGCTACGTGGAGTCGCTCTCCTCGTACGCCCGCCAGTTCCTCGGGCAGATGGACAAGCCCGACGTCGACTTCATCGAGGGCCTCTCGCCCGCGGTCTCCATCGACCAGAAGTCGACCTCGCGCAACCCGCGCTCCACGGTCGGCACCATCACCGAGGTCTACGACTACCTGCGCCTGCTGTTCGCGCGCATCGGCAAGCCGCACTGCCCCGAGTGCGGGCGCCCGATCGCGCGCCAGTCGCCGCAGGCCATCGTGGACAAGGTGCTGGAGCTTCCCGAGGGCAGCCGCTTCCAGGTCCTCTCCCCGCTCGTGCGCGAGCGCAAGGGCGAGTTCGTCGACCTCTTCGCCGACCTCCAGACCAAGGGCTACTCCCGCGCGCGGGTCGACGGCGAGACCATCCAGCTGTCCGAGCCGCCGACCCTGAAGAAGCAGGAGAAGCACACCATCGAGGTGGTCGTCGACCGCCTCACGGTGAAGGACTCCGCGAAGCGCCGCCTCACCGACTCCGTGGAGACCGCCCTCGGCCTGTCCGGCGGCATGGTCGTGCTCGACTTCGTCGACCTCCCCGAGGACGACCCCGAGCGCGAGCGCATGTTCTCGGAGCACCTGTACTGCACGTACGACGACCTGTCCTTCGAGGAGCTGGAGCCGCGCTCCTTCTCCTTCAACTCGCCCTTCGGCGCCTGCCCCGAGTGCACCGGCATCGGCACGCGCATGGAGGTCGACCCCGAGCTGATCGTCCCGGACGAGGACAAGTCCCTCGACGAGGGCGCCATCCACCCCTGGTCCCACGGCCACACCAAGGACTACTTCGGCCGGCTGATCAACGCCCTCGCGGACGCGCTCGGCTTCCGTACGGACATCCCCTTCGCCGGGCTGCCCCAGCGGGCGAAGAAGGCCCTGCTGTACGGCCACAAGACCCAGATCGAGGTCCGATACCGCAACCGGTACGGCCGGGAGCGGGTGTACACCACGCCGTTCGAGGGCGCGGTGCCCTTCGTCAAGCGGCGGCACAGCGAGGCCGAGAGCGACGCCAGCCGCGAGCGCTTCGAGGGCTACATGCGCGAGGTGCCCTGCCCCTCCTGCGAGGGCACGCGCCTGAAGCCGATCGTCCTCGCGGTCTCGGTCATGGGGAAGTCGATCGCCGAGGTCGCCGCGATGTCGATCAGCGACTGCGCGGACTTCCTGGGCGAGCTGAAGCTGAACGCCCGCGACAAGAAGATCGCCGAACGCGTGCTGAAGGAGGTCAACGAGCGGCTGCGCTTCCTGGTCGACGTCGGCCTGGACTACCTCTCCCTCAACCGCGCGGCGGGCACCCTCTCCGGCGGCGAGGCCCAGCGCATCCGCCTGGCCACCCAGATCGGCTCCGGCCTGGTCGGGGTGCTCTACGTCCTGGACGAGCCGTCCATCGGTCTGCACCAGCGGGACAACCACCGGCTGATCGAGACCCTGGTCCGGCTGCGCGACATGGGCAACACCCTCATCGTGGTCGAGCACGACGAGGACACCATCAAGGTCGCCGACTGGATCGTGGACATCGGTCCGGGCGCAGGTGAGCACGGCGGCAAGGTCGTCCACAGCGGGCACCTCAAGGAGCTGCTCGCCAACACCGAGTCGCAGACCGGCCAGTACCTCTCGGGCCGCAAGTCGATCCCGCTCCCGGACGTCCGCCGGCCCCTCGACCCGTCCCGGCAGCTCGTCGTGCGCGGCGCCCGCGAGAACAACCTCCAGGACATCGACGTGTCCTTCCCGCTGGGTGTGTTCACGGCCGTCACCGGCGTGTCCGGCTCGGGCAAGTCGACCCTGGTCAACGACATCCTCTACACCCACCTGGCCCGCGAGCTGAACGGCGCGCGCAATGTCCCCGGCCGGCACACGCGCGTGGACGGCGACGACCTCGTGGACAAGGTCGTGCACGTCGACCAGTCGCCCATCGGCCGCACCCCACGCTCCAACCCGGCGACGTACACCGGCGTCTTCGACCATGTCCGCAGGCTGTTCGCCGAGACCACCGAGGCGAAGGTGCGGGGCTACCAGCCCGGCCGCTTCTCCTTCAACGTCAAGGGCGGCCGCTGCGAGAACTGCTCGGGCGACGGCACGATCAAGATCGAGATGAACTTCCTCCCGGACGTGTACGTCCCGTGCGAGGTCTGCCACGGCGCCCGGTACAACCGGGAGACCCTGGAGGTCCACTACAAGGGCAAGTCCATCGCCGACGTGCTGAACATGCCGATCGAGGAGGCCACCGACTTCTTCGAGGCCGTGCCCGCCATCTCCCGGCACCTGCGCACCCTGAAGGACGTCGGTCTCGGCTATGTCCGGCTCGGCCAGTCCGCGACCACCCTGTCCGGCGGTGAGGCGCAGCGCGTCAAGCTCGCCAGCGAGCTCCAGAAGCGCTCCACCGGACGCACGGTCTACGTCCTGGACGAGCCGACCACCGGTCTGCACTTCGAGGACATCAGCAAGCTTCTGACGGTCCTCACCGGCCTGGTGGACAAGGGCAACACGGTCGTCGTCATCGAGCACAACCTCGATGTCGTCAAGACCGCCGACTGGGTCATCGACATGGGCCCGGAGGGCGGGGCGGGCGGCGGTCTCGTGGTCGCCGAGGGCACGCCCGAGGAGATCGCGGCGGTTCCGTCCAGCCACACCGGCAAGTTCCTGCGCGAGATCCTCGGCGCCGACCGCGTCAGCGACTCGGGCCCGGTGAAGTCCCCGCGCGCCACGGGTGCGCGGAAGACGGCCAAGTCCGCCGCCACCAAGGCGACGGCGAAGAAGACGGCGGCGAAGGCGGTGACGGCCAAGGCCGACAGCACCGCGACCGGCAAGGCCGCCACGGCCAAGAAGACGGCCGCCAAGAAGGCGACGACGCGGGCCCGCAAGGTCTGACACCGGTTCGCCGGAACCTCGTACGAGCGGCGCCCCGCGGGATGTTCCCGTGGGGCGCCGCTCGCCGTTCATCCGGTCACAGTGCGCCCAGCTCGGCCGCGTACGGGGGCTCCGCGCCCGCGCGTGAGCAGGTGATCGCCGCCGCGCGCGCGGCGAAGCCGAGCAGCCGCCGCCAGCTGTCCGGACCCAGGGCGGCCAGTGCCCGCGCGGACAGCGCGTCCAGGGCGGACAGCCCGTGCAGCAGGGCCGCGTTCACCGTGTCCCCGGCGCCGATGGTGTCCACGACGTCGACCTTCTCGCCGGGTACCCGGTGCTCCGAGCCGTCGGCGGTGAAGACCGTGAGGCCGTCGCCACCCCGCGTGACCACCACGGCCGAGGGGCCCGCGGCCAGCCACTCGCGCGGGGTGCCGCCCAGCCACCGGGCGTCCTCCTCGGACAGCTTCAGCAGCGTCACGGAGGGCAGCCAGCCCCGGAAACGCTTGCGGTAGGCGTCCGCGTCCGGGATCAGTCCCGCCCGGATGTTGGGGTCGAGCGCGGTGAACAGGCCCTGGCCGGCGGCCGACCGCATCAGCTCCTCGTAGGCGCTCGCCCCCGGCTCCAGGACCAGTGAGCAGGTGCCGAAGGACACCGCGCGGGTGCCCTCGGGCAGGGCGGCCGGGGCGGTGAACAGGCGGTCGGCGGTGCCCTCGACGTAGAAGGAGTAGGCCGCCGAGCCGCCGGAGTCGATGGTGGCCACCGCGAGCGTGGTCGGCTCGGGGCCGCGCTGTACGGCGGACACGTCCACCCCGGCCCGCCGCAGGCCGTCGAGCAGGGCCTCGCCGAAGGCGTCGTACGAGGCGCGGGAGGCGAAGGCGGTCGGTGAGCCCAGCCGGCCGAGGGCCACGGCGGTGTTGAACGGGCCGCCGCCGAGCGCCGGTTGGAGGCCGGCCAGGGCGCCACGGCCCTGCGGTACCAGGTCGATCAGTGCCTCACCGGCGACGACGATCACGGGGTGGTTCCCTTCTCGGACTGCGAGGTCGGTTCTGTCCCGCTCCCGGCGTCCGCCGGGGGAGGGGTGTCGGCTTCGCCCGGCCGGGGCTCCGGACATCCGCAGGAGGCGCGATGGACGAAGACACAGGGCAGCCGTACGGTCGTGGCCGCCCGGTCCGGCGCCGCCAGCCGGTCAAGGAGCACCCGGACGGCCTGGGCGCCCAACTCCCGGCTGGGCTGGGCGATCGCGGTGAGCCGGGGTGCGAACAGGTCGGCCCACGCGAAGTCGTCGAAGCAGCACAGGGCGATGTCGCCGGGCACGTCCAGACCGCGTCCTTTGAGAGCCCGCAGGGCGCCGATGGTCATCGCGTTGTTGGCGGTGACCAGTGCCGTGGGCGCACCGGGCAGGGAGAGCAGCGCGTCCGTGGCCCGCTCGGCACCCGTGGACTCGGAGCTGCCGGACACCACGAGTTCCTCGTCGAGGGGGAGCCCCGCCGCGGCGAGCCCCCGCCGGTAACCCGCGATCCGCTCACTGGTGGTGCTGAGCCCCGGCAGCCCGGCGACCAGTCCGATCCGCCGGTGTCCCAGCCCGGCGAGGTGGGTGACCAGCTCGGCCATGGGCCCGGAGTTCTCGGCACAGACCTGATCGAAGGAACCGGCGAGGCCGCCCTCGGGACCGGTGGGCCCGAGCACCCGGTCCAGCAGCACCGTCGGCACGGCCTGGCGACGGAGATACGCGACGAGGCCGCCCGGCTCGGCCGAGGGGGCCACGATCATGCCGTCCACCCGGCGCTCGTGCAGCAGCTGGACGACCTTCAGCTCGTGCTCGGGGTCGTCGTGCGGGTCCGCGATGAGCAGGCTGTAGCCCGCGTCGAGGGCAGCGGCCTCCACGCCTTGCAGGATCTCCGTGAAGTACGGGTTGCTGATCGCCGACACCGCGAGCCCGATGGAACGGGTCCGGGAGGTCACCAGGGAGCGGGCGAGGGAGTTGGGCGTGTAGCCGAGGGCGTCGACGGCGTCCAGCACGGCCTGCCGGGTGTGGGGCAGCACCGGGCGCGTGCCGTTGAGGACGTGGGACACGGTCGCCACGGAGACACCGGCGCTCCGGGCCACGTCGGCCATGGTGGACATCGCGCTTCCCCTCCCACGTGATCCCGTCCACCGGCCGGGGCACGGCCGACGGGTACGGACCCCGGCGACCGCCGCTGGTCCCACGGGCGGGAAGGTATCCCATCGGCCACCCGCGCGTAAACGCTTGCGCAAGCGCTTGCGACGGCTCCGTCACCCGGAAGCGCCCGCACGCGCGGGCGCCCGCGCGTGCGGGCGCCCGGTCGACCCCGCCCGGTCGACCCCGCCCGGTCGACCCCGCCCGGTCGACCCCGCCCGGTCGACCCCGCCCGGTCGACCCCGCCCGGTCCACCCCGCCCGGTCCACCCCGCCCCGATTCCGCCCCCTCCGCCCGGATAAGGTCGCCCTGTACGCCCTCTGACCTGTGGAGACCCCGATGCCCGCCCGATCGTCCGCGAGCCGCCGTACCGTCCTTCGAGGAGCCGCAGTGGCGCCGGTCGCCGGACTCGGTCTGGCCGCCTGCGCCGCTCCGCAGGACCAGGCCGCGTCGGCGGTCACCTCCTCCGTCGACCTGGGGGCCGAGGGCGAGGTGGCCAAGGGCGGGGCCAAGCTCTACCGCGAGCACAACGTGGTGGTCGGCCGGGACGGCGAAGGCGGCCTGAAGGCGTACAGCCTGGTCTGCACGCACGCCGGGTGTGTGATCAACAAACTGCGGGGCACGACCCTGGTCTGCCCCTGCCACGGCAGCGAGTTCGACGCCGTCACCGGCAAGGTGCTCCAGGCGCCGGCGACCGAGCCGCTGGCCGAGCTGCCGGTGAAGGTGTCGGACGGCCGGATCGTCGCGGGCCCGGCCGCCTGACGCAGCGGCTCGGCCCCGCTCAGGGCGCCTGAGCGGGGCTCACTCCCACTCCCAGGCGATCCCCACCGTCCCCGGCCGGACGCGTGGCTCGACCACGTGGACGCTGCGGTGCGGCTCGCTGACCGCCAGTTCCTGTCGTCCCGCGCGGGGCGCGGCCGGGGAGAACTGGGTGAAGCGGTGGCAGCGGGCCGGCAGCGCGGACGCGTCGAAGCGCACCTGGAGCGCGTACTGACCGCCCGGTGAGCCGAAGCGGTGGACGTACTCGTGCGAGGCGCCGGCGGTGCCGTCGGTGATGCCGTACCGGAACAGGAAGGTGTCGCCGGAGCGCAGCCGGGTGCCGAAGAGCAGCTCGGCCACCAGGACGCCGGTCTCCCGGTCCAGCCGGACGCGGCCGGTGCGGCAGTTCTCCAGCGCCTGGACGGCCATGTCGCCCGGACTGCAGCCGGGGTCGCCGTGGTGGACGGCGACGAAGCGGTCCACGCCGTCGCGGTGGGCCCGCACGATGTGCTCGGACTCGCGGCCCGCCAGCTCGCGCCGGCCCCCGATACGGACCCGCTCGTGGTGGCCGAGGGTGTGCATGCCGCCGTCCGGGGACCAGTCCAGCTCCGCCCGGAGCCGGTCCAGTGTGTCGGACGCCTCGATCAGGGAGCGGTAGGAGCGGGGCGCCGGGCGATCGCCGTCGGCCATCTCCGGCGCCTCGGCGAGCAGCCTGATCAGGGACTCCTCGGGCAGCCGGAGGATCTCCTCCAGCGCGCGCACGGCACGCAGCGACTCCGGGCGCTGAGGCCGGCGGGCGCCCTGCTGCCAGTAGCTGAGGCTGGTCACGCCGACCTTCACCCCGTGGCGCGACAGATGGTGCTGCACGCGCTGGAGCGGCAGCCCGCGGGCGGCTATCGCGGCGCGCAGCGCCACATGGAAGGGGCCGCCCCGCAGGGCCGTCTCCAGCTCGGCGGAGGCGAGGTCCGGGTGCTCTGTGACATGCGGCATGCACAGAAGCCTTTCTGTGAGGTGTCACCACGGCTGGTCAGACCGCGGTGCGGGGTCGTGTGCCACCCCGTGGGGCTCCGGGGGCGCGCTCGCTGGCGGGCACGCCGTTCGCGTGCGCCGAGTGCGCGGCCCCGAGTTCCCCCGCATTGAAGCGTGTTGACCAGACCCCGACAACACCCCGGACGGCGCCATGGCCTGGATCGTGACGCCCCCGCGCCCCGGTCGCCACTGTTGTCCACAGGCCGGTACGGCCCCCCGCCACCGTTGTCCACAGGCCCGGCGCGGTGTCGGCGCTCGCCAGTAGGGTGTGAGTCATGGCCGACCCCTCCAGCTACCGCCCCAGGCCGGGCGAGATCCCCGACTCTCCGGGGGTGTACAGGTTCCGGGACGAGCACCGCCGGGTGATCTACGTCGGAAAGGCGAAGAGCCTGCGACAGCGCCTGGCGAACTACTTCCAGGACCTGGTGAACCTGCACCCGCGCACCCGCTCCATGGTCACCACCGCCGCGTCCGTGGAGTGGACCGTGGTGTCCACGGAGGTCGAGGCGCTCCAGCTGGAGTACTCCTGGATCAAGGAGTACGACCCCCGGTTCAACGTCAAGTACCGCGACGACAAGAGCTACCCGTACCTCGCGGTGACCATGAACGACGAGTTCCCGCGCGTGCAGGTGATGCGCGGTCACAAGAAGAAGGGCGTGCGGTACTTCGGCCCGTACGCCCACGCGTGGGCGATCCGGGACACCGTCGACCTGCTGCTGCGCGTCTTCCCCGTGCGCACCTGCTCGGCCGGTGTCTTCAAGAACGCCGAGCGCACCGGCCGCCCCTGCCTGCTCGGGTACATCGGCAAGTGCTCCGCGCCCTGCGTCGGCCGGATCTCGCCGGAGGACCACTACGAGCTGGCCGAGGAGTTCTGCGACTTCATGGCGGGCCGCACCGGCACCTACCTCCGCCGCCTGGAGAAGCAGATGGCCGAGGCGTCCGACGAGATGGAGTACGAGCGGGCCGCCCGCCTGCGCGACGACGTCGGCGCCCTGAAGAAGGCCATGGAGAAGAACGCGGTCGTGCTCGCCGACGCGACCGACGCCGACCTCATCGCCGTCGCCGAGGACGAGCTGGAAGCCGCCGTCCAGATCTTCCACGTGCGCGGCGGCCGGGTGCGCGGCCAGCGTGGCTGGGTCACCGACAAGGTCGAGGAGATCACCACCGCCGCCCTGGTCGAGCACGCCCTCCAGCAGCTGTACGGGGAGGAGACCGGGGACGCCGTCCCCAAGGAGGTGCTGGTCCCGGCGCTGCCCGACCCGGTGGAGCCGGTCCAGGAGTGGCTGACCGGCCGGCGCGGGGCGAACGTCTCGCTGCGCATCCCGCAGCGCGGCGACAAGAAGGCGCTGATGGAGACCGTCCAGCGCAACGCCCAGCAGGCCCTCGTCCTGCACAAGACCAAGCGCGCCTCCGACCTCACCACCCGCTCGCGCGCGCTGGAGGAGATCGCCGACGCCCTCGACCTGGACAGCGCCCCGCTGCGGATCGAGTGCTACGACATCTCCCACCTCCAGGGCGACGACGTGGTGGCCTCCATGGTCGTCTTCGAGGACGGCCTCCAGCGCAAGAACGAGTACCGCCGCTTCCAGATCAAGGGCTTCGCCGGCCAGGACGACGTCCGCTCCATGCACGAGGTGATCACCCGCCGCTTCCGCCGCTACCTGGCGGAGAAGGAGAAGTCCGGCGAGTGGGCGGGCGCCGAGGACACCCCGGTGAACGGCACGCCCGGCCCCGCCGACGCCGTCACGCTCGGTGCTCCGGCCGTCGCTCCGGCCGTCGGGGAGGACGACGGACTCATCGGGCCCAAGGACGACGACGGCCGCCCCAGGAAGTTCGCCTACCCGCCCCAGCTCGTCGTGGTCGACGGCGGACGCCCGCAGGTCGCCGCCGCCCGGCGCGCGCTGGACGAGCTGGGCATCGACGACATCGCCGTGTGCGGCCTCGCCAAGCGCCTGGAAGAGGTCTGGGTGCCCGGCGAGGAGGACCCCGTGGTGCTGCCCCGCAGCAGCGAGGGCCTCTACCTCCTCCAGCGCGTGCGCGACGAGGCCCACCGCTTCGCCATCACCTACCAGCGCGCCAAACGCGCCAAGCGGCTGCGCAGCGGCCCGCTGGACGAGGTGCCCGGCCTCGGCGAGACCCGCAAGCAGGCCCTCATCAAGCACTTCGGCTCGGTCAAGCGGCTGCGCGCCGCCACACTCGAACAGATCCAGGAAGTACCCGGCATAGGCCGGAAGACGGCCGAGACCATCGCGGTGGCGCTCGCCCGTTCGGCCCCGGCCGCACCCGCCGTGAACACGGCGACCGGAGAGATCATTGAGGAAGAGGAACCCGACACGACGGGCGGTTCCTCCGGAGAGCCCGTGAGCGCGGGCCTCCCGGACGACCGACGGGGGCAGCAGACATGACCGAGCACGAGGCACGGCCCACGGCCCAGCGGCCGGGCACACACGCGGCGACGGACGACAGCCCGCCACGGGCAGCGGAACAGGACAACGGAGCACAGGTGAGTACGGACGTCACGCCGGCAGCGGCCAACGAAGCGCCCATCCCCGAGCTGGTGATCATCTCCGGCATGTCCGGAGCGGGCCGCTCGACGGCCGCGAAGTGTCTGGAGGACCTCGGCTGGTTCGTCGTCGACAACCTCCCGCCCGCCCTGATCCCCACCATGGTGGAGCTGGGCGCCCGCTCCCAGGGCAACGTGGCGCGGATCGCGGTCGTCGTGGACGTGCGCGGCCGCCGATTCTTCGACAACCTGCGCGAATCCCTCGCCGACCTCGACAGCCGGGGCGTCACCCGGCGGATCGTCTTCCTGGAGTCCTCCGAGGACGCCCTGGTGCGCCGCTTCGAGTCGGTGCGCCGCCCGCACCCCCTCCAGGGCGACGGCCGCATCGTGGACGGCATCGCCGCCGAGCGCGAACTGCTGCGCGAGCTGCGCGGCGACGCCGACCTGGTCATCGACACCTCCAGCCTCAACGTGCACGAACTGCGCGCCAAGATGGACGCCCAGTTCGCCGGCGACGAGGAGCCCGAGCTGCGGGCCACCGTGATGTCCTTCGGCTTCAAGTACGGCCTGCCGGTCGACGCCGACCTGGTTGCGGACATGCGGTTCCTGCCCAACCCGCACTGGGTGCCGGAACTGCGCCCCTTCACCGGGGTCAACGAGGAGGTCGCCTCCTACGTCTTCAACCAGCCCGGCGCCAAGGAGTTCCTCGACCGGTACGCCGAACTGCTCCGGCTGATCGCGGCCGGATACCGCCGCGAGGGCAAGCGGTACGTGACCATCGCCATCGGCTGTACGGGCGGCAAGCACCGCTCGGTCGCCATGTCGGAGAAGCTCGCCGCGCGCCTCGCGGCGGAGGGCGTGGAGACGGTGGTCGTGCACCGGGACATGGGACGCGAATGACGGAGCGTGCACGGCGGCTGCGCGCCCTGCGCCGCGTGGTCCCCGAGGGGCGCCTGAGCCGCGCCACCGCCGAGGCCCGCGCGGCCCGTCCCGTCGAGGCCCGTGGCGCGCGGCCCCGCAGGCGCGGGGCCCAGCCCAAGGTGGTCGCCCTCGGCGGCGGCATGGGGCTGTCCGCCTCGCTCGCCGCGCTGCGCCGGATCACCGGTGACCTCACCGCCGTGGTCACGGTCGCCGACGACGGCGGCTCCAGCGGACGCCTGCGCGACGAGCTGGGCGTGCTGCCGCCCGGCGATCTCCGCAAGGCGCTGGCCGCGCTGTGCGGGGACGACGACTGGGGCCAGACCTGGGCCCGTGTCATCCAGCACCGCTTCCAGTCCCAGGGCGACCTGCACGACCACGCGGTCGGCAATGTGCTGATCGTCGCCCTGTGGGAGCAGCTCGGCGACCATGTACAGGCGCTGGACCTGGTCGGCAGGCTGCTCGGCGCGCACGGCCGGGTGCTGCCCATGTCCGCGGTGCCGCTGGAGTTGCAGGCCCTGGTCAAGGGACACGACCCGGAGCGCCCGGAGGACGTGGACACCGTCCGGGGGCAGGCGACGGTCGCGCTGACGCCGGGCGAGGTGCAGTCGGTGCACCTGGTGCCCTCCGACCCGCCCGCCGTGCCGGAGGCGGTCGAAGCGGTGCTCGACGCGGACTGGGTGGTGCTCGGGCCGGGCTCCTGGTTCTCCTCGGTCATCCCGCATCTGCTCGTGCCCGAACTGCTGGACGCGCTCACCGAGACCAAGGCGCGCCGGGTGCTCTCCTTGAACCTCGCCCCGCAGCCCGGCGAAACAGAGGGCTTCTCCCCGCAGCGTCATTTGGAGGTTTTGGGGCGACACGCCCCTAAACTCGCCCTGGACGTGGTGCTGGCCGACGAGGCGGCCGTGCCCGACCGCGATTCGCTCACCGAGGCCGCCAAGCGGCTGGGAGCCGCGGTCGAGCTGGCGCCGGTGGCCCGGACCGACGGAACTCCCCGGCACGATCCGGAGCTGCTGGCCGCCGCGTACGACCGTATTTTTCGGATGCATGGAAGGATCGGCCCATGGCGATGACGGCAGCGGTGAAGGACGAGATCTCCCGGCTCCCCGTCACCCGGACCTGCTGCAGAAAGGCGGAGGTCTCCGCCATTCTGCGGTTCGCCGGCGGCCTTCACCTGGTGAGCGGGCGCATTGTGATCGAGGCGGAGCTGGACACCGCGATGGCGGCCCGGCGCCTCAAGAGGGACATCCTGGAGATCTTCGGCCACAGTTCCGAGCTGATCGTGATGGCGCCCGGCGGGCTGCGGCGCGGCTCGCGCTATGTGGTGCGGGTCGTGGCGGGCGGCGACCAGCTGGCCCGGCAGACCGGGCTCGTGGACGGCCGGGGCCGCCCGATCCGGGGCCTGCCCCCGCAGGTGGTGTCCGGCGCCACCTGCGACGCCGAGGCCGCCTGGCGCGGAGCCTTCCTGGCACACGGTTCGCTCACCGAGCCCGGCCGGTCCTCCTCGCTGGAGGTGACCTGCCCCGGCCCCGAGGCCGCGCTCGCGCTGGTCGGCGCCGCCCGCAGGCTGTCGATCGCGGGGAAGGCCCGCGAGGTGCGGGGCGTGGACCGGGTCGTCGTCCGTGACGGCGACGCCATCGGTGCCCTGCTCACCCGTCTCGGCGCGCACGAGTCGGTGCTGGCCTGGGAGGAGCGCCGGATGCGGCGTGAGGTCCGCGCGACCGCCAACCGGCTCGCCAACTTCGACGACGCCAACCTGCGCCGCTCGGCGCGGGCTGCCGTGGCCGCCGGGGCGCGGGTGCAGCGGGCGCTGGAGATCCTGGGCGAGGAGGTGCCGGAGCACCTCGCGGCCGCCGGGCGGCTGCGCATGGAGCACAAGCAGGCGTCCCTGGAGGAGCTGGGCGCGCTCGCCGACCCGCCGCTGACCAAGGACGCGGTCGCCGGACGTATCCGCCGGCTGCTGGCGATGGCCGACAAGCGCGCCTCCGACCTGGGCATCCCCAGCACCGAGGCCAACCTCTCGGAGGAGCTGGCGGACAACCTCGTCGGCTGAGCCGCGAGAGCTACGAGGGCCGTAAGAGCCGTAGGAAGCGCCGTGCGGACGCCGGTGCCGCCGCCCGTTCGGGTGGTCGGTACCGGCGTTTCGCGTGTCCTTGGGGCGCTCTTGACTCGATCATGCAGTGACATGAGCCTGGCAACCTGTTCGCCACTGTGGCGGACCACCGCGAGGGGGGTTCATGAGACACGGAGCGAGACCCGCAGCCAGACCCGGAGCCAGGGCGGTCCTCGCCGTCGGGGCGCTGCTGGCCGGAGCGGCCTGCCTCACGCCCGTCGCCCAGGCGCGGGACACTGCGCCCGCCGCCGGCGGAGATGAGGTCAAGGTGTTCCGGGCCGAGGTGACCCGCGCCCAGGTGCCCCTGCTGCTCAGGGCCGGGCAGGACGCCCACGAGCTGGGGGAACGGGTGGCCGCGCGCGGCCGGACCGCCGTCGAGGTCTACCTCACCGACCGCCAGGCCCGCCGGCTCGGCGAGCAGGGCGTCCGCCTCACCGAGCACATCCTGGCGACCGGCGCGAACAAGCGGGTCGCGGCCGCCGCCCAGGGCGTGTTCCGGCCGTACAGCGGCGGTGGCGGGCTCAAGGAGGAGCTCCTGCGGACCGCGCGGGAGAACCCCGGCCTCGCCAAGGTCGAGTCCATCGGCCGTACGGTGGGCGGTCAGGACATCCTCGCGCTCAAGGTCACCAGGAACGCCCGGACCTCGAAGGACGGCTCCCGGCCCGCCGTGCTGTACATGTCCAACCAGCACGCGCGCGAGTGGATCACCCCGGAGATGACCCGGCGCCTGATGCACCACTATCTGGACAACTACCGGTCGGACAAACGGATCAGGAAGCTCGTGGACACGACCGAGCTGTGGTTCGTGCTGTCCGCGAACCCCGACGGCTACGACTACACCTTCCGCGACTCCGGCACCCGGCTGTGGCGGAAGAACCTGCGCGACATCAACGGCGACGGTGTCATCGGCACCGGGGACGGCGTCGACCTCAACCGCAACTTCGCCTACAAGTGGGGCTACGACGACGAGGGTTCGTCCCCCAACCCCGCGAGCCAGACCTACCGCGGCCCGAGCGCGGGCTCGGAGCCCGAGACGAAGGCGCTGGACGCGCTGGAGAAGCGCGTCCGGTTCGCGTACGGCATCAACTACCACTCCGCCGCGGAACTCCTCCTCTACGGCGTCGGCTGGCAGGTCGCCACCGACACCCCCGACGACGTCCTCTACAAGGCGCTGGCCGGAACCCCCGACAACCCGGCGATCTCCGGCTACCGCTCCCAGGTCTCCTCGGAGCTGTACACCACCAACGGCGAGGCCGACGGGCAGGCCGCCAACGTCAACGGCATGGCGATGTTCACCCCCGAGATGTCCACCTGCGAGAGCGCCGCCGAGTCCGACCCGGACGACGCCTGGAACCCCGACGACTGCCGCTCGGTCTTCACCTTCCCGGACGACGAGAAGCTGATCCAGCGGGAGTTCGAGAAGAACGTGCCGTTCGCGGTGTCCGTCGCCGAGACCGCCGCCCACCCCGACCGGCCCGTCTCCACCGTCGGCCTGAGCGCCCCCGACTTCACCCCGGCCACGTTCACCACCTCCTACGCGCGGGGCGGCGGCCAGCAGGTCTCCGTCGTCGCCCGCAAGGCGGTCCGGAACAAGCGGCTGGTGTACCGCGTCAACGGCGGGCGGACGCACGAGCGGACCCTGCGCCCCTGGAAGGGCGGCGAGACCTACGGCGGCGACGACAACCTCCACTTCGACCAGTACCGCGCCGAGGTGCCCGGCGGAAAGCCCGGAGACCGGGTCGAGGTGTGGTCCACCGGAACCGGCCGCGACGGACGGAAGACGGCCGGCCCGCACTTCACCTACACCGTCGCCGACCGGGGCACCGCCGACACCCTCGTCGTCGCCGAAGAGGGCGCGACCGCGACCCGGACCCGCGCCTACACCGATGCCCTGAAGGCGGCCGGGCGCAGGCCCCTGGTGTGGGACACCGCCCGGCGCGGCGCCCCCGACGCCCTCGGCGTGCTCGGCCACTTCCGCACCGTCGTGCACTACTCCGGCCCCGACGGACCAGGCAACGCCACCCAGCTCCAGCTGCGCGCCCACCTCAACGAGGGCGGCAAGCTGATCGAGGCCGGCGAGGGCGCCGGAGGCGACGTGGACCTCGGCGGCGGCAACCTCTCCGACGACTTCAGCCAGTACTACCTGGGCGCCTACAGCCGGACCGCCACCAAGGGCGTCACCGGAATCACCGGCACCGGCGCGCTGACCGGCGTCTCCGCCGCGCTCGGGGACGCGCCCGGCAACCCGCTCGACGCGGCCGGCGCCTACGGCGTCACCTCGGACGAGCTGCCCGCCGCGCAGTACCCCCGGTTCCGCAGCGCGGGCGCGGGCCGCTTCGCCGGTGCCGTCAGCCCGTACGGGCCGTACGCGGGCTCGTACATGGCCGCCGCGGTGCACACCGACGACGCCTACAAGCGCCTCACCCGCACCATCGACCTCACCGGTGTCAGCGCCGCCGACCGGCCCGCGTTCGGCACCCGGCTGCTGTGGGACACCGAGCGCGGCTACGACCACGCGGTGGTGGAGGTCCACACCGTCGGCGCCGACGACTGGACGACCCTCCCGGAGGCGGGCGGGGCCACCAGCCCGGCCGTGCCCGCCGAGTGCGGGGCCGGGTTCCTCGTCGAGGAGCACCCCTGGCTCCGGCACTACCTGACGCTCTCGGGCAACGACTGCACGGCCACCGGTACCAGCGGCCAGTGGCACAGCCTCACCGGCCGGTCGGCGGGCTGGCAGCGGGTGGACTTCGACCTGAGCGCCTATGCGGGCAAGTCGGTCGAACTCTCCGTCTCCTACATCACCGACCCCGGCACCGGCGGCCACGGAGTGCTCGCCGACGACGCCTCGCTCGTCATGGGCGGCAACGCGAAGGAGACGGAAGGGTTCGAGACCTCCCTCGGGCCCTGGCGCGCCTCCGGACCCCCGGCCGGGAGCCCGGCGGTGCTGAAGGACTGGACCCGCACCGGCGCCCTCTTCCAGACCTATGGAGCGGTCACCACCGACGACACCGTGCTGCTCGGATTCGGCCTGGAACAGGTGGTGTCGGCGGCCGAACGGACCGCCCTCGTCCGCAAGGCGCTGGGCGCACTCGACAGGTGAGCGAGACCCCCTCTCAAGGGTGCGCGGAACGGCCCCGCATCAGGTGAGCCAACCCGCTCACGAACGAGTGAAAAGCGCGTCGGCGGTGCCCGTCATTCCCTGACAAACAGGGGTGAAATCACCGCCGTTCCGGGGCGGTCCGTACCCTACTGACGGGTACGGAACGCCTGCCCGTGTATGCGCCATCTCGATGTCACCCCCGGGGCCTGGGAGGGGTAGGGTCGGGGTTGGTCGGGGACATCCCAAATACAGCTCGCCGGCACCGCATAGCCGGCGTACCACGAGGAGATCGGTTCGTGACGATCCGCGTAGGCATCAACGGCTTCGGCCGCATCGGGCGTAACTACTTCCGCGCACTGCTGGAGCAGGGTGCGGACATCGAGGTTGTGGCTGTCAACGACCTGGGTGACACCGCGACCACGGCGCACCTGCTCAAGTACGACACCATCCTGGGCCGCCTCAAGGCCGAGGTCACCCACACCGACGACACCATCACGGTCGACGGTCACACCATCAAGGTGCTCTCCGAGCGCAACCCCGCGGACATCCCGTGGGGCGAGCTGGGCGTCGACATCGTCATCGAGTCGACCGGCATCTTCACCAAGCGCGACGACGCCGCCAAGCACCTGGCCGGCGGCGCCAAGAAGGTCCTCATCTCGGCTCCGGCCAAGGACGAGGACATCACCATCGTCATGGGCGTCAACCAGGACAAGTACGACCCGGCGAAGGACCACGTCATCTCCAACGCCTCGTGCACCACCAACTGTGTGGCGCCGATGGCGAAGGTGCTGGACGAGAACTTCGGCATCGTCAGCGGTCTGATGACCACGGTGCACGCGTACACCAACGACCAGCGCATCCTTGACTTCCCGCACAAGGACCTGCGCCGCGCCCGTGCCGCCGCCGAGAACATCATCCCGACCACCACCGGTGCCGCCAAGGCCACCGCGCTGGTCCTGCCGCAGCTCAAGGGCAAGCTGGACGGCATCGCGATGCGCGTCCCGGTCCCGACCGGCTCGGCCACCGACCTGGTCGTGGAACTCCAGCGCGAGGTCACCAAGGACGAGGTCAACGCCGCGTTCAAGAAGGCGTCCGAGGACGGCTCCCTGAAGGGCTTCCTCTCCTACACCGAGGACGAGATCGTCTCCTCCGACATCGTCGGCGACCCGGCCTCCTGCACCTTCGACTCGTCCCTGACCATGGTCCAGGACGGCAACACGGTGAAGATCCTCGGCTGGTACGACAACGAGTGGGGCTACTCCAACCGCCTCGTGGACCTGACGTCCTTCGTCGGCGAGCAGCTCTGATCCGACACAGCAGGACCTCGAAGTGAGAGCAGGGCTCGGGCAGCGCACGGCCGCGCTGTCCGGGCCCTGTCTCACGCACGGACCACGCCCTCTTACGATCAGGGGCACCACGAGCCCTCCTCAGGAGTCCACTCAATGAAGACGATCGACGAACTTCTCGCCGACGGCGTGAGCGGCAAGCGGGTCTTCGTCCGCGCCGACCTCAACGTGCCGCTGGCCGACGGGACCATCACCGACGACGGACGTATCCGTGCCGTCCTGCCCACCATCAAGGCCCTCGCGGACGCGGGCGCCGAGGTGGTCGTCGCCTCCCACCTGGGCCGCCCCAAGGGTGCCCCGGACCCGGCCTACTCGCTGCTCCCCGTCGCCGAGCGCCTCGCCGAACTCCTCGGTGCCCCGGTCGCCTTCGCCCAGGACACCGTCGGCCCCGCCGCCCACGCCGCCGTCGACGGCCTGGAGCCCGGCCAGGTCGCGGTCATCGAGAACCTGCGCTTCAACCCCGGCGAGACCTCCAAGGACGACGCCGAGCGCGGCGAGTTCGCCGACCAGCTGGCCGCCCTCGCCGATGTGTACGTGGGCGACGGCTTCGGCGCCGTGCACCGCAAGCACGCCTCGGTCTACGACCTCCCGGCCCGGCTGCCGCACTACGCCGGCTACCTGATCGCCCGCGAGGTCGGCGTCCTGAAGAAGCTCACCGACGACGTCAAGCGCCCCTACGTCGTCGTCCTCGGCGGCGCCAAGGTCTCCGACAAGCTCGCCGTCATCGACGAACTCCTCGGCAAGGCCGACCGGCTGCTCATCGGCGGCGGCATGGCCTACACCTTCCTCAAGGCCAAGGGCCACGAGGTCGGCATCTCCCTTCTCCAGGAGGACCAGATCCCGGTCGTCGAGGAGTACATGGAGCGCGCCGAGAAGAGCGGCGTGGAGCTGGTCCTGCCCGTCGACGTCCTGGTCTCCCCGGAGTTCCCGGACCTGAAGACCAAGGCCCCCTCCCGGCACACCGTGGTCGACGCGGACAAGATCCCCGCCGACCAGGAGGGCCTGGACATCGGCCCGAAGACCCGCGAGCTGTACGCCTCGAAGCTCGGTGACGCCGAGACCGTCTTCTGGAACGGTCCGATGGGCGTCTTCGAGCACCCCGACTACGCCGAGGGCACCAAGGCGGTCGCCCAGGCCCTCGTCGACTCCGACGGCTTCAGCGTCGTCGGCGGCGGTGACTCCGCCGCCGCCGTGCGTACGCTCGGCTTCGACGAGAACGCATTCGGCCACATCTCGACCGGCGGCGGCGCCTCCCTCGAATACCTCGAGGGCAAGACGCTCCCCGGTCTCGCCGCACTGGAGGACTGACCCCGCATGACCACTCGCACGCCGATCATGGCGGGTAACTGGAAGATGAACCTCAACCACCTCGAGGCCATCGCGCACGTCCAGAAGCTCGCCTTCGCCCTGGCCGACAAGGACTACGAGGCCGTCGAGGTCGCCGTCCTGCCGCCCTTCACCGACCTGCGCTCCGTGCAGACCCTGGTCGACGGCGACAAGCTCAAGATCAAGTACGGCGCCCAGGACATCTCCCAGCACGACTCCGGCGCCTACACCGGCGAGATCTCCGGCCCGATGCTGGCCAAGCTGAAGTGCTCCTACGTGCTCGCCGGCCACTCCGAGCGCCGCCAGTACCACCACGAGACGGACGACGTGGTGAACGCGAAGGTCAAGGCCGCCTTCAAGAACGGCCTCACCCCGATCCTGTGCGTCGGCGAGGAGCTGGACGTCCGCGAGGCCGGCGACCACGTCGCCCACACCCTCGCCCAGGTCGAGGGCGGCCTGAAGGACGTCCCGGCCGAGCAGGCCGAGACCGTCGTGATCGCCTACGAGCCCGTGTGGGCCATCGGCACCGGCAAGGTCTGCGGCTCCGAGGACGCGCAGGAGGTCTGCGGCGCGATCCGGGGCAAGCTCGCCGAGCTGTACACCCAGGACATCGCCGACAAGATCCGCATCCAGTACGGCGGCTCCGTGAAGTCCGGCAACGTCGCCGAGATCATGGCCAAGCCGGACATCGACGGCGCCCTGGTGGGCGGCGCGTCGCTGGACACGGACGAGTTCGTCAAGATCGTTCGGTTCCGCGATCAGTGATGAGGGCCGCGAGTAGGCGGTAGCGGCGATACGTCGTACTCTTGCGGGGGCATGGCCATGGTGTCGTGCCCCCGTCGTCCATCCGAATCCGTCCGTCCGAATCCGAGGAAGTTGGTCCAGCCGTGGTTTTGGGGTTCTCGATCGCCCTGATCGTCTTCAGCCTGCTGCTGATGCTGCTGGTGCTGATGCACAAGGGGAAGGGCGGCGGCCTCTCCGACATGTTCGGTGGTGGCATGCAGTCCTCCGTGGGCGGCTCCTCGGTCGCCGAGCGCAACCTCGACCGCATCACGGTCGTGATCGCCGCGCTCTGGTTCGCCTCCATCATCGTGCTCGGCCTGCTCATGAAGTCGAGCGGCTGACCGAAGCCGAGGCCGGGCGGGGCACGCGTAACAGCCGCGGCGCCCCGCACACCCCACAAGTGCATACATTCCACACGTAAAGCCCCATGTTCGGTACGCGCTCACGAGCGCGGCCTATCATGGGGCTTGCGTCTGGGCGGGGGCGGTACCTCCCATCACTGGACGCGCGTTGGGCCTTACGTAGACTGAGGCGCTCGCGGCGAAGCGATAGGCCGACCTGCTTCGCGGCACCATCACGCAGGGAGTTACGACCGTGGCAAGTGGCAACGCGATCCGGGGAAGCCGGGTCGGTGCGGGGCCGATGGGCGAGGCCGAGCGTGGCGAGTCCGCCCCGCGTCTGCGCATCTCCTTCTGGTGCTCCAACGGGCACGAGACCCAGCCGAGCTTCGCCAGCGACGCGCAGGTCCCCGACACCTGGGACTGCCCGCGCTGCGGCTTCCCGGCCGGTCAGGACCGGGACAACCCGCCGGCCCCGCCGCGCACCGAGCCCTACAAGACGCACCTCGCCTATGTGCGAGAGCGGCGCAGCGACGCGGACGGCGAGGCGATCCTCGCCGAGGCGCTCGCCAAACTGCGGGGCGAGATCTAGGAGTTGACACCGGCCGGGACCCGAGGGGGTGTCCGGCCGGAGCTGTCCCGTCCCCAGCCCGACCCCCGTTGTCAGTGGTGCCCCCTACCGTGAACGAGGTCACTGCGACTCAGGGGGAACGGACATGACGACGGCTCAGTCGGCTCAGGCGGTGCCCGCGACAACACCCGCCTGGCGCGGGGGATTCGGGCGGCTGTGGAGCGCCGCCGTGCTCTCCCGCTTCGGCGACGCGTTACGCACGGCCGCGCTGCCCCTGCTCGCCGTGCGGCTCACCGACGACCCGCTGGCCATCGCCGCCGTGACCGCCTGCGGGTATGTGCCCTGGCTGCTGTTCGGACTGCTGGGCGGCGCCCTGGCCGACCGCGTGGACCAGCGGCGCGCGATGTGGGGCGTGGACGTGGCGCGTGGGCTGCTCGTCGCCGCGTTCGCCCTCGCGGTGGCCCTGGGACACGCCTCGATCCCGCTGCTGATCGCCCTCGCCTTCTCCCTCACCACACTCCAGACCCTGTTCGACAACGCCGCCACCGCCCTGCTGCCCTCCGTGGTCCGGCCGGAGTCCCTGGGCAGCGCCAACGCCCGCCTGATGACCGGTCAGCAGCTCGCCGGTGGCCTGCTCGCCGGACCTCTCGTGCCGCTGCTGCTGACGGCCGGGGCGTTCCTGCCCTACGCGGCGGACGCCGTCACCTACCTGCTGGGCGCCGCCCTCGTGGCCTCCCTGCGCGTCGGGACGCCGGCCCGCGCACCGCGTCCGCCCGGCGCCACCCTGCGTGCCGACATGGGCGACGGCCTGCGTGCCCTGTGGCGGGACCGGGCGCTCCGCGCCATCTGCGGGGCCACCCTGCTGTGCAACATCGGTATGGGCGCCCTGATCGCCACCCTCGTCCTGCAGGTCACCGGCTGGCTGCACGCGGGCAACACCGGATACGCGGCCGCCATGACCGCCTACTCGGCCGGCAGCATCGCCGGAGGCTTCCTCGCCCAGCGGATGGCGCGCCGGCTCGGCCGGGTCCGGGCCCTGCTGCTGGGCGGCGCCGTGCAGACCGGCGCGCTGCTCCTGCTGGGCTCCGTCCGGGAGTTGGCCGCGCTCATCGTCGGGATGCTGCTGCTCGGCGCGATGGGCATGGTGTGGAACGTCAACCAGGTGACGCTGATGCAGCAGCGCGCCCCCACCGCCATGACCGGCCGTATCTCGGCCGCCTTCCGCACCGCCTCGACCGGTGGTGCCCCGCTCGGCGCCCTGCTCGGCGGGGTCGCCGCCGGCTCCCTCGGCCTCAACGCCCCCGCCCTGTTCACGGCCGCTCTCTTCGCGCTGGCGGTGCTCACACTGATACCGGCGCGCTCGGCGGACGTATCCGAGTGCGAGAAGCGGGGCGGTGTCACCACCGGCCCGTCCTCCGGGTGATCAATTAGGTTGGTTCCGCAGTGGGCACACGCAGTGGGCACAGCACTGGGCACACGCGGCAGGACAGGCGCGGAGAGGAAGGCGGAAGCCGGAGATGAACGCAGAAGGCCGTACAGCACTGAACCGGACGCCCGAGTGGGCCGCTCTCAAGGAGCACCGCGAGGGATTCGACGGGACGAGCCTGCGTGAGCTGTTCGCCGCCGATCCGGAGCGCGGGCGGACGTACACGGTCCGGGTCGGGGACCTCTACATCGACTACAGCAAGCAGCTCGTGGACGACGAGGCGCTGCGGCTGCTGCGCGAACTGGCCTTCGCCACCGATGTGTTCGGGCAGCGGGACGCGATGTTCCGGGGTGAGCGGATCAACACGACCGAGGACCGGGCGGTGCTGCACACCGCGCTGCGCGCGCCTCGGGACGCGGTCATCGAGGTCGACGGGGAGAACGTGGTCCCGGCCGTGCACGCGGTGCTGGACAGGATGGCCGGTTTCGCCGAGCGGGTCCGTTCGGGTGAGTGGACGGGTCACACCGGCAAGCGCATCCGGAACATCGTCAATATCGGTATCGGCGGTTCCGACCTCGGTCCCGCGATGGCGTTCGAGGCCCTGCGCCCCTTCACCGACCGCGATCTGACGGTCCGGTTCGTGTCGAACGTGGACGGCGCGGATCTCCATGAGGCGATCCGGGATCTGGACCCGGCGGAGACGTTGTTCATCGTGGCGTCGAAGACGTTCACGACGATCGAGACGATCACGAACGCGACGTCGGCCCGTAAGTGGCTGCTGGACGCGCTCGGTGACGACAAGGCCGTGGCGAAGCATTTCGTGGCGCTGTCGACGAACGCGGAGAAGGTCGCCGGGTTCGGTATCGACGTGGACAACATGTTCGAGTTCTGGGACTGGGTCGGCGGCCGGTACTCCTTCGACTCGGCGATCGGCCTGTCGTTGATGATCGCCATCGGTGCGGACCGGTTCCGGGAGCTGCTGGACGGTTTCCACACCGTGGACGAGCACTTCCGCACCGCCCCGGCCGAGTCCAACGCCCCGCTGCTGCTGGGTCTGTTGGGGATCTGGTACGGGAACTTCTTCGACGCGCAGTCGCACGCGGTTCTTCCGTACAGCCACTATCTGTCGAAGTTCACGGCGTACTTGCAGCAGCTGGACATGGAGTCCAACGGCAAGTCCGTGCAGCGCGACGGCACTCCGGTGGAGTGGCAGACCGGACCGGTGGTGTGGGGTACGCCCGGCACCAACGGGCAGCACGCCTACTACCAGTTGATCCATCAGGGCACCAAGCTCATCCCGGCCGACTTCATCGGCTTCGCCCGTCCCGTGGACGAGCTGAGTGACGAACTCAAGGCCCAGCACGACCTGTTGATGGCCAACTTCTTCGCCCAGACCCAGGCCCTCGCCTTCGGCAAGACCGAGGAGGAGGTCCGCGAGGAGGGGGTGCCGGAGGAGCTGGTCCCGCACAAGACCTTCCAGGGCGGCCGGCCGACGACCACCATCCTGGCGCCCGAGCTGACCCCGTCCGTGCTGGGCCAGTTGATCGCGCTCTACGAGCACAAGGTGTTCGTACAGGGCGCCGTCTGGAACATCGACTCCTTCGACCAGTGGGGCGTCGAGCTGGGCAAGGTGCTCGCCAAGCGCATCGAACCCGCCCTCACCGAAGGCGCCGACGTCCCCGGCCTCGACCCGTCGACCCGGGCGCTGGTCGCCGAGTACCGGGAGATGGGCGGCTGACCGGCCTCGGGCGGGCGCGGCCGGCTCAGGCCACCGCGCTCGCCGTGTCCGCCGTCCGTCTGCGGGCCGATCGGGCGGCGGGCAGCGCGGCCAGCGCGGCGGCGCCCAGCACCGCGCCCGCGCCGAGCAGGAACAGGGGCCCCGAAGCCGGTACCTGGGCGATGCCGGCACCGATGCCGCTGGAGCTGCCCTGCGCGTCGATCAGCCGGCGGGCCAGCGGCAGCCCCAGTGCCATGGCCAGGACCACCGCCGCCAGTGCCGTACCGCTGGTGGCGGTGACCGTGATCGCGGTGATCTGACGCGGGGACATGCCGATCGCCCGCAGGGCCAGCACGTCCCGCTCGCCCTCGCGGACGCTCCCGCCGATGGCGGTGAGCAGTTCCACCAGGCCGATCAGGCCGAGCACGGCGATCAGCCCGGCGACCACCGCGCGCAGCGGGGACAGCCCGTCGGCCGGGTTCGTCAGGGCGTGCGTGTCCAGATGGCCGCCGCTCGCCGTGGCGAGCTGGGCGGCGACCAGGCCGGGGTCGGCGCCGGGGCGCAGCCGCAGCTGGTAGAAGGCGGGGGAGAGGCCGGGGTCGTTCTCGCGCAGGGTGTCCAGCGAGGTCGTCACCACCCGGCCGCCGTTCTGCGGTTCGATGGCGCGGCCGACGACGTGCAGGATCTGCGGCCGCTCGCCCACCGTCATCCGCACCCAGTCGCCCACCCGCACATGCAGCAGATCCAGCAGGCCCTGGCCCGCCACCGCCTCGTCCGGCCCGCGCGCGGCCCGGCCCTCGGCCAGGGTGTACGGGTACGGCTGGGCGCGGCTGCCCAGACCCCGCAGGGCGATGGTCCCGGTCTGGCCCGGTACCAGCGCGGCCAGCTCCACCCCCGGATACGCCTCCGCGATCCGGGGGTCGGCCGCGAGCAGGCCCCGTACCTCCCGGTCGGTCATGTCGTCGTCGGCGCGGGCCGAGAGCGCGGCGGGCAGCCCCACCCGCTGCGGGCTGCTGTGGAACCGGTCGATGGTGGTCCAGGCGCTCAGCGCCACCACCATCAGCAGCAGCGGAAGCGTCAGCCGGGCCAGTGCCGCCAGTGACCGGCCGCGCCCGGCGACCGCCCGGTGGCAGCCCAGGACCAGCGCGGCCGGCAGCCGCAGCCCCAGCGCCCACCGGGCCGCCCCGCTCAGCCCCCGGCCCGCCGGACCGGCCGGACGGGGGACCGGCACCGGCGGCACCCGGCCCGCCCGCCAGGCCGCAAGCCCCGTCGTCAGGCCGATGAACAGCACCGTGCCCACCGGTACCGCGCACAGTGTCACCGTGTGTCCGGGCAGCCCCTGCCACACGCCGACCGCGTCCCCGAGCCGCCCCGGCACGCTCGTGCCCAGCCCCTCCATCAGCGCGGCGGCGGCCAGCGCGCCGAGCACCGCGTACGCCAGATGCTGGAGCAGGAAGACCAGCACGACCTGGGCGGGGGTGAAGCCGATCGCCTTCAGTACCGAGATGTCCCGCAGCTGGCCCCGGACGCGGGTGCCGATCGCGCCGTGCACCGCGAACCCGGCGGCGGCCAGCGCGCCGAGCCCGAACAGGCCCAGCACCTGGCCCAGCAGCCGGTTGTCGCCCTGCGCCTCGGCCCGCGCCTGCTGCCAGGTCGACACCTGGCCGACCGCGCCCGCGCCCAGCACGGTCACCGCGCGCTGCACCGTGTAGTCGGTGTCCTCCGGGTCGGTCAGGCGCAGCCCGGTCACCAGGGCGTCGGGGGCGCGTACGGCGGACGGCAACGCCCAGACCAGGCCCGGCTGTTCACCCGCGCTGTAGCGGGGCTCGGCGCTGTCGGCGACGCCCTCGACACTCAGCGCGCGGGCGGTGCCGGGCAGCCGGAGGGTGTCGCCGGGCTCGGCCAGCAGGGCGCGGGCCAGGCTGCTCTCCAGCACCACACCGTCCGGCCGGGCCGGGTCGAGCCAGTGCCCGGCGGTGAGCAGGGGCCGCCCCACCGAGGGTGGGCGCGGGGTGGCGCGCAGCTCCACGGCGGCACGGGTGCCCCGGCAGACGACGGTCGCGGACTCGGCGGCGTAGGGACCGGCGACCGAGCGGACCCCGTCGAGCCGGGACAGCCGTCCGGCGTCGGCGGCGGGGGCGGTGTGCAGCCAGACATGGGCGCCGTGGGCCTGGGTGAAGACGCGCTGCCAGGGGTTGGTGGCGTAGCCGAACAGCGCGGCGGCCAGCAGCAGGGAGGCGACGATGCCCGCCGTGGCGAGCGTCAGGAACAGCGCCTCGCCCCGGTGGGCGCGCAGATCGGAGGAGGCCCGGCGCAGGGTGGCACGCACCGGGTCAGCTCCTTGTGCCGGACGGGCGGGCGGGGCGGTCGTACACCGTGATCAGTCCCTCAGCTCCAGCACGCCCGAGGTGCCCGGCCTGCGGGCGGGGGCGGCGTCCAGGGCGGCGTCGTCGGCCACGCGGCCGTCGAAGAAGCTGATCACGCGGTCGGCGGCGCTCGCCAGCCGGGCGTCATGGGTGACCAGGACGATGCTCTGGCCGCGCGCGTGGAAGCGGGACAGCAGCCGGGTCACCTCGCGGGTGCCCTTGCTGTCCAGGCTGCCCGCGGGCTCGTCGGCCAGCAGTAGCGGGGGGTGGTTGACCAGGGCGCGGGCGAGGGCGACGCGCTGCTGTTCGCCGCCGGACAGCTCGCCCGGCATCGCGCGCTCCTTGCCGGTGAGGCCCAGTTCGGCGAGCAGACCGGCCCGTTCGGCGCGGGCCCGCTTCGGGGGCACTCCGGCGAGCAGGGCGGGGAGTTCGACGTTGTCCGCGACCGACAGGCTGGAGACGAGGTTGAAGAACTGGAAGACGATCCCGATCGCCTTGCGCCGCTCCACGGCCCAGCGCGCCTCGCCGAAGGCGTCGGTGCGGCGGCCGTCGAGCCAGATGCTGCCCGCGTCGGGTCGCTGGAGACCGCCGAGCAGATGCAGCAGCGTGGACTTGCCGGCCCCGGACGGGCCGGTGATCGCCACGAACTCGCCGCGCGCCACGGTCAGATCGACCCCGCGCACGGCGTGCGCCGGGGCGCCCTCGCCGTGATGGGTCTTCACCAGGCCCTCGGCACGCAGCAGGGGAGGACGGTGCTCGCTCACGGCAGGTCCTCCAGTTCCTCCTGGCACCGCTCCAGCCAGTCGAGGTCGGCTTGCAGATGCAGCATCGCCCCCTCGATGAGCAGGTGGGCGACGCGGTTGTCCCGGTCCTCGGCGGCGGCCAGCCGCGACAGTTCGCGCATGGTGTTGAGGTACTGGCGCCGCTGCCTGTTGATGAGGGCGATCTGGTCGGCGAGGCCGGTCCGCGGGGCGACGGCGAGCTTCATGAAGAACTCGTCCCGCACCCGTGGTTCGGCCTCGGTCTCCTCGAACCAGGCGTGCAGCGCCTCCCGCCCGGCATCGGTGAGGTGGTAGACCTTCTTGTTGGGCCGGCCGGACTGTTCGACGTCCTCGCCCTCGATCAGTCCGGACTTCTCCAGACGGCCGAGGGTGACGTAGATCTGGCCGACGTTCGGCTGAGGGTACGCGGAGCCCAGCAGTTGCTCAAGGTCCTGTTTCAGCTCGTAGCCGTGGGCGGGGCCGCGGGCCAGGAGTGCCAGCAGAGGCAGGCGCACGCGTGCTGACCTCCTGTCCGCTCAAATGTGCTCCAGCCCCCTAGTATCGCGCATACCTAACGGGTATACATGGCCTCTGTCTCCGGGCGAGGATGCCCGTGGCGGGTGCACAGGGAGGAACCTATGCGGTGGAAGCGCGCCGCTGGTAGGGGGCTCCTGGTTCTCGCCGTGGTGCTGACCGGATGTGTGTCCTCCGGTGCCCGCGCGGAGGTAGGCGGCGGGGGCGGCCGGGGCCCGCTCACCCTGGCCACCGCGGGCGATCTGACCGGCTATCTCGGCCCGCTCCTCGAAGGCTGGAACCGCACCCACCCCGCCGAGCGCGTCACCCTCGTCGAACTCCCCGACTCCGCCGACGAGACCCACGCCCAGATGGCCACCGACCTGCGCGGCGGCGACCGCGGCCGCTTCGACGTGCTCAACATCGACGTCAACTGGACCTCGGAGTTCGCGGCGGCCGGCTGGATACGTCCGCTGCCCCGCGACCGCTTCCCCCTGGACAGCTTCCTGCCCCCGGTCGTGGACACCGCCACCTACGAGGGACGGCTGTACGCGGTCCCGTACGTCACCAACGCCGGGCTGCTGCTGTACCGCAAGGACATCCTGGACCGGGAGGGCGTGCAGCCTCCGCGCACCTGGGCCGAACTGGAGCACGCCGCGCGGACCATCGCGCCCAAGTACAAACTCGGCGGATACGCGGGCCAGTTCCTGCCCTACGAGGGCCTGACCGTGAACGCGGCCGAGGCCGTGTACTCGGCGGGCGGCAGCATCCTCGGCGGCGAGGGCACCCGGGTCACCGTCGACTCGGCCGCCGCCCGCGAGGGCATCGGCTTCCTTGCCCGGGGAGTGCGCGAGGGCTGGATACCGCGCGAGGCGCTGACGTACAAGGAAGAGGAGTCCAAGCGGGCCTTCCAGGACGGCCGGCTGCTGTTCCTGCGCAACTGGCCCTACGCCGTCGTCTCCGCCCAGGGCTCCAAGGTCGCCGGGAAGATCGGCGCCGTGCCGCTGCCCGGACCCCACGGGCCCGGCAAGAGCGTGCTCGGCGGCTCCGACCTGGCCGTCAACACCCATGCCCGGCACCCCGATTCGGCGGCCCGGCTGATCGCCTACCTCACCGGCGAGGACGTCCAGCGCCGGGTGCTCACCGAGGGCGCGCTGCCGCCCGTACGCGCCGCGCTCTACGCGGACCCCGCGCTCGTGCGGCGGTTCCCCTATCTGCCGACGCTGCGCACCGCCGTCCTCACCGCGGCCCCGCGCCCCAAGAGCCCGCGCTACGACCAGGTCAGCCTGGTGGTGCAGGCCGTCGTCCACGACGCGCTGACGGGCCACGAGACACCCGGCCGGGCGGTACGACGCCTGGCGCGCGAACTCGACGCCATCGCCAACCGCTAGTTACCTGTTGGGTAACGCCAGCATCTCATTCGGACTCGGGCTGTCCGAACAACTCCCCTTTTATGCACCGCAGATGGCGCTGCTCAGTGTTCTCTTCATTGACACCCTCAGGAAACGCCTACCTAACATGCATGCATAAACAGGCAGCGCTGGGCGACCCGGTGATCTGCCTGGTGGCTCACCGGCCCGAAGGGGACATCAACGATGATGCGACGACGTACCACCCTGCTCACCGGCTGCACCGCGCTCACTCTCGCGCTCGGCGCCACCGCCTGCGGCGGCGAACCCGTATCGGCCGGCGGCGGTGACAAGGCGCTGGACGGCCAGACGGTCACGGTGGCCGGTGTCTGGTCCGGCAGCGAGCAGCAGAACTTCCAGAAGGTCCTGGACGCGTTCACCGCCAAGACCGGGGCGAAGACCCAGTTCATGTCCACCGGCGACAACGTCTCCACCGTCGTCGGCAGCAAGATCGAGGGCGGCAACGCGCCCGACGTGGTGATGGTCCCGCAGGTCGGCGTGCTCAAGCAGTTCGCCGAGAAGGGCTGGCTCAAGCCGCTGTCCGCCCCCACCGAGAAGTCCGTGGACGCGGGCTACGCCCCGGTGTGGAAGAAGTACGGCAGCGTCGACGGCACCCTCTACGGCCTCTACTTCAAGGCCGCCCACAAGTCCACCGTCTGGTACAGCCCCGACGCCCTCGACCAGGCGGGCGTCAAGCCGCCCAAGACCTACGACGACCTGCTCAAGGCCGGGCACACCCTCTCCGACTCCGGCCTCGCCGCCTTCGCGGTCGCCGGACAGGACGGCTGGACCCTCACCGACTGGTTCGAGAACATCTACCTCTCCCAGGCCGGCCCCGAGAAGTACGACGCCCTCGCCGCCCACGAGCTGAAGTGGACCGACCCCAGCGTGGTCGGGGCGCTCACCACCCTCGGCAAGCTGTTCAAGGACAAGCAGCTGATCGCGGGCGGCAGCAAGGGCGCCCTCAACACCGACTTCCCCGGCTCGGTGGAGAAGGTCTTCGGGCCCGAGCCCAAGGCCGGCATGGTCTACGAGGGTGACTTCGTGGCCGGTGTCGCCCACGACCAGTTCCAGCGGACCATCGGCAAGGACGCCGACTTCTTCCCCTTCCCGGCGGTCGGCGGTGGCACCGCACCCGTGGTCAGCGGCGGTGACGCGGCGGTCGTCCTCAAGGACGGCAAGAACGCCGCGGCCGGTATGAAGCTCCTCGAATACCTCGCCACCCCCGAGGCGGCGGCCGTGTGGGCCAAGGCCGGCGGCTTCCTGTCCCCGAACAAGAACGTCGACCTCGCCTCCTACGGCGACGACGTCACCCGCGCCACCGCCAAGTCCCTGGTCGGCGCCGGGGACTCGGTCCGCTTCGACATGTCCGACCAGGCCCCCGCGTCCTTCGGCGGCACCAAGGGCACCGGCGAGTGGAAGCTGCTCCAGGACTTCCTGCGCGACCCGGCCGACGCCAAGGGCACCGCGGCGAAGCTGGAGTCCGCCGCCGCCAAGGCGTACAAGGGCTGAGCGGCACCATGACCGCCACCCTCCCCGTCGAGAAGCGGGCGGTTCCGTCCGCCGCCGGACCGGCGCGCCGGCGCCGCGCCCGGCGGCGGGGCCGGGCCGTCGCCCTGCTCTTCGTGCTGCCCGCCCTGCTCCTGCTCGGCGCGCTCGTCGTCTACCCGGTGCTGTTCTCCGTCGGCCGCAGCTTCTTCGACGCCTCCGGCACCCGCTTCGTCGGCGGCGGCAACTACGCCGAGATGGTCCACGACCCGGCCACCCTCAAGGCCATCCGCAACACCGCCATCTGGGTGGTCGTGGCCCCCGCCCTGCTCACCGCCCTCGGTCTGATCCTGGCCGTGCTGGTGGAGAAGGTCCGCTGGGCCACCGCCTTCAAGCTGCTGCTGTTCATGCCGATGGCCGTCTCCTTCCTCGCCGCCGGAATCATCTTCCGGCTCGCCTACGACGAGGACCCGGACAAGGGCGTCCTCAACGCCGCCGCCGTCCTCGCCCACGACTCGGTCACCGGCACCTCCTCCTACCCCACCGCACGGGCCCGCGACGGGCAGGGACTGACCCACGGCCGCGACGGCTCGTACACGACGGCCGCGAGCGTGTCGCCGGGTGCGACGGTGACGCTGCCGATGGTCGGCGTGCTGCCCGGGGACTTGCCCGAAGGCGCGCGGCCGGCCCGCGCCGCCGGCCGGGCGGCGGGCGAGGTGCGCGGTGTCGTCTACCTGGACTTCACCCCCGGCGGGGGAGGAGCGCAGGGCCGGATCGACCCGGCCGAGCGCGGACTGCCCGGCATGAAGGTCGAGGCCGTGCGCGACGGGCGTACCGTCGCCCACGCCACCACCGGCGCCGACGGCTCCTTCCGGCTCACCGGACTCGCCGGCGGCTCGTACACGCTGAAACTGCCCGAGTCGAACTTCGCGCCGCCCTACCAGGGCATCTCCTGGCTCGGCCCGGCCCTGGTCACCCCGGCGATCATCGGCGCCTACCTGTGGATCTGGACCGGGTTCGCCATGGTGCTCATCGGCGCCGGCCTGTCCACCCTGCCCAGGGACGTGCTGGAGGCCGCCCGCGTGGACGGCGCCAGCGAGTGGCAGGTCTTCCGGCGCATCACGGTCCCGCTGCTCGCACCCGTCCTGACGGTCGTCTTCGTGACCCTCGTGATCAATGTGATGAAGGTCTTCGACCTCGTCTACATCATCGCGCCCGGCCCCGTGCAGGAGGACGCCACCGTGCTCGCCACCCAGATGTGGCTGGTGTCCTTCGGTGGCGGCAACGATCAGGGACTCGGCAGCGCCCTCGGTGTGCTGCTCCTGCTGCTGGTGATCCCCGCGATGGTCCTCAACGTCAGCCGTTTCAGAAGGAGTCAGCGATGAACGCGGTCCGGCGCTCGCTGGGCAATGCCGTGGTCCAGGCGTTCCTCGTGGTGGTGGGCCTGGCCTGGCTCACCCCGCTCGCGGGGCTCTTTCTCTCCTCGCTCCGCTCGGCCGCGGACACCGCGAAGGGCGGCTGGTGGACCGCGCTGGGCAGCCCCGGTCAGCTGTCCCTCGACAACTACACGGCGCTGCTGAAGAACTCGGGGATGACCCAGGCGTTCTGGAACACCGTGCTCATCTCGGTGCCCACCACGGTCCTGGTCGTCGTCATCGCCGCCCTCGCCGGTTACGCGTTCGCCTGGCTGGACTTCCCCGGCCGCGAACCGCTGTTCCTGCTGGTGGTCGCGCTGCTGGTGGTGCCGGTGCAGATCGGCCTGCTGCCGGTCGCCAAACTCTTCGGCCAACTGGGCCTGTTCGGCACGATCCCCGGGGTCGTCCTCTTCCATGTGGCGTACGGGCTGCCGTTCGCGGTGTTCCTGCTGCGGAACTACTTCGCCGAGATGCCCAAGGAGATGCTGGAGGCGGCCCGGATGGACGGTGGTGGCGAATGGCGCATCTTCACCCGTCTCGTGCTGCCCGTCGGCCGCCCGGCCATCGCCAGCCTCGCCATCTTCCAGTTCCTCTGGGTGTGGAACGACATGCTGGTGGCGCTGCTCTTCGCGGACAGCTCCGCCCAGCCGCTCACCGTACAACTCCAGTCGCAGATACGGCAGTTCGGCAGCAACATCGACGTACTGGCGCCCGGTGCGTTCCTCTCGCTGATCGTGCCCGTGGTGGTGTTCTTCGCCTTCCAACGGCACTTCGTGCAGGGGGTGATGGCCGGATCGGTCAAGTGACGGCGGCCCGGACGCGCAGGAAATCCCCCTTTCGTTCACAACAGATCCATATCAGGTTGTCGATCTTCGGTGTGGTGGCGGAAAACAGCTGATAGGTAGATACCTCCAGGGGGGCCGGAGAGGGTGGCTTTTCCTGCGCAGCTCCGGGAGGTACCCACCACATGGCCCATCAGCCGCACACCCTGTTGAAGGCCGTGCTCGACGGATGGCGGAACTCTCTGCTGGACATGGGCGGCCGCAACCGGCTGCTGAACTTCCGGCACACCAGGACCGCCACCCTGGAGATCACCGCACCGGACCCGGCCGCCCTCCTCGGAGAGCTGGCCAAGGGCTGGGACTTCGCCCCCGTCGCAGAGCGGGAGGCCGGGGTGGAACTGGCCAAGGCGGGCGACGCGCAGGGCGCCGAGAGCACCGGCCGGCGTTCCCGGCCCGGACTGGTCACCCAGAAGACCACCCAGGCCGCCCTGGACGGATCGCTGTACCAACTCCGCCAGAAGTCCGGCCAGATGTACAACGACTACGGCCTCTGGGTGCTCTGGCTCGGCATCGGCATGCTCGACTGGCGCGAGCCCGGCGCCCACGAGAGCAGCGCCGCCCCGCTGCTCCTCGTACCCGTGGAGCTGCGCCGGGACGGCAACCGCCGGTACCGTCTCCACCCGGCCGAGGGCCAGGAGCGCATCCACAACCCGGCGCTGGCCGTGAAGGCGGACCGGCTCGGCGTCGACTGGGCGCCCGTCACCGGCACCGACGCCGCCGACCTGCCGGCCGTGCTCGCCGCCGCCCGGAAGGCCACCGCCCGGCTCGAAGGCTGGGCGGTCCAGGAGCGGGCGGTGCTCGGTCTGTTCGCCTCCCACCGTGAGGCGATGTACCAGGACCTCCAGCAGAACGAGGAACAGATCCTGGCCCACCCGCTGGTCCGTGCCGTCGCCCTCGGCCCCGACGCCGGGCTCCCCGCCGACCTGGTCGACTTCGAGCCGCCCGGCCTCGACCGTATCGACGAGGTCCAGCTGCCCGAGCGCACCCCGCTCGTGCTCGACGCCGACGCCTCCCAGCGCGGTTGCGTGGCGGCCGCGCTGGACGGGCGGTCCTTCGTGATGAGCGGGCCGCCCGGCACCGGCAAGAGCCAGACCATCACCAACCTGATCGCCGCGCTCATGCACGCCGGCCGCAGCGTGCTGTTCGTCAGCGAGAAGGCCGCCGCCCTGGACGTCGTACGCAACCGGCTGAGCACGGTCGGCCTCGGTGACTTCGTCATGGCCCTGCACAGCGGCGACACCAGCAAGAAGGCGGTGGCCACCGAACTCGCGCGGGTGCTCACCACCGAGGCCCGCGTCACCGGCGCCGCCGCCCACGAACTGGAGCGCGCCCGCGCCCTGCGCGAGGAGCTGTCCGCCTACGCCGCCGCCATGAACGAGACCCGCGACCCCCTCGGCCGCACCCTGCACGACGTACTCGGCCGGCTCGTCCTGCTGGAGCAGGCCGGAACCCCGCAGCTCCCGCTCGGCGCCCGCAACGCCAAGGCCGCCCGTGGCCTGAGCGCCGCCGCCCTCCAGGAACTCCTGACCGCCGCCGGAACCGTCGCCCGCGCCTGGCGCCCCGCCGCCGAGGGCGACGCCTTCGCCTGGCGCGGTCTCACCGGCACCGCCCCGCACCAGGCCGTCTCCGAGGCCGCCGACGCCCTCGGCGCCCTGGTCACCGCCGCCGGACGCCGCCCCTTCGCCGTCACCGTGGACGAGCCCCGCACGGTCCGCGAACTCCAGCAGCTCGTCCGTACCCTGACCACGGGCCTGGGCACCACCGCGTCGGCCGACGGCGCCCTGCCCGACGACATCACCGCCCAGACCGCCCAGCTCGCGGACCTCTTCGGCATGCCCAAGCCGGACCGGCCCGACGCCGCGTTCGCCCTGTGCGAGCTGGCCGCGCTCACCACCGCCGGACACCGCCCGCCGCGCGACTGGTTCGACGCCGGAACACTGCGCCGCGCCCACACCGCCGCCCGCGAACTGCGCACCGCCCTCGACACCGAGGGACAGGCCCGCGCGGCCGCCGCCGACGTGTTCGGCGAGCAGGTGCTCGCAGAGCCCGAACTCCCCGCCCTGGTCGCCCGGTTCGGGGAACAGCACAAGGGACTGATGGCCCGCTTCTCCGCACGGTACAAGGCCGACCGCGAGCAGCTCACCGGGCTCACCCGCACCGGCACCTGGGACAAGGCCCTCCTCGGCCGGCTGGACCACGCCCTCGCCTGGCACCGCGCCGCCGCCGAGGTCGCCCGTCTCACCGACGCGCACCGGGAACTCCTCGGCCCGTACACCCCGCACACCCTCCCGGCCTGCGCCGACACGGACCGGGCCCTGGCCACCGCCGACCGTGTCGCGGTGCTCGGCGCCCCGGCCGAGCGGTCCGCCCTGCTCGCCGACCGCCTCGCCGCCGACGCCGACCCCGATCCGCTGCCCGCGCTGCTCGCCGACCAGATCCGGAGCGCGCTCGCCGCCTGGTGCGCCGCCGCCACCGCCCGCGCCGAACGCTGGAACGGAGCCGTCACCGAGCTGCTCGACCAGTTCGGCCCGGCCCGCCGCACCCAGCTCTCGCCCGCCCTGCTCGGCCCCCTGGACCAGGCCGGACAGGCGATCGACGCCCTGCTGAACGACCCGCAGGGCCCCGAGGTCTGGCACACCCACCTCGGCGGCGTCGCCGTACTCGCCCGGCACGGCGCCGACGCCCTGGTGGCCAGTGCCGCCGAGCGCGGACTCGACCCGGAGCGGCTGCCCGAGGTCGCCGAACAGGCGGTGCTGCGCGCCTGGGCGGACGACCTCCTCGCCACCGACCCCCGGCTGCGCAGCACCCGCTCCGAGGACCTGGACTCCCGTGTGGCCGACTTCCGCGCCGCCGACCTGCGCCTCGTCGCCGCGGCGGGCGGCGCGGTGACGGAGGCGTCCAACAAGCGGCGCCCGCGCAACTTCGCCGGGGGCGGCGGCGCCGTCATCGTCCGCGAGGCCGAGAAGAAGACCCGCCACATGCCGGTGCGCGAACTCCTCGGCCGCACCCGCGAGGTCGTCCAGGCGGTCAAGCCCTGCTTCATGATGAGCCCGCTGACCGTCAGCCAGTTCCTGCCCCCGGACTTCCACTTCGACGTGGTGGTGTTCGACGAGGCGTCCCAGGTACGGCCCAGCGACGCGGTCAACTGCATCTACCGGGGCCGCACCCTCATCGTCGCCGGTGACGACAAGCAGCTCCCGCCGACCTCCTTCTTCGACTCCTCGGTCGACGACGACTCCGACGAGTACGCCGACGACCTGCCCGACTCCTTCGAATCCCTGCTGCACGCCTGCAAGGCCGGCGCGATGCGCGAACTGCCCCTGCGCTGGCACTACCGCAGCCGCCACGAGAACCTGATCACCTTCAGCAACCGCGAGTTCTACGCCAACTCGATGATCACCTTCCCCGGCGCGGTGGCCGAGGGTGAGGACGTGGGCGTGGCCTTCCTGGCGGCCGACGGTGTCTACGACCGGGGCGGGCGCCGGGACAACCGGGCCGAGGCCGAGTTCGTCGCCCGGCGGGTGCTGCACCACTTCGACACCCGGCCCGGCAAGACCCTCGGTGTCGTCGCCCTCTCGCAGGCGCAGGCGTCCGCCATCGACCTGGCCGTGCAGCAGGCCCGGCTCGCCCGGCCCGACCTCGACCACTGCTTCACCGAGGACCGGCTCGACGGGTTCTTCGTGAAGAACCTGGAGTCGGTGCAGGGCGACGAGCGCGATGTGATGATCATGTCGATCGGCTACGGCCCCGACGAACACGGCCGCCTGGGCCTCAACTTCGGCCCGATCAACAAGAACGGCGGCTGGCGACGTCTCAACGTGGCGGTCACCCGCGCCCGCTTCCGCATGGAGGTCGTCTCCTCCTTCCGGGGCACGAGCCTGGCCGACAGCCCCAACGAGAGCGTCCAGTACCTCAAGCGCTACCTGGAGTACGCCGAGAACGGGCCCGCCGTCCTCGCCCGTGACGTGGTCCAGTCCGACGCCGAACCCGACAGCCCCTTCGAGGAGTCCGTCCTCGCCGTGCTGCGCGACTGGGGCTACCGGGTCCAGCCGCAGGTCGGCGTCGCCGGGTACCGCATCGACCTCGGCGTACGCCACCCCGGGCTGCCCGGCGCGTACGCCCTCGGCATCGAGTGCGACGGCGCGATGTACCACTCCTCCAAGGCCGCCCGCGACCGGGACCGGCTGCGCGAACAGGTGCTGAACGGGCTCGGCTGGCGGCTGCACCGCATCTGGGGCACCGACTGGTACCGGGGCCGCGCGGAGGCGGAACGCCGGCTGCGCGAGGCCGTCGAACAGGCCGTGGCGAGCGGCCCGTCGACCGCGCCGACCGGCCCGGAACCCACCGCACCGGCACCTGCGGCGCCGGCCGAGGCCCCGTCCGAGCGCGTCCCCGTCGACCTCGGCACCCAGCGCGAGTGGAGCGCGCCGTACGCCCCCGGCGTCGTCACCGTCGCCCCGCGCCACGAACTGCACACCCCCGAGGCCCGGCCCGCGCTGCGCGAGGTGCTGGCCCGCATCGTCGAGGCCGAAGGCCCCGTCCACGAGGACCTGTTGGTCCAGCGGGCACGGGAAGCCTGGGGCGTCGGCCGGGCGGGCAGCCGCATCCGGGACAACGTCCGCGCGGTCGCCGACTCCCTGGTGCGCTCCCGCATACTCGCCTCGGACGACGGCTTCTACGCGCTCGCGGACAGCGGCCCGCTGAAGGCCCGTCACCCCCGAGAGGGCGACACCCCCCGCAAGGTCGTGCACATCGCGCCCGGCGAACGCCATGTGGTCCTCCACGAACTGGCCGCCGAGTGCCCCGGCATGACCGAGGACGAACTCATCAAGCAGACCTGCGAGTTCTTCGGCTGGCGGCGCACCGGCAAGGACATCCGCGACCGGCTCGCCGCCGACATCGCGGAACTCCGCCGCGCGGGACGGCTCCAGGGCGGCCCGGACCAGGTGAGCGCCGCCCGCTGAACCCGGACACACGAAAGGGCGGCGAGGACGCGAAGTCCCCGCCGCCCTTCCGGCGGTCAGCTCACGGTGAAGCCGGCGGATACATCGAACGCGGCAGATCCGACGCCGCGGCCGAGTCCAGCAGCCACAGCGTGCGGGCCCGGCCCTGGGCACCGGCCGCCGGGGCCTGCACCTCGCCCGCGCCGGACAGTGCCATCGCCACCGCCTCGGCCTTGTCCTCGCCCGCCGCCAGCAGCCACACCTCACGCGCCGCGCGGATCGCGGGCAGCGTCAGCGAGACACGGGTCGGCGGCGGCTTGGGCGCGCCGTGCACACCCACCACCGTGCGCTCCGTCTCCCGCACGGCGGGCAACTCCGGGAAGAGCGACGCCACATGGGTGTCCGGGCCGACGCCCAGCAGCAGCACGTCGAACTCCGGCACCTCGGCGTGGTCCTCCGGACCGGCAGCCTTCGCCAGCTCCGCCGCGTACGCCCCGGCCGCCGCGTCCACGTCCGCACCGTAGGGCCCGTCGGAGGCGGGCATCGGGTGCACGCGCGCCGGGTCCAGCGGTACGGAGTCCAGCAGGGCCTCGCGGGCCTGCGTGTAGTTGCGGTCCGGGTCGCCCTCGGGGAGGTAACGCTCGTCGCCCCACCACAGGTCCAGCCGGCCCCAGTCGATCGCGTCCCGCGCCGGCGCCTTGGCCAGCGCGGCCAGCAGACCGTTGCCGTTACGGCCACCGGTGAGGACCACCGAGGCATGACCGCGCGACGCCTGCGCGTCCACGATCTTCGTGATCAGCCGCGCCGCCGCGGCCTCGGCCATCAGTTCCTTGTCGCGGTGCACGACCAGTTGCGGAGTACTCACTTCGACGCCGCCTTCCTCGCGAGGGAATTCGGGGTCGGCCGCTCGGCCGCACCCTCCTCGGTGCCCGCCTCGGACTCGGCCACGGCCACCTCGGTGACCGCCTCCTCCGCTGCCGCCTCCTCCGCGGGCTCCGACGGGGTGCCGCCCAGCGCCGCCACCGCGTCCGCGGCCGTCGCCAGCCGCTCCACGCCGTAGCGCAGGGCCGCCGCGTAGGTGTCGTCCGGGTCGAGCCGGCGCAGTTCCTCCGCGATCAGCTCGGCGGTGTCCCGCCGCTGGAGCGCCACCGCTCGGGCGGGCTGGCCCTTGATGGACAGGCTCGCCAGCGAACCGTCCGCCCGGTCCAGCACGACCGGCCCGCACGAGGTCTCCATGCGGACGGCCGTCAGGCCCGGGCCGGAGGACAGCGACCGCCGCACCGGCACACCCAGCCGGTCCGCCAGCCACATCGCCAGCAGCTCGCAGCTCGGGTTGAACTCCTCGCCCTCGACCTCGACGGACCGCACGTCGCAGTCCACCTGGTCCAGGGCCGCCGCCAGCATCGAACGCCACGGCGTGATCCGGGTCCACGCCAGGTCGGTGTCGCCCGGTGTGTACGCCTCGGCGCGCGCGGCCAGGTCACGCACCGGCTGCTCGGCCGCGTAGGTGTCGGTGACCCGGCGCTGCGCGAGCGCGCCCAACGGGTCCTTGGCCGGGTCCAGCGGCGCGTTCACCGGCCACCAGACCACCACCGGCGCGTCCGGGAGCAGCAGCGGCAGCACCACCGAGTCGGCGTGGTCGGACACCTCGCCGTACAGCCGCAGCACGGCCGTCTCGCCGGTGCCGGCCTCCGCGCCCACCCGGACCTCGGCGTCCAGCCGGGAGCCGGTGCGGTCGCGCGGGGTACGCGAGACACGGCGGATGACGACCAGCGTGCGCGAGGGGTGTTCGCGTGAGGCGTCGCTCGCCGCCCGCAGCGCGTCGTAGGCGTTCTCCTCGTCGGTGACGATGACGAGGGTCAGCACCATGCCCACGGCGGGCGTGCCGATGGCGCGGCGGCCCTCGATCAGCGCCTTGTTGATCTCACCGGCGGTGGTGTCGGTCAGGTCTATCTTCATGGCCGGCGCCAGCTCCGTCCGTCTCGTGCGAGCATCTCGTCGGCCTCGGCCGGGCCCCAGGTGCCCGACTTGTACTGCGCGGGCCGTCCGTGCTCGTCCCAGTACTCCTCGACCGGGTCGAGGATCTTCCAGGACAGCTCGACCTCCTCCGTGCGCGGGAACAGGTTCGCGTCGCCCAGCAGCACGTCCAGGATCAGCCGCTCGTACGCCTCGGGGCTGGACTCGGTGAAGGACTCGCCGTAGGCGAAGTCCATCGACACGTCCCGGATCTCCATCGAGGTGCCCGGCACCTTGGAGCCGAAGCGGACCGTGATGCCCTCGTCGGGCTGGACGCGGATGACGATCGCGTTCTGGCCCAGCTCCTCGGTCGCCGTGTGGTCGAACGGGGAGTGCGGCGCCCGCTGGAAGACCACCGCGATCTCGGTGACCCGGCGGCCCAGCCGCTTTCCGGTGCGCAGATAGAAGGGGACACCCGCCCAGCGGCGGTTGTCGATCTCCAGCTTCAGCGCCGCGTAGGTGTCGGTCTTCGACTTGGGGTCGATCCCGTCCTCTTGGAGGTAGCCGATGACCTTCTCGCCGCCCTGCCAGCCCGCCGCGTACTGACCGCGCACGGTGTCCACGCCCAGGTCCTTCGGCAGCCGTACGGCACCGAGCACCTTGGTCTTCTCCGCCGCCAGCGCGTCCGCGTCGAAGGAGGAGGGCTCCTCCATCGCGGTGAGCGCGAGCAACTGGAGCAGGTGGTTCTGGATCACGTCACGGGCGGCGCCGATGCCGTCGTAGTACCCGGCACGGCCGCCGACGCCGATGTCCTCGGCCATCGTGATCTGCACATGGTCCACGAAGGACCGGTTCCAGATCGGCTCGAACATCGTGTTGGCGAACCGGAGCGCCAGGATGTTCTGGACCGTCTCCTTGCCGAGGTAGTGGTCGATCCGGAACACCTGGTCCGGCTCGAACACCTCGTGCACGACCTTGTTGAGGTCCTCGGCGGACTCCAGGTCGTGGCCGAACGGCTTCTCGATGACCGCGCGCCGCCAGGAGCCCCCGCTCTGGTCGGTCAGGCCGTGCTTCTTGAGCTGCTGGATGACCACCGGGAAGGAGCTCGGCGGCACCGACAGGTAGAAGGCGAAGTTGCCGCTCGTGCCCTGTGCCTTGTCCAGCTCGTCGATGGTCGTGCGCAGCCGCTCGAAGGACTCGTCGTCGTCGAAGGTGCCCTGGACGAAGCGCATCCCCTGGATGAGCTGCTGCCAGACCTCCTCGCGGAACGGCGTACGGGCGTGTTCCTTGACGGCGTCGTGCACGACCTGCGCGAAGTCCTCGTGCTCCCAGTCGCGGCGGGCGAAGCCCACCAGGGAGAAGCCCGGGGGCAGCAGACCGCGGTTGGCCAGGTCGTAGACGGCCGGCATCAGCTTCTTGCGGGACAGGTCGCCCGTGACGCCGAAGATCACCAGGCCCGACGGCCCCGCGATGCGCGGGAGCCGTCGGTCCGCGGGATCACGAAGCGGGTTCGCTCCGGGACCGTTGAGGGGTGACAAATCAGCCCTCCGAAGGGGCGAGGCGCTTCAGCTCCGCCTCGGTCGACTTGAGCAGGTCGTTCCAGGACCCCTCGAACTTGTCCACGCCCTCGACCTCGAGCACCTGGACGACGTCGTCGTAGGAGATGCCGAGCCGCTCGATCGCGTCGAGGTCGGCACGGGCCTGCTCGTAGGTGCCGGACACCGTGTCGCCGGTGATCTCACCGTGGTCCTCGGTGGCCTCCAGGGTGGCCTCCGGCATGGTGTTGACCGTGTTCGGCGCGACCAGCTCGGTGACGTACATCGTGTCCGAGTACGCCGGGTCCTTCACACCGGTCGACGCCCACAGCGGACGCTGCTTGTTCGCGCCCGCCTTCTCCAGCGCCTTCCAGCGGTCGGAGGAGAAGACCTCTTCGTACGCCTGGTAGGCGAGGCGCGCGTTGGCGACGGCGGCCTTGCCGAGCAGCGCCTTCGCCTCGTCGGTGCCCAGCGCCTTCAGCCGCTTGTCGATCTCGGCGTCCACGCGGGACACGAAGAAGGACGCCACGGAGTGGATCTTGGACAGGTCCAGGCCGCGCTCCCTGGCCTTCTCCAGGCCGGTCAGGTACGCGTCCATGACCTTGCGGTACCGGTCGAGGGAGAAGATCAGCGTGACGTTGACGCTGATGCCGTTGCCGATCGTCTCCGCGATGGCCGGCAGACCCGCCTCGGTGGCCGGGATCTTGATCAGGGTGTTCGGGCGGTCCACCAGCCAGGCCAGCTGGCGGGCCTCGGCGAGGGTGGCGCGCGTGTTGTGCGCGAGCCGCGGGTCGACCTCGATGGAGACCCGGCCGTCCTTGCCGCCGGTGGCGTCGAAGACCGGGCGCAGGATGTCGGCGGCGTCACGGACGTCCGCCGTCGTGATCATCCGGATGGCCTCTTCGACCGTGACCTCACGCGCGGCGAGGTCGGTCAGCTGCTGGTCGTAGCCGTCGCCCTGCGAGATCGCCTTCTGGAAGATCGTGGGGTTGGTGGTGACGCCCACGACGTGCTGCTGGTCGATCAGCTCGGCGAGGTTGCCGGACGTGATCCGCTTGCGCGACAGGTCGTCCAGCCAGATCGCCACGCCTTCCTCGGAGAGGCGCTTGAGTGCGTCTGTCATGGAAATTGCATCTCCTACGTGTCGTTTACGGGCGTCAGCGCTGCGCGGCGGCGAGGGATTCCCGCGCCTTGTCGGCCACGTTCTCGGGAGTGAAGCCGTACTCACGGAACAGGACCTTGCCGTCCGCGGACGCGCCGAAGTGCTCCAGGGAAACGATGCGGCCGGCGTCACCCACGTACTTGTGCCAGGTCAGACCGATGCCCGCCTCCACGGCGACGCGGGCCTTGACCGACGGCGGCAGTACGGATTCCCGGTACCCCTGGTCCTGCTCCTCGAACCACTCGACCGACGGCATCGAGACCACGCGGGTGGGTACGCCCCCGGCCTGGAGCTGCTCGCGCGCCTCGACGGCGACGTGCACCTCGGAACCGGTGGCGATCAGGATGACCTCGGGCTCGCCACCCTCGGCCTCGAACAGGACGTAGCCGCCACGCGCGGCGTCCTCGTTCGGCTCGTACGTCGGCACGCCCTGGCGGGTCAGCACCAGGCCGGTCGGGGCGCCCTTGCCGAACTCCTTGGTCCAGCGCTTGAGGACCTCGCGCCAGGCGATGGCGGTCTCGTTGGCGTCCGCCGGGCGGACCACGTTCAGACCGGGGATCGCGCGCAGCGCGGCCAGGTGCTCCACCGGCTGGTGGGTCGGGCCGTCCTCGCCGAGGCCGATGGAGTCGTGCGTCCACACGTACGTCACCGGCAGGTGCATCAGGGCCGACAGACGCACGGCGTTGCGCATGTAGTCGGAGAAGACGAGGAAGGTGCCCCCGTAGACCCGGGTGTTGCCGGCCAGCGTGATGCCGTTCATCTCCGCGGCCATGGCGAACTCACGGATGCCGAAGTGGATCGTGCGGCCGTACGGGTTCGCCTCCGGCAGCGGGTTGCCCGCCGGGAGGAAGGAGCTGTCCTTGTCGATGGTCGTGTTGTTCGACCCGGCGAGGTCGGCGGAGCCGCCCCACAGCTCGGGGATGACCGGGCCCAGCGCCTGGAGGACCTTGCCGGAGGCGGCACGGGTGGCCACGCTCTTGCCGGTCTCGAAGACCGGGATCTTCAGCTCCCAGCCGGTGGGCAGGGCGCCCTCGCTGATGCGGTCGAACTCGGCCGCGCGGTCCGCGTTGTTCTCGCGCCAGACCTGGAAGCCCTTCTCCCACTCCGCCTTGGCCTGACGGCCGCGCTCCAGGGCGCCGCGGGTGTGCTTCAGGACCTCGTCGGCGACGGCGAAGCTCTGCGCCTCGTCGAAGCCGAGGACGCGCTTGGTGGCCGCCACCTCGTCGTCGCCGAGCGCCGAGCCGTGCGCGGCCTCGGTGTCCTGGGCGTTCGGGGCGGGCCAGGCGATGATCGAGCGCATGGCGATGAAGGACGGCCGGTCGGTGACCGCCTTGGCCTTCTCGATCGCCGCGTAGATCGCCGCCGGGTCGAGGTCGCCGTCGGCCTTGGGCTCCACGCGCTGGACGTGCCAGCCGTAAGCCTCGTACCGCTTCATGGTGTCCTCGGAGACGGCCGTCTCCGTGTCGCCCTCGATCGAGATGTGGTTGTCGTCCCACAGCAGGACCAGGTTGCCGAGCTGCTGGTGGCCCGCGAGGGAGGACGCCTCGGAGGAGATGCCCTCCTGGAGGCAGCCGTCACCGGCGATGCAGTAGATGTAGTGGTCGAAGGGGGACGTGCCCTCGGGCGCGTCCGGGTCGAACAGGCCCCGCTCGAAGCGGGAAGCCATCGCCATGCCCACCGCGTTGGCCACACCCTGGCCCAGCGGGCCGGTGGTGGTCTCGACGCCCTTGGTGTGCCCGTACTCCGGGTGGCCCGGAGTCTTCGAGCCCCAGGTGCGGAAGGACTTCAGGTCGTCCAGCTCCAGGCCGAAGCCGGCCAGGTAGAGCTGTGTGTAGAGGGTCAGGGACGAGTGACCGGCGGACAGCACGAAGCGGTCGCGGCCCACCCACTGCGGGTCGGCCGGGTCGTGCCGCATCACCTTCTGGAAGAGGGTGTAGGCGGCCGGGGCCAGGCTCATCGCCGTGCCGGGATGGCCGTTGCCGACCTTCTGTACGGCGTCGGCGGCCAGGACACGGGCGGTGTCCACGGCCCGCTGGTCCAGCTCGGTCCACTCAAGGTCTGTGGTGGTCGGCTTGGTGCTCACCCTGGGTCAGGGCTCCTCTCCACATGTCGTTCGCCGGTCCGCGGCGCGTGGCGCCCGCCGGCCGCCGGTGCACTGGTGTCCACCGGCCGTTGTCGAGCCTACCCCCGAGGGGACGTGCGTTTTTTCGAGTCATTCCAGACTGCCGGGACTCGTTGCGATCCGCCTCCCGACCGGCCCGGAAGCCGCTTGGCACATGAATACGGAGCCGCTCGTCCGAGTGCTCAACCGAGCCCTCGCGGACCTCGGACGGGCGGGGCGCCGGCGGGGTCGCCAACACGAGCCGACCCCGGCGAAAAACCGGATATGGGCAACGTCTAAAGTGGCGTGGTACGCGCGAGCCTTTACCCCGCTTTCACACGGGAACGCTCGCTTGATGTCTCTGTCAGGGGTGTGCGTGACGGCCGTCGAATCCCGTCCTGTGGGCACTTCCCAGGCCCTTGAGGCTCTGGGGGAGGCCGGTCCCGATACGAGCCGGAGCCCGGTCCACCGGTCGTTCGGAGCCCGTGTCAAGGGCTTCGTGGCGCTGACCAAGCCGCGGATCATCGAGCTGCTGCTCATCACCACCGTCCCGGTGATGTTCCTGGCCCAGCAGGGGGTGCCCGACCTGAGTCTCGTCCTGCTCACCTGCCTCGGCGGCTATCTCTCCGCGGGCGGCGCCAACGCGCTCAACATGTACATCGACCGGGACATCGACGCCCTGATGGACCGCACCTCGCAGCGGCCGCTGGTGACCGGCCTGGTCAGCCCGCGCGAGTGCCTCGCCTTCGGCATCACCCTGGCGGTCGTCTCGACCCTGCTGTTCGGGCTCACCGTCAACTGGCTGTCCGCCTGGCTGTCCCTCGGTGCGCTCCTCTTCTACGTCGTCGTCTACACGATGATCCTCAAGCGGCGTACCTCGCAGAACATCGTCTGGGGCGGCATCGCGGGCTGTCTGCCGGTGCTGATCGGCTGGTCGTCGGTCACGAACTCCATGTCGTGGGCGCCGGTCATCCTCTTCCTGGTGATGTTCTTCTGGACGCCGCCGCACTACTGGCCGCTGTCCATGAAGGTCAAGGACGACTACGCCCGCGTGGGCGTGCCGATGCTGCCCGTCATCGCCTCCAACAAGGTGGTCGCCCGGCAGATCGTGATCTACAGCTGGGTGATGGTCGCCGTCTCCCTGCTGCTGACCCCGCTCGGCTACACCGGCTGGTTCTACACCGTGGTCGCCCTCGCGGCCGGCGGCTTCTGGCTCTGGGAGGCGCACGGGCTCCAGAACCGGGCCAAGGCCGAGGCGTCGGGAGCCAAGCTCAAGGAGATGCGGCTCTTCCACTGGTCGATCACCTATGTGTCGATCCTCTTCGTCGCCGTCGCGGTGGACCCCTTCCTCCGCTGACCGGACCTCCCGTCGCTCTTTTCTCTACTCGTCGGTAGCATCCTGGTCATGGCTGACACGGAGCAGGTTGACGCGAAGAGCGAGCGCAAGGTGAAGCGGCTCGCCCATCAGATCGGTACGTTCGCCAAGGCGCATGGTGGGGCCGAGGGGAACGTGGCGTACATGGGTGAGCGCGGGGCCCGTATCGCCCTGGTGGGTGAGGACGGGGAGTGGGGGAACCTGGTCGCCCCCAGCGTCGAGATCGGCCGGCGGGCGGTGGAGAAGGCCGGGGTCACCCTTCAGGAGAACTTCGACGGGGAGTTCGCGGCGAAGATCCGCACCAGTGCGTATGAGTGGAAGCGGATGGCCGGGATTCAGATCTGAGTTCCGGGTGCGGGGTCCTTTCAGGTCGGCTCGCGCCACCTGAACCTCGTTCGCTCCGTTAGGACGGTCAAGCAGCACACCGTTCACGGGAGCCTCGATGATCGACACGCCTTCGCTCGTGGATCAGTACTGCCATGGGGTGCTTCGGACCGAGCTGGGGCTCGGGACCTTCGAGGCACGGCTGGGGCACAGTGCGGGGCCGGCCGCGCCGGGGACCACGCTCTTCGACACGCAGACGGGGTTCGCGGTGCGGCGGTGGTGTCCGCCGCTGCTCGGTCTCGAGCCGCACTGTCCGCCCGCGCGCTATCTGGCCCGGCGCCGTGAGCTGGGGGTGCTGGAGGCGGGACGCAGGCTGCTGCGGGGGTCCGGGATCACCACCTACCTCGTCTCCAGCGGGCTGCCCGACGACCTCACCGGGCCCGAGGAGATGGCCGCCGCCGGGGACGCGGAGGCGCGCGAGGTGGTCCGGCTGGAGCCGCTGGCCGAGCAGGTCGCCGACACCTCCGGGACCGTCACCTCGTTCCTCGCCAATCTGGCCGAATCGGTGCACGGGGCCGCCACGCACGCCGTCGCCTTCGCCGCCACGGCCCCTCTCGCCGACGGAGGACCGGCCCTCGCCCCCGAACCACCGGGTCCCGGCGCGGTACGGGCCGCCGCCGCGCGCTGGCTGGCCGGGCGGCGCGTGGGGGAGGCGCTGACCGACCCCGTACTGCTGGGCCATCTGCTGTGGACCGCGGTGGCCACGGGCCGCGCCCTCCAACTGCACGCCGGCCCCGAAGAGCCCGGCGTCCGCACCGATCCCGCCCCGCTCACCGGCTTCGTACGGGCCACCGCGGGGCTCGGCACCGACCTGGTCCTGCTGCCCGGCCACTTCCACCACCGCCACGCCGCCCGGCTGGCCGCCGCTCACCCGCATGTCTACGCCGACTCCGGTGCCGCCGTCGCCCGCACCGGCGCCCGCGCGGCCGCGGTCCTCGCGGAGATCCTGGAACTCGCCCCCTTCGGCAAGATCCTCTTCTCCACCGGCGCCCAGTCCCTCCCCGAGCTGCACGTCGTCGGCGCCCACCTCTTCCGCGAAGCCCTGAACCGGGTGCTGGGCACCTGGGTCGCCGAGGGCGCCTGGTCCGCCACGGACGCCCGCCGGGTCGCCCACCTCCTCGCGGCGGACAACGCCCACCGGGTGTACGGGCTGCGCTGAGGTCTGTACGGACGGTCACCCGTCCCCGACACTCGACCCATGCCGACCGAAGCGCTCCTCGCCCGCTTCCTGGACGACCTCGCCCCCTTCCGCCCGCTCGCCGTCTGGGCCCACGGCTCACTGGGCGGCGGGGACTACCAGGAGGGCCGCAGCGACCTGGACCTGATCGCGGTCCTGCCCGGCCCGCTGACCCCGGCTGCCGTACGCCGGCTGATCGTGCTGCACCGCCATCTGCGCGCCGAACCACTGGCGGACAGGCTGCACTGCTCCTACCTCACCCCGCCCACCTCGGCCGATCCGGAGCGGTCGCACCTGACCTGGGCGCACGGCCGGATCAAGCGCCGCCCGGTCACACCGGTGACCCGGAGCGAGCTGCACGAGTTCGGCCGGGTGCTGCACGGCGTACCGCCCGCCGTGTATCTGCCCCCGGTGCCGGACCGGGAGCTGCGCGACTTCGTGGCGGCCGACCAGCGCGACTTCTGGCGCCCGGCCGTGGACCAGGAGGGGCTGTGGCACGAGGACATCTGGGTCGACCTCGGCCTGCTGACCTTCGCCCGCGCCACCGTCACCCTGCGCGAGGGCCGGCTGATCTCCAAGCGGCAGGCGCTCGCCGAGCTGCCCGCACTGGGCGCACCCGCCGAGGTCGTCGAGGACATCACGCGCCGGCGCTACGGGGAGCAGGGTCCGGGGCCGGCCCCGGAGAGCAGGGCCCGGCTGACCCGCGCCTACCTCGGCCCGGCCATCGACGCCCTGGTGGCCGCCCACCGCTGAGTCAGGCGGGCGTACCCACGGACACCTCGCCCGCCGGGGCGGGGACGGGTGCCACGGTCTGGGGGCGCTCGCGGAGCGCGAGGAGGACGCGCAGTGTGGCGATCCACATGAGGCAGGAGCCGAACATATGGAGAGCCACCAGGGCCTCGGGGAGATGCGTGAAGTACTGGATATAGCCGATGACACCCTGGCCCAGCAGGATCAGGAACAGGTCGCGGGCGCGGGACAGGGGGGCCTTCGGGGCGTCCACCGCCTTGAGGACGAACCACAGGGCGAAGGTCAGCGTCACCACGATCCAGGCCAGCACCGCGTGCAGCTTGGCGATCATCTCCCAGTCCAGCGGGATGCGCGCCACCTCGGAGGAGTCGCCCGCGTGCGGACCGGCGCCGGTCACCACGGTGCCGACCGCGATCAGCAGCACGGCCGCGGCCACCAGGAACCACACCAGTTGCCGTACCGCCCCGCCGACCAGCGGACGCGGCTCGGCGTCGCCCTCCCGCGTGCGCTGCCACATGACCGTGGCCACGGTGATCAGCGCCGTGGACAGCAGGAAGTGCGCCGCCACGGTGTACGGGTTCAGGCCGACCAGCACGACGATGCCGCCGAGCACCGCGTTGCCCATGACCACCCAGAACTGCGCCCAGCCCAGCCGGGTCAGGCTCCGCCGCCATGGCTTCTGCGAGCGGGCGGCGATGATCGCCCAGCCGACGGCCGCGCACAGCACGTACGTCAGCATGCGGTTGCCGAACTCGATGACACCGTGCACGCCCATGGCGCGGGTGGTGGTCAGCGAGTCGTCGGTGCAGGTGGGCCAGGTCGGGCAGCCGAGGCCCGAGCCGGTCAGGCGCACCGCGCCGCCGGTGACCACGATGACCACCGACATCACGAGTGCGGCGAGGGCCGCCCGGCGGACGGTCCGGGGGTCCGGGGTCCAGCGGTCGGCGATGAAGGCGAGCGGGTTGCGGAGGGCCGCTGCGGCGTCGGCGGGGGTCAGCTTTGGCACGCGCACCATCGTAGGCGCCCGCTTGTGCACGCTTTCACGAGGGGGCCGTCCCGAGCCGTACGGGGACCTACTCCCAGCGGAAGAACTTCCCCGCCGCGGCGAGCCCCACGACCGCCCACACCGCGAGGATCGCCAGGTCGCCCCAGGGCATCCCGGCGCCGTGCTGGAGCACGTCCCGCAGGCCGTCGGAGAGCGCGGAGATCGGCAGCAGCCCGAGGATGTGCTGCCCGGCCGAACCGAACTTCTCCAGCGGCACGATCACCCCGCCGCCGACCAGCAGCAGCAGGAAGACCAGGTTGGCGGCGGCCAGCGTCGCCTCCGCCTTCAGGGTGCCCGCCATCAGCAGCCCGAGCCCGGAGAAAGCGGCCGTGCCGAGGATCAGCAGAAGCAGCACCGAGGCCGGGTTGCCGTGCGGGGACCAGCCCAGCGCGAACGCGATGGCGGTCAGCAGGATCACCTGGAGCACCTCGGTGACCAGCACCGCGGCCGTCTTCGCGGTCATCAGACCCCAGCGCGGCAGCGGCGAGGAGGCCAGCCGCTTCAGCACGCCGTAGCGCCGCTCGAACCCGGTGGCGATGGCCTGCCCGGTGAACGCCGTGGACATCACGGCGAGCGCCAGGATGCCGGGGGCGAGGAAGTCCACCGCCTTGCCGGACCCGGTGTCCACGATGTCCACCGCGCTGAACAGCACCAGCAGCAGGGTCGGGATCACCACGGTCAGCAGCAACTGCTCGCCGTTGCGCAGCAGCATCCGCGTCTCCAGCGCGGCCTGCGCGCCGATCATGCGGGGGAGCGGTGCCGCTCCGGGCCTCGGGGCGTACGTGCCCGGCGCGGTCGTCATCAGCGCAGCTCCTTGCCGGTCAGTTCCAGGAAGACGTCTTCGAGGGTGTGCCGCTCCACCGAGATCCGGTCCGGCATCACCCCGTGCTGCGCGCACCAGGAGGTCACCGTGGCGAGCAGTTGCGGGTCTATCTTGCCGGTCACCCGGTAGCCGCCCGGCGTCAGCTCGTCGGCCGTGCAGTCGGCCGGGAGCGCCTTGAGCAGCGAGGCGACGTCCAGGCCGGGGCGACCGCCGAAGCGCAGGGTGTTCTCGGCGCCGTCCCGGCACAGCTCCTCGGGCGAGCCCTGGGCGATGACCCGGCCGCCGTCGATGATCGCGACGTCGTCGGCGAGCTGCTCGGCCTCGTCCATGTGGTGCGTGGTGAGGATCACCGAGACCCCGTCGGTGCGCAGATCCCGTACGAGGTCCCAGGTGGCGCGGCGGGCCTGCGGGTCCAGGCCCGCGGTCGGCTCGTCCAGGAAGGCCAGCTCGGGGCGGCCCACGACGGCCATGGCGAGCGCGAGGCGCTGCTGCTGGCCACCGGAGAGCCGCCGGTAGGAGGTCCGGCCGCAGGAGCCGAGCCCGAGGCGCTCGATCAGGGCGTCCACGTCCAGCGGGTGTGCGTGCAGCTTGGCGACATGGCGCAGCATCTCGTCGGCGCGGGCGCCGGAGTAGACGCCGCCGGACTGGAGCATCACCCCGACGCGGGGGCGCAGTGCGGCCGAGTCCCGCACCGGGTCCAGGCCCAGGACGCGCACCGTGCCGGAGTCCGGCTTGCGGTACCCCTCGCAGGTCTCGACCGTGGTCGTCTTGCCGGCGCCGTTGGGGCCGAGCACGGCGGTCACGCCCGGCCGGGCCTCCAGGTCGAGGCCGTCCACCGCGGTCTTCCGGCCGTACCGCTTCACCAGGGCCTGGACCTGGACCACGGGGTTGCTTCGCATGGGTCCAGAGTCTAGGGAGGCGTGGCGGGGCTCAGGCGCGGGGGTGCTGCAAATCGGCCTCGCGGGGCCGGTGCAGCGGGAGCCAGCGCTCGGCGTAGGCCACCGCGTCCGCGACCGGGAACAGCCGGGCCCCGGCCGCTCCGACCCGGCCCCGCAGGACCGGGCGGTCCCGTTCGAAGTCGTGGCCCAGCTCGTCGAAGCGGTCGGAGGTGATGGACACCTCGGTCACCGTCTCCCAGCCGTCGGGGCCGGGCCGTCCGACCGGCACCAGCGGCGCGGGTATCCGGTATTCGGCCAGGTGGAAGCTGGTGCAGGCGTCGTAGCCCGCGCCGAGCAGCAGCACCCGGGCGCCGAGCCGCTCCAGCCGGGCCAGCGGGCTCCGCTCACCCAGGCGGCAGTCCGGGGCGTGGCCGTCGGTGATCTCGGCGGCGCGTGGGCCGAGCGCGGCGAAGGAGGTCTGGGGGTGGCCGCTGCGCCGGGCGCCGGGCCAGGTGCGCACGGTCTCCGGGATGACCCCGACCCCGCGCGAGGGGGTGGTGCGGGGGTCGTAGAGCGGCATGGTGGCTCGTACCGTCTCCCACCACTCCGACGGCACCGGGGGCGCGTGCCACAGCTCGGGGTCGGAGAGGTCGGCGGACTGGGTGGGGACCACCAGGGTGCCGTCCGGCCCGAGGGCGTCGAGGAGCCCCTGGACGACGGCGACGGCGCCGCCGTTCACCCAGCCGAGGGAACTCAGCGAGGAGTGCGTGAGGAGGGTTTCGCCCCTCTTGACACCCAGGTGGCGCAACTGCTCGGCGAGTGTGTCGCGGGTGACCAGGGGGCCTTCTGGGGTGGGGGTCGGCATGGCGCGGAGTCTGCCCGGCGGGAGTCCGCGACGCCAGCGGTTTTGCCTGGTGAGAGGTGCCACGATGATCGCTGGGGAGATCGTTTCCGCAGGTCAGGTTAGGTGTACCTAAGTGACGCAGGGCACCGTCGGCCGGACCCGGCTCGGCTTGTCAGGGTCCGAGGAATTACGCAACAATAGCGTTGTGAAAAACGTCGGCGAGGCTCGGGAGACCCCCACGGGGCCCCAGGAAGAGCTAGCGACCGGTGAGCGTTCGACGCGCAACCGGGTCGCGCGGTCCATCCTGGACCACGGCCCGTCGACCGTCGCCGAACTGGCCGGCCGGCTGGGTCTGACCCAGGCCGCCGTACGACGGCATCTGGACGCGCTGGCCGCCGACGACATCGTGCAGGCCCGCGAGCAGCGGGTGTACGGCGCCCGCACCCGCGGCCGCCCCGCCAAGGTCTTCGCCCTGACCGCCTGCGGCCGGGACGCCTTCGACCAGTCCTACGACCAGCTCGCCGTCGACGCCCTGCGCTGGATCGCCGAGCGTGAGGGCGGGGACGAGGCCGTCGCCGCCTTCGCCCGCGCCCGCATCGCCGCCCAGGCCGACACCTACCGTGCGGCCGTCGAGGGAGTCGAACCCGACCGCCGCGCCGAAGCCCTCGCCAGGGCCTTGACCGTGGACGGGTACGCTGCTACGGCACGCAGTGCCCCCCTCCCGCAACAGGGCGAGCAGCTGTGCCAGCACCACTGTCCGGTCGCACACGTCGCCGAGCAGTTCCCCCAGCTGTGCGAGGCGGAGACGGAGTTCTTCGCCGAGCTGCTGGGAACCCACGTCCAGCGACTGGCGACCATCGCCCACGGCGACGGTGTCTGCACGACGTTCATCCCCAAGATTTCCAAGTCCGACAAGTCCGATCAGAGCCACCACGCAAGCACGGCCGGGAGGAACCCCGCATGACGCTCCCCACGGAGACTGCCCACCCCGAACTCGAGGGCCTGGGCAAGTACGAATACGGCTGGGCCGACTCCGACGTAGCCGGTGCCTCGGCCAAGCGCGGCCTGAGCGAGGCCGTCGTCCGCGACATCTCGGGCAAGAAGTCCGAGCCGGAGTGGATGACCAAGCTCCGCCTCAAAGGCCTGAAGCTGTTCGAGAAGAAGCCCATGCCCAACTGGGGCTCGGACCTGTCGGGCATCGACTTCGACAACATCAAGTACTTCGTGCGTTCCACGGAGAAGCAGGCGGAGTCCTGGGAGGACCTGCCCGAGGACATCAAGAACACCTACGACAAGCTGGGCATCCCCGAGGCCGAGAAGCAGCGCCTCGTCGCCGGTGTCGCCGCCCAGTACGAGTCCGAGGTCGTCTACCACCAGATCCGCGAGGACCTGGAGGAGCAGGGCGTCATCTTCCTGGACACCGACACCGCTCTGAAGAAGCACCCGGAGCTCTTCAAGGAGTACTTCGGCACGGTCATCCCGGTCGGCGACAACAAGTTCGCGTCGCTGAACACCGCCGTGTGGTCCGGCGGCTCCTTCATCTACGTGCCGAAGGGCGTGCACGTGGAGATCCCGCTCCAGGCTTATTTCCGGATCAACACCGAGAACATGGGCCAGTTCGAGCGGACGCTGATCATCGTCGACGAGGACGCCTACGTCCACTACGTCGAGGGCTGCACCGCGCCGATCTACAAGTCGGACTCGCTGCACTCCGCGGTCGTCGAGATCATCGTCAAGAAGGGCGCCCGCTGCCGTTACACGACCATCCAGAACTGGTCGAACAACGTCTACAACCTGGTCACCAAGCGCGCCGTCGCCTACGAGGGCGCCACCATGGAGTGGGTCGACGGCAACATCGGCTCCAAGGTGACCATGAAGTACCCGGCCGTCTACCTGATGGGCGAGCACGCCAAGGGCGAGACCCTCTCCATCGCCTTCGCGGGCGAGGGCCAGCACCAGGACGCGGGCGCCAAGATGGTCCACATGGCGCCGAACACGTCGTCCAACATTGTCTCCAAGTCGGTGGCGCGCGGCGGCGGCCGTACCTCCTACCGAGGTCTCATCGAGATCGGCGAGGGCGCGGCCGGATCGAAGTCGAACGTGCTGTGCGACGCGCTGCTCGTCGACACGATCTCCCGCTCCGACACCTACCCCTACGTCGACGTCCGCGAGGACGACGTCTCCATGGGGCACGAGGCGACCGTCTCCAAGGTCTCCGAGGACCAGCTCTTCTACCTGATGAGCCGTGGTCTGAGTGAGTTCGAGGCGATGGCGATGATCGTGCGCGGCTTCGTCGAGCCCATCGCCAAGGAGCTGCCCATGGAGTACGCCCTGGAGCTCAACCGGCTGATCGAGCTGCAGATGGAGGGCGCGGTCGGCTGACCCCGGCCACCGTCCCCGTCAAGCCCCTTACGCAACGGAAAGCGAGCATTACGACAGCCATGGCTGAGGCTCAGAACATCCCGGTGGGATCGACCACCGCCGGCTCGATCGCGGTCGCCGCCGAGTCGACCGTCGCCACGCGCATGAGCGCGCCCCCCTCCTTCGACGTCGCGGACTTCCCCGTCCCGCACGGCCGTGAGGAGGAGTGGCGGTTCACCCCGCTGGAGCGGCTGCGCGGCCTGCACGACGGCACCGCGGTCGCCAGCGAGGGCCTGAAGGTCGTCATCGAGGCCCCCGAGGGCGTCACCGTCGAGAACGTCGGCCGTGACGACGCCCGGCTCGGCAAGGCCGGCACCCCGGTGGACCGCGTCGCCGCCCAGGCGTACTCCGCCTTCGAGCAGGCGTCGGTCGTCACCGTCGCGAAGGACACCGTCCTCACCGAGCCGATCCGCATCGCGGTGCACGGCGAGGGCGGCACCGCCTACGGCCACCAGGTGATCGAGCTGGGCGCCTTCGCCGAGGCCCTCGTCGTCATCGACCACACCGGTGACGCCGTGCTCGCGGCCAACGTCGACTACGTGCTCGGCGACGGCGCCAAGCTGACCGTCGTCTCCGTCCAGGACTGGGACGACAAGGCCGTGCACGTGGCCCAGCACAACGCCCTCGTCGGCCGCGACGCCTCCTTCAAGTCCGTGATCGTCACCTTCGGCGGCGACGTCGTCCGCCTGCACCCGCGCGTCACCTACGCGGGCACCGGCGGCGAGGCCGAGCTGTTCGGCCTGTACTTCACCGACGCCGGCCAGCACCAGGAGCACCGCCTCCTGGTCGACCACAACACCCCGCACTGCAAGTCCCACGTCGTCTACAAGGGCGCCCTGCAGGGCGAGGGCGCGCACGCGGTCTGGATCGGTGACGTGCTCATCGAGGCCAAGGCCGAGGGCACCGACACCTACGAGATGAACCGCAACCTCGTCCTCACCGACGGCTCCCGCGTCGACTCGGTCCCCAACCTGGAGATCGAGACCGGCGAGATCGTCGGCGCCGGCCACGCCTCCACCACCGGCCGCTTCGACGACGAGCAGCTCTTCTACCTGATGGCCCGCGGCATCCCGGAGTACGAGGCCCGCCGTCTGGTGGTCCGCGGCTTCTTCGCCGAGCTGGTCCAGCAGATCGGTGTCCCCGACATCGAGGAGCGCCTGCTCACCAAGATCGAGGAGGAGCTGGAGGCCGCGGTCGCATGACGACGACCTTCCAGCGCGCCTGCGGACTGAGCGAGCTGTCGGAAGACACCCCCAAGCGGGTGGAACTCGGCGGCACGCCGGTCTCGGTCGTGAAGACCGAGGGGGAGGTGTACGCGATCTACGACATCTGCTCGCACGCGAACGTCTCCCTCTCCGAGGGCGAAGTGGAGGACGGGCAGATCGAGTGCTGGCTGCACGGCTCCTGCTTCGACCTCCGTACCGGCAAGCCGTCCGGCCCGCCCGCGACGCGCCCCGTCCCCGTATACCCCGTAAAGATCGAAGGGGACGACGTGCTCGTCTCCCTCACCCAGGAGTCCTGAGGCACCCATGGCAACGCTTGAAATCCGAGACCTGCACGTCACCGTCGAGGCCGACAACGCCACGAAGGAGATCCTCAAGGGCGTCGACCTCACCGTGAAGCAGGGCGAGACGCACGCCATCATGGGCCCCAACGGCTCGGGCAAGTCGACGCTCGCCTACTCGCTCGCGGGTCACCCGAAGTACACGATCACCGGCGGCACCGTCACCCTCGACGGCGAGGACGTCCTCGCCATGTCGGTCGACGAGCGCGCCCGCGCCGGCCTGTTCCTCGCCATGCAGTACCCGGTCGAGGTCCCCGGCGTCTCGGTCTCCAACTTCCTGCGCACCTCCGCCACCGCCATCCGCGGCGAGGCCCCCAAGCTGCGCACCTGGGTGAAGGAGGTCAAGGGAGCCATGGAGCGTCTCCACATGGACCCCTCCTTCGCCGAGCGCAACGTCAACGAGGGCTTCTCCGGCGGTGAGAAGAAGCGCCACGAGATCCTTCAGCTCGAACTGCTCAAGCCGCAGGTCGCCATCCTCGACGAGACCGACTCCGGCCTGGACGTCGACGCCCTGCGCATCGTCTCCGAGGGCGTCAACCGCGTCCGCGAGACCGGCGAGACCGGCACCCTGCTGATCACGCACTACACGCGCATCCTGCGTTACATCAAGCCGGACTTCGTGCACGTGTTCTCCGGCGGCCGCATCGTCGAGTCCGGCGGTCCGGAGCTGGCCGACAAGCTGGAGAACGAGGGCTACGAGGCCTACACGAAGGGTGGAGTATCCGCGTGACACAGCTGCCGGGCCTCCTCGACACAGAGGCGCTCCGAAAGGACTTCCCCATCCTGGACCGTCAGGTCCACGACGGGAAGAAGCTCGTATACCTGGACAACGCGGCGACCTCGCAGAAGCCGCGCCAGGTGCTGGACGCCTTGAGCGAGTACTACGAGCGATACAACGCCAACGTCCACCGCGGCGTGCACGTGCTCGCCGAGGAGGCCACGGCGCTGTACGAGGGCGCGCGTGACAAGGTCGCCGACTTCATCAACGCGCCCAGTCGCGACGAGGTGATCTTCACCAAGAACGCCTCCGAGTCCCTCAACCTCGTGGCCAACATGCTCGGCTGGGCCGACGAGCCCTACCGGGTGGACCACGAGACCGAGATCGTCATCACGGAGATGGAGCACCACTCCAACATCGTGCCGTGGCAGCTGCTCGCGCAGCGCACCGGCGCGAAGCTGAAGTGGTTCGGCCTCACCGACGACGGCCGCCTCGACCTGTCCAACATCGACGAGATCATCACCGAGAAGACGAAGATCGTCTCCTTCGTGCTGGTCTCCAACATCCTGGGCACGGTCAACCCGGTCGAGGCGATCGTGCGCCGCGCCCAGGAGGTCGGCGCGCTCGTCTGCATCGACGCCTCGCAGGCCGCGCCGCACATGCCGCTGGACGTACAGGCGCTCGGCGCCGACTTCGTGGCCTTCACCGGCCACAAGATGTGCGGTCCGACCGGCATCGGTGTGCTCTGGGGCCGCCAGGAACTCCTGGAGGACCTGCCGCCGTTCCTCGGTGGCGGCGAGATGATCGAGACGGTGTCGATGCACTCCTCGACCTACGCGCCCGCGCCGCACAAGTTCGAGGCGGGTACGCCCCCGATCGCCCAGGCGGTCGGTCTCGGTGCCGCCATCGACTACCTGAACTCGATCGGCATGGACAAGATCCTCGCCCATGAGCACGCGCTCACCGAGTACGCGGTGAAGCGGCTGGGCGAGGTCCCCGACCTGCGCATCATCGGCCCCTCCACGGCCGAGGACCGCGGCGCGGCGATCTCCTTCACGCTCGGCGACATCCACCCGCACGACGTGGGCCAGGTCCTCGACGAGCAGGGCATCGCCGTCCGCGTCGGCCATCACTGCGCGCGGCCGGTCTGCCTGCGGTACGGAATTCCGGCGACCACCCGGGCGTCGTTCTATCTGTACTCCACGCCCGCCGAGGTCGACGCACTGGTCGACGGGCTGGAGCACGTACGGAACTTCTTCGGCTGAGAGGCGTGGGCTGACACCGTGAAGCTGGATTCGATGTACCAGGAAGTCATCCTGGACCACTACAAGAACCCGCACGGGCGTGGTCTGAGGGACGGCGACGCCGAGGTACACCATGTGAACCCGACGTGCGGCGACGAGATCACCCTCCGGGTGAAGTACGACGGCACGACGATCGCGGACGTCTCGTACGAGGGCCAGGGCTGTTCCATCAGCCAGGCTTCGGCGTCCGTGCTGAACGAGCTGCTGGTGGGCAAGGACCTGCCCGAGGCACAGAAGATCCAGGAGACCTTCCTGGAGCTGATGCAGTCCAAGGGCCGGATCGAGCCCGACGACGCGATGGAGGAGGTGCTGGAGGACGCGGTCGCGTTCGCCGGTGTCTCCAAGTACCCCGCGCGGGTCAAGTGCGCCCTCCTGAGCTGGATGGCGTGGAAGGACGCGACGGCCCAGGCCCTGGGCGAGGCCGGCGCGGACGCCGAAAGGAAGACGGCATGACCGACACCACTGAGATGAAACCGGTCTCGGAGGAAGAACTCCGCGAGGCCCTGATGGACGTCGTCGACCCCGAGCTGGGCATCGACGTCGTCAACCTCGGTCTGATCTACGGCATTCACGTCGACGACGCGAACATCGCCACGATCGACATGACCCTGACCTCGGCGGCCTGCCCGCTGACGGACGTCATCGAGGACCAGGCCAAGTCCGTCACCGACGGCCTGGTCAGCGAACTCCGCATCAACTGGGTCTGGATGCCGCCGTGGGGCCCGGACAAGATCACCGACGACGGCCGCGAGCAGCTGCGGGCGCTGGGGTTCAACGTCTGAGACCCACCTCGTGTGAAGCAGGCGGCGGCGCCCTGGGGTGCCGCCGCCTTCGCGTACCCGGCCGCCGCACACCGGTCGGGCCCCGCCGGTCGGAATCCGCCGGTCAGGCCCTGCCGGTTAGGCCCTCACCCCGCCCCCACGTTAGGTTTTTCGCATGACCGACACTGCTTCCCGTACCACCGGCGCCGTCGCCGCCGGCCTCGCCACCATCGCCGCCGACGGCACCGTTCTCGACACCTGGTTCCCGGCGCCCGAGCTGGTCGCCGAGCCGGGTCCGTCCGGCAGCGAGCGCCTCTCCGCCGACCGGGCCGCCGAACTGCTGGGCGACAACGCGGTCTCCGCGCTCGGCCCGGACGCCCGGCGTGGCGTCGAGGTGGTCGCGGTCCGTACGGTCATCGCCTCGCTGGACGAGAAGCCGCTCGACGCGCACGACGTCTACCTGCGCCTGCACCTGCTCTCGCACCGCCTGGTCAAGCCGCACGGCCAGAGCCTGGACGGCATCTTCGGCCACCTCGCCAACGTCGCCTGGACCTCGCTCGGCCCGGTCGCCGTGGACGACATCGAGAAGGTGCGGCTGAACGCCCGCGCCGAAGGGCTGCACCTCCAGGTCACCTCGATCGACAAGTTCCCCCGCATGACGGACTACGTCGCCCCCAAGGGCGTCCGCATCGCCGACGCCGACCGCGTCCGCCTCGGCGCGCACCTCTCCGAGGGCACCACGGTCATGCACGAGGGCTTCGTCAACTTCAACGCCGGCACGCTGGGCACCTCCATGGTCGAGGGCCGCATCTCCGCGGGCGTCGTCGTCGGCGACGGCTCCGACATCGGCGGCGGCGCCTCCACCATGGGCACCCTCTCCGGCGGCGGCAACGTCATCATCGCCATCGGCGAGCGCTGCCTGGTCGGCGCGGAGGCGGGCGTGGGCATCGCGCTGGGCGATGAGTGCGTGGTCGAGGCGGGCCTCTACGTCACGGCCGGCACCCGCGTCACGATGCCCGACGGCCAGATCGTGAAGGCCCGCGACCTGAGCGGGGCGTCGAACATCCTGTTCCGCCGGAACTCGGTTACGGGTGCGGTTGAGGCTCGGCCGAACAACGCGGTGTGGGGCGGGCTGAACGACATCCTGCACAGCCACAACTGAGTCGTGGCCAGTCGAGCGCCCTTCCCCCCAGTACGAGGCGGGAGGGCGCTCGTGCACGGGCCCCGCTCAGGTAAAGGAGGCAGCGGTCCGTGCGCACACCTCACAAGTGCTGTTTCGCCGAGCCGACGAGTTGGCTGATGCCGTCACGGGTCCGGTCTCTCAGCTCGTCCAGACCGGCCCTGTTGTCCACCTTGGGCAGCGTCATGATGACCTCGAGCAGGTCTGCCGCAGCCCGGCTCAGCCCCTCGTCGTCCGTGAGCATCTCCACGCGAAAGAGGGCTTCCTGGGCGTTGGAGCGCAGGTCGTACGCGCGGACACGCACCGCGTGGGGCTCCTCCGGCGGCGGCTGCTCGTGCTCACAGAACCAGAGATGAACCAGACAGCGGCGATAGTTGACCAACGCTCCGGCATAGGCGGAGTAGGCGTCGAGTCGCTCCTGCCGAAGCTTCTCGCGGCGAGTGAACTGATGGCTTCTGTCCGTGGTGCGTTGCTGAAACGCCAGAGTGATCCCCGACCCGAGCAGGGTTCCCAGGACGGCTACGGCGCTGGCGATGATGGACTCCACACGCCGACCTGATCACGCTTCGCCGCGATCGGTGAGCTGTTAGCCCATTTCCACCGCCGGTCGCCAAAGGTGCTGCGATCGGCGGGTGTTGGAGCCGGAGGAGCCCTCAGGGCGCCCCGTCGTTCTCCGGCTCGCCGCGGTTGGGGGCGATGTCCGGGGCCGCGCTGCCTGTGTCGGGGGCAGAGGTCGTGCTGATCCGCAGACAGCCGTCCGAGCCGAACATGTCGATCAACTGCGACAGGTGGGCTCGGGCTGTGCTGCGGCCACGCATGTCTTCGTCAGTCACCCGCGTTCCTCCAGTTCCGCCCACACGACCTTCCCCCAGCGCCGCTCATCCGTGCCCCAGTTCGTCGCGAGCGCCATGACGACTACCAGGCCGCGACCGCTCTCGTCGTGGTCGCTCGGTGTGCAGGGCTCGGGCAGAGAACGGGAGAAGTCCGCGACGGCCACCCGGACTGTGCCCGGTGTGATCCGCTCCACCACCACGCGGATGGACTCCCGCCGGGCATATCGCACGGCGTTGGCCACCAGCTCGGAGGCGACCAGGACCGCGTCGTCGGCCAGGTCGTGCATGCCCCAGGCGGTGAGCGCGGCGCGTACCAAGCGGCGCGCGAGCCCAGCGCTTCCGGGTACCCGCGGCAGCGTTTCGCTGTAGCCGGGATGCCCGGTCGGCCTGGCATGCGTGGTCGGTCGGGGCATGTCGGTCTGCTTTCTCTGATCGGGCAAGCCTTGGAGTCGTGGCAACGCGACGGTAGGGAGCAAGGGGTGCGCCGCGCCATGCAAGTTGCGCGAAGTTGCTCTACTCATCGGTGGAGTTGCGTAAGGTTGCTGATTCAGGCCAACCGAATACCGTGCGTGGGGTGTTGGCCTCGTGGAAGCCTGGGAGACCAGTCCACGGAGGGAAGGGTCTGATCATGCCCCGACGACTGCGCTTCAACGGCACGGGCAGTGGCGTCAACGGATGCCCGTCCATTCATGAGGATCTCCTCACCGGTGAGGTCATCGTGCACGGCCCCGCCCTCACCGACCCCGACGACATCGCCCAGCTCCGACACCTGAACGAGGGCGAGGTGCCCATCCTGGTGCCGCGCGAGCTGCTGGTGGACTTCGGCCCGAAGGAGGTCGCCCGAGTGCCCCACGTCGTTGGGCTGGACGAATTCGACCGACTCTTCACACAGTTCGAGCACACGGCGTGGCGCCTGGAGACGCGCCGCCGCTACGCATCGGACGAGCTCACCGACACCTACGCCCAATTGACGCGTGGAGAGGCCGTCGACTGGGAGGGAGTGGACGCGCAATGGTGCGCTGAGCGCCGTGAGCAGTCCGCGCTCGGCAAGCGGTTCGAGCGGGTCCGCGTCGTCGACAACCCGCCCACGGCGGGGCAGCTCTACCTGCTCGACAACGCACGCCGCAACAGCGCCGTCGGGGAGAAGATCCTCAATGTGTGGCGAGAAGATGCCGAGCGTCTTGGCCTGCCCACCGAAGATTTCTGGATCTTCGATTCCCGGCTGGTCGCGCTGCTCAACTTCGATGACGCCGACAACCTGGTCAGCGTCGAGCTGATCACGGAGCCCGCTGCGGTACTGCGGTACGCGATGGTGCGTGACGCGGCGCTGCATCATGCCGTCCCGTACGAGGAGTTCGCGGCACGGTTGGCCGCGAAGGAGGACTGAGGCAGGTGCGTACCGGTGAGCACGGATTATCAGCAGGCACGAGAGGCACTCGGGGTACGGCTGCGCGAACTCCGGCTCTCCGCCCCTGGGGGCCGGCTCACCGGCGCTGAGGTTGCCGGGCGCAACGGGTGGAACAAGTCCAAGGTCAGCAGGCTGGAGAACGCCAGGCAGACCCCGACCTCCGAAGACCTGCGCGGCTGGGCGGAGGCAACCGGTCAGCCGGAGGCGTACGAGGAGCTGGTCGCGCGCCTCCGTGGCTTCGAGTCCCACATCAGGTCATGGCGGCGTCACCTGGCCTCGGGGCACAAGGCCGTCCAGGACGCCCACCTGAGCGCTCATGCCGAAGCCTCGGTGTTTCGCGGCTATGAGTCCTCCATGATCTTCGGAATCCTCCAGACGCCGGACTACGCTCGGTCGGTCTTCACGAGGTACGCGGAGCTGCAAGGATCGCCACGCGACACCGAGGAAGCAGTCCGATCCCGGATGAAGCGGCAAGAAGGGCTGTACGACTCCTCGAAGCGGTTCCACCTCATCCTGTGGGAAGCGGCCCTACGCACCTTGATCTGTCCGTCGTCGGTGCTCGCGGCCCAGCTTGATCGCCTTGCGGGGGCCGTCGGTCTGGATACGGTCGAGCTGGGAATCATCCCCCTTTCCGCCCCCCTCAAGATCCCCCCGGCCACGGCTTTTTGGATCTACGACGATCGCCAGGTGATCGTTGAGAACTGGCACGCCGAGTTGTGGATCGACGACGGGGCGAGCGTCGACACGTATCTGCGGACCTGGAGGACGCTGCGGGAGTCCGCCGTATATGGCATCGACGCTCAGAAGCGCATCAGTGAGGCAAGACGGGCGCTGAGCTTCCACTGAAGTGCCGGACTGGCGGACGAGCCCAGCCGATTTCGGGGGCGGCCGAATGACGGCGCGTCCGCTGGGGGCTACGGGCGCGGGGGCTGCAGTCGGATTCCCTCCAGCAGCAGCCCCAGGTACCGCCTGATCTCTCCCTGCCCGCCTCCCAGTTCCGCCGCCGTCGCGACCCCGTGGGTGAGGCGGAGGAGGTCGGTGGGGGTCAGGTCGGGGCGGAGGGTGCCCTCGGACTGGGCCAGGTCGACCAGGCGGGTTGCCGTGGACTTCACTACCGTGCCGCAGGCTGTGAGGGGAGTGTCTGTCACGGCTGACCCCAGGAGAGTCTTCAGGCCCCGGACCTGGATCGTCGCCACGCACACCTCGTGGAGCCACTCCGTCAGGGCCTCGCCCGGGGACAACGTCCGCGACAGTTCCTCGCCGCGTTCGCCCAGTGCCTCGATCCGGGCCGCGTACGCCGCTTCCAGGAGGGCTCGGCGGGTGGGGAAGTGGCGGTAGAGCGTGCCGGAGCCGACGCCGGCGCGTTTGGCGATGTCGTCCAGGGAGGCGTTCTCACCGTGTTCGGCGAACGCCGACGCCGCCGCGGTCAGGAGGCGTTCACGGTTGCGCCGGGCGTCCGCCCGCATGGGCCTGGGGTGGGGCATGCGGGTGCTTCCTGTCGGGCGGGAGGGGGTTGGCCCCCGGAGTCTAGCCCCGTCGCTGCCGCTTCCACGGCCCCGTGATCGCCAGCATGATGCCCGGCTGCTGGATGTTGGCGAAGAGGGTGTGGCCGTCGGGGGAGAAGGTGACACCGGTGAACTCGCTGTACTCGGGGGCCGTATCCGTGCCGATGTTGAGTTCGTTGCGGGCGATCGGGTACGTACGGCCGCTGTCGGTCGCGCCGAACAGGTGCTGCGCGCCCTCGCCGTCCTCGGCGATGATCAGGCCGCCGTAGGGGGAGACGGTGATGTTGTCGGGGCCGTCGAACACGCCCCCGGTGCCGAGGAGCACCTTCAGGGTCAGCGTCCGGCGCCGGGGGTCGTAGAACCACACCTGGCCGTCGTGCCGTACGGGGCTCTCCTCGCGGGCGTAGGACGAGACGACGTAGACCCCGCCGTCGCCCCACCACATGCCCTCCAGCTTGCGGGCCCGTGTCACCTGGCCGTCGCTGAATTGCTTACGTACTGGGACCGTACGCGCGTCCCGGTCGGGTACGTCGGCCCAGTCCACGCCGTACACCGTGCCGATCCGCGTCGCGCGCGAGAGGTCGTCCACGAAGCGGCCGCCGGAGTCGAAGCAGCGGAACGCCTGGAGGGCGCCCGCGTCGTCCGCGAGGGTGCGCAGCCGGCCCCGGCCGTGGTGGAAGCCCTCCGGCGGGGTCCAGCGGTAGAGCAGGCCGTTGGGGCCGGACGCGTCCTCGGTGAGGAAGAGGTGGCCCCGCTTCGGGTCGACCACCACGGCCTCGTGGGCGTAACGGCCCAGTGCCTTCAGCGGCCCCGGCGCACGGTTGGCGCGGCTGTCCGCGGGGTCGACCTCGAAGACGTAGCCGTGGTCCTTGGTCATGCCGTTCTGTCCGGCCCGGTCCTCGGTCTCCTCGCAGGTCAGCCAGGTGCCCCAAGGAGTGCTGCCGCCCGCGCAGTTGGTGGACGTACCGGCGATGCCGACCCACTCGGCGACCTGGTCGCGGCGGACCTCCACCACCGTGCAGCCACCCGCGGCCGCCGGGTCGTACACCAGGCCCTCGGTCAGCGGCACCGGGTGCTCCCAGCTCGCGCGCGGGCCCTTCAGCTCGTGGTTGTTCACCAGCAGCACCGCACCACGCGGACCGGCGAAGGCGGCCGTGCCGTCGTGGTGGGACGGGGTGGACTCGCCCGACTCCAGCCGGGTACGGCCGCTGTACGTCACCACCCGGTACGAGAAGCCCGCGGGCAGCGCGAGGATGCCGTCCGGGTCGGGGACGAGCGGGCCGTAGCCGACGCCGGGGTGGCCGTGCGCGTCCTCCGCGCCGTCGAGGTCGGTCGCGGCGAGGGCCTGCGGGGCGGTGGCGAGGGCGCCGACGCTGCCCGCGAGCACGACCCCGGCACCGGTGACCGCGGTCGTCCTGGCGAAGTCCCTGCGGGTGAGTGACATGGTGTCTCCTGTGACGGTCGGGATGCCCGTGGCGGAGGGCGAGGGTGGCGCGGGCCTCGTTCGGCCGACACATTTCCGCCCGTCACTGAACGGGAGTTGAACACCGCACCGCGCCCAGGACACCGCTGCCGTACACCCCAGGAGACAGGGCCCTGTCAGTTCCCCTGTTGCTGCGACCTCGCCTTGAACGCCGCCTTGCGCGCCTCCTTGGCCACCCGCTTGTCCGGGTGCAGCCGTCCCATCGCCTCCAGCACGTCCGCCGTCGCCGGGTGCTCCACCCGCCAGGCGGCCGAGAAGAACCCGCTGTGCTGCTCGGCCAGCCCCTCCACCAGCGCCTGCAGCTCCTCGGAGTTGCCCTCCGCCTGGAGCTGCGCGGCGATCGTGTCGACGGTCAGCCAGAACACCAGGTCCTGCGACGGCGCGGGCACGTCCGGCGCGCCCCGCTCGCTCAGCCAGACCCGGGCGAGACCGCCCAGCTCCGGATCGTCCAGCACCTCCCGCAGCGCGGGCTCGGCCGCCGCGCCCACCAGGGACAGCGCCTGCTGGCAGCGCAGCCGCCGCAGCGGCGCCCCGGCGTCCGCACCCCGGGCGGCAGCCAGCAACTCCCGCGCGGCAGCGAGGGGTTCACGCAGTCCGAGCCACTGCTCGGTCTCGGCACGCGCGGCGAACTCCCCGTAGGACGCGGTGCCGTCGAGCAGTGCGTCCGCGCCCTTGTCGGCCAGCTCGCCCACGGCCGGAGCCTCGAACCCGGCCTCCAGCAGCCGGGCCCGCAGCCCGTACAGCCCGAGCGGGGTGAGCCGGACCATGCCGTAGCGGGCGATGTCGTCCTCGTCGACCGGCTCGGCGGGCTCCTCCTCCGCGTCGGCCATCAGCTCCTCGTCCACCGGCCGGTACTCCACCAGACCGATCGGCTCCAGCATCCGGAACTGGTCGTCCAGCTTCATCATCGTGTCGGAGACCTGCTCCAGGACGTCGTTGCTGGGCTCGTCCAGGTCTTCGGGGACGATGATGGAGGCGGCCAGCGCGGGCAGCGGCACCGGGCTCTCGCCGGGTCCGTCCTCACCGACGGTCAGCAGATAGAGGTTGCCAAGGACGCCGTCGAGCAGCTCCGCCTCGCCCTCGGGGTCCCAGTCGAGTGACGAGAAATCGATCTCGCCGCCCTCCTCCAGGGCGGCGGCCAGCCCGTCCAGATCGGGCACCCCGGCGTCCGCGACGACCGTCTCCAGCGCGGCGAGCCAGAGCGTCAGCACGTCGTGCGGGGCGCCGGTCAGCAGGGCCAGGTCCGCGCCGGGGGCCACGGTCCCGGCCTCCTCGTCGGTGATCTCGACCAGGCCGGCGTCCACCGCCACCCGCCATGCCTCGGCGGCGTACGCGGCGGCGTCGTCCCCGGTCAGCGCGAGCAGCTCGGCGGCCGCGGGCAGCTGTTCCTCGACCAGGCTCCCGCCCGCGTCGACACGGGTCTCCGGGTTCGCCCAGCGGGCGAGCCGGGCGGCGCGGGAAAGCAGCGGGGTGGACAGCGCGGCACGCGCCAGCTCCGCTTCGGGACGCAGCCGTACGGGCGGCAGGGGGGAGCTGTCTGACATCGGCTGGTTCTCCTCGGACCGGGAAAGCACTCAACCGCTCAGCCTAGACGGGTTTGGCCGCGAGCCGCCCGGTTCCGGCCCCGGTCACCCCTCGTACGTGGCCGAAACCTTGACAACTCCAGTCGCCAGGCAGGAGATTGACGCGCGTAGAGGTGGGGGGACAACTGTTCACTCGGCTCTACGCGTGTCACAGAGGGCGACGAGCCCCACACGCTGCTGTGCGTTCCCGTCCCGGCGTTCCGTCACGTTCCCGGAGGAATCCCCTTGCCGAGCAGGACTTCCGCGCGTCTCGCCGCGCTCACCGTCGCCGCCGTGTGCGGCGCCGCGTCCGCCGTCGTCGCCACCTCGCCCGCGCACGCCGACTCGGTGCGCGTCCACGACATCCAGGGCACCACCCGCCTCTCGCCGTACGCGGGCAAGCAGGTCGCCGACGTGCCCGGCGTCGTCACCGCCGTACGCACCTACGGTTCGTCCAAGGGCTTCTGGCTCCAGGACCCGAACCCGGACGCCGACCCGGCCACCAGCGAGGGCGTCTTCGTCTTCACCAGCTCCACGCCGAAGGCCGCGGTGGGCGACTCGGTCACCGTCGCCGGCACCGTCTCCGAGTACGTGCCGGGCGGCACCGCCTCGGGCAACCAGTCGGTCACCGAGATCACCAAGCCCGTCGTCACCACGATCTCCACCGGCAACGCCGTCCCGGCCCCCGTCGTGATCACCAAGCGCGCGGTGCCGGAACGATACGCCCCGGCGGGCGACCCGGCCGCGAACAACTCCGTCAACGCCCTCCCGCTCGCCCCCGCGACCTACGCCCTCGACTACTACGAGTCGCTGGAGGGCATGAACGTCCAGGTCGGCGACGCCCGCGTGGTCACCGGCACCGACCCGTACAGCGAGCTGTGGGTCACCGTGAAGCCGAAGGAGCACCGCACCGAGCGGGGCGGCACCCTGTACGGCTCCTACGACGCGCAGAACACCGGCCGTCTCCAGATCCAGTCCCTCGGCGCGACAGCGGACTTCCCGAAGGCGAACGTCGGCGACACCCTCGCCGGCACCACCACCGGCCCGCTGGACTTCAACCAGTTCGGCGGCTACACCCTGGTGGCGAGCGCTCTCGGCACGCTGGAGAGCGGCGGCCTGGAGCGGGAGACCACGCGCAAGCAGGCGGCCGGCGAGCTGGCGGTGGCGACGTACAACGTCGAGAACCTCGACCCGTCCGACGCCACCTTCGACGCGCACGCGTCCGCGATCGTGAACAACCTGCGCTCGCCCGACATCGTGTCCCTGGAGGAGATCCAGGACGACAACGGCGCCACCGACGACGGCACGGTGAGTGCGGGCGCGACGGTCGGCAAGCTGATCGACGCGATCCTCGCGGCGGGCGGTCCGCGCTACGACTGGCGCTCCATCGACCCCGTCGACAAGCAGGACGGCGGCGAGCCGGGCGGCAACATCCGGCAGGTGTTCCTCTTCAACCCCGAGCGGGTGTCCTTCACCGACCGCGCGGGCGGCGACTCCACCACGGCGGTCGGCGTCGCCAAGGAGCGCGGCAAGGCCCGGCTGACGGTGTCGCCCGGCCGTATCGACCCGGCGAACGCGGCGTGGGCCAACAGCCGCAAGCCGCTGGCCGGGGAGTTCGTGTTCCGGGGCCGGACGGTCTTCGTGATCGCCAACCACCTCAACTCCAAGGGCGGCGACCAGCCGCTCACCGGGCAGTACCAGCCGGTGGTCCGCAGCTCGGAGACGCAGCGGCACGCGCAGGCGACGGAGGTCAACACCTTCGTGAAGTCCCTGCTGAGCGCCCAGAAGGACGCGGACGTCATCGCGCTCGGGGACATGAACGACTTCGAGTTCTCCGACACCGCGAAGATCATGGAGGGTGACGGGCAGCTCTGGTCGGCGATCAAGTCGCTGCCCCGCAGCGAGCGTTACACCTACGACTACCAGGGCAACGCGCAGGTGCTCGACCAGATCCTGATCAGCAAGGCGATCCGCCGGGGCTCGTTCGCGTACGACAGCGTGCACATCAACTCGGAGTTCCACGACCAGATCAGCGACCACGACCCGCAGGTGCTGCGCTTCCGACCTTGATGCTTAAGGTCTGCTTGGCTGCATCTCGTAGCAGATTTAAGTGGAGCTTCATGGTCGTGGTGCCGAGACTACGACCATGAGGCATCGGAACGCACCCTTCGGCCGCACGCTCTGCGCGATGGTCACCCCGTTCATGTCGGCCGGCACGCTCGACCTGGACGGGGCGGCCCGCTTGGCGGCCCGTCTCGTCGCCGGGGGCTGCGACGGACTGGTCCTGAACGGCACCACGGGCGAGTCGCCCACCACCACGGACGCGGAGAAGCGGGAGCTGATCGCGGCGGTCCGCTCGGCGGTGGGCGACGCCGTCCCGCTGGTGGCGGGCGTCGGCACGGCGGACACCCGGCACACCATCGAACTGACCCTCGCCGCGGAGAAGGCGGGGGCGGATGGGGCGCTTGTGGTCACGCCGTATTACAGCCGGCCCCAACAGGCGGCGGTGGAGGCCCACTTCCTGCAGGTCGCGAACGCCTCGGACCTCCCCCTGATGCTCTACGACATCCCCGGCCGCACCGGCACCCGCATCGCCCCGTCCACGATGATCCGCCTGGCGGCACACCCTCGCATCATCGCCGTCAAGGACTGCTCCTACGACTTCCTCGGCATCCAGAAGGTCCTGGCGGAGACGGAGTTGGCGTACTACGCCGGGTGCGACGAACACATTCTCCCGCTGTACGCGGTGGGCGCCGCCGGGTGCGTGAGCACGATCGCCAATGTGGTGCCGGGGGAGGTGGCGGGGATCTTGGCGGCGTTCGACGCGGGGGACACGGCGCGAGCGGCTGAACTCCAGTCCCGCGTGACTCCGTTGATCGAGGCGATGATGGCCTCGGACTTGCCGGGCACGGTGACGGCGAAGGCCCTGCTCAACGCCCTCGGCCTTCCGGCAGGGCCGGTACGGACGCCGCTGCTGACGGCGGACGCGGAGACCACGGCGGACCTGTTGGTCCGCTACCGGGCACTCGTCCCGAACGGCTGAGTGGGGAAGCTCGGGCGCACCGTTCGGTGTCCGGCCGGGGTCCCTGTGACGGGCCCCGGCCGCGCGTTCTAGACCTGAACCTCCGTCACAGAGCCTGGGCCCCCGGCTTCACCATGTTCCGGACCGTGCGGGCCTTTACGAAGTCGCCCAGGGCTGTCATGTCCCACTCGCCGGAGTACTGGCGGACGAGCTTCGCCATCAGGACGCCGGTCTGGGGTTCGGCGGAGGTCAGGTCGAAGCGGGCGAGTTCTTCGCCGGATACCGGGTCCACCAGGCGGCAGTACGCCTTGGCGACCTCGGTGAACTTCTGGCCGGAGAAGGAGTTGACGGTGAAGACCAGGCCCGTCACCTCCTGGGGGATGCGGCCGAGGTCGACCGTGATGACCTCGTCGTCTCCGCCGCCCTCGCCGGTGAGGTTGTCGCCGGAGTGCTTGACCGCGCCGCCCAGGATGGACAGCTTGCCGAAGTAGCAGCTGTCGACGGCGTTGCGCTGGGGGCCGTAGGCGATGACCGAGGCGTCCAGGTCGATGTCCTTGCCCCGGTAGGCGGGCTCCCAGCCCAGACCCATCTGGACGCGGGAGAGGAGAGGGGCACCGCCCTTGACCAGGGAGACCGTCTGGTTCTTCTGGAGGTTCACCCGGCCCTTGTCCAGGTTGATCTTGCCGGCGCCCGGCGCGGGGGCCGGAGGTGCCTGGGGGACCGGGGGTGCCTGGGGGACCGGGGGTGCCTGCGGCGCAGAGGGCGCGGACACCGGCTGGGCCGGTTCCTCCACCGTCACCCCGAAGTCCGTGGCGATGCCCGCCAGGCCGTTCGCGTAGCCCTGGCCGACCGCGCGGGCTTTCCACTGGCCGTTGCGCCGGTAGATCTCCACGACCACCAGGGCCGTCTCTGCGCCGAGGCCGGGCGGGGTGAAGGAGGCCACGACCGAGCCGCCGTCCGTGTCGCGGATCGTGGCCGTCGGCTCGATGCCCTGGAAGGTCTGGCCCGGCGCGTCCGGGCTCGCGGTGACGACGATCTTCTCGATGTCCGGCGGCACCGCGGCGGTGTCGACCACGATCGCGTCCGGCGCGGAACCACCGCCCGAGCGGTAGGTCACGCCGGGGCCGGCCGGCTGGTTGTAGAAGATGAAGTCGTCGTCGGAGCGCACCTTGCCGTCGGCGGTGAGCAGCAGGCCCGACACGTCGAGCCGCACCGGTGCGGCCACGTCCACCGTCACACGGGCGGCCGGAAGCGGGACGTTGGAGCCAGGGGTCATAGCGGTCATGCCGGGTGAACGAACGACATCACTTTGCCGTTCCCTTACCCGGCGCCGAGACCCCCGTTCGGGTCACGGCGCCGGGTAAGGCACAGGTCAGGGCGTCACCACGATCTTGCGGCCGACGCCCGCCGCGAACTGCTCCAGCGCCTGCGGGTAGTTCTCCAGCGCGATCCGGTCGCTGATGAACACGTCCGGGTTCAGCACCCCGCCCGCGAACAGCTCCGCCGCCCGCTCGAAGCTGTGCAGCACCGCCATGGAGCCGGTGATGGTGATCTCCTGGTTGTAGATGCGGTACGGGTCGATCGTCACCCGCGTCGCGTAGTCGGCCACGCCGAACTGGAGGTAGGTGCCGGCCTTGGCGACCCGGCCCAGGCCGTCCTGGATCGCCGCCGCGTTGCCGGTCGCGTCGATGACGACCTCCCAGCCCTGCGGCCGGTCCAGCTCGTCCGCGTTCGCCGCCGAACCCGAGACGCCGAGCAGCTTGGCGGTCTCCAGCCGGGCCGGGTTGATGTCGACCATGTCGACGCTCGCCGCGCCCGTGCGCTTGGCCAGCTCCAGCATCATCAGGCCCATGGTGCCGGAGCCGTAGATCAGGACATGGGCGCCGAGGCGGGAGTTGAGGATGTCGTAGCCGCGCACCGCGCAGGACAGGGGCTCGATGAGGGCCGCGTCCTGGGGGCGGACGTGCTCGGGGAGCTTCACGCAGTTGGCCACGGGCGCGACCGCGTACTGGGCGGCGCCGCCGGCCGTGGTGACGCCGATCGCGGCCCAGCGCTCGCACATGTTGTTGTGGCCGTCGCGGCAGAAGCGGCACTCGTAGCAGTACAGGGACGGGTCCACCGCGACCTGGTCGCCGACCGCGACCTCGGTGACCTGGCTGCCGATCCCGACGACCTGGCCCGCGAACTCATGGCCCGGCACGATCGGCAGCTTGGGCGCGAACTCGCCCTGGAGGATGTGCAGATCGGTACCGCAGATCCCGCACGCGGCGACCTCCACGACCACGTCGCGCGGACCCGGCGTCGGGTCGGGGACCTCGGTGACGACGGCGCGGCCCACGGACTCGATGACGGCGGCCTTCATTTCACGGCTCCCAACGACAGACCCTGGACCAGCTTGTCCTGGGCGGCGAACCCCGCGGCGAGTACCGGCAGGGAGATGACGAGCGACGCGGCGCACACCTTGGCCAGGAACAGGCCCTGGCTGGTGATGAAACTGGTCAGGAAGACCGGGGCGGTCTGCGCGACCACACCGGTCAGCACACGAGCGAACATCAGCTCGTTCCAGCTGAAGATGAAGCAGATCAGGGCGGTCGCCGCGATGCCCGGAAGGGCGATCGGCGCCACCACGCGGCCCAGCACCGTGGGCAGCCTGGCCCCGTCGATCTGCGCCGCCTCGATGATCGCGACCGGTACCTCGGAGAGGAAGGACTGCATCATCCACACCGCGATCGGCAGATTCATGGACGTGTAGAGCACGATCAGCGCCCAGATGTTGTCCAGCAGCCCGGTGTCCTTGGCGAAGAGGTAGATCGGCAGCAGGCCCGCCACGGCCGGCAGCATCTTGGTGGACAGGAAGAAGAACAGGACGTCGGTCCACTTCTTCACCGGCCGGATGGACAGCGCGTACGCGGCCGGCAGGGCCAGCACCAGCGTCAGCACGGTGGACACCACGGACGCCATCGTCGAGTTGATCAGCGCGGGCCAGGGGCTCGCCCCGCCGGCCACGCCGAAGAAGTCGCGGTAGCTGTCCAGGGTGAGCGAGGCGGCGAGGGAGGGCGGGTTGGTCGCGGCGTCCGCCTCGGAGTGGAAGGACGTGAGCGTCATCCACAGCAGAGGCAGGACGAACAGCAGGCCGGCCAGCCAGGCGACCGCGGACAGGGCGGCGCCCTTGGCGCCGGGGCCGGAGCGGGTCCGGCGCGCGGGAGCGGTGACGGAGGTCGTCATGCGCGGGTGGCCTCCTCACGGAACAGGGACGACACGACGCGCAGGGCGAAGGTCGCGATGACGATCGAGCCGATGACGACGAGGACACCGGCGGCGGAGGCCAGGCCGTTCTCGTGCGCCTGGTAGAAGGTCTGGTAGACGGTGTACGGCAGGTTCGCGGTGCCCAGGCCGCCGGAGGTGATCGTGAACACCGCGTCGAAGTTCTGCACGATGTAGATCGAACCGAGCAGCACGCCGAGTTCGAGGTAGCGGCGCAGATGCGGAAGGGTGATGTGGACGAAGACCTGCCAGCCGTTCGCGCCGTCCATCCCCGCCGCCTCGATCAGCTGCGAGTCGCGGCTCTGCAGCCCGGCCAGCAGGATCAGCATCATGAACGGCGTCCACTGCCACACCAGCGAGGCGGCGACCGCCGCCAGCGGCATCTCGGAGATCCAGTCCGGCTGTGGCGCGCCGCTTCCGCCGAGCCAGTGCAGGACGCCGTTGAAGAGGCCGTACTCGGGGTTGAACAGCACATGCTTCCAGAGCAGGGCGGACGCGACCGGCACCAGCAGGAAGGGCGCGATGAGCATGGTGCGCACGGCGCCCCGGCCGCGGAAGCGGCGGTTCAGCAGCAGCGCGAGGACCAGCCCGAGCACCAGGCTGACCAGCACCACGGAGACCGTCAGCACGACGGTCGTCCACACCGACTGGCGCAGCTCGGACGTGCTGAGGACGTCGGCGTAGTTGGACAGGCCGGTGAAGTGGCGGTCGTCCGGGTAGAGCGCGTTCCACTTGAAGAACGAGATCACCAGGGTCGCCACGAACGGCAGCTGCGTGACGGCGATCATGAAGATCAGGGCGGGCAGCAGCGGGGCGCGGGTGGCCCAGCCGCGCATACGGTTCGAGGGCCCGGCCGCCCGCCGCGCGGTGGCGGCGGCGACGGGGGCCGATGTCGTTACGGTCATGATCCTCGTACTTCTTACTTCCGGTACTTCTTGCCGACGGCCTCGGCGTACGACTGCGACCTCTTCAGCGCGCTGTCCACGGACTGACGTCCGGCGATGGCGGTGCTGATCTCCTGGGCGACCTTGGTGCCCAGGTCGGTGAACTCGGGGATGCCCACGAACTGGATGCCGGGCGCGGGCCGGGGCTGTACGCCCGGGTTCTGCGGCTCGGCGTTCGCTATGGCGTCCCTGGTGACGTCCGCGAAGGCGCCCGCCTCCTTGGTGTACTCCGGGATCTCATAGGTGGACGCGCGCTTGCCGGCGGGCACGTTCGACCAGCCCGCGGTCTTGCCGACGAGGTTCTCGTAGCCCTTGCCGGACGCCCACGAGATGAACTTCCAGGCGTCGTCGGGGTGCTTGGACGCCTTCTGGATGCCCCAGGCCCAGGTGTAGAGCCAGCCGGAGCTCTTGGTCTTCTCGACCGGGGCGGACACGTAGCCGATCTTGCCCTTGACCGGGGAGCCGGCGGCCTCCAGCGAGCCCGCGCCCGCCGTGGCGTCGTACCACATCGCCGTCTTGCCCTGCGTCATGTTGTTCAGGCACTCGGCGTAGCCGGACTGGGCGGCTCCCGACTCACCGTGCTTGCGCACCAGGTCCACGTAGAACTGCGTGGCCTTCTTGAACTCGGGGGAGTCGAGCCGCGCCTTCCAGTCCTTGTCGAACCAGGTGCCGCCGAAGGTGTTGACCACCGTGCTCAGCGGGGCGATCACCTCGCCCCAGCCGGGCAGTCCGCGCAGGCAGACGCCCTTCATGCCGGGCTCGGCGCCGTCCGCCTTCGCGGCGATGTCGGCCACCTGCTTCCAGGTGGGGTGGGCCGGCATCTTCAGCTTCTTCTTCTCCAGGACGTCCTTGCGGTACATCAGGAAGGAGGACTCGCCGTAGAAGGGCTCGCCGTAGAGCTTGCCGTCCGCGCCGGTCAGCGCCTGCGTCATCGGGGCGAGGATGTCCTTCTGGTCGAAGGCGGTGTCGCTCTTGACGTAGCTGTCCACGGGGTGGAGCCAGCCGTTCTTGGCGTAGATCGGGATCTCGTAGTTGCTGAGGGTGGCGACGTCGTACTGGCCCGCCTGGTTGGCGAAGTCCTGGCTGATCTTGTCTCTGACATCGTTTTCCGGCAGGACGGTGAAGTTCACCTTGATGCCGGTCTTCTTGGTGAAGTTGGCGGCGGTGAGCTTCTGGAGCTCCACCATCTGCGGGTTGTTCACCATCAGGACGTTGATGGAGTGGCTCGCCGATCCACCGCCGCCCGCGCCGCCCGCTCCCGCGCAGCCGGTGAGGAGGGGACTGATGAGCGCTCCCGCGGCGCAGGCGGCGAGGAGGACGCGTGGCGTACGTCGGCTCTGGGTTGGCATGAAGGGGTGCTCCTGATCGCTTGTCGGTCCCGGAAAGCGGAAGGTCGGTGGTGCGGGTGGTGTGGGTGGTGCGTGGGGTGCGTGGGGTGTGCCGGGCCGGCCGTGCGGCTCGCCGCGGGCGCGGCGGACGGCCGGGTGGTGTAGGTGGTGTGCGGGTGCGGCGGTACGAGGTGGCCCGGGGTCAGACGCGGATGACCTGTGGGCCCTGGAGCGAGTAGCGGTGGGCCTCGGCGGCCGGGAGCTGGGTGCTCGTGACGATCGCGTCCAGCGCGCCGATCTCGGCGAACCGGCAGAAGCTGACCGCCCCGAACTTGGTGTGGACGCCCGCGAACACCGTGCGCCGGGCGGCCCGGATGGCCTGCGCCTTGACCTCGCTGACGGCCGGGTCGGGCGTGGTCAGGCCGTGTTCGCGGGAGATGCCGTTGGCACCGAGGTAGGCGAGGTCCACCACGAAGCCGGCCAGCATCTTGGTCGTCCAGTGGTCGACGGTGGCGAGTGTGCCCGCCCGCACCCGGCCGCCCAGCAGCAGGACCGACACGTTCTCGGCCTCCGCCAGGGCGCCCGCGACGGGCAGCGAGGCGGTCACCACGGTCAGCGCCCGGCCGGTCGGCAGGGCCTCGGCGATGAGCTGGGGGGTGAAGCCCTCGTCGACGAAGACCGTCTCCGCGTCCCCGAGCAGCTCGGCCGCGGCGGCCGCGATCCTGCGCTTCTCGGGTACGTGGCTGGTGGCGCGGAAGGCGAGCGTGGTCTCGAAGGCGGCGCTCTCCACCGGGTAGGCGCCGCCGTGGGTGCGGCGGACCAGCCCGTGGTCCTCCAGCGCGCGCAGATCGCGCCGGATGGTCTCCTTGGCCACGCCCAGCTCGTCGGCGAGCGCGGTGACGTCGACGGAACCGGTGGCCCGCGCCGCGCGCACGATCTCGCGTTGGCGTTCCTCGGCCGTCCTGGTGTTCATGTCGTCACCCGCTCTCGTCATTGAGATGCCCGCTGGGATGCCCGTTCGGGCCCTGGGGGAAGTTCTACAGCGGACACGCGGCGCTGACCAGGTCTGTTCCATGCCCGATCCTGCCCGTGTGTGCCCGATCACATCTCGCCGGGCCCGTCCCGGACCTGCGCGGCAGCGGGGTACGGGGTGGGAGCGGGCGCCGTGCGTGCCCGAACACGACCTCGGGCGGGCCCGTTTGGTGCCCGCCCGAGGTCGTGAGCGATCGTTTTCGGCCTGCCGGCCGTTGGCGAGCCCGCCGGTGTGGTCAGTACGGCCAGATCGGCGGGTCGGTGAGGAAGTGGCCGCCGAGGCGGTCGTGGGCCGGGTTCGCGGGGTCCAGGTCGCCCTGTTCGGCGATGAGCTTCCCGGCGTACGGCTCGGAGTCGTCCTCGGGGGTGTAGCCGAGGGTTCGCGCGGAGGTGAGGTCCCACCACAGGCGGGTGTTGGCGGAGGAGCCGTAGGCGATGGTGTGGCCGACGCCCTCGGCGGTCAGGGCCGCGTGGAAGAGGCGGGCGGCGTCGGCGGGGCTCAGCCAGATCGAGAGCATGCGCACGCTGGTCGGCTCCGGGAAGCAGGAGCCGATGCGTACGGAGACGGTCTCCAGGCCGTGCCGGTCCCAGTAGAGCTGGGCCAGGTCCTCGCCGAAGCACTTGGAAAGGCCGTAGAAGGTGTCCGGGCGGTGCGGGGTGTCCACCGGGATGCGGGGGTCGTCCGGAGCCGGGACGGGGGTGTGGCCGACCGCGTGGTTGGAGGAGGCGAAGACCACGCGGGGGACGCCTTCGAGGCGGGCGGCCTCGTAGAGGTGGTAGGTGCCCTCGATGTTGGACTTCAGGATCTTCTCGAACGGGGCTTCCAGGGAGATGCCCGCGAGGTGCAGCACCGCGTCCGTGCCGCGTACCGCCTCGCGCAGCGCGTCCAGGTCGGCCAGGTCTGCGGTGATGGCCTCCGGGGCGTCAGGGATCGGGCGGGCGTCGAGGAGGCGGAGGGTGTAGCCGTGGGCCGGCAGCAGGGAGCGCATCAGGGTGCCGAGGCCGCCTGCGGCGCCGGTGAGCAGGATGGTGCGGGGTGCGGGCATCTTCGGTCTCCTTGCCGGTCCGGCCTGTGCTCGGCCGTGAGCGCCTTGTTCACATCCTTGGCGAAGCTAGAGAGGGGGCGGGGGTGGGTCAAGTGGGTGGGGTAATGCGGCCAATTGGCTGGTGGACACGGGATGTGCGCGACCTTGACCGCCCTCGGCCGGGATCGTAGCGTTCACGCATGCGGACGCCGGTCAGCCTGCTGCCTGGTGGTGCGGTCGGGCCGCCGGAGGAGGAAACGTGCGGGCGTCGGCGTTCGTCTACCCCTGGGACGTCAACGGCGACCCCGAGGCCCCCGGTCGGCTCGCCTCCCTGGGTGTGGACCAGGTGACCCTGGCCGCCGCCTATCACTCCACCCGCGCGCTCACCCCGCGCCATCCGCGCCACCGGATCGTCACCGCCGAGTACGCGGCTGTGCTGTATCCGCCGGGCGAGCAGTGGGCCCACCGCGACCTCCGGCCCCACCCGGCCGGCGACTGGGCCCCCGGCGACGCCTTCGGTGAGGCCGCGTCGGCACTCGTCTCCGCCGGTCTCGAGGTGCACAGTTGGGTCGTCCTGGCGCACAACTCCCGCCTGGGCGCGGAATATCCGGCCACCTCCGTCGTCAACGCCTACGGCGACCGCTACCCCTGGGCCCCCTGCATCGCCCAGCCCGCCACCCGCGCCTGCTTGACCGACCTGGCCGCCGAGGCGGCCGTACGCCCCGGTGTGAGCGGTACCGAGCTGGAGTCCCTCGGCTGGTACGGCCTCCAGCATCTGCACGCCCACGACAAGACGGGCGGGGTGAGGCTGGGGGAGGCCGGTCAGTATCTGATGTCCCTCTGCTTCTGCCCGGCCTGCCGGGTGGGGTACGGCGAACAGGGTCTGGACGCGGAGGAGTTGGCCGCTGGTGTTCGGGCCGCGCTGGAGCCGGTGTGGCGTGGTGCGGCCGACGACGGCGGCTGGCGGGACGTGGAGCGGTGGCTCGGCGCGGAGACGGCGGCCGCTACGCGCGCGTGGCGGGAGACGGTGGCCCGTACGCTCCAGGAGGAGGTGGTCGCCGCAGTCCGCGCGGCCGCCCCCGAGGGCTTCCGGGTACTCCTGCACGCTGACCCTGTCTCCCACCACTGCGGAGCCAACGCCGGCGTGGACCCGGCCCACATACTGGCGGTGGCGGACGGTGTGGTCGTCCCCTGTGTGGACGGCACACACCGCCTGGCGCCGTTCGCCCGGCACGCCCACGAGGACACGGTCCTGGCGGCCAACCTCACCGTCGTCTCGGGCCTGGGCGGCGCCCCCGCCCGCCTCGCGGCCGACGCGGCCCGTGCGCGCGCCGAGGGGGCGAACGAGCTGCGGCTGTACCACGCCGGGCTGGCCTCGGACGCGGACTTGGCGGCGGTGCGGGAGGGGCTTGCGGGGTTGTGAGCGGGGCCGGGGTCGGGCGCCGATGAGTTTCGGGCGGCCAGGGGGTCACCCCTTTCGTACCCCCGGTGCGCACCCGCGAGGAGCCCGACATGACCGACTCGACCCTGGATCTCGGCCCGCAGGCCCGGATCGTGGCCCGGCTCGCCGAGGCCGTGACCGACGAGCAGCTGTCGGCGCCCACACCGTGTCCGGACCTCTCGGTACGGAACCTGCTGGGCCATCTGCTGCACCTGTCCATCGCCTTCCGGGACGCCGCCCGCAAGGACCTCGGCGCCACCACCGACACGGACCCCACCGCCACGGTCCCCGACATCGGCCCCGGCTGGCGCGCCGAGCTGCCCAAGGCGCTGGACGAACTCGCCGACGCCTGGCGCGACCCGGCCGCCTGGACCGGACGGACCCGCGCCGGGGGAGTGGACCTCCCCGGCGAGATCGCGGGCGCCGTCGCCGCCGACGAACTGGTCATCCACGGCTGGGACCTGGCCCGCGCCCTCGACCTCCCCTACACCCCCGACCTCCCCGCCCTCACCTCGGCATACGGCTTCCTCCTGGCCGCCGCCGAGGAGTCCGACGGGGGAGGCGGCATTTTCGGCCCGGTGATCCCGGTCCCCGTCGAGGCCCCCTTGCTGGACCGGGCGGTGGGCCTCAGCGGCCGCGATCCGGGCCGGCGGGCATAGGGGGCGGGGGCGGAGGTGGTGAGTCCGCCTCCGCCCGGCCAGGGCGCTGGCTTGATCTCGATCCTGCAACGTCCGGCCCACGGATGCGATGACGCGCGTAGAAAACGTGTCATGCATAAATCACTGCGGATCGCGGCCGCCACCGCCGCCTGTGCGCTCGCCGGTGGTGCCCTGTACGGCGCCGGTGCGGCCACCGCCGGGCAGTCGACGGCGAACTCCACCCATGAGCCTTACAACATCGGGCTCCTGGTGAAGGACCTGGACACCTACTACGGCACCACCGCCGACAGCGCGGGCAAGTACCAGGCGTCGCCGGCCAGTCCGTACGCCAAGGACCTGGCGCGGATCGACGCCGACGCCAAGCGGTACATCGACAAGGCGGCCCGCAAGGCCCACCACCGGGGCGAGAAGCCGGCCGTCGTCTTCGACATCGACGACACCCTGCTGCTCAGCCTCGACTACGAGAAGCGCTACAACTACACGTACGACTCCGCCACCTGGAACGACTACGTGAACCGCGCCGACCGCCCGGAGGTGTTCGGCAGCCCCGAGCTGGTGCGGTACGCGACCGCCAAGGGTGTCGCGGTGTTCTACAACTCCGGCCTCAGCGAGGCCCAGCGCGCCGGTGCCGTGGAGAACCTCAAGAAGGTCGGCGCCGACGTCAACCTGGACGCCGGCCACATGTTCCTCAAGGACAAGGCCAACCCGCCCGCCTACCTGTCCGGTTGCGCCACGCCGGGCACCTGGACCTGCACCACCGTCCAGTACAAGTCGGGCACCCGCAAGCACATCGAGCGGGACCTCGGGTACGAGATCATCGCCAACTTCGGCGACCAGTACTCCGACCTGGACGGCGGCTACGCCGACCGCACCTACAAGCTGCCCAACCCGACGTACTTCGTCTCCTGACGAATCCTGTCGACCCGGCGGCGCTCAGCTCCGCTTGAGCGCCGCCGCCATCATCGCCCTGGCCACCGGAGCCGCGAGGCCGTTGCCGCTGACCTCCGAGCGGGCCGCGCTGGACTGCTCGACCATCACCGCCACGGCGACCTCCTGGCCCGTGCTGTCCGACTTGCCGTACGCGGTGAACCAGGCGTACGGCGTCTCGCTGTTGTTCGGGCCGTGCTGGGCGGTGCCGGTCTTTCCGCCGACCGTCACCCCGTCGATGAGCGCGTTGCGGCCGGTGCCGTCCCGGACCACCGTCTGCATCGCGGACTGGAGCTGCTCGGCGGTACGGGCACTGACGATCCGCTTGCGATCCCCGTCCTTGAAGTCCTTCAGCACATCGCCGTCGCCACTGGTGAGCTGCGACACCATGTGCGGCGCGACCAGCTCGCCGCCGTTCGCTATGGCGGAGGAAACCATGGCCATCTGGAGCGGGGTGGCGGTGACGTCGTACTGCCCGATGCCCGACAGTGCGGTCAGCGCCTTGTCCATGCCGGACGGGTACACGCTCGGGTAGGCCCTGACCGGGATGTCCAGCTTGTCGTCGTCGAAGCCGAACTTCTCGGCCATGGCCCGCACCTTGTCCTGGCCGAGGTCGACGGCCAGCTTGCCGAAGACGTTGTTGCAGGAGTACTGGAGGGCCACCCGGATCGAGGCGTTCGCGCAGGGCGCCGCGGTGTTCTCGTTCGGCAGCTCGCGGGTGGTGCCCGGCGGGGTGTAGGGGGCCGGGCTCTCGGTGCGCTGGTCCACGTCCGTGTACAGGCCGTCCTCCAGCGCGGCCGCGGCCACGACCAGCTTGAACGTCGAGCCGGGCGGCAGCGGCTGGCGCATCGCGCGGTTGACGAGCGGCTTCTCCTTGTCCGTGGTGAGCCGCTGCCAGGCCGTCCCCGCCGTGTTCGCCGCGGTCAGCGCCGAGGGGTCGTAGGACGGCGTCGAGACCATGGCGAGGATCTTGCCGGTCTTCGGGTCGATCGCCACGGCGCCGCCCGTGTTGCCGCCCAGCGCCCTGTATCCGGCGCGCTGTACGGCCGGGTCGATCGTGGTGATCACGTTGCCCGGGTCGGCCCGCCGTCCGGTGATCGTGTCCATCGCGGTGCGCAGCCGGGTGTCCGTGCCGTTGAGCAGGTCGGCGTAGACGCCCTCCAGCTGGGTCGGCGCGTACGCCTGCGAGGCGTAGCCGGTGACGGCCGCGTACAGCGAGCCGTCGGTGTACGTGCGCTTGTACGCGAGGTCGCTGCCCTTGGCGCGGCCCGAGCCGGTGACCGGCTTCCCGGCCACGATGATGTCGCCGAGCGGGCGGGAGTAGGTGCCGATGGCGTTCCGGCGGTTGTCGTTGGCGTCCGCGAGGGCCTTGCCGTCGTAGAACTGCACCCAGGTCGCCCGGAGCAGCAGGGCGAGCACGAGCAGCAGGGAGAAGACGGCGGCGCGCCTGATCGTCTTGTTCATGGCGCAGGGGAAGACGCGCCGGACGGGCCGTTCCGTTCCCGTCCGGACACGGTTCTCATCACATGTTCAGATTTTCAGTGCCGATGTCGTGTGTGCGGCTCACAGCCGCCGGGTCGCCAGCGTCAGCCGGTCCCGCGCGTCCAGCAGCGCGTCCTTGATCATCTGCTCGTGCGCCGGGGTGAGCCGCGCCACCGGCACCGAGCAGCTGACGGCGTCACGGGCCGGAGTGCGGTACGGCACGGCGACCCCGAAGCAGCGCAGGCCGAGGGTGTTCTCCTCGCGGTCCACGGCGTATCCCTGCTCGCGGACGCGGTGCAGCTCGGCGATCAGCTCCTCCCGGTCGGTCACCGTGTGCTCGGTGAGCGCGGGAAGCTTCTCGGGCAGCAGCGCCCGCACCTGGTCGTCGGTGTGCGTGGCGAGCAGCGCCTTGCCCAGCGAGGTCGAGTGCGCGGGCAGCCGGCGGCCGACGCGGGTGAAGGGGCGCAGGTAGTGCTGGGACTGGCGGGTGGCCAGGTAGACCACGTTGGTGCCGTCCAGCCGGGCCAGGTGGATGGTCTCCGTGGTGTCGTCCGCGAGCCGGTCCAGCGCGGGCCGGGCCGCCGCGACCACCTCGTCGCCGTCGATGTAGGAGGTGCCGACCAGCAGCGCCCGTACCCCGATGCCGTACCGCGTGCCCGTCGCGTCCGTCTCCACCCAGCCCAGCTCCACCAGGGTGCGCAGCAGCATGTACAGGCTGGACTTGGGATAGCCCACGGCCTCCTGCACGTCCGCGAGGGAGTGCATGCCGGGCCGCCCCGCGAAGTACTCCAGCAACTCCACCGTCCGCACCGCGGACTTGACCTGCGCCCCGCCGCCCGTCTCGGCTGCCGTCATCGCTTCTCGACCCTTCGCTCGGCTGACGCCCGGAGGCTGCGGGGACCTGGATGCCGATGGCCCCGGACCTATAGTCTCCGAGCAGCTCATTCACCATCGGAGACGGCGTTCAGCATATCGAACGAGCCGATGGCCGAATCCCGGCAGTGCGGCCTTGTCTGGAGGGACCCGCGGTGACAGCAGCACCAGTCTGGAGTGTCGACCCGCGTACGGGGAAGCACCGGGAACAGGTCGCGGTGGAAGCCACGGCCGACGAGGTCGACGCCACCGTCCGGGAGGCGCACGCCGCGCGCGGTGCTCTTGCGGACCGCACCGTACGGGCCGCCTTCCTGCGCTCGGCGGCCGCCGGTCTGGAGACGGTCAGCGCGCTGCTGATCGAGGTCGCCGACGCCGAGAGCGCCCTCGGCCCGGTCCGCCTCACCGGCGAACTCGCCCGCACCGCCTACCAGTTGCGGGCCTTCGCCGACCTCGTCGACGAGGGCGCCTTCCTGGACGTCGTCATCGACCACCCCGACCCCGCCGCCACGCCGCCCGTGCCGGACCTGCGCCGCTGGAAGATCCCGCTCGGTGTGGTGGCCGTCTACGCCGCCTCCAACTTCCCCTTCGCCTTCTCCGTCGCGGGCGGCGACACCGCGAGCGCGCTCGCCGCGGGCTGCCCGGTCGTGGTCAAGGCCCACCCCGACCACCCGGCGCTGTCCGAGCTGGTCGCCAAGGTGCTGCGCCGGGCCGCCGCCGGGCACGGACTGCCCGCGGGTGTGGTCGGCCTGGTGCACGGCTTCACGGCCGGAGTCGACCTCATCCGGCACCCGCTGGTCGCCGCCGCCGGCTTCACCGGGTCGGTGCGCGGCGGGCGGGCCCTGTTCGACGCGGCCGCCGCGCGCCCGGTGCCGATCCCGTTCCACGGCGAACTGGGCTCCCTCAACCCGGTCGTGGTCACCGAGGGCGCGGCGGCCGGGCGGGCGCAGGAGATCGGCGCCGGCCTCGCCGCCTCCATGACCCTCGGCGTCGGCCAGTTCTGCGTGAAGCCCGGCCTGGTGCTGGTGCCCTCCGGGGCGCACGGCGACGGCCTGGTCAAGGCGCTCATGGACGCCGTCAGCGACACCGAGCCCGGCGTGCTGCTCGACCACCGTATGCGGGACGCCTTCCTCGCGGGCGTCGGCGAGCGCGCGGCCCTGCCCGAGGTGGAGTCGCCGGTCACGCCGGGCGCGGCCGGGGCGCACACGGTCGGCGCGGGCTTCCTCACCGTCCCCGCGGCCCGACTCAACCAGGCGGGCGCGCACGAACTGCTGCTGGAGGAGTGCTTCGGCCCGGTCACCGTGGTCGCCCGCTACGCCGACGAGGACGAACTGACCGCCGTACTGGACCGGCTGCCCGGCAGCCTCACCGCGACCGTGCAGCTCTCCCCGGCCGAGGCGGCGGGGGAGGGGGACGCCGCCTCGCTGCTGGCCCGGCTGACCCCGCTGGCGGGCCGGGTCCTGGTCGACGGCTGGCCGACCGGGGTCGCGGTGGCCCCGGCCCAGCACCACGGCGGCCCCTACCCCGCCACCACCTCCACCTCGACCTCGGTCGGCGGCACCGCCGTCGAACGCTGGCTGCGCCCGGTCGTCTACCAGAACACCCCCGAGCCCCTGCTCCCGCCCGAGCTGCGCGACGACAACCCCCTTAATCTGCCCCGGCGTTACGACGGAGTGCTCGAGCGCTGACGTGAACAGCCTGCGAGAATCGCCCGATGGACATAGAGCTTCCCGAACTCCCTTTCCTCTTGCGGACGTACGGCCCGGACGGGCACTGGTCCTACGAGAAGGGCGTGCTCACCGGCTGGGCCGGGCCCCGGCAGGACCGGTTCGTCACGCCGACGGGGGAGGCGCTGGACCCGGCCGCCGACGCGCCCCGGCTGCTCGGCTCGCCCGAGGGTGACTTCCAGCTGATCGCCCGCGTCACGGTCGGCTTCAACGCGGCCTTCGACGCCGGGGTGCTCTACGTCCACGTCGGCGACCGGAACTGGGCCAAGCTCTGCCTGGAGAACTCCCCGGACGTGCCCACCATCTGCACGGTGGTCACCCGGGGCCACTCCGACGACGCCAACTCCTTCACCGTATCCGGCAGTTCCGTCTGGCTGCGGGTGAGCCGCACCGGCCGCGCCCTGGCCTTCCACGCCTCCCGCGACGGCGAGCGCTGGACCTTTGTCCGCCTCTTCACCCTCGGTGACGAGAAGGAGACCGGCGCGGCGCTGATCGGCTTCATGACCCAGTCACCGCTGGGCGAGGGCTGCGTGGTGACCTACGACCACCTGGAGTTCCGTCCGGTCTGGCCCGCCGACCTGCGGGACGGAAGCTGAGGCGCGGGGAGTGAAGCGCGGGGAATGAAGGCGGGGAATGAACCGGGCTCTTTGAATGTTCACATAGTTTGGATGTTCCCGAATCGGGGCGGAGAGCGGCTTCGCCCCCGGTAAGAGCCGGAGAGAGTGGAAATGCGCGTCGAGATCTGGAGCGACATCGCCTGCCCCTGGTGCTATGTCGGCAAGGCCCGCTTCGAGAAGGCGCTCGCCGCCTTCCCGCACCGGGACGAGGTCGAGGTCGTGCACCGCTCCTTCGAGCTGGACCCCGAGCGGGCCAAGGGCGACGTCCAGCCGGTGATCACCATGCTGACCCGGAAGTACGGCATGAGCGCGGCGCAGGCCGAGGCCGGGGAGGACAACCTCGGCGCCCAGGCCGCCGCCGAGGGTCTGGACTACCGCACCCGTGGCCGCGACCACGGCAGCACTTTCGACCTGCACCGCCTGCTGCACTTCGCCAAGGAGCAGGGCAGGCAGGAAGCGCTGCTGGACCGGCTGTACCGGGCCAACTTCGCCGACGAGCGCTCGGTGTTCACGGGCGGCGACGAGCACCTGGTGGAGCTGGCCGCCGACGCCGGCCTGGACGCCGACGCGACCCGCGCGGTCCTCGCCGACCCCACCGCGTACGCCGACGAGGTCCGCGCCGACGAGCGCGAGGCCGCCCAGCTCGGCGCGAACGGCGTCCCCTTCTTCGTGCTCGACCGCACCTACGGCGTCTCCGGCGCCCAGCCCGCCGAGGTCTTCACCCAGGCCCTCGCCCAGGCGTGGGGCGACCGCTCCCCGCTGAAGACCCTCGCCCAGGACGACGCCGGGACCTGCGGCCCGGACGGCTGCGCGGTGCCCCAGCAGGGCTGACGCATAAGGGTTGCTTGGAGGCACCCTGTAGAGATTCGTGATGGACGACGGAATCCGGGCGCCGCACAGTGGAGTCATGGAGACCACGGAGACGTTCGAGAGCCTCGTCCGCGCCGAGTTCGCCCCGGTCGGCACCTACCTCAACACCGCCAGCAACGGGCTGCTGCCCGCCCGCGCCGTCACCGCCCTGCACGAGGCGGCGCTGCTGCGGGCGCAGGGCAAGCCGCTGATCGCGCTCTACGACGACGTCGAGGCGTGCCGGGCCGCCTTCGCCCGGCTCGCCCGGGTCCCCGTCGAGCGGGTCGCGCTGGGTGCCTCGGTCGCCGCGCACAGCGGGGTGATCGCCGCCTCCCTGCCCTCGGGCGCCGAAGTCCTCACCGCCGAGGACGACTTCGCCTCCGTGCCCAACCCGTTCCACGTCCGGGGCGACCTCAAGGTGCGCGCGGTGCCCGTGGAGCGCCTCGCCGAATCCGTCCGCCCCGGCACCGCGCTCGTCGCCGTCAGCGCGGCCCAGTCCGCCGACGGCAAGGTGGCCGACCTGCCCGCGCTGCGCGAGGCGGCCCGCACCCACGGCACCCGCACGTACGTCGACTTCTCCCAGGCCGCGGGCTGGCTGCCGATGGACGCGGGGGAGTGGGACTTCACCGCGTCGGTCTCCTACAAGTGGCTGCTCGGCCCGCACGGCGTCGCCTTCCTCGTCCTGCCCGAGGACTTCGGCGGGCTCACCCCCCTGCTCGCGGGCTGGGTCGCGGGTGAGAGGCCCTGGGACAGCTGCTACGGCCCCGTCACCGAACTCGCCCACTCCGCACGGCGGTTCGATCTCAGCCCCGCCCTGTTCTGCTATCCCGGGCTGCGCCGCTCCCTGGAACTGGTCGAGGAGCTGGGCGTGCCTGCGATCCACGCCCACGACACCGCCCTGGCCGACCGCTACCGGGCGGGCCTCACCGCGCTCGGCCACGAGGCGCTGCCCGCGCCGGGCTCCGCGATCGTCTCGGTGCCCGGCCTCGGCTCCCGGCAGCCGGACCTCGGCCGCGCCGGCATCGAGGTGTCCGACCGCGCCGGCAACCTGCGCGCGTCCTTCCACCTCTACAACACCGACGCGGACGTGGACCGTCTGCTGGACGCGCTCGACGGCTGAGCCGTCCCCGCACATGGACATGACCGGGCCGATGCCTCCCGTCCCACACGAAGAGGCACCGGCCCGGTGATCGGGGGTCGGGTTGCGCGGACTACCGCACCGGAGTGAAGTCCCGCGCCCCGATGAACTCCGGCCTGCGCACCGGCGCCGCGAACGGCTCCACCGCCGTGTTCTCCACGCTGTTGAACACGATGAAGACGTTGCTGCGCGGGAACGGCGTGATGTTGTCGCCGGAGCCGTGCATGCAGTTGCAGTCGAACCAGGTGGCCGAGCCCGCCGCGCCGGTGAACAGACGGATGCCGTGCTCACTGGCCAGGTCGGTCAGCGCCTCGTCGGACGGGGTGCCCGCGTCCTGCATCTGGAGCGACTTCTTGTAGTTGTCGTCAGGGGTGGCGCCCGCACAGCCCAGGTACGTCTTGTGCGAACCCGGCATGATCATGAGGCCGCCGTTGGTGTCGTGGTTCTCGGTCAGCGCGATCGAGACGGACACCGTGCGCATGTTGGGCAGGCCGTCCTCGGCGTGCCAGGTCTCGAAGTCCGAGTGCCAGTAGAAGCCGCTGGCGCCGAAACCGGGCTTGACGTTGATCCGCGACTGGTGGACGTAGACGTCCGAGCCGAGGATCTGCCGGGCGCGGCCGACCACCCGCTCGTCGCGCACCAGGTTGGCGAAGATCTCGCTGATCCGGTGCACCTCGAAGACGGAGCGGATCTCCTGGGACTTCGGCTCCACGATCGAGCGCTCGTCGGCGCGGATCGCCGGATCGCCGACCAGCCGGTCCAGCTCCCGCCGGTAGACCCGCACCTCGGAGGGGGTGATGATCTGGTCGACGGTGAGGAAGCCGTCGCGCTCGAACCCTTCCAGGCCGGCCGCCGGGATCGGGCCGGGCGTGTCGGGGGAACCCCAGACGACCGGGTCCTGGCGCGGTACGCGGACCTCGGTCGCGCCCCGGCTCGGGTACAGGTCGGTGGTGGTGAGGGTGGTCATGGGTTTCTCACACCTCCTCGGGCTCGGTGAGCAGCGGGTAGACGCCGTTCTCGTCGTGGTCCTCCCGGCCGGTCACGGGCGGGTTGAACACGCAGATGCAGCGGAAGTCCTCCTTCACCCGCAGCGTGTGCCGCTCGTGCCCGTTCAGCAGGTACATGGTGCCGGGCGTGATGGTGTACACCTGCCCGTTCTCGTGGTCGGTCAGCTCGGCCTCGCCCTCGGTGCAGACGACGGCCTCGATGTGGTTGGCGTACCACATGGACGTCTCGGTCCCGGCGTACAGGACCGTCTCGTGCAGGGAGAAGCCGACCCGCTCCTTGGCGAGCACGATGCGCTTGCTCTCCCAGGTACCCGATTTGGCCTTCACATGCCGGTCGGTGCCCTCGATGTCCTTGAACGAACGGACGATCACGGTGTCTCCTCCTTCTTGCTCAGGCAGTCTTGCCAGGCGGGTTTCCTGCCCGGTGGTCTTCTTCTGGTCAGGCGGTCTCGCGGACGGCGCGGGCGAGGATGCTCAGGCCCTCGTCCAGCTCCTCCGGGGTGATGGTCAGCGCGGGCAGCAGCTTGACGACCTCACCCTGCGGGCCGGACGTCTCGATGAGCAGCCCCAGCTCGAAGGCGCGCTTCGCCACCCGCGAGGCACGGTCGCCGAGGTGGAACTCCAGGCCCCACACCAGCCCGCGGCCGCGGTACTCCTTCACGTCGGCGAGGTTCTCCTCGGTGATGGAGATCAGCTCCCGCTCGATCTGCTCACCGCGCGTGCGGGTCTGCTTCTCCATCGCGTCGCCGTCGGCCCAGTACGTCTCCAGCGCCGCGGTGGCGGTGACGAACGCCGGGTTGTTGCCGCGGAAGGTGCCGTTGTGCTCGCCCGGCTCCCAGATGTCCAGCTCCGGCTTGAACAGGCACAGCGACATCGGCAGCCCGTAGCCGGAGATCGACTTGGACACCGTGACGATGTCCGGGGTGATGCCGGCCTCCTCGAACGAGAAGAACGCCCCGGTACGGCCGCAGCCCATCTGGATGTCGTCGACGATCAGCAGCATGTCCTGCCGCTCGCACAGCTCCTTCAGCGCGCGCAGCCACTCGGGCCGGGCGACGTTGATGCCGCCCTCGCCCTGCACGGTCTCCACGATCACCGCGGCCGGCTTGTTCAGGCCCGAGCCCTGGTCCTCCAGCAGCCGCTCGAACCACAGGAAGTCCGGCACGGTGCCGTCGAAGTAGTTGTCGAACGGCATCGGGGTGCCGTGCACCAGCGGGACACCGGCGCCGGCCCGCTTGAAGGCGTTGCCGGTGACGGCCAGCGAGCCCAGCGACATGCCGTGGAAGGCGTTGGTGAACGACACGATCGCCTCGCGGCCCTTCACCTTCCGGGCCAGCTTCAGCGCGGACTCCACCGCGTTGGTGCCCGTCGGGCCGGGGAACATGACCTTGTACGGCAGATCACGCGGCCGGAGCACCAGGTCCTGGAAGGTCTGCAGGAAGGTCCGCTTGGCCGTGGTCGACATGTCGAGCCCGTGGGTCACCCCGTCGCGGGACAGATAGTCGATCAACGCCCGTTTCAGTACCGGGTTGTTGTGGCCGTAGTTGAGTGAGCCGGCCCCGGCGAAGAAGTCGAGGTACGCATGGCCGTCCTCGTCGTACATCCTGCTGCCCCGCGCCTGGTCGAACACGACGGGCCAGCCGCGGCAGTAGCTGCGGACCTCGGACTCCACGGTCTCGAAGACGCTCAGGTCGGGCTGGGTGATGGTCACGGTGATTCGCTCCTCGGGGGACGTCAGTGCGCCGGGACGTGGGTCAGCGGGCCGATGCGGTACAGCACTTCGGGGTCGTGCGGGCCGTCCGGGAACAGCTCTTCCGGGAACAGCACCTCGCGGGTCAGGGCGGCGCCATGGCGCTCGGCGAACGAGGTGAACAGCCGCTCGGAGGCGGTGTTGCCCGGGGTGATGGTGGTCTCCACATCCGTGATGCCCTGCTCGGCGGCCAGACGCGCGGTCAGCCCGTCCAGCAGCGCGGCGGCGATGCCCCGGCCGCGCTGGGAGCCGTCCACGGCCACCTGCCAGACGAGCAGGGTGTGCGGGCGCTCCGGGCGGACGTAGCCGGTGACGAACCCGACGGGCTCGCCCTCCGCGCCACGGGCCACCGCCGAGGTGCCGGCGAAGTCCCGGCACCACAGCAGATAGCTGTACGAGGAGTTCAGGTCGAGCGTTTTCGAGTCCTTGGCGAGACGCCAGAGTGCGGCGCCGTCGGTCACCGCGGGTCTGTCGATGAGCAGGTCGGCGGATGCGGAAGTCATGCGGCCCGAATTTAGCGAGGTGAATTGCGAAATGCACGGGGACGATCTCGGGGCGACGTGAACGTCTCGGCGTTATGTCGCGTTTGACCTAGGGCGAACCAGGACAAAAAGCGTTCCATGTGGAGTGTGTCACAGGCCGGAAACCTGTCCGAAACCGATGTTGTTTAGCTCTGCAAAAACCGGGCAGGAGAAAAAGGCTGAGCCTGGGCGGCTGAATTCACGGGGAATTTGGGGCATATGAACAATCGGCCGGAAGAGCGGCTGGAAAAGGAAACGGCCCGCGCGAATTCGCGCGGGCCGCACTCCGGTGTCCGGCGTCAGAGCACGATCTCGTCCATCGCCAGCAGGGCCGCCTCCAGGTCCACCGTCAGCCCCTGCCGGGCCATCGCCGCGCCGAGCGCCACGAGTGCGCGGCGCACCACCAGCGACGTGGCGTCGGGCCCGTAGTGGTTCACCCGGATCATCTCCTTGGCCAGCGCCCCGCCACCGGCGGCCAGCGGCAGCGCCGGGTCGCTCTCCAGCGCCCGGGCCACCAGCTCCGAGGCCACCGTGCCCGGCGGCACCCGCAGCGTGGTCGCCACCGGCGCCGCGTCCCGCTCGTCGCGCACATACGGTTCGAGACCGCCGCCCAGGGCGATCGCCCCGGCCCGCGTCGCCCGCGCGAGATCGCGGTGCCGGGCCATCACCGTGTCCAGGCCGTCCGCCTCGATCCGCTCGATACAGGCGTCCAGCGCCAGCATCTCCAGCTGGGCCGGGGCGTGCGGCAGCGCCTTGCGGCCGCCGTCGATCCAGCGCTCCTTCCAGTCCAGCAGGGAGAGGTAGGACCGGCGCGGGGCGTCCGGGTTGGCGGCCATCCGCTCCCAGGCGCGCTCGCTCACCGAGATCGCGGACACCCCGGCGGGCCCGCCCATCGCCTTCTGGGCGCCGATCACACACAGGTCCACGCCCCACGCGTCCGGCAGCACCGGCTCCGCGCCGACCGAGGCGACCGCGTCCAGGTAGAAGAGGGCGCCCTGCTCCCGTACCGCCTCGCCGATCTCCGCGACCGGATTGGTGTTGCCGGTGGCCGCCTCCGCGTGCACCAGGGAGACGAAGTCGATCTCCGGGTGCTCGGCGAACGCCGCCCGGACCTGGTCCGCGGTGACCGCCGAGTCGAAGGGCACCGCGAGGTCGTACACGGTCGCGCCGGAGTCCCGCAGCCAGTCGCCGAAGGTCTGGCCGTACGGGCCCGTGATCACGTTCAGCGCGACCGTGCCCGGACCGGCGGCCGCGCGGATCGCGCCCTCCAGCGGCAGCAGCGCCTCGCCCTGGGTGATCAGCACGTCCTGCCGGGTGTCCAGCAGCCGGGCCACCCGGTCCTCGATCGCGGCGAACCGCGCGGCGCTCAGCGGGGGCAGGTCGAGGAGGGGGTGGGTCACGGCGGGTGCCTTCTTCGCTCACGAGGTCCACAGGGCCGTGTCCGCGACCCAGGCCGGCCGGGAGCCGACGGTGACGAGGGTAACTGGCGGCCTCCGTGCCGTTTTGACCGGCGACATCTTAGGCTGGGCGGCCGCGAACCCATCAGTTTGATTTGAGAGACCCAAACCTCTCCTTATAATCGGAACCCACAGTTCCCCCCGACCGGGAGATTTCCCCCATGAAGACCCTCCTTCAGCGCCGGCCCCGTGTGCTGGCAGCCATCACCGCGGCGGCCGCGATCGCGCTCGTCGCCGGCTGCTCCTCCTCGGGCGGCGGGGGCGGGAAGACCACCGTCAAGGGGGTCCACCTGGGCAACGCCGGAGCGCTGACCGTCTGCACCCACCTGCCCTACCCGCCGTTCCAGTCGGTGGTCGACGGCAAGGTGCAGGGCTTCGACGTCTCCCTGATCGACCTGGTCGCCAAGGACCTGGGCGTGAAGCAGAAGATCGTGGACACGCCGTTCGAGAACTTCAAGACCGGTGCCTTCCTCAACTCCGGCCAGTGCGACCTGGCCGCGGCGGGCATGACGATCACCGACGAGCGCAAGAAGAACGTCGACTTCTCCGACCCGTACTTCGAGGCCACCCAGGCCGTCCTGGTCAACAAGAAGAGCGGCATCAAGTCGTTCGCCGATCTCAAGGGCAAGAAGCTCGGCGCCCAGGCGCAGACCACCGGTGAGGACCTCGCCAAGAGCAAGGGTCTCGACCCGGTCTCCTTCCACTCCTCCGACGCGGTCCTCAACGGTCTGCGCACCGGCCAGGTCCAGGCTGTGATCATCGACTACCCGGTGGTCCAGGGCTGGCTCAAGGACAAGGCCAACGCCTCCGCCTTCCAGGTGGTGGACAACCTCAACACCGGCGAGCAGTACGGCTTCACGGTGAAGAAGGGCAACACCGCCCTGCGTGACGCCGTCAACAAGGCGCTCGCCCGCGCCAAGTCCGACGGCGAGTACAAGAAGATCTACGAGAAGTGGATCGGCCCGTACGACCCGGCCGCCGCCTCCCCCTCCGCGAGCTCCTGACCCCATGGCCGACACGGACACCCGCATCCAGCCCCGTAAGCCGGGCCTGACCCGCAGGCAGCGGCGCAGGCTCTCGCGCGGCGCGCAGTACCTGATCTTCGTCGCCGCCGTGCTCGCCTTCGCGTTCTCCGCGGACTGGGGACGGCTGAAGAACCAGTTCGCGCAACTGCCCATCGCCGAGCAGATGTTCCCCGACGTCATCACCCTGGCGCTGAAGAACACCGTGCTCTACACCCTGTCCGGCTTCGTGGTCGGACTGGCGCTCGGCATCCTCATCGCCCTGATGCGGCTGTCGTCCGTGGCGCCCTACCGCTGGGTCGCCGGCGTCTACATCGAGATCTTCCGGGGCCTGCCCGCCCTGCTGATCTTCATCTTCGTCGGCGTCGGCGTGCCGCTGGCCTTCCCGGACGTGCAGTACCCGGGCGGCACCTACGGCAAGGTCGCGGTCGCCCTCGGCCTGGTCTCGGCCGCCTACATGGCCGAGACGATCCGGGCGGGCATCCAGGCGGTGCCCAAGGGGCAGATGGAGGCGGCCCGTTCGCTGGGCTTCTCGCCCGCGCGGGCCATGATCTCGATCGTCATCCCGCAGGCGTTCCGGATCATCCTGCCGCCGCTCACCAACGAACTCGTCCTGCTCTTCAAGGACTCCTCGCTGGTGCTGTTCCTCGGTGTCACGCTGGAGGAGCGCGAGCTGTCCAAGTTCGGCAACGACCTGGCCAGCACCACCGCCAACTCCACCCCCATCCTGGTGGCCGGCCTGTGCTATCTGCTGGTCACCATCCCGCTCGGCTTCGTCGTACGGCGGATGGAGTCCAAGTCCCAGGAGGCGATCCGGTGAGCAGTCCCGAGATCCGCGTCGAGGGGCTGCACAAGTCCTTCGGCGACAACCACGTCCTGCGCGGTGTCGATCTGGAGATCGGCCAGGGCGAGGTGGTCTGTGTCATCGGGCCGTCCGGCTCCGGCAAGTCCACCCTGCTGCGCTGCGTCAACCTGCTGGAGGAACCCCAGCAGGGCACGATCGTGGTCGGCGGCACCGAGCTGACCGACCCGGACGTGGACATCGACGCCGCACGCCGTCGTATCGGCATGGTCTTCCAGCAGTTCAACCTGTTCCCGCACCTCGATGTCACCGAGAACCTCACGCTGCCCCAGCGCCGGGTGCTCGGGCGGGACAAGGCCGCGGCGGAGAAGGTCGCGGCGGAGAACCTGGCCCGGGTCGGGCTCTCCGACAAGGCGCACGCCTACCCGTCCTCGCTCTCCGGCGGCCAGCAGCAGCGGGTGGCCATCGCCCGCTCGCTCGCCATGGGCCCCGAGGTGATGCTCTTCGACGAGCCGACCTCCGCGCTCGACCCCGAGCTGGTCGGTGATGTGCTCGCGGTGATGCGGGGGCTCGCCGAGGAGGGCATGACCATGATGGTCGTCACCCACGAGATGACCTTCGCCCGCGAGGTCGCGGACCGGGTCGTCTTCATGGACGGCGGGGTCATTGTCGAGCAGGGCACCCCGGAGGAGGTCATCGGGAACCCGCGCAACGAGCGCACCCGCCACTTCCTCTCCCGCGTCCTGGACCCGGCGATGGCCGAGGTCGAGGACGTGCCCGGCAAGACCGGGGAGTAGCCGGGGCTTCAGTGCGCGGGGGCCCGTCACTAAGGTGCGGTGCATGAGCGATCACGCGGTGCTGCACGTGAAGGGGCGGGTCCTGGCCGGGCCCGACGACGTCCGCGACGAGCTGTGGGTGGTCGGCGGGCGCGTCACCTACGACCGCCCCGCCGGCGCCGGTGACGTCAGAGCCGTGGAGGGCTGGGCGCTGCCCGGCCTGGTCGACGCCCACTGCCATGTCGGCCTCGGCGCGGAGGGCCCGGTCGACGCGGACACCGCCGAGAAGCAGGCGCTCACCGACCGCGAGGCCGGCGCCCTGCTGATCCGGGACGCCGGTTCGCCCTCCGACACCCGCTGGGTCGACGACCGCGACGACCTCCCGAAGATCATCCGCGCCGGACGGCACATCGCCCGTACCCGGCGCTACATCCGGGGCTACGCCCACGAGATCGAGCCCGCCGACCTCGTCGCCTACGTCGGCCGGGAGGCGCGGCGCGGGGACGGCTGGGTCAAACTGGTCGGCGACTGGATCGACCGGGACCTCGGTGACCTGGCCCCCTGCTGGCCGCGCGAGGCGGTGGCGGCGGGCATCGCGGAGGCACACCGGCTGGGCGCACGGGTCACCGCGCACTGCTTCGCGGAGAGTTCGCTGCGCGACCTGGTGGAGTCGGGCATCGACTGTGTCGAGCACGCCACCGGCCTCACCCCCGACCTGATCCCGCTGTTCGCGGAGCACGGCGTCGCCATCGTGCCGACCCTGGTCAACATCGCCACCTTCCCCCATCTGGCGGCGGGCGGCGACGACAAGTACCCCCGCTGGTCGGCACATATGCGACGCCTCCACGAGCGGCGCTACGACACTGTGCGCGACGCCTATGACGCGGGCATCCCGGTGTACGTCGGCACCGACGCGGGCGGCTCGCTGCCGCACGGGCTGGTCGCGGCCGAGGTGGCGGAACTGGTCACCGCCGGCATCCCGCCCGTCGATGCGCTGGCCGCCACCAGCTGGGCCGCCCGCGCCTGGCTGGGCCGCCCCGGTCTGGAGGAGGGCGCCCCCGCCGACCTGGTGGTCTACGAGTCCGACCCGCGCGCCGATGTACGGGTGCTCGCGGTGCCGCGCCGGGTGGTGCTGAACGGGCTGGTCGTGCAGTAGACGGGGCGAACGGACGTGCCCGCTTAATCGAATGCGGGGGCGGAAACCCCACGATGGAGTGAAGTAACCCAGGATCGCTGACCGTTCACCCACAGTGCGTAATGGTTGTCGTGTCCCGAGCACGTCCCACCTGGGGGTCCCACCGCCTTGAACAGCGACAACTTCCGCATGCCCGCACGCCGTCTCGCCGCCGCCGCGACGGCCGCCGCCCTCACCGCGGCGCCCCTGCTCCTGGGCGCGAGCCCGGCGCACGCCACCGGCGACCACGGACGCGCCTCCGCCGCCGTACTGCGCGCCGGACTCGACGTGTCCCTGCTCCACCGCACCGCCGACGTCCCGCTCACCCTCTCCCTCAACGAGGTCCAGGCACCGGGCAACGCCGACCGCACGGCCCTGTCGGCCCAGCTCGACGGTGTGAACGGCGGCCGCCCCTTCTCCGTGCTGCGCGCCGACGTCGCCTCGGCCAGAGCGAGCGCCACCGAGGAGCGCGCCGAGGGCTCGGTCCGGCTGACCGACGCCCGGCTGCACGTGCCCGGGCTGCCGCTGCTCTCCCTGATCGAGGTCGGCACGGTCACCGCGCGGGCCACCTGCGAGGCGGGGGAGCGGCCCGAGGCCGAGGCGAACGTGCTCGGTGCCGTCACCGTGTTCGGCAAGCGCACCACCCTCACGGCGGGCGGGCCGACCGAGGTGCGGGTACCCGGCGTCGGCGAGGTCCGCCTCGACCTCGCCGAGCGCCGGACCACCTCCAGCACGGCCGCCGCCACCGCGCTCCGGCTCAAGGTCTCGGTGAACCCACTGCGGCTGAACGTGGCCGAGGTGACGGGCACGGTGACCCTGGCCGAGGCGACCTGCGAGACACCGGCGGGGGAGGAGGCAACTCCCAGTGAGGCCCCCGAGCCGGCCGAGCCCGCCGCGCCCGAGCAGGAGGAGTCCGGTGAGGCGCCCGCGCCCCGGGCCGAACCCCAGGGCACCCAGAGCAACCTCGCCGAAACGGGCGGCAGCTCGGCCACCCCGTACATCGCGGGCGGCGCGCTGGCGCTGCTCCTGCTGGGCGGGGGAGCGGTGGCGGTGGCCCGCAGGCGCCGGGGCTGACGGGAGGGACCCGGCAGGGCTCACCTCCGGGCCAGCGCCAGCAGGCTCAGGCCGAACATCAGCACGCCCAGCGGGAGATGGACCGACGGCACGTGGGCGATGCCGAGCACGACCTGGACCGAGGCGAGGGCGAGGAAGCCCGAGGCGTGCCGGACAGGCCGGGTGGAGCCGCCGCCCGGCTTCCACGCCAGCACCGCCGCGAGCACGTACAGCATCGACGCCCCGTACATCACGCGGGCGCCGATGCCGTGCAGCGTCTCTCCGTAGGACGTGGTGAGCAGCAGCCCGGCGGAGACGGCCTGGAGGAAGATGGTCAGTGTCTGGAGGGCTATGGCGATGCGGAGGAACGTGGAGCCGTCGCGCCGCGCGTCCGTCGTGGTCGTCACCTGAGTGGCCATGTCACGGTCCCCTTTTCCGCCCGTCGGGCAGCAGCTCGATAAGGTCTCACCAGTCCGACGACGCGGGCCTGCGAAAGGTAAGGCGAGGGGGGGCGGCCGGAGGCATGGGGACTGTGGAGGACAGGGCCGAGCGGCGCCAACTGCTCAACGTGGCCTACCGGTTGCTCGGCTCGGTGACCGAGGCCGAGGACGCCGTACAGGACGCGTACACGCGCTGGTACGGGCTGCCGGACGGCCGGCGGGCGGAGATCCTGTCGCCCGGCGCCTGGCTGACCACGGTGACCGGCCGGATCTGCCTGGACCTGCTCGGCTCGGCGCGGGCCCGCCGGGAGCGTTACGTCGGCGCCTGGCTGCCGGAGCCGCTGCCCGACCGCGCCGAGTGGGACGGTACGGGCGACGCCGATCCCGCCGACCTGATCGTGCGGGACGAGTCGGTGGCGATGGCGTTCCTGGTCGTCCTGGAGTCGATGACACCGGCCGAGCGGGTCGCGTTCGTGCTGCACGACGTCTTCCGGTACCCGTTCGCGGAGATCGCGGAGGTGCTGGGGCGGACCCCGGCGGCCTGCAAGCAGTTGGCGGCCTCCGCCCGGCGGCGGGTGAGCGCCGCGCGGGCTCCGGCGCCGGTGCGGGCCGACGTGGTGCGGCGGGTCAAGGAGGCGTGGGAGAGCAAGGACATCGCCGCCCTCGTCGGCCTCCTCGACCCGGCCGCCGTGATGACCGCCGACGGCGGCGGCATGGTCGGCACCGTCCTGCGCCCGGTCGAGGGCGGCCCGCGCATCGCCCAGTACATGGCCGCCATCGCGGACCGGGCTCCCGGCCTCGAACTCCTGGAGCGCTCGGTCAACGGTCTGCCCGGCCTGGTGGCCCGCCGCGACGGCGCCGTGGTCACCGTCGCCGCCTTCGACATCGACGACGAACGCGTCACCCGGATCTGGGTGGTCCGCAACCCGGCGAAACTGCGGCCGTGGCCGGCGGGACCTCAGTCCTCCTGAGCCAGCGCCGTGCCCAGTGCCTCCACGAACCCCGCCATCGTCGTCCGGTCCCGGACCGCCACCCGGAGCCAGTCGGGGCCGAGGCCGGGGAAGGTGTCACCCCGGCGGACCGCGTAGCCCAGCTCGCGCAGGCGGTGCCGTACGCGTGGGGCGTCCGGTACCTCCAGGAGGACGAACGGGGCCTCGGCGGGGCCGGTCACCTTGACGCCGTGCGGCACCAACTGGGCCAGGCCGGTGAGGAGATGGGTGCGGTCGGCGGCCGTGCGGTGGGCGGCGTGGGCCGCCTCGGCGAGGGCGCGGGGGGCCACGCAGGCCCGTGTCGCGGCCAGGGCCGGGGTGGACACCGGCCAGAGGGGCTGGGCGCGTTCCAGGGCGGTGACCGTCTCCGGGGGCGCGAGGACGTAGCCGACCCGGAGTCCGGCCAGGCCCCAGGTCTTGGTGAGGCTGCGCAGCACGACCAGGCCCGGCACGTCCGTCCGCCCCGCCAGCGCCTCCCGCTCACCCGGCACCGCGTCCATGAACGCCTCGTCCACGACCAACGTCCGGCCAGGACGGGCCAGTTGCGTGAGCGCCCCGGCCGGGTGGAGCACCGACGTGGGGTTGGTCGGGTTGCCGACGATCACCAGGTCCGCGTCCTCGGGCACCGCCGCCGGGTCCAGCCGGAAGCCGTCCCGCGCGCTCAGCAGCACCCGTTCCACCGCGTGCCCCGCGTCCCGCAGCGCCGCCTCCGGCTCGGTGAACTGCGGATGCACCACCACCGGCCGCCGCACCTCCAGCGCGCGGGCCAGCAGCACGAACGCCTCCGCCGCGCCCGCCGTCAGCAGCACCCGCTCCACCGGCAGCCCGTGCCGCCGAGCCACCGCCGCCCGCGCGGCCCGCCCGTCCGGGTAGGCCGCGAGAGCCGACAGCGAGGCGGCGATCTCCTCGCGCAGCCAGCGCGGGGGCGTGTCCGCGCGGACGTTGACGGCGAGGTCCACCAGACCCGCCCCCGCGTCACGGACCTCGGCGTCCCCGTGGTGCCGCAGATCGGGCCCGGCTTCAGTGCGCATGGCTGTGGGTGTGCCCGCCGTGGTGGTGATGCCCGGGGCCATGTCCGTGGCCGCCGTGGCCGTCGTCGTCGGGGTGGAAGTGCGGCTGCTGCGGCAGGCCCACCTTGTCCTCGAAGCCCGGCAGCGCGATCCGGTACACGCACGAGTCGCAGTTCATGCGCAGATCACCGGCCACCGCCTCCGCGTACCGCTCCATCACCAGGTCCAGCAGCTCCGGCTCGGGCCCGATCACGTCCGCCGAACGCACCTCGGTCTCCGGGTGCGCGGCCGCCCACTCCTCGGTCTGCCGCCGCACCCGCTCCGGCAGGATGCCGGTGAACAGGAAGTACGGCAGGACGACGACCCGCCGCGCCCCCAGCCGGGCGCACCGGTCGAGACCGCTCGGCACGTCCGGCGCCGCCAGCGACACGAACGCCGTCTCCACCCCGGCGTACCCGCGCCCCTCCCACAGCAGCCGGGCCGCCTTGCACACCTCGGCGTTGGCGTCCGGGTCGGTGGAGCCGCGCCCGACCAGCAGTACGGTCACGTCCTCCCTGGCGGTGCCGGCGAGGGCCTCGTCCAGCCGGCGTTCCAGCACCCGCAGCAGCGCGGGGTGCGGGCCGAGGGGGCGGCCGTAGGTGTAGGTGACGCCCGGATGGCGCTCCTTCTCACGGGCCAGCGCCGCCGGTATGTCGCCCTTGGCGTGCCCGGCGGACACCAGCATCAGCGGTACGGCGGCGAAGCGTTGGACGCCCCGTTCGACCAGCTCGGTGACGGCCTCCCCGAGCGGGGGCGGCGACAGCTCGATGAAGCCGCCCGCGACGGGCAGTTCGGGGTGGCGGCGGCCCAGCTCCTTCACGAAGTCGCGGAACGCCTCGGCTCCGGCCTCGTCACGGGTGCCGTGTCCGGCGATGAGCAGGGCGGGCGGCTGGGTGGTCACGGTTTCTCCTCGGGGTAAGTCGGTTGGAAAGGGGCGACGTTGAGGGCGGCGGTCGTCGATCCGCCCTCCTGGGACACGCTGCTTACGGCGGGCGTCGGAAGAACTCGTGCCCCACGGCGCGGGGCGGCACGGTTCACCGGGCCTCCTCCGGGGCGTGCTGCCAGCGGTAGCCGCGCGGGGTCACCATGCGGCCGGCGATGTTCCGGGTGGCGGTGTTGCCGACGGTGACCACCGTCATCATGTCGACGGTCGCCGGGTCGAGTCCGGCGAGCGTGGTCAGCCGTACGGACTCGTCCGGCCGGGAGGCGTTGCGCACCACCCCGACCGGCGTCTCCGGCTCCCGGTGCCCGGCGAGGACGGCGAGCGCCTTGGGGAGCTGCCAGTCCCGGCCGCGCGAGCGGGGGTTGTAGAAGGTCACCACGATGTCCGCCTCGGCCGCCGCGCGTACCCGCCGCTCGATGACCTCCCACGGGGTGTGCAGATCGGAGAGGCTGATCGACACATGGTCGTGGCCCAGCGGCGCGCCCAGCACCGCCCCGGCCGCGAGCGCGGCGGTGACACCGGGCACGCCCACCACGTCGATGTCGTCGGACGCCTCGGCGAGCGCGGGGGAGGCCATGGCGTACACCCCCGCGTCCCCGCTGCCGATCAGCGCCACCGCGTGCCCCTTACGGGCCTCCGCGACCGCCGTACGGGCCCGCTCCTCCTCCGCGCCGAGCCCCGACTCCAGCACCCGGGTGCCGGGCCGGACGAGGTCGCGGATCTGGTCGACGTACTGGTCCAGACCCACCAGCACCGAGGCGCGCCGCAGTTCGGCGGCCGCGCGCGGGGTGAGCAGGTCGCGGGCGCCCGGACCGAGCCCGACCACCGCGAGCCGGCCCCGGCCGGGACGCCGTACGACCGCGCAGGTCGCCATGGCCGGCCTGGCCGCCGACTTCCTCTTGGGTACGAGGAGTTCGCCGCCCCGCCTGAGCGCGGCGGCCTCCGCCACGGACGGGGTGCCGACCGCAGCCAGGGGTGCCTCGGAGGGGTTCGGCACCGTCACCGCGGCCAGTTCGTCCGCCGGGTACGTCACCAGGGGCACGCCCAGCCGCTCGGCGGCGGCCACGATGCCCGGCTCCTCCGACTTGGCGTCCACCGTGGCGAGTTCGGCCACCGACCGCACCGAGAGCCCCGCCTCGCGCAGCGCCTCCTCGATCAGCCCGAGCACCTCCTCGACGGGCGCCCCCTTGGACGCGCCGACCCCGACGACGAGCGACGGCGGCCGCAACAGCACCTCATCCGGACCGGGTTGGATGTCCCGGTCGGTCAACCGCACCGTGTACGCGCCCTGTCCGGCGAAAGGGACCGGCGGCAACGGCCAGGCCAACTCCGCCTCCAGCGTCACCGGTTCACCGTCCAGCAGAGCCCGCGACACCGCCGCGACCGCGCCCTCCACCGGCAGGCCGAGCGTGTCCAGCCCGGCCAGGCCCACCGCGTCCGTCGCCGTCGTCACCACCGGCTCCGCACCCAGCAACCCGCCCACCTCACGGGCGAGTTCATTGGCGCCGCCGCCGTGCCCGCCGACCAGGGACACCGCGAACCGGCCGCCCTCGTCCACGCACACCACACCCGGATCGGCCGCCTTGTCCCCGAGCAGCGGGGCGAGCAGCCGGACCGTGGCACCGGTGGCCAGGAAGCACACCAGCTGCTCGCACTCCGCGAACGCCGCCCGTACGGCCTCCCCGGCCGGGCCCTCGTACACCCGCGTACGGTCCGGCCAGGCCGCGGCCAGCCGGTCGCGGGCCGCCGCCCCCGCCGCCGTGGCGGAAATCAGGCCGATCACTGGACTCCTCCTTCACTCCGTGCCGGGAGGCGGTCGCCCCACAGCAGGAAAACGGGGTTGGTGGCCGCCAGCCGGGTCACATCACCCGGCAGCGGTGCCAGCCGCGACGACTGCAACAGCACCCCGTCACAGCCGAACCCGGCCCGCGTCAGCGCCTCACGCACCGGGCCGACCCGGTCCAGCGCGGCCACGGCCACCACGACCGTCCGCCGCGCCCGCTCCGCGCAGACACCGACCACGGCGGGCAGATCACGCCCGCCACCGCCCACGAACACCGCGTCGGGCTCGTCAAGACCGGCCAGCGCCTCCGGAGCCGTGCCACGCACCACGGCCACGTCCACGCCATGGGCGCGGGCATTGGCCCGTACCCGCTCGGCGCCGTCCTCGGTCTTCTCCACGGCGGTCACGGCCGCGCCGAGCCGCGCGCACTCCACGGCCACCGAACCCGAACCCGCGCCCACGTCCCACACCAGATCGCCCAGGCGCGGCCCGAGCCGGGCGAGCGCCAGCGCCCGCACCTCGAACTTGGTGATCATCGAGTCCCGGTGCGCGAACTCGCTCTCCGCCAGCGCCCACCGCGCGGGCCCGGCACCCGCCCCGGCGACCGTGCGCGGACCCTCCGCCGTACGCGCCTCGTCCAGGCACAGCACCACGCTCACCGCCGGACCCCAGTCCCGCAGCGCGGCCTCGGCGGGCGTCACCCGCTCCACCCGCTCCCGCTCCCGATCGCCGAGCGCGCTCACCACGACCAGCACCCGGCCGGTGCCGTCCAGCCGGGCACCCAGCTCGGCCGGACCCGACCCGGGACCGGTCAGCACGGCGACCTTCGGGCGCGCCCGGCACACGTTCACCGCCGTCCGCAGCTCCCGCCCGTGCGCGCTCACCACCACCGCGTCGTCCCAGGTCAGCCCCAGCCGGGCGAAGGCGCCCGCCACCGAGGACACCCCCGGCCGCACCGCCAGCAGGCCGGCCCCGAACCGCTCCGCCAGCACCCGCACGATCCCGAAGAACCCCGGATCACCCGACGCCAGCACCACCACCGGCCGCTCCTCGGCCACACACTCCTCGATCGCGTCCAGGGCGGGCGCCAGCGGGCCGAGCACCACCCGTGCCGCACCCTCGGGCACCGGCGCCGCGTCCAGGTGACGCTGCCCGCCGACGACCAGCGCCGCCCCCGCGAGCACGTCAGGAGGGACCGGGGTACCCGTCCCCGCGCCGACGACCGTGATCAACTGCTCGCCCCCCGCTCACGCAGCGCCCGCCGCGCCTCCGGGTCGGCCCTGCGGAACCCGTGGAAGTGGCCGGGGTGATAGAGGTGCGAGCGGGTGCCGTGCGCGTCCAGCGCCGCGCCGACCAGGAACAGGGTGTGCTTCCACAGCCGGTGCTCCTTGACCGTCTCCTCCAGCGTGCCGATCGTGCACCGCACCACCAGCTCCTCCGGCCAGGTCACCTGATGGGCGACCACGACCGGGGTGGACGTCGGGTAGCCGCCCTCAAGCAGCTCGTGCACCAGCTGGCCGCTGCGCGCCGCCGACAGGAACACCGCCATCGTGGTGCCGTGCCGGGCGAACTCGCGCACCTCCTCACCGGGCGGCATCGGCGTCTTGCCGCCGCCGAGCCGGGTCAGGATCACCGACTGGGCCACCTCCGGGATGGTCAGCTCCCGCCCCGCGAGCGCGGCCACCGCCGAGAACGACGAGACACCGGGCACGATCTCCGTGGCGATCCCGACCTCCGCGCACCGGTCCAGCTGCTCCTGCGTACCGCCCCACAGCGCCGGGTCCCCGGAGTGCACCCGGGCCACCCTCAGACCCTCCTCGTGGGCGCGCCGGTACACGGCCACCACGTCCTCCAGGGACAGGGCCGCCGAGTCCAGGATCTCCGCGTCCGCGCGGGCGTGCTCCAGCACCTCGGCGCGGACCAGGCTGGCCGCCCAGATCACCACGTCCGCCTCCGCGATCGCGCGGGCCGCGCGGAACGTCAGCAGATCGGCGGCACCGGGCCCGGCACCGACGAACGTCACCTTGCCGGCGGGGGCATCGGCCATGGGAAGGGTCCTCTCCTACGGGAAGCCCGGACGCGTGGTCGTGGTCGTGGTCCGGGACGGGACAGCTGGAACTGGGGTGAATGTCAGGGTCTGGTGAGGTTTGCGGGCCGCTGGATGTGCGCACAGGGCCCCGCATCGGATAGCAAGGGCTTATGGCGGTCCTTGTCGCGCTCGGCGCGTTCCTGATGACGCTGGCCGGCGGCTGGACGGCACAGCGCGTGACCGACCGTCGCCACCTGGTCCTTGGCCTGGCCGGCGGCCTGATGCTGGGCGTGGTCGGCCTCGACCTGCTCCCCGAGGCGCTGGAGGCGGCCGGACACAAATGGTTCGGCGTCCCCGCGGCGCTCGTGCTGTTCGTCGCCGGGTTCCTCCTCGCCCATCTGGTGGAACGTCTCCTCGCCGGACGCCAGGCAGCGCACGGCGCGGCCGAGCACACCCACCGGGCGCCCGAGGTGGGCCTCACGGCGGCGGCCGCGATGGTCGGCCACAGCTTCATGGACGGCGTCGCCATCGGCGCCGCCTTCCAGATCGGCGGCGGCATGGGCCTGTCCGTCGCCCTCGCCGTGATCGCGCACGACTTCGCCGACGGCTTCAACACCTTCACCATCACCAGCCTCTACGGCAACGCCCGCCGCCGGGCCGTGGCCATGCTGGTGGCCGACGCCTGCGCGCCGATACTGGGCGCCCTGTCGACCATGTTCGTGCACATCCCCGAACCGCTGCTCGGCGGCTACCTCGGCCTCTTCGGCGGCGCGCTGCTCTACCTCGCCGCCGCCGAGATCCTCCCCGAGGCCCACCACGAGCACCCGGCCCGCTCCACCGTGCTGTGCACCGTCGCGGGCGCCGCCTTCATCTGGCTGGTGGTCGGCCTCTCCGGCGGCTGAACCCCTCACAGCTTCCCGCCCCGGCCGCCCTCGCGCCGGGGCGGCGCTATGAGCGTGGACAGGTACGGCAGCGCGTCCCCGTCCAGCTCGGCGGCGGGCCGCACCGACTCCTCCGGCAGCCCGAGCGCCGACCCCCACACCGCGTCCTGAAGCCGCCCGGCCTCCCGCAGCGCCTCGGCCACCTCCGCCGCGCGCCGCCCGAACTTGTACGCCACCACGGTCCCCGGACCCGCCAGCGCCTCCTTCAGCGCCGCAGCGCCCGCCGTCACCGGCACCAGCGTCAGCGGCTCGGTGCCCTCGGTCAGCACCGCGCCCGACCTGGCCGCCAGATCCTGCATCGCGGTGATACCGGGCACCGTCTCCACCACCAGCTCCGGCACCAGCTCCCTGAGCGTCTGCGCCAGGTAGGTGAAGGTGGAGTACACGTTCGGATCACCGATGGTGGCGAACGCGACGTACGCGTGCTCCCGCAGCAGCTCCGCGACCCGCGCGCCCGCCGCGTCCCACGCGGCCTCCCGGCGCGCCCGGTCCGTCCGCTCGTTCAGCGCGAACACCACCCGGACGATCTTCTCGCCGGACACATGGTGCAGCACCGTCGCCTCGGCCCGGCCCCGCTCCCCGGTGTCCATCACCGGTACGACGACCACATCGGCGGCCCGTAGCGCGTTGACGCCCTTCACGGTCACCAGTTCCGGGTCACCGGGACCCACCCCGACCCCGACCAGCCTGCTGCTCATGACGTCCGGCACCTCTCCGTGAACCTCCGGGCCACACCGGGCTCCGACGCCCAGTGGGTATGCAGATAACTCGCGTGCACGCCCTGCCGCACGAACCCCTCCACCCGCCGCTCCGGCGCGACCACACCCCACGCGGGCGCCTCACCGGCACCGGGCTCCACGACGGTCCGATGAAACTCATGCCCCCGCATCCGCGTCCCGGCCACCGCCAACACGCTGTCCCCGACGGCCACGGCATCCCGGTACCCGAGGCTCAACCGCTCCGACATCCGCGCGGAGGCGTCGAGCACGCCGCACATAGGGGTCCCGTCCAACTCCCGGCACAGGTAGAGCAACCCCGCACACTCCGCGGCAACGGGCGCCCCCGAGAGCGCGAGCGCGGCAATCTCCTTGCGCAGCGACTCATTGGCCCCGAGCTCACTCGCGTACACCTCGGGAAACCCTCCGCCGATGACGAGCCCCCGAGCCCCCTCGGGCAACCGCTCATCCCGCAACGGATCAAACGTGACGACTTCAGCCCCGGCGGCGCCGAGCAACTCGGCGTGCTCGGCGTAGGAAAAGGTGAACGCGGGCCCGCCGGCGACGGCAACGACAGGACGCCTACTTGCGGCGGGCCCGTCAGCAACGGGGACAACGGGACGCCCACTTGCAGCAGGGCTGCCGGCGCCGGCGCCAACGGCACGCTCACTCGGGGCGGAACCGCGCTCTGCCGCACCGCCCGACTGCTCCAAGCCCGTGGCCCGCTTCTCGGCCAACCGAGACGGCTGGTCGTGGGTGGGCAGAGAAAGGGCCTCAGCCGGGGACCACCCCGCACCCGGCAACGCCCCCGCACCCCGCGCCAGCGCCATCAGCGCATCCAAGTCGCACCCGGCAGAGACCTGCGCCCCCATGGCCGCGACCGCCGACACAGCGGCAGCACCCCGCTCAGCCACCGGCACCAACCCCAGATGCCGAGACGGCGTAGCCACCTGCTCAGCCCTCCGCAGCACGCCCAGTACGGGCACCCCCGCTTCGTCCAGCGCCTCCCGCAGCAACACCTCGTGCCGCTCGGACCCCACCTTGTTGAGGATCACGCCCCCGATCCGCACCCCCGCGTCCCAGGAGGCGAACCCATGCACCAGCGCGGCCACCGACCGGGACTGCGAAGAGGCGTCCACCACCAGCACCACCGGCGCCCGAAGCAGCTTCGCCACCTGCGCCGTGGAGGCCAGCTCACCCTGCCCCGCAGCCCCGTCGTACAGCCCCATCACACCCTCGACCACGGCCAGATCACACCCCCGCGCCCCATGCGCGAACAGCGGAGCGACCAGCTCGGGCCCGCACAGATACGCGTCGAGATTCCGCCCCACCCGACCGGTGGCGAGCGCGTGATAGCCGGGGTCGATGTAGTCCGGCCCCACCTTGTGCGGAGACACGGCGAGCCCCCGCGCGGCGAACGCGGCCATCAGCCCCGTGGCGACGGTGGTCTTCCCGCTGCCCGACGAAGGCGCGGCGACGACCAGCCGGGGTACGGACATCACCACTCGATGCCCCTCTGCCCCTTCTGCCCGGCGTCCATCGGATGCTTCACCTTGGACATGTCGGTCACCAGATCCGCGAACTCCACCAGAGGAGGAGGGGCGTTGCGCCCGGTGATTACCACATGCTGGTTACCCGGCCGGGCCCGCAGCACCTCCACGACCTCCTCGGTGTCCACCCACCCCCAGTGCATCGGGTAGGCGAACTCGTCCAGCACGTACAGCCGGTACGTCTCGGCCGCCAGGTCCCGCTTGACCTGCTCCCACCCCTCCCGGGCCTTCTCCTCGTTGTCGAGCTGCGCGTCCCGCTGGACCCAGGACCAGCCCTCGCCCATCTTGTGCCAGTCGACGGACCCGCCCTGCCCGGAGGCACCCAGCACCCGCAGCGCGTTCTCCTCGCCGACCTTCCACTTCGCCGACTTGACGAACTGGAACACCCCGATCGGCCACCCCTGGTTCCAGGCCCGCAGCGCCAGCCCGAACGCGGCCGTCGACTTGCCCTTCCCGATCCCCGTGTGCACGACCACCAGCGGACGATTGCGCCGCTGCCGCGTCGTCAACCCGTCGTCCGGCACCACACTCGGCTGCCCTTGCGGCACTACGCGGCCCTCCTCGAAGTCGTCCCCCGCACATCCCTGACCAGCCCGGCGATCGCGTCGGCCCGCAGCTCCTCCAGCGTCACCGCCGTACCCCCCAGCTCCTCCGCGAGTTGCCCCGCGAGCCCCAGCCGTACCGGCCCCGACTCGCAGTCCACGACCACCGAGGCCACCGACTCCGCCCCGAACAACCGCGCCGCACGCCCCGCCAGCGCCACCGGCTCCGGACCACCGGTCGCCCGCCCGTCCGTCACCACCACCAGCAGCGCCCGCCGGGACGGGTCACGCAGCCGCTCCACCCGCAGCACGTCGTGCGCCTTCAGCAACCCCGCCGCCAGCGGCGTACGGCCGCCCGTCGGCAGCGACTCCAGCCGGGCCGCCGCCGCGTCCACCGACGAGGTCGGCGGCAGCGCGACCTCGGCCGCCGCACCCCGGAAGGTCACCAGACCGACCTTGTCCCGCCGCTGGTAGGCGTCCAGCAGCAGCGACAGCACGGCACCCTTCACCGCGCTCATCCGCTGCCGCGCGGCCATCGAACCGGAGGCATCGACCAGGAAGAGGACGAGATTTCCCTCGCGCCCCTCCCGCGCCGCCTGCCGCAGATCGTCGCGGCGCAGCACCAGCCCCGGCCCCGACCGGCCGCGCGCCCGCTGATGCGGAGCGGCCGCCCGCACGGTGGCCGCCAGATGCAGCTTCGTCAACGCCCCACGCGGCCGCAGCGCACCGGTGGTCCGCCCGCGCTCGGTCCGCGCCCGTGAACGCCGCCCGGCCGCGCCCGCCCCGACACCGGGCACCGTCAGCGCCTTGGTACGGAACGGCTCCGCCGCCCGCGCCGGCGCCTGCTCACCCGCACCACCGGCGGCCGGCTGCGGCTCCCCGTCCTCACCGGCCTCCGGCCGCGCCCCGGCGCCCCCGCCCTGCGGACCTTCGTCAGGCGACGGCTGCCCGCCGCCACCGGGACCATCCGGGCCGGGATCGGGATCGTCGTCCTCCCCGGCCGACTCCTCCAGCGTCTGATCGAGCTTGTCCTCGTCCAGCCCCGGCGCGTCGAAGGGATTGCGGCGCCGCCTGTGCGGCAGCGCCAGCAGCGCGGCCTGCCGCACGTCCTCGGCCAGCACATCGCTCCGCCCGTCCCACGCGGCCAGCGCGGTCGCGGTACGCGCCATCACGATGTCGGCCCGCATACCGTCCACCTCGAACGCCGCACAGGTCGCCGCGATCTGCTTCAGCGCCCCGTCGCCCAGCCGCACCTTGGGCAGCAACTCCCGTGCCGCGAGGATGCGTTGCCGTACGGCACTCTCCTCGTCCGCCCAACGCGCCGCGAACCCGGCCGGATCGTCGTCGTACGCCAGCCTGCGCCGCACGACCTCCACCCGCTGATCGGGCTCCCGCGAGGCCGCGACCTCCACGGTCAGCCCGAACCGGTCGAGCAACTGCGGCCGCAGCTCGCCCTCTTCGGGGTTCATCGTGCCGACGAGCAAGAACCGCGCGGCATGCCGTACGGAGACACCCTCACGCTCGACGTACGAGGCGCCCATCGCGGCCGCGTCCAACAGCACGTCCACCAAGTGGTCATGCAGCAGGTTGACTTCGTCGACGTAGAGGATGCCCCGGTTGGCAGCTGCCAGCAGGCCGGGCTCGAAGGACTTGACCCCCTCCGCGAGCGCCCGCTCGATGTCCAGTGCCCCCACCAGCCGGTCCTCGGACGCCCCAACGGGCAGTTCGACCATCCGCGCGTCCCGCGCCTCGGCCGCCGTCACCGTGTGCGGCCCGTCCGGGCAGGTCGGATCGGGCGACGCCGGATCACAGGAGAACCGGCATCCGGCGACCACTTCGACCTCGGGCAGCAGCGCCGCCAGCGCTCTGACCGCGGTGCTCTTGGCCGTGCCCTTCTCGCCCCGTACGAGCACCCCGCCGATGTTCGGCGCGACGGCGTTGAGCAGCAGGGCCAGTTGCAGATCCTGCTGCCCGACCACCGCGGTGAACGGGAATCGCGTGCTCACTCGTCTCCCTCCAGCTCTCCCTCGAGTTCCAGATACGTCGCCCGGAGCCGCTCCAAGGTCTCCTGGTCCGGCTCCGCCCACAGCCCCCGGTCCGCCGCCTCCAGCAGGCGTTCGGTGATGCCGCGCAGGGCCCAGGGGTTGGACTTCTTCATGAAGTCCCGGTTCTCCGGGTCGAAGACGTACTCGGCGCTGAGCTTTTCGTACATCCAGTCGTCCACCACGCCCGCCGTGGCGTCGTACCCGAAGAGGTAGTCCACGGTCGCCGCCATCTCGAAGGCACCCTTGTAGCCGTGCCTTCTCATCGCGCTCATCCAGCGGGGATTGACCACCCTCGCCCGGAAAACGCGGTGCGTCTCCTCAGCCAGACTTCTGGTCTTGACCTGGTCCGGCACGGCCGAGTCGCCCACGTACGCCTCGGGGCTGGTGCCGGTCAGGTGGCGCACCATGGCGACCATGCCGCCGTGGTACTGGAAGTAGTCGTCGGCGTCGACAAGATCGTGTTCTCTGGTATCGACGTTTTTCGCCGCCACCGCGATCCGCTTGAACGCCGTCTCCATGTCCCCGCGCGCCGCGCGCCCATCGAGCCCGCGCCCGTAGGCGTAGCCGCCCCAGACGGCGTACACCTCGGCGAGATCCGCGTCGCTTCGCCAGTTCCGCGCGTCGATCAGCGGCAGCAGGCCCGCGCCGTACGCGCCCGGCTTGGAGCCGAAGACGCGGGCGGTGGCGCGGCGGCGGTCGCCGTGTTCGGCGGTGTCCTCCTCGACGTGGGCGCGGACGTAGTTGGACCCGGCCGGTTCGTCCAGCTCGGCCACCGCGCGTACCGCGTCGTCGATCAGACCGACCACGTGCGGGAACGCGTCCCGGAAGAAGCCGGAGATGCGGACGGTGACGTCGATGCGGGGGCGGCCCAGCTCGGCGAGGGGCACGATCTCGAAGCCGGTCACCCGGCGCGAGGCGTCGTCCCACACCGGGCGGCAGCCCAGCAGGGCGAGGATCTCCGCGATGTCGTCGCCCTGGGTGCGCATCGCCGAGGTGCCCCACACGGTGAGGCCCACCGACTTCGGATACTCCCCGGTGTCGGTCAGGTACCGCTGCACCAGTGAGTCCGCGAGGGACTGCCCGACCTCCCAACTCAGCCGGGACGGGATCGCCTTGGGGTCGACGGAGTAGAAGTTGCGGCCGGTCGGCAGCACATTGACCAGACCCCGCGTGGGCGAGCCCGAGGGTCCCGCCGGGACGTAACCGCCGTCCAGCGCACGGAGGATGTGCCCGATCTCGTCGGTGGTACGGGCGAGCCGGGGCACGACCTCCGTGCAGGCGAACTTCAACACCGCTGAAGCAGCGGCCAGTTCGAAGCCCAGCACCTCGTCCAGCACCGCCGGTACGGCCGCCCGGTCCCAGTCCCGCGCCTCCATGCCCTCCGCGATCCCGCGGCACAGCTTCTCCAGCAGGTCGATCGCGTCGGCCCCGGTGCGCGCCGGGCCCTCGGCCAGGTCGGTCAGCTCCACCGGCACCTTCACCGGCGCGCCCGGCTCGGCCAGCAACTCCTTCTCCACCAGCCCGAAATGCTCGGCCAGCGCGGCCCGCAGGCCCGGCAGCGCGTTGGCCTGGCCGCCCCAGACCTGGGAGGCGCGCAGCACGGCGAGGACGAGGTTGACGCGGGGCTCGCCCTCCGGGCCGCCGCCCAGGATGTGCAGTCCGTCGCGGATCTGCACGTCCTTGATCTCGCAGAGGTAGCCGTCGATGTGCATGACGAACGAGTCGAAGTCGTCGTCCTCCGGCTGCTCGTCCACGTGCAGGTCGTGGTGCAGCTCGGCGGCCTTGACCAGCGTCCAGATCTGGGCGCGCACGGCCGGGGCCTTGGTCGGGTCCAGGTCGGAGACGAGCGCGTACTCGTCCAGCAGTTGTTCCAGCTTGGCGAGATCGCCGTAGGTGTCGGCGCGGGCCATCGGCGGCACCAGGTGGTCGACCACCGTGGCGTGCCCGCGCCGCTTGGCCTGGGTGCCCTCGCCGGGGTCGTTGACGATGAACGGGTAGACGAGCGGGAGTTCACCGAGCACGGCGTCGGGCGCGCAGCGGCGCGACAGGCCGAGGCCCTTGCCCGGCAGCCACTCCATCGTGCCGTGCTTGCCCATGTGCACGACCGCGTCCGCGCCGAAACCCCCCTCCGATGTCGCAGCCTCCAGCCACCGGTAGGCGGCCAGGTAGTGGTGCGAGGGCGGCATGTCGGGGTCGTGGTAGATGGCGATGGGGTTCTCGCCGAAGCCGCGCGGCGGCTGGATCATCACGACGACGTTCCCGAACCGCAGCGAGGCGAGGACGATGTCGTCGCCGTCCACGTACAGGTTGCCCGGCGGCTCGCCCCACGCCTCCAGCATGGCCTCGCGCAGCTCGGGGTCGAGCGTGCCGAACCAGGCCCGGTAGTCGGCGAGCGGCACCCGTGCGGGCGCGGCGGCGAGCTGCTCCTCGGTCAGCCACTCCACGTCGTGGCCGCCGGCCGCGATCAGCCGGTGGATCAACTCGTCGCCCTCTGAGGGGTGTTCGCTCACCCCGTACCCGGCGTCGCGCAGCGCGTCCAGTACCCGTACCGCCGAGGCGGGGGTGTCCAGGCCGACCGCGTTGCCGACGCGGGAGTGCTTGGTCGGGTAGGCGGTGAAGACCAGCGCGATCCGCTTCTCCGCGTTCGGCTTGTGCCGCAGCACGGCGTGCCGTACGGCGATCCCGGCGACCCGTGCCGCGCGCTCGGGGTCGGCGACGTAGACCGGGACCTCGTCCGGCCCTGGCTCCTTGAAGGAGAAGGGCACGGTGATCAGGCGGCCGTCGAACTCCGGGATGGCGACCTGCATCGCGGCGTCCATGGGGGAGAGGGCGGCGTCCGACGCCTCCCAGGCGGCCCGCGTGGAGGTGAGACAAAGTCCTTGCAGCACAGGCACGTTGAGGTCCGCGAGGGCGCCGATGTCCCACGCCTCCTCGTCCCCGCCCGCCGAGGCGGCCGAGGCGTGCGCGCCGCCGGCCGCGAGCACGGTGGCGATCAGGGCGTCGGCCCGCCCCAGCAGTTCGTACAGCCCGGCGTCCGCGTCGCGCAGCGAACCGCAGTACACCGGAAGGGCGTTGGCGCCGCGTTCCTCGATGGCCGCGCACAGGGTGTCCACGAAGGCGGTGTTGCCGCCGAGTTCGTGCGCCCGGTAGAAGAGCACGCCCACGGTCGGCCGGCCCGCGCGCTGCTCGTAGGTGCCGTGCAGCCCGAACTCCGGCATCCGGTGCGGCTCTTCGAAGCCCTCGCCGGTCAGCAGGACGGTGTCGGAGAGGAACCGGGACAACTCCAGCAGGTTCGCCGGGCCGCCCTCGACCAGATAGCGCAGCGCCTCCGCGACGACCCCGGCCGGCGCGGTCGACTCGGCCATCAGCTCGGCGTCCGGCACGCTCTCGCCGCCCAGCAGCACCGTCGGCACCCCGGACGCCTTCAGCGCGGCGAGCCCGTCCTCCCAGGCCCGCTTGCCGCCCAGCAGCCGGACGACCGCGAGGTCCGCGCCGTCGAGGAGGGCGGGCAGGTCGGCGGCTGGGTCGACGCGGGACGGGTTGCCGATCCGGTAGTCGGCGCCGCTGGCGCGGGCGGCCAGCAGGTCCGTGTCGGCGGTCGACAGCAACAACACTGTGCTCATGCGGGCGCTCCCGGTGGAATGAAGGGCAGTCCTGCGGGCGCGCCCGACTCGATGAGCCGCCAGAGCGCGTCCGTGTCCGCGTGGTGTTCGATCAGGTCGCCGAGCAGGTCGAGCTGCTCCTCGCGCAGCGCGGCGAACGAGGTGTCGGGCGCCGGGACGAAGCGGCGCCCGGAGGCGGCGGCGACCTCGCGCAGGAAGGCGCGCCGGAAGCCGTCCGACTCCAGCGAGCCGTGCCAGTGGGTGCCCCAGACCTGCCCGGTCCGGCAGCCGTCCAGGAAGGCGTCCCCGCCCAGCACCTCGGCGACCCCGTGATGGATCTCGTACCCTTCGACCGGCTCGCCCAGGGCTTCCCCGACGGGCCGGGCGAGGGTCTTCTCGGCGTGGAACCGCACCCGCACCGGGAGCAGTCCGAGCCCCGGCACGCTTCCGGCGCGCGACTCGACGTCGTCCTCGATGTGCTCGCCGAGCAGCTGGAAGCCGCCGCAGATCCCGAGCACCGGGCGCCCCTCGGCGGCCCGGCGTACGAGCGCGTCCGCGAGGCCGCGCTCGCGCAGCCATTCAAGGGCACGCACGGTGCCGCGGGTGCCCGGCACCACCACGAGGTCGGCGTCGGCCAGTTCCTCGGGCCGGTCCACGAAGCGGACCACGACGCCGGGTTCGGCGGCGAGGGCGTCCACATCGGTGAAGTTGGACATCAGCGGGATCGCGCACACGGCGACCCGCAGCACGTCCTCGCCGACCGGTGGGGCGACCGTGGACTCGCGGACGGTGCCCCGCAGCGACACCCTCAGGCCGTCCTCCTCGTCGATGCCGAGCCCGTGCCGGAAGGGCAGCACGCCGTAGGTGTGCCGTCCGGTGAGGCCGCGCAGCATGTCCAGGCCCGGTTCCAGCAGCGAGACATCGCCCCGGAACTTGTTCACCAGGAACCCGGCGATCAGCGCCTGGTCCTCGGGGGAGAGCAGGGCGACGGTGCCGAAGAAGGAGGCGAACACCCCGCCCCGGTCGATGTCGCCGACCACGAGGACGGGCAGCCGGGCGCCCCGCGCGACCCCCATGTTGACGATGTCGGTGCGCCGCAGGTTGATCTCGGCGGGCGAACCCGCACCCTCACAGATCACCGCGTCATACGTGCCCCGCAACTCGGCGAGACAGTCCAGCACCGTTCCCAGCAAAGCCTGTTGACGCCCGCCGTGGTAGCCGCGCGCGCTCAGCTCGCCCACCGGCCTCCCCAGCAGCACCACTTGGCTGCTGCGCTCGCCACCGGGCTTGAGCAGTACGGGATTCATCAGCGCGGTCGGTTCGGTGCGGCACGCCTGCGCCTGCATGGCCTGCGCCCGCCCGATCTCCGCGCCCTCACGGGTCACGAAGGAGTTCAGGGACATGTTCTGCCCCTTGAACGGCGCCACCTTGACGCCCTGCCGGACCAGCCACCGGCAGATCCCGGCCGTCACGACACTCTTGCCCGCGTCGGACGTCGTCCCCGCGACCAGCAGACCACCGCTCACCTGCCCCGCCCCCTTCCGATGAGGCGCCCGGCGACGGTGACGCCGAGCGCGAGCAGACCGACCCGGCGCGAGAGCCGTACGGCCCGCCCGATGTCGGTGACCTGGACCGGCCGCCCGGCGCCGTTGAGCACGGGCCGGTGCTCGACCCGGCCGCCGTAGGAGAGGGTGCCGCCCAGCCGGACGCCGAGCGCGCCCGCGAACGAGGCTTCCACGGGACCTGCGTTGGGGCTCGGATGCCGGTGCGCGTCCGCCCGCCAGGCCCGTACCGCCCCACGCGGGTCGTCCCCGGCGAGCACGGCGAGCACGGCGGTCAGCCGGGCACCCGGCCAGCCGGCGACGTCGTCCAGCCGGGCGGACGCCCAGCCGAACCGGCGCAGCCGGGGCGACTTGTGCCCGACCATCGCGTCCAGCGTGTTCACGGCCCGGAACCCGAGCAGCCCCGGCACCCCGGCCACGGCGCCCCACACCAGGGCGCCCACCACGGCGTCGGAGGTGTTCTCCGCGACCGACTCCACGACGGCGCGCGCGATCGCGTCGGCGTCCAGCGCCTGCGGGTCGCGCCCGCACAGGTGCGGGAGCCGGGCCCGCGCGGCCGTCAGGTCGCCGCGCTCCAGGGCGCGCCCGACGGCGCGCGCCTCGCGGGCGAGCGAGGTGCCGCCGACGACGGCCCAGGTGGCGGCGGCGGTCAGCGCGGCGGACGCGGCGGGGCCTGGGCATACGGCGCGTACGGCGCGTCCGGCCACGGCTCCGAGCGCGGTGGCGCCTCCGGCGCACACCAGGGTGTGCAGCGCGCCCCAGCCCCGGTGGTCGTGCCACAGCGCGCGCTCCACGTGCCCGGCGGCCCGCCCGAAGGCGGCGACGGGGTGCATGCGGTGGGGGTCGCCCAGGAGGAGATCACCGAGGAGTCCGGCGGCGGCACCGTACGCGTACGAGCGATCGGCGCCCATCGGCTAGCTCGCCGTGGGCGTGCCGGTGTTCCTGGTCCGGGTTCTCGATGGGCAGCCGAGCATCACGGTATGTCCTCACTCAGGGTGTCCACGCCCTGGTTCGACGAGACCGGCGGCGAGAGTTCCTGGCTTCCGGGGACTTCTCCCCGGTGACAGTGGCGGGACCGCGCCGGATTCGCACCGGCTTCCTCTGCTGCCGCCGTACATGGCCCGCGAAGTCCACCACGCCCCCCGAAGGGCCGTCAACCTGCCTGTGACCTGCGGGAGAAGAGTGTGCTGAGCCCCACACCGGCACCGCCGGGGACAGCGGAAGGCCCCCGCGCGGTGTGTGCCGTGCGGGGGCCTTCCGAAGGCGCTTCGCGGGTCCTAGGCGACGATCAGGTAGAAGCCGTAGGCCACCGCCGCCGCGCATGCGGCGAAGCAGGCGTACGCGCCGGTGACCGCGAGCGGGGCCGAGCCGCCGGTGGCGGCGGCTCGCTCACGGCGGGCCAGGCCGTTGACGCCGAGGGTGAACAGGCCCACCAGGGCCACCGTGACCACGAGGCTGACGCCGAAGACGGAGCCGAGGGCCGCCCAGTCGATCTTCATGAGGATGTTCCTCCAGTTACCGGGTGGTCAGACCGTGGCGGGCGGGGCGGTGGTGGCGGGGGTGTGCGCGGATTCGGCGGTGGCGGCCGGGATGGTGGCCGTCAGGTCGTCCGCGACGATGCCCACGGGGGGCGGGGTGACCATGGCCATCGCGGTGGTCACCACACCGGCCGGCTCGACGTACTCCTCGGCGGTGACGTGGGTGTGGTCGATGACCTCGCGGCGGGAGAACTTCCAGATGGCGAAGCTGGCGCCGATCAGGAACAGGGCGACGAGCCCGGTTCCCCAGTCGCCCAGGCCGGTCACGGCCTCGGCGCCCGCGCCGACCAGCGCGGCGGCCGGCAGGGTCAGCGCCCAGGCGACGAACATCCGGGTGGCGGTGGACCAGCGGACCACACCGCCCTTGCGGCCGAGGCCCGCGCCCATCACCGAGCCGGAGACGACATGGGTGGTGGAGAGGGAGAAGCCGAGGTGCGAGGAGGCCAGGATGGCGGCCGCGGCGCTGGTCTGCGCGGCGAAGCCCTGACGGGGCTCCAGGTCGGTCAGGCCCTTGCCCATGGTGCGGATGATGCGCCAGCCGCCGATGTAGGTGCCGAGCGCGATGGCCAGGCCGGCGGAGAGGATCACCCAGGTGGGAGGGTTGGAACCGGGGGACAGCGCACCGCCCGCGATCAGCGCGAGGGTGATGATGCCCATGGTCTTCTGCGCGTCGTTGGTGCCGTGCGCCAGGGAGACCAGTCCGGCCGAGGCGATCTGGCCGGCGCGGTAGCCCTTGCGGGTGGCGTTGCTGTCGCCCTCGCCGCCGATGCCGTAGGAGAGGCGGGTGGCGAGCATCGTGGCGAGACCCGCCACGAGCGGCGCGGCGACCGCCGGGAGCAGCACCTTGGTGACCAGCATGTCACCGTGGACGGCGCCGAAGCCCGCCGAGGCGACGGTGGCACCGACGAGGCCGCCCATCAGGGCGTGCGAGGAGCTGGAGGGCAGGCCCACCAGCCAGGTCAGCAGGTTCCAGAGGATCGCGCCGGTCAGGGCCGCGAAGATGACCTCGGGACGGATGCCGGTCTCGTCGACGAGACCCTTGGAGATCGTGTTGGCGACCTCCACCGAGAGGAAAGCGCCCACCAGGTTGAGCGCGGCGGACATGGCCACCGCGACCTTGGGCTTGAGTGCGCCGGTCGAGATGGTGGTGGCCATCGCGTTGGCGGTGTCGTGGAAACCGTTCGTGAAATCGAACGCGAGTGCGGTTATCACCACTATCGCGAGGATCAGCGAGAAGCTTTCCATTTACCCAGGCAATCGTTCGAAGTCGTTGGCGGGATGAACGTAGGCAACCCGGGTGAACGGAAGGTGAACTGGGACGGGCGTCGTGGTGTCGGAAGCGGCACCCCGGATTCCGGGGCATCCGGCCGCCCTCCGGGGGTCGTTCAGCGCCCGCGCGCGAAGGTCCGCAGCCGGGCCGAGGAGCCGCCGAAGAGATCCTGGTCACCCGGCAGGCGGCCCTTGGTGCCGTGCTGCCAGAAGGTCCAGTACCGCCAGCCGCCGGGCAGTCTGCCGGGGCCGGACGAACCATGGCTGGCGATCCACAGGGCGTGGTCGCCGGAGAAGGCGCGGCTGTTGCCGGTGCAGGCGGTCCACCAGTTGGTGGTGGTGTAGATGACCGGGCGGCGGCCGGTCTCCCGGCGGATCTCGTCACTGAAGGACCTGATCCAGCGCACCATCCGCTTCCGGCTCAGCCCGTAGCACTTGTGGTGCTTGTCGTACGGGTTGTACTCGATGTCGAGCGCGGGCGGCAGCGTCACCCCGTCGGCCTGCCAGTCGCCGCCGTGCCGGACGAAGTACGCGGCCTGCGCGGCGCCGGAGGAACGGTTCGGCAGGGCGAAGTGGTAGGCGCCCCGGATCAGCCCGGCCTGGCGCGCGCCGTTGTACTGGCCGGCGAAGTAGGGGTTGCGGTAGGTCGTGGACTCGGTCGCCTTCACGTACACGAACCGGGCGCCCTCGGCGCGGGCCGACCACCAGTCGACGCGCTTCTGGTGGGAGGACACGTCGTGCCCCCTCGGCTGGGTCCTGCGCAGCTCGGGCTGCGCGGCGAGCGGGGCGTGGGCGGCGGTGAGGGCCCCGGTGAGGGTGAGGGCCGAGAGGGCCGCGGCGAGGACGCCCGCGCGGCGACGGGTTGATGAGCGGTCACGGGCCATGCGGTCCCCCGGTGAAACGTGGTCCAGCGAGTGAGAGGGATCAGTCAAAGTCGGGAGGCCGTCAGAAGTGTGACTATTTCTGGCGTTTCTGATCGGTTTAGCTCGTTCGGAGGCGCGTGAAGGGCGTGGAAGCGGGCACGCGCCCGGCCCCCGGCTGGCAGGATCGCCGCATGGCGGAACAGCGGCGGGACGCGGACGGCGACGAGGCGCGGGCCTGGGCGGAGCTGGTGGCCACCGCCCGGCGGACCGTCGCCGACGGGCTGGTGGTCGGCACCTCCGGCAACGTCTCCGCGCGGGTGGGCGACACCGTCCTGGTCACCCCCTCGGGCGTGCCCTACGACCGGCTCACCCCCGCCGACATCACCGGCGTCGACCTCTCCGGCCGCCAGGTGCTCGGGACGCTGGTGCCGACCAGCGAACTGCCCATGCACCTCGCGGTGTACCGCACCACCGGCGCCCGCGCCGTCGTCCACACCCACGCCGTGCACGCCACCGCCGTCTCCACCCTCGTCACCGAGCTGCCCGCCGTCCACTACATGACCTGCGCGCTCGGCGGCCCCGTACGGGTGGCCCCCTACGCCGCCTACGGCACCCCCGAACTGGCCGCCCACATGCTGCGCGCCCTTCAGGACCGCTCCGGCTGCCTCCTGCGCAACCACGGCACGATCACCTACGGGGACACCCTGGACGGCGCCTACGACCGCACCGCCCAGCTGGAATGGATGTGCCGCCTCTGGCTCACGGCGTCCTCCGTGCCGGGCCTGACCCCGGCCCTGCTCACGGAGGCGGAGCTGACCGAGGCGGGGGAGCGGCTGCGGGGGTACGGGCAGCGCTGAGCGGGGGTGCTCCGCTGGCCGGTACCGGCCCGGCCCCCGACACTGGACCCGTGCGCAAAGTCCACGTAGTCGCCGCCGCGATCGGTGCCGTACTGGCCGCCGGCGCCGCGTCCGTGGCCGTCGGCAGGCTGGCCAGCGGTGCCGCGCTGAAGCTGCCGCCCGGCCGCCCGCTGCCCACCGAACCCCGGCTCACCGTGCACGGCGTGGAGGGCGGCCGGATCACCCTCACCCGCGACCTCGCCTCCCGCCGCCCCGGCGTCTACGGCCTCGCGGGCAACGGCTCCCACGCCGTCGTCGGACCGGTGCTGGAGGGGGCCGAGCAGAGCGCCGACACGGTCGTACGCGCCCTCGAACGCCTCACCCACGGGACCTTCAGCCCCGGCGACTCCGCCTGGCTCACCCCCAACGCCTACGTGGGGGACCCCGGCTCCGCCCTCGGTCTCGAGTACGCCGACATCGACATCCCCGGCGAACTCGGCCCGCTGCCCGCGTGGTTCGTGCCCGGACCCCGGGACACCTGGGTGATCGCCGTGCACGGTCTTGGCGCCACCCGCGAGCAGACCCTCAACGTCATGGGGATACTCCACGCGCTCGGGCTGCCCGTGCTCGCCCTCGCCTACCGGGGCGACCTTGGCGCCCCACGCTCCGCGGACGGCCTCAGCCACCTCGGCGAGACCGAGTGGCGGGACGTGGACGCGGCGATCCGCTACGCCGTCCGTTACGGCGCCCGCCGGGTCGTCCTCCTCGGCTGGTCCACCGGCGCCACGATGGCCCTGCGCGCCGCCGAACGCTCCTCCGTACGGGACCGCGTCGCCGGCCTGATCCTCGACTCGCCCGTCCTCGGCTGGGAGGTCACCCTCCGCGCCCTGGCCCACGCCCGCCACGTCCCCGGCCCCCTGCTGCCCCTGGCGGTACGCGCCGCCCAGGGCCGCGCCGGCATGCGCACCGCCCGCCAGGCCGCGGGAGTGGAACCCCTCAGGGTCCCCACCCTGATCATCCACGGCCCCGACGACAAGATCGCCCCCTGGACGGACTCCCGCCGCCTGGCCGCCCGCCAGCCCGGCCTCATCTCCCTCCACCCCGTCCCCAAGGCCCCCCACGCCGCCATGTGGAACGTGGACCCCACGGCCTACGAGGACCTGCTCCGCCGCTTCCTGACCCCACTGCTGTAGCCCTCCGGCCTGGCGGGCCCAAGCCGGAAGCCCCGGTTCCTCGGCGGGTCTCAGCCGAAGGGGACGTGCCGGCCAAGTCCCCGGCCGACGCGCCGTGAGACTGCTGCCTTGGCCCTCTGTGTTGCCCGCTGTGACATCCCGTTTGGGTTTTCGGACCGTCAACCGGAAGACTGCACCCGTGACGTCCCGTATCCCGCGCGACTCCAGGCTTCGACTCGTCCGTCCGCGACCCCTGGCCGCCGCCCCCAGAGCTGTGAACCAGCGGCGCACGCGCCGCGCCGCGCCCCGGCCGCCCGAGGGGACCCCGGCCCCCGCCGAACTGGCGAGACTCGCCCGGACCGTCCTCGCCGGGGCGGTCCGCGTGGCCCGGTGGGCCGACCTCGCCCTCGGGCCCGGCAGCGACGCCGCCACCGCCGACGGCAAGGCCACCCTGTCCGACGCGACCGCCGACCGCGCCGCCGCCGACCTCGGCCTCACCACCGCGCAGATCCGCGCCGACTGGGACACCGCCCGCCTCTCCGGGCTCGTCGAGGTGCACGGCGACAGCGCCCGCCCGGGCTGGCGCCTGCGCGCCTGGGACCGCGACGACAGTGCCGTACTGCGCGGCTGGGTCGCCCTCTTCGACGCCTGGTCGCTGGCCTGCCCCGAACCGCGGGGCCAGGAACCGGCCACCGTCGCCGAAGTCGTCTCGGCGATGCCCCAGGTCCTCTCCTTCCTCCAGCTCTCCGCCGGGCCCGTCCCCGCCGAGCAGCTGCTCGACCTGCTCCAGCAGCGGGTCACCGAACTGCGCACCGAACGCTGCGAGATCACCTACGCCCCCGGCGCCGTCGAGGCACCCGTCCTCGCCGCCCCCGCCCCGGACGTCCCCCTCGCACCCCTCCTCGACTGGGCCGTCGAAGCGCTCGCCGCCGTCGGCGCCCTCACCCACGGCGACGGCCACGCCACCCTCACCCCCCTCGGCAGCTGGGCGGTCTGGGTCAAGCTGGAACAGATCTGCGTCGCCGCGCAGAGCCCCGCCGGCAACATCGAGCAGTCCGCCGAGGACATGCTCCGCGGCTGCGCCCAGCTCCGCCCCAACGCCGCCCGCGCCGAATACCGCGCCTGGCTCGCCGCCCGCACGGTCGGCGGCGCCGTCGGCCAGCTCCTGGACGCCGCCCGAGGCGACGACGCCCTGCTGCGCGGCCTCGCCTTCGAGGCGCTCCGCGTGGTCGGCGCCCCCGCCGAGCACGACGTACGCGCCGTCGTCGCGGAGCCCGCGCTGCGCCCCTACGCCCTGCTGTGGCTCGCCGAGTACGACGGAGTCGACCCGGAGGATGCCCACGAGGTCCTCACCCGCGAGGAAGCCACCTGGCTGTGGGTCGACACCGCGGCCGCCGTCGCCGACCACGGCGAGACCGACATGCTGGTCCGGCACCTGGAGGCGGCGGTACAGCCCACCGTCCCCGCCCTGCTGGAGGAGGTCCGGGCCGTCGGCCACCCCCGCACCGTGCAGGTCCTGGTCGCGCTCGCCGCCGCCCACCCCGACCCCGCCCTCGCCAAGGCCGTACGCCGGGCCGCCTTCCAGGTGCACACCGGAGGCTGAGAGCGGCCCGCCGCAACGCCCCCGCCGCTCAGGGAGTCATCGCGGGGGCGTACGTCCCGAAGCTCCAGATGTTGCCCTCGGCATCCCGCGCCATGTAGTCCCGCGAGCCGTAGTCCTGGTCCGTCGGGGGCATCAGGATCTCCACGCCGTGCTCCACCGCACGCCGGTGATGGGCGTCCACGTCGGCCCCGTCGTCCAGGACCACGTACGTCCCCGCCGGGCCCGCGCCGCGCATCGCCTGGTCGAAGACACCGCCCCGCCCCTTGGCCCCCAGCATCACCGCCCCGTTCCCCTGGGTCAGCTCGGCGTGCAGCACCGTGCCGTCCTCCGACTCGTACACCGCCAGCTCGGTGAAGCCCAGTGCCCGCGTCAGCTGCGCGATGGCCGCCCGCGCGTCCGCGTACAGCAGCGTCGGGTACACACTCGGGCGCCCACTCGTGTCCGCCATGCCGGTCACTCCCTCGTGAACGGTTCTGTGGTGATTCGCACCATTTGCTCTGATCAGTCTGGCACCCACCACTGACAACGCCTCAGCCGAAGGTGTTGCACCGGTCCGGATCGCCCGTCCGGTACCCCTGGTCGAACCACTGCTGGCGCTGGAGCGAGGAGCCGTGGGTCCAGGTCTCCGGCGTCACCCGCCCCTGGAACTCCTCCTGGATGCGGTCGTCGCCCACGGCGGCCGCCGCGTTCAGCCCGTCCTTGATGTCCGCCGGGGTCAGGCTGGTGATCAGCGGCCGCCCAGTCGACTCGTCCGGCGTCGTCGTCGCGTGGTGCGCCCACACCCCGGCGTAGCAGTCCGCCTGCAGCTCGACCCGCACCGAGTTGCTGTTCTCGCCGGTCATCCCGTCCTGGCTGCGTGCCAGCGTGCCCATCAGGTCCTGCACATGGTGGCCGTACTCGTGCGCGATGACGTACGCCTGCGCGAACGGGCCGCCGCTCGCCCCGAACTTCGTGCGCAGCTCGTCGAAGAACCCCAGGTCCAGATAGACCCTCTGGTCACCGGGGCAGTAGAACGGCCCCACGGCAGCCGTCGCCGCCCCGCAGGCCGTACGGATCTGCCCGCTGAAGAAGTACGTCTGCGCCGGGGTGTACCGCTTCCCCTGCTGCCGGAACTCCTGCGACCAGTAGTCCTGCACGCTGTTGACCACCGCGACCGCCCGGCAGTCCTCCCGGGTGTTCGCGTCCCGGCCGGTCCGGCACTCCTGCTGCACCTCGCCCATCGAGGAGGGCTGGGAGGCGGCCTCGTCACCGCCCGAGGAGAGCCCGAGCTGGTCCGGGCCGACGCCCAGGAACAGCGCCAGCAGCAGCCCGACCAGCCCGACGACACCGCCGCCGATCGTCGCCCGGCCTCCCGGCACCCGGCTCCCGCGCACGTCCCGCACCTCGGAGGTGTCCAGATCCGCGTCGTCGTCGAACTGCACAGCCCGTCACTCTCCGTTATCTTCCGTGCGGGCCGTCACGCCCGTCGCCCGCAGCCCTGGCGCCATTCCTACCCCGAGACGCCCCGCACCCCGCCACCCGAGGCAGGAAAAGGGCTTGCCCGCCCCCGTTAGACTGGTTCCATGGCCATTCTCCTCGCGCATTAGACGGCGGGAACGCCCTCGACAGCCGCCCATCCGTCAACCACGTACGCCAGGAGTATGTCCGTGATCTCCGCCTCCGGTATCGAGCTGCGCGCCGGTGCGCGCGTCCTCATCGAGAACGCAACCTTCCGGGTCGCCAAGGGCGACCGCATCGGCCTCGTCGGCCGCAACGGCGCCGGCAAGACCACCCTCACCAAGTGCCTCGCCGGTGACGGCATCCCGGCCGCCGGCACCATCACCCGCTCCGGCGAGGTCGGCTACCTCCCGCAGGACCCCCGCACCGGCGACCTCGACGTCCTCGGCCGCGACCGCATCCTCTCCGCCCGCGGCCTCGACGTCCTGATCCGCAAGATGCGCGAGAACGAACAGCGCATCGCCAACGGCTCCGGCGCCACCCGCGAGAAGGCCATGCGCCAGTACGAGCGCCAGGAGACCGAGTTCCTCACCAAGGGCGGGTACTCCGCCGAGGCCGAGGCCGCGACCATCGCCGCCGCCCTCAACCTGCCCGACCGCGCGCTCGGCCAGCCGCTGCACACCCTCTCCGGTGGTCAGCGCCGCCGTATCGAGCTGGCCCGCATCCTGTTCTCGGACGCCGACACCCTGCTGCTCGACGAGCCGACCAACCACCTCGACGCCGACTCGATCGTCTGGCTGCGGGACTACCTCAAGTCCTACCGCGGCGGCTTCATCGTGATCTCCCACGACGTCGACCTGGTCGAGACGGTCGTCAACAAGGTGTTCTACCTGGACGCCAACCGCGCCCAGATCGACGTCTACAACATGGGCTGGAAGCTCTACCAGCAGCAGCGCGAGGCCGACGAGAAGCGCCGCAAGCGCGAGCGGCAGAACGCCGAGAAGAAGGCCGCCGCGCTGAACTCGCAGGCCGACAAGATGCGCGCCAAGGCCACCAAGACGGTGGCCGCGCAGAACATGGCCAAGCGCGCCGACAAGCTGCTCGCCGGCCTCGAGGCGGTCCGCCAGTCCGACAAGGTCGCCAAGCTCCGCTTCCCGGAGCCCGCGCCCTGCGGCAAGACCCCGCTGATGGCCGAGGGCCTGTCGAAGTCGTACGGCTCGCTCGAGATCTTCACCGACGTCGACCTGGCCATCGACAAGGGCTCCCGCGTCGTCATCCTCGGCCTCAACGGCGCGGGCAAGACCACCCTGCTGCGCCTGCTCGGCGGGGCCGAGCAGCCCGACACCGGCGAGGTCGTCCCCGGCCACGGCCTCAAGCTCGGCTACTACGCCCAGGAGCACGAGACCCTGGACCCCGAGCGCACGGTCCTGGAGAACATGCGCTCGGCCGCCCCGGACCTGGACCTGGTCGAGGTCCGCAAGACGCTCGGCTCGTTCCTGTTCTCCGGCGACGACGTCGACAAGCCCGCCGGTGTCCTCTCCGGCGGCGAGAAGACCCGCCTGGCGCTCGCCACCCTGGTCGTCTCCTCGGCCAACGTGCTGCTGCTGGACGAGCCCACCAACAACCTCGACCCCGCCAGCCGTGAGGAGATCCTCGGCGCCCTGCGCACCTACAAGGGCGCGGTCGTCCTGGTCACCCACGACGAGGGCGCCGTGGAGGCACTCCAGCCGGAGCGGATCATCCTGCTGCCGGACGGCGTGGAGGACCTGTGGGGCTCCGGCTACGCCGATCTGGTCGCCCTCGCCTGACCCCGTAGGGCCCTCCTGGGCCCGCCCCGGGGCCCGGTGATCCACCCCGACCGGATCATTCGGCCCAGCGGTGATCCACCATCTGAGTGAGATCTCCTCATCCCGTGGTGTGTCATACACGGATTTCGCGGCCGGCCCCCCTGTACCCGAGCGGTACCGGGGGGCCGGCCGTCTTACGTCTCTGACCTGGGACTTCCCTGTTCCACCCGTTCGGCGGTACGGGCGCGCCGCTTCGGAATGAGCGATTCCGTATGTGGGGACCCGCTCCTGTCGTCACAACCTCGTCTCACGGACCTTGCCGAATGGGTGGCCAACCCGACGCGGAGGGGTGATCATGAGAAGACCAGAGCGCACTTCCCACGAGGAGGCACGGGTGGCCGAGACTCTGAAGAAGGGCAGCCGGGTAACCGGCGCCGCGCGCGACAAGCTCGCGGCAGACCTGAAGAAAAAGTACGACTCCGGTGCGAGCATCCGGGCGCTGGCCGAGGAGACCGGTCGCTCGTATGGCTTTGTGCACCGGATGCTCAGCGAGTCGGGCGTCACGCTCCGTGGGCGTGGCGGTGCGACGCGGGGCAAGAAGGCCGCGTCGTCCTGACTCCGGGCGGTCCATCGGCTTCGATGGTGGCCACCCGGTCGGTCCCGTGATCGTCCGGGTGGTTACTGTGCAGTCACTTCGCGGTGCCGTACGGCTCCGCGCGATGACCGCACCCATCGGAGGCGCCCCATGGCTTCGCCCGACCAGGACCTCGCTCCTGTTCTCGACAAGGACGGGGTACGGCTCACCGTCGACGACGCGCTCGCCACGGTGACGCTGACCAACCCGGCCAAGCGCAACGCGCAGAGCCCCGCTCTGTGGCGGGCGCTGGCCGAGGCGGGCCGGGCGCTGCCGGGCTCCGTCCGGGTCGTCGTGCTGCGCGGCGAGGGCAAGTCCTTCTCCGCCGGGCTGGACCGCCAGATGTTCACCCCGGAGGGGATCGAGGGCGAGCCGACCTTCATCGATCTCGCGCGCCGTGACGACGCCGGGGTCGACGAGGCCATCGCCGCGTACCAGGAGGCGTTCACCTGGTGGCGGCGCAACGACATCGTGTCCATCGCCGCCGTGCAGGGACATGCCATCGGCGCCGGGTTCCAGCTGGCCCTCGCCTGTGACCTGCGCGTCGTCGCCGACGACGTGCAGTTCGCCATGCGCGAGACCAGCCTCGGTCTGGTCCCCGACCTCACCGGCACCCACCCGCTGGTCGGCCTCGTCGGCTACGCCCGCGCGCTGGAGATCTGTGTCACCGGCCGATTCGTGCACGCCGAGGAAGCGGTCGTCTCCGGCCTGGCCAGTGTCTCGGTGCCCGCCGCCGAACTCGACGGCGCCGCGGGGGACCTGGCCGCAGCGGTGCTGGCCGCGCCGCGCGACGCCGTGGTGGAGACCAAGGCGCTGCTGCGCGGCGCCACCGGCCGCTCCTTCGACGAGCAGCGCGTCGCCGAACGCGCCGCCCAGGCCCGCAGGCTCCGCGACCTCGCGGGCATCGGCGACTGACGTCACTCCACGCCGGTCACCAGGACCGCCACCGTCGGGCGGTCCTCCAGCGTCTCCCGCACCGCCGCGCGCACCCGCTGGGCCACATCGACGGCCCGGTCGGCGGAGTCCGTGGTCAGCTCCACGTACACATGCCGGTGCGGCAGCGCCGCCCCGGCGGCGCGGTGCTCGACGCGTACCGCCTGGCCCCGGCCGCTCAGGCTCGAGGTCAGCCGTGCCACCCCACGGACCGTGAGCACGGCCGCGGCCACCAGTGACTCGTCCGGCTCCGTGGACCGCTCGGCGTCCGGTGCCTGCGGTGCGGGGGCCGCCGGGGGCCGTTCGGCGGAGGTGTCCAGCAGGTCCGTCACCCGCAGGTCCACCTCCGTCACCACGAGCCCCAGCCGGTCCGCCGCCGCCGTGAGCGCCGCCCGCAGCAGGGCCGCCGTGTCCGGCAGCGGCAGGGCCGCCGTCGCCGCGAACTCCGCCGTCACCCGAAGGGGGCCGGGCGGCAGGGCGCTCGGCGGGGCCGGTACGACGGGCTCGTGCACGTCCTGCGGATCGGCGAGCCCGATCCGCAGCGCGCCCAGCCGCGCCTCCGGCACTTCCGCCGCGGCCGCCTCGCCCAGCACCGCCGCCGCGGCCCGCTCCGTCATCCACGCGCCGTCCCGCCTGCCGCCGAGCGGCAGCAGTCTGCCGGGCGCCAGTCGCTGTCGTACCGCCTGTGTCCAGTCCGCCGTCATTCCTCCAGCCTGCCGTATCCACGGCGCGCAACCGCGCAACCGTGCTTACGGTGGTCGGAGAAGGACTACCGAGAGGGGCTGTGAGCGATGAGCGAGCTGACGAACCAGGACGACGACTACGAGGCGCAGGTCTCGGCCCGCAAGCAGACCCGGCGCGGTGGCGGCGACCCGGCGACCAGAGGGCGCACCACGATCGCGGACGGTGTCGTGGAGAAGATCGCCGGGACGGCGGCACGCGACGTGGTGGGCGTGTACGCCATGGGCAGCGGGCTCTCCCGCACCATCGGCGCCATGCGCGACCGGGTGCCGGGCGGCTCCAAGGCCGTGACACGCGGTGTGAAGGCCGAGGTCGGCGAGGTACAGACCGCCCTCGACCTGGAGATCGTCGTGGAGTACGGCTTCCCGATCGGCGATGTGTCCCACGCGGTGCGGGAGAACGTGATCGCCGCCGTGGAGCGCATGACCAGCCTCGAGGTCGTCGAGGTCAACATCGCGGTCAGCGACGTCCACCTCCCCGACGACGAGGAGGAAGAGGAGCCCGAGCAGCCCCGTATCCAGTGAGTCACGGGGTACTCGGAGAAGTAGGCCGGACCGGCTGGGTCAAGCCGGCCGGGCGGGCTGACTCGCTTGAAGGAGCGCTGCAGAGATGAGCATGGCAGCAGTCGGCATGATCGCCGGAATGGCGCTGGGCTTCGCCGGGTTCTACGGCGGGTTCGGAGCCTTCGTACTGGTGGCGGCCCTGGGGGCCGTCGGATTCTTCGCCGGCCGCTTCGTGGACGGCGAACTGGAACTCGGCGACTTCTTCCGCCGCCGTGACGACCGGTCCCGCACCCGTGACGACCGGTTCCGCACCGGCGGCGACCGGCGCGACTGGCGTCGGTGACCGCGATGAGCACGGACACCGGCGCGGCGCCGCCGGCCGTCCCGGACCGCGAATCGCCGGGCGAACGCGGGGCCACCAAGGTCGCGGACCGTGTCGTCGCCAAGATCGCCGGACGCGCCGCGCGCGAGGCGCTCGCCCCCCTGCCCTCGCACACCACCGCCCCGCACGCCACGGTGTCCGTGCGTGCCAAGGCGCGCGGCACCGGGCAGGACCGCACTCCCTTCGGCACGGCCCGCGTGCGTGTCGCCCTCGAACTCGAGTATCCCGCCGACATCGGCGCCCGCTGCGCCGCCGTACGCCGCCGGGTCACCGAGCGGGTGGGCACGCTGGCCAACATGGAGGTGCCGGAGGTGGTCGTCCAGGTCGAGCGGCTGCGGCTGCCCGGCGAGCGCCGAGGGAGGACGGCATGAGCGAGCCTCCTCAGGACGCCACCCGGCCGATGCCCGTCGTCGACACCGAGAAGCACCCCGACACCGGCAAGCATCTCCCGCAGCCCGCGGAACCGACCGCCCTGCCCCCGGACGCCAAGGGCAGCGGCCGCTTCTGGTCGGCCCGCCGTGTCCCGTCGGCGATCATCGCCCTGCTCACGCTGGGCGGCGCGGGCCTGCTGCTGTACGACATCGTCGCCGTCCGCACCGGGCACCCCGCGATGTACTGGCGCCGCGAACTCGCCCGCCAACTGGCCCAGCGGCCCCTCGAGGACATCCCGGTGCTCGCGGGCGCCGCCTTCGTCACCGCCGTCGGCCTCTGGCTGATCCTGCTCGCCCTCACCCCCGGCCTGCGCCGGCTGCTGCCCATGCTCCGCCCGCGCCCCGACGTACGCGCCGCGCTCACCCGCGAGGCCGCCGCCCAGGTGCTGCGCGACCGGGCCGTGGAGGTCGCCGGGGTACGCGAGGCACGGGTGCGGATGCGCCGCCGCCGGGCCGACGTGCGGGTGATCTCGCACTTCCGGGACCCTGCCGAGGTGCGGAGCGACCTGGACACCGCGCTGGCCGGCGCCGTGTCCGACCTCGGCACGACCCGGCGGCCCAAGCTGTCGGTACGGCTCCGGGGACCCGGAAAGAAGGGATGAGGGGCATGCGTTCAGGAGCCGTCAACCGTGTCCTGCTGGCGCTCGCCGGACTGGTGCTGTTCGTGCTCGGCGGGTCGGTGCTGGCCATCGGCCTCGGCGCGCCCTCACCGTCCTGGTGGCCGCACTCCGGCCGGCACGACGTGCTGCTCAGCCGCGCCGAGCGCACCGCCTGGCGGGACCAGGACTGGTGGTGGCCGGCGCTTATCGCGCTGCTGGCCATCCTGCTGCTGATCGGGCTGTGGTGGCTGGTGTCGGTGCTGCGCAGGCACCGGCTGTCCGAGATCCTCATCGACACCGGTGACGGCAGCGGCGCGCTGGTGCGCGGTGGCGCGCTGGAGTCCGCGCTCGCGGACGACGCGGCCCGCCGGCCGGGCGTGGCCGGGGCCGACACCCACCTGGCCGGCCGCCGTACGTCCCCCACGCTGCGCGCCGGGCTCCGTCTGGAACCCGACGCGTCCCCGGCCGCCGCGCTGGCCGACTTCACCACCCGCCCGCTGGCCGCCGCCCGCGACTCGGCGGGCCTGGAATCACTGCCCACCGAGGTGCGGCTCAAGAGGGTCAAGCACCGGGCCGAGCGGGTGAGCTGACGGGCGGACTCGGCTAGAAGCCGTGCCGCATGCCGCCGTCGACCGGCAGCATGACGCCCGTCAGATAGGACGCGGCCGGGGACAGCAGGAACGCGGCCACCCGGCCGAACTCCTCCGGCGCACCGTAGCGGCGCAGCGGGATGCGGGACTCGTTGGCCGCCCTGGTGGCCACAGGGTCGGCGGACATGCTGTCCAGCTCGCGCACCCGGTCGGTGTCGATCCGGGCCGGGAGCAGGCCGACGACGCGGATACCGCGCGGGCCCAGCTCGTCGGAGAGGGACTTGGCGAACCCGGCCAGGCCCGGCCGCAGCCCGTTGGAGACGGTCAGCCCGGCGATCGGCTCGTGCACCGAACCCGACAGCACGAACCCGATGACACCGCCCGGCTCCAGCTCGGCCGCCGCCGCGCGGGCCAAGCGCACCGCGCCGAGGAACACCGACTCGAACGCGTCCCGCCACTGCTCGTCGGTGTTGTCCGCGACGAAGCCGGGCGGCGGGCCGCCGACGCTGATGAGGATGCCGTCGAAACGCCCGAAGCGCTCACGGGCCAGCGTGATCAGCCGCTCCGGGGCGTCCGCCTCGGCGTTGCCGAGGGCCACGCCCACCGCGTCCGGGCCCAGTTCGGCGGCGGCGTCCGCCACCCGCTGCTCGTCCCGGCCGGTGACGACCACCTTCGCCCCGTCCGCGACGAGCTGCCGCGCGGCCGCGTTGCCGAGGCCCCGCGATGCGCCGGTGACGATGTACACCCGGTCCTTCAGTCCAAGATCCATGCTCCTATCCTGCCTCCTCGGTGCCGAAGAGCGTGAGGGCGGTGTTCACCAGCGCGATGTGACTGAACGCCTGCGGGAAGTTGCCCAGCTGGCAGCCGGCCACCGGGTCGTACTCCTCGGCCAGCAGACCCACGTCGTTGACCAGCCCCGCCAGCTTCTCGAACAGCTCGCGGGCCTCCTCGGTGCGGCCGGTCATGTGCAGGGCGTCGGCCAGCCAGAAGGAGCAGGCGAGGAAGGCACCCTCGCCCTCGGGCAGCCCGTCGACCACCGGGCCCCCGGGGTTCTCGGTGTCGTACCGGCGCACGAAGCCCCCGTCGCCCAGGTCGGCCGCGACCGCGTCGACCGTGCCGATCACCCGTGGGTCGTCCGGGGGCAGGAAGCCCACGCGCGGGATCAGCAGCAGCGACGCGTCCAGCTCGCGCGAGCCGTAGTACTGGGTGAAGGTGTTGCGTTCCGGGTCGTAGCCCTTGGCGCACACCTCCTCGTGGATCTCGTCGCGCAGCGCCCGCCAGCCGGAGAGGTCGCCCTCCAGCTCCGGGTGCTCCTCCAGGGTGCGTACGGCGCGGTCCACGGCGACCCACGCCATCACCTTGGAGTGCGTGAACTGCCGGCGCCCGCCGCGTACCTCCCACAGCCCCTCGTCCGGCTGCCGCCACTGTTCCTCGAGGAAGTCGATCAGCGCGCACTGCAGGGCCCACATGTGCGGCCGGGCCGACAGCCCCGACTGCCGGGCCAGCCACAGGGAGTCCATCACCTCGCCGTACACGTCCAGCTGGAGCTGGTCCACCGCGCTGTTGCCGACGCGGACCGGGGCCGAGCCCGCGAACCCGGCGAGCCAGGGCAGCTCGGTCTCCGGCAGCCGGCGCTCGCCCGCGACCCCGTACATGATCTGGAGGTCCTCGGGGCTGCCCGCGACGGCCCGCAGCAGCCAGTCGCGCCATGCCTCGGCCTCCTCGTGGTAGCCCGCGGCGAGCAGCACGTTGAGGGTGAGGGTGGAGTCGCGCAGCCAGCAGTAGCGGTAGTCCCAGTTGCGCACCCCGCCCGGCCACTCCGGCAGCGAGGTGGTGGCCGCCGCGACGATCCCGCCGGTCGGCGCGTAGGTGAGGGCCTTGAGGGTGATCAGGGAGCGGACCACGGTGTCCCGGTACGGCCCGTCGTAACGACAGCGGGCGGTCCAGCGCCGCCAGTCCCGGACGCTGGAGCTGAGCGCCTTGTACGGGTCGATCAGGCGGGGGCGCGGCTGGTGCGAGGGGTGCCAGGTGAGCACGAACGCGACCCGCTCGCCCTCGGCGAGGGTGAACTCCGAGTGCGTGCCGAGGTCCTCGCCCCAGGTCCGTACGTGCGGCTCGGAGCGCAGCCAGGTGGAGTCCGGGCCCGCGACGGCCACCCGGTGCCCGTCGGAGCGGCGCATCCACGGCACGATGGACCCGTGGTCGAAGCGCAGCCGCAGCGTGCTGCGCACGGTGACTCGGCCGCTGACGCCCTCCACGATCCGTACGACGTCCGGGACCTTCTCGCGCTGCGGCATCAGGTCGGTGACGCGCAGTGTGCCCTCGGGGGTGTCCCACTCGGTGTCCAGGACGAGGGTGTCGGGGCGGTAGGCGCGGCGGGTGCAGGTGCCGGCGCCCTTCGGCGCGATCCGCCAGTAGCCGTTGTCCTCGTCGCCCAGCAGCTTGGCGAAGCAGGCGCCGGAGTCGAAGCGGGGCAGGCACAGCCAGTCGATCGAGCCGTCCCGGCCGACCAGGGCGGCGGTCTGCTCGTCGCCGATGACGGCGTAGTCCTCGATGCGCGGGTTCACGGGATGGCGATTCCCCGTGCGGGCTGACGGCCAATCAGGTGGTGCGCCGGGGGAGTGACGGCCGGCTCACACGGTGGCGGGTTCCGCCTCGGTCCGGCTCTCCTGTGCCGCGGCCGCCGCCCGGTCGCGCAGCTCGCGCCGGACCAGGAACCACCAGCCGACGGGCACGGCGGCGGCGAACAGCCACCACTGGATCATGTACGCGTAGTTCAGCGGGGCGTCCTCGCTGCCGGGGCTGGAGATCTGCTCCGGCGTACCGCCCTTGGGCTCCGGCGCGGTCTGCTCGACATAGCCGCCGAGCACCTGCGCGCCGAGGCGCTTGGCCTGGTCCGCGCTGTCGATGAGCATGACCTGGCGGTCCGGCAGCCCCGCGAGCTGCTTGATGCCGCTCGCCGCGGTGGTCTCGTCGGCCTTCAGCCGGCCGGTGATCGTGACCTTCCCGGCCGGGGGCGCGGGGATCTTCGGGAAGTCGGTCTGGGCCCCGTTCGCCGGAATCCAGCCCCGGTTGACCAGCAGCACCCGGCCGTCGGTCAGCTTCAGCGGGGTCAGGACGTGGAAGCCCACCTCGTCGTCGGCGTTGGTCCGGCGCCGGACGACCTCCTCGTGGGCGGTGTCGAAGGTGCCGGTCGCGGTGACGGTGCGGTACTTGTCGGAGTGGGTGACGGCGCGGCCGGGGGCGGCGAGCCGTTCCACGGGCACCGGGGCGGCGTCGAGGGCCCGGGCGACCAGATTGTTGCGGGCGGTGCGTTCCTCGTACCGGTGGTGCTGCCAGATACCGAGCCTGATCATCGTCGGGATCAGCGCGATCACGACGAGGGTGAGGATCACCCACTGGCGGGTGAGCAGGAAGCGGTAGCGGTGCACCCCACGACGGTACCTCCGGGCCGTGGGGCGCATTCGGGCGGGTACCGGGTCAGACCCGGTCCACCACCCCCGCCTTCCCCTCCGCGCGGGCGCAGTGGGCGCCGCAGTACCAGTGGCCCTCCACCTCGACGCCCTGACCGATGATCTGCACCCGGCAGTGCTCGCAGATCGGTGCCATGCGGTGGATGGCACAGGAGAAGCAGTCGAAGACGTGCACCGCGCCCTGTGCGTGGACCTCGAAGGTCATTCCGTAGTCATTGCCGCAAACTTCGCATCTCGCCATGCGCCACAGCGTGAGCCGTCCCCGGTCGTCGGGCGAGCGGGGACGGGCGCGAATCGCGGGGAATCACCCGTCCGTACGGCTATCGGTCGGCGTCCGCAGCACCCTCGGCGTCCTCGACGTCCCGGAGCAGTTGCCCGAACGCGGCCTCGTCGATGACCGGGGTGCCGAACTGGCGGGCCTTCGCCGTCTTGGAGGTGCCCGAGTCGGGGTCGTTGGTGACCAGCAGGCTGGTCAGCCGGGACAGGCTGGTGGCCACGTGCAGCCCGGCCTCCGTGGCCCGGTCCTCCAGCAGTTCGCGCTCGGTGGAGGTGTCACCCGAAAAGGCCACCCGCATGCCCTGCTTGAGACGTTTGCCCGCTTCGTACCGGCCGGGGTTGGGGTGCGGGCAGGCGGGCCGCTTGCGGGCCGGGCGCCAGCCGCCGCCCTGTCCGCCGCCGTAGGGACCGGTCGCCTGACGGCCGATGCGCGGGCTGTCCGACCACTCGGTGAGCGGGCGGCACTCCAGCAGCGGCAGCCGCACCCCGTCCGCCGCCGCGGCCCGCAGACTCGGCCGGAACGCCTCGGCCAGCACCCGCGCGTCGTCCAGCGCGTGGTGCGCGCGCTGCTGCACGACCCCGAAGTGCGCGGCCAGCGACTCCAGCTTGAAGTTGGGCAGCGGCAGCCTGAGCTCCTTGGAGAGCGCGATGGTGCACAGCCGCTGCCGCACCGGCGGCTCGCGCCGGGCGCGCGCGTACTCCCGCGCGATCATCTGCCAGTCGAAGACCGCGTTGTGCGCGACCAGCACGCGGTCCGCCAGCCGGGCCGCGAACTCCTCCGCCACCTCAGCGAAGAGCGGGGCGCCTTCGAGCACGTCGCTCGTCAGGCCGTGTATCCACACCGGGCCCGGGTCGCGTTCGGGGTTGACCAGGGTGTACCAGTGGTCCTCGACCTCGCCGCGCGCGTCCAGCCGGTACACGGCCGCCGAGATGATCCGGTCGTCGCGGGCCAGTCCGGTGGTCTCGACGTCGACGACCGCGTATCCCTTCGGATACACGGCCGGCCACTGGGTGGGCGAGGACACTGCGGTCGCGGGGTCTTCGAGCATGGTCAATGAGGATACGGGTCACGACCGACAGCCGGGCCGCCCAGGGGTTCGCACCCACCGGCCGGATTGCGCCTCGCATGGGTGTACGTCCTCAAGGGCGGTACGGGGAACCGCTCTTGAGGACGTCCCCGCTGGTCCGGAGCCCCTCGCGGCGCGAACCGGCCCCGCGACGGCGTACCGTGTGGTGCGCTCGGGCGACTTCCGGGCGCCCCCGCCTCCCTGTACGAGAAGGACCTCCGCCATGCGCGCCACCACCATCCACGCCCCGTACGACATGCGTGTGGCGGACGTGCCCGAGCCGATCGTGCAGCTGCCCACCGACGCCGTCGTACGGGTGCTGCGCGCCTGCATCTGCGGCAGCGACCTGTGGGCCTACCGGGGCGAGGCGGCCCGGCAGCAGGGGCAGCGGATCGGGCACGAGTTCCTCGGTGTCGTGGAGGAGACCGGCTCCGAGGTGGGCACCCTGAAGCGCGGGGACCTCGTGGTCGCGCCGTTCATGTGGTCCGACGGCACCTGCGAGTACTGCGCCGAGGGCCTGACCACGTCCTGCGTGCACGGCGGCTTCTGGGGCTCCGTCGGCTACGACGGCGGCCAGGGCGAGGCCGTGCGCGTCCCGTTCGCCGACGGCACCCTGGTCCGGCTGCCCAAGGAGGCGGCCTCCGACGAGCACCTCCTCACCGGCCTGCTCACCCTGTCCGACGTGCTCGGCACCGGCCACCACGCCGCCCTCGGCGCGGGCGTACGCCCCGGCGCCACGGTCGCCGTCGTCGGTGACGGCGCGGTCGGCCTGTGCGCGGTGCTGGCCGCCAAGCGGCTCGGCGCCGAGCGGATCATCGCGCTCGGCCGCCACGAGGCGCGCACCGACATCGCCCGCCGCTTCGGCGCCACCGACGTCGTCGCCGCGCGCGGTGCGGAAGCCGTCGCGGCCGTCCGTGAGCTGACCCGGGGCCAGGGCGCGCACGCCGTCGTCGAGGCGGTCGGCACCGAGCAGTCCATGAACACGGCCGTCAACATCACCCGCGACGGCGGCGCCATCGGCTTCGTCGGCGTGCCCCACGGCAGCGGCACCGGCCTGGACCTCAGCGTCATGTTCGACCGCAACATCGCCCTGCGCGGCGGTGTCGCCCCGGTCCGCACCTACATCCCCGAGCTGCTGCCCGACGTCCTGGACGGCACCATCGACCCCTCCCCGGTGTTCGACATGACCGTGGACATCGAGGGCGTCCCGGCCGGCTACAAGGCGATGGACGAGCGCACGGCCCTGAAGGTCCTCGTCACCAACGGCTGATCCCTGTCGATCAGCTCCAGGCCGCCGCGCTCGACCCCCAGGGAACCGGCGGGGCGGCCCAGTCGGCCGGCCCGCCGGTGAACGACACCGGGGGCCGGGCGTACCGCAACCGCCCCAGGGGGCTGTCCCGTTCGGCCAGCCACGCGTCCGGGCCCTCGTAGCCCGGGCCGCCCGGGCGCGGGTCACGTCCGGCCTCGTCGGTCAGCCAGCGCGCGGTCCGGGCGAGCGCGAGGCGCACCAGTCGGCCCTGGCCGTCGCGGGACCGTTCGCCCAGGGCCCGCAGGATGCCCGCCGCCATCAGATAGCCCGAGCCGTGGTCCAGGGCCTGCGCGGGCAGCGCGCCGGGCTCCATGGTCGAGCCCTCGGTGGCCGCGATGCCGGTCGCGACCTGGACGAGGCTGTCGAAGCCGCGCCGTTCGCCCCAGGGCCCGTACGCGCCCCACGCCGAGATCTGGGCGACGATCAAACCGGGGTACCGCTCGGCCAGTGCCTCGGGGGAGAGGCCGAAGCGGTCGAGGGTGCCGGGGCGGTAGCCGGTGACGACCACGTCGGCGGAGGCCAGCAGTTCCTCCAGCACCTTGGTGTCTGCGGTGAGTTCGATGGTGGCGGACCGCTTCCCGAAGCCCGTGTCCGCGTGCTGGTCGGCCAGTTCGGGCAGCCCGGGCCCGTCCACGCGCAGCACGTCGGCGCCGAGCAGCGCGAGGGTGCGGGTGGCGACGGGCCCGGCGAGGACGCGAGTGAGGTCCAGGACGCGCAGCCCGGCGGCAGGCAGCAGGGGCGCGGATTCCCTTTCCAGGGGCGGGAGTTCGCGTGCCGAGGCCGCGCCGATCGGGGTGCGTTCCACCAGTGGGCGCCGGGCCACCTCGGCGGCCTGCGGATGTGCCGCCCACTGTCCGGGGGTGCGCAGGGCCACCGCCAGGCCGCCGGCGGCGTACACCGTCTCCTCGATCTCCAGGGCGGAGCGTTCGAGGAGCAGCCGCTCCACCTCCTCGGGGGTGGCACCGTCGGGCAGGCCCAGCGCGTCGAGGAGACGGAGCCGGTGGTGCGGGTAGTTGGCGTGGGTGCGCACCCAGCCGTATGCCGCCCGCCACCAGCGGGACAACGGCGCGAAGTTGACCGGGGCGCGGCCGTCGATCCGCAGCACCCGCTCGCTGTGGAAGGCGGTGACGACCGCGCCGTCGTCCACCACGGCGCGCGGCACGGCGCCGAGCCCGGCCCGCAGCGCGCCCAGCTCGGCGGCGGCCAGCGCGCACGTGCCCACGCACGCACGCGCCAGCCGCTGCACGGGAAGGCGGGCGATCAGGGCCCCCGGGCGCTCGACGCAGACCAGCCGCGCGAGCAGCGCGCGATCGCCGCCCAGTGCGACCCAGGCGGACTTGATCATGGGATCGATCATCGCTGCACTATGCACCAGCCGCCCCGGCCCCACAAGGAAGCGCCCGTCTGCCGCACCTCCATGAGCGCGCCGCCCGCCTGCGGGTACACGACCTAGCGCGTGACCGCCTTCAGCGCGTCCGCGATCCCCCAGCCGTAGAAGCCGTTGCGGTTCTTCGTGCCCTCGCACACCGCGTCGACCTTGCCGTCACCGTTGATGTCGTACGGGTCGGTGCACGGCGTGGCGGTCGCCTCCGCGTACAGCAGCGCCTTGACCGCCGCGGCGGGGGCGTGCGGGTGCGTCGACTTGATCAGCGCGGCGACGCCCGCGACATGCGGCGAGGCCATCGACGTACCGGCCATGTAGCCCCACTTGCCGCCGGGCAGCGGGCCCAGGATGAGGCCGCTGACGGCCGGCGGGGCGGGGGTCTGGTAGGCGGTCGAGTCGCCGCCGGGGGCCGCGATGTCGATGGTGCCGAGGCCGTAGTTGGAGAACGACGACTTGACGCCCTTCGCGCCGGTCGCCGCGACCGTCACCACCCCCGGGAGCTGGGTGGGTATGTCGAAGCACTTGCGGGGGTCGACGGTCCGGTCCGAGGGGGTGCCGTCGTTGGGGGAGGAGGAGTCGGTGATCGAGTCGGCGGCGAAGTCGTAGTTCTCGTTGCCGGCCGCCGCGACGTTGACCGTGCCCTTGCTCTCCGCGTACCTCGTCGCCCGGGTGATGGCGTCCACCAGGGCCTTCTGGTCCGGGTCGCCGGTGCAGTTGAAGTACCACGGGTCGGTGTAATAGCTGTTGTTGGTGACGTCCACGTGGTGCTCGGCCGCCCAGACGAAGCCGCAGACCACGGCCTCGGTGTAGAAGTAGCCGTCCGGGTTGCTCACCTTGATGCCCGAGACCTTCACGCCCGGCGCCACGCCCGTGATGCCGACGCCGTTCTTGGCGCCCGCTATCTCGCCCGCGACATGCGTACCGTGCGGGGACTCCGCCGCACTCGGCCGCCAGGCGCCGTCTGTCGTGTCCGGCGCCCCGGAGACGCAGTTGACGGACGCGGCCCGGTCGAAGTTGGGCGCGATGTCCGGGTGGGTGTCGTCCACCCCGGTGTCGATGACGGCGACCGTCACCTTGCTGCTGCCGAGCGTCTTCTCATGGGCCTTGTCCGCCTTGATGGCGGGCAGGTCCCACTGGAGCGGCTCCAACGGGTCCTGCCCGTCCACCGCCTCGGCCTTCGCCACCTCGGCCGCGCTCAGCGGCTTCGGCGCGCCCAGGTCGGTGGTGGACTGCGCGGGCAGCGGCGCGTTACGGGTGGCACCGGCCGAGGAGACCCCGGACACCCTGCGGATCGACTTGGCGAAGTCCGGGTTGGCGGAGTGGACCACGATCACGCCGATACGGTCGTAACTGGCCACGACGGTGCCGCCGTTGCGTCCTATCGCGCGGCGCACCGACTCGATCGTGCGATGGTCCGTTCTCGTGTTGACCACGTACGACAGGCTCGGGCCGTCGTACGTGGTGCCGGAACCCTCCGCCGCCCGCGTCGTCAGGGCCGTGGACGGGGCCGCCGAGGCCGCCGTCGGCAGGAAGCCGAGCGAGGCGGTCAGCGACAGCACGACCGGGACGGCCGGAGCGAACCGGCGCCGGGAGCGCAGATGAGCCATGGGATCTCCACATCATCCGGAAACGAAACGGCCCGAGGCACGGGTGGCGCTCGGGCAGGTACATGACGGGTGGAACAAGGTGAAGCTATCCCGGTGGCGCGGATCTCCGAAAGAGCCGGGCCCGCGTGAACCGGCGTACGCGCCGGGCCGTGTGCGTCAACGAGGGGGCACGGCCGGATCGCGCCCCCCGGAAGATCACAACGGGGAGTCGCGCGTTGACGCCCGGTAACGTGATCTCCGTTCCAGTGAGGTCGGCAACCGCCCGTCCGTGACGCGAGGAGACTTGAGTGGCGACCGAGACACCGCCCCCCGCGAAGCACCCACTTCCTTCCCCCGAGGAGTTCACCGAGGCGCAGGCGAGCGCGGAGTTCGGTGAACTGCGCCGCGCCCACCGCTCCTTCGCGTTCCCTCTGACGATCGCCTTCATCGCGTGGTACCTGCTCTACGTGCTGCTCTCCTGCTACGCGGGCGACTTCATGGGCACCAAGGTCGCGGGCAACGTCAACGTGGCCCTCGTGCTGGGCCTCGCCCAGTTCCTCACCACGTTCCTCATCGCCTGGTGGTACGCGCGGCACGCCGCCGCCAAGCTCGACCCCAAGGCCGCGGCCATCAAGTCCCGGATGGAGGGCGGCGCATGATCGGCGCTCAGCACACGATCCCCGCTCAGCACACCCTGCTCGCGGCCGGCGAGGCCAGTGAACACCGGACGCTGATCATCTCCCTGTTCGCGGTGTTCGTCGCCGCGACCCTGGTCATCACCGTCTGGGCGGGCCGCCAGACCAAGGACGCCGCCGACTTCTACGCGGGCGGCCGCCAGTTCACCGGCTTCCAGAACGGCCTGGCCGTCTCCGGCGACTACATGTCCGCCGCGTCCTTCCTCGGCATCGCGGGCGCCATCGCCCTCTTCGGCTACGACGGTTTCCTGTACTCCATCGGCTTCCTGGTCGCCTGGCTGGTCGCCCTGCTCCTGGTCGCCGAGCCGCTGCGCAACTCCGGCCGCTACACCATGGGCGACGTGCTGGCCTACCGGATGCGCCAGCGCCCGGTGCGCACCGCCGCCGGCACCTCCACCATCGTGGTGTCGATCTTCTACCTGCTCGCGCAGATGGCGGGCGCCGGTGTCCTGGTCTCGCTGCTGCTCGGCATCACCAGCGACAGCGGCAAGATCGGCATCGTCGCCCTGGTCGGCGTCCTGATGATCGTGTACGTCACCATCGGCGGCATGAAGGGCACCACCTGGGTCCAGATGGTCAAGGCGGTGCTGCTGATCGCCGGCGCCCTGCTGCTGACCTTCCTGGTGCTGCTCAAGTTCGACTTCAACGTGTCGGACCTGCTGGGCAGCGCCGCCGGCAACAGCGGCAAGGGCTCGGCCTTCCTGGAGCCCGGTCTGAAGTACGGCGCCACCGGCACCTCCAAGCTGGACTTCATCTCCCTCGGCATCGCCCTGGTCCTGGGCACCGCGGGCCTGCCGCACATCCTGATCCGCTTCTACACGGTCCCCACCGCCAAGGCCGCCCGAAAGTCCGTGATCTGGGCCATCGGCCTGATCGGCGCCTTCTATCTGATGACCCTCGCCCTCGGCTTCGGCGCCGCCGCGCTGATCAAGCCCGAGGAGATCATCGCCTCCAACAAGGCGGGCAACACCGCGGCCCCCCTGCTCGCCCTGCACCTCGGGGGAGTGGACTCCAACTGGGGCGCCATCCTGCTGGCCAGCATCTCCGCCGTCGCCTTCGCCACGATCCTCGCGGTCGTCGCGGGCCTCACCCTGGCCTCCTCCTCGTCCTTCGCCCACGACATCTACGCCAACGTCATCAAGAGGGGCCAGGCCACCGAGAAGCAGGAGATCAACGCCGCTCGCTACGCCACCGTCGGCATCGGCGCCGTCTCCATCGTGCTCGGCGCCCTCGCCCGCGACCTGAACGTGGCCGGACTGGTCGCGCTGGCCTTCGCCGTCGCCGCCTCGGCGAACCTGCCGACGATCCTCTACAGCCTGTTCTGGAAGCGGTTCACCACCTCCGGAGCCCTGTGGTCGATCTACGGCGGTCTGGTCACCGCGGTCGGCCTGGTGCTGTTCTCCCCGGTCGTCTCCGGCAAGCCCACCTCGATGTTCCCCGACGTCGACTTCCACTGGTTCCCGCTGGAGAACCCCGGCATCATCTCGATCCCGGTCGGCTTCCTGCTGGGCGCGGTCGGCACCCTGCTGTCCAAGGAGGTCCCGGACGCGGAGAAGTACGCCGAGCTGGAGGTACGGTCCCTGACCGGCACCGGGGCGCACTGAGCCACCCGTCGAGGACACCTCACGGCCGCGCCGCGCGGGCAGCACACCCGCGCGGCGCGGCCGTTGTCCGTGCGCCACGTGGCCCCCGCCGGGAAACGCGCGGCTGTCGATGTCCGAGGTCTCGCGTAGGCTCGCAGGTGACAGGGAAAAAAACGGTCCGGAGAACGAGGGAGGGGGCCCACGTGCTCATCGACACCTACGGCCGAGTGGCCACCGACCTGAGGGTTTCGCTGACCGACCGGTGCAACCTTCGCTGCACCTACTGCATGCCCGAAGAGGGCCTGCAGTGGCTGGCCAAGCCCGACCTGCTCACGGACGACGAGATCGTCCGCCTCATCGACCTCGCGGTGCGCCTGCTCGGCATCGAGGAGGTCCGCTTCACCGGTGGCGAGCCCCTGCTCCGCCCCGGCCTGGTCGGCATCGTGGAGCGTGTCGCGGCTCTGGAGCCACGCCCTCAGATGTCCATCACCACCAACGGCATCGGCCTCAAGCGCACCGCCGCCGCCCTGAAGCAGGCGGGCCTGGACCGGGTCAACGTCTCCCTGGACACCCTGTGCCCCGACGTCTTCAAGACCCTCACCCGGCGCAACCGCCACCAGGACGTGCTGGACGGCCTCCAGGCCGCCGCCGACGCCGGCCTCACCCCGGTCAAGGTCAACTCCGTCCTGATGCCGGGCCTGAATGCCGACGAGGCCCCCGACCTGCTGGCCTGGGCCCTGGAGCACGCGTACGAGCTGCGGTTCATCGAGCAGATGCCGCTGGACGCCCAGCACGGCTGGAAGCGCGAGGGCATGGTCACCGCCCAGGACATCCTGGCCTCCCTGCGCACCCGCTTCGACCTCACGGACGAAGGCGCGGGCGAGCGCGGTTCGGCCCCGGCGGAACGCTGGCTGGTGGACGGCGGCCCGCAGCGGGTCGGCGTGATCGCCTCGGTGACCCGCCCGTTCTGCGCGGCCTGCGACCGCACCCGGCTCACCGCCGACGGGCAGATACGGACCTGCCTGTTCGCCACCGAGGAGACCGACCTGCGCGCCCTGCTGCGCTCCGACGCGTCGGACGAGGAGATCGCCGAGCTGTGGCGCAAGGCGATGTGGGGCAAGAAGGCGGGCGCGGGCCTGGACGACCCGACCTTCGTGCAGCCGGACCGCCCGATGTCCGCGATCGGCGGCTGAACCAGGGCCGTCAGGCTCCCGGTTCCTCCCAGTCCTTCAGTGCGACGACGTCCTTGAGGAAGCCCCGCACGCCGAGGAACTGCGACAGATGCTCGCGGTGCTCCTCGCAGGCGATCCAGGTCTTGCGCCGCTCAGGGGTGTGGATCTTCGGGTTGTTCCACGCCAGCACCCACACGGCGTCGGCTCGGCAGCCCTTCGCGGAACAGATCGGTGTATCGCTCACAGGGAGATTCTCGCAGAGGGAATTGCAGAGGGAATTCACGCGGAAACGACCGCGAACAAGGCGACGCCGAGCAGCCACGGGGGGAGCTGCCCGGCGTCGGTCTGTCGCTCCGACGGGGGATGCGGAGCGCGTACGCAGTATGTCACGCACGACTGGCCGACCGGCACAGGAACAGCATGATTGATCTGAGCTTTTCCTGAGCTTGGCGGGAAGTCGTCTTCCGCTTTTTCCGCTCCCACGCTGCTCAGGCTCGGTCGGAAGGTTCCCCGCGAGACTCCGCCCCCGGCTCCGCCGACGCCTGCCGTGGGCCGGATTCCGTCCGCGCCCCGGACTCCTCGTCACGCGGCGGTGTGATCATCGGCCTGGACGGCATGGCGACGAAGGTCGACGGCAGCGACTGCGGCCGTTCCCGGCCCGCGTTTGCGATCACTACGGCGACGTACGGCAGCAGGGCGCCGAGCACCAGCGCCACGATGGCGACGTACCGCTCCACGTTCCACAGCGAGGCGGCCAGGATCACCGACACCGTCCGGACCGACATGGAGATGACGTACCGCCGCTGCCGGCCCCGCACGTCCTCGGCCAGTCCGGTCCGGGCGCCGGTGATCCGGAAAACCTCGCCACGCTGCTTGCCCATCAGTCCACCATCTGCCCGCATGGGACCATCCCCGGCCCGAAGCCGCGTCCGGGCCCGTCGGGGAACCGGACCGGGACACCCCCCAACGGTACGCCGCCACGGCGCCGCGCTCGATACCGGGGCGCCGCCCGGCCTGCGGGAACGCCCACCATCCGGGTGCGCCCGGCATGCGCCCCGCCCAGGGCGCCCCCAGACTGGCCAGGACGATCAGATCGATCAGGTCGGACCGGACGAGGAGGCCGCCATGGGCTGGCTGTGGGCGATCATCGTGGGATTCGTGCTGGGTCTGCTCGCCAAGGCGATCATTCCCGGCAAGCAGCACAGTCCGCTGTGGCTGACCACCATCTGCGGCATCCTGGGCGCCCTCGTGGGTAACGCGATCGCCCGCGGGCTGGGGGTCGCCGAGACGCGCGGCATCGACTGGAGCAGGCACATCTTCCAGCTGGTCGCGGCGATCATCATCGTGTTCTTCGTCGACATGCTCTACATGGCGACACTCGGCAAGCGGCGGAAGCGCAAGGCCGAGGAGCGGGTGTGACGGAGCGGGTATGACAGGGCGGGTAGGACGGAATGCGGGTATGACGGAGGGCGGCCTCCCCGGACCGGGGAAGCCGCCCTCTCTCAGGCTCAGGCGCCCGTGACCTCGACCGCGGCCAGGTTCTTCTTGCCCCGGCGCAGCACCAGCCAGCGCCCGTGCAGCAGCTCACCGGCAGCCGGTACGGCGTCCTCGGCGGCGACCTTGACGTTGTTCACGTAGGCCCCGCCCTCCTTCACCGTGCGGCGCGCGGCGGACTTGCTGGCGACCAGGCCCACCTCGGCGAGCAGGTCCACCACCGGGCCCAGCTCGGCGACCTGGATGTGCGGCAGCTCGGACAGCGCGGCGGCGAGCGTGCGCTCGTCCAGCTCGGCAAGCTCACCCTGGCCGAACAGCGCCTTGGACGCGGCGACCACGGCGGCCGTCTGCTCCGCGCCGTGCACCAGCGTCGTCAGCTCCTCCGCCAGCGCGCGCTGCGCGGCACGGGCCTGCGGACGCTCCTCGGTCAGCCGCTCCAGCTCCTCGATCTCCTCGCGGGACTTGAAGCTGAAGATCCGCAGGAACTTGGAGACGTCCCGGTCGTCCGCGTTCAGCCAGAACTGGTAGAACGCGTACGGCGTGGTCATCTCCGCGTCGAGCCAGATGGTGCCGGACTCGGTCTTGCCGAACTTGGTGCCGTCCGCCTTGGTGATCAGCGGGGTGCCCAGCGCGTGCACCACGGCGTCCGGGTCGACCCGGTGGATCAGGTCGGTGCCCGAGGTGAGGTTGCCCCACTGGTCGCTGCCGCCGGTCTGGAGCGTGCAGCCGTACCGCCGGTACAGCTCCAGGAAGTCCATGCCCTGGAGGATCTGGTAGCTGAACTCGGTGTAGCTGATGCCCGCGTCGGAGTTCAGCCGCCGGGAGACGGCCTCCTTGGCGATCATCTTGTTGACCCGGAAGTGCTTGCCGATGTCCCGCAGGAACTCGATGGCCGACAGCCCTTGAGTCCAGTCCAGGTTGTTGACCATCACGGCCGCGTTCGGGCCCTCGAAGTCCAGCAGCGGCTGGATCTGCGCGCGCAGCCGCTCCACCCACTGGCCGACGATCTCCGGCGCGTTCAGCGTGCGCTCGGCGGTGGGCTTGGGGTCACCGATCAGACCGGTGGCGCCGCCGACCAGGCCCAGCGGACGGTGGCCCGCGTCCTGGATGCGGCGCATCGTGAGGATCTGGACCAGGTTGCCGAGGTGCAGGCTGGGCGCGGTCGGGTCGAAGCCGCAATAGAACGTGACAGGACCGTCCGCGAACGCCTTGCGCAATGCGTCCTCGTCGGTGGAGAGGGCGATCAGCCCACGCCACTTCAGTTCGTCGACGATGTCCGTCACGGTTCTCGCGTCTCCTCGATGATCATGCGGCGGTCGGGTGACAGCCGACTACGAGGTTATACGCCCTGGCTGACAGAGCTCATATTGAATTCCGGGATGCGCAGAGCGGGCATCGCGGCCCGGGTGAACCAGTCGCTCCACTCGCGCGGCAGCGTCTGCCCGGTGCGGCCCGCCTCGGTGGCCCGGCCCAGCACGCCGAGCGGTGACTCGTTGAAGCGGAAGTTGTTCACCTGGCCGGTGACCTCACCGTTCTCCACGAGATAGACGCCGTCGCGGGTGAGGCCGGTGAGCAGCAGGGTCGCCGGGTCGACCTCGCGGATGTACCAGAGGCAGGTCAGCAGCAGACCGCGCTCGGTGGCCGCGACCATCTCCGCGAGCGAGCGGTCGCCGCCGCCGTCCAGGATCAGGTTGTCCATCGCCGGGGCGAGCGGCAGACCGGTCAGGGCCGCGCTGTGCCGGGTGGTGGTGAGGCGATCGAGGACACCGTCCTTGATCCAGTCGGTGGCCCGTACGGGCAGCCCGTTGTCGAACACCGAGCGGTCGCCGCCGGAGGAGTGGGCGACCACGAACGGCGCACAGCCGAGGCCCGGCTCGTCGGGGTCGCTGCGCAGGGTCAGCGGCAGTTCGCTCAGCCGCTCGCCGGAGCGGGTGCCGCCGCCCGGCTTGGAGAACACCGTGCGGCCCTCGGCGGCGTCCCGGCCGGAGGCGGACCACAGCTGGTAGATCAGCAGGTCGGCCACGGCGGACGGGGGCAGCAGCGTCTCGTACCGCCCGGCCGGAAGGTCCACGCGGCGCTCCGCCCAGCCGAGGCGCTCGGCCAGCTCGGTGTCCAGGGCGCCCGGATCGACGTCCTTGAAGTCGCGGGTGGAGCGGCCGGCCCAGGCCGAGCGGGTGTGGTCGGGGGACTTGGCGTTCAGCTCCAGGGTGCCGGTCGGCTGGTCGTGCCGCAGGCGCAGGCCGGTGGAGGTGCCCAGGTAGGTGGAGACGGTCTCGTGACTGGCGAAGCCGTACAGCTCGCGGCCGCCGGCCCGCGCGCGGGCGAACGCCTCACCGAGCGCCGGGGCGAAGTACGCGAAGACGGCCGAGGAGGTCTCGGCGGGCGCATCCCTGAAGTCGGGGGAGTCCGGCACTCCGGTGACCAGCGGCTGCGCGTCCTCGGCGGGCCCGGCCGCCCGCGCCGCGGCCTCGGCGGCCCGCACCAGCGGCTCCAGCTCGGCCGACGTGACCGCCGACCGCGAGACCACCCCGGAGGCGGTGCCCTGCTGCCCGTCCACGGTGGCGATCACGGTGAGGGTACGGCCACGGGTCACCCCGTTGGTGGTGAGCGCGTTGCCCGCCCAGCGCAGGTTGGCGCTCGACTCCTCGTCCGCGATGACGACACAGCCGTCCGACCGGGACAGCGCGAGGGCCTGCTCGACGATCTCGTACGGCTTGCTGCTCCGCGCGCTCATCGCCCGGCCTCCTGCGTGGTGTTGAGGATGTTGACGCCCCGGAACAGGGCGGAGGGGCAGCCGTGGGAGACGGCGGCGATCTGGCCCGGCTGGGCCTTGCCGCAGTTGAAGACACCGCCCAGGACGTAGGTCTGAGGACCGCCCACGGCGGCCATCGAACCCCAGAAGTCGGTGGTCGTGGCCTGGTAGGCGACGTCCCTGAGCTGCCCGGTGATGCGCCCGTTCTCGATCCGGAAGAAGCGCTGGCCCGTGAACTGGAAGTTGTAGCGCTGCATGTCGATGGACCAGGACCGGTCACCGACCACGTAGATGCCCCGGTCCACCCCGCCGATCAGACCCTCGGTGGACAGCCCGGCCGGGTCGGGCTGGAGCGACACGTTGGCCATGCGCTGGACCGGGACATGACCGGGGGAGTCCGCGAAGGCGCACCCGTTGGAGCGTTCGAAGCCCGTCAACCTGGCGATGCGACGGTCGAGTTGGTACCCGGTGAGGGTGCCGTCCTTCACCAGGTCCCAGGACTGCGCGGCCACGCCCTCGTCGTCGTAGCCGATGGTCGCCAGGCCGTGTTCGGCGGTGCGGTCACCGGTGACGTTCATCAGTTCGGAGCCGTACTTGAGCTTGCCGAGCTGGTCGAAGGTGGCGAACGAGGTGCCGGCGTACGCGGCTTCGTAGCCGAGGGCGCGGTCCAGTTCGGTGGCGTGGCCGATGGACTCGTGGATGGTCAGCCACAGGTTGGAGGGGTCCACCACCAGGTCGTACAGGCCCGGCTCGACGCTCGGGGCGCGCATCTTCTCGGCCAGCAGCTCAGGGATCTGTTCGAGTTCGGCGTCCCAGTCCCAGCCGGTGCCCGTGAGGTACTCCCAGCCTCGCCCGGCCGCCGGGGCCAGGGTGCGCATGGAGTCGAACTCCCCGCTGGAGCTGTCCACGGAGACGGCCGTCAGCTCGGGGTGCAGCCGGACGCGCTGCTGGGTGGTGACGGTGCCCGCGGTGTCGGCGTAGAACTTGTTCTCGTGGACGGTGGTGAGCGAGGCGTCCACGTGGTCGACGCCCTGTGCGGCCAGCAGGCGCCCGCTCCAGTCGGCGAGCAGCGCGGACTTCTCCTCGTCCGGCACGGTGAAGGGGTCGATCTCGTACGAGGAGATCCACGTCTTGTCGGCGTGCACGGGCTCGTCGGCCAGCTCCACACGCTCGTCCGACCCAGCCGCCTTGATCACCTGAGCGGACAGCTTGGCCATGGCCACGGCCTGCGAGGCGACCTTGGCGGCGCCGTTCATGGTCAGGTCCACCCCTGAGGCGAACCCCCAGCTGCCCCCGTGCACGACCCTGACCGCGTACCCCAGGTCGGTGGTGTCCGAGGACCCGGCCGGCCGACCGTCCCGCAGCCGCCACGACGCGCTGCGCACCCGCTCCAGCCGGAAGTCGGCGTGCTCGGCCCCCAGCGCACGCGCCCGCGCCAGCGCGGCATCGGCGAGGGCCCTCAGAGGGAGCGCCAGGAAGGAGGGGTCGATCTGTTGAGCCACGGGTGGGTTCCTCCTGCACGGGGTGGGGTGCTCTGGAGGATACGTCGCTCCGGTGACCGGTCCCGGTCGGCTCAGTGGGCGATGCCGTCGATGAGTTCCCGCGCGCCCTGGCGGAGCAGAGCGACGGCGACGGAGGTGCCGAGTGTGGCGGGGTCGAGGCGTCCGGCCCATTCGTGCGCCTGGAGGACGGTCTTGCCGTCGGGGGTGAACACGGCGGCGCGCAGCGAGAGTTCACCGGAGCGCTCGGTGCGGGCGTACCCGGCGATCGGTGAGTTGCAGTGTCCCTGGAGGACGTGGAGCAGCATCCGTTCGGCGGTGGTCTCGCGGTGGGTGGCCGGGTCGCCCAGTCCGCTGACGATGTCGACCGTCTCGGTGTCGTCCTCGCGGCACTGGAGGGCGAGGACGCCCGCGCCGATCGGCGGGAGCATCGTCTCCAGCGTCAGCACCTCGGTGACGGCGTCCATCCGTTCGATGCGCTCCAGCCCGGACACGGCCAGGATCAGCGCGTCGGCGTCTCCCGCCGCCATCTTCTCCAGGCGCTTGTTCGCGTTGCCCCGGATGGGCACACAGTCGAGGTGCGGGTGGGAGGCGGCGAGCTGCGCGACACGGCGCACGGACGAGGTGCCGATCCTGGTCCCGTCCGGGAGCTGGTCCAGGGTGCGGCCCTGCGGGTCGACCAGGGCGTCCCGGATGTCGTCCCGCTTGAGGTAGGCGGCGAAGAGGGTCCCTGCCGGGATGGGGCGGTCGCCGGGCACGTCCTTCATACAGTGCACGGCGAGGTCGGCGTCGCCCCTGAGCAGGGCGGCATCCACCTCCTTGGTGAAGGCTCCCTTGCCTTCGACCGCCGCGAGGTCCCCCATCCACCGGTCGCCGGTGGTGGTGACCGGCAGCACCTCGGTACGCACGTGGGGATGGAGCACGGCCAACTCCGCGCGGACACGCTCCACTTGGGCGAGCGCCATGGGGGAGTTGCGGGAGACGATGCGAATCAGGTCACCGGGCATGGGGGCACGATAGTGCCTGGGCGAAGCCTCCCTCGCCACCCCGGGGAGGAGTCGTCCGCAGTCGTGAGGCCCTCGCTCAACTCGCCGCCGCGGCCCCGTCCTGAAGTGCCCGGAGCAGCGTCGCCACGGAAGGGTGGTGGCCGCGGCCTTGTGGCACGGCGACGCCGATGTGACGAGCGGGCGCCGGCGGAGAGACCGGGACGACCCGCAGCCCCGGCAACGTCGAGGCCAGTGCGATGGAGGGGATCAGGGAGACACCCAGGCCCGCAGCGACGAGCGAGCAGGCGAAGAAATAGTCAGTCGTCGTGCCGCGTACCTCCGGTGTGAAACCCGCTCGTTCCGCGTACCGACGCAAGTACGCCTCGGTCTTGAGGCAACCGAGCACCCAGGGCTCCTCCGCCAGCTCGGCGATGTCGAGCGTCTGGCGGTCGGCCAGGGGATGTGCCTCGGGAAGGACGATGTGCAGGGGGTCCGCCATCAGCGCGGTCCATTCCACCGCTGTCCTCCGGCCCGGCCGGCCGGGCAGTGGCCCGTCGAAGTGGTAGGTGAGGGCGGCGTCCACGGCACCCTGACGGACCAGCAGCAGGCCCTCCTCCGGTTCGGCCTCCCGGACATGGACCACGGTGCCGGGATGGGCGGACGTCAGCCGGGAGAGGGCGCCGGGCAGCAGGAGGCGGCCCCCACTGGTGAACGTGGCGACGGTGAACTGGGTAAGGCCGGTGCCCAGCCGGTCGATCTCCCGCCTGGCGTGCGTCAGTTCGGCGGCCACCGACTCGGCGGCGCCCACCATGATGTGACCGGCCTGGGTGAGGGTCACCCCCCGGGTACTGCGCTCCACGACCCGCGTACCGAGGCTGCGCTCGAGGGCCGCGACGTGCTGGGAGACGGCCGAGGGGGTCAGGCGCAGGGCAGCCGCCGCCTGATTGAAACTGCCGTGCTCCGCAACCGTCCGCAGCACGCGCAGCCGCTGTACGTCGATCAACAGTGATCCTTAATACGTACCCACCAAGTCATGACTTCTGCTGGTGACTTTAGGTGCCCAGGATGAGGGCATGCAAAGGATCTGCGTCATCGGCGGAAACCGGTACTTCGGCAAACTCCTGGTCCAGCGCCTGCGGGCCGCCGGACACCACGTCACGGTGATCAACCGTGGCTCCGCTCCGCCGCCCGACGGCGTCGAGCACCTCGTCGTCGACCGCGACGACGAGGGAGCCCTCACCGCCGCCCTCGCCTCGCGCACCTTCGACGCGGTCGTCGACCAGGTCTGCTACACACCGGTGCAGGCCACCGCCGCCGCCCGCGCCTTCCGGGGCCGCACCCGCCGGTACGTCATGACGTCCACCATCGAGGTCTACGACCCCGCGACCGCCGCGCTGCCCCTCTTCCCGCCCGGCACACCGGTGCCGGAGGAGGCCGTCGACCCGGCCACCTGGCCCGTGCGCACGGATCTGCCCTGGCACGACGCCGCCTACCTGGAGGCGCACTACGCCGAGGGCAAGCGCCAGGCGGAAGCCGCGTTCACCCGGCACGCCGGTTTCGCGTTCGTCCCGGTACGCGCCGCCCATGTACTCGGCGGCGGCGCGGAGGAGTTCACCGGCCGACTGGCCCACTACGTCGAGCGCGTCACCGAGGGCAGACCGGTCGTCGTGCACCCCGCGATGCTGCCCTCCGTCTTCATCCACTACCGGGAACTGGCCGACGTGGTGTTCTGGGCCACCTCCACGGACTTCACCGGCCCGTTGAACGCCTGCTCGGACGGCCTGTTCGACGCACGCGACCTGAGCGCGGTGATCGCCGCGCGGACCGGCCGGGAGCCGTCGTACCGGACCGCCGCCCCGGGTGAGGCAGCCTCGCCGTTCTCCTTCGACCGCCACTACGCCATGAGCAACGCCCGGGCGAAACGGCTGGGGTTCACCTTCTCCCACACCGCCGAGTGGCTGCCCGGCGCCGTGACCGAAGTCCTTGCCGCACCGGCACTCTGAACCCGTACCCGTACCGGAGGACGTGCAGATGAAGTACCGCCGCCTGGGGAGCACCAAGGTCAGCGCGATCGGCCTGGGCGCCATGCCCCTGTCCATCGAGCACCGCCCGGACGAGGACCGGGCCGTCGCGACCGTCCACGCCGCCCTCGACGCGGGCATCACCCTCATCGACACCGCCGACAGCTACTACTGGCATGCCGGCGAACGTGGCCACAACGAACTCCTCGTCGCCCGCGCACTCTCCCGTTACGGCGGCGACACCTCGCACGTCCTGGTCGCCACCAAGGGAGGCCGGGGCCGCTCGGGTGACGGCGGCTGGACGGTGAACGGCGCTCCCGCGCATCTGAAGGCCGCCGCCGAAGCCTCCCTCGCCCGACTGGGAGGAGAGGTGATCGGGCTGTACCAGCTCCACAAGCCCGATCCCGACGTGCCCTGGGCGGAGTCGGTCGGCGCGCTGCGAGAACTGTTCGAGGCCGGCACGATCCGCTTCGCGGGGATCTCCAACGTGACCACGGACCAGATCCATGAGGCCCACGCCATCCTCGGCGACGCGCTGGTCTCGGTGCAGAACCAGTACTCGCCCGCCGTCCGGGACGCGGAGCCCACGCTGGAGCTCAGCACCCGGCTCGGACTGGCCTTCCTGCCCTGGAGCCCGCTGGGCGGCATCTCGCGCAGCGCGCTGGACGGGCCGTCCGGATCGACCTCTGCGGGTACGCCCTTCCACCGCATCGCGGCCGAACGCGGGGTCAGTGTGCAGCGGGTCGCTCTGGCGTGGCTGCTGAGCCGCTCCCCGGCGGTGATCCCGATACCGGGGTCCGGCCGCCCGGCTTCAATTCAGGACTCGGCCGGAGCCACGGAGATCGAACTCAAGCCGGCGGAACTGGCGGAACTCAGCTCCGCGGGGGCGCGTCCGCGAGGGTAGTGAACGCGGTCCACGCCTCCGGCGTGACGGTGAGGGGGGTGATGCGGGGGTCTTTGGAGTCGCGGATGTGGATCGCACCGGGGCGCATGGCGACCTCGACACAGTTGCCGCCACCCGTGCCGCTGTAGCTGCTCTTGAACCATGTCAGTTCGGTGCTCATAGCGCTCCTTGCAGGTCTCTCAGCACTTTCGCGGTGGCCAGGTGCCCCAGCGCCTGTGAGCGCATCTTCCCATAGCGTTGAAGCATGGAACTCACCAATTTGGGCTGGCTGAGCAGGGTGCTGCAATCGTGCCCTTCGATGTACCCGACCCACTGGTGACTGTCGCGTTCGGCGAGGTACATCTGCCCGTCGATGCCGCAGTGGTCCACCTGGTGGAGCGGCATGAGGAGGATCTCGACGTTCCGTCGGCTGCCCTGCTCCAAGAGGTTTCTGGCGACGTCCCGCGTCACTTCCACGCCGCCGAGACCGCGCGTCAGTACGGCCTCTTCGATGAGGAAGGAGAACGCCGTGTTCGGACGTTCGTCCAAGATGCGCTGGCGCTCCAGCCGAGCGGCCACCTGCTGCTCGAACTGCTCCTCCGACAGGGGAGGGATCTGCTGGTCGAACACCGCGCGGATGTAGCTCTCCGGCTGTAACAGCCCCGGAATCACTCGGCATTCGTAGGCGTACAGGGAGATCGCTTCCTCTTCGATCCCCGCCCACTGCTGAAACCAGGTCGCCAGCCCCGACCGCCTCGTCAGGGTCTTGGCCGCCGCAGTGAGAACCTTCGCCGCGTCCTCACCCAGGACGCCCGCCACTCGCGCGGGCAAGTCCGCCGGAGGAAACCGTTTCCCCTGCTCGATCTTGGCGATGTAGGGCGCCGAGTACTGCACCCGGAGAGCGAACTCCTCCTGAGTCAGGCCCCCTTGGTCTCGCAGTGACTTGAGTACCGCGCCGAACATCTTCAGGCTGTCGGAAGCTTCCGCCCCGTGTTCTGCCACCATCGCCGCCCACCTTTCGCGCACCCCGCTCAACCCGGCCGATCCGCTCATCGTCACGGGGAGTAACCCACCCAGTCCAGAGTGTGCACTGATACAAGCGGAGTTGTATGGGCTTCGTTCCTGTTGGCCCCCCGGAGGGACTCCCCACGCTGGACGTATGTCGCCCACACCCGCCCAAGAGGCAGTCACCGTACGTACGTTCGCGCAGCGTTTCTCCGCCACCCGCCGGGGTGCGCGGCTCGCCCGCCGCCTGGCCGTGCACCAGTTGGACCAGTGGGGCCACCCGTACGGCACCCCCCTCTCCGAGGCCGTCGCCCTCGTCGTCGCCGAACTCGCCGCGAACGCCGTACTCCACGGCCGCGTACCCGGCAGAGACTTCGAACTCCGCCTCCACCACACACCCGACCGCGTAAGGATCGAGCTCTCTGACACCCACCCCGCGCACCCCAAGCTCCCCGCCCAGGACCCCACCGCCGAGGGAGGCCGGGGCCTCCTTCTGATCGACGTCGTAGCCACCCGCTGGGGCACCAGCCCCCGAAACGGCCCCGGCAAGACCGTATGGGCGGAGTGCGCCGCAATCGGGTCGAGGTGAGGACGTGATCGCCGTACAGCCGTCGGCCGAGAGCCCCATGGGTCGGTATGCGCACCTGGTGGCTCAGGGGAAGATCAAGCTCAAGCCGGTCACCGCTGCCGACCGGCACGCCATGCCGCACTACGAGGTACCCGGAGACGTAGACCCCCTGGCGCTGCTCTTGGCCGAGCGCGAGGAGGGCGGCCGTTGATCTAAATGGACACGACCGCGCGACTGCGCCGTCTGTAGGAATCCGACAGGAGCGAGGATGTGTCACTGTCGGTGCCCGATTGTCCGTGGTCGTGGCTGGACCGATAGGTTTTCGGGGAAGCCGCCTGTCCCGCCCGGCACCCGGGTGACCGGGCGGATTGTCGGAACGTTGTAGACCGCTGATGAAAGGGTGATCCGTTGAGCCGCTCGGTTCTCGTCACCGGAGGCAACCGGGGCATCGGCCTCGCCATCGCCCGCGCTTTCGCCGACGCCGGCGACAAGGTCGCCATCACGTACCGCTCGGGCGAGCCCCCGGCGGGCTTCCTGGCCGTCAAGTGCGACATCACCGACGCCGAGCAGGTCGAGCAGGCGTACAAGGAGATCGAGGAGCGGCACGGCCCCGTCGAGGTCCTGATCGCCAACGCGGGCGTCACCAAGGACCAGCTGCTCATGCGCATGTCCGAGGAGGACTTCACCTCGGTCATCGACACCAACCTCACCGGCACCTTCCGGGTGGTCAAGCGGGCCAACCGGGGCATGCTGCGGGCCAAGAAGGGCCGCGTCGTCCTGATCTCGTCCGTGGTCGGTCTGCTCGGCTCGGCGGGGCAGGCGAACTACGCCGCCTCGAAGGCCGCGCTGGTCGGCTTCGCGCGCTCCCTCGCCCGTGAGCTGGGGTCGCGCAACATCACCTTCAACGTCGTCGCCCCCGGCTTCGTCGACACCGACATGACCAAGGCGCTCACCGACGAGCAGCGCAAGGGCATCGTGTCGCAGGTGCCGCTCGGCCGGTACGCCGAGCCGGAGGAGGTGGCCGCGGCGGTGAAGTTCCTCGCCTCGGACGACGCCTCGTACATCACTGGAGCCGTCATTCCCGTTGACGGCGGACTGGGAATGGGTCACTGAACACCATGAGCGGAATTCTCGAGGGCAAGCGCATCCTGGTCACGGGCGTGCTGATGGAGTCCTCCATCGCCTTCCACGTCGCCAAGCTGGCCCAGGAGCAGGGCGCCGAGATCATCCTGACCGCGTTCCCGCGGCCCACGCTGACCGAGCGCATCGCCAAGAAGCTGCCGAAGCCGGCGAAGGTCATCGAGCTGGACGTCACCAACGAGGAGCACCTCGCGCGCCTGGCCGACATCGTCGGCGAGGAGCTGGGTGGCCTGGACGGCATCGTCCACTCCATCGGCTTCGCCCCGCAGGACGCGCTCGGCGGCAACTTCCTGAACACCCCGTTCGAGTCGGTCGCCACCGCGATGCACGTCTCGGCGTTCTCGCTGAAGGCTCTCACCATGGCGTGCCTGCCGCTGATGCAGAACGGCGGCTCGGTCGTCGGCCTCACCTTCGACGCGCAGTACGCCTGGCCGCAGTACGACTGGATGGGCCCGGCCAAGGCCGCCCTGGAGGCCACCAGCCGCTACATGGCGCGCGACCTGGGCAAGCAGAACATCCGCTGCAACCTCATCTCCGCGGGCCCGATCGGCTCCATGGCCGCGAAGTCCATCCCCGGCTTCTCCGACCTCGCCGCCGTCTGGGACTCCCGCTCCCCCCTGGAGTGGGACCTCAAGGACCCCGAGCCCGCCGGCAAGGGCGTCGTCGCCCTCCTCAGCGACTGGTTCCCCAAGACCACCGGCGAGATCATCCACGTCGACGGCGGCCTGCACGCCATCGGCGCCTGAGCCACACCGCACGCACGAGGCCCGTACCCCACAGGGGTGCGGGCCTCGTCCTGTAGCAGAGGGTGCCAATGATCAACTTGTCCGGGTAACTACCCGAATTCCAGCCGGACTTGATCACGAGTGGATCACGCCGGCCACGAGCCGCTTTCGCTCGGTGTGAACACCAGGTGAAGCTTGGGCACTCCCCGTCAGAGAGCACGCGCCATGCCCATCGGCTTTCACTCGGCTGCGTTCGGCTACCGTCGCCGCAGTCCGGTCATCCAGGACTTCACCTTCGCCTTCCCTCCCGGCCGGACCGTGTTCCTCGGCCCCAACGGCGCGGGCAAGTCGACGGTCCTGTCCCTGGCCGCTTCAGTGCTGCGTCCACAGTCCGGCACCGTCACGTACGGCGGGCGAAGGACCGACCGGCGCGGCGACCTCGCCGAATACCGCCGGAGCATCGCGTGGCTGCCCCAGCGCATCGAGTCGGTTCCCCGGCTGACCGCCCGCGAACAGGTTGCCTACGTCGGCTGGCTGAAAGGCATGAACCGCAGGGACGCCTGGGACGCCTCCCTCGGTGCTCTCCAGCGGGTCGAGCTCGCCGACTTCGCCGGCCGGAAAGTTCACCGGTTGTCCGGCGGGCAGCAGCGCCGGGTCGGCGTCGCACAGTCACTGGTGCACGAGGCCGAAGTCCTTCTCCTGGACGAGCCGACCGCCGGCATGGACCCGCGCCAGCGACGCGTCTTCCACGAGATCCTCGCCGGGCTCGACCAGCACGTACTGCTCTCCACCCACGATGTCGCCGATCTGGAGGACACCTACGACCACGTCGTCGTGCTCGACGGCGGAACCGTCCGGTTCGCCGGCGCGGTACGCGAGTTCCACGCCATGGCACCGCCCGGCACCGCGCCGGGCCGCCTCGCTGAAGCCGCGTACTACGCCACGGTCCAGGACGAGGAGGGCGCATGCGCTTAGCGACAGCGCTGCGCACCACCAGCGTCGTCTGGGTCGCGCCTCTGGTCCTCGCGTGGGTCTGGCTCGTCAGCAGCCACGAGGCCGCGAACGAACCGGCCTACTGGGCCGGCAACACCGCCCTGGTCGGGCACACCCTGCCCTTCTACGCCCCGGCCTGCGCGGCCTTCGCGGCGTGGGAGGCCGGGCGGCTGAGGAGGGCGGGCGTCCATCGGCTGGCACCGGTGCGCGGCAGATACGCGATCGCGCTCAGCGCCCTGTGGCCCGTGGTACTCCTCGGAGTGACGGCGGTCCTGGCGTGCCTGCTGACCGTGCGCCTGGCCACCGGCGCGGCACATGACTGGCCGCACCCGGGCGTACTGGCCATGGCCGGGTACCTCATCACCGTCCACACCGTCATGGGCTACGGGCTCGGCATGCTGCTCCCGCGCATTCTGGCCACACCGCTGATCCTCGTCGTCGACTACCTGTGCCTCGTCATGCCGGTCACGGTCGTCGACCCGATGTGGCTGCGGGAACTGACCGGATGGCTCGACGCCCCCTACGGGGACCTCACCATCACCATGAACCCGGTGGCGCTCGCGGTCCCGATGGTGCTGGCCACAGGCATCCTGGCCGCTGTCCTGGTCAGTGCCGAGATCGCCCGGTGGCGTAGCCCCCGCGTCGTACGCGCCGGCGCCGCGACCGCCGCATCCCTGGTCTGCCTGAGCGTGTTCACCGTCTCGGCCGTGCTTCCCGTGCGTGACTGGAACGGTGACCCGCCGCCGCGCCCCCGCGCCGACCCGCCCGTGTGCGCGGGCAACTCACCCCGAATCTGCGTCCCCGTCGAAGCGGCCGGCAGCCTGGAGCCGCTGTCCGATGCCGCGAAAGAGGTCGTGCCGCGCCTCGCCGACGCGGGCATGGAGCCACCGGAAGAACTCGCGTTCGTCTCCGAGGCGGCCCGTACCGATGCGCGGACGTGGAAGCTGTTCCTCTATCGCGACATGACTGACGTCGACATGAAGGCGAGCATCGCTGCGTCGGCGCTGCCGACGATGCCCTCGTGCCCCGAGACGTCCGACGTCCGGACCGGCCACGCGGGCACGCTCGCCGCCTGGCTCATGGTCAAGGCGGGCATGAGCGCCGACGAGATCCAGCAGCAGCACGGCCAGAAGCTGGCCGCGGACCCCCAGGTGATGTCCGTCGTGAACAGGGAGACGAAGCTGTCTCCGGACAAGCAGCTGTCGTGGTTCACGCGCAACGCCACGCTGCTTCAGCGGTGCGAGCCCGCTCCGGAGACCCTGCCGGCCGTCGCCAGGAAGGGGGAGTGATCCGATGCGCCTGTGGCTGAGAACGCGATGGCTCACGGTCCTCGCCGCCGCTCTCGCGGCTTTCGCCGCGCTGACCGCGGCGGCCGGTGACACGCTGGTCGATCTTCCTTCCCTGGGCAGCGACGCCGCCCGGCCCCTGGTGCTCTTCGCCCCGCTCCTGGTTTGCATGGGGCTCGCGTTCTGCCTCAGCAGCAGGCTCCCCGCCGCCGAGGCTTCGGGCAGCCGTCCGGTGGCCCGCTTCGACCAGGCGCTGATCCTGACCACCGTCCTGGCCACGGTCGCCGTGGCGCACGCCGTCGCAGTGCTCCTCGATGCCCCGACCGCGAACACCGCCGGGCGCAACACCGCGTTCCTGGTCGGGCTGATGCTCTGCGCCCGCCGGCTAGCGGGCCATCAGGTGGCGGCCATCACTCCCGTCGCATGGGTGATCACGATGATGCTCATCGGCAACACGGGCGGCAACGGTCAGGCCCATCCATGGACGGTCATCCTCATGCCCCCGGACCACCTGGCCGCCGCACTCACCGCAACCGCGGTGCTGGCCCTCGGCGTGGCCACGGCCCCGGCCGCCCCGATGCTCCGCGAGGCGACCTGAGCCGGGGGCACCCCGCTCAGCCGCTCAGCCGCTCAGCCGTTCGGCTCACCGGCCGGGCCGTCCCGGACAGGGCGGGGCACCCTCGTAGTACGCGTGCTCCACGCGCCCCCTCCGCAGCCCTGGCCGAGGAGGTCCCCTACGTGCGTCTTCCCCGCAGCCTGACCCCGGTGACCGCGGCCGCGGCACTGGTCCTCGCCCTGCCCGGCGGAGTCGCCCGCGCCGGTGACGGCAAGCCGCACGCCCCCGACCTCTTCGGCGCGTCCTGCCGGACGAAGGTGGACGGCTCCGAGGTGGTGGCCCACTGCCACAACCCCTACGTGCACATCGACCGGGTCCGGCTGCACATCGAGTGCGCCCGCTGGTGGGACATCGACACCGACAGCGCGCCGGTGGCCGCCGGGCCCGCCATGACCGTGAAGCTGGCCGGGCGGTGCTGGAAGGAGATCCGGGTGGTCTGGATCAGTCACCAGAAGGCGGGCTGACCGGCTCCGGGCGGCACTGGAAGGGGTAGCTCGCCGCCTCGGCGGCCGCCGCCCGCGCGTCCCCGGTGCGGATCGCGTCCACCAGCCGGGTGTGGTCCATGTACGACCGCGGCTCCAGCTCGGCGCCCACGTCCGCGCGCAGCCAGTCCCGCAGCACCTCGCCGAGGTCCGCGTACATCGCCGTCATCACGTCGTTGTGCGACGCGGACACCACGGCCAGGTGGAAGGTCGCGTCGGCCGCCACGAACGCCTCCGCCTCCCCGGCCTCCCACGCCTCCTCGCGCCGGGTCAGCAGCGCGTCCAGCTGCTTGAGGTCCTTCTCCGTACGCCGCTCCGCCGCCAGCCGCGCCGCCGACGACTCCAGCGTGGACCGCAGCTCGGCGATGTGCCGGGGATCGGCGTCGGCGAACCTGCGGTGCATCACCCCGGCCAGCTCGCTCGTCGCCACGACGTATGTGCCGGAGCCCTGGCGGATGTCCAGCAGGCCGTTGTGCGCGAGCGCGCGTACCGCCTCGCGGACGGTGTTGCGGGCCACGCCCAGCTGCTCGACCAGCTCCGGCTCGGTCGGGATGCGCGAGCCGACCGGCCACTCGCCGGACGTGATCTGGGCGCGCAGCTCGGCGATGACCTGTTCGGACAGCGCCGAACGGCGCGGGTGGCTCAGAGGCATGGCTCACCTTGGCACGTGAGTTCCGGCCCGTACGAACCGGCCGGACCGGGGCGCCCCGTACGGAGTCGGCTCCGGAATGGACAACCAATCATCCCATGATTCTATGATGGGCCTCATGGCTGAGGAGACCCGGACGGTGCCGCACCGCCCCGACACCGAGACCCCCGTACCGACCGCCGCTCCGGCGCCGCCCGCCTGGGCCGTGCGCCTGGTCGTCGTCGGCATCGTGCTGGCCGCGGTCAACCTCCGCCCGGCCATCACCAGCCTCGGCGCACTCCTGGAGGAGGTCCGCGACGGGCTCGGCATGAGCGGCGGCGTCGCCGGACTGCTCACCTCCGTGCCCCCGCTGTGCTTCGCCGTCTTCGGTGCCACCGCACCCCGCCTCGCCCGCCGCTTCGGACCGGGCGCGGTGGTCTGCGCGGGCATGACCGCCATCACCGCCGGCCTGCTGATCCGGCCCTACATCGGCAGCACCGCCGGGTTCCTGGCCGCCAGCGCGCTCGCCCTGATGGGCATCGCGGTGAGCAACGTGCTGATGCCGGTCATCGTCAAGCGCTGGTTCCCGGACCGCGTGGGCTCCATGACCGGCCTGTACTCGATGGCGCTGGCCCTCGGCACCTCGGCCGCCGCCGCCGTCACCGTGCCCCTGACCGGCGCCCTCGGCGGCCGCTGGCAGTCCGGGCTCGCCGTGTGGGCGATCCTCGCGGCCGTCGCCGTACTGCCCTGGCTGCCGCTGGTGCGCGAGCGGGTGCCCGCACCGGTGCCGGTTCCGGGCGCGGAGGCGGCTCCCCGGCTGCGGATCGCCCGCAGCCGCACCGCCTGGGCGCTCGCCGTCTTCTTCGGCCTCCAGGCCACCGCCGCGTACATCACCATGGGCTGGATGCCGCAGATCTTCCGCGACGCCGGGGTCCCGGCCGGTACGGCGGGCGTGCTGCTCGCGGTCACCATGGTGATGGGCGTCCCGCTGGCCTTCGTCATCCCGCGTCTGGCGACCCGGCTGCCGCATCAGGGGCCCATCGTGCTGGTCCTGGGCGCCTGCGGCCTCGCCGGCTACGCGGGGCTGTACCTCGCCCCCGCCGCCGGGGCCTGGCTCTGGGCGGTACTGCTCGGCGTGGCCAACTGCGCCTTCCCGCTCGCGCTCACCATGGTCGGTATGCGGGCCCGCACCGGTCCGGGCGTGGCCCAGCTGTCCGCGTTCGCCCAGAGCACCGGGTATCTGATCTCCATCCCCGGCCCGCTGCTGGTCGGCGTGCTCTACCAGCGCACCGGGGGCTGGGGCGTGCCGATCGCGCTCATGGCGGCGCTGATGCTGCCGCAGATGGCGGTCGGTTTCCTCGCCGGGCGCGACCGGATCGTGGAGGACGAGGCCGGGCGGTAGGGGCTGTTTAGGGCGCCCCCGGCGGGCTCCGGCGCGGGGGAGGGTGGGACACTTGCGGCATGCAGCCTGTGCTCGATCCGAACCCGCAGAACGGCCAGAAGAAGATGCTGATCGTCTTCGGCTCGTTCTTCGCCATCTTCGTCGTCATCGGCATCGTCGCGATGATGCTCGCGCCCTGACCCGGCTCGGCCGGGCGCCCGGTGGTGGGGCTTTCCCCACCATCCCCTAGGGGGCGGGGATCAGGGTCAAGTGGGTGGAAGCCCGGATGGGTTGACGGCCGGTGACCGCGTAGCTTCGAGGGGTACGGGGACAGAGGTTCCCGGACGCCTGACGCGCGACGGAGGCGACCATGCCGGTACCCGCCCACACCCGGTCCCACCCCGCCGGTGCCGCCGCCCGGCTGCCCTGGTGGGCGCTGGCGCTGCCCACGCTCGCGTTCGTCGCGCTCCTGCTGCTCATCATGAACCCGTCGGACGCCCACGCGGCGAGCGGCGACCCCGCGCTCGCGCACATACTGGAGCGCGCCCGGCAGCTTGTCGCGCACTGAGCCGACGACCCGCTCGTACCGGTGAATCCGCATGTCAACTCCCTGCGCCAGGTGGCCTGTTTCATGCGAAGCTGGGTGACATGAGCGTCGCTGAACCCCGCAGGATCGTCCTCTTCCGCCATGCGAAAGCCGACTGGCCCCAGGTTTCCGACCACGAGCGCCCCCTCACCGACCGGGGCCGCGCGGACGCCCCCGTCGCAGGCAGCAGGCTGGGTGACACCGGTATCCCGTTCGATCTGGCCGTCTGCTCCACCTCGGCGCGCACCCGCGAGACCTGGAAGCTCGCCGTGCACGAACTGGAGCACCGGCCGAAAACGGTCTATGAGGACCGGGTCTACGAAGCCTCGCCCGGCGAGCTGATCGCCGTGCTGAACGAGACCCCGGACGACGTGCGGAACGCGATCCTCATCGGCCACAACCCCGGTGTGCACAACCTGACCGAGATCCTCGCCGGGACCGTCGAGGGCGACGCCCGTGAGCGGATGAACCGACGCGGCTTCCCCACGTCCGCCTTCGCGGTGCTGACCTTCGACGGCGACTGGAAGGACCTGGAGCCGGGCAAGGCGACGCTGGTGGACTACTGGGCGCCCTCGGAGTGATCTGCCGAGACATGAGCAGGGCCCGGAACCGCGGCGGTTCCGGGCCCTTCCGCTGTCGTTCCCGGTGTCAGTCCTCGTCGTGCGTCTGGGCCGCCTCGACCTCTTCCCGGCTGACGCCCAGCAGATAGAGCACGGTGTCGAGGAAGGGGAAGTTCACCGCCGTGTGCGCCGCCTCGCGGACCACCGGCTTGGCGTTGAAGGCCACGCCCAGACCGGCCGCGTTCAGCATGTCCAGGTCATTGGCGCCGTCACCGATCGCCACCGTCTGCGACAGCGGCACCCCCGCCTCGGCGGCGAACCGGCGCAGCAGCCGCGCCTTGCCCGCCCGGTCCACGACCTCACCGGTGACCCGGCCGGTCAGCTTCCCGTCGACGATCTCCAGCGTGTTGGCGTGCGCGAAGTCCAGCCCCAGCCGGTCCTGCAAGGCATCCGTGACCTGGGTGAAGCCACCGGAGACCACCCCGACCTGGTAGCCCAGGCGCTTCAGCGTGCGGATCAGCGTCCGCGCGCCCGGCGTCAGCCGGACCTCCTCGCGGACCTTGTCCACCACCGAGGCGTCCAGCCCCTTCAGCAGGGCCACCCGCGCGTGCAGCGACTGCTCGAAGTCCAGCTCCCCGCGCATCGCCGCCGCCGTCACCTCGGCGACCTCGGCCTCACAGCCCGCGTGCGCGGCGAACATCTCGATGACCTCGTCCTGGATCAGGGTCGAGTCCACGTCCATGACCACCAGCCGCTGCGCCCGCCGGTGCAGGCCCGCCGAGACCACGGCGATGTCGACCCCGAGCGCCGAGGCGCTCGCCGCCAGCGCGGTGCGCAGCGGCTCCGTCTCCACGCCGGACACGGCGAACTCCACCGCCGTCACCGGGTACTTGGCGAGCCGGAAGATACGGTCGATGTTGCCGCCGGCCTTGGCGATCCGCGCCGCGATGGCCGCCGTCGACTCGGCGGTCAGGGGATGCCCGAGCACCGTCACCAGGGAGCGGCCGACACCGCGCGGACGGTTGTCGCCGTGGCCCGAGATGATCTCGGCCTGCATCTTCATCGACTCGGCCCAGCTGTGCACGGTCGACCGGAGATCACCCTCCAGCCCGTCGGCGGGCTGTGTGACCAGCGCGCACAGCACCAGCCTGCCCCGGGTCACGACCTGCTCGATGTCGACCACGTCGACCTGGAAGGCGGCAAGGGTGTCGAAGAGCCCGGCCGTGATGCCGGGCCGGTCCTTGCCGAATATCTTGACAAGAAGAGTGGGGACCTCAGCGGTCTGCGAAGCGACGATCTGCGAAGCGCTCATGGTCCCACCACCGTATCCGGCACCCGCGGCCCATCGCCCGACAGGTCCGCCAACCGGACGGGGCCCGGCGGGGAGGGTGCTCGGCGCTTGCCGCCCGACGCGGCGGGGCCGCCCGGCGAAGGATCGCCCGACGGCCCCGCATCCCCGGCCCCGCGCCTCAGCGCCGGTCCGGCACGCTCACTCCACGGACCCCCACTCGGCCGGGTACGGCGGCGGCCACGACTTCGAGAAGTCGAACAGCGACTCCCTGTCCATCAGGGAGTACTCCGCCTCACGCCAGCTGGGCGCACCCCCGACCACGAAGCTGCCGTCGTCCGCGATCATCCACGTCCACCGGGCGTCGTCGGCCGACAGCCCGTGCCGCTCGCTCAGCTCGGCGAACTCCGCCTCGGTGGCGCGCCTGATGTGCAGGCCGTCCCGGTAGTACGGCCTGAGGAACATCAACTCCACGTGGCCGATGCAGACCTCCACGCGCGTGGTGGTCTCATCCATGGCGAGCGCCTCGCTCCTCAGCATCAACTGCCGGTGCGAAGGATCGAAACGGACCACTCTGAAGAGCCGACCAGCACGGACGAAGTCGGTCATGGCTTCGACGCTCCTTTGCCGCCTACCGGCACACGACCCTATGGCCTGGTCACCGGCACCTAAGTCCCGTGCTCGGGGCCGCCGTTGGACGGCCGGTCGGCGGGCCCGTGTCCCAGTCGGGGTCAAATACCCCCCTCCGCACCGGTATCCGCCCCCCGAACCGTCTGCGCACACACGCCCGACTACCAGTTGGGGGCCCGCGCCTGGAATAGTTCCCCACGATGTTCGACATCCCTAGACTCCCCGTGTCGGGGGCAATTCGGGGGACAACTCAGTGGGGCATGGAGTGCCGGAACTCGTACTGGAAACAAACGGACAGACCTGGACGCTCGATCCGTCCAGGTCTTACGCCCTCGGACGTGATCCGCAGGGCGACATCGTCTTCGACGACGCCAGGGTGTCCTGGCGACACGCCACGGTCCGTTTCAACGGCCACACCTGGGTCATCGAGGACCACGGCAGCACCAACGGCACCTTCGTGCAGGGCCACCGCGTGGGCCAGACGGAGCTGGGCGCCGGCACGGCCGTGCACCTCGGCAACGCGACCGACGGCCCGCGGCTGAACCTGACGGCGGCCGACGCCGCGCAGGCCGCGCCGTACGCAGCCCAGTCCGCGACCTGGGCCCAGCAGACCCAGGCCGTACCGCAGGCGGCGGCGCAGCCGCAGGCCGCCGAGTGGCACAGCGGCCCGCAGCAGGCCCCGGCCTTCCCGCACCAGCAGGGCGGCGCCCCCGGCACGCCCGAGCAGGCCGCCCACGGCGACCGCAGCCCGACCACGTTCCACCAGTTCGCCCTCGGCCATGTCATGCGCATCGGCCGTTCGCTCGACAACGACCTCGTCGTCTCCGACCTCCAGGTCTCCCGGCACCACGCCGAGTTCCAGACGACGCCCGAGGGCCGCTTCGAGATCCGCGACCTCGGCTCCCACAACGGCACGTACGTCAACGGCCAGCCGATCGCCAAGGGCGGCACCGCGGTCCTCGGCCCGGACGACATCGTCGGCGTCGGCCACTCGGCCTTCCGCATCGTCGGCGACCGGCTCGAGGAGTTCGTCGACACCGGTGAGGTGTCCTTCTCCGCCCGCCACCTCACCGTCACGGTCGACGGCGGCAAGCAGATCCTGCGGGACGTGTCCTTCGGTGCCCCCGAGAAGTCCCTGATCGCGGTCATCGGCCCGTCCGGCTCCGGCAAGTCCACCCTGCTCAAGGCGCTCACCGGCTACCGCCCCGCCAACGAGGGCGAGGTGCTCTACGACAACCGGAACCTGTACAAGCAGTTCGCCGAGCTGCGTCAGCGCATCGGCCTGGTCCCGCAGGACGACATCCTGCACAAGGAGCTGAGCGTACGGAAGGCGCTGAAGTACGCGGCCAAGCTGCGCTTCCCCGCCGACACCACGCCCGCCGAGCGCGACGCCCGCATCGACGAGGTGCTGCGCGAGCTGAAGCTCGACATCCACAAGAACAAGAAGATCACGTCCCTCTCCGGCGGCCAGCGCAAGCGCGTCTCCGTCGCCCTGGAGCTGCTGACCAAGCCCTCGCTGATCTTCCTGGACGAGCCGACGTCGGGCCTGGACCCCGGCATGGACCGCGATGTCATGCAGCTGCTGCGCGGCCTCGCCGACGACGGCCGCACGGTCCTGGTCGTCACCCACTCCGTCGCCGAGCTGGCACTCTGCGACAAGCTGCTGGTGATGGCGCCGGGCGGCGCGGTGGCCTACTTCGGCCCGCCGGAGGAGGCGCTGAACTTCTTCGGCTACGACACCTGGGCCGACATCTTCTCCGCCTTCGAGAACTACCGCGACTACGACTGGGCGGGCCGCTGGAAGGGCTCGCAGCACTACCAGATGTACGCCGCCGACCTCGACGCGGTCGCCGCCCAGTCCGTCACCGCGCCCCCGCCGCAGGCGGTCAAGCCGCCCAAGCCGCAGAGCTGGGGCTCCCAGCTGCTGACGCTGGTCCGGCGGTACGTGGCGGTCATCGGCTCAGACAAGGGCTTCCTGGCGCTGACGGTGATCCTGCCGGCCGTGCTCGGCGCGGTCAGCCTGCTGATCGACCACGAGAAGGGGCTGCTGGTCAACCCGGTCAACCCCAGGACCGGCCTGCACGTACCGAACGGCACGGCGACGACCGTCCTGCTGATCCTCGCGGTCGGCGCCTGCTTCGCGGGCGCGGCGAACTCGGTCCGCGAGCTGATCAAGGAGCGGGTGATCTACGAGCGGGAGCGTGCGACCGGCCTGTCCCGCTCGGCCTACCTGATGTCCAAGGTGGTCGTCCTGGGCGCCGTCACGGTGCTCCAGGGCCTGATGGTGGGCCTGATCGGCTTCGCCAGCCGGGAGATCCCGGACCGGGGAGTCGTCTTCGGCGGCTCGACGCTGTTCGAGCTGTGCCTGCCGATCATGGCGCTGGGCTTCACTTCGATGATGTTCGGCCTGGTCATCTCGTCGCTGGTGAAGACCGCGGAGAAGACCATGCCGCTGCTGGTGATGTTCGCGATCATCCAGGTCGTGTTCACCGGCTGCCTGTTCACCCTGCACGGCACGCCCGGTGTCAACGAGTTCTCGTATCTGATGCCGTCCCGCTGGGCGGTGGCCGCGGCCGGCACCACGCTGGACTTCAACAACATCGCGCCGAACAATGACGACCCGACCAGCACCGACCCGCTGTGGGACCACTCGGCGGCGGCCTGGGGCATGGACATGGTCGCGTTGATCGCGCTCGGGGTGGCCTGCGGCTTCCTCGTCTCGCGCTTCCTGCGGCGGCACGAGCCCGAGGTCATGCGCAAGTAACGGCGCCTTTCGAGGGCCTGCGGTTTTCCGAGAGTCACGTGAAGGGCGGCACCCCGTTCGGGTGCCGCCCTTCCGCGCCGTCTCAGAGGTCCGCGCCGACCTCAGTACGCGCTGTTGACGTTGTCGATCGTGCCGTACCGGTGCGCCGCGTAGTTGGCGGCGGCGGTGATGTTGGCGACCGGGTCGTAGATGTTCCAGGAGGTGCCCTTCACGTGGTACGTGGAGAACGTCGGCGGGATCACCTGGAGAAGACCCTTGGACGGGACGCCGTTGATGGCGTTGATGTCCCAGCCGTTGATGGCACGCGGGTTGCCCGAGGACTCACGCATGATGTTCTTGTGCAGGCCGTGGTAGCTGCCCGGGATGCCCTTGGCGTGCATGATGTCGAGGGACTGGCGGATCCAGCCGTCGAGGTTGTTGCGGTAGGTCTTCGCGGCGACCGTCTCCATCTGGGGACGCTTCGCGGACCGGTTCGCGGTCTCCTTGGCGGAGCGCGACTCGGTGGCCTTGCGCTCGGCGGCCTTCTTCTTCGCGGCGTCGGCGGTGTGCTGCTTCGCGGCAGCGGCCTTCTGCTTGGCCTCGATGGAGTCGAGCTTGACCTTCTCGCTCGTCAGCGGGCTGCTGAGCGTGGCGTCGAGGTCACGGACCTGGCTGTGCTCGGCCGCCACCTGCTTGGTGGACGCGGCCGGGACACCGGTGGCCACGGTCGCGGCGCCGCCGGGGACGGCGGACAGCGCGATGGCGGCGGCACCGAGGGTGCTGACACCGGCGATGGCGATCTTGTGCTGCTTGTTCAGCGCGGAGAACTTCTCGAGCGGACGACTGAGACGACGATTCAGGATGTTCTTAGGCATAGCTTGATGGACCTCTTCGAATAGCGCGGAGGTCGCTCTCGCATCCGCCGGGGGAATCGGTTCCTCCAGCACGAACGCCGCGGGGTGAACCGCGGCGCTGAGCGACATGAGCAATTCTTAGCGGCCGCAAAATGCCCTGGCAATGATGTGACGTACGAAGCGCGGTAGTGGATCAGGTCTGGGTAAAACGGGACAGATCAGCCCATCCGCCCCGTTCATCTAGGGGTACTCTGTCTCCTATGTCCGTTCGTAAGTGATGTGCGCCCTATGCGAGGGCTCACACCGGTACGGGCCTGATGTCACTCAGAGGTCGCGGCGTGCTGCTATGCGTAAGCAAACCCTTCGGGCAGCAGTAGATGGGCATCCCCGAACTCGTGCCACAGGTACCGACCGCGCACCGCCTCGGCGTACGCCCGGCGCACCGCGGCCTCTCCGGCCACCGCCTGAAGCATCAGCAGATGCGACGCCTCCGGCTCGTGCAGCCCGGTCAGCAGCCCGTCCACCACCCGCACCCCACGCCCCGGCGTGACCACCAGATCCGTCCACCCGGCGGCCGCCCGCACCACCCCGTCAGGCCCCGCGGCCGACTCCACCGCCCGCACCGCCGTCGTCCCCACCGCGATCACCCGCCCGCCCCCGGCCCGCGCCGCCCCGAGCAACCGCGCCGACGCCTCCGGCACCGCGAACCGCTCCGGATACGGCGGCTCGTGCGCCTCCGCCGACGCCACCCCCGTGTCCAGCCGCACCGGAGCGAACCACACCCCCCGGCTCACCAGCTCCGCCACCAGCCGCGCCGTGAACGGCCGTGCCGCACTCGGCATCTCCGCACTGCCGGTCCCGTCCGGCGAAGGCAACGCGAACACCGTCTGGTACGCCGACAGCGGCTGGTCCCGCTCCGTGTACGCGTACCGGATCGGCCGCCCGTGCTCCCGCAGCACCCGCGCCACGGAAGCGCCCACCGCCCGCGCCCACCACAGCCGCTCCCCGCCCCCGTCCAGCGGCTCCTCCAGGACCAGCCGCGTCCCGCCCGGCAGCCACACCTTCGTCTGCGCGGGCCCGCCCGCCCGCGCGCGCGTTGTACCTCGTCCGTCCGGTTCCCGTACCTCGACCGCCCACCGCCCGTCGTCCCCGCGCGTGGAGAAGTGCACCACCACGCGCGCGTGCCCGATCCGCCCGTTCACCGCCGCCGCCCGCGTGGACGAGGTGTTCACCACCAGCACGTCCCCGGCCCGCAGCAGCCCCGGCAGCTCACCGAACCCGTGATGCGACACCGCCGTCCCGCGCGACACCAGCAGCCGTACGGCGCCCCGGTCCAGCCCCGGCCCCCGCTGCTCGGCCGGAACCCGCGCGGACAACTCCTCGGGCACCTGCCACGCCCCGGCCACCCCGCCGACCCCCGCCGCCGGGCTCACCGGCCCACCGCCGGCGCCGAGGCCGTGTACCGCCCGCTCGCGGGCCGCTCGTCCAGCAGCCGCAGGAACGCCGGTACGACCGCGCCGGGCTCCGGCCGCGGGTCCGGATCGTCCGGCACGGCCGCCGCGTACAGGTCCGTCGCCATGTCGCCGGGGTCCACCGCCCACACCCGCAACGCCGGCTCCTCCACGCCCAGCACCGCCATCAGCCGGTCCAGCGCCGCCTTGGAGGCGCCGTACCCGCCCCACGTCCCGTACGCCTCCACCGCCGCATCCGAGCTGACCGCGATCACGGCACCCGAAGCCGACGCCCGCAGCGGCTCCAGCGCCTCCTGGACCAGGCCGAGCGCCGCCACCACGTTCACCTCCAGCGCCCGGCGCAGCCCCGCCGGCGGCAGCTCCGCCAGTGGCACCAGCGGCTCGGCGCCCAGCGCGGACGCGTTGCTCACCAGCAGATCCACGCCGCCCAGCCCCCGCGCGGCCGCCACCAGCGCGGCCCGGTGCGCGCCGTCCGTCACATCACCGGCCAGCGCCACCACCCGCACCCCGAACCCGGCCACCTCCTCCTCGGCCACCCGCAACGGACCCGCGCCCCGCGCGTCCAGCACCAGATCCCAGCCCCGCGCGGCCAGCGCCCCGGCAAGTGCCCGCCCCAGCCCCTTCGACGCCCCCGTGACGATCGCCACCGGCATGAGAACCATCCCCTCGCAGTCGGCCGCCCCCGGCGGGCGGTCATCCACAACCTAGGAACGGCACCGCCCCGCCCACCTCGGCCGCGAGCCGCAGAACCCGAGGTCCCTTGGGCGTACGCCACCCGGCCGGGGCCACGAGCCCCAGTCCCGAGGACCTACGCCCGCCGCCCTAGGCCCAGCGGCCCGGTGACCGCTGTCCACAGGCCGATCCGGCCGTCGCACCTCGCCGGTACCGTGAGGGCATGAGTCAAGGTCCCGGGTCCGGTCTCGCCGCGGTGAGCTCCGCGCTGCTGGCCATGAGCAGGCATCTGGAGGTGCGCGACGTCCTCAAGACGATCGTCGCCTCCGCCCGCGAGCTGCTCGACGCCCAGTACGCGGCCCTCGGCGTCCCCGACGACCACGGGGGCTTCGCCCAGTTCGTCGTCGACGGCGTCAGCGACGCGCAGTGGAAGGCCATCGGCCCGCTGCCCCGCCAGCACGGCATCCTCGCCGCCATGCTGCGCGAGGGCCGCCCGGTGCGCCTGGGCGACGTGCGCGAGGACCCCCGCTTCGAGGGCTGGCCGGACGCCCACCCCGAACTGGCCGACTTCCTCGGCCTGCCCATCCGGGACGGGGACGAGATCATCGGCGCCCTCTTCCTGGCCAACAAGAACTGCCCCAAACCACAAGGCGGTTGCGGCTTCACCGAGGAGGACCAGTCCCTCCTCGGCATCCTCGCCCAGCACGCCGCCATCGCCCTCACCAACGCCCGCCTCTACGAGCGCAGCCGCGAGCTGACCATCGCGGAGGAACGCTCCCGCCTCGCCCACGAACTCCACGACGCCGTGAGCCAGAAGCTGTTCTCGCTGCGCCTGACCGCCCAGGCCGCCACCGCCCTAGTCGACCGCGACCCCTCCCGCGCCAAGGAGGAACTCCACCAGGTCGCCGCCCTCGCCGCCGAAGCCGCCGAAGAACTGCGCGCCGCCGTGGTCGAGTTGCGCCCCGCCGCCCTGGACGAGGACGGCCTCCTCGCCACCCTGCGCACCCAGATCCAGGTCCTCGACCGCGCCCACACCGCCCGCGTCACCTTCACCGGCCACGGCTTCCGCGCCCTGCCCGCCGCCCAGGAGGAAGCCCTGCTGAGAGTCGCCCAGGAAGCCCTGCACAACGCCCTGCGCCACTCCGGCGCCGAGCACGTCCATGTCGACGTGGAACGGCGTGGCCGGGGAGCCCTCCTCCGCGTCACCGACGACGGCTGCGGCTTCGACCCCACCGCCGTCCGCCGCGCCGGACGCCACCTCGGCCTGGTCTCGATGCGGGACCGGGCGAGCGGCGCCGGCGGCACGCTCACCGTGGAATCGGCGCCCGGCAAGGGCACCGGGATAGAGATGGAGGTGCCCGGTGGATGACCCGATCAGGGTGCTGCTCGTCGACGACCACCAGGTCGTCCGCCGCGGCCTGCGCACCTTCCTGGAGGTACAGGACGACATCGAGGTGGTCGGCGAGGCCGCCGACGGCGCCGAGGGAGTCGCCCGCGCCGAGGAGCTGCGGCCCGCCGTGATCCTGATGGACGTCCGCATGCCGGGCACCGACGGCATCGACGCCCTGCGCAAGCTCCGCGAACTCGGCAACCCGGCCCGCGTGCTGATCGTCACCAGCTTCACCGAGCGGCGTACCGTCGTCCCGGCCCTGCGCGCGGGCGCCGCCGGGTACGTCTACAAGGACGTGGACCCCGACGCCCTCGCCGCCGCCATCCGCTCCGTGCACGCCGGCCACGTCCTGCTCCAGCCCGAGGTGGCCGACGCAATCCTCACCCAGGAAGAGGCCAACTCGGGCCAGGGCAGGGGAGGTTCACTCACCGAACGGGAGCGCGAGGTGCTCGGCCTCATCGCCGACGGCCGCTCCAACCGGGAGATAGCCCGCGCCCTGGTCCTCTCCGAGAAGACCGTCAAGACGCACGTCTCCAACATCCTGATGAAACTCGACCTCGCCGACCGTACCCAGGCCGCGCTGTGGGCCGTACGCCACGAAGCGAGCGGCTGAGCAGCGCCCGAGGCCCGTCAGCGCACCCCCCGCTCCCGCTCCTCCACCACGGAGTTGTACGCCGCCACCCGCGCCCGCCGGGCCGTCCGCTCCACCGGGCGCAGCGCCTCGGCGCGCGAGGCCATCTCCGAGGCACTCACCGCACCCCCGTGCCCCCGCTCCTGAGCCAGCGAGACCAGCAGCCCCACCCGCCCCGCCAGCTCCAACACCCGTGCCGCACGCGGCGGATACCCCGGCGCCAGCACCTCCCCGTCCCGCTCGGCCCGCGCCCGGTACGCGTCGATCGCCGCGGCGGCCACCGGCCCCGACCCGGCCACGTCCAGCCGGGAGAGCACCTCGGTGGCCTCCCGCAGCGCCTCCGCCAGCTCCCGCTCCGCCTCACCGAGCGAGGGCACATCGGCCGGCGGGGCCTCCCGTACCTCAAGCACGTGCCACACCACCTCCACGTGCACATCGCCCGCCGGCCCCGCCTCGGAGACCTCCGGCACCAGCCCGAAGGCGGCCCCGGTGCAGATCACCGCCTCCCCGGCGGCCAGCGCCCGTGCGTTGAACTCCGGCGGACCGCTCAGGCCCAGCGGATGCCCCGGCGCGGGCAGCGCCACCCGCAGTCCGCTCACCCCGAGCGCCCGCAGCCGGCCCAGCGCCAACGTGAGCCCCACCACCCCGTTCTCACCGGGCAGTCCGGCCACCCGGTGCACCGCGTCCTCGCCCACAGCGGCGAGTACGGCGTCATCCGGCGAGACAAGTCCGGCCAACAGGGCATTTCCCCATGCGGCAAGGCGTCCTGAACGCGGTTCCGTGAGCATGCCCCCACCCTAAGGACCGGACCGATGGAATGGAGCGGGGCACTCGTGGCGTAGATTTCATATGGGCTGCGCCCATCGGCGCGGCGGACCGAGCCACAGGCGTAAGCGACAGCCGAGACCGGCCACAACGCAAGGGGAGACAACGCGCTCATGAGCGATGTTCTGGAGCTTCAGGACGTATCCGTGGTCCGTGAGGGCCGGGCTCTGGTGGACCAGGTCTCCTGGTCGGTCAAGGAGGGCGAGCGCTGGGTCATCCTCGGCCCCAACGGCGCCGGCAAGACCACCCTCCTCAACGTCGCGTCCAGCTACCTCTTCCCCACCACCGGCACCGCCACCATCCTCGGCGACACCCTCGGCAAGGTCGACGTCTTCGAACTGCGCCCCCGCATCGGCGTGGCCGGCATCGCCATGGCCGAGAAGCTCCCCAAGAGCCAGACCGTCCTCCAGACCGTCCTCACCGCCGCCTACGGCATGACCGCGGGCTGGCAGGAGGAGTACGAGGACGTCGACGAACAGCGCGCCCGTGCCTTCCTCGACCGCCTCGGCATGAGCGACTTCCTCGACCGCCGCTTCGGCACCCTCTCCGAGGGCGAGCGCAAGCGCACCCTGATCGCCCGCGCCCTGATGACCGACCCCGAGCTGCTCCTCCTCGACGAGCCCGCCGCCGGACTCGACCTCGGCGGCCGCGAGGACCTCGTCCGCCGCCTCGGCCGGCTCGCCCGCGACCCCATCGCGCCCTCCATGATCATGGTCACCCACCATGTCGAGGAGATCGCCCCCGGCTTCACCCACGTCCTCATGATCCGCCAGGGCAAGGTGCTCGCCGCCGGACCGATCGAGCTGGAACTGACCTCCCGCAACCTCTCCCGCTGCTTCGGCCTCCCCCTCGTCGTCGAGCAGGCCGGCGAGCGCTGGACCGCGCGCGGCCTCCCGCTGGGCTGACCCGCTCCTTTCGGCCACCACCGGTCCGTTCGCACCCTGTCGGCGGTCCGGCCCCGGACCTACCATGACCGTGTGAACGACATAGACGCATGGGTGTGGTGGCTCGTCGTCGCCGTGGCCCTCGGAATCCCGCTCGTCGTCACCGCCATGCCCGAGTTCGGCATGCTCGCGGTCGGAGCGCTGGTGGCCGCGGGCGCGGCCGGACTCGGCTTCGGCATCGTCGTGCAGGTCCTCGCCTTCGTGATCGTCTCGGTCGCGCTCATCGCCGTGGTCCGCCCCATCGCGGCCCGCCACGGCAGCCGGCGACCCCACCTGCCCACCGGGATCGACGCGTTGAAGGGAAAACAGGCCGTCGTCCTCGAACGGGTCGACGGCTCCGGCGGACGCGTCAAACTCGCCGGGGAGATCTGGTCGGCCCGCGCCCTCGACACCGCCCGCGCCTACGACGTCGGCCAGGAGGTGGACGTCGTGGACATCGAGGGAGCCACCGCGATCGTCATCTGAGGGCGCCCGGCCCGGACCTGACCTCGCACGACTCAACTGAACCGAACAGCACACGAGTTGCCGGACGGTCTGTCAGACTCGACCGGCAAGATCTTTCACAGCATCCTTCACAGCCACGACATCCGCCGCGGGCACCGATGCGGAGAGGGGATACGGGGAACACGATGGAACCGGTCATCATCGTCCTGGTCATTCTGGTGGTGTTGGTCTTCATCGCCCTGATCAAGACCATCCAGGTCATCCCACAGGCCAGCGCCGCCATCGTCGAGCGCTTCGGCCGCTACACACGCACCCTGAACGCGGGCCTCAACATCGTCGTCCCGTTCATCGACACCATCCGCAACCGCATCGACCTGCGCGAACAGGTCGTGCCGTTCCCGCCCCAGCCGGTGATCACCCAGGACAACCTGGTGGTCAACATCGACACCGTCATCTACTACCAGGTCACCGACGCCCGAGCCGCCACCTACGAGGTCGCCAGCTACATCCAGGCGATCGAGCAGCTCACCGTCACCACACTGCGCAACATCATCGGTGGCATGGACCTGGAGCGGACCCTGACCTCCCGCGAGGAGATCAACGCGGCCCTGCGCGGGGTACTGGACGAGGCCACCGGCAAGTGGGGCATCCGCGTCAACCGCGTCGAGCTGAAGGCCATCGAGCCGCCCACCTCCATCCAGGACTCGATGGAGAAGCAGATGCGCGCCGACCGCGACAAGCGCGCCGCCATCCTCACCGCCGAAGGCACGCGCCAGGCCGCCATCCTCACCGCCGAGGGCGAGAAGCAGTCCCAGATCCTGCGCGCCGAGGGCGAGGCCAAGGCCGCCGCGCTCCGCGCCGAGGGCGAGGCCCAGGCCGTCCGCACCGTCTTCGAGGCCATCCACGCCGGTGACCCCGACCAGAAGCTGCTCTCCTACCAGTACCTCCAGATGCTCCCGAAGATCGCCGAGGGCAACGCCAACAAGCTCTGGATCGTCCCCAGCGAGATCGGCGACGCCCTCAAGGGCCTCTCCGGAGCCATGGGCAACTTCGGCAACCTGGGCGGAGGCGGCGGAGGCGGTGGCGCCGTACCCCAGCAGAACAAGGGGACGGGCACCGACCGCCGCGAGAAGCCGTCGATCGACTGAGCCGTCACGACACCCGGCCACGAGAAGGGGCCCGCCCTCCCGACTCGGGAGAGCGGGCCCCTTCTCGTGTATGGCCTACGCAGCGGCCGGCGGCGCCAGCCACTCCGGCAGCGCGGCGAAGTCGTCCGACCCCAGCGCCAGCAGCATCGCGTCCGACGGTGTCGGCTCGAACGGCTGCCGCAGCAACGGCATCCCCGCCTGCTGCGGCGTCCGGTCGGCCTTGCGGTGATTGTCCTCCGCGCAGGACGCCACCGTGTTCAGCCAGGAGTCCGCACCCCCCTGCGCCCGCGGCACCACATGGTCCACCGTGCTCGCCGCCCGCCCGCAGTACGCGCAGCGGTGCCGGTCCCGCACCAGCACACCCCGCCTCGACCACGGCGCTTGTCTTCGGAACGGCACCCTTACGTATCTGCACAGCCGGATCACCCTCGGCGCCGGCATGTCCACCGCCGTGCCGCGCATCCGCAGCCCGATGTGCGCCTGCTCCACCACCGCCTTGTCCTGGAGCACCAGCACGACGGCGCGGTTCACCGTCACCGTCGACAGCGGCTCGAAACTCGCGTTCAGGACCAACGTGCCACGCATCCCGCCCACCTCCCGTGCGCCTGTCCGCACCCCCGGCGGACCTGGATCAACTCTGGACGGGCGGATCGAGATGGACAACGAAATAAAAAGCGCCCGCCCCTGATCAATTCCAAGACCAGGGGCGGGCAAACACCGAAGGGGCACTCAGCCCTGCGCGGGAATCTCGTACTCCCCGATGAGCTGGGCGCGCGCCAGCGTGTGGAAGCGCAGATTGAAGCCGACGACCGCCGGAGTGGCGTCCGCGCCGATCCCCAGCTTGTCCTCGTCCACCGCGTACACCGTGAACACGTACCGGTGCGGACCGTCGCCGGGCGGCGGGGCCGCGCCGCCGAACTCCTTCGAGCCGTAGTCGTTGCGCGCCTGCACGGCGCCCTTGGGCAGCCCCGCGAAGTCACCGCTGCCCGCGCCCGCCGGCAGCTCCGTCACCGACGCCGGGATGTCGAAGACGACCCAGTGCCAGAATCCGCTGCCGGTCGGCGCGTCCGGATCGAAGCAGGTCACGGCGAAGCTCTTGGTCTCCGGCGGGAAGCCGGACCAGCTCAGCTGCGGAGAGGTGTTCCCCTCCGACTGCACCTGGGCGCCCTTCAGCGTCCCGCCCTCGGCGATGTCCTCGCTCGTCACCGTGAACGACGGCACGGGCGGATGGAAGTCATGGGGGAGCGGCCGCCGCTTCAGCTCGGTCACGTCGATACCTCCTGCTGATCGTTCCGTTTCGTGACTTCCGACCCTAGAACCAGTTCCGCTTGCTGCCGACCTCGGAAAGCCACTGGTTGAGGTAACCGGCCCAGTCGGTGGTGTGGAAGTCGTGCAGGCCCACCTGGAAGGAGCGGAAGGTGTCCGAGCCCTCGCTGAACAGCCCCGGCTTCTTGTCCATCTCCAGCACGACGTCCATCGCGTTCTCGTCGGCGACGAAGCTGATCTCGACCTGGTTCAGGCCCCGGTACTGCGACGGCGGGTGGAACTCGATCTCCTGGTAGAACGGCAGCTGCTGCCGGGTGCCCCGGATGTGGCCGCGCTCCATGTCGGCGTTCTTGAAGCGGAAGCCCAGCTGGATGAAGGCGTCCAGCAGCGCCTTCTGCGCGGGCAGCGGGTGCACGTGGATCGGGTCCAGGTCGGAGGAGTCCACCGCGCGGGCGATCTGCAGCTCGGTGGTCACCCCGATGTGCATCCCGCGCAGCTCCTGCCCGTCGATCACCGTGACGGGCGTCTCCCAGGGGATCTCCAGCCCGAACGGCACCGCGTGCACGGCCCCGGCCTGGAGCTCGAAGGCACCGCCGAGCCGCACCTTGGTGAACTCGACGTCCTGCTTGTACTCCTGGTCGCCGCTCTCCACCTCGACCCTGGCCTGGAGGCCGACGGACAGACCCTCGATGTTCTGGTTGACCGAGCCGCCCTGGATACGGACCTCGCCCTGGACGACCCCACCGGGCACCACGTTGACCTCGGTCAGCACCGTCTCGACGGACGCGCCCCCGGCCCCCAGGCTCGCGAGCAGCTTCTTGAACGCCATTGACTCTCCCTTTACGAATGGACCCTCGACCCGTACAAACGCGAATCGGCCGCAACCGGTTCCGCGGGGACGACGACGCGGCTGCACTACCCTCGGAGGGCATGATCACGCCCCCGGACCGTACGCCACTGCCTCGGGAGTTCTTCGACCGTCCCGTACTGGAGGTCGCCCCCGACCTCCTCGGCCGCCTCCTCATCCGCAGCACTCCCGACGGTCCGATAGCCCTCCGCCTCACCGAGGTGGAGGCGTACGACGGCCCGAACGACCCCGGCTCGCACGCCTACCGCGGCCGCACCCCCCGCAACGACGTGATGTTCGGCCCGCCCGGCCATGTGTACGTCTACTTCACCTACGGCATGTGGCACTGCATGAACCTCGTCTGCGGCCCCGAAGGCACGGCGAGCGGTGTCCTGCTCCGCGCGGGCGAGATCGTCGAGGGCGCCGAGCCGGCGCGCGAGCGCAGGCTTTCGGCCCGCAACGACAAGGAACTGGCCAAGGGGCCGGCCCGGCTGGCGACCGCCCTGGACATCGACCGCTCCCTCGACGGCACCGACGCCTGCACCCGGGCGGACACCCCGATCCGCATCCTCACGGGCACCCCCGTCCCGCCCGAGCAGGTACGCAGCGGCCCGAGGACCGGAGTGGCCGGCGACGGGGGAGTCCATCCCTGGCGGTTCTGGGTCGCGGACGACCCCACCGTGAGCCCCTATCGGGCCCATGCACCGAGACGCAGGTCACGTTGACTCGCCCTTGGAAGCTGCGTAATGTAGCCCGAGTCGCTTGAACCGGGTACGGCAATCGCCTGCAGCCGGAAGCGACCACCCACTACCTACGACTTCCCCTGGCGGGGATGATTTCGGCGTGCCCGCACGTCCGAATTCGACTCCGCGAGACTCGATTATGAGTCGCAGCGGAGATCGACTAACGTAGTGAATGTCGAAAGGCCGAACGGCGAAAGTCGAAAAGCCCAAGGCAATCCCACTCCGACTGGGAATCAGACGCCGAAAGGATCTGATAGAGTCGGAACCGCCGGAAAGGGAAACACGGAAGCGGAAACGCCGAAGTGAGAACCTGGAAAGCACCGAGGAAATCGGATCGGAAAACGATCTGATAGAGTCGGAAACACCGAAGGGAAGCCCGGAGGAAAGCCCGAGAGGGTGAGTACAAAGGAAGCGACCGTTCCTTGAGAACTCAACAGCGTGCCAAAAATCAACGCCAGATATGTTGATAACCCCGTCTCCAGCATCTGCTGGGACGAGGTTCCTTTGAAAAAACACAGCGAGGACGCTGTGAACCATCGGACTATTCCTCCGGTGGTTCCGCTCTCGTGTGTGTAGTCCCGATTACGGGAAAACATTCACGGAGAGTTTGATCCTGGCTCAGGACGAACGCTGGCGGCGTGCTTAACACATGCAAGTCGAACGATGAACCACTTCGGTGGGGATTAGTGGCGAACGGGTGAGTAACACGTGGGCAATCTGCCCTTCACTCTGGGACAAGCCCTGGAAACGGGGTCTAATACCGGATAACACTGCGGACCGCATGGTCTGTGGTTAAAAGCTCCGGCGGTGAAGGATGAGCCCGCGGCCTATCAGCTTGTTGGTGAGGTAATGGCTCACCAAGGCGACGACGGGTAGCCGGCCTGAGAGGGCGACCGGCCACACTGGGACTGAGACACGGCCCAGACTCCTACGGGAGGCAGCAGTGGGGAATATTGCACAATGGGCGAAAGCCTGATGCAGCGACGCCGCGTGAGGGATGACGGCCTTCGGGTTGTAAACCTCTTTCAGCAGGGAAGAAGCGAAAGTGACGGTACCTGCAGAAGAAGCGCCGGCTAACTACGTGCCAGCAGCCGCGGTAATACGTAGGGCGCAAGCGTTGTCCGGAATTATTGGGCGTAAAGAGCTCGTAGGCGGCTTGTCACGTCGATTGTGAAAGCCCGAGGCTTAACCTCGGGTCTGCAGTCGATACGGGCTAGCTAGAGTGTGGTAGGGGAGATCGGAATTCCTGGTGTAGCGGTGAAATGCGCAGATATCAGGAGGAACACCGGTGGCGAAGGCGGATCTCTGGGCCATTACTGACGCTGAGGAGCGAAAGCGTGGGGAGCGAACAGGATTAGATACCCTGGTAGTCCACGCCGTAAACGGTGGGAACTAGGTGTTGGCGACATTCCACGTCGTCGGTGCCGCAGCTAACGCATTAAGTTCCCCGCCTGGGGAGTACGGCCGCAAGGCTAAAACTCAAAGGAATTGACGGGGGCCCGCACAAGCAGCGGAGCATGTGGCTTAATTCGACGCAACGCGAAGAACCTTACCAAGGCTTGACATACACCGGAAAGCATCAGAGATGGTGCCCCCCTTGTGGTCGGTGTACAGGTGGTGCATGGCTGTCGTCAGCTCGTGTCGTGAGATGTTGGGTTAAGTCCCGCAACGAGCGCAACCCTTGTTCTGTGTTGCCAGCATGCCCTTCGGGGTGATGGGGACTCACAGGAGACTGCCGGGGTCAACTCGGAGGAAGGTGGGGACGACGTCAAGTCATCATGCCCCTTATGTCTTGGGCTGCACACGTGCTACAATGGCAGGTACAATGAGCTGCGAAGCCGTGAGGCGGAGCGAATCTCAAAAAGCCTGTCTCAGTTCGGATTGGGGTCTGCAACTCGACCCCATGAAGTCGGAGTTGCTAGTAATCGCAGATCAGCATTGCTGCGGTGAATACGTTCCCGGGCCTTGTACACACCGCCCGTCACGTCACGAAAGTCGGTAACACCCGAAGCCGGTGGCCCAACCCCTTGTGGGAGGGAGCTGTCGAAGGTGGGACTGGCGATTGGGACGAAGTCGTAACAAGGTAGCCGTACCGGAAGGTGCGGCTGGATCACCTCCTTTCTAAGGAGCACTTCT